>CAVVVB010000028.1:0-51388 GCA_963751585.1 uncultured Chloroflexia bacterium | reverse complement strand
CTGATTCATTTGGTCTGCTTCTGACCCCGCTGGTACAGGTTTCACAGACCAGCCAGGAACTGACAGATTCTGGCTGTTGGGGCGCCATGGTCATAACCGCATCAAGGTATCAAGCCAGGCCATCGCCTACGGTACGCCCACAGTGGCAACCTCCGCCCTCATCATCAGCCCCTCGGGCATCCAGCAGGACGCATCGCCCTGGGTAGCCCCACGCTGATAAAGAAGTCACAGCTCATATTGCTGTCAGGCATCAGCCAGGCTATAGTCGCAGGTACGCCGAAGCTCATCTACCGCCAGCTGATATATCCCACGGATATCCCAGGGAGTAACGTTCGGCACGCCATCCGTCGGCCATGCCAGGCATCATCGCCCCATCCGGAATTGCCCAGGTCGTAGCCATCGGCAGCCCCAGGCTACTTAAGTACGTCTGGCATGTTATCCTGGACGGCGAGTACACTGAAGAGACACTATCCGTCAACCGAGCCTACATCATCGGCAGAGACCAGTACGGCAACCCCGTCTACGGCACGGCCGTCGACGCCACCGAGCCAGGCCTGGTAGGCGAAGAGGCTAGACTTCCAACAAAACCTGGCTATCCCCACCGACGCCCTGGCCGAAGATGTCGCCCAGGCCGTACTCGACAAGATGAGACTCAGCGGAAAACGGGGAGCCATACTCATACCGCCCAACTGTGGCCAGGAGCTGTTTGACGTGGTGGAGCTAACCGACAGCGGAGCCAACCAGTTGGCCGTCAAGTACCGCGTGCTCGGCATCAGGTTCGAGTACAGTCCCAGGCTGGTCCGCTACCAGCACCAACTCATTCTAGGAGCGCCGTGACTGATTAATGTCTGGCCTGGCATATTACATTTAGTTTGGTTTCGTTGGATATTTCCAGTTGAATTGCGATGAATAGGCCCCTAGAATGGCCAATTGTATCGGGGGAGAATCAAAGGATTTTCCGAAAACAAAGCTGCGGGTCTTATGGCGCGATTGGTGTCCTGAAATAACGGTAGGACGACCACCTGGAGGTGCTGCCATGCTATTCGTGGCGTTTACCCGCCAGTAGTAACGCGTGGCCCAATCGAGCCCGCTAACGTTATAGCTGGTATCGGTGGTAGTAGCCGGATCCAGGGGGATGAGAGCGGTGAAGGTGGAGTTTCTGGATACCTGCAGCCCGTAGCTCACGGCTCCGTCCGAGGTATTCCATTGCAACGTTACGTCCGCGCCAGTGGTGAGAGCGCCGTTCAGCGGTGCCGTCAAGGTTGGTATTGGGGGGGTGGCGGCAAAGTTGTATCGAAAGCCACGTTGCTATAATCGGTATAAAGGCTTCCACTGTAGGCCCGCACCCGGTACCAGTATTCAGTGCTGGGATAAAGGCCGGTGGTATTGCTGTAGCTGGTGATACCGGCGCCAACGGTGGCAATAACGGAGTATGTAACGCCAGCGTTCTTGCTCCGCTCTATCCTGAAGCCGGCCGCGTTAGCCGAGCTGGGGGTCCAGATGAGGTCTATCTGTGTCGATGATTTGGCCGTGGCTTTCAGGTCAGTCGGGGGTGGTCCCAGCGCCGTCGTGAAATACCGATACGACGACCACCTGGAGGTGCTGCCATAGCTATTCGTGGCGTTTACCCGCCAGTAGTAACGCGTGGCCCAATCGAGCCCGCTAACGTTATAGCTGGTATCGGTGGTAGTAGCCGGATCCAGGGGGATGAGAGCAGTGAAGGTGGAGTTTCTGGATACCTGCAGACCGTAGTCCTGGGCGTCAGTCGACGGATTCCATGTCAGGGTTGCCGCCAGGTCCAGTATGATGACGCCGTTAGCCGGGGTCAAAAGCCTTGGCGCTGCCGGTGGGGGTGGCAGCGTGGTGGCGGAAGCCGGGTCGCTGTAGCCGGTGTAGAGGCTTCCGTTGTAAGCCCGTACCCGGTAGTAGTATTCGGTGCTGGGATAAAGGCCAGTGGTATTACTGTAGCTGGTGATGCCGGCGCCGACGGTGGCGATCAGGGCGTATGTGCCAGTAGCGCCTCTTTTCTCTCTATCTTGAAGCCGGCCTCGTTGCCGTAATCATAATTCCAGTTAAGCTGTATTCCGGCCGCGGAAATCGCCGTGGCCGTCAGGTCAGTGGGTGATGGGCCCAATGCCGTCCTGAACGTCCGGTATGCCGACCAGGGGGAGGTACCATAGCTGTTCTGGGCGTTTACATGCCAGTAGTAGGTGGTGTTCCAGGTGGGCACGTCCGCCACGTATTGAGTCGACGTTAGCCCGCTTTCCGAGATCAGGAGATTGGCGAAGCCGGGATCAGTGGCTACCTGCACGCCATAGTCATCAGCAGCCGGCGAAGCATTCCACTGGAGTGTTACGGACAGGTCTGGTAAGACGGCCCCGCTTGCCGGCGAACTTAAAATCGGCGCCGGTGGCTGCTGCTGCGGTGTCGCTATCCCGTAAATCGCCTGGATGCCGGCGATGTCGTCGGCGGTAAGTACGCGCTTGGTGGTACCCGGCTGCTGTAGCCGTACATTACCTTGGCGGAGTCCGAAGGATTTGTTAGGTCATCAAGGCCCGCACAGTGTCCCAATTCATGGAGGCCTACGGACTGCACATCGTAGCGCCCTGCCGGGCAGGTCGGTGCCGTGCTCCAATAATAGTAGTCATTAAACTCTATGTCGGTTTCGATGATGGTGCTGCCCTGAAACCAGATCGTGGTTTCTGCCAGGGTACTTACGTAGCCCATGTTTACCCACATAATCTCGTTGACCCCGTCTAGAGCTGGGGCTGTAGCTGTGGTGGTGCCGGCATATGTGAAGGAAAAGTTGGCGCCGGCGGCCGACCAGGTGGCCGCGGCGGCCTGTACGGCGGCGCCCTCGCCGGTGCAATTGGATGCGTTCTCGTTTATATAGTAGTGAACGACAGGGGCCGGGGGATGTGGCCAGCTATACAGGAGAACCTTGTATGGTAAGGTGACAGAGGCCGCTGCGATATTCAGCTCGGCGTTGGACAGCGCCCGTCCCTTTAACAGGTTCTGAATGCGGTCCCTGAGCACGCTTTCGGGCATGCCGCCCGCTTTGTCTCCACTGATGGCCAGCTTGCCGCGGTAGCCGCGATAGACTTGAAACTGCGTGAAGTCCTTGGCTCCGGGAAAATCGCTCGGGGAAAGCTTCTTCAGAAATAGTACCGACTTTTCGCCCTGGGCAAAGCTGGGCATGTCGGATACCCACAGGCCCATGCCGCCGACCTCGCCTCCCTCGATGGTGACCGTAACCTTGTCCTGATTTAGCGTCCCCTTGAGCGTATCGTCTGCCGAGATGACGACCGAGGTGTAAATCCGGGTGTGATCATCGTTCCAGTAGCTGCTGCGTTGAGTTACGGTTCCAGCCACTATGACATCGGCCCCGCTGGTAAGCTCCTGCAGGTTGGACGTGCCGTCATCGGCAAGCGCCACGTGCGTGGCCGCGAGTGGCAGCATGGAGCTGACTATTATTATAAGCGTCAGGATGGCTAGGCGTCGGAATGACTTCACTCTTTATCTCCTCATTGGCCTGTTTCCTTATTATATAATGGTACAACGAAAACTGCCCATCAGGGGATTAGTACTTTGGTACGGTGAATGGCGTGGAAGGCCAGGGACTTTCGGCTACGGCATCGCTGGTTCGGCTAGCTCAATGAGATGAGGCCGCGCTTTAGTGCGGTGATTACCGCCTGGGTACGGGCGTTGGCATCCAGTTTGCGGAGTATGGAAGTTATATGATTCTTTATGGTCTGCTCGCTTATGCTGAGCTCAAGCGCAATTTGCTTGTTGAAATAGCCCTGGGCCATCAGCGTGAGTATCTCGGTTTCCCGGGGGGTTAGCGGGGAGACGAAGGATTCCACTCCCTCTCCCCAGGAGAGGTCTTGAAATTGCTTCAGTACCTGGTTTGCCACATTGGGCTGGGATACAAATGTTTCATTTATAGGATGCTGGCCAGCGGCGGCCTTACGTATTGTTGTCATCAGTAAGTCCGAGGAGACGTCACGTTTCAGATAGGCGGCTACCCTCGATTTAATCGCCTGGAACAGCTCCTCATCGGTAGGGTTTGGCGAAAGGATGACGACGGCTACGCTGGGCAGCTGCTGCTTCACTACCCGGGCCAGGTCCTGGCTATCGGTGTGAGCCATTTCCACATCGAGGAGGACGACATCGGGGTAGAGTTTGTTAATGGCGGGCAGAAGCTCGGCGCCGGAGTCGACTTCACCGCAGATGTCTATGTCCGGCTGCTGGTGCAGAAGGGCGCGCACACCCTGACGAAACAGCGGTTGCTGGTCTGCCAGAAGTACTTTTATCTTATCTCCTTGGACCACGAGTTACTTCCTGTTGTCTTATGTCAGTTTAACAGGCGAATCTGTAGAAGTCAATGTTTTCTATCTATTTGTGGCTAGCCGATTGGGTCAGGTGTCATCTGCCCACAGATGAACCGTAGAAAAGATCAAAGAGCAAAAATCAAAAATAGGGCGACCGCTTCAGCTAAGTGTTTTCCCTTTGGAAAAGAACCCTCATAAACCTTCCGGGAAAATCCCTCTGTATCTCCTTTCCGAAAGGGAGAAAAAGGGTTGTGCGACTTTTACAATATGGGTAACGTCCCCGTATCATTGCGAGTCCCGATTGTATCGGAGTGTGGCAATCTCAATGCCTCCCCACCGAGATCGCCACGTCACCCCGACTTGTCGGGCTCCTCGCGATGACCTAGTTACCCCTTAGAAAAAGGGGGATCAAGGGGGATCTAAGACAAAGAGCCAAATTCAAAAGTCCATGTCCGTCATTTGGAACTGGGCTGGACCAGCGGGATGGTGGTGCCCGTGGCCCTGGCGATGAGTTTGCCTGCCCGATTGGTTACCGTCATCTCTGAGATACAGACCCGCTTGCCGGCCTTGATAACATGGCATTCGGCAATAAGCTCGTCGTTCACATCGGCGCTGGCGATGAAGTGTATATTGAACTGCGAGGCCACATTAGGAGTGATTACGGAGTTGGTGCCGTAGGCGAAAGCTTGGTCAGCCAGGGCCATGATAATGCCGCCAAAAATGAGGCCGTTGAAGTTAAGATATTCGGCCTTCAGCTTCATGGTTACCTTGGCGTAGCCCGGGGATAAGTCCACCAGCTTCATATCAAGGAAAGAGGCAATCGGCTCCCCTACAGCTTTAGCTCTCAATTCTGCCACATTGGCTGAGGCGTTGTCCTCATGGCTGTCATTGCCTGGCATTTTTTCCTGGCTAGCTCTTTTGTCCACTATGCTTTCTCAATTTGAATTTGTCAGCGGCCTTCTTGAAGCCTTCAAGCGAACCCTCCAGGGTCTTATCGTCAACGCAGTACGAGATGCGAAAATAGCCGGCGACGCCAAAGCCACGCCCTGGCACTGCCAGTACCTTCCACTGCAGCAGCTCATTGACGAAGGCGACATCGTCCTCCAGCGGTGATTTAGGAAATATATAGAAGGCGCCCTGTGGCTTCACGGCTGAATAACCCAGGTCAACGAGACGATCATATAAAAAATCTCTCTTTTTCTGGTAGTCGGCTACGGAGACGGTCACATCCTGCAGGTTCTTGACGACGTGTTGCATTAGCGCTGGTGCATTGACGAACCCCAGTATCCGGTTGCAGAAAATGAACCCGTTTACCAGCTCCTCTCGCTGAGGAGAATCCGGATGTATGGCGATGTAGCCAATGCGCTCACCGGGCAACGCCAGGTCTTTGGAATGGGAAGTAACCGAAATGGTGTGGCGATAATGATGGAAAACGGGAGGATATGGCAGGCCGTCATAGATGATTTTGCGGTACGCCTCGTCGCTGATAAGGAAGATGTGGGTATCGCACTGGGCCTCTTTTCTGCGAAGCAATTCTCCTAGCTGCACCATGAAGTTCCGGTTGTAGACGGCGCCGGTGGGGTTGTTGGGCGAGTTGATAATTACGGCTTTTGTCTTGGTTGTCACCGCGGCGTCGAGGGCGTCCAGTCTGGGTATAAATTTGTCATCGGTGGGCAGGACCTTGATGACGCCGCCGTGGTTATCTACATAATTGCCAAACTCCACGAAATAGGGAGCGAAGATAATTACCTCGTCTCCAGGGTTAAGGATGGTCTTCAGCACCACATTCAGGCCACCGGCGGCGCCGCAGGTCATGACGATATCGTTCACCGTGAACTTGATGCCGGTCTCATGCGAGAGCTGCGCCGCCACGGCAGCCCTGGTGTCGGCATAGCCGGCGTTTTCCATGTAGCGGTGCATTCCCGGGATGGGCTTTTTGACCAGTTTCTTCAGCTCTTTGTCGAACTCGGGAGGCGGCTCGATGATGGGATTGCCCAGGGACAGGTCGAAGACATTTTCCTCACCATAGCGCTTTTTTAGAAGAGCGCCCTGTTCAAACATCTTCCTGATCCACGACCCCTCGGACATACGCTTACTTACATTATCTGACAACAGCACCGGACATCTCCTCCGCGCCCATTTCAAAAGCGGCCAGGTTGATTTTCAGAATATTGGATGGCAAACGTTGGGTAATGCAGTCTCTCCATGTTTCGGCTTTCATGGGCAACAGGGTTGAGGCACAACCCAGCATAAATATATTTAATGTTCTGGCATCACCGATGCCTTCCGCCTTGCTGGTTCCGTCAACGAAGTAAATACGATCTGTGAGCGGTCTGAAGATGCTCTCAATCTCGGAGTCGTCAGGGTAACGAGTTGTCCCCAGGCTCACTGATAATGGCGGCGTGACCTGGTTGTTGATTATGACGGCACCGTCAGAATGGAGATAGTAGCTCCATCTGGCTGCCTCCAATTTCTCAAAAGCCAGCAAAATGTCGGCCTCGCCTTCTTCAATCAAAGGAGACCGGACCTTGTCGGCTATCCGGACGTGGCTGACGACGCTGCCACCCCTTTGCGCCATGCCCATGGTATCAGTTTTCTTGATATCATATCCCGCAGCCATGGCCACCTCACTCAGTATATCACTGGCCAGGACAATGCCCTGACCACCCACGCCGACGATTAGCAGATCTTGTTTCTTCATCACTTTCGTCCTCTGCCTCCGGCGGCAGGTAACGGGGCTATGGCATTTTTAGGGCAGAGCTGCTCGCATATTGTGCAGGCATCTCCGGCGCATAAAGAGACATCGATGCACGCCTGCTCGTTGAGCTTCTGTATGGCCGGGCAGCCGATTTTGAGACAGGTCTCGCAATCGTCGCATTTATCTCTGTCGATAGTTCTGAAGCCGGTGCGTTTTCTGAGACGGACGGAGCAGGGACCGCGGACAATTATGACGGAAAGCTCAGTATTGTCTAAGGAACTCTTTACCGCCGTCCTCAAGGCCTTCATATCGAAGGCGTTCACAACCTTAACATCGTCGACGCCTATGCCGCGGACGAGCCGCTCCAGCTCTACTGTCCTGGTCTTTGCGCCTTTGGCGGAGATACCGGTTCCCGGGTGGTCCTGATGACCGGTCATGGCCGTGGTGCCGTTGTCCAGAATGATGATGGTGACGCTCGCATTATTATAGACTGCGTCTACCACACCGGTGATGCCGGAATGCAGAAAAGTAGAATCTCCGATAACGGCTACTACCTTAGTGTCAACACCGGCTTTTTCTACCCCCAGGGCCTGGCCGATGCCGGCACCCATGCACGCCGTGGTGTCCATGGCGCGGAGCGGGGGATAGGCGGCCAGAGTGTAGCAGCCTATATCCCCGGTGATGATCAGGTTGCCTCCTTTTTCGGACTTACCTGTGGCATCAAGCAGTTTTGAGCGCCGGCCGATAGTGCTGAGGACAAAGAATACGCCGGCGTGCGGACAGCCGGCACATAGAACCGGTGGACGCCCCGGTAGTCCGGATGGCATGGGTGTTTCTTTGCGTACAGGTGAAACGATAAGGCTAGCGCGCCGCCCGGCTTCTTTAACAACGGACTGGCTCAGTTCGCCTATCCTGGGGATGAATTCCTTTCCGGTTACCTTTATGCCCAGCGCCAGTATATTCTCCTCCAGGAAAGGGTCGAGCTCTTCCACGACGATCATTCTGTAGACCTGAGCGGCAAACTTTAGAAGCAAATTCTGTGGCAACGGGTATGTCATGCCCAACTTGAGAAAGGACGCACTTGGGAAAACCTCCCTGGCGTACTGGTAGGCCACGCCGCTGCTCACCACGCCCAGATGACGGTCATCCAGAGTTACACGGTTGCCGGGAAAAGTCTCGGCATAGGCGCACAGTTTCTGTAAGCGTTCTTCTACCAATGGCCGTCTGAGACGGGCATGGACGGGCAGCATTACGTATTTCTGGATATCGTGTTTGAAGGCTGCGGGTTTAGCGGGAACCCGGCTACCACTGATTTCCACTACCGATTTGGAATGAGAAATCCGGGTGCTGGAACGTACCAGTACAGGGGTATCAAACTCTTCACTCATCTTGAAGGCGGTGGCCATCAGGTCGTATGCTTCCTGGCTATCGCTGGGCTCGAGCATGGGCACCTTAGCCAGTTTGGCGTAGTGACGGGTGTCCTGCTCATCCTGGGAGCTATGTATTCCCGGATCGTCGGCTACTACGACCACCAGGCCGCCGTTGATACCGGTTGTAGAAGCAGCCATAAATGGGTCACTGGCGACATTCAGTCCCACCTGTTTCATGGATACCAGCGCTCGAACGCCCGCGTATGAGGCTCCGAGCCCTAGCTCCATGGCCACTTTCTCATTCGTGGACCACTCGGCGTAAACATCCTCAAACCGGGCCATCGATTCCAGAATTTCCGTGCTGGGCGTGCCCGGATAGGCGGAGGCCACGGTAACGCCGGCGTGATAGGCGCCTAAAGCAAAAGCCTCGTTTCCAGACAGAAGTTTCTTCATGGGTCAAGCTTACTCGGGAAAACTGAAATCGATTTAGCATTATGCCATGCTGTGAACCTAAATAGCAACCATCCGCAATCTGTGCTACAGTTGTTAATAGGGCAGGTACGCTTATCAAGTAGGAGGCAAAGATGAAAACAAAAACAATACAACAGAATGTGACAATTAAAGCGAGCGCTCACGATGTTTATGAGGTGCTGATGGACTCCAAGAAACACGGCGAACTTGTCGGCTCTACGGCACGAATAGGTAAGAAGGTAGGCGACAAATTCAGCGTCTACGATGGCGAGATCGATGGGGTGAATATTGAGCTGGTGCCTGCTCGTAAGATTGTTCAATCGTGGCGGTATAGCGATTGGCCGGAGGGCCATTATTCACAGGCGACCTTCTTGCTTGAAGAGAACAAGGGCGAGACCAGTATTACTTTCACCCAGACGGGAGTTCCCGAAGAACATTACAAAGATATCTCGCAGGGATGGCACGACTACTATTGGACGCCAATGAAGGCGATGCTGGAGAAGCCCAAGAAATAGAAGGGAGGGATAAGGGCTTCTCTTAAGTCTTTCAGAACAGAATTTCTGGGGATAAAGATCTAGTCTAGCCCCTGAATGGTACCTATCTATTTCAACTTGGGGAAAATCCCTCTTGATCTCACTGTAAGAAAGGGAGAAGAAGGGGATTTTGGCGGGAAAAGCTGACCGGTTCCTGCCCCCCCCGAAGATTCCTCTAATACCTTATTATTCTATTACAGTCGTTTATTTTTTTCTTTGCAAAGCGGGATGCAAACAGGCGGCGCCTTTGAATCCCTGCATTATTTGATATTTGGGGTTATATCTTTCCCGACCCAACTCAGGATTATGCGGGCATCTGAGCCGGGTTGTAAGCAGTCCGGTACAACTGCCGCAGTCGGTACACTTTACGATGTCACCGAGCTTATTCCTCTTTATCTTGTTGACAAACTCAGGGTCGGCGATCATGCATCTGGCAGTAGCTACTATATCGGTCTGCCCCTCCGTGACTGCCTTCTCAGCCAGTTTGGGGTCATGTATGCTGGAGGTCATGACAGGGATCTTCAAAATCTTCTTCAACTCTCGCCCGAACTGGAGTAGTATACCGTCCTGGAAAGGCACGCTGTGGGGAGCTGGTCCGCCTTCGGCGTAGGTTACATGGAAATACTCTATACCCAGTTCCTGCATTTGCAGTGCCAATCTCTTTGACTCTTCGAAATCGTAGCCTCCCGGGCCGCACTGGCAGCCCAGTCTTAACCCCACGACGATGTTAGGATTCTCCTCCTTCGCCGCGCGGATGCCATACTCGGCGAGTTCAAGCAACAGGCGGTTTCTGTTTTCCTCGCTGCCGCCGTATCTATCAGTTCTTTTGTTCATTAGTGGATGGCGGAATTCATCAACCAGATAACTGTGGCACATGTGCAGTTCTATGCCGTCGAAACCGGCCATAGCGGCCAACCTGCAGGCCAGAGTGTTTTCCTTGATTACAGTATCGATCTCGTCCAGTGTTATCTCTCTAGGTATCGAATTTGAAGCTCCTACCCCCATAGTCTTGAGAAGCACAGAGCTTGACATGCGTTGCTGAATTACCTTACTGAACGTGGGGTGCAACCAACCCCTAGGCCGTATGTGTTCCACGGCCGAAGGTGCCACGGGCTGTATGCCTGCCCAGTTTTGACCCAGGCTACTTGGAACAGGCAAAAGTTGGCAGATTGCGGCCGCACCGGCGAGACGGATATTCTCGGCGAGCGGTGCCAGCCCGGTCAAATGCGTTATATCGAAGCAGTACATCCAGGGATGCTGGCAGTATGGTACGCCGAATCTTGATGACAGGTAGGCGCCTACGATGACCATGCCCGTACCGCCCATGGCTCTTGCCGTATAAAATGCAATTTCCTGCTCGTTTATAATGCCTTGCCAGCTTTCGAAAGTATTGGCGGGCGCGTAAGCGTATCTGTTTTTGACTTCTAGGGAACCGACTTGGATCGGCTCAAAAAGCTTCTCAAATGCCATTGTCTTAGTCTCCTTTTAGATTATTAGCTAGTGACAACGAAAAAAATTACTGAACTCGGTGATGACTGTTTGGCGGGTTCACCTCCTTTCCTCTGGCGGCTGCCAGCAGGCGTCAGCATGCCGCACCATGCGTGGTGGATTGGTCTGTAATGTCCTTGGAATTCGACAATCCGGCTTACCTTTTTCTTTCGTTACGTTAGTAAGCGCCGTTTACAACCGAGGGATTGTACGCTGCACATAGTTTTCCTGTCAAGATAAGTTGAAATACTTCGAGTCAGTGGTTAACAAGTTTGGACGGCAGTTTCGGTTTTATTTTTGACACAGACCTTCAGGCGACAATAAAATAATGTGCATAGTAGGCGATTAGGAGGCGAAAGCATGACCGATTCGTATGGCTGGATGGGGACTATTCTCAGAGTAGACCTTTCCACCGGAAAGATAACAAAAGAAGCGCTGACGCAGGCTCTGGCTCATGATTTTGTTGGCGGAAGAGGGATCAATTCCAAGATATTATATGACGAAACAGGGGGTGATACCGACCCGCTGGGACCGGATAACCGGCTCATAATCGGGACTGGCCCAACTAGTGGCACACTCGGACTAGGGAACGGACGTTTTACGGTTACCGCTAAGTCTCCATTAACCGGCATTCTCGGCGATGCCAGTGGGGGCGGACACTTCGGCGCTGAGGTAAAGTTTGCTGGATACGACCATGTCGTTATCCAGGGCCGGGCTAAGCAGCCGGTCTATATCTGGATCAATGATGATGAAGTCACCATACAAGATGCCAAGCATCTCTGGGGCAAGAATACGTGGGAGGCGGGAAGATTGATAAGGGAGGAATTGGGCGATGTGGACATAAAGACTTTGTCCATCGGGCAGGCCGGAGAGAACCTGGTGAAGTACGCTTGTCCCATGACAGATGAGGAGGCGGTTCCGGCGGAGACGGGCATGGGTGCTGTGATGGGTTCAAAGAAGCTAAAAGCGATAGCCGTTAGAGGCTCCAAATCAGTTAAAGTAGCTAACCCGGAGAGATATGAGAAGATCATAAGAGAATGGTACGAGAATCTGCCCAAACACCCGCTGACTTCTGTCCACCATAAAATTGGCACCACGTTCTTGATAAGAATGTTCAATACCACGCATGCCCTTGGGATAAAGAATTCCCAAGAGTTGCATCGGCCTGAGGAAGAGATTAGCCAGTTTCTGGGAGAAAATTTTGTACCTAAATACCTTGTTAGGCATTTTTCCTGTTTTTCCTGCCCTCAGGCCTGTCAGAAATATGTCCAGATCCATGATGGTCCGTATGCCGGTGAGAAAGGGAGAAGGCCGGAGTTCGGTCCGTTGTTCTCGATGTGTATTCAATTAGGCGTTTTCGATTTTCCCTTTGGTCTGGCGCTGGTGAACATGTGTAATCAATATGGCATAGATGCCCAGGAACTTGGGCCAGCCATGGCTATGGCGTTTGAATGTTATCAGCGAGGTATCTTGACCCGGAAGGATACCGACGGGCTGAAATTGGAATGGGGAAACAAGGATGTAATTTGGGAGCTGGTCAGAAAAGTGACCTACCGGGAAGGGTTCGGCGATGTCCTGGCTGATGGGAGTCTGAATGCCGCTAGGAGAATAGGCAAGGGGGCAGAAAAATACGCTTACCATATAAAAGGAAAGTCGCATCCTGATCGAATGACGAGTGTTATATCTTATGTACTGGGCTTTTCGGCCGCTACCCGCGGTTGGGACCATCTAAGGGGCACGGCACCGAGGCGTTATCCGCAGAGGTACTGGGACTATAGCGCCGCTACCCCAGTGGATGTGAGGGACAGCGAACATGTCTGTACCGCTGCCGATTCATTGGAGATATGTAAGTTCATGACCGACTGGGAGCTTATGCTGGAGGGGTCAGGTGGCGTCTCCAAAATGGCTGAAGTCTTGTCTGCTATTACCGGAGTCGATTTCACCGAGGAACAGTTACATAAAGTCTGTGACAGGATATACTCTGTTGAGCGGGCCTATCTGGTTAAACAGGGAATTAGACGTGAGGACGATGTTCCTCCTCGTCATTTCTATGAGGTGCCACTTCAGGATGGGCCTTTCAAAGGGCAAGCCGTTGACAGGCAGAAGTTCGAAGAATTGAAGGATTTATGGTACGACCTGAGAGGCCAGGATAGAAAGACGGGCGCGCCCAAGAGGCAGACACTCGAGGAATTAGGCCTGGGGTATGTGGCCGATGACCTGGAAAAATTGGGGGTTTATGAAGAAGGGAAAGCCAGGTAGTCTCGCTTTGGAAGAGAGTTACCCTTAGTTTTAGTGTGGACCTTACTGGAAATGGTTTACCTTAGCTTCGAAGGTCAAAAAGAAGCCTCGGATGGCTAATGCCATCCGAGGCTTCTAATTCTCAGGGTAATTGCTTCTACTGTTGCCCTACAAACAAGTCCAAAGGGGTAGGAGCTACCCACTTGGTATCCGGCTGGCCATCCGTCCATTCGGCAGCCCAGAAACCCCAAAGTAGAACCCGATTAATTCCATAAAAGGGCTTGCCCACCCAGAAGGCGTCACTCCCCCAGATGCCCTGCCAGTGGTACTGGGCAAAGCCATTCATCAATGCAGTGGTATCCATGGAACTCTGGCCGTTGAGAAACTGGAAGAAACCATCTACTCCGTTGTATACCTCCGCAGCTAGATCAATGGAGGGTGTTCCAAACTTCTTCACATACCGCTGATTCATGTCCTTATAGGCCTGGCTGACAACAGGACTGCTCACAACGATATCGTTGGTGATAATTTTGTTGAGGTATTGTTTTGGTACTACCTCCTGCATCACTTGAGGAGGTGGTAAGGTAGGACATAGAATAAGGCCCTTAAAGCCGGCTTGCCTGATCTGTTTTATCAATAGGGGACTCGCTGCTCCCATGGTGGACCCGGTGGAACTCGTGTCTATGATGTCAGGGTTCTTAGGCAATACTCGTGAAATAATGGGTGTGAAATCCGTTGTGGTAACAGGGATCTTTTCGTAACCCAGAGACTGTAATCCATATCGAGGGAATATGACCTTGTTCGCATCCAGCCATCCCTGGGCATCCGGTGTATCGGCCACCAAGGTGAAAACGGTCTTGGCTTGAGGGTAGAATTTCTGAATGTATGCCGAGCCGTTGACCAGGCACATCGCCGGATAACCGCCAGGGAAGAAGCTATACGGCTTGTTCGGTCCACATAAGCCGGGCACAGCAGCGAAGTCTGCCATTAATAAGATCTTATTCTTTTCCGTGACTACCTGCGCACCGACGGCATCACCCACTTGTGGCCCGGCGATAATCTTAACTCCCTTATCGAATATCAGTTCCTCGGTAACATTCTGGGCAACAACCACATCGAACTTATCATCGCGGATGAGGGGATTCAACGTATATTTTTGGCCACCGATGGTGACTCCACCCGCGGCATTCTGGTCGTCTATGGCTAGTAAGATTGCATTTTGGGTATAGGTACCCAGATAAGCCTGTGCCCCTGTTAATGGAGTTGCGATGCCGATATCCAGCGTCTTTGCCGCTGTTGGGGTAGGGGTGGTTTCTGGGGTGGGAGGTGGAGCCGATGGAGCACATCCAGCCGCTGCTATACCAGCCACCAGCAGAACCAATACCAGACTCAGTAGTAATCTCTTCATAGAAACTTACCTCCTCTATTTCTTAAGTGCTTCCGTTTGAGTGATAGCCTTTTGGGCTAGGAAACTTTTGCCTCTTCATAAACTCCTGTCTTCTCAAGATCATCGGCCACGTATTTCAGGCCCAGTGCCTCAAGGGTTTCCCTTTTCGGCGCTCCTGTCTTCACGTCCTGTCCCCTCAGTTGATAGAATGCATCCTTCAATTTCTCGAACTGTTCCATGTCAATCTTCATGCCTTTTGATGGCCCATCGGGAATAGGCACCTCATAAAAGTGCCGTGGCGGACAGTCATCTTTGCGCCTGATACCGTGCCTGACCAGGTAGGCTCTTTCAATGTTATAGATTCTGTCACAGATGTCATGCACCCGTTCCTCGCTGAAATCGAAGCCGGTAATAGCCGATGCCACGTCAGCCATCCTGTGCACGCCGCCATGACCCTCTTCCATAAGCTCGAATTCAGTAAGCCACTTACATATCTCCAGTGAGTCAGCGGTAGTATCTACGTGTTCCCTTTCCGTTACCATCTTAGCGTATATGGGATCGTAATTCCAGAACTTCGGCGGACCCCCAGCCGTGATATGTGGAAACACGGTGCCTCTCAAGTGGTCCCAACCGCGCGTAGCCATAGCAAAGCCGAGGACGGCGGGTATGTAGGCCGTGGTGCGGTCACAATGTGATTTTCCCTTAATGTGGTAGGCATACTTCTCAGCCCCTCTGCCTATTATCTTGGCGGCATTCAGGACGCCTTCAGCCAGGGTATTGCCGAACCCTTCACGATAAGCTATTTTCCTTAGCATCTCGAGGATTACTTCCTCGTTTCCCCATTCCAATTTTAGTCCGTCCGTATCCTTCTTGGTAAGGATGCCTCTTTGATAAAGCTCAAATGCCATGGCAAGAACAGGTCCCACTTCCTGAGCGTCCAGGGCATATTGATTCATTAAGTTCGTGGCCTTCAGACCAAAGGCGAAATCAAATACACCGAGTGTGGTACAAATGGACAGCAGCGGACCCAACTCGGGCCTCATGCCTTTCTCGCCGGCGTACTTGCCATCGTGAATTTGCACAAATTTTTGGGAGGAATGAGGACAGGAGAAGCAGGAGATATTCCTGGTCATGTATTTGGGCACGAACTCTTCGCCGTAGAAATCATGAATTACCTCGTCGGGGACGTGTAGCTCCTGAGCGTTCCTGACGGGAAGGGAATAGACCTGGTTGAACAGCCTTATGCCATAGACAACTCCGATTTTCCGGTGCAGCGGAGTCATATGTTGCTTGGGAATATCCTCGTACCAGCTCCTGACCAGTTCCTCGTATCTTTCCGGCTGGGCAACCTTGACCGATTTGGATCCCCTGACGGCTACGGCCTTGAGCCTCTTGGCGCCCATCACGGTGCCCAGGCCGGTCTCGCCGGCGACTCTCTCCTCGTTAGCGACGACACTGGCATATTTGACGAGGTTTTCTCCCGCCTGCCCCGTGGCTATGATCTTTATGTTCTGGTCGCCTAACTCCTGCCTTATCAGGTCCGTCGCCTCCCAGGTAGTCTTGCCCCACATATTTTTGGCGTCTTTTATGGTGACCTCATCATCGTTGATCCAGAGGTAAACAGGCTTCTTTGATTGGCCCTGAACAATGATATGGTCGTATCCGGCGAACTTCACTTCGCCCCCGAAGGCCCCGCCGGCGCTGGCATCGCCCAGGATTCCGGTCAGGGGAGACTTGGTTGTCATCGTAAAACGTCCGCAGCCCAGCCCGAGGGTGCCACTGGCGGGACCGGTGCCGATTATGAGCCGGTTATCCGGCCCCAGAGGGTCGGTCTTGGGTCCTGTTTCGTCGTATAGTATCTTGGAGTTAATACCCCGGCCTCCCATGAAGTTGTGCGCTAAATCCTGAGTGAGGGGTTCCTTGGTTATCTTGCCGGTGGAAAGATCCACGCGGAGAATAGTCCCCATCCATCCGTACCATTCAGTCATGTTTTTTTATACCTCCTGAGTTTCTTGTTTTGCTATATTCAATGTGGTGGACCTCCCGGCGGACCTCCATGAGGTGGACCTCCAGGTGGACCTCCAGGCGGACCCCCGTGAGGTGGACCAGCTGGAGCCGCCACAGGTTCTGGAACCTCCTCGAATTTGAGTGTCCCTTCCGAACACCATTTCACGCATTGAGGGTCTCCGCCACAAAGATCACAAATATTCACTGTGTTTGTGATCGGGTCTACAGTTATTGCTGCTTGCGGGCAGGCCTCGACACAGAGTCCGCAGGCATTGCATTTTTTCGCATCTACCAGCACTACCCCTAGTTTTTCATCCCAGGAAAGCGCTCCGCGCTTGCAGGTGGTGAGACAAGTCTTGCACTGATTGCACAGTAAGGGAGCGTTGATACCCTCCTTTTCCCTCATCAGAATTCTAATTTTGGCTCTTCTGGGGTTAAATTCATGATAGCGGGAAAAGGTACAAATCTGCTCGCACATCCGGCAACCGGTGCATGTCTTGTGGTTAATCATGATTTTCTTGGGCCGCGCGCTAACTGCCATTTTTGAACCTCCTTACAAAACTCGTTATTCTAAATTTACTAATAGACCTTTAAGTCGTTCATTTTCCCATTATTCAATCTGCCGTAGTTATAGGACTGGCTATAATCATATCCTTAACGGGCATTCTGGTAAATATCTCGACGCCGGTATCCGTGACGGCTATCATCTCTTCCAGCTTAGTTCTGCCAACCATGGGATCGAACTCCATGCACTCGATAGCCATGGTCATGCCTTTTTCGATGGTCATGGGATGGTCCAGCGACCACAGCCTGTTGATTATGGGATACTCATAAAGATATAAACCCAGCCCGTGGGCTAAATCATCGCACCACATATACCATTCATCTGGAAATCCCTTATCTTTGGCCCGCGCCCAGCCCTTGGCACAATCAGCCGTAGACACTCCCGGCTTAATGGAATCTATAACTTTGTACATCCTCTCCAATGACCGATTGTGTAAGTCCTTCTCTTTATCCGTAGGCTTTCTGCTGACTACATAGTTGCGATAGTAGCAGGTTTGGTATCCCATATAGGTGGCGTGAACAATATCGATTGTCACCACATCACCTACTTGTATTATCTTGTCTGATGTAAGGCTGGAACCACCTATCCTGCCGCCAGAGCTTACCGCGACGGAAGCGCCGAATTCCGACCCGTGCCTCAGCAAAGAATCGGTTCCTACTGCTACTATGTCTCGCTCCCGAATGCCTGGCTTTATAGCTTGATACATAGCAAAATGAGCTGTGTCAGCGATAACCGCTGCCATGTGCAGGCAATTGATTTCATCTTGTGTCTTTACGGCGCGTGCTTCCAACAAGACCGGCTGAACATTAACAAGCTGGATGCCGGCGTCGGTCAGGGCTTGCCTACCGGGTTCGTCCAGAAAACCGTCAGTGCCCAGCTTCTCCTTATCCAATCCTTTCTTCTTTAATTCAGCCTTTATTTCATTGGCGAATTTCTTCGAAGCCTCCCATGTAGCATCAGGCCCGGCGGACTCAGCGGCCCAATGCGTAGATATTTTCGAATTTTCAGGCTTGAGCCAGGGGCATTCGCCTAACGGGCCACCCATCCAGGAGTACAAAATGGGGTCGTTCTCGGCGAAGGCGAGGGTATATCTGAGACGTTCAATGAAATCTGGACCGTAGGTGCCGGTGACATAGCGGATGTTCTCGGGCCTCAGCAAAAGAGCGACTGCAATCCCATGCTTTTTCATGGCAGCTTTAGCTTTAGCCAGTCTTTCCTGCCTCATGCGGGAGAAGTCGGCAACCCCTACAGTGGTATCATATGCCGCACCCCCCGACCCGAGTCTAAGACCAAATTTTCCTGCCATTTTTCTGGTACTCCTTTGGATTATTTATTCTTTACAAAAGATATCAGGGGTTTGACTAAGGAGGGTGGGCTGAGGCGTTGATCGAGACTACCTGCTGATCGTCTGCAATCGGCGGCAGTTTGGAAGAGTAAAGGACTGGGTGTCTGTACTTCGTTTGGACAAACGGATACTTTGTAGCTTTTCATACTCCGTCCTTAAACTCCAGCCTGAACTCAAAGATGCAAGAAAAGGAATCCTCTGGAAATTCGGTAGAATTATAGTGAAAAAATGGTGGAAAGTCAAAATGATTGTCAGCTACGCTGAGCCGCCGTTTTCGCTCCCGTTTGCCTGGCAAAAGCCAGTTTTGCCACTATCAAAAGAAGGGTAGCTTGATATAGTAGAAACATCGACTGTGGCTACAAATACGACCAGACAGAAATACATCGCCGTCTCAGTCCTGGTAGTTACGATAGGCCTGAGTGTGGCTCCTTCGGTTTTCCTGATCTATCACTGGGAGTACGTAGCCCGGCTTGAGCATCAGGGATATCTGGGCCTTTTCCTGATATCACTCTGGCCGGCTCGCCGGTACCGATACCGACTCCAAGCATGATACTCACCTTCACACTGGGTAGCCTACTAAATCCGGTATTCGTAGGCCTGGTTTCCGGGGCGGGAAATGCTCTTGGTTTCGCACTTGTATATTTGTCCGGTCGCGGTGGGTTCAAACTATTTCCGAATTTTCATTTTTTGGATACAGGAATTGGCCGATGGCTGAAGAAATTGAGAATATCCAGTGTACTAGCCTCTCCAGATCGTATTGGTATGGTGGCCATTTTCTTGCTGTCGGTTTATCCCAATCCTGTTTTCACGCCTATGGTGGTGGGTATGGGAGGCAGCGGCTTCAGTTTCTGGAGATTTTTCATCTCCTGCTGGGCGGGCAAGACTGTCATGACCATTGTTCTTGCCTTGCTGGGATATTTTGGCTTACGATCTTTGCTGAATATTTTGGGAGTATTCAACATACCGTGATGGCGAACCTTTTAGGTTGACATATAAGCTTCGAAGGTTGAAGTTGTTCGGTTTTTCTTCGGATCAAACAGTTGCCGACACGGGCAACCCAACTCCAGCTCAGCTGCTGCCTCCGCCAGCGGTGCAACCAAAGCAATGCGGCCCGAAAAGAATGTTGCGATTTTTCAAGGCTTCATAATCGAAATCAAAGATAGTCGCGGGTTCGGGTTGACGAACCTGGAGATTCAGCATCTGATTGAAATCGCAATCGTAGATCCGCCCGTCATAGCCTATGCTGATGAGCGACCGGCACACCACCTGGCGTGCTGCCTCGGGGCTGAACGTGTTCGCCAGCTGCTCCATATACCTTCCGTAGTCACCCGTCTCCTTAAGCTGTGAATAATATCTATTGATAGGCATGTTGGTAACGCAATATAGGTTGTTGAATACAATGCCGTATTCGGAGTTCAACGCCTCTCTGAACTGACTTTCGAGCTTGACGCGGCCAGCCGGGGACAAGGGGCCATCGCAATTGTGAACCAAATTTAGAATCAATCCAGTACCGCCCTTCCCGTATCCTTGCCTATTTAGCTGGCGCAGCCCCTTGATGCTCTTGTTGAAAACTCCTTTGCCGCGCACCCCTTCTGTGATACGTTCATCATAATGTGGCAAGGAAGCTAGTATCTCCAATTGATGCGCTGCGAAGAATTCCGGCAGGTAGGCTTTCTTGGCGCCGGTTTTCGGGTCGCCATCGAAGGTAACCGTTAGGTTGTGACGTATGGTAACATGCCTCCTCAATTTCCTGGCTTCCATAACGAAATAATCGAAATTTGGATTAAGTTCCGGTGCACCGCCCGTTATATCAACCTTTCTGAGAGAATCATGTTGCGCTATTATGTCCAAACAACGGTCAACGGTGTGCCGGTTCATCTGCTCGGTACGGTTCGGAGATGCGTCCACGTGGCAGTGGCTGCAAGCCTGATTACAGTGCCTGGTGATATTCACCCAGACTGTTTCAATAGAGATAGGACTAAGCTTCAGATCATGCTTTTGAAGGCATAATTGGAAATCATAAGAAACGTCGTTCATTTAAATTTCCCGACTTAATTTCCGTTATATCCCAACAAAATCTAGCCAAGGTATATGTCATTATAGGCTGATTGTTTACCCAGAGTCTTGGACGGGCGATGTTTTTTGAGACCTGTTGCTGTTCTTTTCCAACGGCTGAGATCTTCAGCCGTGTCGATGTCGATGAGGCGGGGTAGCAGGTAATTTCTAAGGCCAAGGATATCAGCGGCACCTATAGTTTGCCTTAAAACTTCATCGGTGCTCCACTTAATGCCATGAAATAGCTTGTAGTGCAATTTCTTCATTCCTATCAAGTAGTATCCGCCGTCCTCACACGGACCAAGGACTATGTCGTGTGTGTCAAGCGCCAAGAATTGCTTCCCTTATGATGTCCGATGATAAGTCCGGTACGTCGGATGCCACAATTAGAGCCTTTTCGGCGCCGTGGCTAAACAAGGTGCTGAAAGAGTGCTCCAATCGCTGTCCCAGATCTGCTCCGACCTGGGGCACGTAGTAGAAACTGGAGCCAGCCCAGTGATTCATATCATGTATTTCCCGACCATCAGCGCAGAAAACGTATTGCTTCACGTCACGAGACAAATGGCGGGTTTGTGCGAAAATTTGCTCGGCACATGACTTATAGAACTTGGTTGCCAGTTCATCGCCTAGCTCTATCGCCAAACGTGTCTTGACCTTGCCGGGGTTCGGAAATCGCACAAATATACCTAGGCGCGTGTCGGAGGTGTGGTTTCCTCGTCTTCTTTCATAGACAATGGCTAGCCGTTTTGGCGAACAGCCCACAAGATACTGCAGTGAATACCACACGTTCAGAATTTGTTGCCTGAAAATTCTATTCTGCAAAAACCTTCGGGATGACGTGGTTACGGTATTTAGAGTCGGGATAACAACCGAGAACTTTATCACTTCCTCACCCACATTTATTATACTAGAAGGTCTTGAGTTTCACCCACGCGAGTACACTTTTGAAACGCCCTTATACATTGATATAAGGTTGAGTATTGCAACCTCATTGACAAAGTGATAGTACACAACTAAACTGATTTTGGGGGCCGAATGCATCATGGTCGAGTTATCTGAGTAGGTTAGGATGTAACTAGTAGAAAGCACATGGAAGGAAAGAAAATACGACTCAAGAAGGAGGCGACAGGCAAATTGGAGTTGCCGGCAGGACGGACTCGTTATGTAACGTCAGAAACGAAGAGCGCCAGGCGCGCCGCCTCATTGCGGCCAAGCCGAGATAGATATTACAGTCTCTTTGAGAATGTGCCCATCTCTCTTTGGGAAGAGGATTTTTCTGCTGTCAAGGCATTGATCGACGATTTGCGGCGACAGGGAGTAAGAGACTTTCGGAAATACTTTGAGGATAATCCTGCGGCTGTGTCGCGTTGCGTAGAAATGGTCAGAATTGTAGATGTTAATCAGGTTACTCTGAGCCGGTTTGAGGCCATGAACAAGGGTGAGCTCAAGAAGGGGCTGGGCAGGTCTTCGGACTGGAAACCTATGATATCTTTAAAGAGGAGCTGATAGCTCTGGCGGAAGGACATACCTGGTTTGAGGGTGAAACCATAATCCGAACCTTGAAAGGGCGCAGAAAAGATATCTACCTGACATTATCCATTGCACCTGGCTTTGAGGACACGTGGTCGCGGATATTGCTATCGATCATTGACATCACCGAGCGTAAGCAAGTGGAGAGGGAGTTGAAGGGCAGCCGTGAATACCTTGAAAAGCTAAACAACTCACTTCAGGAAGTGATATTCACCGTGAAAAGGCCGGAAAGGGTAATCGTCTATGTAAACCATTCCATGGAACATGTCTTTGGCTACGAACCCGGAGAGTGTATCGGTAGGAATACAGAGTTTCTGTACTCTTCTGTGAACGAGTACAATAGCTTTGGTGATCAGCTGGACAGAGCTATAGCAGAAGGAAAGGATTCGTTGCATACTGATCTCATGATGAAACGCCGAAACGGCGAAGTATTCCCGGCAGAAATCACCTCCAGCGTTTTCAAGCAGAATGATGAGATTACTCAAGTCGTCAGTGTAGTCAGGGACATCACCATGCGAAAATTGGGAGAGGAAGCGTTGCGTCGAAGCGAAGCCAGACTTGCCACTGCGCAAAGGATTGCGCATGTAGGAAACTGGGACTGGGACATCGTTTCGGGCAAATTGATATGGTCTGACGAGGTATATCGTATTTTCGGCCTGAGCCCGCAGCAATTCGGGGCCACGTACGAGGCATTCTTGGGTTATGTCTATCCTGACGATAGGGACTTTGTTGAGCAGTCGGTTAACGAAGCCTTATATGAGGCGAGACCATACAGCATTGATCACCGCATACTTTTGCCGGATGGTACAGTTAGAGTCGTTCATGAGGAGGCCGAGGTTACTTTTGACGAAGGTGGCAGACCGGTGCAGATGATAGGAACGGTTCATGATGTTACTCAACTTAAGCGTGCCGAAGAGGAACTGCGGGGGCTTTCCCGTGAACTTGTTGAGTCATACGAAATCGAACGGCGCGCCATCGGCCGCGAACTTCATGACCAAATCGGCCAGTCGTTGACCGTTCTGCAGCTCCTACTGGCTAAAGCCGCGAAGGCACCCCGGGAAAGCACAGGCGATAGTCTTACAGAGGCGCAATCGGTAGTCAGGGAACTCATGGCACAGGTGCGTCAGATGTCGCTGGATTTACGTCCGGCGATGTTGGATGACTTAGGCCTATTGCCAACATTGCTCTGGTATTTTGAGCGTTTTACCTCTCAGACCAGCGTGAGAGTTAATTTTGAGCATAGCGCACTGCACGCGCAAATTGCCCCAAGTGTAAATCTGGCTGCTTATCGCATAATACAGGAAGCCTTAACTAATGTTGTGCGCCATGCGAGCGTGAACCAGGTGACAATAAGAGCCTGGACCGATGAAGAGAGGCTTCATGTTAGAATAGAAGACCAGGGGCCGGCTTTGTCCCTAACACACTAATTCCCGGCACTTCAAGTGGCCTCAGCGGCATGCGGGAACGGGCAAGAGCGTTAGGCGGCAAGGTTGTCATAGAGTCCACTCTTGGGATTGGCACGATCATAACAGCTGAATTTCCCTTGTTGGCGACAGTCGAAATCAAAGAGAGCAAATAAGAATGATTACGGTAGTGTTAGCGGACGACCACCGCGTAGTCAGAGAGGGCTTGCGGGCATTGTTAAATGCAGAAGCGGATACCAAAGTTGTTGGCGATGTCGATAATGGTTTGGAAGCTGTGGAGATGGTCAAGCGTCTAAAGCCTAAGGTGCTTGTCGTTGATCTTATGATGCAGGGTATAAATGGTATCGAGGTCACCCGCCAAGTCAAGAAGTTCTCACCGAAAACTAATGTTGTTATTTTATCCATGTACGGGAATGAAAGCTATGTAATTGAGGCGCTCAGAGCAGGAGCCAAAGCCTATGTAGTTAAGGAATCCACAGCCAATGAATTAGTAACCGCAATTCACGAAGTAGCCAATGGCCACCGCTTCCTTAGCCAAGCCCTATCAGAACATGCTATCGAAGCTTATATGCAAGTGAGCCAGGACAGTTTACTGGACCCGTATGAAAAGCTCACCACCCGTGAACGGGAGATCCTCCATTTAACGGCGCAAGGCTATACTAGCGCCAAAATCGCCTCGCATTTGTACATTAGCCGTCGCACGGTCGAAATTCACCGCGCTAACCTGATGCGCAAGCTTGGTCTAAGTAACCAAACAGAGTTACTCCGCTTTGCCATACAACGCGGTATTTTGCCATCGGGTCCCATGGCGAACAAAGCCGACGAATAGCTCGGCGGATATCCCCTATTTCTGAATTAGCCTGTTCAAATCATAGAACCATACCAGATATTTGATACCAGCCAGTTCTCATTAACTTCTTTCTGCACATTCTTCATAGCTCAAGCTTCGACACACTCCGTTCGTAGATACTATTCTAAATCCCCGTGGATCCCCCTTTTTCTAAGGTGGACAGAACTGACCGCTCTCTTATATAAAGCTAATTGGCCCAATTTTCCCTTTTGTAAGGGAGATTGAGAGGGATTTACCCCCAAGGGAAATCAGGATATCAAATGTAATAGTAAAAGCAGCAAAAGTATGTAAGGGCGGTCCTTTAGGCCCGCCCGCGGACGGAGATCAAACATAAAGGCACCCCGCTTGCATCCCCGATTTCGTAACCAGAATTTCGCATTTTCGCTATGTCCATTACGTAGGCTTACGGATACCACTGGCCTAATTTAACCTTTAATATTGTGGTTACGGCTTGACAGGTTTTGTGCCTGCCGAAACTGGGCATCCGGAGGGTAACAAATGACGACAAGAGTTATTGAAATTGAACGGGGCAAAATTGAAAGTGGCTCACGTGAAGCGGTACCGGAGCTAACTGAACCCTTTATTCCGTGTCCGGTCTGCCGCGGTACCACTGATGTTGATTATGATGGTATTGCTTTTTGTTGTAGTTGTGGTCAGAGGTGGACAATTTTCGGGAAGCCGCTTAATGAGACAGCGGTGACCGTTGGAAATGAGAAGGAAGCGACTTCGGAAAATTATATATTTGCATGATGAGGAGGCAGAAGTGATGAATTCAAGAGCCTACATATTTCTCGACGTTGCGCATGGGGAGACGAACGATGTTTTGAGAATGCTTAAAGGGCAACCTTGTATTGTCTCGGTTGATTGTGTGGAGGGGCCACCGGATGTGATCATGGTGGTTGAAGCAGAAGAGCCGCAAAGACTGGCTGAGGTGACCGTGGACGCTTTGACCTCGGTATCCCATATGACCAATAGCGTTCAATGTTTACCTGTTTGTGGCGCGGTGCTGACCAGCTGAAATATGAAAATGGATGAAATGAGGGTAGAAACATGACTGGAGTGTTAGCCATGATTCTCGCAGGTGGACGGGGTGGGAGGATGGATATTCTATGCCAGGGCAGGGCAAAACCTAGCTTGCCTTTCGCAGGCAGTTTTCGAGTGATTGACTTTGCCTTGACCAATTGTGTGCGGTCTGGAATTAAGGATATTGCTGTTCTGACTGATTATCAGCGTTCCGGCATGGGAAATTACTTGAACGCGTGGTGGCTTGCCAATGGTGATAAGCGCAATCTGCACATTCTGGATCCAGAAATAGGTTCCTACAAGGGTACCGCCGACGCCATATATCAGAACATCGGTCATCTACAAAAGATAGGTGCTCATTCCACGTTGGTATTGGCTGCTGACCACGTTTACAAGATGGATTACGGAAAAATGCTGGCCTTCCATCAGAAGGTGGATGCTGATGTTACGGTTGGCGTCGTCTCGGTGCCAATTGATCAAGCTCATCGTTTCGGCATAGTAAAGACAAGCCCTGAAGGCAGAGTAATAGAATTTGTGGAGAAACCCAAGACGCCGAAAAGCAATTTGGTGTCTATGGGCATCTATATCTTTAGTAGCCGAACTCTGCTGGATCGCCTGGCAGAAGACGCTGCTGATTCAAGTTCACCTCATGACTTCGGGCATGCCATCATTCCCAGCATGGTTAGCAGGGATAGAGTGTTTGCCTATAAATTCAACGACTACTGGCGGGACATAGGAACCGTTGAGGCGTATTACCAAGCCAATATGGAGCTCATACGTCAACCGCTAACTTTTAGTATGAATACTCAGTGGTCTATTCTTACGCAGAACCATGGAAGTTTGCCTCCACCAAAGGTTTGTGGACAGGGTACCGTGACAGATAGCCTTGTTAGCCCGGGCTGTGTGATTAAGGGCGAGGTTAGGAACTCTATTTTGTCTCCCGGTGTCAGGATCGAGGAAAAGGCTATAGTAAGAAATTCAGTGATAATGGCAAACACTGTAATTGGTGACCATAGTGTGGTGAATAACTCGATTCTGGACGAAGGCGTAGGAGTTGGTAAGTTCTGCTATATCGGTCTCGAAACGTCGCGGACTGCTCATGATCACGGCATTACGGTCGTGGGCAAGTCTGTCACGGTACCGCCCTACACGGCGATATGTAGCAACTGCAAGGTATCGCCGGAGGTGGGACCGCTGGATTTTGCCAAACATATCTTGCAGGCAGGCACTGTAGTCTCGCCAAACTTGATCCGGTCTGCAGAAGCTCTGGTTTGCCAGGGAGAGAAGACATAGGCCGAGAATATCAAATATTGGCGAATGTTAGAAGGTACACAGCTTTTTATCAGTTCTGCGGGGGCAGGGCTGCTAAGAGGTTCAGCGAAAATATAGGAGGTAAAGTAACATGGCAATTCAAAGATGGAATCCGTGGGGTGATTTGGCAGAGATGGAGCGACGCATGGACGAAGCTATGAGGTATCCTCTCACCATGTGGCGCCAGCCGCTGCTTTGGTGGCGGGTGCCGGGTGACGGTGCCGTTGGCGGTCCCCATCGAGATGTATGAAAAGGAAGACAAGGTCGTAGTGCGGGCCGAGATTCCGGGGATGAAAAAGGAGGACATTGACATCTCAGTTGACGGCGATATGCTAACTATTAGAGGGGAGAGGAAGTCCGAATCTGAAGTCAAAAACGAAGACTATTATCGCTGCGAGCTTTCCTATGGAAGGTTCTCCCGTTCAATTGCTTTGCCGTCGAAGGTTCGGCCAGATAAGGTAGAGGCGGACTACGAAAACGGCGTACTCGAGATAATGTTGCCTAAGGCATCGGAGGCAAAGCCAAAGAAAGTTGCCATTAAAGCAAAACAGGCCAAGTAGTGAAATGAGTCAATTTGCCCTACCCCTTTTCCCAAGAAGACGGATATCTTCGGTGATGCCGGAAATATGATAATGCTTTGCTGGAATAGCCTTGAGTTGGAGGTAACATAGTGGGCATAGACATGAATTTTATGGTAGGTGGGGAGGCAGGCCAGGGTGTCCAGTCTGTAGGCTTTTTTTTGGCCAAGACTTTCGCTCGCGGTGGCTACCATGTCTTCGCCGATCAAGACTATGAGTCCAGAGTACGGGGAGGACACAATTTCTTTCGCATCAGAGTCAAAGATTCACCGGTGGGAGCGATTTCGGAGACGGTGGATATGCTGGTTGCGTTGAACAAGGAATCCATAGACCTGCACCGTAATGAATTAACCGAACACGGAGTGATTCTATATGATTCCGAGGTGGCAAAGGACTTGGGCAATGGAAACATGTTTGGGATTCCGTTGACTAAGCTGGCTCAGGAGACGGCAGGGAACAAGCTTATGGGCAATACGGTGTCGCTGGGCGCCGCTTTAGGTATCTTGGGATACGATCTCGGAATAGTGGAAACGGTTTTGCGGGACCATTTCGGTGCCGGTGAGGTTGGGGAGAGCAATATCAAGGCTGTCAGGGCTGGACATGAGTATGCTCGGAAGAACTTCAAAGGTAGTCTTGCCCTTAATCCTAATTCCAAAGACACTACGAAAAGGATGTTACTCAGTGGGAACGAAGCTATTGCTCTTGGTGCTATAGCTGCCGGCTGCAAGTTCATGGCTGCCTACCCCATGACTCCGTCCAGTTCCATCATGGAATACTTGGCGGCTAAAGCCAGAGAATTTGATCTGGTGGTAGTGCAGCCGGAGGACGAAATAGCGGCCGTCAATATGATTATTGGAGCAGGTTATGCTGGAGTGCGAGCTATGACGGCTACCTCCGGTAGCGGTTTCTGTCTCATGGTGGAGGGGTTGGGATTGGCCGGGATGACGGAGACACCGGTCGTATTGGTTGATGGGCAGCGTCCCGGACCGGCTGTAGGCCTGCCAACAAGGACGGAGCAGGGAGATCTTTCTTTTGTTCTATACGCTCATCATGGTGAATTCCCGCGGGCTGTCTTGGCACCGGCTAATGCTGAAGACGCCTTCTGGCTTACCATAAAAGCTTTCAATCTTGCGGATAAATATCAATTGCCTGTAATTATTCTCACCGACCAACATCTGGCCGGCTCTCTATTTCTTATTAATGGTCTCGATATTTCAAAAGTTAGTGTGGACAGAGGGCTCATGTTTGACGGAAATACGACCGATGGATATATGCGGCACAGGATAACCGAGTCTGGTATCTCCCCTAGAGCATTTCCTGGGCGAGAAGGTGTGCTTGTAGTAACGGATTCCGATGAACATAATGAAGCCGGGCATCTCATAGAAGATGCCTCAACCAGGACACGAATGGTACAAAAACGTCTTCGGAAAATGTTCAGTCTAAAGCAGGAAATAGACCCACCTCGGCTATATGGGCCCAAGAATGCAGAAACACTGCTAATAGGTTGGGGCAGTACCTATGGCGCCTTATGTGAAGCCGTTGATATACTCGGCAAGGAGAAGGTAAGTATCAATCTACTACATCTCAGCGAGTTATGGCCCTTTCCTGCCGAGACGGTGGCTGATACAATAGATCATGCTCGCAATAGCTACGTGGTGGAAAGCAATGCTACGGGGCAGATGGCTCGTCTTATTCGCTCTGAAACGGGCAGAGACGTTAGTGGTAAGATTCTGAAATTTGACGGACGTCCATTCACCCCAGCAGGAATTGTCAGGGAAGTAAAAGAGAGGGGGTGCTAACGTGGTGACCTTATCTGACTATGCTGCGGGGCCGACGGCGTGGTGTCCTGGCTGCGGCAACTTTGGCATTTTACGTGCCGTCAAGCAAGCGCTGGTTAACCTGAATATCGAGCCATACCAGGTGCTAATGGTCTCAGGTATTGGGCAGGCGGGAAAGCTGCCCCACTATACCAAATGCAATGTGCTTAATATGCTTCATGGTAGACCTATACCGGCTGCATGTGCGGCCAAGATAGCAAATGATGAACTTGTTGTCATTGCCGTCAGTGGTGACGGTGATGCTTATGGGGAGGGAGGCAACCACTTTCTCCATGCTGTTAGGCGCAATCATGACATAACCTATCTGGTACATGATAACCAGGTTTACGGTTTAACCAAAGGTCAGGCGTCTCCCACGAGTGATCAAGGTTTCGTCACCAAAACTACAGTTGACGGCGCGGGAGTTCAGTTTAACCCCATTTCTACAGCCATAGCCGCCGGCGCTGGTTTCGTAGCCAGGGGATTTGCCGGAGACGTAGAGCATCTTACAGGCCTAATGACAGATGCTATCAAATACAAGGGTTTTGCTTTGCTGGATATCCTGCAACCGTGTGTTTCGTTCAATCATCGGAACACCTATAGCTGGTATCTGGAGAGGGTATACAAACTGGGACCAGAGATCGGTTACAAGTCAGGTGACAGAATGGCGGCTTTTCAAAAGGCCCAAGAATGGGGCGACAATATACCTATAGGCGTCATCTACAGGAAGGAATCAACCACCTTTGAGGATGAATTGCCCGCTTTGAAAAAGGGGCCGCTGGTGAAGCAGGTTATCAATTCTGCCAGGGTTGAGAAGCTACTGGGTGAATTTTTGTAGACAGACAGGAGGAATGATTGTGAAGAAAAGGATTGTAAGTTTTGGCATAGCAATCGTAGTACTTGGGGTTGTGGCTTTGGCCATGGGTGTTGCCTTCATAGGCCAGGGCTTTGCTAAGCAGGTATATCTTACGGACGCGATGAAGCAAGAGGATGTTACTCTTGGCATGCTTGGCATCCAGGGAGACAAGGCGAATCAGGTGATAGACAGTGCAGCCACGGCACAATTGGCTGCAGATAAGGTACGTGAAGATCGGCATGCTATTGCTCCCAGCTACACGGCGCTCCTGGGGGGAAAGCATTTCGACCCCACAAACCCAAAGGAGATGTCGTATGCACAGGCCATAAACTTGGAGAACTATCTGTATTTGGGAGTTGCCGCGCTTGGGCTGGTAACCGTGGTGCTGGCTACGGGCGCTTTCATGTTAGTCACGGGTGCGGCTCTGTGTGTTATTGGTGTTGTGCTGATGCGGTTGGCTTGAAACATACAAAGTCAGCGTATAAGGAGGCAAGAAATGAGGCGAATCATGTCGGGATGTGTTAAACGATTACTCGGGCCGGTTTTGGTGGTGCTGCTGGCTCTGGCAGCTTGTGCACCTATGCAATTGTCCCAACCTGCTAATAGTTCAGCAACAGGTTTGCTACAGGATGTTGCGACGCCTGCCGTAACGCCAACGGGCCAGCAGAATACGGACTTGCCCGACTTTGTTACCGTGCTGACTAGGGTGAATCCATCCGTGGTGGCCATAAGAACTCAAATGGTTACCTACGATATCTTCAACCAGCCCTCCACACAGGAAGCTGCTGGCTCAGGGTGGATTTACGACAGTAGCGGACTTGTGGTGACGAATAACCACGTGATTCAAGATGCTAAAAAGATTGCCGTGACGCTGAATGATGGGAGGACCATATCGGCTTCGTTAGTTGGCGCTGACAGTCTGAGTGACCTTGCCGTGCTACGGATAAGCGCCCCGAATCTCACGAAAATCGAGCCGGATGATCCAGCCAATTTGAAGGTTGGCCAATGGGTGCTGTCTGTGGGCAATTCGCTGGGGCTTGGGATCACGGCCAAAGAGGGAATAGTCAGCAGGATAGGAGTTTCACTACAAGTTTCTGAGGGACAAAATGTCGACAACCTGATCGAAACAAGTGCCCTTATCAATCCGGGCAACAGCGGCGGGCCGCTGGTGAACATGAATGGCCAAATAGTGGGAATCAACAGTATCAAAATTGCTACGGCGGGGGTTGAGGGAATGGGATACGCGATAAACATTGGGAGTGCCATACCGATTATCCAGCAATTGATAGCGAAAGGCTACATTGTTCGGCCATGGCTGGGGATTTCAGTGAATGACGTTGATCCTTTTACCCAATTGCTATATAACCTAGCCACGGACAGTGGAGCATTGGTCGTTCAGGTGGCTAGCGGAAGTCCGGCTGATAAAGCAGGGCTGAAAATAGGCGATGTGATTGTGGACTTCGGCGGTAAACAAATAAAGGGTGCGCAGGATGTAATATCCGCAATCCAGGCCGCTAAGATTGGAGACAAGGTGGATATAACGTACTGGCGAGGCCATTCCAAATCGACAACCCAAGCGACTTTAGCGCAGACACCGGCTCCAAAGTAGGGTGTTCCAGTCTGGTTGACAGAGATGGCTAGTGGACTGAGATATCAAGGAGTAAAACATGGGTCAACGAAGATACATGGTGGACGCGAGTGCATTATGGCTGAACACCGACAAGTGGCACCAGCGACTATAAGTTCATTGATTGCCGATCTAGCCAGCAAAGATGGGATGACACGAGTAAGAGCACGCTGTGTGCTGGTTGCAATTGGTGATGATTCTGTAAGACCTCTCATCGATGCCCTCTCGAGCAAAAACCAATTGGTGAGGTGGGAGGCAGCGAAAGCATTAAGCCAGATTGGGAGTCCGGCGGCCACGGATGCACTGGTGACAGCGTTGGAGGATAAGCTGTTCGATGTCCGCTGTCTGGCAGCGCAGGGACTAATTAACATAGAGCGTGAGGCGATCATGCCGGTGCTACGGGCGGTCAGCGAGCGCGCAGATTCGATCTGGATGAGAGAAGGAGCACATCATGTCCCGCACGATCTGCCCGAGGAAAGCTCGACAGAGTGTTACGGCCCGTACTGGCGGCGCCGGAAGACATGGGTGCCCCTCTAAGAGTGCCCTTCGAAGCTAAAAAGGCCATCGATACATTGAGAGGCAAAAGAGTCAACCAGGGGCGTTGACAATTTTTCTACTGGCAAGACGCCCCTTCAGATTTCTTGATTGAGGGTGACCAGAAGCGTTGTCAGTGGTCAACCTGCGCATTATCTTGCTACCTGTGCTGTTGAGCATAATTTGAATTAGGTAGCCTTCTCCCAGCTAATTAGGATAACTATATACTTGACTTACCATGTTGAATCTGATACAATGGGAGTATGGAAAAGTTGAACACACTCCGACAAGCTATCATCTACTTTAGTGACTTTGATAATTGCAAGAATCTAATGGTGCAGCTTCGCTGGCCTGATGGCATAGTAAAATGCCCGTACTGTGGTTCTGACAAAGTCACATACTTGACTAAGAGTCGCGTCTGGAAGTGCTATGCGCAACATCCCAAGCCCAGGTTTTCGTTGAAGACGGGCACCGTTTTTGAGGATTCGCACCTTGGTCTGGACAAATGGCTACCGGCTCTGTGGCTCGTGGTAAATTGCAAGAACGGGATTAGTTCTTGTGAACTTGGCCGTGATCTGGGCGTCACGCAAAAGACTGCATGGTTCATTGGCCATTGTCTCCGACTTGCCTTGAAAGAGGGCGGTTTTGGCATACTCTCAGGCGAAGTAGAAGCTGACGAAACCTTTATCGGTGGCAAGGCCCGGTTTATGCACAGAGACAAAAGGCAGGAGAAAATCAGTGGTACAGGTGGCAAAGATAAGGCAGCCATCGTGGGTCTTCTTGAGCGGCATGGTAAGGGGAAAAACAGCCGTGTCCGTGCCCTCGTAGTTCTCAATACCCGCCGCAAGACACTATCGCCTATCGTGCGCCAGCAGGTTGTCGAGGGGAGCGAAATTTTCACTGATGCTTTGAAGTCCTATGATGACCTTGGCGATTCCTATGTCCACCAAGTCATTGATCATGCTGAGGCTTACGTTCTGGGACACGTTCATACAAATGGGATTGAAAACTTCTGGAGCCTACTGAAACGTGCTTTGGGTGGCACCTACGTGAGTGTTGAACCTTTCCATCTTTTTCGGTATCTGGATGAACAGAGCTTCCGTTACAACAACCGAACAAACATTAATGACGCCGACCGTTTCACCCTAGCACTATCTCAGATCACGGGTAAGCGATTGACTTACAATCACTTGATAGGCAAGGATGCGCTACCAGCGATGGCGCTTTAATGCGCCAGAAAAGAGGCAAACGTAGGGCCAGTTAGTTTTTCCGGCTGATTGGCCTTCGGCTTTCTTTCAGCCTTCTTGAACGGAGACGGCACCGCACTCTTGGGAACAGTGATTACCGTCTTTAAGGCACTAACGAATCGATCGGCTGCCGCTGGACCTTCTTCGACTTGAGGATGAGGGCGCGGTTTTGATTTCATCCCTTCAAGTATACCATACAGTGGATGTTTACTATGCCGTGCTGACATGGCGATAGGCCCCGCAGCAGTCCAAGCATCGGGCAGGCTTAGCCGTCCTGATATAAACATAACTTCCTTACCTCCATATCTGTTGTGGGCACTGTACGGAAGTTCGTATACCAAGCGGTGATGGGAGTCATACAGCTTTTCTCGAACGGCTGCTTCATAGTCGTATGTTACAACCCATGGCCGGTCAAGCTGGACGACACGCTTAGCGAGGAGCCGATGATCCTCTAGTTCATAATTGTTCAGGTACAGGTCTTCCCCTTTCTCGATGTAGGGGGGATCATAGAATATAAAGCTATTCCTTCCAATTTGCGGTACTACTTGGTTAGTGAACTCTAGACCGTCCAATTGATAGAGATTGATCCTGGTTCTATACCGACCAATCTTTGCAATCCGCCGGACAAGTTCGCTCTTGTTAAATCTTGCAGCAAGGTGCCAGGCACCAGATTGCTTCTTGCCACCAATGACACCACCACCAATAACCCCGGAATGATTGGTACGGTTAAGATACAGGGCAGCAAAGCCGAGGTCAGAAAGAGTGGATACGGTCTGATTCTCGTATATGGCTCGCTGACGCTCCCACTCATCCATTGCAACATGGACTTCTTCTATCCTCCGGCACAGGTCTTCCGTATGATTCAAGACGGTGTACCAAAAGGCATAGACTGGTCGACTCAGATCATTGATGTGTACGACCGATGCATACTCGCCGAACAGGAGAGCGAGTGCAATTGATGCACCGCCCGCATAGGGTTCGGCATACTGAACATCCTTTAGATTGTTCTTTTCTAGAAGACTTATCACAACGGTAGACAGGCGGCGTTTTCCCCCAGGATAACGGAATGGTGTGTAGTACGGCATCAAGTCTACTATACCGTATTCTTAATGATTTGGCCAGTGCCGCTAGGGAGTCCAGACTCCGATGAAGAACGGTTGTAAGCTATCCCAAAATGCTCGCAAATCCGTTGGGCTTGGTGCCATGTTCACGTTGTGGATGTATTGATGCATCAGCGTCACAGAAGGGCAAAGGAAGGAGTCTCTTGCGCAGGCACGCATAACTGGCTGTGCTTGCTTATCAGTCAGCTTTTTTTGTTTCACCAAATCCGCTGCAACATCTTGAAGTTTCTTCGTGAGCTTATCCTTTTCTTGCGTCGACAACTTGGCTCTTATGGCATAAGCGTCACAACTGAGCTCGACAAAGACGCGGAAAAGTACGCTAATGGCATTCGGAGTATCCTCAAGGCTAAGGCGACGTAGTTCCCTTTCGATATCGTTTAAACGTGCATCTTCGATCGACAGAACACAATCCCCTGGAATCAACCTATCACGGGGCTTTGCTTTCTTTATCCCCGTCTTGGCCTTCGTCTTGGCACTGGGCATTTCTGTCGCAAGAGGAACGCCTTTTCCACTGCTTATCGTGGGGGTGACAATTATGTCGGATGGCAGGCTGTTGGCATACTTGATCCGATCTGCGACATGATAAATGTCTTTCGTTTTGACCTTTCCTGACATCAGAGACTTTGCAACGTAAAGGAGAGCTTTGGCAATGACCGCCTCGTCAGCCAGTGCTCTAAGCCCGCCGTCCTCAAATTCAATTCCCACCTTTTCCCGAAACCGTGGTGTCTCCAATAGCCTCTTATAACTTGTAGAGGGGACTGTTCTGCGCTCAGCAGTTGTCAGGTCTCCACGATTCTCCAAAAAATTCAGGGCTTGGGTCTGGATTTCTAAGGTTGGCTGCCTGGTTTTTGCAATCCGTGCCCGATATCGTGCCTTTTCATCACTTCCCCATCTGACAATCCCCGCTCCCTCCAACTCGCCATCGTGCTTAAGTTCAATCCAAGGATGTGCCTCTTCTCGTGATTTGAATACTATGCAGGAAATAGTTTCAACGGGGGATTGCTGGTATTGTTTGTTGAGGTGATGGAACTCTTTCAACAAACTTGGGGCAATGGCACCGTCCAGCAAATCGGGGTTCTCAAGTCCTTTCAAGGTGGACAGCCGACGGTTGCCCTCTAGCACGACGAACCGCCGATCTCCACTCTTGAGTGGCATAACGTACATGTGTTCAGATGGATTCACGCCGTTTTGGATGATATGCTTTGCCATTGCAAGCAACTTGGCCCCTTGCTCACTAGCCAGTCCGCGGATGGCATCTCGCTGTCCAACGCTCGATTGAGTAAGACGCGGGTTTTCAGCATCAATCAGAAGGTCAACCAACGGAATCGACTTTATTTCTGACATACCAACACCACCTCCCAGAGTATTACGAGATAAAACTAATTATACTCTTTCCGGTATGCCAAGTATATAATTGCCCTAATTAGGTAAGTATACGGATACCTGCAATGGGTGAAGCGCAGCTCTGGCAAGATAATGAGTCTGGGTTTCGAAGTGGTTGCCGGACACGGTTGACTATGTTCCTCTATAGGTAGAGAATACAATAATGGTATCTTGCACATGCTCGGATAGTCATGAAAGGAGCTACACGAGCTTACTATGACAATACCGGGCTGCTATTTTCTACCACCTCTCCCCCCGGGGCTTGAAGGGTTGGCTGAACTTGCTCTGGATTTGCGGTGGTCATGGAACCACTCTGCCGACCGTCTATGGGAACGCATCGATCCAGATCTGTGGCGCATGACTGGAAATCCCTGGTTTATTTTACAGACGGTTGATCCCGCCAAACTGGAAGCTCTTGGGGCTGATCAGGAATTTCATGAGCTCATGAAAGACCATATGATGACACACCGAGAATTTGATGAGAGATCATCATGGTTCAGGCAGGCCCACGGCAGATCACCTTTTAGTGTGGCCTATTTCAGTATGGAATTCGGCTTGAGCGAGGCTTTACACATATATTCAGGAGGGCTGGGAATTCTGGCCGGTGATTATCTCAAGACTGCCAGCGATCTTGGCGTGCCGGTGTTTGGAATAGGACTTCTGTATCAGCAAGGCTACTTTCGACAGGTGCTCGATGCTAGAGGTATACAAAGAGAGCTCTATCCCTATAATGATCCCAGCCAACTTCCTATAATGCCTGTGCGTGATGGTAAGGGCGAATGGTTGAGGTTGGATGTCGAATTCCCTGGCAGAAAGCTCACATTACGCGCCTGGGAGGCTAAAGTGGGGCGGGTCAAACTCTATCTCCTGGACAGTAGTGATCTCATCAATAGTCCGGCTGACAGAGGTATTACTAGCGAGCTTTATGGCGGTAGTGACGAATTGCGCCTGCAGCAGGAGATAGTACTCGGCATAGGGGGCTGGCGACTGTTGCACTCACTCGGTATCGAACCGGAGATTTGTCATCTGAACGAAGGTCATGCAGCGCTAGCTGTAATTGAGCGCGTGCGCACTTTTATGGCTTCGAGCGGTCAAGCTTTCGATGTGGCACTTGCGGCTACGCGCCCTGGAAATGTCTTTACCAGTCATACTCCTGTCGAGGCGGGGTTCGACCATTTCAGTCGTGAACTAGTGAAGCCTTATCTAACCCCTTACGCTGAACAACTCGGCATTGGTTTTGAAGATATCCTTGCCTTAGGCTGTAAGGATCCATTGAACACGGAGGAGCCGCTAAATATGGCCTATCTTGCTGTGAGAGGTTCTGGTGCGGTGAACGGTGTCAGTCGTCTGCATGGCAAGGTAAGCCGCCGAATTTTTCAGCCTCTGTTTCCTCGCGTGCCCGAGGATGAGATACCTGTTACGTATGTGACTAATGGTGTGCACACGCCGACATGGGATTCGGCAGCTTCCGATACGCTGTGGAGTGATGCCTGTGGCAAGGAACGCTGGCTAGGCACCATGAGCACCATTGAAGAAGATCTGAAGCAAGTGCCGGACGAAACAATTTGGGCTTTTCGTAGTGCACGGATCCAACAATTGATCCATTACGCCAGAGAACAGCTGGCTCGACAGCTTGCCTCAGTAGGTGCTCCCGCCAAACAAATAGATGAATGCAAGCAATTGCTTGACCCTAATGCTCTCACTATAGGTTTTGCGCGCCGTTTCACCAGTTACAAAAGGCCAAACCTTCTGCTCTATGACCCAGAGCGTCTCGTTCGGCTTCTGCACCATCCAACTCGACCCGTTCAACTTATTATTGCAGGTAAGGCCCATCCTCATGATGAGACAGGCAGAGATATGGTGAGGGCCTGGGCTGAATTTATCGCTCGACCTGACGTGAGCCCGTACGCTGTCTTTCTCATGGATTATGACATGGCTATTGCTCAAAAGCTGGTACAGGGTGTCGACCTGTGGATTAATACACCACGCCGTCCCTGGGAAGCCTGCGGTACAAGCGGCATGAAAGTCTTGGTCAATGGTGGCTTGAATCTCTCTGAACGGGATGGATGGTGGGCTGAAGCCTATCACCCGGAGGTAGGTTGGGCCCTGGGCGATGGTCAGGAGCATGGGGACGATCCCGTCTGGGATGCGAAAGAAGCTAATGAATTATATCGTCTTCTGGAGCAAGAAGTGGTTCCTTGTTTCTACGATCGGGATGCAAACGGAGTCCCGCGAGGTTGGGTAGAACGCATGAAAGCAAGCATGGCAGAGCTTACCCCCCGTTTCAGCACAAACCGCATGTTGCGCGAGTATGTGGAGAGACTTTATCTGCTCGGAGTCCAGTCTTATCGAAAGCGCGCTGCTGAGGACTGTCGCCAGGCTGCCCTGATTTGTCGTTGGCGTGATTCGTTAATAAATCACTGGCGACAACTACATTTCGGACAGCTAACAGTTAAGGAGGTCAAGAATTCTCACAACTTCAGGCTGCCGGTTTATCTTGGTGAGGTTGAACCGAAGGCCGTACGCGTGCAGTTATACGCAGAGCCTAATAACGGCAAGGGGCCTGTGATTCATCCTATGGAGCGTGGCGAGGCTCTGCCAGGTACCGTCAATGGCTACATTTATACAGCTGAGGTGCCGGCAGAACGACCGGCAGCTGACTACACACCGAGAATTATTCCCTATTTCAATGATGTTTCGGTTCCGCTTGAGGTGTCGTTGATTCTCTGGTACAAATAAGAGTAGATGAGCGTAATATAAGAGAAATATGTTTAAGGCATGGTTGGCTTTAAGGAGGTTGACTTATGAATTCGCTGGCAATTGGCAAATTACGGGGGATGCAGCAGCTTGCTGATTCAAAAGGAATCTTAACGGTATGTGCCATTGATCACCGAGATTCACTTCGGCAGGCTTTGAGTAAAGGAAATCCGGACGCAGTAGGCTATCAGGATATGGTCGACTTTAAGCTCGACTTATGCCGGGTTGTGGCGCCCGTTGCCAGCGCCATACTATTGGATCCTCTGTATGGAGCCGCCCAGGCGATTAGCGCGGGAGTCTTGCCGGGTGGAACCGGTCTTTTGGTCAGCGTCGAAAAGACGGGGTATTCTGGTGACAAAGTAGCACGCATAACGGAACTCTTGGCTGGCTGGGGCCCCAGAAAGATCAAACGAATGGGTGCCTCAGCTGTTAAGCTTCTCATTTACTTCCGTTCGGATCTTAAGCGTTTGGCCACCAAACAGCTGGATTTGGTATCCAGGCTGGCCGACGAATGTATTAAGGAGGACATTCCTTTGCTGGTTGAGGCAGTAAGTTATCCCGTAGCTGGCGAACAGGATAAACCCGAAGAGTTCTCAAAACGAAAACCTGAACTGGTTATAGAAGCTGCGCGCCTGCTTACCGCTTTGCCCATCGATATCTTAAAGTCAGAGTTCCCGGCGGATGCCGGCTACGAGAAAGATGAGGCTAAACTCGCCAAATATTGTGAGGAATTGAGCCGAACTTCGCGGCTGCCCTGGGTGCTTCTTAGCGCCGGTGTCGACTTCCAGCGATTTAAGGAAGAGGTACAGATAGCCTGTCGGAGTGGGGCTTCAGGCTTTATGGCTGGTCGTGCACTATGGCAGGAGGCTTGCCAAATAGATTCCAGGGAGGAACGGCTGAAATTTTTCAATACCTACACCTTGCCCCGTCTTAAGGAGTTATCGGATATAGCCGGTGCATGCGGTAGGCCTTGGTGTAGCAAGGTTGATGCCGGAAACGGTCAATTCGGCTCATTACCTGAAGGCTGGTATAAGACATACCAGCCTTCAGGAGCATAGGGAAAAGGTAAAGAGTGGCAGGTACTTGTCGACGTCATCTGCAAAGACATTTTCCAACTGGGAAATGAAGTGAAAAATCGTAACTTGTCGGAATTCTGGAGCTATCCTGTTGACCAATTCCTCGACGATCTGCAGACGACATCTCGTGGTTTGACGAGCGATGAGGCCCAACGACGTCTGGCCCGCTACGGTTCCAATATACTAAAGCCTAAGAAAAAATCAGACGCGCTCACTCTTCTTCTGAATCAATTCAAAAGTCCGATTATCCTCATCCTTATCTTTGCTGCTGTATTATCAATCTTTATACACGAAGCCACAAGTGCTTTCATTATCCTGGGAATTGTGTTGATAAGCGGTCTCCTGGGATTCTGGCAGGAGAGAGGAGCCGCTAATGCCGTCGAGAAGTTACTGGCGCTGGTGCGAATTAAGGCGACGGTGCTTCGCGACGGAAATCCGGCTGAAGTTCCTGTCGACGATATTGTGTCTGGAGATATTGTAATCCTCAACGCCGGAGATGCCATTCCCGGAGACTGCCTGATTCTGGAATCAAAGGATCTTTTTGTAGATGAAGCGGCATTGACGGGAGAAACCTACCCTGCAGAAAAACTGGTCGGGAGCTTAGCACAAGAAACACCACTCAGTCAACGGACGAACAGCCTTTTTATGGGAACCCATGTTGTAAGTGGCACTGCCAAGGCGGTGGTTGTGCGCACGGGTAAAGAAACCGAATTCGGCAAAGTTTCCGAACGTCTGAAACTCAGACCGCCAGAGACAGAATTTGAACACGGCATCCGCCGGTTCGGATATCTTCTCATGGAAGTTACGCTGGTGCTGGTGGTTGCCGTTTTCGCTATCAATGTCTATTTTGCCCGCCCAGTCTTGGACTCTTTTCTGTTTTCTTTAGCCCTAGCTGTTGGGTTAACTCCGCAACTTTTGCCGGCTATTATCAGTATCAATCTGGCTCGAGGTGCAAAACGTATGGCCCAAGAGAAGGTGATTGTCAAACGGCTTGCCTCTATTGAAAATTTTGGCAGTATGAAGGTGCTGTGTTCAGATAAGACCGGCACTCTGACCGAAGGCGTAATCCATGTCCATTCTGCCCTCGATGTTAATGGTAATGAAAGCGAAAAGGCTATTTTCTATGCTTATCTAAACGCCTTTTACGAAACGGGGTTTACGAATCCTATTGATGAAGCGATCCGCACCCATCACCAATTTGACATGTCTGGCTATAACAAACTTGACGAGATCCCATATGATTTTATTCGTAAACGACTCAGTATCTTGGTCTCAAAGAATGGTACCCATTTAATGGTGACCAAAGGCGCTCTGTCAAATGTGCTCGCTGTCTGTTCGGCGGTGGAAATTCCCGGTGGAACTATTGTAGACATAGCTGCACTGCAGGGACAGATCCAAGACCGTTTTGAAGAGCTAAGCAGTAAAGGCTTTCGCACGCTTGGCATCGCCTACCGAGACGTGGGCCCCGATACACAGATCACTAAGGACCACGAAGCTGGTATGACATTTTTGGGGTTCCTTGCCTTGTTCGATCCACCCAAACCTGGGATAGCCGGGACTCTAAACGAGCTAAAACAGCTGGGCATTTCCGTGAAGATCATTACTGGAGACAATCACTTGGTGGCGGCTGCTGTCAGCCAGCAGGTAGGGTTGATTGGGATAAGGATTCTCTCGGGTCAAGACATGCACGAGATGAGTGATGAGGCGCTCCTTCGGCAAGTGAACGATGTAGATATCTTTGCCGAGATAGAGCCAAATCACAAAGAGAGAATTGTCCTGGCGCTTCGGAAGTCCGGTAACGTTGTGGGATATATGGGGGATGGCATCAATGATGCCTCGGCACTGCACGCTGCCGATGTTGGTATTTCTATGGATAGCGCTGTGGACGTGGCTAAAGATGCCGCCGACATTGTGCTGCTTAAGAAGGACTTAAGTGTTCTTGCGCGCGGTGTGCGTGCAGGCAGGGTGACCTTTGCCAATACCCTCAAGTACGTATTTATGGCGACGAGTGCCAACTTTGGGAACATGTTCAGCATGGCCGGGGCGTCTTTGTTTTTATCTTTCCTGCCACTCCTGCCCAAACAGATCCTTCTAACTAACTTGCTCACCGATTTCCCGGAGATGACCATTGCCACGGACAACGTCGACCGAGAAGCGACTGAGACACCCCGGCGGTGGAACATTAAATTCATCCGCAACTTCATGATAACCTTTGGACTCTTGAGTTCTGTATTTGACTATCTCACTTTTGGAGTGCTGCTGCTTATTCTGCATGCCTCGACTAACCAATTCAGAACTGGCTGGTTTGTGGAATCCGTTGTCTCAGCTTCGCTGGTTGTGCTCGTCATTCGGAGCCGGAAGCCCTTCTTCAAGAGCGCACCGGGTAAGTACCTGCTGGCCACAACGTTGTTGGTTGTGGCATTGGCGTTTATCCTGCCTTTCACAGCACTGGGGACCTTATTTGGCTTTGAGCCGCTGCCGCTTTGGTTCCTTGCGGTGGTGGCCGTGATTGTGATCTTTTATATCATCGCGGCTGAAGTAAGCAAACGGATCTTTTACAGGAGAATACAGTTTTGATGAGAAAGAAGCCTTCGATCTTGCTTGTTTTTGCGCATCCAGATGACGAGAGCTTTGGTCTGGCCGGCACTACCACGAAATATACGCATCAGGGAGTACCCGTGGATTTAGTCTGCGCAACTCGTGGTGAAAGAGGCTCTCGTCTTGGTGTACCACGTCGCCTTGACACCGGCACTGCACGCGAGGCCGAGCTGCGAGCTGCTGCCTCAATCACTGGAATCCGGGATATATATTTTCTCGGTTATATGGATGCCGATGTGAATAAGGCTAACGCCGTGGAACTGGTGGGCAAGATAGTAGAGATAATGCGACGGGTCCAGCCTGAAATAGTTATCACCTTCGGGCCGGATGGCATTACCGGCCACAACGACCATATCGCTATCGGGAAAGCTGCCACTGAAGCCTATAAGAAAATGTCGGCAGATGGAAACTCTCCGCGTAAGTTGTACTACGTGACAATACCTCAAAGCGTCGTACCGGCTTCCGAGGAAGATCGTATAGCCACCCGTCCCGATGACGAGGTTACCACATCTATCGATATCACCGACTATCTTGACTTCAAAATTAGGGCAATTGCCGTGCATAAGTCCCAGAAGGACGCGCGTGAATTCATCGAGATGCTTCAGGATGAAAGGGAGGCAGGTTCCGTAATAAAAGAGTATCTCTATCGGGCCAGCCCACCGGGTACTTCAAAGGAAACGGACCTGTTTCAATAAACGGGTCTCCTTTCCGAACGGTCTCGGTATCCTCCCTTAAGGTGTGATTTTATATTTTCTTAACTTTTTCCAGAGAAAGTTTATGACTTCTTTATATCTGACTGTCTACAATATGAATAGGAGCTTAAATATATACTGCTGAATATATTGCGAATTTAGTTTTCTTTTATTACATACATATGCGAACAACTAATTAAGGTTGGGAGGTAAAACCATGAAGAAATTTATTCTTTTGGTGTCTATAGCGCTTGTACTGGTACTGGCCGGGGCCAGCTGTGTTATATTGGCCCCTGTCGTAACAACCTTCAGCGCAAATCCCGCAGTCATATCTGCCGGCGGTTCGGCAACGCTAATATGGAACGTAACCGGTGCTCAGTCAGTGACTATTGACCAGGGCCTGGGTGTTTTGCCGGCGGCCGGCAGCCAGGTAATATCACCAAGCGTTACCACGGTGTACACACTTCAAGCCAGCAACGGCGCAAGCACTGTCTCCAGATCAGCAGTGGTGACTGTGAACCCGGTGCCGATTGTCATCGATCTTAGTCTTAACCCCGCCGTTATCACTTCTGGCGCTTCTGCCGCACTGATCTGGGATGTAGCTGGAGCTACCTCAGTTACCATTGACCAGGGTGTAGGCAGTGTACCTGTAAGCGGCAGCCAGCTAGTGTCACCCACAACTACGACTTCATATACCCTTACCGCCAACGGTCCCGGCGGCACAGCCAGCAAGTCTGTGGTGCTGGCTGTTAATCCGCCCATCAATGCCACCTTTACCATCTATCCGAACGTGATCAGTGTGAGCCAATTTGCTACTCTGCAATGGAATGTGACTGGCGCAGACTCGGTTACTATAGACCAGGGCGTAGGCTCGGTCCCACCGGTGGGGCAAAAGGTAGTCTATCCCTATTACACAACGGTCTACACTCTGACTGCGACTAGCAGCTGTTGCGCTGTTACAAAGTCTGCCGTCCTCACGGTAGGCACTTACTATCCATACGGTATGCCCACGTATCCCGGTTTTCCTTATGGGTTTCCTAGTTACCCATTTGGTCGCCTAAATTTGTCTCCCGTAGTCGACATAATTAATGTGACGCCAAATGCGATTCACGCCGGGCAATCGGCAACGTTACATTGGTATGTGACCGGTGCTACGTCTGTTTTCATTTCTGGAATTGGCAACGTACCATCCAGCGGTTCCAGAACCGTGTCGCCGACACATACCACTACGTATATTTTGACTTCTGCCAATACCAACGGCACGACCACGCGCAGCGTGACACTGAATGTTCAATGAAACTAAGGAGAGCTGTTATTGACATATTGCCGCGCATTTATGCTGGAGCAAGATTTTTTGCCACTGGCAGTTTGATCCTCTTATGAGGCCAGAGAATACGTAAGGATTGGGAGGTAACATAATGAAGAAATTTATTCCTTTACTGCTTGCGTTTCTGCTGCTCGTGGGCCAGTTGTCTTTCGCTAGCGCCTGTGGTTGTGACCTTTAATGCCAATCCCACAGTTATAACCGCTGGCGGTTCGACAACGCTGACATGGAACGTATCTGGGGCTAACTCTGTAACTATAGACCAGGGACTAGGTGTTTTGCCGCCCGCCGGCAGCCAGACTGTATTGCCCAGTGCCACTACCGTCTATACGCTGCAGGCTAGTAATATTGCCGGGAGTGTCTCTGCACCAGTCGTGGTAACTGTAAATCCAGTGCCTATTGTTATTAACTTTGCCGTTAACCCGCCCGTCATCAATTCGGGCGCTTCGGCGGCGCTGATTTGGGATGTTTCCGGCGCCAATTCTGTTGTAATTGACCAAGGTGTGGGAACTGTACCACTGAGCGGAAGTCAACTGGTAACGCCTGCAGCTACCACTACATATAATCTCACCGCTAGTGGCCCCGCCGGTACGGAGGCAAGATCAGTTGTTCTGTCACTCAATCCGCCTATTAACGTCACCTTCACTATTGCTCCAAACGTAATCAGCGTAGGGCAATCGGCAACTCTGCAATGGAACGTAACAGGGGCGGACTCCGTTACTATCGATCCAAACGTAGGAGAAGTTTCCCTTTCAGGATCGAGAGTGGTCTATCCATCCTATACGACAACGTACACTTTGACTGCGAGCAGCAGTTGCTGCACTGAAACAAAGGCAGCTGTTCTCAGCGTCGGCAGTTACTATCCTTATGAATTGCCTTTCGGCTATCCTAACAGTTTCCCCTACGGCTACCCGTACGGATATCCATACATGCCCCAATACCGTTACACGTTGCATGCTCCAACCGTAGACATTTTCAGCATATCCCCATCAACCATAGCCCCTGGCGGTTCGACGACCTTGCAGTGGTATGTGACCAATGCCACTGCGGTGTTCATCACCGGAGTAGGGTCCGTCGGCACCAGTGGCACGATTGCTTTATCGCCACAGAGCACCACTACTTATTCTCTGACTGCTAACAACGCGTTTGGTGCCACGAGCCGCAGTGTGACCGTTACTGTTCAATAGACAGGTGTGAGAAGATTATATCGACGCTAATACGTGTCTGAGCCAGATTCCCCTGACTGTCTGTGTGTCACGTAGAAGGTGACCGGCCAAGAAGGCAGCGGCTATATAAAAGTCTCGTTGCCTTCTCGATTTATTTCGCTGTCTTGCATTGTTTTTGTTTGACGCAGAACCTCAGCTCCGGCTGTAGGGAAAGTCAAATTTTACATTGACTGGGCTGGTAAGTTCATCTATATTTTGTAGGTACAGACGGGAGGTGAATAAGCATGTATGAAAGAATACTCGTTCCACTGGATGGATCAGACCCTGCGGAGATTGTCATTCCGTATGTTGAGGAGATTGCTTCCAAGTTCAACTCCGAGATTTTTCTGGTAAGCGTTTCCGAGCAAAGCGCCGCTGATATGGACCATTTGTACCTGGCTTACTTAGAGAAGATCCTGAAACAGGTGCAGCGCCGTCTCGAGGATTTCGGCGTTAAGGCCAAGGTCCATACCGGTTTCCTGGTAGGTAAGCCAGCCGAAGAAATACTCCGCCAAGCCGATGAGAAGAAGATTGACCTGATAGCTATGGCCAGCCGCGGAGCATCCGGTCGGGGGCCCTGGCTTTTAGGAAACATTGCGGCTAAAGTTCTTCGAGCCGCTACAAAGCCTGTATTGCTGGTTCGTAGCGCCACCACTAGGCAGAAGAACCTGGTGAAGAAGATTCTGGTGCCGCTAGACGGTTCCAAAACCGGTGAGGCGGCAATTGATCGTGCCGGTGATCTGGCCCATGCATTAGGAGCCGACGTGGTTTTGCTCCAGGTCGTAGAGCCCATAACAGTGGTGCCTGGTTTTGATAGTGTGGCTCCCCAGGTCACGCCCATAAGCCAGGAGAGCATAGAGGCTTCGGCTATGGCCTACCTGAACGGCATGGCCAATCAATTGAGGGACAAAAAAGTTGAAACTTCGGTGGTAGTTGGCTGGGGTTCTCCGGCAGGACAAATCGTTGACTATGCCGAAACTAAGGGAATCGATCTGATAGCTATGTCAACTCATGGATTGTCGGGTGTGGGGCGGTGGGTATTCGGTAGTGTCACCGAGAAGGTTCTGCATACCGGCAACACGCCTGTCTTAACTGTGAGGCCCGGCAAGGCATCGAAATAGCGTCTATGTGGCTTCTTCGGGCCTCGACAGATATGCTGAAGCAACCGAGATTATTTAGCATCTTACTGAAGAAGCGACTTTGTCAGGGAACAAGATTTTGGGGTAACATGTCTATTTTGTCATGAAAGGCGCAGAGAATCTAGCAGGAAGAGCTGAATGAATACTGAGACAGAGGAAAAACAAGCTATCGGCCTGCGCACATTGCCGCGCGGACAGCTATTGGTTACTTTCGGGGGCGTGCTGCTGGCAATATTCTTGAGCTCATTAGATCAGACGATTGTCGGCACCGCCATGCCGCGTATTATTGCAGACCTCGGCGGATTTGCCCATTACACCTGGATCGCCACGGCTTATCTACTTACATCCACCGTAGTCATGCCGATCATAGGCAAACTGACCGATCTTTACGGGCGCAAGAATTTTTATATCGCCGGAGTTGCGGTTTTTATCATTGGTTCTTTGCTTTGCGGTCTCAGCCAGACCATGACGCAGATTATCTTCTACCGTGGACTACAGGGAATCGGCGCCGGCATAATGATTGCTAACGCCTTCGCGGTCATCGGAGACATTTTCCCGCCGGCTGAGCGTGGTAAATACCAGGGTCTGGTAGGGGCCGTGTTTGGCATCGCGGCTATCGTCGGCCCTTTGTTAGGCGGATTCTTAACAGACTCTTTCTCCTGGCACTGGATCTTCTACATAAATATACCTCTGGGCATCCTGGTCATTATCCTGTTCACCTTCTTTTTCCCCAATTTTCGGCTGGACACGCTGAAACATCGCATTGACTATCCGGGTATTACCACACTGATAGTTGCCGTGGTGCCGTTGCTGCTAGCTCTGTCGTGGGGTGGAGTCGAATATCCATGGACTTCAGTACAGGTGATTTCTATGTTTGTCTTAGCCGTGGCGGCAATCATTGCCTTTCCCTTTGTCGAAGGTAGAAGCGAGGAGCCAATCGTGCCGCTAGATATCTTCAGGAACCCGATTGTAGCTATATCGGTTCCCATTATCTTTCTTGCCGGCTTCAGCATGTACAGCGCCATCATATTTATCCCTCTTTTCTTCCAAGGCGTGCTGGGCGTATCGGCAACTGCCAGCGGCAGCTTTATTACTCCGATGGTGCTGGGCCAAGTGGTTGGCAGTTTTATTTCCGGGCAGCTGATATCACGCACCGGTGGACATTACCGCATTCAGGGTATCTTCGGTATTGCGCTGATGATTGCGGGCCTGGCGCTCCTCACGCGGATGACTCCAGAAACAACTTTTGGCAGTGCTTTGGTGAACATAGTACTTATTGGCTTCGGGCTGGGGATTACTCTGCCTCTCTATACCATCGCCGTTCAGAACGCGGTCTCTTACAATGTCCTGGGAGCGGCTACCTCTGCGGTTCCGTTCTTCCGCTCTATGGGCGGCGCCGTAGGTCTGGCCATATTCGGCTCCGTGATGACCAGCCGTTTCGCTACGGACTTTACTGCCAAGCTTCCGCCAGCAATCGGAGCGCTGATTCCACCGCAAGCCATATCCGCTATGGCCAACAATCCTCAAGCACTGGTCAGCCCGGAAGCACAAGCTCAACTGCAACTGTTGCTGAGCCAGGGAGGACAAGGAAGGAATCTCTATGAACAAACGCTGGGGCTGCTGCGCCAGGCACTCATGTCCGGCTTGAACGAAGTTTTCTTTATATGCCTTATCGTAGCTGTGATAGCCTTCATAGTAAACCTGTTTATCAAGGAGATACCGCTACGCAAGCAACATTCGTTAGCTGAGTCCACTGACGGCGAGGACAAGGCATAGCCCTGGGTGACTAACGCTTTGAGATAGCCCTTACGCGCAGGACGATTACGGCTATCACCAATACGGCCGCCACTATTATGATAGTGAGTGTCGTGGCTGACATACCCCCTGCCTTGAATGGGGTTGAAGGCGTCCAATCGCTGGCGTTGTTCGCGCCATCTACGGCACGTGCTCTCCAGTAGTATTCTCCTTGAGGCAGGGCTTCAGTATCTTCAGACTTATACTCTACGGATGTAAGGTCACTGTGCTCGAATACTATGTCCTTGAAATCTGAATCCTTGGCCACCTGAAAAGCGTAATACACGCCGCTGGGATCGGTCACGGCTGTCCAGGTGAAATTCACCTTTGTTTTTCCTATGAAACCTACCCGGGCATCCTTTGCCGGCGACTTGATTTCCGGTGTGGAGGGAGCGGTCTTATCCATGGCGAACACAGCGGTGGCAGAGACATTGCTGGTATCCTTGGCCATGACGTCTATATTCCCGCCGGCACCTTTTGGCGCTTCAAAGTTTTCGCTAAAACTGCCGGAAGAATCGATGCTAATATCGTTGAGCACCGATACCTTTCCAAACATTACGGCGACCGTCTTACCGCCGGAGAAGCCGCTGCCGTTTATGGTAACTGAATCGCCGACGTTTCCCCCGGTTGGGCTGAGTGTTATTTTGGCCAGTATTGTCAGAGTCTGATCTTCTATGCCGCCAGCCGAAGTTTCACTACCGTGAGCATCGATTTTGTGCGGGCCGTTCACGGCTGAGGGAACAGTCAGTGACGTTTTCCACTCCCCCTTACTATCAGCACTAATCCTGTCTCCCTGATTAACACCGTCAAAAGTAATATAAATATTGTTCTCGTTCTCGTTAAAACCTGTACCGGTTACGTTTACAACGTCACCAACATATGCGGAAGCTTTATCAATGCCTATTCCGGATAAAACAGTAAAGCTCACATTTTCGATATCACTGGCGTCGGTCGAGCTTCCGGAGGCATCTATCGAATGAGTACCACTAAACGTGCTAGGCACGTTGAAGGTGGCACTCCAGACACCTTTACTATCGGCGGTAATACCGGTCTTCACGCTGGATCCATCGAAAATAACCTGGATATTTGCCTCGCCATCCCCAAATCCTTGACCTTTTACGGTTATAGCGCAGCCTACGCCGCCGCATGACGAGGGGCTGACGCTAATGGTGGGTTTGATTGTAAAATCTACCTCCGCAACATCTGAGGCGGACGTTGAAGAGCCGGACGCACCTACCGTGTGAGAACCTCCGTGGGAGTCGGGAGCCGTAAAGGTTCCGGACCATGAGCCGCCACTATCGGCCTGGATACCGGTTTTTACGCTGCTATCATCATAGAGTATTTTTATTTCGTCCTCGGCATCCCCAAAACCGGTGCCTTTGACTGAGACTGATGTTCCCACATTGCCATTATCGGGGCTGATACTTACGGAAGGTAGCACCGTGAAACTTCCACTGAATACGGATGTACCCCCCGGGGCTTTCTATATCCAGACTGTGAGCGCCTCCATATGTCTCAGGTACGATAAAACTCACAGTACCGCTGGAAGGCACTGTGCCGGTATTAAAGGAAGCGTCATCCCACAGGATAATATAGCTATCACCGGCTGGTAGAGCGGATATTGTGACAGTGCTATCGACTATACCCTGGTCGGAATCCAGACTGACGTCGGCGAACACTTGGGGAGTAGGCAAGAAGCCGAACAAAAGAGCCAGGCACAATCCCAGAAAAATGCTGAACTTGAACATTGGCGACACCTCCGAAATACGATTTTTCGCTCTGGGGGCTCATGTTCTAAGATTTCATGCTTTTTGTTGTCTCTATTATAGTTCTCCATGCAAAGAATGCAAGTAGCCTATACGACTGGGGTTGTGTACGGTCGGTTAGCTCTGTATAATCGAGGCAACATACAAAAAATACGAAGGAGGCGAAACAATGGCAGGATATGTTGGATCAATTGAAAAACAGACTCTAAGCAATAACTATTTCAGGCAAGTATTGTTTACCGGGAAGCATGCTCAGCTCGTAGTGATGTGCTTGCAACCTGGCGAAGAGATCGGCAATGAAGTGCATGCGAATGTTGACCAGTTCTTTCGCATCGAGCAAGGTGAAGCAGCATTTGTTTTCGGCGGAAAAGAAAAACATCTGGTAAAAGATGGCGATGCGGTTATAGTTCCGGCAGGCACATACCATAATGTAATAAATGCTTCGAAGACCACAAAGCTGAAGCTATATACCATATACTCTCCTCCCAACCATCCCGATAAGACCGTGCATAAGACGAAGGCTGAGGCTGAGAAGGCTGAAGCGGAAGAGCATCATTAACAGTGCACGGTGTTATCGCCCCTGGAACCGCCTTCCACGTTCTTTCTATTTTGTGCTAAACTGGGCTAACTTCATTTGGCAGGCAGACCAATGAGCGCGAGTGGCTACCGTGAAGAGGTGTTCAATGTGTTATTGGCTCTTTTGCTTCACGAAAGGGGCGTAGTCACGGCGCCGGAGCAATCATTCCGACAGGCGCTTCAAGAGCGCCGACATGTCCCTGACGTGCTGGTAGTCTATCACGGCCTTCGTACTGTTATCGAAGGTAAGGTGGCCGACAAATCAGACGCTGGGGAGAAGGCCCTGGCACAGGCACGAGATAGGGTCGGCAGTGGGATTGCCCATGTAGGTATTGCTTTGCTTTATCCAGCCGCTATCAGAAAGACTCCCTCTTTTTCCGAGCTCAAAGAATTTCTAAGTTGCTGCACATTCAAGGTCGCTGTTTGTAGCGAGACAGGAGAGACTGGATGGACTGAGGGTGGACTGGATTACTTAGCTGACGTCTTGCGAGGCGCCTTCGAACAGCTTGTCCGTGAAGACGCCGTCACCAAGGCAGTAGACATATTAAATGCGGGGATAAACGAGTTTGCCCGCTTGGTCTTCACAAGTCCGGCTAGTGTCCAGCGCTCTGCTGAGATTCTTGGCATCCGCGAGCTTCCTAAGAGAAGGCGCAAGGAATCTGCGGACGAGGA
>CAVVVB010000027.1:0-70756 GCA_963751585.1 uncultured Chloroflexia bacterium | reverse complement strand
CCGGCCTGTTCCCGTTCATCAGCCCGCTAACGCAATTTATCCGGGCCCTCGACGTCTCCATAGACTACGGCGGCCGGCGAGACCTCGCCGTGGCCACCTATGACGGCGCCCTGGCACCGGCGACATCTGGGTGGTCAAGTCCACCGGCTTCGGCGGCTGGCAAGCGCAGAACATGACTACCGTACTCGGTGTGCCTACCGACTTCTACGCCGTCAAGTTCTCTCCGACCTATTCCGGCGATTCTTCGCTGGCGTTCGTCTTCGCCAACGGTGCCGGCACTTTCTTCAATGTCGCCTTCCGCGATATCGACAACAACACCACCCAAAACGTGGCCTACGTTAACGCCCTAGGCGGCATCGAGGTCAGAGACGCGTCGTGGGCTGTCGGCAGCTCGCCGACTCACAGCCAACCTTAACGAGGCGCACCTGCAACTGCCGTCCGATTTCTCGGGGACGGCGGTTTCCCGCGCCGCGCCTACGTCAGCACCGACTGCCTGGACTTCACCGCTTGTCCTGACGCCGCTATTGGCCCCAAGAACGTCCAGTGATGGCATATTCCGCATCGATGACACCACCGTGTACACGCTGATGGACACATCCAAGGATGATACCAAGTCCATCTACAGCATCGCCTACTTCGGCACCTATGCCTCGGGGAAGCTGCTGGCCGGCGAGCGCCTGGGCTATCCGTGCACGGCCACCGTGCCCACGTGGTTGACCGATTCCCCTACCACCTGCCCCATCCCCTGCTGGTATCCGTGCCTTAAGTGCCCCACCGGCGGCATCAACAAATGCTGCCCGGGGCGGAGATCCTGGCGTTTGCTCCATGGGCCTCAAGGACGGCCCGGGCGGGCCATAGTCGCCTGGAACCCGGCGGGCACGCTGGGCTACGCTGTCACCGGCCCCGACCTGATCGTTGCCGGGCGGCACCTTCTGGGAACAGTGGGTCACCGACGTTCCCGGCAGCACCCTCAAGTTCCCCGTTCCCAACCTGGAAGGCGCTTTCCAGATCAGCCGCAACAACGGCGAGACCTGGAACCAGCTGGGCATGATCAACACCACCATAGACTGGCTTAATGACGTGGCGCCGTCACCTGACTGCTCCACCGTCTATATAGCCTCGGTCAACCGCTTCAACTCCTGCTGCGGTGACAACACAACCTGCGAGATTCCCGGCACGGGCTGCAACCAGTTCGATAGCGTGTGGCGCAGCAGCATGAACACGGCGGTGGTAGCACCGCTGGTACCGTCCAGCCCGATCGGCATGTACTGGGAGCGCGTGTTCACCCATACCACCTCCCTGGACTGCTCCTACGTGCAGACCGACATGCCCATACTGCGGCTGCCGCCTTACTGCAATGACCTGCCCGATGGACAGCTTATCGCCTGGGCGGCCAGAGGCACCAAGGCCATGGCCTGGTCCCCTGACTACGGCGATTACTGGTCCATGATCACCCCGCGCGATACCGTGCAGGACTTCTGCTTCGAATCCAGCAAGATCATGTACGTCCTGGCCTCAGACCAGGTCGACGCGAAGATAATTGACAATCCGAACTTAGATGACCCCGACACTGAGAATCCGTGCTGGGCCTTCGGAACCACGGCCTTGGACGCGTCACCATGGTCCTGCCCGGTTATAGAGGGCATAGGCCTGGTGCAGAAGCTGCCGTTCACCGGCACCGCCTGGTCAACGCTTCTGTCCAGCGTCGATTCTGGCCTCGCCGGCACCCATACCATCGCCGCAATGCCCGAGGGCCAGGTGCTGGTCGGCGCCAACTCCGCCAATGACATCGCCATGGCGGCCGCCTTCTGCCCCAACTTCAACACCGATACCCCGGCCTTCACCTCATTGTGGATGATACAGGCCGGCTCGCTGAGCGATCACGGTGATGTCCACGTCGCCTTCGACCAGGACTTCAAGGATAACGGCATCATCTACACGGCCGACGAGAACACCTTTGCCGTGGAAGAGGGATGCCAGAGCATGGACTGCGACGGTGACTGGCCACAACCTCCGTGCTCCGCAGGCTCGGTGTACCGCAACACCTACCCCGCAGCCAAGAGATGGGTGGAGCAGGACATGATGGATCCCAGCAACGGCGCCTGCGTGCCCGTCATCAACGGCGCTGAGGAATACACCGGCGGTTTCTACGGCATAGTCAATGCCTTCACCGGCGCCTCCACCGGCTCCCAGGGAGAGCCCTCAACCCAGACCGCGCTGTACGCAGCCCAGGGACCTCAGTGCATAACCACTGGCTCCACGTGCGAAGAGGGAATCGGCTGCTGCTCTACGTTTGAGAACAGCGGCGTCTGGCGCACCCTGTGGCCTCAAGACGGCATGCCCAAACCGGGCATCGTCTGGGATATCTTGCAGACCTACACGCCGGCGCAGATAGAGGGTGTCTGGTTCACGCTCGAGCCGTCATCCCTGAAGGAATGCGGCTCCTGCTCCGTGGACACCAACACCACGCTCTACGCCATTGATAACGAGTCCTGCGGCCAGTTCCTGGGCCCGGCACCTCTCGTTAACCCGGCCATTGCAAATGGTATAAATAGCTGCGGTGCCTGCCCAGATACGGGCTACGACCCGCTGTTCACCGAGCAGGGCTGCCTGTGGTCCTACACCGACTGCCTGGCCAAGAAGGGCCCGGCTCTGGTAACCGATGACAAGACGCTCATCGGTTGCGACCCGGTATCCGGCAGGGCTGCGGAAGTCAACCTGTGCTGGGAACAGCTCTGTGTAGCCACCGGGTATGAGATCCAGATAGCCAAGACCGACGACTTCTCCATCTCGGTAATCGACTGGGTTAACAAGTGCGATTTCTACGCCGGCGACTTCTTCAAACCCGAACGCACCAGCATACCTTGCGCTTACATCCCGGCTGGCGGCACGATTACCGATCACGCCTCGGACCTGGCCATGACCTTGAACGGCTTCATGGAATGCGGCCATACCTACTACTGGCGCGTACAGGTACGGCAGTCAGCTACGGGCGAGGTGGCTCGCAGCCCGTGGTCTGAAACCAGAAGCTTCGACATCAAGGCAGGACTCCCCGTAAGTGCCACTTCCACCGGCACACAGCTCCTGGCGCCTAGCAATGGTGCCATGGGCATACCGGCTAAGAACCCTGCCTTCTCCTGGTCACCTATGGGGGACTCCACTTCCTACAAGTTCCAACTGGCTAAAGATGCCGCCATGACGCAGATCGTCAAGGAGGATACGACACCAAACACCGCCTACCAGTATTCTGGCCAGCTGGACAACAGCACCAGCTACTTCTGGCGAGTACAGCCCCTCGAGCCATTCCCGGGTGACTGGAGCTCTACCTTCAGCTTCCAAACTGAGGCACCACCAGCACCACCGGCGGCACCAGCCAAGGCCCCCGCAACTCCAGTGTGGGTCTGGGTGGTTATCGCCATCGGCGCTATCCTGGTCATAGTTGTACTAGTACTCATCTTCAAGACGCGCCGAACTTAATACCGGCTTTAAGGTAAGCCCGAAAGGCCCCGATTAACATCGGGGCCTTTCTTTTTCCCCGAATGCAATCCCTTTATCGGGGTCTCAGCCTTGGAGGCCTCGACGGCCCTGCGGGCTTCGACCGCTCCAATCTCCCCCTTAGAAAAAGGGGGATTAAGGGGGATTTAGAGAAAGTCAAAGATTAAGGATCAAATATCAAAGATTTGTAAGAGAAAGCCACCACGTGCCCCATTTTTGATTTTTGCTTTTTAATGTTTGGCTTTCTATGAGATCGCCACGTCAACCCGACTTGTCGGGGCTCCTCGCGATGACAGGAAGAGGAAATGTAGGGGCCGACCTGAAGGTCGGCCCGCCTGCGCCCAGCCCCCTACGGGCGGGCCTAAAGGCACGCCCCTACACATTTTGATTTTTTTGATGGGATTTTTCGCATTTCCCAAGACCACGATACGTAAGCTTACGGATACCACCAATGCTTCCCGAATCTGTAGCATTTGATTATGGTGGCTATTAGTCTCGTGGTACTAAAATCTCTTACCAAAGTACCTCAAATTTTAAACCAATCGAACCCGTTTTCCGTTATCATAATCAAAGCTCCACAAAATTTCCGCGCACAAGAAAAGGAGGTGACGTTCTTACAAGCACTAACCGTTCGCTGGCACATGAGCCTTTCTAAAATCGGGAAGGCACCACCAGACAAAAATATCTAAATGGAGGTTAACATGAACAAAAATCCATGGTTTCCCGTCTTACTCTTGGTAACGGTCTTAACACTGGTTACTTTGATCCCGGGCTGCGCAGCCCCATCAAATTCACCATCTCTAACCACACCGGTAATCAATACCTTCACCGCCAGTCCGCCGAGTATCAACCCGGGGCAGCAATTCACGCTGAACTGGACCGTATCAAACGCTGATACGGTCAACATACAACCGCAGGTAGGCATCGTTGGATTGAGCGGCTCGCTGCAGCTATCACCAGCCGCCACCATCACCTATACCCTGACGGCTACCAGCCCGGGCGGCAGCACCAACAGTTCGGTTACCGTATCGGTTGCGGCCGTGGCTGCCGCTATGCCTGACCTGGTGATTACCGACCTTTGGCTTGAGGCACAGACCGTATATTACAAAATAAAGAACCAGGGAGGTGCCGGTGCCGGGCAGAGCACGACAACCCTATACCTTAACAACCTCAAGCAAACTACGGGCCTGGTAGAACCACTGGCAGCCGGCCAGGAGATTACCACGTCGTTTACCAACTGGGAATGGCCGTACCAATCTCCAATACCGACTGCCGCGCCCGAAGTGCCGGGCAAAATTTCGCAATGGCCGCTCAAGGCTTGCGCGGATACCACGAATGCTGTGGCTGAAAGCAATGAAAACAACAACTGCCTGACGGTAATCATAGGGCAGCTATATAGCTACGATTTCGTCCAGCAGGCGCATCTGGCTGAGTGGAGGACAGGGACCGCCGTCCTTACCTGGCCAATGTTCCCCGGTGATCCGCAGGGAGGAGCCTACTTGCAGGCTTACGCAGCCAACACCATCACCATGTGCCCGCAGCAAATAGACAATGGTTGGATACGTGGAACCTACGCGGACTTTTACTTTGAACCTGACTCCAGAACAACGCGCAGCCGTCTGATTACCGTACCGCCAAACTGCAGGTTCACCAGCCAGGTTGGTTTTGCGCCGGGTAGCACTGCTACCGGTGCAGTCACCGTGGCCTTCGGCTACACGGATAACACGGGCAACCTTGTGCTGTTGAATAAGATTACTGTTACCAACGACGGCCAGAGGCATGACTACCAGGTAGATCTGAGCCAGCTGGAAGGTGCTGAAACTGACTTTGTCCTCTGGGTACAGGCCAACGGCCCAGCCAACGGGGCTTGTGTAACATGGGTGGAACCCATGATCACAGAGAATGCGAAATCCGGAAGCTAGAAGAAAATCCCTCTCCCCGATTACATCGGGGTCTTCGCCCTGCGGGCTTCGACATCTTCCAATCTCTCCCCCCGATTCCATCGGGGGAGAGGAGGAGCGGGGCCTTTAGCGAAAGGAGCTGCATCTTACCCCCCAAGAATAGGCCTTCCACCAATTCCTCCCCTTTAGAAAATCAAAGATTAAAGATCAAATATGAAAGATTTGTAAGAGAAAGCCACCACGTGCTCCATTTTTGATCTTTTCTTTTTAATGTTTGCCTTTCTATGAGATTGCCACGTCCCCCGATACATAGTAAATCAAAGATCAAAAATCAAAAATAAGAGAATCAAATTATTCCTCTTTCTGTCATCGCGAGGACCCCGATACTGTATGTCATCGGGTGCGATCGTTGACACGGCACACCAGGGCATCTATAATGCCCCGCGAAAAACGGGGCGGCACCGGCTTCGCCAGCCTCGTAGCTGCGTTGGAGTGCTATGCGAGGTTGTGTTATCGCCCTGGTTGTTATTTTAATAGCCAGCCTCGCGCTAGACTCAACCTCACTATTTGCCCAGACCCCGGACACGACAATTCTCAGGTGGGCAATAGTTAATGCTCCAGGCAGCATAGCCGACAGAAACGATATACGGTCTCCTTCTGAACTCAACGCCATTGTGATAGCCCCGGACGGCCAGACGCTATATGCTATCGATATCCCCAACGCCTCCCCACCACCGGTAGCCAATCCAGGAATCTGGAAAAGCAGTGATGGTGGCATAAGCTGGAGCCCCAAGCCTGCACAGAATCTTGGACAGGCTGCCCCGACGCCGACTCTGCCGGTGACGGACATTGCGGTAGCTGCGGACAACCCTGACTTGATAGCTGCCGTTTGCCTTAACGCGGCAGGCACGCTCCGGCATGAAGTCTACCTGTCCGAGGATGGCGGAACAGAATGGGTCTACGCCGGCGCCATCCCCTGGGTATTCGGGGGAAGTGAGCAAATCGGAGACATCGTCATTTCACCGGCGTATGATCTCAGCGGCCGAATAATGCGCGACATTATCGTCGGCAGCCGCCATCCCAGCGACGGCATCAGCGACGGAGAAATATACATCCAACCCTATCCCGGGTTGGGTGACTGGAAGGCTCAAGGCTTTGCTGCCGGGGATGTGATTGCCGTTCGTCCATCGCCGAACTATGCTGTTGATTTCAGCCTGGTGGCCATGGCCGTCACTCCAAAACGGACTTATATATGCCTTGGCCACCGGGACATGGCTGCCAATATGACCGTATGGAACACAGATTCAGGCTGGCCCGTGGAATTGTGCCCGCCTGACCAGGGCGGCGGCAATACCAGCGGAGAGGACAGAATCATCACCGGCGATATCAACTTGCCGGCCAGCTTTCTGGGCACCTCAGAAGACCAGCGGCTGATTTTCGCTGCCTATGACTCCAATGGAACCGCCCGAGGACCTATGGGCCAGGTTTTGGATGATGTATATCGTCTCAACGACATCATAGTCACCAGACTCGGCTTGCCCTATGCCGGCAGGAGCGCCAGGATAAGCACCATCGCCTACACCGGAGACAACGAGGCGGGCAGGTTAATTGCCGGCCTTGTCGCCGCAGACCAGCTGCAGGCTTCTGGAGTAGTATGGACAACCTGTGACCCGCTTTCATCCTGCCCCACATGGAGGCTGTCGCCGAAGGCCCCGACAGGCGGCGGCAAGGACGGTTATGCTAACGTTCAGCTCGTCTGGTCTCCCGACGGTTCGATAGCCTTCGGCGCGACCGGCTCAGGAAACCGGGATACGCCGCAAAAGTGGGCAGATCCTACTAATGCGGCGTGGAACGGCCAGAGCCTCGACGAATCGGCGGTTTCCATGACATCGGACAGCGGCGTGTCATGGAACCAGATCGGGCTTATCGACACTCAGATAAACCGTCTCAAGAGCGTGGCTGCTCCCGGGGCTGAATCGACTCTTTACCTGGCTTCAAGGAATGATCAGGGGTTCGACAGCCTATGGCGCAGCCAGAGCTACATCCTGGGCGAAGTCTGGCAGCGCATAATGTGCCTGAATGGGGATTCTCCTATCTTAAGACTAGCTGCCAACGACGACGAGGGCGCCACTATATTCTGGGGGGATCAAGGAACTGTCCTGGCTCGCAGTTCAGAGGATTACGGCCAGATCTGGCAGGATTGCCTGCCTAACATAATCATACAGGATATGGCCGCGTCCGATAACCGGACATTGTATATCCTCCAGAGCAACGGGCAGGTGCGCCGTGGTAGCCATGCTGGAGGCTGGAGGTGGGCGACTCCCGTTGACACCGAACTAACCGTGGGCCATACCATCGCTGCCTGCGGCAATGATAATGTGCTGGTTGGCGCCGCAGCAGGCATGACATCACCAGCGGCCTACTCGTCCGACGGCGGCCTCTCCTGGCTCAAAATTATGCTACCCACGCCAAGCAGCGGCAACCGACATGCGGCTTTCGACGCCGATTTTGACACGTACAAGGCTATATACCTGGCGGACGATGCCGGCGGGATATATCGATGGAAACTTGAATTGGAGCACGAACTGGGATGATCTGACCGCTCCCGATCACAGCTTCTACGGCTTAGCTCTGGGCAGCGAGGACGCGCTGTACGGGGCCTTTAGCTCTACGCAAAGCGGTGTTGCCCGAACGCTCTATACCAAAAGCGGGGTTCCGGTGCCCGGCATATACTGGGACTATCTAACGACCGATTTGGACGCGGGCGTTCGTTTCAGCGGTGAGCCCAACTCTCTCAACGTTTCGAGCCGTACTCTGTGGGCGATAGATGACCGTGACTACGACCCGGCAACCAAGGAGGGCTGTCTCTGGGCATTTGGAGACACGCTGGCCAGCGCCGGACCGTGGTTAATTGAACCCGAAAACAAGGGCGTCCTCGGTTGCGACCCGGTGAGCGGCAAAAATCAGGAAGTCGACTTGAGATGGCAGCAGCTTTCACTGGCCAGCGTCTACGAGATCGAATTAGCCAGAGACATAGCTTTCAGCCTCGAAATAACGGAAGCTGAACCATCAACCAATCCATACTATGAGCCGCCAGTGTTAACCAGGCCGGCTTATAGGATACTGCCGGGGGTTCTGCCGGAATCCAATGCTAGGTACTATTGGCGACTCAGAGTCAGGCAAGCAGCTACAGGCCAGGTGATCCGCAGCCGGTGGTCGGCAAGAGACAGCTTCAGCATTGAGCCAGGGCTTCCTGTGGTCGCTCGCTATCTCGGGCTACAAGCCGTGAGGCCGTTAGACGGCAGGGCCAATATGCCAGCCTCATCGATAGCTTTCTCCTGGACATCGTTCAAAGATGCCACTGAATATGAGTTCATACTGGCTAAGGACGCTGCACTCAAGGATATCCTCGTCCGAGAAACCGTGCCCACCACTGCGTACAGGTTCAGCGGCAAGTTGGACTATGGCTCCAGTTACTTCTGGCAGGTTTCAGCCACCAAGCCCATACCGAGCGAACCAAGTGCGGTATTCAGTTTCAATACTGCCGCAAGGCCGGACCCAACACCAGCGGCGCCATTGCCCGACACCGAGCTCCTGCGATGGCTGCAGGTAAGCATACTGATAAACATCCTGGGATTAGTCTCAGTAATAGGACTGATCATATTCTTCAGGAGCCGCCGGGTATAGAATACCTGATATTTCGCCATTCATTTTGATCTTTAATATTTGATATTTGATTTTCCAGGGAGAGATTATGTCACCTGCGCTTGACACAGCCAGCCGGCAACTCTATACTAGCCACAAGACGAGCACAACATGAACAGATCCCGGTATCGGCTACTGGTGATGGTTTTGTCTATCGCGTTGATAGGCTCGGTGGTAAGTTGCACAGTTTCGCCTGCTTCAGAACAACTACCTATATCTGGTGCATCTTCTCAGACCGACAGCAGTCCCCAGCCAGCGGCAAGGATGTTCACAGCTACCACGCCGGTCCCAGATCAGGTTGGGTCAACGGAGGAAGTTCTCATAGGCTGTGATCCCGTAACCGGCAGGGCGCAGGAAGTCAATCTCTGTTGGGAGCAGCTGTGCGTGGCCACGGGATATGACGTCGAGGTGGCCAAAGACGAGGAGTTCACCACCAAGGTGATTGACTGGGTCCCCACGTGCGACTTCAACAGCAACGATTTCTACAAACCCGAAATGGTGACGGCACCGTGCGCCTACATCCCGGCTGGCGGTACCATCACATCATCCCTCAACCCCGGCTCGGCTCTGGCCATAACCCTGAACGGTTCGTTGGAGTGCGGTCATACATATTACTGGCGCGTACAGGCACGCCTTTCCGCCACCGGAGAGATTGCGCGCAGCCCCTGGTCAAATGTGAAAAGCTTCACTATTAAGGCTGGCCTGCCCGTATCCACTCCGTACTACGGCCCGCAGCTGCTATCGCCTAACAACGGCTGCCTCGGCTGCCCGGCCAAGCTGGTTTTCCTTCTCCTGGTCGCCATTTAAAGACACCACGTCTTACAAGTTTCAATTGGCTAAAGATGCGGCCATGACACAGATCGTGAACGAGGCAACAGCGTCCACCACCGCCTGTGAGTACAACGGCACGCTCGATTACAACACCAACTATTTCTGGCGAGTACAGGCTCTGGAGCCAGCACCGAGTGACTGGAGCGCCACCTTCAGCTTCAGCACCGAGGCGGCACCAGCGCCGCCGGCACCAGCGGCAAAAGCCCCGGCAGTTCCGTTCTGGATCTGGGTGGTAATTGCCATCGGCGTTATCCTGATGGCAACCGTATTGACACTGATCTTCCGAACACGGCGAACCTAACCAACATCTGACGCCACAGTCACCTGTGCATACCTTAAATTCCAATATTCTTTAATCAGTATTAAAATTTCTAAATTTAGCCCGGCCTGGATAGCTGGCTGGCTTTGACATTATATGGGGCTAAATCTATACTAAAACAAGGATCGGAGGGAGACATGAACAAATTCAAGTGGTGTTGGCTATTGACAATAGCGTTGCTTATCGTGCTGATCGGCTCAGCGATTGGTTGCGCAGCCACGGCTCCAGCCGTGCTACCTGCCCCGCCGGCCACCAGTAGTATCTTCACAGATCGGCGGAGCCTCAATCGCGATGCCGCAAACGGGCGCCGCCACTCCGGCACCAGTCGCGCAAGACGACCAAGATAAGGTGGCAAGTGATCCTGTATCCGGGCAAAGCCAAGATGTTGACTTTAGCTGGGAACAGCTTTGTGTTTCAAGCGACTACCAGGTGCAAATCGCCAAGGATCCGAACTTCGCCATAGTGGTAGTGGATACTGGTCATTTCGTCCCGGGATCACCCACTTCGCCCTCAGCCTATTACCCTGCTGCTGGTCGGTCCACCATGTCGCCGTCGGCTCTGAGCCCGCTGGCCGGTTTGGAAAGCGGTCACACTTACTACTGGCGGGTAAGAGTAGTGCGAGCTGCCACGGGTGAATACGTACACAGCCCGTGGTCCGAGACCAAAAGCTTCACCGTTGAAGCTGGTTTGCCGACAACGAGCGTATCAGGCGGGCCACAGTCGGTATATCCCAATAACTGCCGTATCGGTTGTCCGGTGACGGGGGCCGCTTTCACCTGGTCACCTGTTTACGATGCCACAAAATACAGATTCGTCCTGGCTAAGGATGCCGCCATGACCCAGGTAATCAAAGAGGTAGACGTCCCTACCACCGCCTACCAGTACGACGGCACCCTAGAATACAGCACTAACTACTTCTGGCGGGTTATGGCCATTGAACCCGTGCCCAGCGACTGGTCCGCCACCTTTAGCTTCCAGACTGAAGCCGCACCGCCTCAGCCCATCCCAGTAGCGGCGACCGCACCGGGAACTCCAACATGGGCCTGGGCAATTATCGCCATCGGTGCTGCCCTGGTAATCGTCACCATAGTGTTCATCTTTCGATTTCGCAGCAAGTGAACTTAGTCGCGCCCGAATATTGACAAATCCCAGAAAGTGATTAAAATAGGCTGTTTCGATCTGACATGACCTAGGCTGTCCAAATTCAAATTCATAGGTAAGCTGAAACATGAGGTAAGAGCACTGGTGAGTAACGAGCGGTTCACCAATGCCTTTTTGTTTGGCGATAAAACAACGAAGGAGGTGAAAGGTACTCTGATCTAGCAAATTTGAACTGTGCAGCATCATATGAGAAAAAAGGGAGGGAGTAAAATGACCAAGAAACTATTATCGATCTCAATACTGATTCTACTGGTGGCAGGGGTTATCCTTGGCGGTTGTGCTGCGCCAGCAGCTGCGCCAGCGCCAGCACCGGCACCAGCGCCAACCCCGGCACCGGCAGCCACGCCAGCACCATCTGCGGCACCATCCGAGGTAATCGACGCCTTCTGCCATGTCTTGCCGCCTAAGTACGTGGACGCGCTTAAGGCGCAAATGCCCGCGGACAATTTTTTCCAGCAAATCTTCAAGGCGTATCCGAAGTTGTGGGATAATGACGCCAGATTCAAGGACTACGTCCCGGGCTACAAACAGCTAATATCTTTGATGATTCCGCCTATTGAGGCAATTTGGGGCCCCGACAAATCGCCAGCGATGGCGGCAATGGCCAATGACGGAATGGCACAGCTGGTCAAGGAAAATCCGGATAAGTTTATCGGGGCCATAGGTTGTCTGCCCATGAATAACATACCCGCTGCCTTGAACAGAGATGGACAGGTGCATCAATGTCCTCGGCTTCAAAGGCATACAAATACATACGCCGATAAACGATAAGCCGCTGGATTCACCCGAGTTCATACCCATCTACGAAAAGGCACTCAGCCTGGGTGTGCCGATCTGGATTCACCCCTGGAGAGACCCGACTTATCCTGATTACCGGACGGAAACCTCCTCAAAATTCCTGGCATTTCTCATGTGGGGTTGGGATGATGAGGAAACCGTGGCTATGTGTCGACTGGTCTACAGCGGCATTCTGGAGAAATACCCCAATCTGACGTTTGTCGTCCACCATGGCGGCTCCATGGTGCCGTTCCTGCAAAGGATCTCGCAAACCGGACAGCCCGGCCTGTTCCAACTGGGTAATCCGCAGGTTTATGCGGAACTCACCAAGCCGGCCGTTTACTACTACAAGAAATTCTACCCCGACACCGCCAGCATGCCCGACCCGGCCATCGTAGAAATTAGCACCAAATTCTACGGCGTCGACCACATGCTGTTTGCCACCGATTATCCTTTTGGCATGCCTGCCCAATTCATAGGCTACATACAGGGGATGAGCATCAGCGACGCCGACAAGGCGAAGATCTTCGCAGGCAACGCCAAGACACTGTTTAAGCTGCCGTAACCGATCGAGGGTATTGTAGTCAGTAATTTAAAGGAGGGATGGCCATGGCGCCATCCCTCCTTTGTTAAGTGCAGCCTGGCCATGTAGGTCCGAGTCCGCAGGTATACTAAAATCCCCCTTAATCCCCCTTTTTCTAAGGGGGAGATACATCTGGTCTTCGTATAGGGGCATCAGCTAACCTCTCCCTTTCGCAAAGGGAGATAGAGAGGGATTTTCCCAACGGGGCGAATGGATAATCCTACCAGTCTGTGAAGTCAGTGTAGTCACACTGAAATCGTTACCATAAGCTGTAGTCGCATATATACAACTTGACAACTGCCGTTTCTTTCTATATAATTAAAAGAAACCTGCCCCTATACTCACGATTGTTATCCCGTTAAGTTTTTCCCGTAGTAACCTTAAGAGTATGTCCATATAGTATAGCTAAAACTAGATTATGGCGATTAGCGTTTTTGACCTCCTTGGCAAAGGCTCACCGCGCAGGAGAATTCGTCCCCGGAAATTTGACTAAACATCGATTCCTAAATGAGTAAATACATATTCGTTACCGGCGGCGTGGTAAGTTCAGTAGGCAAAGGTATCAGTGTCGCCTCCATCGGCAGAATCTTGAAAAGCCGCGACATCTCAGTCTCAGTGCAAAAGCTTGACCCGTATCTAAATGTTGATCCTGGGACCATGTCACCATATCAACATGGCGAAGTTTTCGTCACCCAGGATGGCGCTGAGACCGACCTCGACCTGGGTCACTATGAAAGATTCATTGATATTGATCTCACTTCGGCTTCAAATGTCACCTCCGGCCAGATATACTCGGCAGTCATCGCTCAGGAAAGACGCGGAGATTATCTTGGCGGCACGATCCAGGTGATACCACATGTCACCAACGAGATAAAACGGAGAATAAGGGAGGTAGCTGAGCTGTCTCGTGCCGAGGTGGTGATCGTTGAAGTCGGTGGTACCGTCGGTGACATAGAAGGCCTGCCGTTTCTGGAAGCCATCCGCCAGATTCGAAACGAAGAGGGCAGAGATAACGTTCTCTGTGTCCACGTCACTTTCCTGCCACATATCGCCACTACAAATGAGCTTAAGACCAAGCCAACACAACACAGTGTCAACGAATTGAGGCGCATAGGTATACAGCCGGATATCATTTTGTGCAGATCGGACTACGAGATTCCTCAAAGCCTGAAAGATAAGATTTCACTTTTCTGCGATGTTCATAAAGAAGCTGTCATCCCCTTGGTCACGGCAGAGACCATATACGAGGTACCGCTTATGCTTGAGGAGACGGGGTTGAGCGATCTGATTATTCAGCGCCTTGGTTTTCAAGCTAAGGAGTCTGTTGATCTTACCGAATGGAGGGAAATCGTCGCCAGACTGAAAGCGCCAAAGGAGCCGATTAATATCGCCCTTGTCGGCAAATATGTCGAGCTTCGAGATGCGTATTATTCAGTACGGGAGGCTCTATGCCATGCTGGACTGCATCACTACCGACAGATAAATATTCAGTGGGTACATTCTGAGGACCTGGAGACAAACGGTAACGTGAATCCGTTGAAATCAGCCCAGGGAATTATCGTTCCTGGTGGCTTTGGCTACCGCGGCATAGAAGGCATGATAAATGCCGCCACTTATGCTCGCCAGAACAATATTCCCTATCTCGGCTTATGCCTGGGTATGCAAATCATGGTTATCGAATTCGGCCGTTATACATTTGATAATGCACAGGTCAACTCCACCGAATTCGATCCCAACACACCATATCCGGTAATTGACCTACTGCCAGAGCAACATGAAATTATCGAGATGGGTGGCACCATGAGACTCGGTACTTATCCATGCCACCTGGTTCCAGGGACGAACGCGGCCAAAGCCTACGGTGAAGCCGTAGCCTACGAACGCCACCGTCATCGATTTGAATTCAACAATCTATTCCGCGAGCCGTTAGAACAAAAAGGCCTCGTTGCCAGCGGGCTGTCCCCGGATAACCGGCTGGTTGAGATCGTAGAAATCAAGGACCATCCCTGGATGGTAGCTTGCCAGTTCCATCCCGAATTCAAGTCTCGGCCTAATCACCCACACCCGTTGTTTTCCAGCTTCATCGAAGCAGCTAAAGAAACTCTGGTCGAAGGCGCTCAAGTGACGTTACCCCTTCATGAGATTGCTGGTTAACCTAAGCATCTTGGGAGGAAGCAAATGCGGCTATTCTTAGATACAGCTAACATTGAACATATACGGCATGGAGTGAAGTTAGGAGTAATCTCCGGCGTGACTACCAATCCAAGCCTGGTATCTAAGGAGGGCAAGTCGGATTATAAGCGCCTTATACAGGAAATCTGTTCCATCGTTCCCGGTCCGGTGTCAGCGGAGGTGCTGAGCCAAGACGTTGCGGGAATGGTTGCTGAAGCCAGGGAAGTAGCCAGTTGGGCAAAAAATGTAGTGGTAAAAATACCTGCCTGCCTGGAAGGTGTTGAGGCCACCACCCAGCTAGCTAAGGCAGGCGTGGCGGTGAATTTCACTTTATGTTTCTCGATAAATCAAGCTCTGCTAGCCGCCGCAGCCGGAGCCGCCTTCGTCAGTCCTTTCGTCGGCAGACTTGATGACATCGGCGAAAATGGCATGCAGTTGATAAAAGAAATTGTCACCGTATTTAAAAACTACCCTGATTCAATCAAAACACAGGTGCTCGCCGCCAGTATCAGGCACCCCCAGCACTGCCTGGAGGCAGCTAGAGCCGGTGCTCAAATCGCCACCGTCCCCTACCAGGTCCTTACCCAGATGATTCAGCATCCTCTATCGGATATCGGCATCAGGCGATTTCGTGAGGATTGGCAAAAAGTGATGGGGACAACCACTGCTACTGAAAGTGCTAAACACTAGATATATTTCTAAACTTTATACGAGAGGTTACTAAAATGAACGTTGCTGAACTAGAAACTAAGACCCGCGACGAATTGGTCGATATGGCCAAACAACAAGGAGTTGAGGGATACAGCGGGCTGAAGAAACAAGACCTTATAATGCGCCTCGTTCAAGCCCAGGCTGAACAGCAAGGCTACCTGTTTGTCTCAGGCATTCTGGACATGATGAGCGAGGGCTATGGTTTCCTGCGTCAAGAGACTTTGCTTCCCGGGCCAAACGACATCTACATTTCAAACTCCCAGATTCGCCGCTTTGGCCTGAGGTCGGGTGACACGGTATCGGGGCAGGGCAGACCACCTAAAGAAGGCGAGAAATACTGCAGCCTAATTCGCGTGGAAGCGATAAACGGTCTCGATCCGGAGCAATCAAAAGGCAGGAGACATTTCACCCAGCTGACACCAACCTTCCCGGACAAACTCTACAACCTGGAGACCGATCCTCGCAACCTGTCAACCCGCTTAATCAACCTTATAGCTCCGATAGGCAGAGGCCAACGCGGGCTCATCGTGTCGCCACCTAAAGCCGGCAAAACCGTGCTGCTCAAGCACATAGCGAATGCCATCACCACGAACTACACTGAACCTCACCTCATGGTCTGTCTCATCGGCGAACGGCCGGAAGAAGTTACTGACATGAAGCGTTCAGTGAAGGCGGAGGTGGTGGCAGCAACTTTCGATGAACTGGCCGAGAATCATACCCGCGTAGCCGAATTGGCTCTGGACAGAGCCAAGAGGCTCGTGGAAATAGGTAAAGACGTGGTTATCTTGCTCGATGGCATTACTCGATTAACTCGCGCTTACAACCTGGCGATGCCCCCCAGCGGTCGTACTTTATCCGGCGGCATCGATTCCGTAGCTCTTTATCCACCAAAGCGCTTTTTCGGCGCCGCCCGCAATACCGAAGAGGGCGGCAGTCTCACCATTATTGCGACATGCCTCGTCGATACCGGTAGTCGCATGGACGAGCTCATTTATGAGGAGTTCAAGGGCACCGGTAACATGGAACTACATCTCGACCGCCACCTGGCCGAAAAGAGAGTCTTTCCGGCTATGGATATAGTACACAGTGGCACCAGGCGTGAAGAGCTGTTGCTCGACGAGAACACACTGAAGCAGGTCTGGTTGCTGCGGCGCATAGTTACCATGCTGGCTGAAGACTCACCAAACAGCACTGAAGCTACCGATAGACTTCTTGACCGACTGGCTAAAACTCAAACCAATGCTGAGTTTTTGACAACCTTATCCAAGGATATATAGGCAGCGGCTTTGACGGTAAGCATGACGCTTCTCGGAACGTAAGAAGCGCGGCAATACAGGGTCTTTGTAATGTGATAAGAAGCAAATAATCGGAGGAATCAGGTGAAGGCAACAGTTACGGCTACAATGCTGGCTTTCTGGTTACTCGCCATTTGCTTAATAGCGACATCAGCCTACGCCGCCGCCACCCTAATGTTGAGCCCATCACAAGGGGGCGTCGGCAAGATGGTCATCCTGAGCACGATGGTAAGCTACGGTACCGGCAGCTATCAACTTTATTGGGACGAAGATAAACAGCTTCTCGCCGAGGGCGATATCCACGAATCCAGTATTTCCTTGACTTTCAATGTTCCTGAAACTACCAGGGGCATACATATTGTCCGTATGAAAATTGGTGACGACAATATCGATGGCGAGTTCACTGTTGTGCCAACTATCGCCCTGAATACGGTGCAAGGCACCACAGATTCTGATGTCACGGTTGCAGGAAAGGGCTTCGATAGCAACGAAACAGGCATCCAAATAATCTACGATGGCACCCCCGTGGCCTCCGGTATCGAAGCCAATGATAAGGGCAGCTGGCAAGGTGCCTTCAAGATTCCGGCTAGCAAACAAGGTATGCATACCGTTGACGCGCAAGGCGGTACTACCCCGGCCACCGACGTATCAAACGTCACCTTCACCGTAATGCCGAAGATAACGCTTAACCCAACTGCAGGATGGGTGGGCACCACAATAAGCATATTCGGCAGTGGCTTTGCCAGTGGAGAAACCCACATAGAGGTGACTTACGATAGCTCCACACTAAAAACCGCGGTGACCGCAGACAACAACGGCTCATGGCAATCCAGTTTCTCTGTGCCGTCATCTGTAAAAGGTGACCATGAGGTAAAAGCCAGTGGGACATACGCTGCCGAAAGCGATACTGCTGTAACCAGCTTCACCGTATCTCCGGCGATAAAACTTGAATTACTCTCCGGTCACCTAGGCGGGGCCATTCACGTTGGCGATAGCCTGATGGTCAGCGGTGTTGGCTTCGAAGCTAACGAAAACAAAATCACCGTCACGTGCGATGGCAATCAGGTTCTCAGCGACATCGTCGCCGATGCCAAAGGCTCATGGTCCGATACGCTGGCGATACCTCCTTTAGCCACAGGCGAACACATTATCGATGCTTCGGGACGCGTTACCAAAGCTAGTGACATCGTGGATTCTGCTGTAATCGTTTCACCAAAAATCGAAATTAACCCAAACACAGCTGCCGCCGTGGGCGCACCGGTAACCGTCAGTGGCACTGGCTTCGCCGGAGACAATGCCGTAACTGTCAACTTTGACGGCACGAAAGTCGCCAGCGATGTCATTACAGGTGCTAAGGGCAGCTTCGAATCTACCTTCGACATACCAAAAAGCACCGCGGGCGACCACCTGATGACTGCCGTTGACGGTAAAGGCTCCGTGGTCTCGGCAACGATTAACATAGAATCGGTAGCACCCCCGACGCCAGAGCTTGTATCTCCAGAACCTGACAGTAAGCTCGGGTTAGTAGGTAACACCGTCGTTACCTTCAAGTGGTCGAACGTAGAAGACCCGAGCGGAGTCTCCTATGTGCTAGAAATAAGCCCTGGTGCCGATTTTGCCACTACTGTGCTCCGCAAAGAAGGCTTGACCACACCGGAATACACCCTGACCAAGGACGAAGCTTTAGCCAAGGAGGACTATTACTGGAGAGTCAGAGCGGTGGACGGTGCCGACAATCAAGGAGATTGGACAGACGGGCGTCTTCTCAAGATAAACAACATCGCCTGGTGGATCGTTATAGTTGTTGTGCTGGCTGTGATCATTATCGTGGTCGTCGTCACGCGTTTCGTACGTGTCAGCCGACGAGATGAATGGCAATAGGAAGCCGATACTTGACAAGTGTGTATTTATATCATAATATTGAACGAAGTTAACCAATACGTTAACTTATAACGAGGAGGTATCATGAGACTATTGGTTATCGGATTAGGACAATGTGGGTCCCGAGTCGCCGATCAACTTGTTCGCCTTAACAAGCGAGCACAAGGGCAATGGGGCATTAACATAGTCACCGGCACCTTCGCCGTAAATACGGACCAGACCGACCTTACGGGCTTAACTCACATCGGCTCTGATTATATGCACCGTATTCTAATAGGCGGACGCAAAACATGGGGACACGGCGTAGGCAAGGTCAACGAAATGGGTGCTGAGCTTGCCAGAGAAGACGGTGACAAGGTCGTGGATGCTGTAAGGACGGCGCCGAATTTCTACCAGACCCATGCTTTTCTGCTCATCTGCGGCGCAGCAGGGGGCACCGGCTCCGGTGCCATATCGGTCATTGCACAAATGCTGAAGGAGAGATATATCGGGAAGCCGGTTTACGCGCTGGTTGTGCTCCCCTTCGAACACGAGGAAATGGCTGAGCTGCGAAGTGTTTACAATACAGCCACCTGTTTGAAGTCTATACACTCGGTAGCTGATGGCGTCTTTCTGGCGGACAATCAGCGGTACGTCAGAAAGGATGCCAGCCTGGCAATGAACCTCGAGAGAATAAACTCAACGATCGTCGAACCTTTCTACGACATGATGTGCGCCGGAGAGATAACACGATATAAATACGTGGGCGCTAAGGTGCTGGACGCCGGCGATATTATGCAGTCCATCGATGGCTGGACGGCTATAGGTGTCGGCAGAACTGGCATACCGCGCGGTTTCCGCTTTCCCTGGGAGCTAGCCAAAGTCAGCTTCAAGGAAAAGAGCGACGAGACTCTGAGAGCTATGCAGGCCATGGACGCGGCTGTCAGCGAGCTTTCCATCGGCTGCAGTCCTGAGGATGCCGGCAGAGCACTGTACCTGCTGGCGGCACCATCTAAAGATATGTCTATGGATATAGCCAAAGGCCTTGGCGACTACTTACGAGAATTGGCCGAAAACGCCGTAATTAGAGCCGGTGACTTCCCCAGAGGCGGAAACTCAGTTGATGTGACCATAATTCTGTCTCAACTTGCCTTTGTCCAGAAGGTACGAGACTACTACGATAGAGCCACCGCCTTTTCCCAGACGCAGAAGGAACGAATCAAAGAAACTACTGGCCGGCTTCGTGACATGGAGGAGGCGGCTAAGGGATTGCCCAGCCTCATATAGTCCACTAACCGACATCGCTCAAATATGGGGGCGAGGCTGAAGCCTCGCCCCCTCTTATTGCCTTCCGAGTAATTGACGATCAATTCGTCAGTCGTCCTATAGCCTTTCGCGGCATACATTTGTTTGCCGCCTGAACAGCCAGAGCCAGACTCATCAGATAGTCATCATGGCCGGTCCCGGCATCCACAAAGAAATTTAAGCTCTGGTTGGGCCGGTAAACGCTTCTAGCTTTGTCCAGTTCGAACATCATCTCCTGGTAGTCGTCGGAGCCGTCCGGCTCATAAACTTTCAGCCTGCCGGAGCTAACGGCGGCCAACAAATCAAAGCCCATTCCTGACTTCGTCTTTTGGGTGAATTTGAAGGGCAGGACCTTGCTGCCTAGAGACTTCCGTAAGAAGCTGGTGATAGGTTCGCCCACACCGGTGGCATCGGTTACAATACGGGCACAATTCCAGACACGCTTCAGTATGTCCACCATTTCAGGATATAGCTCGGAATGCTTCTTGCCCACCCAAGAGTAGTGTTCCACCACATTTATGACGGGTTCTCTGAATATTGTATCGGTAGCGCTGCGTAGGACCTCGGCAATTGTTATTACAGTAGCGTCCCTACCCGAGCGTGTTAGAACCTCGTCTTCAAGTTGCTCAGACTCGCCGGCGAAATCAATCCCGGCCACATAAGCTCTATTTTCCTGAGGTTGATGAAGCCTGGGATGACGACCCCGGATTTGTGCCATTTGCAGGCTCGTCAGGAAGCCACCACCACCGCGGATCGGTAGAAGCGCGTACTGAGTCCGGAATAGAGGATGCTCTTCACCGAGGCGCTCGCGTTCGGACTCAATAAACGCCTTATAGCTGGGATTGTACCTGGCTACTTCCTGCCAGTCATATCGAAAGTGCCGCCTGATGCCGTCCTTCTTCTCCAGCTCCAGGTTGGTCTGCTTGACCTCTTCGAGAAGGGTAGCCTCGTCCCATGTTGTGCCATAATGAATGGTAGTGGCATTCGAAGCCGAAGCCATCGGCCGAAACTCCTTGTTGTATTTGTCCTTAGCCACATCTTGCGATTCATCAACCTCGAGGAGGATATCCGCACTGTGCCCGACAACCGAGCTGGACCCGTCCGCGGATAGGAATATCTGGCGGGCGCCGCCCAGCCTGATCATATAGCCCGCCTCGGTGAACCAGATACCGGCAAAGCCAAAGTCATCCAGCCTTTCTTTCAAGCGGTTCATCGAGATAATGGTCTGCGGTTTGAATGTTGGCGAGCATTTAATAGCGTTGCCGCCAGCCGCCATGAACATGGTCAATAACAAAACTTCAATATGAGCAGAAAGCTCGTTTTTGCCACCCTGGCGGGCGATCTCCACCAATAAGGTCGACCCCAGTCCACGCTGAACGCTCTCTATTACGGCCTTGGCTACCTCTTGCTGGTATGGTCTTAGCTGCATATGGAAAATCAAACCTGGCCTTGAATCTCACTTTATTACGGCCTTGATCCCCAACGGTACGGCTATCTCGGTCAATACCTTGGCGATGGCTTCCTTGAGAGACTTCTTTTGTTCTTTAGAGATATTGTAACGGGTGGTAACAAGCTTGGCGATGGTATTGGCTATCTTCAGATGAAGCTCGAACCTCTCCGGCTCCGCCATAATAAGCTCCCTGAGTTTAACACGGAGCATGGCTATTTCCTCATCAATGCCATCTATGCCCCTAGCTTCCTCGAGTTCCAGCCTTTCGGCCTCGTCAAACGCCTGGTCGTAAAACCCTGGCTTTCTTCGTTTTACCACGCTCTTTCTGGTCATTTTGTATTGCCTTCATAAGCCCGTAGACGAGAACGTAAGCGGCTAGGTCATATCGCTGTCCGTCCAAAGCTATCTTCAGTAGGCTCCCCATAGCCAGCATATTAGCACTATTGTTCTATACTCACAAGATGATAATGTCGCCCCGGCTCCGCTGACGCCAAGCAGACAAACAGTTTTGTATGAGTCAGCAGTTATGCTATACTTCGAGACACTTGTTTTTTCCGCTAAACTAAATCTATCCCGCCCACGTTCATAATGAGGCTGCTCCAAATTTCCACGACGGAGACTTTAGATGAAGAATAGGTTTATGCTCATCCTGCTGGCAGGTATCATGCTGGCGGCAATAGCATGTAGCGATCCGGCAATGAAACATATCGAGCAGGGTGATGCTTATCTCGGCCAGAAGCAATTTGATGAAGCTATCGGCGAGTACGGCAAGGCTATCGAGCTAAAACCGCAACTGGTGCTGGCGTATGACAAGCGTGGCCTGGCCTACGCTCTCAAAGGACAGCCAGATCTGGCTATAGCTGACTTAAGCAAGGCTATCGAGCTAGCCCCGAAGCTGGTTGAAGCTTACGACCACCGTGCCTCCATCTACGATGCCCAGGGACAGCCGGATTTGGCCATTGCCGATCTAAACAAGGCTATCGATATCGACCCTACATCAGCGCAGGCCTACAGCGACAGAGGCTGGATATATGCCGGCAAAGGTCAGGTTGACCAGGCTCTTGTTGATTTGAACAAGGCTATCCAGCTAGACCCGAAACTGGCCGAGGCATACTACGATATTGGCCTTGTCCAGATCAGCCAGAAGCAGTGGAACGAGGGCATTGCCAACCTGACCAAGGTAATTGAGCTTAGCCCGAGCAATTTCATGGCATACAACGACCGCGGTTCAGCCTATACAAATATCGGCCAATTGGATGCAGCCACTGCCGACCTGAACAAGGCTATAGAGCTGGAGCCCGACTATGTGCTGGCCTACTACAACCGGAGCCTGGTCTACGAGGCACAGAAGCAATGGGACCTGGCCATCGCCGATCTTGAGAAAGCTACGCAGCTGGACCCAGCGCTGGCTGTCGTCCAGGAAGAACTGGCTAAGGCTTACACCAACCGCGCCTATGCGTACCGCTTGCAGGGTCAGTTCGAGCCAGCCTTAGCGGATTTGAACAAGGCTATAGAAGTAGACCCCAACCTGGCTGACGCTTATTATAACCGCGGATCCGTTTACAACGCGCAGCAGCAATGGGACCTGGCCATAGCTGACCTTAGCAAGGCTATAGAGCTCGCCCCGGAGAATTCTGTAGCCTACAACAATCGCGGTTACGCCTACAGCAGTACAAAACAACTGGACAAGGCGATTGCAGACTACAACAAGGCTATTGAGCTAAATCCTAATTACGCTCTGGCCTACTACAATCGTGGCATCAACTATTATCAAAATGGCCATTCTGACCTGGCCGTTGCCGACCTTAAGAAGGTGACAGAGCTATCAGGTGACCCTGACCTCATCGCCGCTGCCAAGCAACGACTGTCGGAAATCCCGGGCCAGAAATAATGCGGGGCTAAACACCCGACACCTTGAAGTTGCCAGTGAAGAAGGCAGCCACCTTCTGTGACAACACCGCCTCATTTCCTACCCAAGAATGATCGGCGCCGGGAATAAACTCGAGCTGCTTCGGCTCAGCCGCCTTCTGCCCGATTAGCTTCACCTGTTCCAGCGATATCACGGAATCATCGGTGCCGCAGATAATGAGCTTGGGTTTAACGCAAGCCGCCAACTGACCTGTCTGCGATGGCCCAGCGGGCAGTGAAATTAGTGCCATCGCCTTCACCCGGTCATCTCTGCAGCCGACAGATGAAGCTACGTCCGCGCCGAAAGAATAGCCCGCCAGCCCAACTCGATTGCTGTCCACCTCGGGCTGGGAAACAAGCCAACCCAGGGCAGCCGAAACATCCTCTTGCTCGGCTATACCGTCACCGTAGCTACCCTGGCTCTTGCCCACACCACGAAAGTTGAACATGAAGGCAACTATAGAGCTTTCAACCAGCGCCGAACTTACGGCCATAATGACATTGTTGTTCATCGAGCCGCCATACAAAGGATGGGGATGGCAAAGCACTACGCCGGGAAAAGGTCCATCGCCGTCAGGATAGTAACAAACACCCTCCAGGATAAGCTTGCCACAGGGGAAAAATACTGCGCTTTGCCTCAGCTTTTCTTCCCCCTCTTGCTTTCCCACCAGGCCTTGAGTCTGGCGCGCACAGATTGCTCATAGCCCTGGTCACTCGGTGAATAGTATTGCTTATCCTTTATTGAATCCGGCAAGTTCTGTTGCTCGACAAAGTGACCCGGGTAGTCGTGCGCATATTTGTACCCCTTACCGTACCCAACCTGACGCATTAACCCGGTGACCGGATTGCGCAGATGCAGCGGCACCGGATCATTGCGAGTAAGCTCAACATCTCCCTGCACCTTAGAATAAGCTTCGTACAATGAATTGCTTTTCGGCGCCGTGGCCAGATATATTACCGCCTCAGCCAGCGCCAGGTTGCCTTCGGGCATGCCAATGAAATGGGCTGCCTGTTGTGCCGCCACGGCCACCACTAGCGCCTGAGGGTCAGCCATACCCACATCCTCCGAAGCAAAGCGTACCAGGCGTCGGGCCACGTAAAGCGGGTCTTCACCGGCCTCCAGCATCCGCCCCAGCCAGTACAAGGCAGCGTCCGGGTCGGAACCACGCAGCGACTTGTGAAGCGCCGAGATGAGGTCATAATGCTGTTCACCTTCCTTGTCGTAAAGCAAGGCACGGTGCTGCATCGCGTCTTCGATAGTCTCCAGTTTAAGCCGCCGGCGCCCGTGAGCATCGGGCGATGTCGCCTCCGTGGCCATCTCCAGAGCATTCAGCGCCGTTCGCCCGTCTCCGTTAGACATAACGATCAGGTGTTTCAGAGCATCTCCGGCCAGCTCCACTTTGAACTTCCCCAGCCCCCTCTCCTCGTCTTTGATAGCTCTCTCCACGATGACGCGGATCTCATCGTCGGTTAACAAATTCAAAGTAAATACGCGACATCTCGACAGCAAAGCCGAGATAACTTCAAAGGATGGATTTTCCGTGGTAGCACCGATGAGGGTTACGATACCGTTTTCCACGGAGGGCAACACGGCATCCTGTTGTGTCTTATTAAATCGGTGAATTTCGTCGATGAACAGGATGGTCCGTTGGCTGGTGGCTTTGCGCCTTTGCCTGGCCTCATTAACTATGCGCCGCAAATCAGCTACGCCAGCGCTGACCGCGCTCACCGGGCTGAAATGAGACCGTGTAACATTGGCGATGACATAGGCCAGGGTTGTTTTTCCGCTGCCCGGTGGCCCCCAAAAAATCATCGAAGGCAGCTGGTCTGTGTCAATGAGCTTCCTTAGTACGTGGCCCTCACCTATAAGATGTTCCTGGCCAACAAACTCGGCAAAACTACGCGGCCTCATCCTGGCCGCGAGAGGCATATCTTCAGGCCACCCCGGCTTCGCCCCACCCGCTTCCTTCTTCTCCTCTTCCAGCGCGCTCAGATCGAAAAGGGTCATCTAGGCTGTACTCGTTTCTCCGCTTTCTCCGCCGGACCGCGCCATTTTGGCAGCTCTATCGTAGTAGCTCTTGATCCTATCTACGTAAATCAATTGTGATATCACCACGGTAACCTCGGCGGAGTCTTTAGACCCGTAGAAACTACCATCTCTTATCTCGGCATTCGGCGCTAACTCACGCAGACGCTTACTTAAGACCTGAATCATATCAACATTAGCCTGCTTAGCCGGCGCCGACAGAAGAAACAGGGCTTTCCCCGAATCGTCTAACTTACAATCTACCGACAGGTGCATCAAGGCTAAGTTCATCGCTTCTATAGCCCTGAGCGTTTCCGAGCTCCTCTCCTCAAAGTCCTGTGGTTTCCTAAACCGAAATAGTGAAGATTCGAAACGCGCTTTGCCCAGACCTATCGCTGTCCAACCCGACAAGGTCTGCGTTACATCCCCCGCATCCAGAACCTTGTTGCTGACCTGTTTCGGGCCGCTCATCTCTCCGGCGCACAGAAGATCGTAGAACGCAGATACCAGCTCCCTATTCAAAATACCCATCTTCTGGGGCGGCGTTACGGCTCCCGTCATCCCCAACCCTCCGTTGTCCGCCAGCACCACGGCGTCAGCCACCTTGTCAATGGACTTCAGACATACTGCGGTATTGTGAACAATGTCCGGATCATCCAGCTCCGAATCGAATGGGAGCACCACGAGAGCATAGACTGGCTTACCGACATGTCGCTCTTTGAGTATATTGGCAATCACCGGAACACCACCTGAGCCGAGGCTACCGCCAGCACCGGCCACAAATAGAAAGGCATCGGTACTAACAAATGCGCCGAGCCTCATGGCCAGCATCACCCTCTCGCTTTCCTGCAGCAACAGCGAGGCGCCGGACTCATTCGATTTAATATCACCTGCCAGTGAACCGCGAATCGGCACGGCCTTCAACCAATCCCATCGAGACCTGGTCACTTCACGCAATAGTTCTTGGTCATTGTTGACTGCATAGGCACACGTGATTATGCTGATATGTCGGTCACCTCTGGCCACCCTGTTCATTTCCGCGAACGCGTGAGCCATTCTGCAGCCGCAATCACCGATCCCTATAACCATCAATTTCATTTCGCTACATCTCCTTGTCACAAAACTAACAGATTATGCCATTACGTGAGATGGCTTTCAACTACTTGTACCTCTTCACTTCAAAGCAATATACGTTGATCGGCTCATCGGCCGCTATACCAGCCTTAGCCCGGCAGATTTCAATCTGCTCGTTCACAGTATCTACGCCTTCAAGATCGGGCAGCAACAGACCCCGTCTGAAACCGCATTCCACAATTACGCCGTGCTTCTTCGGATTAAGCTTCTGAACGTCGGGCGCCGGTACCGGCCGGGTCAATACATCCACGCTATACTTAAGCTCTTTCAGCTCGGAGGCCTGGACTGGATCAAATCGGGGATCTCCTGTGGCGGAACCTATCGCATTAGCCACAATTTCTTCGGCTACGTTCGCCCTGGTTGGGGAGAAAGTACCAATACAACCCCTTAGTTGGCCGTGTTTCTTAATCGACACAAAAACACCCGCCCTGGGCTTCATATCTTCACTGAGCTCCTGCGGCCGGATGAATTTGCCGTAACGCACGTAGTTTTCCACGGCGTCTTTGGCTAGCTTGACTAATGGATGAAGCTGTTTTGCCATATCATCCCACCGTTTGCATGATCATTTTACCACGTCGGCATCTTCGACTATCTGACTATTATTCCGGCATAACCGACCACGCTGCTGTAATCGCCTGACGTATCGCCGCTGGTCTGATATTTGACCAGCTCTGCCTTCTTGGCTCCCAACGCTTTGGCCGCCACTATAAGACAGGTTACCGGCGCGTAACCGCACATCGAGATATCCAGCTCATCAACTCGCTTCAGCAGCTCATCCTCATTTAAAGCCAGTATGGCTTCAATAGCCTGTCTATCCTTCCTCTGGGCGCTTTCCTGCGGCTCGTAGTGAGTCATGTCACTGCTGGCCAGGATCACCACGTCCTTCTTCATCCCGTCAATGGCGCCGGCCAGTTCCTGGCCGATTGTCTTATAATAATCACCTCCGGCATGGGCCAAAATCATGGGCACTATCCTGATATTCGGCTTGAGATACTGCAGAAATGGCACCTGAACCTCGATAGAATGTTCGAATTGATGTGCCGATTGGTCTTCCTCCAGATAGCTTGAGGAAGCCAGAATACGTTTCCCCATCTCGGAGTCGATTTCCACATCGCCCAACGGTGTTTTCCATGTCCCGCTGGTCATGATGCTGAAAGCTTTTCCTCTACCGGTATGGTTTGGCCCAAGCATCACGAAGGTATCCTTAATCTTAATTCTGGACATAACCGCCCCGGCCACCTGCCCGGAGTAAATATATCCGGCATGAGGCGAGACTACTCCTATCGCCTCCACCTTTTCACTTTTGTCATCCACCATGCCTTCAATTATTTTTTTGAGTCCTGCCGGCGAACCCGGATAGAACTGTCCCGCAACAACTGGCTCCCTGATCATGGCCAGCCTCCTGACGAAGCTGAAAACTGACGAGACCATCCAGCTGTCTTTATGTTAAGCTCAGCTCCGCAAAACTTACATTTCGAACCATTCACGCCCAGAACCTTCACGTCGTAGCCGAAACGCTGAATGACCACATTGTGGCAAGTATAGCAAACCGTATTCTCCGCTACGTGCCCCGGGACGTTGCCGAGGTAGACGAAACGTAGGCCGGCCTTCGTAGCGATATCCAGTGCCTTTTCCAATGATGCTACCGGCGTTGGCGGTAAATGAGTCAGATTATATTCCGGATAGAACCGGGTCACATGCCACGGTGTCAGCTCTCCCAGTTCATTTCGCATCCAGGTAGCAATAGCTGTTAGCTGATCCACATCGTCATTCATGGTGGGGATAACGTTGGTCACCACCTCCACATGCATACCCCACTTCTGCTGCGCCCTTTTGGCTACTTCCAGGATCCCCCGCCAGTGCGGAATTTTGGCCAGTTCCCGATACAAAGAATCGGAAAACCCCTTGATATCTACTCTCCAGGCATCAAGATAAGGGCCGATGACATCAAGGGCCTCGGGCGTCAGATAGCCGTTGGTTACGTAACCCGTGTAAAGCCCCTCGCTTTTCGCCAGTTTGGCCGAATCCAACGTATACTCGAACCACATGCTCGGCTCATTATATGTCCAGGTGATGCCGCCGCAATCACGCTGCTTGGCCAGCTTTACAGCTTCATCCGGTTGTATATAGCGTGATCCTTCCACGATCCCAGCCGGCTCCTCAACGCAAGAAATCTGCCAGTTCTGGCAATGTCTGCAGTGGAAATTACACCCCCAGCCACCCAAAGAGAAAGCCATGCTTCCCGGGAAGAAATGGAATAGAGGCTTTTTCTCGACGGGGTCGACAGCTACGGAGGATGCACGAGCGTAGTTGAGGATATGTATTACGCCGTCGTCATTTCGTCGCATCCGGCAAACGCCGAGTTTGCCCGGCATGATAACACAACGCCACTGACAAACGTTGCATCGCACCCTGGACTCGGATAGTTTTTCATAAAGCAAACCCTCGTGCATCAGCCGCATCCCAAATCCCATTATAACACACCGCTACTTGCCCACACCCTAGACAAGGTTTGACGCTTTGTTTACAATGAACGAAATTTGTCCCAAAGAGGTACTAATGATCCCGGAACTCAATGAATCTCAGAAGATACTCCAGAAGAATGCGCGTGGCTTCATGGAACGCGAAATAATCCCCATTTCCGATGAATACGACCGCAAATATCATCCCCTCCCCAGAGACATAGCCGTCGGCCTGATAAAGAAACTCATCCCGTTGGGCTACATAGGTTCGACTTTGTCTCCAGAATACGGTGGCCAGGGCCTCGATCTCATATCTTACGCTGTCCTCGGCGAGGAGCTGGCCCGCGCTTATCTCAGCCTGGCTTTGAGTGTGCTCATACAGGACGGCAGTGTGCTCCCTATAATAGCTGCGCACGGCACCCCGCAGCATAAGACCAAACACATACCCCGGATAATGTCCGCTGAGGAAATCACCTGCTTCTGCCTGACCGAGCCTGACGTCGGCTCCGGAGCTCGCGACTTAAAGACCTCGGCCGTACTCGAGGGAGACCATTACGTGCTTAACGGCACCAAGACATGGATCACCAACGGCAGCATAGCCGACCTGGCGCTCGTCTTTGCCACTACCAACCCGGCCAAGGGGGTTGGCGGCATTTCCTGTTTTCTGGTGGATAGAGCTGAGTCGCCATTTACGGCCCGCGAGTTACCCAAGCTGGGCTTGCGCTCTTGCCCCACCTCCGAGCTTAGCTTCATTGATTGCCGCGTTCCCAAAGACAATCTGATAGGCACGCCGGGTAGCGGCTACACCTTAGCGCTGGTTGAGCTCTGCCAGCTTCGAGTCGCCGTCGGTATCATAGCCGTCGGTCTGGCTCAAGCCTCCATAGACGCTGCCGTAAAATATGCCCAGGAACGGAAACAATTCGGCCGCCCGATCGGCGGATTTCAGCTAGTCCAGGAAATGATTGCGGACATGGCCATCATGACCGATGCCGCCCGCTTCCTCAACTACCGGGCCATGTATCTCTTGGGTAAAGGCCAAATCCCCTTCAAAGAAACCTCCATGGCCAAAGCCTATGGCACAGACGCGGCTATCGCTGTAACCTCTAAAGCTGTCCAGGTGCATGGAGCTTATGGCGTCTCCGAGGAATACCCCGTGGAACGATATTTCCGTGATGCTCGCACCCTCTCTTTCCCTGACGGAGCCACGCAAATTCACAAACTCATTATCGGCCGCGAGATGCTGGGTATGTCGGCCTTTGTCTAGCGTAATTTATCGGCACCGGTTTGAGTCTATGTTGGTCATCGGCTTAACGGGCAACTTCGGCACTGGCAAGACCACAGTAGCCCAAATGCTTGCCGAGCTTGGCGCTGTTGTCATTAACGCCGACGAGCTGGGCCACGAGTTGCTCAAGCACGGTACTCAGGCCTACAAGGAAATACTGGCAGCTTTCGGCAGGTCGATACTTAAATCCAATGGCGAAATAGACCGTGATAAGCTCGGCCGGCTGGCCTTTGACAATCCCGCCACGCTGGCTCAACTCAACCGGATAACGCACCCCAGGCTATATGACATAGTCAAACAGAAGCTAGAAAAGCATCGCCGCGGAGGCACCAAAGTGGTAGTCCTTGAAGCTGCGCTTCTTCTAGAAGCCGGCTGGACGCCGCTGGTGGATCAGGTCTGGGTTACGCGGGCGCCGGAAGCCACCATAGTCGATAGACTCAAGAGCGCGAGAAACCTGGATGAAGACCATGTGTTGCTTCGCCTTCGCCGGCAAATGCCTCAAGAGGAAAAGGTGAAAAGCGCCGACGTAGTCATCGATACCGATTGCCCCCTCGAAACACTCAGAACTAAGATATCTGACCTATGGCGCCAACTCCACGTGTAGCGTTCTCCACAGTTCTTTTCGGGCGGGTCTGAAGACCCACCCCTTATGATACGAGAAAAGAGTAAAACGGGATAAAAGCTATGGCAGAGTTTAAGAGAGTATTTGATACAGCTCTTGGAACCGATGCTGTAAACTCAGTCAAGGTACGGAAAGAGCTTTTTATGCGTATGTATAAGATAGCTAAAGAACATAGAGACCATGCGAAGCAGGTAGTAGGTGATGACATACAAGAACACATGGATGATGAATTTGGAGAGGCAATGATTAGCATCTTATTTTCGTATACGTGCCTAGAAGCTTATATCAACACTATTGGTAAAGATAGGTTGGGAGATGATTGGCAACGTTATGAAGGCAGCTCAACAGAGGCCAAGTGGGAAGGGGTCTCTAAATCCCTTGCTACTAAGAAATTGGGGAAACAACATAGCGTTTTTAGCAAGAATGATGAGCCATTTAAGTTATTTTTAGAATTGGAAAAAATAAGAGAGAAATACATTGTACACAAGCCAGCAAAATTCAGCGATGTTACCTTAACCAAATATGGTAATACTGAGGGTACGATTAATGTACTCAACTGCGATAAAGCCGAATGGGCATGCAAAGTCGTTAAAGATATGGTAAAAAAGCTATGTGACAATATTGAAAACCCTCCATCTATGAGCTGGCTAGACTAGCTAACTTTTGAAACAAGGGGTGCTTTTTGGTGCAAAGCCCACCTCTTTCTAAGGGGGAAACAAACATCCCCCTTTCGCAAAAAGGAGAAAGAGAGGGATTTTCTATAGAACAAGCCACGGGCGGGTCTGAAGAGCCGCCCCTACATCTCTAAGCTCAACGTAGGGGCGAACCTTTAGGTCCGCCTGCCTGATCACATAAGTCTACGAAAGCCAGTCGTCCATATCTTGCCGCCGCACGTACAATCCCCCCTACCACTTCCACGCCAGCAGCAACGAAAAGACTATCCCCAACACCGCCCCGGCAGCTATTTCGAATTTGGTATGGCCTATTAGCTCTCGCAGACGTTGCTGAAACGCCGGATTCCCTTTGAAAAGCTCTTCCAGCATGCGATTGACCATGGTGGATTGGGTGCTTACCGTTTGCCTTACACCGGCGGCGTCATACATCACCAGGAGGGCAAAGAACGCCGAAATGGCGAAAACGGTCGATCTCACACCATCAACCAGCGCTACAGTCGTAGCCAGAGCACACACCAGCGTGGAGTGCGAGCTGGGCATGCCGCCCATGGTGGTCAGGTAGGACCACCTGATACGCTTATCTCTTGCCGAGGCGACTATGACCTTCAGTACCTGGGCCAGGCACCAGGCAGCAGCCGGAACAATGAGCACCTTGTAAGGCAGTATGGCTTGCAACATATCCTCCTCGCGCGGTAACTATATCCGGGATCTTCCGAAATCGGAATTATAGCACTTCGTATGCTTCGTCTTCATGACTTTATGACGACAGTTCAGTGTCACATCTGAGTGAGGCTTCTGCAAAGCAGAATCAGCTTGGTGCAGCGGAAGAACCTGATTGCTCGTGGTAGAGATCTGGATTCTGAGAGTGTTTGGTTTTGGTTAACGATATCCAGGACCCTCTATCGCGCTGATTATTTCGAGAGGTGCCGAGATGATCTACTGGAGTGACTCGTACACGTCAACGCTGCCTACATCAACCCACAGCTCACTGAACATATACGCACGCACCTCATCCACATCTATCAGGTACGAGATTAAGTTGCCCAGATTGTCCTTCTTACCCTCGGCACCAAATCGAAGCAGGAGGGGAAATACTCTGGGCGGGAAGATGTAGCAGGCGGTGGCAATAAGACTGGATTTAGGCTGCGCCGGTTTCTCTTCCAGTTCAGCAATTCTGTTTCCGTCCAGCCTCACGACGCCGTAGGAGGTCGCTTTGCTCTTATCTCCGATATCGTGGACCGCTACCAGCGCATTCTTCCCATCATAACTGGCAATGAACTGGTTAAGGTTGAACTCGAAGTAGTTGTCACTGGCTATAACCAACAAGTCCTCGCTGATGTTTTTGGCCTTAATCCAGTAATTCAGGGCCTTCACGGCACCAAATTTTTGGTCCTCGGTCCAGGCCGGCTCGACACACAGGGTCACCCGGCGGCTGACCCCATCCTGCCAGAGACGAAAATCAACTTCGAATTTCTCGTTGGTACTTACCAGGATATCGATATCTGGTGGAATTTTGTCCACCAGGTGGGTTATCAAAGCTTTGCCTTTATATTCGAACAACGCCTTCGCCTTGTTAATGGTCAAAGGATAGAGCCTTGTACCAAAACCGCCGCCCAGTATCAAACTCTTCATGTCATATCGCAGAATTTCCAAGGTAATTCGGGAAGACAATAAGTTACCAGAGCCAGGTAGAATAAGGCAAATATAACGGGGCTTATTTTAGCGTATCACGCGGCGCCGGTCAAAGCTAGTGCTGTGCGTATGAGTCTAGAACCGCATCAGGCTCTACGTTCCCTGTAGAGCCGGTCCTTCCAACGCACGCTGTGACCGACCAGTTGCTGCCAGGTAGCATAGACAGCGGTCACAAAAAGGAATGAGATACCGATCGGGTTCAAAATAGCTGATATGAGAGGCTGCCTGAGGCGATTATCCAGCATCCAGCGCATAAACAGGAGCAGGAGCACCTGGAAGACTACAATGTATCGCCAGTCCGTGGGAGCTGCCGTCGAACCAAAAGCATACCACAGCCAGAAGTAGGGGGCCAGATAGAAGAATAGAGCTGCTACTAGCAGCGCGATCAACCCCAGAGGTGATATCGCTGCCACTGCGTATATGGATCGGCCGAGGCCAGTCCACATCGATCGTAGTCCATTGTACATGCGCGTCGAAACCACCGTAGATAAATCGATAGCAACGTGCCGCCCGCCATGCCGTACCGTTTCTATCCCTAACCAGACGTCCTCCACAATCCTGCTCTTAACGGCCTCATGGCCGCCGATTCGCCAGTAATCTTCCCGGGGGAAAAGAAGAAACTGGCCTATGGCCAAGGATGCCTTCGGCTCCTTGGACTTCTGCAGCCACCACAGCGGCATCCAGGCCATAATGACAAAATACATTACCGGCATTGCTATTTTCTCAGGAATGGTAACAGCTAGCTGGCGAGGGAAGCCAGAAAGCAGGGAAGGCTTGAGCTCCAACGCCATAGCCATCACGCTGCGCAGCATGTGCGGGGCGTGCATAGTATCGGCGTCAACAAACAATAGCCAGGAGCCTTTGGCCTTTTCGGCAAGCTGCTGACAGGCAAACGGCTTGCCAAACCAGCCCTCAGGAAGCTCCTTACCTCTTATCAGCTTGATACGGTCGTCACTGACCGCTATGCCATTGACGAGTTCGGGCGTCCTGTCCGACGATTCATCCAATACCAGGATTTCAAAATTCGGGTAGTCCTGCCTTTGCAAAGACCTCAGACAGGTCTCTATGTTGGTCTCTTCATTCTTGGTGGGAATGAGCACTGAGACCAGAGGCGCCGGGGCGAACAATTTGCTATCAGGATCAGGCCTCCGCAGCGCCCTCAGATTAAGGGCGAGGTTGACCGCAAATACAACTAATAGAACTGCAATTACTATTTGGTACAGCATCATGTAAACTTGTTCTCGAAGCCTAGCTGTGGCGTCGCCGGGCTGCCACCCAGGTCACCAGCTTCCCCCTGAACCTGGGCAAGGCCCTCAAATCGTCGAAGTGTTTTGCCACCAGTATTCCTATCAACAGCACCATAAACAACGCTTCCATAGAGGTCCCCTCGGTAATCAGCGCGATCACCAGAGTAGCCGCACAGCCGAATATCACCCTCCAGGCGTCGACTTCTATGAAGAGCGCACCTATGCCGATAAAGACAAGTATCGGAAGCAACAAAATGTAGTTAGGCAACAATGCCACCAGCACACCGGCCGTAACCGCCAGCGCCTTGCCTCCATCGAACCTCAATATGGGACTGAAAGCGTGCCCCAGAATAGCGAATAAAGCCACGGCAAATACCGTGACCTCAGGCAAGTTAAAGTAGTGGAGCGCCAGGGCGACAAAGGGAACACCCTTTCCGATATCCAGTATTAGGGCCAGAACGCCTGACCAGCGGCCCCCCGCCCGGAAAACATTGAACGCCCCCGGATTGCCATCGCCGTAGTCTCTTATGTCCTTATGCAGCAGCCATTTCCCGATCCATAAGGAAAACGGACATGCCCCAAGCCCAAAGGCAGCGGCGACAAGCACTCCGGAAATTATTATCTGCATAATACGACCTCCCTGGCACTACCTACACAACTATACCTCGTATTGCAAAGTATAATAGCCAATGGCCACTGTTCTGTCAATAGGCCGTTTGGGACAATTCGAGAGAAGAGAGACCCATTATTTGATTTTCCGGACATATCTTTAATATGCCACACAAAGTAAGAATGTGTCCAGTTCAGCTACACGGCTTGTAGGCTACTATGCCGGAGGTTCTTCGTTTCGAGCTTCGGACGGAATTCTGGTTTCGCAGGGCACCTTGGTCTGACACAGCCCGCAGGCGGCAAAACGGCCGGTATACCCTTCCCTTCCCAACTCCTTGAGTATCTCATTCTCTTTGTTATAGATGTACTCCCGGCACTTGTTCCTGTCATGGCCTTGCTCGGTTATGGCATCGACGGGGCACCTTTCGATGCACAGTCGACAGCTACCATCCTTCTGATAAAAAAGACAGTTTGCCAGATGGTCCTTATATGGTCGCGGGGTGGGTGGCAGCTTCACATCGGTCACCACGCTCGCACAGCGCATGGCAATTCCCTTCTGGGTAATCAGGCCATCGCTCAGGCTGAAAGTGCCCAGGCCGGCGGCGTAGGCAATATGCCTTTCTGACCAGTTGGCTGTCCGGCCACCCGGAAGCTCCTTCACCTGGAAAAAGTCTGTCAGACCTGGAGCCACAGCCTCATGCCCCAGACTTTCCAAGAGAGATACCACGTGTCGTGACAGATCATCGAGGAATTTCTGCCCGTGCCATCGTGTGTGGTTCCATCTCTTGGAGGCAACGGTGGTCTCCTGGTGCATGCTGAGCCTGGTCTCCCGGCTGATAGGCAAGACAAAGGATATCACGCTGACATTCAGCAAAGATCGTTTGCCCTTGGTGGCTTCGAGGTGCTTTTCCAGAGCCTCTCTCGGAGTCAGATGAAAATCACCTATTATGTTCTTGTAATCCTGAAAGATAAGGTCATCGCCATCGACAAAGCCGACTAACGGCTCGTCGAAAATCGGATCGCCACCAAAGGCTTCCAACCGGTTGCCTGGACTTGTAGCCACGTATTCTTTTATCGCCTTATCCAGGAAACCTGCCGGGTCGGTCTCAAAAGCTTTCCGATTAGAACTGGTATCAACAGGCATCATGTCAGATCACTCACGAACAGCGAACGAAAATATTAACACTTCTGGCCTCAATTATCAAAGTGCCCCGATATAATCGGGGCCTTTTATGCTACAATTCCACAACTATAACGGGTGGGATCAATTAGCAACCAATTTACCATGAATAATCAGAACTTATCTGAATCGAACAACCCAAGAACTAAGCTTTTCTATGGTTACATTATTGTGGCAGCTGCTCTGTTGATCGTTATAATGGCTTTTGGCTCCCGCTTCAGCTTTGGCGTTTTCTTCAAGCCTATGCTGCGCGATTTCGGTTGGTCCAGAACCCTGACTTCAGGTGCCGTCGCGCTTTCCATGCTGTTCCAGGGGGCGGGTTCGATGTACATGGGCAGGCTAAACGATAAGCTCGGCCCTCGGTTCGTCATGACGCTTTGCTGCATCTTTTTGGGTCTGGGGCTGTTGCTCATGTCACTGGTCAGAGATGTCTGGCAGCTCTACCTGTTTTATGGGGTGATAGTAGGAGCGGGGATGGGTGGTGCTTTTGTAGCGCCACTGTCAACAGTGGCCAGGTGGTTCGTCAAAAGACGAGGCATAATGACAGGCATCGTCATAGCCGGTGTAGGCATAGGTACACTAATAGTGCCACCGTTAGCTAACTGGTTGATCTCTCTATATGATTGGCGGCTGTCCTATATCATAGTGGGAAGTTGTATTCTGGTAATTGGCGTCCTAGCCGCCCAAGTTCTGAGGCGCGATCCGTCTAAGAAGGGGCTGATGCCCTATGGTGGACAAAAAGTCGGCGAACAAGGGATGGTGGCGGGTGAAGGGGTCTTTCTTAGTGAAGCAATTCGCACCAGGAGCTTCTGGATGGTCGTGATTGCTTACTTCTGTCTCGGGTATTCGCTATATTCCATAAACATACATCTCGTCCCCAGCATCACGGACCTGGGAATTTCGCCAGCTACAGCAGCAAACGTTCTGGCACTCGTAGGGGCATTTTTCGCCGTGGGTTGTATTGTGTTGGGCAGTGCTGCTGATAGAATAGGCAGCAAGCAGGTTTTGCTAATTTGCTTCATACTGATAGTGGCGAGCGTACTTTCGCTATCGATAATCAGAGAGGTATGGATGCTCTACCTATTTGCGGTTGTCTATGGCCTGGGCTCCGGTGGCGGCGCACCGGTAATGTCAACATTAACTGCGGAATTATTTGGGATGAAGTCACACGGTGCGATTTTCGGCATTCTGAGCCTTTCCTTTGCCATCGGAGGCGCTATCGGCCCGTTCTTAACTGGATACCTATTTGACATCGCCGGAAATTATCAAATGGCTTTCTTAGTTTGCGGTGGTAGCGGCGCCGTCGGGCTTCTATTCTCCTCTATATTAAGGCAAATCAAAAGGAGAGAGCTTAAAACGGGGGATTCTCTTTTATAGACAGCAGAAACTACATATTATGACCGACAAAAACGATAGTACGACAGTCGAAGTGACATACTGCTAGAATATTTGAGCTAACATTTGGCTCATAAAAAGAAAAGGCGCAGACACATGAATCCTTATCTTTATGAAGACAATACGTCCGAAGCTGTCACATCTCCCCATAAAGAGACAAGTAGCTGGATAAGCTATTCCATACAATTTCCTGCAGGCATAAAGACCCACCACATAGGAGACAACTGCGTCAAGGGTGAGTATTATCAGCCACAGGGAATTCATACAGCGCCTTTGGTTATCCTGGTGCATGGTATGGGAGACTTGAGTGCCATACCTTGTCGTGTGTTGGCTCGCTCTTTTGCCAAAAGAAATATAGCTTGCTTTGTTCTCTACTTGGTCACACACTCTATCCGCGTGCCAGAATCTATGAAAGACAGGCTATACGATTTAACCGTCGATGAGTGGTTCGAGACTTATCAACTCTCGGTGACGGATATTCGTCAGGTAATAGACTGGGCAAGTAAGCGCCCGGAGATAGATCCGCATAGGATAGCCGTTTTCGGCATTAGTTTCGGCGGCTTTCTGTCAACCATAACCATGGGCATAGATAAGCGCATCAAGGCTGGAGTCATTATGGTTTCCGGCGGCAATACCGAGAAGATGGCGCGTTCCACCAAACACAAGGCCTATCGAAACGAACGCTCCGAGGCAGAATACCAGCAGATTCAAAGGAGCTATGCTGAATACCTGACTGAGGTAGCCGGGAGAGGATTTGAGAATGTTACCCCACCTCAACAGAGCTTCCTGACAGACCCTTTGACTTACGCCAGCTATCTCCAGGGACGTCCCGTCTTAATGATGAACGCGGTTCGGGATAAATATATCCCACGGGACTCAGCTCTTGCTTTGTGGCAAGCCGCAGGCAAGCCAACTATTAGATGGTTTCCTACAGGGCATTCCAGCATCTGGCTGTTCTATCCAGTCATTCAAAGACAGACTCTTTCCTTCCTCAAGACAAACCTCCTCCAAGATGGCAGCAGTGCAGAAATCTAGAGGTTTATTGACAGAGATAACAGTCAAGACCTTGCCTTCTAAATTGGTGCCCCCTGGCGGATTTTCACCACATATTCCCTGATTTGCTGGTCGCTAGAATATATAGACCCATCATACCCGTCATAGTGGGTAATTTCCTTTTTAGACCTGACCAGTCGAGGCGGCGGCGTCATGCCAGGATAGCCGACCGCCATCATATCATACACCTCGAGCCCCTTTGGCACGCCCAACACTTTCTTGATAAGAATTTGTGGATAGGGGGCACTACTGGCACTCACCCATTGTGCCGCCAAACCCAATGACGTAGCCGCCAGCATCATATAAAGAAAAGCACTGGCCTGGCTGGACTCGAACGTCTTATCTCCATGCATCAGACGGACTTCCAGTGGATAACACTCCCTCAGCCTGGGATCACCCACCTGTAATATGAACACCGGAGCCTTCCCAAAGCCAAGCGGAAGAAAATTGAACCTGATATCCTCATCTCTGGCCAGTTCCATCTTCATGGTGGTATCTGCGTGTTCCTCGATAATGGCGGAGACCCTCTTCCTCAAATCGTCTTTCTTTATGACGATAAACTGCCAGGGCTGTGAGTTAGCCCCAGAAGGCGCCCAGCGTGCCGCCTCAATTATCTTGTCCACATACTCATCGGGTACCGGGTCAGATTTGAATTTGCGAATGCTTCGTCTCTTCTTAAACAATTGCAGCAGATCATCGTAATCCATAGCAATCTCCTTTCACGGCTATAATAAGAACATTATATTCCGACATTCTGTTATCAGCAATAACAGGCCAGTGACTGAGCTCATTGAGACATAAGTCGCGGAATAAGGCCTAAGTTGTGCTAGAATATAGATGTGGTGGGGAGAAGAGGAGGAAAGTGAGTAGAGGAGGTGAATAGGTATGAAGGTATTAGATACGCTAACTATCCTAAGCCTTCTGTGCCGGTTCCAAGTGGATGGTATGGGACTCCTCGCTGGTGCCTCGTTTGAGTAGGTCGGTGAGGAGGGAAGGCGAAGGTTCTCGAGCTCCTCAGGTATTTGATTAAAAAGCTCGCAACAAGCGTCAAGGCTTGAAGCGCTTTGGTATAGTCAGCCAAAAGGGAGGAGTAGTAGAACGAATGGAGGTAGGTCTTTGCAGCAGTTCGCTGCCGGGACCTACCTCTTTTTTGTAAACTCCGTATGGCTTGAACAGTCTCCTATGCTGGCTCCCTGTCCTTAGCTTCTTTCTTCTTGGGTTGCGGCTCACCCATATCAAGAGCGGCTTCTTGCCCTACGGCAAAGGCTGTTGTCATTTGCTGCATCATATCGCCCACCGCACCTGGATTGCTTGGCAGAAACACCACTTTGCTCCGGGCATCGGCACCAAGCCTGTCCAGTGTGTCGAAATACTGAGTGATAACCACCATATTCATAACGTCCTTAGACGTAGAATCCGGTACACCTTTCTTGAAGTCTTTAATGGCCTCTTTGAAGCCCTCTATGATGGCTTTCCGCTGATTGGCAATACCCACACCCTGCAGCTCTTTGTTTTTGGCTTCTGCCTCGGCGTTCTTGATGATGAGTATCTTGTTCTTCTCACCTTCAGCCACAGCTGCCACCTGAAGCCTCTGCTGTGTATTGACTTCATTCATCGCGTTCCTGACTTTTTCCGGCGGCACCACATCGTTAACCAGCACCCGTACAATCTCAAAGCCATATAAGTGCATACGCTCTTTCAGCTTTTCCTCAACGTCTTTCGCGATCTCGTCTTTGTTCTCATAGACTTTATTCATAGTCATTTGAGGAACCATCGACCTGACTGCATCGTAAACCCAGGAGTCAATCTGCACCTTCGGGTCTACCAGCTTGTAATAGGCATCATAGATCTTATCAATAGATGGGATTACGTACTGTACCGCGGTCTTCAAAGTTACTGTAACATCATCGCTGGTTTTGGATTCCATCTCCAGGTCCAGTTGCCGTATCCGTAAGCTCGGCCTATCGGCTATTTTCTCGATACCCAGCGGTATTTTGGTATGAAAACCGGCACCCGTTGTCCTTTTGTACTTACCAAACCTCTCGATTACTGCCGCCGTCTGCTGCCTTACCATGTAAAAAGATGATGCAATGAGAATAGGGAAAAAGATGACTACAAACAAACCTCCAATTACTGCTGCTGCGATTTGACCTGCTGTCATTGACGCCTCCCTTTCAAAACAATATTAGTCTAGGTCTCTAGGAGTGTCAACAGTAGTTGCAACTATTAAGTCGTTAGACAACAAATTGTCACGCTGCCAGGGCTTCTTGCCAGTGAAGTACCGGATACCCCGCAGCTTACTGCTAACAACCGTTTGACGCCGGGTACGAGGTTATTTTGCACTAACATTGCTACCTTACTGGAAAGTATTGTATTGGTCGGCTGAAAATAATATAATATACCTAGCAATACTAGGTATGCGGCGTAGCCAGCAAGGGAGCATATTCAATTACAGGAGAAACTTATGATTAAGATCGTTACGGACAGCGTATCTGATTTGCCGCCCGAGGTGGCAAAGGACTTGGGTATCACCGTCGTCCCAATGAATGTGCATTTTGGCACCGAGACCTATAAAGACAGAGTCGAGCTCACCGCTGACAACTTCTATCAGAAACTTGATAATAGTCCTGTTCTTCCGAAAACTTCTGCACCCGGTCCTAGCGTTTTTGCCGGTGTTTTTGATGAGCTTGCGGCAAAGTGTACTGGCATTCTGGGCATATTTTTGGCACGCAATTTTAGCGCTACTTATGACGCAGCATTGCAGGGCGTATCTTTGATGAAGAATAAGTGCCAGGTGCAGCTAGTTGATTCTAAAATGGCAATAATGATGGAGGGGATGTTGGCCATAGAGACGGCAAAGAAAGCCTTGGAGGGAGCCAGCCTCAATGAGCTAGTTAGTCTGGTATCGAAAACCATGCCACGGATACATATGCGATCGACACTGGATACCTTCAAATATTTGGTTAAGGGGGGTCGTGTTGGCAAAGCGCAGGCATGGATGGGGACAATGCTCAAAGTTATTCCTATCAACACTATAAGGGATGGTGAAGTCTTTCCCGTTGCTAGGGTGCGTACCAGAGCCAAAGCTACTGAATGGCTCTATGAATACGTGGCTGAATTCAAGGCAATCAAGGCTTTAGCCGTGGAATATGGTACTAATATTGCTGAAGCGAAAGAATTGGCACAGCGTATAGCTAATGTATTTCCAACAGTCCCAATTTATTTATCGCAGATTAGCCCCGTTATCGGCACGCATGCCGGTCCGGGCATTCTAGCAGTCACCCTCTTGGAGGAATAATACAGCACCACTGTGCTATTATTATGCATAGTTAAGCTAGGTATTAGAGAAAAGTATTGATATATCAGGAACTATGATTTCGTTTACCGAATTTGAGCCGCTTGATGAAATCATCGCCCTCACAGATAAGAAGGTTGTGGTAACCGGTGGGGCCAGAGGCATCGGGCTGGCAATTTCATATCGCCTCGCCGAGGCAGGCGCTATAGTTCTGATTGCCGACATGGACAATGATGGCGCACAAGCAGCTAGTAAAGCATTCAAAAAAATAGGTTATAAAGTCATACCAGTTCAATGCAATGTCGGCAACGAAGAAGAAGTGAAGAAAATGGTGGAATCGGCCATAAGCAAAATGGGAGGCATCGACATCCTGGTGAATAACGCTGGAATTTATCCTCGAATGTCGTTAACAGAAATGACAGCCGCTGACTTTGACCGCGTGGTATCTGTCAACCTCAAGGGCACTGTGTTTTGTAGCCGCGAAGTAAGCCAGCACATGATTGACCGGCGAAAAGGCGGATGCATCATAAACCTGGCCTCAATCGATGCCGTCCATCCCTCGCAGAAAGGAATGGCCGCGTACGATGCCTCCAAGGGGGCAATCTTAACGCTAACCAAAAGCCTGGCCTTAGAGCTCGGCCAATACGATATCAGGGTGAATGCCATTGCACCCGGTGGAATTCTGACTGAGGGCGTCCTGTTCCAAGATAAAGATTCCTCGTCAGTATCTGGTAAGTCCCAGCTCAGAGCCTTCATGGCCCGTATGCCTTTAGGCCGCATGGGCAGGGCCGACGACGTAGCCAGAGTGGCGCTGTTCCTGGCATCCGAGATGTCGAGTTACATAACCGGAACGTTTATTGTGGTCGACGGCGGCTATCTTATTTCGTAGCCGGCGGTTCTCAGCGACAGCTAACAAAATATATGAACAAGGGGGCAAATAAAATCGCAAAAGTACTGATAATGACGGATACGGTAGCCTGCGTGCCTGCAGAGTTGGCCGCCGAGTATCACATAAAGGTAGTACCGGCAGCCATAATATCTTACAATGGCCATCAATACATCGAAGGCAAAACCATCAACGCCACAGAGGCCTACAACCTTATCGTTAAAGACCCTGACAGATTCGTTACCTCACCGCTTACCCCAGCTCACCTGGTCGATGAGTACAGTAAGATTTCACCGGATGTGCAGGACGTCTTCTTCATCACCTTATCCTCGGCACTCAGCGCTGTAAATAAGGTAGCAGCTCTGGCTGCTGAGATATTGCATGAAAGGTCACCTCAACCACGAATACAAATATTTGACTCCAATAGCTGCGCCGGGGGAGAGGGGCTCGTCGTTCTGGCAGCAGCCAGGGCAGCAGCAAAAGGCTTGGGATTAGACGAGGTGGCCAAAATAGCGGAACATGTACGCCAGAAGACTACCAGCCTGATGATACTGGACACGCTGAGGTATATTTACCGCACTGGCCGTCTATCCAAAGAGGATGCCCATAAGGCCGCCGAGGCTAACATAAAGCCTATTAACAAGGTATCCAGCAATGGCACCATTGAATTTGTAGACAGCGTAACAGAAAGAGAGGCCGGATATAACAGGCTGGTTGATCTGATTCAGAAGGAAGCCGGGACAAAGAGTCTTCATTTCATGCTAAACCATGCGGCCGCACCTGAGATGGCGGAAAGATTCAGCAAGATGTTAAAAGAGAAATTCGATTGTTTGAGCTTGATAGTCAGTGATTACAGCCCGGTTATGGGATACGGCGCCGGCCCCGGAGCGCTATTCGTCGCCTTCCATCCCGAAATAAGCTTGCTCAAATGAGGTTGCTGGGATAACATATAAGCTTATTTCCCGCAGGTCTGTGAAATCCTTTAATCAATGATAGAGCATGACGATGCTAAACCGACTGACCAATGTGAAGCTGAATACGCTCAATCGTTTTTATGAAATAAACCGGACGTTTCCGAAGACCGAGCACATATTACAGCAAAAGCGCGAAAGTAAGAAGGTCTTCGGCTGGCTGTGTACTTACGTCCCGGAAGAAATAATGCATGCCGCAGGCATACTTCCCGTCCGCATCACCGGCTATTCAAACGAAGTTGAACTCGATGACGGCAATGCCTATCTCTACATAAACAACTGCTCCTTCTCGCGCAGCTGCCTGCAGATGGGACTGAGAAAAGAATACGATTTCCTCGACGGCATAGTCGGCGGCTCTACGTGTGACGGGGCCCGGCGGCTGTTTGACCTCTGGCGGCACTACATCGGGACGCCCTTCTATCACATACTCACCGTGCCGCGCAAATATACGGAAAAAGCCCAGGCCCTGTACCTTAACGAAGTCGTCCAGTTTAAGGAACACCTGGAAGAATACATGGGGTTTAAGATAGCCGATCAGGCGCTCCACGATTCCATCAAGCTGTACAACGAATCGAGAAATTTGCTGTGGCAGCTCTACGAACTTCGCCAATCAGCCAACCCACCCCTTACCGGTACAGAGACCATGGAAATCTCCAACGCCAGCTTCCGCATGCCCAAGGAGATATTCAATGAATGGCTTAAGGCCTTTCTCGAAGAGGTTAAGGCTTCGGGCAACAGTCACACCGGCCGGGCAAGATTGATGTTGGTGGGCAGCGTTCTTACCAACACGGAATTCATCAAGTCTATTGAAGCCCAGGGCGGGCTGGTGGTAACCGACGAGCTTTGTACCAGCACCAGGTATTGGGGAGACCTGGTGCGGTTTGACGGCGATGAGTCCCCTGTCAAATCCATAGCCAGACGGTATTTGAATAATTTCCCCTGTGCCAGGATGTTCCCCTCTGACGAACGGTTCAATCGCATAGTCGATGCCGCTCTAAAATTCAAAGTCGATGGCGTAATCAGCCAGACGATTAGATACTGCGTGCCTTACGCTCACGATTTACCATTGCTTACTAAAAGGCTGAAAGAACACGATATACCAGTGCTGTCGCTTGATGTCGAATACGGCACCTCGGGTTCGGGGCAAATTCAGACCAGGATTCAGGCATTCCTGGAAATGCTGGAGGCAAGAAAAAGGTGAAAGCTGCTGGAAAAACTAAAGTAGATGCTATTCTGAGAGCCTGCCGTCTTATTTCGAGAATGAATCAGGGCCCGGACGTGCGTAAAAGCCAGACATTGTACTATAACATGCTGATTAAGTATTTCTCCCGCCTGCTTCAGGCACATGAGAATGGCGACTTTGTGGCCGCGCATACCGTTTTCTTTCCCTCCGAGTTGATTTATGCCATGGACCTGGTACCCATGCACACCGAGACAACGACCTGGATGACGGCCTTGTTTACCGGCGAATGCAGCGATATCCTGGCCGCCGGTTCCCGCCTGGGAATGGCTTCTGAGATATGCACGCCGCACCGCGGCCTGGCTGGCGCCTTTGCCACCGGCGCTTTGCCTCGCCCGGACGCCATGTTGTGGTCTAACATGGTATGTGATAACACAGCTAAGAGCGGCGAGCTTATCATGGAGCTCTGCGAATGCCCCGGCTTCTTCATCGACCGACCATTCAAAGACAGCGAATACGAAGTAGACTATCTTGTCGGAGAACTGCGTGACATGGTGCAATTTCTCGAGGCTAAATCGGGAAAGACGATGGACTGGGACAAGCTTTCGGAGATAGTCGCCCGGATGGACAAACAAATCGAGCTTATCAGGCAGATAAGCGAACTCCGTAAAAACCTGCCAACCCCGTTCCGTCCCCAAGGCTTTCTGGAGCTGTTGACAATCGATTATCTGTTTCCCGGGCAACCCGAAGCCATAGAATACCTGGAGACACTGCACGCCGAGTTGTCCGAATCGGTCAAGAAGGGCAAGGGAGCCGTCGACAGGGAGCGCTTCCGCCTGATGACCTTCTTTATACCTCCAATGTACCTGATGGCTTTTCTGGAAAAAATCTCCCAGGAATACGGTGCCGTAAGCGTTATTGAGCCCTTTTTTACCTACTGGGGCGAGGGTAGACTGGACCCTGCCCGACCGCTCGAAAGCGTGGCTCAAAAATCGTACATGATTCCCGAAATGAGGATGTACGGGCCCATGGATGAGCGCGCCTTGAATAGCATCATCGACTGCGCCCGACAATACAAGGTCGACGGCGCCGTATTTTACGCCGATGTAGGCTGCCGCCACAGCTGCGCCACTATCAAGCTATTCAAAGACGCGCTAAACAAGATAGATATACCTATGTTAACCGTGGACTGTGACGTGGTCGACCCTACCATCACCTCCGAGGAGGAGATGCGCGAAAAACTGGAGAGGTTCTTCGAACTTCTGGAAGAACGTTAATCCCTGAAAGTTACTATGAAGGCAGTCGGACTGGATATAGGTAGCCTGACGACGAAAGTGGTCGTTATGGAAGATGGTAAGATCCAATCTTCCGCCATTATCGCTTCCGGCGAAGAAGCCGAATCTACAGCCAGACAAGCCATAGAACAGGCTCTGAACGGTACCGAAGCCAATCTCAATGATGAAATATATCTTGTCGCAACCGGCATAGGCGGGAAATCTATCTCATTTTCCAAGCAACAGAAGGCGATTACCACCTGCCTAGCACGTGGTATATCGGGCTTGTTCCCTTCGGCACGTATGCTAATCGATATGGGCGCTGAGAGCAGCACCATTATCAAGCTAAACGAGCGGGGGCGCTTGGCTGACTGGCTGGGTCACGACAAGTGTGCCGCAGGTACGGGAATGTTCTTGCAACAGATGGCAAAGCTCATGCAGATGCCTCTGGAACAAATGGCTCTGCTTTCACTGCAGGCCAAAGACCCCCCTGATATTACCAGCACGTGCGCTGTTTTCGCCGAATCGGAGGTCATTTCCCACGTGCACCGCAATCCGCCAACACCCAGAGAAGACATAGTAGCCGGCATATATTCCTCTGTGGTAAGTCGTATCATGGCTCTGGCTAAAAGGGTGGGCATCGAAAGAGACGTTGCCGTTTCCGGCGGAGTAGCGCTCAACGCCGGCCTGGTTAAGATTCTGGAAACAGAGCTCGGTCTTCAGGTCATGGTGCCTGAGAAACCCCAGCTCGTTGCAGCCATGGGGGCTGCCAGAATTGCAGGTGAGAATATTGAAAAATCATGAGTCCGCGATAGTCGTCGGAATCGATATCGGCTCCAGGGCGGCCAAGGTGGTCGTTATGAAGGATAACGCCATAGTATCATCGGCGATTCGCGATACTGGCCCCGAGAGCGTGAAGACCGCTTATTCGGCATTAGGCGCCGCATTGGATGGCACCGGCCTGTCGCTCGATAGCATCGACTATACCGTGGCTACAGGGTACGGCAGGGTGCTGGTACCCTTCGCCAACGAGAATATCTCCGAGATAAGCTGCCACGCCAAGGGCATAACCTGGTACTTCCCCTCGATTAAGACTATTCTCGATATGGGAGGCCAGGACTGCAAAGCAATAAACTGCGATGGCGGAGGCACGGTGACGAACTTTGTCATGAACGACAAATGCGCCGGAGGCACGGGCCGGTTTCTCGAAATGATAGCCGACGTACTCAATATTCACCTCAACGAGATCGGCAATGTATCTCTTTCATCCCAGAACGCGATTCCATTCAATACCATCTGTGCCGTCTTTGCCAAGACAGAGGCGATCAATTATCTCAGAAAAGGCGTAGCTAAAGCCGATATCTTGGCCGGACTGCATGAAGCCATAGCCGTCAGATCGGTCAACCTGCTCAACCGCATCTCTATCGCGAAAGACTTTACTATTACCGGCGGTATTTCTAAAAACAGCGGTTTGGTTAAAAAATTGACCGAAAAGGTAGGGCTGGAACCGCTTTTGTGCGAAGACCCTCAGCTAGCCGGTGCCCTGGGCGCCGCTCTCTTCGCCCATGAACGGCTGAGGGGAGGTACCACAAAAACCGTGAAAATCCAATACGGCTATGCCGATGCCACCGGCGGCTACTTTATATCCGTAGATAACGAACTCTGCGACGGCTGCGGCAAATGTGTAGACGCCTGCTATTCCGGTATTTTGACCGTAGATAAAGACGGGCAGGGTGAGCCGAAAGTAAAGGTTAAAGAGGAAGTAAGAAAGAAACTCGGCTTCCTGTGTCCCGGAATCGAAGCCTGCCGGCGACAAAACGAGATGCACTGTCAGGCTGCCTGCCCTAACAACGCCCTAAGCCACAGCTGGTAATGTAGATCTTAAACTAGGAGGATTGTATGGGAAAAGCGTTAAAGATAGCCGTTGATATAATGGGTGGCGACTATGCTCCTGACGAAATAGTAAAAGGGGCTTTGCAGGCCGCCGGAGACCTGGGAGTAGAAATCATTCTTGTCGGCACAAAACCAGCTTTGGAAGCGGCTGCGCCCATGTTCAAAAACGCCGGCCTGCCGGTCGGCCAGGTCGAAGCTTCGGAGATAATTAAAGACGGGGAAGATCCGGCTTTTGCCGTCATGCGCAAGCCTAACAGCTCCATACCCGTGGCCGCCAAACTGGTCAAAAGCGGCGACGCCGACGCCATGGTAAGCGCCGGTTCAACGGGCGCCTGCATGGTGGCGGCATTTCAGCATGTGGGTGTTTTGCCCGGAATAGAAAGGCCTATGGTAGGCGGCCCCTTTCTTGGTCTGGCACCTAAGACAGTCACACTGGACCTCGGGGCTAACGTCGGCTGTCAGCCCTATCATCTCGTAGAATTTGCCGTAGCCGGGACCGTTTACGCCCGGACCTTTATGGGCATCGATAACCCTACCGTAGGGCTGCTCAGCGTCGGCGCTGAAGAAGGAAAAGGTAATGCCCAGACCAAAGAAGCTTTTGGCCTGCTTAAAAACAGCGGGCTAAACTTCGTCGGCAACGTAGAGGGCCACGATATACCAGCCGGCAAAGTGAATATTGTCGTCTGTGACGGCTTTGTTGGCAATATACTGGTTAAATTCTGCGAAAGCCTGGGCAGAGGGATTTCTAACTGGCTCAATCGCGAACTGAAGGACAGCCTCAATAAGGCCGACTTGGACAAATTGACTTCTAAGCTATACGGCCTGATGAGCCCGGCAGTAGCCTTGGGCGGTGGTCCCATGTGGGGCGTTGACGGTGTTATAGGTATAGCTCACGGCAGCAGTCGCGCGCATCAAATCGCCGGCACCATAAAACATGTTAAAATCGCTGTCGAAAGCGGCTTCGTTGACCAGCTTAAAAGGGAGCTGAAGAAAGTCCAGGACAAGCTGCCTTCAGAAAAATAGCAAGATTTCTGCAATATAGTTGGAGGAGAGAAAGAATGTCGGTACTATCCGAGTTGACACGTAACATAGCCAGGGTAGCCAGGTGCAGCGAGCAGGCTATTAAGCCGGAAACACAGTTAAAGGATATAAAAGCCGATTCTCTTCACTGGGTGCAAATTATTGTCGGCGTGGAAAATGCTCTGGATATTGAGATAGATATAGATAAAGAGCGCATGTCCAAGCTGACAACCATTGACGATTTTGTTAAATACATCGAGCAATTCGTTAAATAGAACTTCTAGCACTTGGCTTTATTGGAACGACTAGAGCAAAGGCTATCGCTTCTTGCCTTGAGTGCGATAAACTGAGCTTTATCTCCAGATCGTCAAAACCCGCTTTTCTAATCTTGGTCGTTGGCAAACCGTCCTCGTCGTTCGTTATTTCAATATCCTTGTACCCCAGTCCAGCCCTTTTTAAAAAAGCCAGCGCCTTTATAACGGCTTCCTTTCCAGCAAATCTGGCTCCTAGATGCTGCTCCGGCCACTTACTGGCGAGACAATAATCCAATTCACTGCGGGTAAAGACTTTATTCAAAAATGCAGCGTTTTTCATAATATCAGCCTTCTTAAACCTTTCAACGCTCTCTATATCCACGCCGATAGCAAAATTAGAAGCAAAATCATACATACAGCCTATTTCTCCTGTCCGTTTCCAACTTGGAGATACCATATAGGAGCCTTATTCTAGAAAATATGTTGCGATCAGACAATCAATCTTAATAAACAAAGCATAAAAAAATTCGTTTAATAATAGTGAGAGCAACTTTCGGAGAATATCTTGTTGGAGGTGAAAATGAAAAGAGTACATTTGGCAACAACTTTAAAGACAGTGTTACCTCTCCTGTTGGTCGCTTGTCTGGTAGCTACTTTGTCGACCCCAGTGTTAGCGAATAGCAGCAAATCAAAAGGAAAATCAGACTCATCGCTTAAGTGGTTCTCCGGCTCAGTAATTACGATTGACACAGCAAATCAATCTTTCACTATTGAACAAAAAGACCAAACCGAGGTTTCCATTGCCACAGATAATACGACGAAATATTTTGTAGTACAGAGGCCCAACGATAAAGGCAATAGCGGCAATGACCAAGCTGATAAACAATTCGGCAATGTTAATTCGTTGCAACGTTTGGGCAAACAAGGTTCCTTTGAAGACATAGCTGTTGGTGATAACGCCATGGTTCACCTTATGCTTAATCAGAATATTGCCAAAGAGGTGTTTATCATCAAACCACCGAGGATACAACGTTTGCAAGGCACAATCAGCGGAATTGAAGATAATTCCTTAACCATTAGCAAGTCCGATAACACTACGGCGACGTTGAATTGGGACTCGAGTACAACTTTTGTACTTAAGGGATCGTTGTGCGTACAGACAGGACAAACCGCTATCGCTGTTTACCATAGTGATAGCATGAGAGCCATCGCCATCTACACCAGATTACCTTAGACTACCTAGTTAGGGGAGCGTGGCCACCAGGCTGCCCCACGATCTCAGAACGCCTTAGATCAATCGGTCTGTTAAACATCTTGAGTCCAGAACACACCCCAGTAAATGAACTCATGGATACTTATTTTACAGCTCGAATGTCTTCAAATCGGGAGACACTTTCAGCTTTGGTTCGGTTAACGCCTGAACTTCTTCAGGTACCCAGTCTGGTGCAATTTCCTTAAGCAACAATCCTTCTTTAGTAACTTCGATAACTGCAATATCGGTGATGACCATGTCAACGCACTCCGGCGCAGTAAGCGGTACGGAGCATTGCTTGACTATCTTTGGCTTACCATCCTTAGTAGTATGCTCGGTAAGGCAAATGACCTTTTTAGCATTAAAGGCAAGGTCCATGCCACCTCCGATATTGCCCACACCCCTGCCCGGAAACATCCAGTTAGCTAAATCACCTTTTTCGGAGACCTCTATGACACCGAGCATGGTAACATCAACATGCCCTCCCCTAATCATGAGAAAGGAATCGGCATGGTGAAAAAAGGACATGCCCGGTAAGGGAGTAACATATTGCCCACCGGCATTGACCAGGTCAATATCCGCCTTCTCCTTAAAATCTTCAGCAGTCACTACCGGCCCAAAGCCGAGCATGCCATTTTCACTATGGTAGATAACTTCCATGCCTTCAGGAACGAAGCTAGATACCAACGTCGGGATGCCGATACCTAGATTGACCACAGCGCCATCAAATAGTTCTCTCGCTGCTCTCATTGCCATTACTTCGCGGCTTAATCGTTCTTTCATTTCCAGTCTCCTTGCCCTTTCAGTTGTGTGCTTTTTTCTAATTTTTTACCCAGAAATTTCTATCGAGGTGGCGGGGAAATCCTGGGTCAGCAGTAACCCTAACAATACGATTGACGAAAATGCCAGGAACAGCCACTGCCTCAGGGTCAATACTGCCTGGTTCGACTATTTCATCGACCTCGGCTATTGTGACTTTGGCATTCATTGCCATGATGGGGTTGAACTGCCTCATAGTGCCCCTGAATATCAGGTTGCCTTTGGTGTCAGCTTTATGAGCCCGAACCAAAGCAAAGTCAGCTTTTATTGCCTGCTCCAGTAAACAGGGTTTACCGTTAAACCATTTGGTATCTTTGCCTTTGTCTATTACGGTGCCGTAACCAGTTGGAGTATAGAAAGCGGGAATACCGGCAGCGCCACAACGTATTCTCTCTGCCAGCGTGCCCTGCGGTACCAGTTCCAGTTCACACTCGCCAGCCAGAATCTGTTTTTCTGCAGTGGACGGTTTTGATGCTGAAGTGGAAAAAGGAAACGCAGCAATTACTTTCTTCACCTGCTTATTATCAAAAAGAATGCGATGATCGTCGTAATCAAGGGTGAGCCCGATGCCGCCAGCAGTATTGGCCACAATAGTTAGATTCTTGGCACCTTGTTTCCGCAACGCCTGGATGAGATAGAAGGGTGTGCCACCGGGACCGGCAAAGTTGCCCACCATGACTATGGCACCATCGTGCACATCTTTGACTGCCGCGTCGAACGAATTGAGCACCTTGTTAACTGCCATAAATTGCCTCCTGTATTGAGTGCTTCACTGCGGATTTCGTTTTGTCCCCAGGTAGTAGAATAGACAATGTGCATTCTAATTCACTGATATTTTGTGTGTCAATGTACATCCAACCGAAGGAGAAATTCTACCCCAGTAATTCAGGTACAGCTGACTTCGGGCGTTGATTAAAAAGAATGGTGGAATAAGCTCATCGAAGAGGTCAAGTAGCAGTTAACCCTTCATAAAAGCTGTGCCATATCACCTCGCCTCTTTGCCCGAGGTGCCTTTTTTACCAGGCTATAGGTCTGTGGTATATCAAATGACTTACCATCCAGCAATTCCTGCACCGTACGGATCTGTATCTTTAGAAAGTTCCTTTTCCACAGCTCGGATTCATAACTGCCAGCATGCACGCTATCAGTAATCATACCTAAGGTTGGTTTATGCAGTGAGATAAGCAGTCCAATTGGTGCTCCCTCACTATCTATAGCTTTCACCAAATCTTGTATCATACTGGGTATTAGTCTTTTGCCCGTTACCTGAACGAGTATGTTCAGTTTCCTATTACCACGTTCCACAAATCCCAGAATCCCCTCAATGTCTTCACCTTTTTGTCTTGGTTTGGCACCAACCAAACTTAGTGCCCAGAACGCAAATTCTTTTTTATCACTTTCCCACAATTCCTGAGCAGATGCGGTTGATGTTGGCTTGCTGAAGTCGCTTTCATGTTTTACCACTGCAGCCTCCTGATGTAACCGACTCTGATGATATTGTACCACTAGTGTGGCCATTAGGTTGCTGATAATAGAACTTCTGGATATAATGCTCAAATTATGGCTGCGCAAGGAGGTTTTGCTATGGAATACAATGATCTTCTGGAATTGTTTAAGAAGAGACGGAGCATCCGCAAGTTCAAACCAGACCCGGTACCCGATGAATATGTCGACAAAATCATTGAGGCAGCGCGCTGGGCTCCTTCAGGAGCTAACTCTCAACCATGGCAGTTCATTGTTATCAAGAAGAAAGAATTGAGAGAAAAGATCTTTGAACTTCACAATCAGGGTCAAATAGAAGTTCGAAAGATGGAGGCATTAAGAGAGGACGAAGATCTCAAGTTCAATTTCGGCCCCCGTAGCTTCGATATCGCACCGGTGTACATCATCGTCTGTGGTGACACTCGGCTCAAGGATTGCTTTCCCTTTGCCGGCGCCATGAATGACCGCGGTGGTAACATACTGGAGTCCAGCCTGGCCAGTGCGTTCCTTTACATGATGCAGGCGGCAACTACTTTGGGGCTGGGGGCGCATTGGGTGACCGCCGTCAATAGCCCTGTCCTGCAGATACTTATCAAGCGGCTCCTGGGCATACCCAAAGAAATGGTGATTTATGACATGATGGTGTTGGGCTATCCTGACATGACCCCGCTGCCGCGCATGGTGAGAGACAAGAAGGACATAGTTCACTACGACGGTTATGACAAGTCCAAGTTTCCTACCGACAAACAAATCAGGGACTTTATCATTAAGCTTCGTAAGAGCGGGGAAATGTAACTGGGCGCCAGAACCGGTTGGACTCAATGTTAGTTGGCTTGTCTGTACGTGCCTTTCCTATTTGGTGGGTCGGACATTTTCCCCTAACCGATTTTTGGGGCCGCTCAAGGAAGTTGTGCAGGCTAAAGCATGGCGCTGACTATGTGAATTAGCAGTTTATTAAGGAATCCGTGTGAGGAGGAATTGGGGTAGGACATAAGCTTCTACATGGCACATTAGTACAAAATGGTCAAAGACTTCTAGGAGGCACTTGGTGATGAAGAGAGTCTTAATAAGTATGGCAATGATTATGCTGGTGCTGGCCATAGCAATGGCAGGATGTGCTAAACCAGCCCCAACCTCAACGCCGGCCACAGCGCCACCGAAGACGCTGGATATCGGAGTTGTCACCCCGTTAACCGGGTCTGCAGCCCATATGGGTACCAACGTCCAAAACTCAGTACTACTGGCCATAGAGGACCAGAATAATCAGGGCGGGGTCGCCATTGCCGGACAAAAGTACACACTAAATGCCGTCGTCCGCGACTCTAAACTGGATCTCATGGTTGCTAAGTCTGTTACCGAGGAACTGGTATTTGACAAAGGGGTAAAGGTTATTGTCGGGACTCACCTTGGTGATGCCCTGGGTGCACAATCGGTTACTGAACCCAATAAGATAATACTTTTTAGTCTCACTGTTCTTACGCCGGCCATGTCAGGCCCAAACAAGCCCTATACTTTCTTTTACAGTGGACCTATACCTCAGATGTATAATTCAACGGCTGCTTATATTCGCAAATTTTATCCCAATGCAAAAACAGTTGCAGGTTTGATACCTGATCTACCGCAGGCGGCAGTGTTCCTGGATGCATCTCACATGATATGTGAAAAGTACGGCTTTGAGGTGCTGGGTACGGAGAAGTTCCCCATGGACACAAGAGACTTTATGCCTTACGTTGGCCGCGTACTGCCCAAAAATCCGGACATTATTGATATGGGCGCTACGGGAGGCACTATGGGTGGGCTGTGTGCGCAATTAATAAAAGAATTACGCGAAGTCGATGGCTATAAGGGCATCATCTGGCTGCCTACTACACCCCCTCCTGGGGCAATTGATGAGATCGTGCCAGAGAAATATCGCAACCTAATGGTCCTTAACGATATAGACTGGGAGTCTCCCGTAGTGAGTGATGCCTATCGTGACGTATGTCGCAGGTATGTACAAAAGTACAACTCCACCCCAATTGATCTCGTTATGCAAGTGTACAATGTTCTCAAACCTTTCTTCGAATTCTTAAATGGTCAGGATAGCATGGATACTACCGTATGGATGGAGGGCTTCGCCAAATACCACTGGCAAGGCTATTTCGGACACGAAGCATTCTGGCTAGGTAAGCCGCTTTACGGCATTGACAGGATGGCTTTAAGGCCTAATTGGGCCTCCGAGTATATAAACGGGAAGCTGGAAACGAAGTGGGAGCCGCCCATTCCTTATGAGCTCTTTGTTGAACAAAAATAGGAGAGCGTTTGGTATCGCCGGAGAGACAGGAAATTCCCATAGGGCATCGACTATTGCAGCTATCCCGCGGGCGGCTTACCTGTGGGTGGTGGCCCCTGCGTGAGGGGTGGCGCGGGACTTTCTTTCAATGCCCACAAGGTATTATCTCTGGATTTCGGAGGAATCCTCATCACGCCACCTACATTTTCAAGATCTAGCCACCATTTGTACCTTATGTCCTGTTTCTCGTAGCCGAACACTTCGTTTCCCCTTAAAACCAAGCTATCGAGGAAGGGCGTTTTTCTGACGAACCATCGAACAGCATCATGCGTCCAGCCTTTTGGTTTATTCCAGGGACAGTATTTCACACATCTGCCGCATGATGAGCCATTCTGATTGGTAACTCTATATTTGGTGCAACGCTCAAAATCGAATCCCCAGGCCATATAGCCATTACGCTCAATCTTTTCATCATCCATCGAGATAGCTTTTGACGGGCAATTGATGGCACACTTCTTGCAAACCCGGCAAAACTCCTGTAGGCCGAAGTCGATGGGCTTGTCTATTGCCAATGGCAAATCCGTGGTAACAACAGCACCCTTGAACCGGCCACCAATAAATGGATTAAGCGCCCAGCCCGCGCGGCTTAGCTCGCCGATGCCGGATAGAAGGGATAGCGGCGTAAGCGGTACCAGATAGTTAGCAAACTGTCCGCCCTGAAAGTGAGCGCGCGCAGGATAACCGAGCTGCCTTATGTATGAGGCTACAAGGCAGGCTATGTGAGCCGTAGCCAGGTAGCCGTGGAAGCTCTCCGAGGTAGATATCCAGTCGTCACCAGTGGAGCCGCGCATCGTTTCATAGTCCATATCGACAACGTAGACTATGGCAAATTGGTGATTTAACTCTATGGGCTTGCCTTCTTGGTTATGGCTATAGACTACCCATTGAGGCAACCGGCAGATCCCCGCCACATCAGCCCCGAGAAAATATCCCAGGCTCTTGATATGCCGGCTTAGTATATCCGGCTCCGACGGTAAGGGTGCCTTGTTCGGTGCCACTGTGCCATCCGCGACCTGATTGAATATGGGGCCAACTTCTCTCATCTGAGCATATGTTATCGGAAACTTCGGCCCATGACGCACAAATTCTCTCTGCGCTGTGGCGCCAAAAGCACCGCTGGCTGCCATGGCGAAGCCAGTCTTCCTCACATCGATTCTTTTAATATCCCCGACGATTTTTGTAGTTATCTCATCGACTCGTTTGACCTTTTCCATCGGGTAGTGACCTTGATGTATCTTACCGGTTAAAATGTCTGGGTAATTTGATTTATCTGTCATCGGGCTGCTCCTTTGCATATTCTTTATCCACCAAGATATGCCTTCTTAACCTACTACCGGCAAACAGTCGACCGTCAGGTTGATCTTGTCCTCGAAATTGGTACACCCTGGCGAATGTTAATAATATATTCCCTGATTTGCTGGTCGGTAGGGTATTTAGACCCGTCATAGCCGTCATAGTGGGTAATTTCCTTTTTTGACCTGACTAAGCGGGGCGGCGGCGTCATGTCAGGATAACCAAGTGCCATCATGTCATATATCTCCAGCCCTTTTGGCACACCTAATAGCTTCTTAATGACAGCCTGTGGATAGGGGGCACCACTGGCAGTCACCCATTGCGCACCTAAACCTAATGATGCAGCAGCAAGCATCATGTAGAGAAAAGCACTGGCTTGGCTGGATTCCAACGTTTTATCACCATGCGTCAAACCAACCTCCAGGGGATAACACTCCTTGAGCCTGGGGTCACCTAGCAGTAGTATAAACACCGGAGCATTCCCGAAGCCGAGTGGTGGACGAAAATTAAACCTGATATCCTCGTCTCTGGTAAGCTCAATTTTCACGGTGGTATCTTGATTTTCCTCTATAACCGCAGAAATTCTCTTTCTTAATTCATCCTTCTTTATGACGATGAACTGCCAGGGCTGCGAATTAGCCCCTGAAGGTGCCCAGCGTGCTGCCTCAATTATCTTGTCTACATACTCATCAGGTACCGGGTCAGGTTTGAACTTTCGGATACTTCGTCTTTTCTTAAACAATTTCAGAAGATCATCGTAATCCACTGCAGTCTCCTTTTGTAGCAATAGTCAGAGTATTATACCCTGACGTTCTGTTATCAGCAATAACAGGCCACTGACCAAGCTCATCGACCAGTTTAATTGGGAGTTGCCACATATTGATTTGTTGCGGTGCGAATTTAATATTCCTCTCTATTTACCCCGCTATCCAAGATTATGCAGGAACCCTTTCCTCGCGCCTGAAGCTGGTGAAACGGCCATTAATATTTTAGAGACAAGCTCAAGATATCCATGAGTAATGTTCAATGAGGTGTGTTATTATTTCCATAAATGAAATTTTGTGAGCTATTCATTTAAGATACGACATATGAGATTTGGAATAGCAGGATATCTATACAGGCGAATTACCGGGATTGCCAGTGAATTCAGGGTCTCGTGGAAGAACTACATTTATCAGAGTTTCTTCGCTGCATTTGTAATCTTAATAGTCTTTTGGCTTCTCTCTGCAGCACAGGCAGTCATCATAGCATCCATAGGCTCGACGGCTTTTATTGCCTTTACCATGCCAACATCTCCTACGGCTAAGCCCAGAAGAGTTATAGGTGGTCACGTTACAGGGCTTCTCTGTGGAATACTGGGTGCACTTGTTGTTCAACAATGGGCAATCCCGGCCATACTTGTCTATTCGGCTATAGTTGGATTATCCATTTTTCTAATGGTATCTTTAGATTTTGAGCACCCGCCAGCTAGTGGAACTGCACTGGGAGTAGCTATCAGTGGTTTCTCATTTAAAGTCATGATCGCAATTTTGACCAGTGCTATAGTATTATCTTTAGCTCATCATTACATGAAAAAGTATCTGAGAGACTTGGTATAACGAACACGTGTTCAGGCTTGTCACTTTTTCCACAGGTAACTTTCCAACTAAATGTTCACACTGAACAAAACGGGCGATCGTTCATATGCTTTGGCTGTGCAAATAGTGGCAATCACGCAGGAGATGAAAATCCGTATTGCAGTGCCTTTAGAATTTATTACTACTGGACACATCGGCAACCCATAATAAAAGATCATTCAAGGGCAAGGATTGTCATTATCGTTAACTTATACCCTGCGATTTACAGGTGCCTTGATTGACAAGTCGCAGACCCCTTCCTATAATGCCTGAAGTTTGCCTGGCGCTGACCAGAAAGAACCGGGTAATGGAGGGATACGATCATGAGACGATTACCTAAGTATGCTCCCCTACTACTCGCTGCTTTCGGCGACAATGTGAAAACTGCTTCGTGCATATCAAATTCCTAATCTTTTGAGTAAAACATCGGCGAAATGTACGTGAGTGCCTCCTTCCCCATGTACATCAACACCAGTGCCCATTGCCATAAAGTTAACTTCGAAAGGTGCCAAGGTTTGTCTATAGATTTCAGAACCATTTACCCTGTACCTAACAGTAGTGCCGGTTTTATCTATTACAAGATGAGTCCACTGACCCTTGGTGATAGATCCAGCTGCCGTACCCACGACATTGCTGCCATTCATAATTGACCATCGCTGATTATGGCCGTCCCAGCCAAAATTTATCGTTCTATTGCTTGGGTCCAGAACATCACCACTTCCCAAAGCAACCCAGACGTTTGTATGACTTCCAACATCGTCAGCTTGTATAGCAAAACGCACATGGCAATGGCAGTCCCCGGATAGCACTGGAAACGATTCGTACGCCCAGACATTGTACCACCAGTAATCCGCTCTTATGCTTAACTCCTTGTTTTCCGCTGCAATACTGCCAGTAGACGCAGGGGGAGCTGGGGGGGAACATGGCCCGGCGGTTTCAACTGCTTTTGTCCATCGCAGTGGTCCACTAAAATCATCCGCTATGAAAAGGATCACAATCGGAGTGGAGCCTGGAACTGGACCCGAGGTTACATTGGAACTGGAGCTAGAACTGGAGGCTGGACCAGCAGGGGTTTGGGCGGTTGTGCACGCTACCGGGATAACCAACAACATTATTGACACGATTGTAGCTATCAAATATTTAGTCACCATATCAATCTGGATAAGTGCGCACTTCAGGATGAGAAGAAGGCCCTAAACTCCAGATGTTCGAATAGTGGCAATTCCGCGGAGATGAAAATCCGTATTGCAGCGCCTTTTAGAATTTATTACCATTGAACAAACATCGGGAACCCGTAATACAAAATAGAGCTAAAGTTGCTAACCTTTCCTGACCAGTGGCTTCTTCCTCTCTTCTATAAAACTAACATTATAGCTGGGCCACTTTTGGGGGGCAAGTCATGCTTGTAGGACCTAACTTAAGAAGTTGTATAACTGTTGGGGGTAGGTCACCTATTCGGTGGACAAAAAAACGCCCCGAGTAACCTCACTTTTCCGGATGTCTCCTTCACTTTCGGTGCCAGCCTACTTTGCTCTTGGTTGGGATTTCCACGTGCTTTTCGGCTTTCCCTACTTTGTGACCCAGCTTCCCATTTGCCGGATCAAAGCTTTGACTACTCGGGACTTTGATATTCTATCATATTTGGGGAAAAAGTCAATATTTTTTATGCCAAAAAGCCAAAAATATTATCGAAGGGCAGCTATAACCAAACATCATCGCAACTATGACTTGTTATGCTGTGGCCTCACTATGAGGATTGGCAAACCGGACTCTCTGAGTACAAGGTCTGCGACACTGCCAAGGATCGTACGTCCTACACCACTTCTTCCATGAGTAGCCATCGCGATAAGATTTATCCTATTCACTTTTGCGTATTCTACAATGGTTTCTCCAGCCAATCCCTCCAAGATTACACATTTGGTCCGTATTCCCAATTTTTTAAAGCCGAGTGCTAGGTTATCGAGATATTCGCCTGAACGAATCATTTCTTGTTGCATTTCTTTTAACATAGACTTTGTTTGTATTGGATAACCTGGTTCCCCCGGTACCCCAAGTGGTACTATCACTCGTTCCGAAGTCACATGAAGTAACACAACCGTGCTCTTAAAAGACTTGGCTTGTTCTTCCACATAAGGCAATATTTGCTCTGCCAGATTAGAGCCGTCTAAACACACGAGTATCCTTTTAAACATTTAAATCTCCTTTAAATATATGGAATGGTTGAAAAAGGCTTACACGTTATTTCTGAGCATATTTTGTCCGTTTCACTTTGAGTTAAGTTCCGAAGTACAGTTTGGACAACGAGTAGCTTTGATGGGGATGGCTGTCGCGCAGTAAGGACAATCCTTCGTCGTTGGTGCAGTCGGTGCTTTCATTGTCTTCGCCTGTAGCGTGGCTAACGGGCGAATGATAAGGAAAAATACCACTAAAGCAATTATAAGAAAGCTGATGACGGTATTGATGAACAGCCCATAGTTAATTGTAACGGCACCCGCAGCCTGGGCAGCAGCTATGGAAGCGTAAGGACCTGGAGTAGAACCTTCTCTTATGACTACAGCTAGGTTAGAAAAGTCAATGTTACCCAAAATCAGACCGACAGGAGGCATGATAACGTCTTTGACAATTGAACTTACAATGGCGCCGAAGGCAGCACCGATAATGATACCGACCGCCATGTCGACTACGTTGCCCCTCATAATGAATGCCTTGAAGTCTGTTAATAAACTTGACTTCATCACCTTTTGTGCGCTCTTCATGTTACCCTCCTCTTATTTGGATTACTGGCATCACTGAGCCACCGTGCGAAAATGCAGGATGTTGGACTTCCTTTGTCATGTGCTCCACCGGCTATCAAAGTATGAAAATAGCTAGCCGTTCTGACGCTGTAGTTAGGCGCAATTATACATCTACATACTTCGGAATGAAATACTCTTATGCAGGCCTAGAAATCCGAAATTCTGCGGGAAATGAAAATACATATTGCAGTGCCTTTAGAATTTATTACCATTGGACAAACATCGGGAACCCATAATAAGAATAGAGCTAAAGTTGCTAACCTTTCTTGACCAGTGGCTCCTTCGCTTTCAGTTATCATAACTGGACCAGTTTTTGGTGGGCAGGGCAGTTCAAGATGTTTCTGAACTTTTCGCAGTGTAAGCGGCTTCAATTTTGCTTTACAGGTTTTAGCATTGCGTAAATTGCCCAACGGCTAGCCTTCATGAAGAAAGGGACGGCAATTGCCGTCCCTTTCTTCTTAATCAACACCCGAAATCAGCTATGCCTGAACCACTAGGGCAGCTTTAGCAGTTCCTTGGCATTGCCTTCGAAAATCTTTGTCTTGTCCGTGTCGCTGATGTTCATCCCTTGTACCAAGCTTATGACATGAGCGGGCTTGTCAAAAGGATAATCCGTAGCAAATACCATGTGGTCGACGCCATAGAAGTGAGCGCTAATATCTATGATTGCGGACTCTGGCAAGCTGGCGGTGTCGGGGTAGAACATCTTATAATACGCAATCGCAGGCTTGGGGAGTTGCGCATAAACCTGGGGATTACCCACCTTCAGCACGGCAGGCACCCCGGCAGGCATGATTCTCTGCAAGAACGGCACCATGGAACCACCGTGATGCACGATAAACTTCAAATTGGGGTATTTCTCCAGAATGCCGCTGTAGACCAACCGGCACATGGCTATTGTTTCCTCGTCATCCCACTGCCACATTAAGAATGCCAGGAATTTTGATGTATTTTCCGTCCTGTAATCCGGGTAGTCCGGTCCTCTCCACGGGTGAATCCAGATGGGCACACCCAAGCTGAGTGCCTTTTCGTAGAGTGGTATGAACTCAGGTGAATCGAGCGGCTTATCACTTGACGGCGTATGTATTTGTATGCCTTTAAAGCCCAAGACGTTTATGCACCTGTCCGCCTCTTTCAAAGCGGCGGGCATGTTATTCATGGGCAGACAACCTATGGCTCCGATAAACTTATCCGGATATTGCTTAACCAGCGCAGCCATTCCGTCATTTGCCATTGCTGCTATCTGTGGCGATTTTTGGGAGTCCCAATATGCCTCAATAGGCGGGATCATCAAAGATATCAGCTGCTTATAGCCCGGGGGAAAGTCTTTGAACCTTGCGTCCATATTATACAATAGCGGATACATCTGGAAGATCTGCTGGAAAAAATCGTCTGGGGCCATTTGCGCTTTAAGCGCGTCTATATACTTCGGCGGCAAAACGTGACAGAAGACGTCGATTACCTCTGGTGGTGCGGCAGATGTTGCCGGAACAGGTGTTGGCGCTGGTGCTGGCGCCGGAGCCGGTGCTGATGCCGGTTTGGCGCAACCACTGATAATCACCCCCACCACCAGTAGAATCAGCAACGAGACCGATAATAGCTTCTTCGTCATTCTCCTTTTCCTCCCTTTTTTGTACGACATGGTCGTAGCATCGTTGAAATTCGCTAGATTACAGCACCTATCACCTCCTTCAGTGTGTTATTCTTAAACAAAAAGGCACTGGCAACTGCTGTTTACTTGCCAGTGCCCGCACATCATGTCTCAACCTCCCAACCAATTATGAACTTTGGTCACTTAGGTCATGTCGATCGAACAGCGTTATTCTAATCGGTTTTTGCCATTTGTCAAGGCATGCTAGGCTCTATGCCGAAAGTTGCGGAGGATTGACAAGGTGGTAAGAACTCCATAGCCAACAGGCCTCCTCCTTAGGCAATTGTGCTTGTGGGAGTAACCAGACTGGTGGTTAAAAATATTGCAGCGCAGGCCAGATTCCTCCTCCTTTCTCCCGAATTACTAATTAGTATGCGTTATCGCACGTATCTTTCTGTTGCTAACTGGCAGCAAATGCCGTAAAATCAGTATCTTAATATCTTCAAACACGAATCTTTCAGAAGATTCATTTCGTAAGTGTAACAAACGAGAATACCATTAATTTCTTAAAAATATGAAGGCAGTTTAAATCAGTAAGAAAGGCGGTAAATCTATATGAAAACAATAACTCTCGAAGAACACTATATAAGCCCGGGATATGCTGATGGCCCCGGCCGTAATTTTAGAGAAAATGCCAAAAGGGGCGGAGATCGCATGGCAGAAGTTTTTGAACAGCTAGCCGATCTCGGTAAGAAAAGAATAGCGCTGATGGATGAGGCAGGAATAGATATGCAGGTGTTATCTATTGGTTCTCCTGGCACAGAACAACTCGACGCATCCGAAGCCATAAAAGTTGCCCGCGAAACGAATGATTTTCTTGCTGCTGCCGTTAAAAAATATCCGGATCGCTTTGCGGGATTTGCCACGTTGCCGACTGCTGCTCCAGATAAAGCAGTTAAAGAATTAGAGCTTATGGTTCAAAAGCACGGATTTAAAGGCGCAGTGATCAACGGCCATATTAAAGGCCGATATTTGGACGACAAATTCTTCTGGCCGATTCTAGAATGCGCTGAAAGATTAAATGTGCCGATATATCTTCATCCGACACAGCCTCCTAAACCGGTAATAGATACTTATTACGGAGGATTCTCGCCTGAGGTAACATACATGTTGGCCGGAGCAGGTTGGGGATGGCATATCGAAACAGCTGTCCATGTTATCCGTCTAATAATTAGTGGAGCGTTTGATAAATATCCAAAACTGCAAATCATAATCGGTCACTTGGGCGAAGGGCTTCCTTTTATGTTAGAGAGAATTGATTCCATAATGTCTCCGAAAGTGACAGGACTCAAAAGGCCGATAGGTGACTATCTCCGCGAAAATATATATTACACATTTAGCGGTTTTAATTTTATCCCAACATTCCTTGATTTATTGCTTGAAGTTGGTGTTGACCGAATAATGTTTTCAGTCGACCATCCGTATGGATCAATGGCAAAAGCTCGCGCTTTCTTAGACCAATTGCCGGTCAGTACAGCCGACAGAGAAAAAATAGCGCACGGAAATGCAAGGCGATTACTTAGATTATAGCTGGCTCTAAATATAGCTGATACCACTCTGAAGGCACGAGCCCCGCTGCATATGTTGGTCCAGACTCAAGCCCCTACCATTGGATCACCCGGCTGGACCAGGCTTCCTGTATGGCTTCTCCCAATCCGGATTGTTTAGGCTCTTTTGTGTCGAGAAGCAAATCTAATGTCCGGCTATCAAACTCGTGAAGAAAGTGACATTGTTTACGGAAATCTAGTATAGTTTCGCGAGTCCCTCCATAGACTATGTAGTCCAGGTGACGGCTATACGGCTCAAGCTGCTCTCTGGCGTGGGTGCAAACCCGGGTAAATAATATCTCCATCTGCTTTTCACGGTGCCGCTCAAACCGATGGGAGGAAGAACCTCCTTGACGGTGACGCGCATGTACAAGTCCCGTACCGACCTTACTAGAAAGCAGTTGATCTCCCCTATAAACACCAATAGCATATTTTCCTAACCTAACCAGTACCAAAGCAATGAGGAATTCTTTATGCAGAAGAGAGTAAAGAGGTTCGATTTCACATGTATTGGAAAACCTCGGTTCGCTGACGGGAAATGGGGGCATCACCAAGTATCTGTGTCGAGGTCCCCAGAAAAGGATAGCACCAGTCGGCGAGGCGGCAATTAGCTCAGATAGGTCTCCAGGGACGGCTTTCATATCCAGTATGGATTCCATCATACCTTCTATACTTATTTTAGAAGACTTGGGTGGAATACACAGTGAAGCGACCGTGATAGAATTAGCCTTTAATTCCTCCAGCAAGTGCAACAGCCTTACTTTCGGCAGTTTGTAACGACTGGGTGATGACATTCTTACTCCTGATCTCTAAGGTTCTATTGTGGCAAGCCAGCTGTAATCAGGCGATAGTCTGCAGCAACTCTCTTACCTTTGTGGAAGCATTGTGGAGGACTGGTATGCCATGTCCCGGCAATAAGACATCAAATTCCAATCTCGCCACCTTTCTCACCGATTCCAAAGCCTCTTGCGCATTGAGCGTCATCGCACTTGGCGAGAGTTTCAGGTTGCCTCTCTTATCTGTTCTTACGGCATCGCCAACGAATAAAGTATCGTCACTCTTATAAAGACAAACGCTACCTTCGGTATGGCCTGGAGTGTGTATTACCTTCAGATTGCCTATCTCATCTCCGTCCTTAAGAATAATATCTGGCTTAATTTTTGGGAACCTCATGAACCTCATCATTAATTTGAATATCACCCCAATAATGCCCTTAACTGTTTTCAGTTCCTTATCACCAGAAAGGCTGGAGGCATCACCGCTGTGTATAGCAACCTTTGCCTCAGTCATCTTCTTAAGCTCTGCTGCGCTTCCGGCATGGTCAATATCAGAGTGGGTCAAAATTATCAGCTTAATCTCCTTCGGGGCTTTGTTTAGCGCCTTTATCTGCCTCAGGATCCTTTCTGCATTTCCAGGCATTCCAGTGTCAATAACCACGATGCCGTCATCCATAACAGAAAGGTAGCTATTAGCTCCTCTTATACCATCAAGAAGATGGATACCAGGCCTTATTTCCATAAAGTTTCAGCTCAGTGCAACAATGAAAGTAACGACCAGCACAGCATCTGGTACTTCTGGTATCTCGTACGACCAAACTGACAAAATCCTATTTCTTCACCGGTCTTATTCTAGCAATTAGCGCCTCGAACTGCCTTGATGGCTCAGCAGTTCCCGCGGTGCTCTTGTCCACTGCATCCGCGATACCTTGTACTTTCTCTACCGGGACTGAGGCAATCATTATATTCTCATCCCAGCCCGCCATTCTTCTGGCACTTATGTCTCCAGCGGTTACGTTAAAGTTACCTGACACCATCGGATATGTTATGGAGCTCCAGCACAGCGATCCTCTCATTTCAAACGAAGGCGTCTTGCCATCCCAGAACTGAGCCAGTGTGATAAGCCTAGATACCTGCTCCGCATTGACAAGGAAGAGGATCAAATCAGGCATGAAAATGTCTTTGCCAACCGGATACAGATAGACCTTGCTGGCGATGCCCAAGGGTGGTGTTGCTATCTTCTGGGATTCGATGCGCGATCTAGTCGCTGTCTTGACATCACACCACAGTTTTTCTCCTTCGACGAGAAACTTGAGTGGAACCTCTCTGGTTTCGACCAGGCCGATGTGAGTTCGCCCTCCCGGACAGGCGCAGGTATCCTTGGAAAGCATTACTATCGTGCCTTCGGCCGCTTCCAGGATGCCTCCGCACACTAGACGTTGTTCCCCATCTAGCTTAACTGAGGGAGACTCATCCGTATATTTCACTCCTACAGCTTCCCTCTCTATACCCAGTGCCTTCCTGACTTTTTCGACAGACTCCATCTTTCAACCTCCTACAGAAATCAAGTCATCTCCTACGATATAAAAACTCATTTGCATGTTTTCTCAGACGTTCTTCCTTGCTCCTGAACCTTTCTTCTGTCACCGACACTCAAAACAGTGGCCTGCCTCTAACAAGTGTACCACCTTTCAGGTTACATCTTCTACCACGAACTGGCGGTTTTTATTGCGGCACCACGCATAACGGGATGTATGTTAACCCGTAATAAAAAATCATAGGTCTGGTAATCATTACCATATATTATGAATTGAAACCCATACTGTTTCCCCTCCGGTGCTATCCCTCTCAGCCCGTCCTTACATCATGCAGGTTTGGCTAACCCTCGCAACTTATTCGGGCTTTATTAGCGGCCACCACGCTTGTTTTTCAGGAAACCACCTTCTTTATGCGGCGTGCGCAGTGATGTTAATTAGCGACCCAAATTTGAAAAAATAATGTTTAGGTATTATAATATATCGCTATGAAGGATGAGCATCAAGCACTTCAGGAGCTACTCAATATCTCCGAGCAGGTGATTGAAAAGAAAGTGTCGCTGGACTCATTCAGTCAAGATTACGGCATACCACTCTACCTGAAAGAGATACTCACGATTAGAGTCATCGGCAGAAGCCCTGGAATCAATATGACCAGGATAGCGGAACGCATGGGTGTAACCAGAGGGGCAGTATCCCAAACTGTCGCCAAACTGGTCAGGAAGAAGTTGGTTCGTAAAACATATTCGGAGGACAATGCTAAGGAAATCATTCTTCAGCTCACCGACTTCGGTTGGACAGTATTCAGCACCCGCGAGAAAGTCATTAAGGATTTTCTTAGCATGGCCCAGACAAGCCTAGGTGACGATTTCATGCCGCAACTTGCCACACTTATATCGGTAATGACCACCATCAACAAACTCTTAGGCAAGTACGTAGCACTGATCAAGGAAAATTAGTCTTTTTTTGACTATATGGTTTAGATACTAAATAATATGAAATGATAAGTTTGATATAGTAATATATGTTTTCCCATGATCCGACTCACCATATTCCACCGATCTCTGTGAAGTAATATGAGGACAAGATTTTCTGAAGGAGTATTGAGCTAACCAAATGCGCAAAAGAAGGCGTATTATTGCATTCGCTGCCCTGGTAGTTGTTCTGTTGCTTGGTTTCTTCTTGCTCGAGCATTACTGGTACGAACCTACCTATCGCTATGTCTATACCGACAACGCCCGGATTGATGGCACCGCAGTTGACGTGGTGACAGATTATGGAGGCGAAGTAAAGGAGTTGCCGTACGACACCGGCGATCAAGTGGAGAAGTTGCAGCCTGTGGCCCAACTCAGGATTGCACTTGCCGCCTCTACACCCTCTTCAGGAGCTGCCTCTTTGTTCTCTTCGCCCCCGCCTTCAGAGGAGTCACTCTACATGCGCAAGAATATCCTGGCCCCCATATCCGGCATCGTTGCCGGCAGGTGGGTCAGCGTGGGTGATAGAGTAGCGCCGGGGCAACGACTTCTCACTATCATTGACCCGAATGACATCTACGTAATAGCCAATATAGACGAGAATGATATACAGAGGGTAAAACCGGAACAGAAAGTTGACGTCCACGTAGATGCCACAAATGAAACTCTGGCAGGCACCGTGGACTATATCATGCCCTTAACAACCTCTGTAGTCCAGCAACCGGCTGAATCGTCGGTAGTTGTAGCTGCTAATACTCAAGACGTGCCGGTAAAAATATTCCTCGAGCAAAACAGCAACTATCTCTTGTAACCGGGGCTATCCACAGAGGTCACTATTTATACGAAGTGAACGATGTCCACCATTGAAGTTCGCAACCTGGTCAAGAAATACGGCGATTTCACCGCAGTAAAGGGCATTAGCTTTGATGTCGAGGCTGGTGAGATCTTCGGTTTCCTCGGTCCCAACGGGGCCGGAAAGACTACCACTATCAACATGCTTTGTGTTTTGCTACAGCCGACCGCCGGCACCGTGTTTATCAACGGCCTCGATATTTCTAAGGAGCCCATGAAAGTAAAAGAATCCATCGGGCTTGTTTTCCAGGATACCAGCGTAGATAACCTTCTAACCGGCAGAGAGAACATACAAGTCCATGCTCAGCTTTATGGGGTCCCCAGGGATATCATAAATAGACGGATACCAGAAGTGTTGAATTTGGTTGAATTGTCTGAGTGGGCAGACAAACTCGTAAGCACCTATTCCGGCGGGATGAAACGCCGCCTGGAAGTTGCTCGTGTTCTGTCCCACGAGCCCACGTCCTGTTCCTTGACGAACCCACCGTTGGGCTTGATCCGCAGACCAGAGCCCGTATCTGGCAATATATAGTCAATCTACACAAGGAGCACGGGATTACCATCTTCCTAACCACACATTATATGGATGAGGCCGAAAACTGTGACCGAATTGCCGTTATGGACCACGGCGAAATTGTGGCCCTGGATACTCCCGCTCGTCTGAAGACACTGGCCGGAGAAGATATTATCATCATCGATACAGACGATAATGAAAAAGCCGCCAAACTCGCACAGGATAGACTTGGTATTACGGCTACACAGAAAGCGGACGGCCTGCAATTTGAGGTGGCCGAAGGGACAGGATTTATTCCGCAGTTTATAAGTTTATTTAGCGGGGCTGATGGGTACCCTAAGATATTGAATATAAGCCTGAGACGGCCAACTCTGGATGATGTATTTTTGAAGATCACGGGCCGGGGTATCCGGCAACAAGGTGCCGACGGCAAAGACCAGCAACGCGCTCTCTTCAAGCTGAGAAGAGGCTGAAGGAAAGAGGTACCATCGTCTTGCCACAAATGGATAGTGCCATAGACCGGGACGTGCAGGCTCTAGCTACGATATGGAGACGGGAAATAGTGCACATATGGCGTGACAAACCCCGTCTTATAGGCTCCAGCGTCCAACCAGTACTCTTCTTCGTCATCATGGGCAATGGGCTGGCCCCTGCCCTTGGCCCAATGGCTGGAGGCATTGACTTCAAGAAGTTTCTGTTCCCGGGCATTATTGGCATGACTATACTGTTCAGTTCCGTGTTTTATGGCATAACCGTTGTCTGGGACAGGGAGTTCGGCTTTCTCAAAGAGATACTGGCGGCACCAGTTCGTCGCTACGTAGTAGCCCTGGGCAAGATATTGGCAGGGGCCACAATCTCTATGGCACAGGCCTTTGTTGTTCTGATGCTGGTTCCGTTGCTAGCCGGTGTATCTATAAGTGTCCCCATGGTACTGAAACTGGCTCCCTTGTTATTTCTTGTAGCGATTCTGGCAACGGCTCTAGGAGTAGCATTGGGAGGCATAATTAAATCGATCCAGGCTTTCCAGGTTATAATGATGGTTTTAGTATTGCCGTTATATTTCCTAAGTGGAGCTCTGTTCCCACTGAAAAACCTGCCCACGTGGATGGATGTTCTAACCAAAATAGACCCGCTGACCTATGGGGTCGACCCAATCCGCCAGATAGGTTTAACTACAACGTTACGCTCCCATGGAATACAAGCTTTTGCCGTCCACAGCATCGGTTTTGATATATGGATATTGCTGGCTTTTACAATCGTTATGACAGCCGTAACGATTGCCGTTTTCCGGCGATTATGATCGAAATGGTGATGCAACAATACAGGTTGTGATTACGATGGCATTCTATCAGCGTCGAAGAAAAGAATTGAGCAATATTGCAAAAAATAAAGCGCAAACTGGATAAATGTACGCTTCAGGATAAGAAGAAGGCCTTAGACGCCTTAAGTTCAAATAGTGGCAATTCCGCAGGAGATGAAAATCCGTATTGCCGTGCCCTTGGAATTTATTACCATTGAACAAACATAGGGAACCCATAATAAAAATCATAGATCTAACTTTCCAGTCTAACGGACCTATTTTCGGGGGGTGCAGGTCGACAAATTAGGTAGTATTAATAAGCGAATTAAGTAGAGGTACTGATATGTTTGCTTATTGGAGCGGCATATAATTGTTAAATATAAGGTTACATCTAAT
>CAVVVB010000026.1:0-97009 GCA_963751585.1 uncultured Chloroflexia bacterium | reverse complement strand
GGAATGTAGAACCAGATCGCCTGAAAGCAGCCACAAGAAGTGTGCGGATGCTCAAACGCACTGTGCAGATAAACGCGATTATAAGTCCCCATAGACTTCACCGCCGCCAGTTCGTTACAGCCCTTGTACTCACCCCTTATGGGATCAAGGCATTCGCCCTTCTTCACTTCCTGCACCGGCCCCTCCGGGTCAAGCTTATACGCGGCTCTACCGTCAAACCAGCTTATGGCTCCACAATTAGCCACTCGCTCTGGAGTGGCAATGCAGATGTGGGTCGGAGCAAAGCTCTGACATAGGGCACAGCTATAAAACTCCTGCACGTCATCCTCTTTCAAACCTCTGGCCCTTTCATCCCTCGCCTTATAGATTTCGCGAGCCTTAACTATGAGCTCATCAACCTTCTTCTCATCGGTAACAAAGGTGATAGACATCTTCTCGATTACATCCAGTTCCGATGTATACAAGAACATCAGTATCTTACCGATCTCGGTCAGAGAATTAAGGCCTTTGTTAAAAGAGTCCTTGTTTAACCTCATCCAGACGTCGTCTCTCTGGTTCATATGATAAAAGCCTTCTATGTAGTTAGCATAAAGGTGCATCCTTCTCTCAAAGACCGGCTCCATGTCCTTTTCCAGTTTAGTGCCAGCGACATCAATCAGAAGACCTAAGGGGTAACTGCCACCTTCTTTCATGTCCTTTATGTCCGGGCCTATAACCTCTATCTTCTCGTTCTCGATCTCATCGATACCTTTTAGTGTCACTAACTCAAATTTGCTTTTCACACTGGGGCCGCCGAACTCAACATACATATCGGCCTTTCTGATTACTTCGCCCTCGTATTGTGGGCCTACATCTACTGGAAACATTCCTGCCATTTTACGCCTCCTTGCTCCTTAAATTAGTTATTAAATTATCCAGAAATTCCTTCCATTGAGCGTCTTTTCTAAAGTTAGGAAGGGAATAGCTGGCATGTGGATAGTAATACTTGCACAAAGTCATTGTCTTGAGATGTGGGGCATAGTGCTTCAGGGTCGATAGACCCTGCTCACCCAGGTCAGTCCTGAAGCCCAGAAACATCACCAAATCGTGATTGCCTTCTTTCTTGACCCCTTTCCATTCCGGGTCTTTCAGGCTGTTAATTATCTCCATGATGTCATAGCTACTCGCCGGCTCAACGCCGAGCTCAAGCAGCTTCTTCTTGGTGTGGGCTGTGGCACATATCGGAATATCAAGTGCCCTGGCTATTTCCACGCCATACTCTATCAGGAGCTTATCGCCGAGAGTCGTGGTGAGAGCCCAGGAACCGAGCACCAGGAGAGGCCTCCTGGCTCGCTTAATTAGCTGGGCATACTCGCCGACATCTTCGATCAGCCTGGCTGACTTCGTGCCAGTTAAGATGTTAACTCGATGATACGGTAAAGTCGTCGTCATAATAAAAACCTCCTCATTTAGCTACCTTGACATCCTTGATAGCTTTCTCCACTGCCAGTTTGGTCATGAGCCCGGCACGGTGCATTAATGTATCTTCAAACTCCTGATCCATGACCATAGTTGACAGGCACGGGTACTGGTGATGAAGAAGGCCGGATTTCTCCACGGCATCCCTTTCCCAGACTCCCACGAGCCCGTCAGCCACGTACCGCGTGCAACCGCAGGGAGTTCCCCGTGACAACACCCACCTTAGTGATGCGCTCTCCGTCAAAATCTATAGTCACTTCCGGCCTGCCGAAATACTTAACAAATTCGAGGATGTAGGGGTTCTGGCTATCTTTCTCCGTCAAAGTACAGAAGGGAACCGGATAGACCATGTCAACCCCGATGGCTTCAAGCTTTCGTTTTATTTGCCTAGCCAGGCCGGGCGGCAACCAGGTGCGGTTATCCGCCGGGGCAATTACTGCCTTGGCATGGCTCCTCGCCACCATGTCCGGAATCATCTGCGCCACCCCAGGATGCTCGCCAAGGGATATCAGCAGATCAGCCTCCGGCAACTCCTTAGGCAGAAACTCATCGGGGTCATCAATTATATCCGGCAAGTTCTGCTGGAAGGTATAAGAATAAATCTTCCAGTCAGCCGGACAATTCTGCCCGATGTTGTCTGCAATTCTCTGGCCATAATGACCCTGTACAGCTATCAGAATACGCATGCCGCTCTATCAATCTCAGATTTTCTTTTCCTAGTGAACAACAGACTCTATAGGTACCTCTGAGGGATACGTCCCGATCAGAGTGGGCAAGGTCAAAACCGGCTTCTCTTTCCAGCCGACCTTCTCCAGATAAGCCATCACTTCTTTCTTGAAGAAGATGGGTATGTCCGAAGGTTTTCTGACATAGAGATGGAGGTCATCGGGCAATGTCCCAAGATATTGCTTGTGCAGCCCAATATAATGGGTTAGCTTTATCTGTCGACCTTGAGGCGTATCGTTCTTCCTTATACACAGCTTGGCCATGGTAACGATGGCACGCTCTTTGGATTCGACTACGGTTAGCAGGTGCTCTGGCGATGGCTCCTCAGTATTTACCAGCTTCTTCTCTCTGCCGTCCATCACCGTCCAATCGTCCTCTTCCTTACGGCTGAGGAATAGCCTTCGATATTTCGCGCCGTGAGGCCCCAAGACCACAGGGATACCCAATCTGTTGCAGCCCGTGGCAATAGCTGCCGCTTTCTGCGAATACGCGCCCCAAGCCAGACCAACGGCACCGACTCGGTTTAAGATATAATCGGCGATGACCTCGTAGTTGCCTCTCAAAGGCAGTGTGGCAAAGATGTTAGCTACCTTCATGGCAGCACCAGTGATATGTGCATTAGCCACGCAGGAGCCAACGTTTAGTACGCCGCCGGCATCGAACGCGGGAGGATATTTTTCGTAAATGGTCTTGCCGTCCTTGTCTTTCTTCATCCCCGCCGCCATTGCCGAGCAGCCACTGAGAACGACAATATATTTCCTCTTGGCAAACTCTTCTGCAATCTCAGCGACCTCCTCATAGTCTTTAGGCAAGTTGGTACAACCAACTATAGCAATGATGCCAGGTATGGTACCCAGAACGATGGGAGCGCCTACCTTCCTAATCTCGGTATCCATGATCGGGCCACGCCCGGCTCGGATATTCCACTTCTCCCAGCTGGCTGCTGCCTGCATGCTCTTGATAATGGGCACATGGCGTGGGCATTCCTGGTCGCATTTTCCGCAGCCAATGCAGCTGTGGAACACCTCAGTAAGTAACTGCAGATCGCCGTTCTTGGCTGCTTCGATTGCGTCGCCGACTTGTAGAAGATTAGGACAGACCTGGCTGCAGAGGTTACATAACCTGTGGTCCTTGAGCATCTCGGGTACCTGTTCCTTAGTAACCAGAACCTTAGTCCGCTTCGGGGCCGTCTCCAGCGCCATCTTCACGGAGACCTCGGCCGCTTTATCCGGGTCAGCAATGAAAACATGCTTGCCCTCTTTCATCATGGCCAGGATTTCGTCTACATTCTTCTTGCTGACGTCCTCAAGTCCATACGCGGCCTTGTCTGAGGTAGCGATCAGGGCTGTGCCCACTTTGCTAGCCTCTATAGGCATATCAGTTCGTACGCATTGTTCATCAGTAACGATAACATCGGCAAGTCCGGTTCTGACAAAGAAGAGCTCGCGGGACAGAGGGCCTATTACTTTAGCCAGTTTACTGCGACGGGTAACCTCGAGAGCAGTGCAACAAAGACCTACGACTTCCACTTTATCCTGCAAGCCCTGCTCGTTCAGATAGTCGACGATGGGTATTGCTGTCACAGGATTATGCCCGATTAAGCAGACTGTCGGCTTCGTTTTGTCAACCGAGCCCCAGCCTAATTCAACGAGCGCGGTATCCGCCTCAGAGGAGGGATAACCGAATCCAATTATTTGAGCGATGTCTGCAATTTCCATAACGACGTGGTCAAGCATCGAAATATGAAATGCCTTGGACTCGTAGTCCAGCGAGGACCCCTCGTTTCCGGTATGAAGCGACGAGACAACGTGGATAAGTTGTCCCTCGCAGTACTTCATAGCTTCATCCAGGTCTCCAAGCGTCTCGGGCTTCATCCCCATGACCGTCCGGATGTGGGGCGCCTCCACCAAGATCTGATCGCCAAGATTAATTTTGTAGTCTCTACCGTACTTTTCGATCATGTAGTCGACGACATGCCTGGCATGCCCCCCATGCGCAGACATACCCATGCAACAGGCGAGCGTAACTACCCTTGCTTGCTGAGTAGAGATATCAATGCCGCAGGCACCTCTCTTGTCGCCAGTCAGGTCGCACTTACCATAGGTACAAAAACAGCATAGATCGCACATAGGCGAATAGTATGGCTTATAAGTCTTCATCAACCGCATATCCCAGTTTCTCAGGCTCAGAATATCGGGCATCGGCGTATGTCCCACGGGCTCCCATTTGTCTTCCGCTCGTATTATCTCGTTAATTTCATCCTTCCTCGTGTGCTTCTTGGTTACAACAGCCATTACAGTTCCTCCTCGTAAGGTTTATTCTCAAACACTAAATTATAGCATTATTAGGAATAATTATCAATACTAGATTTTACCCTCGATGACCTCTTTCATGAGCTTGAGATTTTCAGGAAGCCGCAGTACGAGAATATTAGAGCCAGCCAATAAGAGGCTCATAGCGGTAATTGCTTCCCATAGCAGCCCTTGTTTCTCGCTTTCCTTTGCCTGCTTAGTCCGGGCACATTCGCTACCCAAATCGGCGATAAGGGGCATCTGCATCGTGTTATCTCCGAACATAACGCCGATGTGTTTAGTTCTCTCGGTTATAGTGAAGCTATATTCCATGCCATAACCCAAAGCTGAGCTCAGCGGGTCTATCACTATCCGCTCGCGCGGGAAGGACTTCAGCAGTTTCACGTTTAATTCTTTCTCCAGATTGATATCCAAAGGACTTTGGGCAATTATACAGTGTCCGTGATCAAGAGCTGCCTTGCTTATCGGCTCATAGTTCTCCTTTACCACTGGACCTAGGAGCAGGTTTTCGCCGGCACATGCTTCAGCAACCTTAGGCAGAACCTCAATATCCTTTTTCTCGTCTCCCGAGCCGTAAACAATAAGCGGCGATTTTATAGCTGATGCCACTTGCTTGACTATACCAGCTGCCTTATCGGCCGGGGCATTTTCCCCTGCGGGGTCGGTGCTCACAAGCCGCAAGCAAACCAGGTCAGCACCCAACTCCAGACATCTCTGCGCCCACATCACCGGGTCTGACATAACGCCTTTATATTCCTTTGTTTCCCATTCCATCCAAGTCTCAGGTTCTCTATCAAAAATCTCCAGAGCCAGACGCGGTCGATTCTCAATCTTTCCTTCAAATAGATGAAAGGGGAGAACATTCTCTCCCCCAATCTTTATGGCTTTTTCCCCCTTTCCGATAACTACTTCGGCTACTTTCCCAGAATAAGTCTCCAATGGTGCTTTGTAATCCATAGCTTACTCCTTACAAAGAATTCTAGCTCTCGAGCCAGGCGTGAGAATAAAGCGTCTCGCCCATGAGAACTTTAGTTGTTTTGACGTAATCTTGCTCTTTCTTCGACAACGAAGTTGTATTTACAGTCGCTCCATCCATTGTCTTATAGATGAGATCAACGATGTTAGCTAGTTCTCCCTTATTCAGACTTACCAGTTCCTTGTCCAGCGTATCAGCAATTGCCGAGTATAATCCACACCTGCCCAGCATTACCATATAGGTACGATTTAGCATACCTCTAAGCTCCTCGGGCGTCCCATTGGAGATATTGGACAGTCCTACTGTGGATTTCACCCCCGGCAGCAGATCCTGCAGTATCTTTACGAATTCCAGGGCCTCAGTTACCTGCTTCTGGTCAGCGCTGACCGGCAATATTATAGGGTCAACCCAAATATTCTCATTAGGAATACCCATCTCGTTAGCCAGAGCCACGGTTTCCATGATGCTCTCGGTCCTGGAGTCAATATCAGGAGGACAACCTTTATCCGTAAGCACCGATATGACCACATCGCAATTGTATTTCTTAGCCAGGGGCAGCATCAGCTGTTTACTGTCCGTTCTTCCTGATGCTGAATTTAGTAAAGGCCTTTTCTTGCAGGCTTTGAGACCCGCCTCCATAGCTACAGGATTCAAAGTGTCGATAGAGAGTGGTACGTCAGTGACCGCCTGAACAGTATTAACCAACCATTGCGTCACTTCTTCGGGGTCCCTTTTCGCCGGGCCGAGGTTTAGGTCTATGTAATCGGCCCCAGCATCAGCCTGTGCTTTGGCCAGATCTCGAATAACACTGGGATTACGTTCCTTGACCGCATCACTGACCTGTTTGGAAATAATGTGGATGCTCTCGCCAATCAAAACCATGATATGCCCCCTTCAATCAAATTAGCCCAAACCAACGCATAATTCTATCACCACCTACTATGAGAGTCAACCGTTTTCCTACTTAATTTCAACTAAGCAAATTACAGGCTAAAATTGAAAGCTCTGGAAACCTAGGGTTATAATTTCCAAACTGAGTTGACAAAAATGAACAGACTAAATGATATGCTTTACCAGGTCTCTAGACCAGCCCGCTACGCTGGAGGCGAATGGAATTGCATCGTCAAGGATTGGCAGACAACTCCGATTCGAATTGCACTGGCCTTCCCGGATGTGTACGAAGTGGGCATGTCGAACCTGGCACTGCCTATTCTTTACAGGATACTCAACGACCAACCCGATGTGCTCGCCGAGAGAGTCTATGCGCCCTGGATAGATATGGAGACTGCGCTGCGACAGAGCAACATCCCACTATTCAGCCTGGAAACTAAACATCCCCTAAAGGATTTTGACATAATCGGTTTTTCTTTAGGGTACGAACTTACGTATACCAATGTACTAAATATGCTCGACCTGTCCAAAATCCCCGTACGCAGCCAGCAGAGAGATGGTTCATACCCTCTGATAATAGCTGGAGGCAGCTGCGTCCTTAACCGGAGCCAATGGCCGATTTCATAGACTTGTTTGTCATCGGTGAAGCCGAGGAGGCGATCCTCAAACTGTTAGAGGTTTTCCGCGCATACAAAAACAGTAGAGAGCAACTGTTGCGACAAGCCTCGACTCTACCTGGCATCTATGTGCCGAGCTTATACGAGGTGAGCTACCACAAAGATGGTACCTTCGCCAGCATCGAGCCGAGAGTCCCACAGACAAGATTACCGATCGAAAGGCAGATAATAGCCAGGCTGCCCCAGCCCGTCGTGAAGCCGGTAGTGCCCAACATCAAAGTAGTGCATGATCGCGGAGCAGTTGAAATCCAGCGAGGGTGTAGCCGGGGATGCCGCTTCTGTCAAGCCGGAATGATTTATCGTCCTGTTCGCGAACGTCCCGAGGGAGAAGTTACAGACGCCGTAGCAGCACTTATCAGCAACTGTGGCTATAACGAAGTATCGCTGGTTTCTCTGAGTAGTGGAGATTATCATAACATAACGGGCTTAATCCGCCACCTGTCAGGCAAATACCATAAAGATAATCTCACGCTGTCCCTGCCCAGCCTTCGCCTTGATAAATCTTCAATAGAACTCGTGGAATCCTTGCCATATCGTCGCAAAACTACACTCACCTTCGCCCCCGAGGCTGGAACCGAAAGGCTCAGGCAAGTCATCAACAAAGCAATCCCTGAAGAAGCTATGCTCGATACGTTCGTCTCTGCGTTCGATAAGGGGTGGCTAAATCTTAAACTGTATTTCATGGTTGGGCTGCCCACCGAGACCATCGATGACGTGAAGGGAATAGTCGATTTAGTGACCAAAACCTGCCAGCTAGGCAGAAAGGCCAGAGGCAAATCGCCGAGGCTCAGAGTAAGCGTAGCCACCTTTATTCCCAAGCCCCACACCCCTTGCCAATGGCTGGCTCGGGACTCAGAGGAAAGTTTGGCTGCCAAACAGGAGCTGCTCAGACAGGGCATACGCCGGGCCGGAGCCCACCTTTCGTGGCAAGACCTCAAGACCAGCCAAATTGAGGCGGTGCTGTCGCGCGGTGACCGGAGACTTGGACAGGTCATCAACAGGGCATGGGAGCTCGGCAGCAGATTCGACGCCTGGAACGAATATTTTTGCTACGATAACTGGCTGCGTGCTTTCAAAGAGGTCGGCCTCGATCCCTCCTTCTACTGCGATCGAGGCCGACCTCTGGACGAACTTTTACCCTGGCAGCACATTGATATTGGAGTTACACAAGCCTTTCTCAAGAAGGAGTATCAGTACATGCGGCAAGGCAGACAGACTGCAGATTGCCGCTATGGACCTTGCAATGCCTGCGGACTTCAGCAGCGGCATCCGGATTGTCAGCAGAAATTCAAGACACCTGCCAAATTGTTGTGATACGTGACAGCTTCCCAATCATCCTTGAGCTTCCTTGACAACAAACGGCCATCAATTACAATTAATTAGGCGATCATACCTTGACGACAAGAAAATAAATCGGATTTGACGCAATCTAATTTCAATAAAGGAGGTAATCAAGGTGGATACTAATATAATTCCTAGATTAATTGTAATAGGCATAGGATTAATCGTAATTGGAATGGGAGCATTTATGTTCCACTTTGGTCGTTATCTATCAGCATCAGAAGATAAGAAACAAGATAGAGCTAAAGGGATATGGCAGTACAGTATTGTTTGGCTTTGCATAGGACTTGCTTATCTAATCGGTAGTTTACTTGTCCTTAAGGGATAATCGCCATTAATTAATTTGAGGGGTATCTCAACCGGAACAAAAGGAGGGGAATCATGGTAAGCACAACTTTGCCTTGTGAATCAGTCTACTGGCCATCGAAGAAGTACACAGACATGTACAATCGGTCAATACGAGAACCTGAACACTTTTGGGCGGAGGAAGCGCGCAAGCTTGACTGGTTCAAGACTTGGGATACTGTTCTTGACTGGCAACCACCTTTTGCCCATTGGTTTGCCGGAGGTAGATTAAACGCCAGCTATCAATGTGTGGATCGCCACGTTAAGACCTGGCGAAGGAGCAAGGTTGCCATATACTGGGAAGGCGAGCTCGGTGATAGCCAAGTGCTAAGTTACTCCACTCTCTACAGATGGGTCAATAAGTTCGCTTCAGTTCTGCAAAATTTGGGTGTTAGCAAAGGAGATACGGTCGCCCTATATCTGCCCATGATTCCGGAGCTTCCTATATTCATGCTCGCCTGTGCCAGAATCGGGGCCCCGCATACCGTCGTCTTCTCCGGTTTCAGCGCTCAAGCTTTGGCCGATAGGATTAATGACATCAAGGCCAAAGTCCTGGTTACAGCAGATGCCGGCTTTAGAAGAGGTAAATATCTGGAACTAAAAAATATCAGCGATGAAGCGGTTAGTTTATCGCCATCAATTGAAAAGGTGGTAGTGGCCAGAAGAGCAGGTACGGACACAAATATGAAACAGGGACGAGACTTCTGGCTCCACGAATTGCTTGACAATGCTGCCTCTTTCGTGCCCGCTGAACCCGTTGAAGCCACTCATCCCCTTTACATCCTTTATACGTCAGGAACCACGGGAAAGCCCAAGGGCATAGTTCACGGCACCGGCGGTTATCTGGTATTCACTAATTCAGGCTACGAATGGGTGTTCAATGTTAAGGAGGAATCCGTCTATTGGTGCACCGCTGACGTGGGCTGGGTCACCGGGCACAGCTCTATCGTATACGGACCGCTGTGCCATGGCGCCGCCATAGTACTATACGAAGGCGCTCCAGACTATCCGTCGGTAGACAGATGGTGGGACATAGTAGAGAAATATGGAGTTACGATATTTTACACATCGCCCACCGGCATCAGAATGCTGATGAAATATGGAGAGGATGTGGTTAAACGTCACGACTTAAGCAGCCTCGAACTTCTGGGCAGTGTCGGAGAGGCCATTAATCCGGAAGCCTGGCAGTGGTACTACAGGGTAATCGGCGGCGAGAGATGCCCGATAGTGGACACGTGGTGGCAAACTGAAACTGGCGGCACCATGATATCGCCTACGCCAGGCATAGAACCAGTACCCCTTAAGCCTGGCTCAGCGACCTTCCCATTGCCTGGAGTCAACGCCGATATCGTTGATGAAAGCGGCAAATCAGTGCCATCCGGCGAAAAAGGCTATCTGGTGATAAAGTCACCATGGCCTGGCATGCTTACGGGCATACATGGAGACCCACAAAGGTATCAGGAGACTTACTGGTCAAAATTTCCGGGCATGTTCTATTCCGGTGACTATGCCATCAGAGACAAAGACGGTTATTTCTGGCTATTGGGTAGGGCCGACGAAGTCCTGAAAGTAGCGGGGCATAGAATCGGAACAATAGAAATAGAAGACGCCGTCGTCTCTCACGACGCCGTGATTGAGGCGGCTGTGACCAGTAGGCCAGATCCGGTCAAGGGCGAATCCATAGTCGTCTTCGCCACGCCTAAGCAAGGGGTAGAGCCATCGGAGGACCTGAAGAACAGGATAAAACAACACATACGTAAAACGCTGGGCCCGGTGGCCACGCCGGATGAAATATATTTCGTCGCCAAATTGCCAAAGACGCGGAGTGGCAAAATAATGAGGCGCGTTCTGAAGGCTGTAGCCAGCGGCACCAAGATCGGCGATCTCACTACCTTAGAAGATGAAGCCTCTGTGGAGGAGGTGAAGAAGGCCTTCGAAGAGCTCAAAAAAGAGGTGTGAAAGCCTACTGAACCTAGCCGCAGAAATTTGACTTCCGACAGAAAATATTCTAATCTCTAAGGTTGCCGCCTGTTTGTTTGCGGGCAGCCCAAAGGGGCCTGATACATATCTATGGGCTAATGAGAGAGGTAATAACGTGAAACGACTGGAACTCGAGGCATCCAAAAGAGAAGTAGCCGGCAAGAAAGTAAGATTTCTTCGCCGCCAAGGTATAATTCCAGCCAATATATACGGACACGGAATTGATTCCACTCCAATAAATATTGATGCCAAGAGTCTGAAGAACTTCCTGGCGCATGCCGGAAAGACTGACCTGGTCTCCCTGAAAATTGACGATTCAAAAAACCCCGTAAGGGTTCTCGTTCGTGAAGTCCAGCGAAATCCGATGAACGATGATGTACTTCACGTAGATTTCTATCAGGTGAGGGCGACGGAAAAGATTAAGACAGAAGTTCCCCTAGTGTTCGTCGGAGAGGCACCTGTTCTAAGGAAAATCAAGAACAGCTCCATACTTCACCTTGTTGATTCGCTTCGTATCGAGGCACTGCCGGATGACCTTCCTCATAGTATAGAGGTCAGCATATCGGGCCTTGAGGAGCTCGACCATACTATCCACGTTAAAGACATAGCCCTGGGCCACGGCATAACGCTGCTCAGCGACTCGGAGCAGTTGGTAGTCAAAGTAGCCGAAGCGCGCAAAGAAATTGAGGTAGCGCCAGTAGTAGCCGAGGCCGCAGAGGAAGTTGAGGGCGTAGCGCCCGAGGGTGAGGTCACAGCTGAGGCTAAGGCAGAAGCCGAAGCTAAAGAAAAGTAACTCAATACGCCAAGGTTTACTTACGCTTTGGGTTGTCCGGTGGGATGATGTACAGGACTGAAGCGCCAGAGCGATATCTTTCAGGTTAACCTGCGTTTTATCTCGGCCTTTAATTGCTTGGCGTCAAACGGCTTGGTAATATAAGGTGCCCGGGTCTGGGTGAGGAATCTCTTAGTGTCTTCCCCCATGATATCGCCGGTAACAAAGACCACTCTTTTGGCTAGAGATTCAGCTATCTCGTTAAGTTGCTTAAACAGGTCTATACCACTCATATCAGGCATCTTGATGTCCAGCAGGATGAGACGGTATCTGCGATTCTTCATCATATCTAAGGCGTCCTGGCCATTACCCACGACCTCCACCTGATAACCCTCCTCGGTTAGCACCCGGCTTAAGAAGTTTCTAACCACAGCCTCATCGTCCACTACCAGTATCTTAGCCTTAGCCACTTTTCTAGCTTTTTCCACCACCGGTCTGTCTGCTTGCACCTGTTCATATTCCGCGATTATGGGCAACTCCACAATCAGACTGGCTCCTTTGCCCAACTTGCTTTCAGCGTATATTCTCCCCCCATGCTCGGCAACTATTCCATGGCAAACGCTCAGGCCAAGTCCCGTTCCCCACCCCACTTCTCTAGTAGTGAAGAAGGGATCGAATATCCTCTCAAGATTCTCTTTGGCTATACCTGGGCCGTCGTCCTTGACAGTTATTCTAATGGTATCTTGCGCCCTCTCAGTCTTAACTAGCAGCTTCCCCTTACCATGAGCCAGTTTCATCTCTATTTCGGCATTCATCAGCAAATTGAGGAGGACCTGCTGAAGCTGGCCGGTATCGGCAATAGTTATCGGTAAGTCAGGGTCAAGGTTGGTGGTGACCTGAATGTTGTCGTTACGCAACCGGTAGCCTACAATCGCGAGCGTGTTATTCAGGAGCTCATTGATATCTGCATAGCTTCGCTCTGGCTTCGTCTGGCGGGCAAACGTAAGAAGCCGCTTAATTATGTCGGCTACCCGCTGTGCGCTTTCATATATGGCGTTCAAGTCTCTCTTGATGTTCTCGGGGATGTCCTGTTGTACCAGCAACTGGGCGTAGCCAATAACGCCGGTGAGAGGGTTATTTATCTCATGTGCGATACCCGCCGCCATTTCGCCGACGGAGGCCAGGCGACTGGCTAGCTGAGCTTTCTGCTCGATTTCCTTTCTCTCCTCCTCTCTCTGTTTACGCTCAGCGATATCGCGAATAACCGCGAGGAATATCCTGTTACCTTCATATTCGAAAACGCGCCCGTGCACTTCTACCGGCAGAATCGAGCCATTTTTCAGTATATGAGCCGACTCGAATATTGCCTGGCCTTTGTCCAACATCGTACTGAAATCAGATGAAAGGCTACTGACTCGTTCAGGAGCCACAATTTGTTGTAGCGTCATTTTCATGAACTCAGCCTTGCTGTAGCCGTGAAACCTGCAGGCCGTTTCATTCACGTAAAGAAAATTCCCCTCGAGGTCGTGCACAAATATCGAGTCTGTGGCGCTGTCCAGTAGCTCAGAGCCTAGTCGCATTGATTCCTCTGCCCGCTTACTCCCCGTGACATCCCGGTGGATGCTGAGATAAAATTTCTTTCCAGCTATCTTAATCTGTTTGCAAATGACCACTATATCCTTGATTTTACCCTGCTTAGTCTGGTGCTTGGTGGCGAATTCCACCTTGCCAACCCGCGAGACTTCAGCTATGTGACTCCAAGTCCCTTCACGGTTCTCCTTTGCTTCAAATTGCAGAATTTGTTTGCCCAAAAGTTCATCGCGCGAGTAGCCTAGCTGTCTGCAGATGGAATCGTTGAATTCCACTATTTTGGTGGTCTTGGGATCGACTAAGATGATTCCATCCGGCGATTGTTCAAACACGGTCCTATAACGTAACTCGGTATCTTTGAGCTTTCTCTCCAGTCGCTTGTGCTCCGTGATGTCACGAAGGAATACGAACAACCGACCATTCTCTACATCCAAATAAGTGATACTGACGTCAACATCAATGATATGCCCATCCTTACGCCTGTAACGGCTCTCGAAACGGTCATGGCCAACACCCTTTATGCGCCTGAGACGGCGTTTGATCTCCTGTGGTGTTTCATTTGCCTCGATATCAGCCGCATTCATGCTGAGCAATTCATCGCGGCTGTAGCCCAACAGGTCACAGTACGCATCATTGACATCCAAAAAATGGCCGCGCGTATCTCCGAAGCAAAAACCATCCGTGGTAGTATGGATAATAGTCCGATATTTTTCCTCAAGCTGCTTACGCTGACTTATGTCCCGTATAACGCTGACGAAACCAATGTGCTTGCCCCGTTTATCCTTTAGAGCAACTACGCTGTGCTCGGTGGAGCACAGCGTTCCGTCCTTGCGCCGCATACAAAATTCGGGCAGATATGCAAATCCCTTCTCTTCAATCGCCGGATAGGCGATCTTGCGAAATGCCTGAAGCTCTGCTTCGTTGGCGTGCAAAAAGAGCATCGTCTGGCCTATCATTTCATCGGAGCTGTAACCAAAGATTTTGCTTGCCGCCGGGTTGCAGTTGGTAATGACCGGTGGGTTTGCAAGACGCAATACTAATATGGCATCGAGGTAGCTGGAGAACACCCCCTGGAATAGCTCCTCGGCTTGTTGTAGTTCCTCTTCTGCCTTCTGGTGCCGGCTCTCTGATATCTCCATCTCGGCAACACGCTGGCGCAAGGATTTCAACTCCCTGATCAATTGCTCCTTTGTCCCATTCATAAATACTATGTCCCGCTCCGGTAATAGAGATCTTGCTGACTGCGTCCTATAAATTGAACCTCACAATCGAACCTATTTCTACTACTTGGCGTTTGGTATGTCAAGTCGATCAGTCCAAAAAGCGCAGATAGTAAGGCTCAGAATTTCGGAGATTTGGGCCTCAGAACAGCACCGTCCGCCAATGTTGGGGCAAGCTGAAGGTCGGTCTTTCTCATTTATGCCGCCGAGAGCCTTATTATCTCCCCGCTGATATTTTCTTCGATTGTCAGGATGCCGAATGACTGGTAGCCTGGCCCCGGGTTAAAAAACAGGACGCCATCAATCTGTACCATCTTTGCCCGGTGGCTATGGCCATATATGATCGCATCCACATCGTCAAAGTGCGGCTTTAATCGTTCCTCTATCCCTTCCGGACCACCCCACCCATGGATAATCCCAATCTTCCTGTCACCGACCACCAAAAACTCCTTCTCCGGAAGCAAGCTTCTGAGCTTGGCGGAATCCATATTGCCGTGGACGGCTTTAACCTCACCCAGCTGCCTGAGTCCTTCAAGTACCTCAGAGCCGACAAAATCGCCCGCGTGAACTATCAGGTCCACGTAAGCAAACGCTTGCACGACCTCCTGCGGTATCTCTCCGGCAAGATGGATATGAGTGTCAGAGAGCACACCTATCTTCATAAAACCCTAAGTCATGTGTCCTAATAGGCTAAGCGATCTTTTGCTATGGAAAGGCTCCGTGACAAAGGTGCCAACAGAGTTCGCAACATGCTTCGAATTTACTTCAAAACCTGTAAGACACCCTGACGAATCATTTTGATGGCAATTGCTGCCAAGAAGAGGCTGACAACCTTGGATGTGGCCCTGACCCCACCCTGCCCCAGAAAACCCACCACCCGGTTCGCTTGCTCGAAAAGCACCCAAGCGATGGCCAGGTTGACAATGAATGAAAGCGTCACCACAACGATGTGGTACTGGTCAATCAATATCAGCAGAGTGGTGAGGACTGCTGGTCCCACTATAAGAGGAGTACCCAAGGGAACAACACCTACCGTCTCCCCGCCGATGGAAGCTTGAGCTTCGAACATCCTGCCGGTGACTAATTCCTTGGCCGCCAAGAGAAAAAGAATCAGTCCGCCGGCGACCAAAAAGTCGGATATCTCTATCCCCAGGAACAGGAAGATTCCCTTGCCGATGGCAACAAAACCCAAACCAAGCCCCAGCGCCGTAAGCACCGCCAAACGTACCACCCGCTTGCGTTGATGGGGCTTCATATCCTCCGTCATAGGAAGCAGAAACGGCAGGGTGCCAAAAGCATCCATGGCCACGAAGAGGGGGACGAAAGTCAAGCCGAATTCTTGCAGTGCACTGATGATATTTCCCATCGGTAAAAAGCGATGGAGACGCCAATGCTAGGCTGTCTCCTTATCGCCTCCTCTATCATCCCCCTGATGGACAAGGGCAATAGAGGCCACCCTGTCATCCGGATCAAGCCTGTTTACGCGTACGCCCTGCGTGTCCCTGCCTTGAAGCGAGACTTCTTCATCCACGGGGACACGGATGATGATACCATTTGACGAAACAATGATGACATGCTGGCCCGATGGCACCAGTTTTGCCGCCATTACCTTGCCCGTCTTATCGTTAACCTTATGAGCACGCACACCCTTTCCGCCTCGCGCCTGCAATGGATAGCTTCTCACGCGGCTGCGCTTACCAAAGCCGTTTTCCGTAACCGTAAGCAGATGAGCTTCAGGAAAGACCGTCCCCATAGCTACCAATCGGTCACCGGGAGCAAGCCTAATGCCGCGGACCCCGCCGCTGGTCCGAGAGGCAGGACGCAACCCCTTTACGGCAAATTTAATTGCTTGCCCATTGCGAGTTATCAAAATCACTTCATCTTTCTGGGTTACCACGTTCGCGGCGATCAACTCTTCATCCCCCAAGAGCTTCATGGCGATAAGTCCGCTGCTTCGAACCTGAGCGAAATTATCGAAGCTGGTTTTCTTGACTATGCCTCTGGAAGTAGCCATGACCATGAACAGGCCGGCAGCAAACTCCTTCACCGTCACCAGGGCCGTTATCTGTTCCCTTGGATCACAGGGCAACAGGTTAGCCAGAGCCGTCCCCTTCGTTGTCCGCGATAAATCCTGGGGAATATCATAACATCTAAGCCTATAAACCTTGCCGCGATTGGTAAATAGCAGCAAGTTATCATGAGTATCGGCTACTACCAGATGTTTCACCATGTCAGTTTCGCGAGTTACCATGCCTATCTGGCCCCGGCCGCCTCGATGTTGTTTATGATAGGTCGTAGCCGGTATCCTCTTTATGTATCCCTGTTCGCTTAACGTAATAATCACATCCTGATGAGGTATAAGGTCCTCATCATGAAATTCCTCGGCCTCCTCCCGCTTAATTGCCGTGCGGCGCTGGTCCCCGTATCCCTTCTTAAGGTCGACTACATCCTGCCTGATAAGAAAGAGCACTTTTTTCGGATTTGCCAAAAGATCTTCAAGGTAAGCGATAGTTTTCACTACCTCACTATACTCGTCTACTATTTTCTTCTGCTCCAGCTGTGCCAACCGACGTAGCTGCATATCAAGTATAGCCTGGGCCTGAATTTGCGACAGACTGAAGTTCTTCATCAGGCTTGCTTTGGCCGACTCTACGGTGTCGGCCTTTCGTATAGTCTGAATGATTACATCGAGTCGGTCCAATGCAATCCTGAAGCCTTCCAGGATATGAGCTCTATCTTTGGCTTTCTGCAGGTCGAACTGAGAACGGCGGGTGATTACCACGCGGCGGAAGTCTATATAGCAGGTCAAGGCTTCCTTCAGATTGATAACTCGAGGCTGGCCATCAACCAGGGCCAACATGTTGATGAAGAAAGATGACCGCATGGGGGTATATTTGTAGAGGTTGTTGCAAATCTTAGTGGGTTGAGCGTCCTTGCGCAGACCTATAACTATCCGCATGCCCTGGCGGTCGGATTCATCACGAACGTCGCTTATACCTTCAATCTTACGCTCTCGAGCCAGCTCAGCAATTCTCTCCACCAAAGCAGCTTTATTAGTCTGATAGGGAAGCTCGGTTATGACCAACTGCTGGCGTCCTCCCTTCAGGGTCTCATCAGTAACCTTAGCCTGAACCACAACCTTGCCTTGCCCGCTGGCGTAGGCACTCTTAATCCCTTCCCGGCCCAGGATAATGCCGCCGGTAGGAAAATCGGGCCCCTTTACAATCTTCATGAGATCATCAACATCAGCTTCGGGATTGTCAATAATATAGCCGATGGCATCGCATACCTCGCTGAGATTATGAGGCGGAATGTTGGTAGCCATACCTACTGCAATACCGGATGAGCCATTCACCAGCATATTGGGTAATCGGGCGGGGAGAACCGTCGGCTCCGTCAAGCTATCATCAAAGTTAGGTGTGAAATCGACGGTATCCTTATCGATGTCAATCAACATCTCTTCGGCTATTTTGGCCAGGCGCGCTTCGGTGTAGCGCATGGCGGCCGGCGGATCGTCATCCATACTGCCGAAATTGCCCTGCCCATCGACGAGCCTGTACCTCATGGAGAAATCCTGTGCCATTCTCACCATAGCTTCGTATATCGGCGCGTCCCCGTGAGGATGATATTTACCCATCACGTCACCAACTATACGAGCGCTCTTCTTATAGGAACTGTTATAATGAAGGCTGAGTCCCTCCATTCCATATAGTATCCGCCTATGTACCGGTTTCAATCCGTCACGTACATCCGGAAGGGCTCTGGAAACTATGACGCTCATAGCATAGGCTAGATAGGAGCTCTTCATCTCCTCTTCAATGATAACTGGCTTAATTAGTCCGACTTCCATTTAGCCTCCTGAAAAACTCGCTCGCTTGGCGTACGCTATTCCTCCAGCAAATCTCCTTCCGTCATCGTTTCCTCCTCAGCGGAAACCCCCTCAAATATGGAGAAGCCTTCGGGTATCAGTTCGCCCTCCTCCAACTCCATATCCTCCCCCTCTTCTAAAGATTCCTCTTCCGCGGTCTCATGTCTAAGAAGGGTATCCTTAACGTGAGGTTGAAAACCTTCGACAGCTTTAACCGGAAAGGAGGGACGCCCAAGCTGGCTAGGATGCTGAAATACCTCCCTGATGATGATCTTCGTACCGTCATTGCTAGTATTCACCACCGCCGCAGTGTATCTATTGCCGCCTTCTATCAATCTAGCCAAGCGAAAACCATGGGGTGGTTCAACCAATCCCAGATATTCCTCTTCTTCGTTCTCAGCAACAAGCTGTTGCCCTTTCACTTTCAGATAGATTGGATTACCGGCGGCCATACGGGCCAGCACTTCCCGAGGAGCCAAATTCTGGAGGTTTACCACCCCGGCTTTGCCCATCTCCCCAATGAAAATATCCGGCGAAACCTCGCGTTTTTCTTCCTTCAGCTTACCTTTCGAAGCGGGTAAAAAAGCCAGCCTCTGCAGGTTCTTGTGAGCGATAGCATTACCGGGGTCAAGCTCTGTAGCCCGGCCATAAGATTCCTTAGCCTTAGCAAATTCCCCCAACTCCATGAATGCTCTGCCCAGTCGATTATAGGCATCGATGTCCGTGGGAAATAGCTCTATTATGCCTTGGTTTACAGCTACCGCTTCCTGCCATCGACTTTGCATAGCCAGAGAAATGGCTTCCTGGCTCGCTTTTCGTCTTAATCTAGCCTTATCTTCTTCACGGTCTGGCATCATTCGCTCCATATGTTATCTACTCAATTTTTCTTATTTTACAGCAGTCACTGTTACAAAAAAAGTAGTCAATGTCAAGTACCGGGCCAAGCACACAAAACGGCTTTGACAAAACAAGTCCGTTATGTTAGCCTAATTCGACGTAAACTACAACCAAATCCAAGAGGAGAATCTTGAAAGAGAAAGTTGAAGAGGTTCTAAAAAGCATTAGGCCGAGCCTTCAAGCAGACGGAGGCGATGTAGAATTAGTTGATGTGAAAGACGGCACAGTCAGTCTAAGACTCAAGGGAGCTTGCGCCGGTTGCCCGATGTCCACCATGACCCTCAAGAATGGCATCGAGCGGGTACTGAAAGAGAAAATATCCGGCATAAAAGAGGTTGTTTCTGTATAAGCCTAAATCTGGCCTCACTCCAGTTCAAAAGCCTTGTGCAGCGCCTTAACGGCATCTTTTGCCTTACCCTCAGCGATAATACAGGTTATCCTTATCTCGGAAGTAGTAATGAGCTGGATATTTATACCCTGTTCATAGAGCGCTTTAAACATAGTGGCCGCATAGCCGGGCGTATTCTGCATTCCCGTGCCTACAATGCTTATCTTGGCTAGTGTCGAATCGCTGGCACACTTCTTGGCTCTGATAGATTTCGCCAGCGGTTCTACCAGAGACATCGCCTTATCTAAATCGCCTCTGGCCACGGTAAAGGTTAAGTCGGTGATATTGTCAATGCTGGCGTTTTGAACGATCGTATCCACGCTAATGTTCGCCTTGGCCAACGCCTGGAAGAGCGATGAAGCTATTCCCGGCTTATCGGGAACACCAACTACAGTAACCTTAGCCACATTAAGGTCATGAGCAATGCCACTCACTTTGTTTCTTACTTCCATCGGAGTACCTCCATGAATAATGGTACCGGGTCTGTCACTGAAGCTGGATGCCACGAGTATCGGCATTTTATACACCTGGCCTAACTCTACCGCACGAGAGTGCATTACCTTGGCACCCATGGTCGCCAGCTCCAGCATTTCCTCATAGCCAATCTCTTTAAGTTTACGGGCTTCAGGCACAATACGAGGGTCAGCTGTAAACACACCTTCGACATCCGTGTAAATCTCGCATATTTGCGCCTTTAAGGCCGCGGCCAGCGCCACCGCCGTAGTATCCGAGCCACCTCGCCCCAGGGTGGTAATGTCCATGCCGCGGGTTATCCCCTGGAACCCGGCCACAATAACAATGTTGCCGCTCTCCAGCTCTTTAATAATCCGTTTCGGCTCAACATGCACAATGCGAGCTTTGCTATGGCTGCTGTCGGTCTCGATGCCCGCCTGGGCGCCGCTCAAGCTCACCGCTTTTTGGCCCATGCTATGCAAGGCCATAGTCAGGAGTGTGCTGGAGACTATCTCTCCGGTGGATAACAAAACATCCATCTCCCGTTCCTCAGGTTTGGGGGTAATCTGCTCAGACAATTTAATGAGATCGTCAGTGGTATCACCCATGGCCGAGACCACGACGATGACCTCATTGCCCTTGTCCTTAGTGGCAGCTATGCGCCGAGCCACGTTCTTGATTTTTTCAGCATCGGCCACCGAGCTGCCACCATATTTCTGAACTATGAGCGCCATTTTTCCTCCTGCCTATTCTAAACAAACCGCAAGGCGTTTTCCACTTATTTACCCTGCGTCAACTTGCCCATAAGAGTATGTCCGGCATCGATAAATACCCCGGTATCCTTGGCCGCGGCCTCGGTGAATCTCTGGGCTCCGTTAGAGGTAAATCCGGGCCCCCACAGCACAAATGGGACCGGCTCGTCAGTATGAGTTTGAAGCTTTATCGGCGTTGGGTGGTCGGGCAACGCCAAGACTCGAAGCGAATCCCGACCCCAGGAGCGTATCCGCCCGACAACTTCTTTGTCCACTGCCTGAATAGCCTCCACTTTATCATCAATCGAGCCGGCATGGCCTGCCTCGTCAGGCGCTTCGACATGGACTACAGCAAGGCCATAATCGTCCAGCGCTTTCAAGGCGCCGGCCATCTGCCCAGCATAATCGTTATCCAGACCATCGGTTACACCGGGGATTTCCAATACCTCCATCTTTGCCATCAGGGCTAAGCCGCGAAGAAGGTCGACTGCCGAGGTCATAGCCGCCTCGAGGCCATAGGCCTTTCGAAATGGCGGCATCCCGGGTATTTTACCGCTGCCCCAGAATAGCCAAATCATTGTAGCCGGGATATCACCCCGTGCTTGCCGCTCGAGGTTAACGTGATGGCTCTTGAGCACGGCCTCGGAACGGGCCATGAGGTCTCGCAACAGGTCACTGCCAGGGCCTTTCGGCAGAAACTCGGCGATAGGCTTGTCGGGGATATCATGCGGCGGAGTGCATGAAGCCAAAAGCGTATCCTCTCCGCCCTTGATCTTGCATATGTGCCTGTACCTGACGCCGGGATAAAAATGTACCTTGTCGCTGCCAAGCTTCTTATTTAGAGCGCCGATAAGCGCATGGGCTTCGCCAGTGTCTATGTGCCCTGAGCTGTAGCTCCACATCTTACCATCGCGGACAGCGACCAGGTTGCAGCGGAAAACGACCTCGTCATCACCGATGGGAATACCCATACTCTTAGCCTCGATAGCGCTCCTGCCCCGATAATAGACCTTCGGATCATAGCCAAGAACCGACATACAGGCACAGGCGCTGCTGGGCTCCATGCCCGGCGGCACGGTTCGGACCAGCCCCACAGTTCCTTCCCGCGCCATAGCATCCAGATTTGGCGTATGGGCAAGCTCAAGGCAGGTCTTGCCGTCACGCTCGGGCAGCGCCCAGCCAGCCGCACCGTCGATTATCAGAACGCAATATTTCATGATTAATTTACCCGTTATCCCGATTTCATCGGGATGATAAATGACGGCCAAGAACGATTTAAATAGTTTACACTGCTTGCCCTGGAAGTTAAAGCAGCTTATAATAGGAGGTTGCGGGGCGTAGCGCAGTCTGGTAGCGCGCAGCGTTCGGGACGCTGAGGTCGGAGGTTCGAGCCCTCTCGCCCCGACCAGTTTACTCCACTCTTTGTCTTGGCTTCTTCCCATAACAGGTTCTGTTCATCCAAAGACAAACTGGCTAAGTTGAGGCCGCGCTCGCGGCAAATATTCTCCATATAGGCAAAGCGACGGGAAAAACGCTGGTTAGCCGAGCGGAGCGCCATCTCCGGGTCTATGTCCAGCCGGCGGGCGATATTGGCCAGTGTAAAAAGGAGGTCACCGAACTCATTGGCCTTTTCCTGTTGGCTGGGGGCCCCTCTAATCTCCGCCACCTCCTCCGTCAGCTTGTCCATGATGTCATCCACCTTTTCCCAGTCGAAACCCACTCCGGCCACCCGGCGCTGTATCGATTGGCTGGAGGACAGGGCCGGCATCTGCCCGGGCAGGCTGGCCAGGAGCGATTCCCCCTGCCCCCGCTCCTCCTGCTTCAAAGCCTCCCAGCCCAGTTCCACTTCTTTAGCATCCTTCACCTTACGGTCGCCAAAGACGTGCGGATGCCGATGTATCAGCTTGTTGCTAATGCTAAGAATCACACCATCAATATCGAATTGCCTCGCCTCGCCGGCGATCTGTGCGTGAAGCATTATTTGAAGCAGAAGATCGCCCAGCTCATCTCGGAGCTTCTGCGGAATACCTTCATCCAGAGCCTGCAATACCTCGTAGCACTCTTCAATCAGATACGGTCTCAGAGACTCGTGCGTCTGGCTTTTATCCCAGGGACAGCCATCCGGACCGCGCAGCCTGGAGATGATCTCCTTCAATGCCGCAAAATTGTCTCGATTCTTATGCTCAGGCAACGACAACACCCTGTGGAAACTCAGACTGTTTAAGCGCAATTATAATCGTGACAGCAATAAATTGGCAATCACTAAATAAATAACCCCCTGAAAGACCATTCTTTTCAGGGGGTTTATACCACAAGTGCTACCTGCAGCTACCTTCGACCCCCGCCCAAAGCCAGCATAACGAAATAGAAAAGCTGGGCTAGCGCCTGAAGCGTAGCCGCCACGTAGGTCAGAGCAGCGGCCGACAGAACGGCGCTGGCGCCATCGTATTCCTGAGTCACGGCCATCCCACTGCTGCGCAGCATTTGCCTGGCCCGGCTACTGGCATTGTACTCGACAGGCAGCGTCACCAGACTAAAAATCACAGCTAAAGAGAAGAGAAAAACACCGGCCCAAACGACGGTCAGTCCGAACTTGGCGCCAAACCAGGACAGAAACAGGCCCAGGATGACGAAAACATAACCGATAGTACTGCCCACACTGGCGGCGGGCACCAAAGAAGTTCGAAACTTAAGAAAGCCGTAGCCAGTCTTATCTTGAACGGCATGCCCCACTTCGTGAGCCACGATACCTAATGCGGCCACGGAAGGAGTATCCGATACGCCAGGCGAGAGACGCAAAACTTTCTTGCTCGGATCGTAGTGATCACCGAGCCTGGTTTTCACCGTTTCAACCTTGATATTGCCGAGGCCGTTATCACGAAGCAATTTCTCGGCTGCCGCAGCCCCGGTGAGTCCCTGGGCATTGGGCACCTTGGAATACTTATTAAAGGCCGAACTTACCCTCGACTGCGCGTAAAACATGAAAATAAGAGGCGGCAACATAACAAGAAACCAAATTGGATCAAAGAAAAACACGGTCTATATTCCTCCGAAGCTATATTCTAGTCAAAAATAGTGAATTATGTCAAAGCAAGCTGCTACCAACGAGATCCCGGTGCCCGCGTACAAACTCCGCTGCCGGCATCTCCCGTTTCCCCTCCAACTGGAGGGAAAGCAACCCCAGGACCCCGTCCCCGGTCTCAACCCCAACCGCCGCCGGCGATGGCGGCGGCAGGGCTACCACCAGACCGGGGTGGGTGGACCTATCATCGACGTACAATGGTACTACCTTACTAAAGTTCAGTCGCTTACCCTGCCACAAGGTATAGCAGCCGGGCCATGGGTCAAAGGCTCTGACCCGCCGCCATATCTCCGAGGTTGGCAGCCGCCAGTCGATTTCTCCGTCGCTCTTTCTGATGACCTTAGTGTAACTGGCCAGGCTATCGTCTTGACGCTTGGCTTGAATCCGTCCCTCGATCCATAAAGGCATCGTTTCCGTCAGTAGCTTAGCGCCGATCTGAGCCAGCTTGATGCCAAGCGAACCCGCCGTATCGTTGGCGGATATAGGAACTTCCCTCTGGCTCAAAATGGGACCTGTGTCCGTTCCGGCATCCATCAGCATTATGGTAACGCCGGTTACCTCGACTCCCTGCAAGATAGCAGTAGCTATCGGCGAGGCGCCGCGGTATCGCGGAAGAAGGGAAGGATGGACATTGAGACAGCCAAATTTGGGCACAGCCAGTATCTCCGGCGGCAGGAGCTGTCCAAAGGCCGCCACTACGATCAGATCAGGGGCAAGACCGGCCAGCTTCTGAACGGTGCCAGGGGCTTTCAAGCTCTCGGGCTGAATGATATCGAGTGCGCGAGATAATGCCATCTGTTTTACCGGCGAGGAAACGACATGCTGACCCCGGCCTGCCTTCCTGTCCGGTTGAGTAAATACGGCAGCCATCTTATAAGGAGTTCGGGTCAAAGCCTCCAAAACTGGAACCGAGAACTCCGGAGTGCCCATAAAGACTACCGACAAAACCATCAAACAAAAATTTATACGGTTTTCCCGCTTATGTCAAAAACCCCCTTGACACCCAAGAAGTCCCATGTGGTACGCTAAGCAAGGAATTTCGTGGTGTGGTCCCCGGGAGGTTCCTTTCAACCAGTGCGGCCTAAATAGGCCGTGGGCTAAGAAGCTCGAGATACCTTTTGGGGGGTTTTCGTTTCTTTTTTCGGGGATTCGGCACCAAAAATTGGCGGGATTTAGTTGAAATCAGCACAAGAAATTTGGGAAGCCGCACTCGGAGAACTGCAACTTCAAGTCAGTAAGCCAAACTATGATACCTGGCTAAAGGACACGACGGGCTTAAGTTACAACGAAGACGCCTTTGTTATCGGGTTCCCAACATCTTCATAGCTGAATGGTTAAAAAGCCGCCTTCTTTCCTTGATCAAGCGGACTTTGACCGGCATCACCGGCAAGGCAACCAACATACAATTTGTGATTAGCCCTTCCAACCAGGATATACTGGTGGCGACCTCCACTTATAAGGCCGACGGCGGGACAAGCTCCAGACTCAGGGAGCCAAGCACACCAGCATACCGGCTGAATCCCAAGTACACCCTTGATAATTTTGCCGTCGGGGAGTGCAACCGGCTGGCTTACGCAGCAGCCTTAGAGATATCCGAAGAGCCTGGAAATAGATATAATCCTCTGTTTATTTACGGTGATACCGGCATAGGCAAAACACACCTGCTGCATGGCATCGCACACCTGGCCAAGACCAACGGCCTGAACGCTATCCTGGTCACTGGCGAGCAGTTCACCAACCAGTTTGTGATCGCATTGAAGAACAGCAAGATTGACGACTTCCATAACAAGTTCAGGAGCACTGATTTTCTGCTGTTAGATGATATCCAATTTCTCAGCGGTAAAGCGCAAACCCAGGAATGCCTGGTGCACATTTTCAATGACCTTTATGACAACAACTGTCAAATTGTGGTGACAAGTGACCGGCCGCCAAAAGCCATACTTTCATTAACCAAGAAATTGAGGTCACGCCTGGAGTGGGGACTCCTGGCTGACCTGGGGCCGCCGGATCCGGAGACGCGTCTGGCCATCTTGAAAGCAAAAGCCAAGCAGTTGAACTCATGCATCCCGCAGGAAGTTCTCAAGTTTCTGGCAACCCAGTTTCAGCGTAACGCCAGAGAACTGGAAGGCGCCCTCAATAGAGTTGTTACCTATTCAAGGCTGAGTGGCGCCAAACTGGACATGGAGCTAGCCACAAAGGCACTGGCCGACATAATAACCAAAGAAAGTAAGCCGGAAGAGGCGCTGACCCCCAAGTATGTAATTACCGCAGTCGTTAACCACTATGGCATCGACCTCAAAGCACTGACAGGCAAAGGGCGAGACAGGAAAACTGCTCTGGCCCGCCAGGTAGCCATGTACCTTTTGCGCGAACAGAATCACCACGGGCTGGCGGAAATCGGCAGAATCCTGGGAGGGCGGGACCATACTACCATAATGCATGGCTGTGCCAAGATAGCCGAACAAATCCACATCGATCCACAGCTTCGCTATTCAATCGAAAACATCCGTCAGAAATTGCTGCCCCAAAAGCCGTCATCCACCTCATGATTTGGCCTTTTGTGCAGAAAAAGCGCTTAACGGTGGATGAAACCATCAAGTTTTGTTGATAACTTCAGACCATTGCCCTCATACCCTTTTCCCTACCATGATAAGGCCATCCACATTGTGCTATAGTCTAATTACTATTATTACACACTTATGAACTATATAAAGAATAAGGATATGATATTAAGTGGATAAAGCCGAAATTACGGTACGGGCTGGAGACGGGGGGAGGGGCGTGGTCAGTTTTCGCCATGAGAAGTATGTGCCTCTCGGGGGTCCTGATGGTGGTGATGGTGGTAATGGTGGCGATGTCCGGATTATGGCAGACAAGAGCGTTAGCAATCTGGATCACTTTGGTGGCAAGAGACATTTTAAGGCAGCATCCGGAAAGAACGGCGGCAACCAAAAGAAACACGGTGCCAGGGGCGACGACCTCGTAATTAAGGTGCCGTTGGGTACGGTGGTAATACTTAAGGAAGATGACCGGGAGTTGCTGTTGGCTGATTTGAGTGAGCACGGACAGGAGGTCCTGGTGGCTAAAGGCGGCGCCGGTGGCTTGGGCAACGTCCATTTTGCTACCTCCAGGGACCAGGCGCCTAGGAGGGCCACCCCTGGCTCGCCCGGCGAGGAGCGCTGCCTTATAATCGATTTGAAGCTCATTGCCGATGTGGGTATTATCGGGTATCCTAACGTAGGCAAATCGACTCTTCTGGCGGCTGTGTCCGAAGCTAAGCCCAAAATTGCGGACTACGCATTTACTACTCGGGTACCCGCCCTCGGCGTGGTGGAAGTGGAGAGGAAGACATTTATCCTGGCGGAAATCCCCGGGCTTATAGAGGGCGCTCACTTGGGGAGAGGGTTAGGACATGAGTTTCTGCGTCATGCTGAGAGGACCAGGGTTCTGGTCCATCTGCTCGATGGCCGAGCTGCCAACGTAATCGACGACATGAACAACCTTAACGCGGAGCTGGGCCTGTATAAGCCGCAGATGGCTCAAAAGCCTCAGATTGTGGCGGTAAACAAAGTAGATTTACCGGAGGTTCAAGCCAGGTTGCCTGAAATTAAGCGGCTCTTCAGTTCCGTGAAGCTGAAGCCATTTTTCATTTCGGCGGTCACCAGGGAAGGTGTACCAGAACTTTTGTCGGAAATAGCCAGGATATTGGAGGAGATGCCGAAAAAGTCTCTCGTGTCGGAAGTGCCGGTGGCCGTCTTTCGACCTAAGCCCAAGGTCAGGCGGGAGAAATGAATATAGGTGTACTGGGCGGCACGTTCGACCCCATACATACGGGGCACCTTATTTTGGCTGAAGAAGCCAGGCTGAGATTGGGTCTGGCCAAGGTCATCTTTGTTCCGGCCAGCCAGCCGTGGCTTAAGACAGAGGATGACATCACGCCGGCACCGCAGCGCGTGGCGATGGTGAAGCTGGCTATTCAAGCCAACTCTCATTTTGAGCTTTCGCCTGTCGAGATAGACCGGCCGGGGCCCTCGTATACTCTGGATACCGTGGTCATTTTACGGCAGCAGCTGGGCGAGGAGGCGGGGATCTTTTTCCTGTTCGGCTGGGATAGCCTGGTGGCGCTGCCACAATGGAAGGAGCCGGGCAAACTTATTCAGCTCTGCAAGCTGGTCGCCGTCAACAGGCCGGGTTTTGATCGCCCGGATTTAAATACTCTGGAAACATCGATCCCGGGGATCACTCAGAGGGTGATCTGGCTGGACATACCGCCGGTTGACATCAGCTCTTCGGACATACGGAAGAGAGTGGCTCAGGGATTATCTATTCACGGCCTGGTACCTGAAGAGGTGGAAAGGTATATCGAAAGGCACAAGCTCTATCGGAAGTGAATTGGTCTCAGGCTAGATATCCAGATTCCTCACGCTCTTGGCGTGGGCTTGAATGAAAGATTTTCTGGGCGGCACCTCGCTGCCCATGAGCATGTGAAATATGTGATCGGCGGTTATGGCGTCTTCAATTTGTACCCTGAGCAGGGTTCTCGATTCCGGGTTCATGGTGGTATCCCATAACTGCTGGGCGCTCATCTCTCCCAGACCCTTGTAGCGTTGTAATTCCGTTTTGCTGCCTTTTAACTCCTTGAGCTTGGCGTCCTTTTCTTGATCTGAATAAATCCAGAACTGCTGTTTACCTGCCTGGATCCGGTAGAGGGGTGGCTGGGCGATGAATAGATGACCCCGGCTTATCAACTCCGCCATGTTGCGGTAGAAGAAAGTCAGAAGCAAAGTTCGAATGTGGGAGCCGTCTACGTCGGCATCGGTCATGATGATTATGCGGTGGTAGCGCAGCCTGGCGAAGTCGAGCTGGTCACCGATGCCGGCTCCCAGCGCGGTAATCATAGCCCGGATTTCTTCATGGTCCAGAATCTTATCTTTGGGGGCCTTTTCCACATTCAAAATTTTACCACGTAGCGGTAGAATGGCCTGAAACCGGCGGTCCCGGCCCTGCTTGGCGGAGCCTCCGGCCGAGTCACCTTCAACCAGGAAAAGCTCGCACTGTTCTGGGTCATTCTCGGAACAGCTGGCTAGTTTTCCAGGCAGGGTGCCTAACTCCAGGCCGCTCTTTTTAAAGATAAGGTCGCGAGCCTTTCGGGCTGCCTCTCTGGCTTTAGCCGAAATCAGGCACTTCTCTATGATGGCTTTGGCGTCGTCCGGGTGTTGCTCCAGATATAGAGAAAGGCCGTCGGCTACCACGGCTTCTACTTGTGTCTTAATTTCAGGATTACCCAATTTGGCCTTGGTCTGTCCCTCGAACTGCGGTTCTACGAGCTTTACGCTGATCACCGCCGTTAGTCCGTCACGGACATCATCGCCTATGAGGTTGGTGTCGGAATCCTTTAGCAGCTTGTTCTTTCGAGCATAGTCATTGAGGACACGGGTCAGGGCTGAGCGGAATCCGGTTAGATGGCTGCCGCCGTCTATGGTATTTACGCAGTTGGCGAAGCTGAGCGTGGACTCGCTGAAGCCATCGTTGTACTGCAAGGCTGCTTCTACCACCGTGCTGTTCACCGTGCCGGAGATGTAGATAGGCTGCCGGTTAAGTACCTGCCGGTTCTTGTTCATGCGGCTGACGAGGCTGGCTATGCCACCCTCAAAGAGGAATGTGGCTTCCTGGTCAAACCTGGAGTCCTTGAAGCTTATCTCCAGGTTCTTGTTGAGAAAAGCCAGCTCTTTGAGGCGCTGGCGGATGGTATCGAAATTGTAGTTTATATCACTGAAGATCTGTTTGTCCGCGAGGAAAGTGACGGTGGTCCCCGTTTCAGTGGTATCGCCGATTACTTCCAGCTTGCACTTAGGAGTTCCCCGCTCATATTTCTGACGGTATACTTTACCCTGGCGCTTCACCTCGGCATTGAGCCAGGAAGATAGGGCGTTCACCACGGAAGCACCGACGCCGTGCAAACCGCTGGATACCGCATAGGTGCGGCCGCCGAATTTAGCTCCGGCGTGAAGGCGGGTCATGACTGCCTCCAGCGCTGAGGTATTGGTCGCCGGGTGCAGGTCGACGGGTATACCCCGGCCGTTATCCGTTACTGTGACCGAGTTATCTTCGTGAATGGTGATCTCGCACCGATCGCAATAGCCGGCCATGGCCTCATCGATGCTGTTGTAGACTATCTCGTAAACGAGGTGATGGAGGCCGTGTTCGTCGGTGCTGCCGATGTACATGCCCGGGCGGCGGCGCACCGCCTCCAGCCCGTCAAGAACACGTATATCCTCCGCGGTATAGTCTTCGGAGGTGTGATTATTCGTATTATGGTTATTTTGCTGGGGCATGGTTATCAGTTTGAAAATGCTTCCCAATCTATGGGACAGGCGTAAAGGGGGCCCGAAAGCAACCGGTGAATACTACATTTTGTGCCTGCAAAGTCAAGGTGTACAAGGGATTGCATTAGTGTAATTTTAACATATTTTTCGGAAAACTCAAAGCAGGTTATTTCCCCTTTACCCCGATGAAATCGGGGGGAGAGATTTGTTGTTTCTGCCCTAGGAAAAGGGGACTTAAAATCTTTCTCAGTCTATCTTCATCAAAGGCAGCAGTTCTTCTCCCCCTTTGGAAAAGGGGGAATACAAGGGGGATTTTAACAAGTCAGAGGCTGTCGTGCTTGATGGCGGCATCCAGCAGCTTCAGGATGCTTGGGCCCTGAAGGTCGGTGGAGCCGCAGCCGGTGGTGTCGAAATGGCGGCACACGGTGCAGGTTATGCTGTATTCATTGACCTTGCTTACATTGATGAACAGGTCGCATTTGTCGGCGCTGCGGTCGTACCACTCTTCGAGCACCTCAGCGATTTCAGGGTAGTGGGCCCTGGAATTCCCGGTGCCAAGAAGGCCGAACCCGGCCGGATGGTTTAGCGGAAAATAAGTGCGCATCTGTCTTCCCTTATTATACGGAAATGTGAAACTCGCACATTCCATCTTGGAGCAGTGTTTTGGGCATTGCCACGTTTATGCGGTCGCCCGTCTTCTCGGCCGCGGCCTTAAAGCTGGCAAAGCAGAAGCCCTTGCAGGGTAGGCCGTTTATACCAGCTTCTTGCAGAGCCTTTTGTATTGAGCAACCGGAGACCTGAAGAGCGAATTCTTTGGTGGTCGCCTTCGAAATGTTCCAGCGGTCCATAGGTCTCAAGCCTAAGACGGACAGCTCCACGTATCTCCCCCAGCGATGAGGGAAGGATATACCCGTCTGCCTGGCCACCTTCTCCACCATCTCGCCGGTGCGGTCCAGGTATTTGGTGTCAGCCAGCTCGATGGTGAACTTCATCAGCTTCTCGCCCAGCTCCTCAAGCGCTGCATAGGCCTCTTTTTCGTTCTTTCCCTGCAGGCCCTTGGCTATCGCCGCCAGGTTGAAGCTTGAAGTGACCTCCTGTACCAGCCCCTTATCGGCGTCGTAGAGCAGCGGCTTCCCCGGCTCTTCCAGGGTCATAAGTTTTTCCTTTATAGGCTTAGCGTATTGCCAGTTTGTGGTCATTTTTCCGAACCTCCGAAGCTCACCTGTAAGGCGCCGTTGGGGCAGGAACTGACGCAGTCCATGCAGCCGGTGCATTTTTCGAAGCGGACGCCGGCAACGATGAACTGGCTCCGGTCTATCTCCTGGAATTTCCGGGGGCCTGTCTTAGTGCCTAGGCCCAGTACGCTGGTGGGGCAGATGATGAGGCACTTGCGGCAGGTGAGCGGGTCGTTACATTTATTGTTATCAACGGTGATGGTTGGCAGCATTTCTCATCCCTCTCTTTACGAGTTACCAGACGTTAGCCAGTGCCGGTAAGTTGGCCCGTTCCACCAGTGTTATAGCCTGCTGGGGGCATTCCGAGGCGCAGAGGCCGCAGCCGAAGCACTGGAACTGGTCGATATTGGCTTTGTTTTGGGTGGGGGAGAAGCTCAGCGCCTTGAACTGGCAGCGATGAATGCAGGAGGTGCAGCCGTTGCACAGCTCGCTGTTAACGCGGGCCACGTGATGCCCTTTCCACAGGAACTGTATGCCGTAGTCGATCGTGGTCCTTATACCGCTGCAGGCGGGATAGTCGCAGTTACAGATGCCAGCGAGGTATGGCGTGCCGAAGGTAAACAGAGTCTGGACCAGGCCCCTCTTATTCATCTTGGTGACTATGTCCTTAGCTTCATCCGGGGTCAGGAAATGGAGGCCACCGCGGTATGTATCCGGCCATCTCTCCCACTTATACATGCCCGGCCCCATACCCATGCAGGTGAAATTTTCCTGGTCTGGCAGGCCGAGCATGGACCGTCTACAGGCGCAGGTCATAAGCGCGATGGGGTATATCATGTCTATTACTTTTATTATGTCCTGGAGTGGAACGACCTGGCCGAAGTGCGTTTTCCAGGCGATTTGCTCCGCGGCCTGTTTCATCTTAGCAACGGCTTCCTGGTCTTTCCTGTCCATAGCTTCCACGAAGTCGCGGGTTAGCAGAGCCATACCTCCGGCATGTTGCGGATTTCCTTCCGCGCCCGTAGCCTCTGCCTCTTCCTTCCTTATTTTATAGAGCTTTCTGGCGTAATTTGCCGGGTTGAAGTACCACCTCTCGTGGCCTTCGGCGTAGCGCTCGCACCAAACACACATATTTTGTACTCCTTGATAGAGCTTTGCAGATAAAGGTATGGGACGCTACAACGCCTGTACGGCTGGTGAACCCGCTCCAAAGCTAATTCTGGCAGTATTTTAGCATAAGTAGGAGATTACCAGAAAATTTTCATCCAAGCTAGGAACCGGCTTAGAAGTAGAAGTTAGGTAACATTCTGACGAAATGTGACGCGTCGTCGGGTTTGGAGCCTCGATAGAAGGCAATAGTTCTAGATGACCGGTTATTTCGGAACTGGCTTTGTCAAGATAACGATTTACTCCCGGTTATAGAGGGTTCCAGCGCCAGTTTCTGTCTCAGCAATGCCAGAGGACCATCCGGCGCCACCAGTTCGGGTGGGAATCCAAGTACTTCTGTGGCCAGCCGCGTGTCGATTTCCTGACGCACGGAGTCTTGAGCGATTTCGTTGACTGGCCGCAGTTCCTTGTGTTTCATATCATCGAAGATAGCAACCGCCTTGGCAAGAGCATCCTTGGAAAGCTTGGTGACATCCAGCACCGGAAGTGATCCAAGTGCCGATACACCTATGCTACCTCTGCCCGCTGCTGTTTATTGGCATGCCACCAGTGAAGTAAAAGCCCAAGAGATGAGTTTGCCCAGAGAACTAATGCCTTTTCTTGCTCAGGGTTAGAAAGCTGATAGATGGCCATGCTCGACCACCGATTGTTTTCTTGCCGGTGAACTGCATCGCGGTCGACTGGCTGTTAAACCGAAAATCACGGTTGAAATGACAGTGGGAAGACGTTGCCCAAATTTTGTCTGCTTTTTCCTGAACAAACGTATCTTCGTTAGAGTTTTTTCCTTGGCGTATTATTCCTTCGCTGTCGGCTTCAAACTCCATGCATCTTTCTCTATCGGCATCGTGTGACCATAATACTGGATAAGTAGGTGCAGACTGTGTTTTTCAAAGGTTCAACCAGGAAAGGACCACGTATTCCTCCATCGGAATTATTGCCATTTATATCCATGTGCAACGGCCCAACTTTCCCAATCTCAGAGATAGCTGTGATAGAAATCGGGATGGCATGATTCTTCGCATACCCGGCAGCCAGATAAGGCCACAGTCGGCCATCTGGTAGGCTATCTGGGCGAGTGCACCATCCTTGATGCGGGCCAGGTTCCATGGGCCTTTTTCGGGGAGAGGCGCATCAATAGCATACCCGATTACATCGTCACCGAAATGAAACAGGCTTCCACCCACCGGCCCGTCTTCCAGTTTACGGAGGTTTCCCTCTTTCAACTGATGAATCTGAACTGCGGCGCTCGAGCCTATCATTGTCGAAGACGGCCTCTCGTTTAATACCACAAACGTTGCCCGGGTATTGTTCTTATTAGCCTTGCGGCCGATAACCAGGCATTCACCCATTCCCGTATCTGCTGAAAAGGACATATCATTGTGACCAGCACCGGCAATAGATATCAAAATAAGCTCACCATATGATTTTCGCAGTAACTGCCGTGATGCTTCCCATGCTTCTCCAGACATTAAGCTCAGCGGCATGACCATAGCGAGTGTCCCACCATCCTTCAACTTGCGGTCGGCCAGGACCAAGAAAGCGCTGGCCTCGCCGGCATTGCCGTGTGCGCTCGTTCCTTGGAGCAGTCGTTTGGCGGCTTTGGCCATTTCCCGCTGTTCTTCCTCTTTAGAACCAAAAGCGGCGAACATAGGATTAGGAACACCGATCTTTCTCACCTTCATGGCCGGTGTCCCGCGTGAAAGGCGGGTTCATGATAACCATGTCGAACGATGCATGAGGCAAAGTTGACCATGCTTCTTTCTCACTTCTCGCCCATTCCTTCAATAGCCTTTGCCGTTATCGCAATAATTCGAACGCCCGTCTGCGGGTCCAGCAAATCGAGAGAGCCGAGGGCAACCCCGCCACCTTCCCGCGGCCCGTACGCGACCGCCATAATCGAACTGCCTTTGTATTTAATAGTCGGATGAGCCCCGGCCAGCATTGAAGCGGTCAGGTGGGCGGCCGCCGGTAATACGTCACAGCCGACCAGCGCGGTCGCCATCATTTCGGGGTGAATCATTTCGGCATCACCGCCGGAAGCCTCGTGCAACTGGCTGATGCGGCGGTAAGCGGCGGACAAGAGTGTGCCGGTGCCACAGGCAAAGTCGGCGATACGCAAGGACTGTCACATCGGTATCCTTTGACCAGGAGCCGTTTCCCGGAGTCTTGTCTGCATCAATAGCCAGCCCGACCAGAAGTGCCGCCGAAGCCGGATGGGTATAATAAGCCGCGAGGAATTTCCGGTCGGCTATCAGGCGCTGGAAGACGGCGCCGGTCAAGTCATGTGAGCGCATCATGTGGTTGGCCACGAGTTCACCGGCCGTGGTGACCAGCCGGTCGAGGAGCGGCCTGGCTGTATCTATAGGAATAACCTCAAGGATGCGCCGGGCAATATCGAAAATCGGCCAGTAATTGACCTTCAGAATCCTCTTCCAGTCTTCAAGCATCTCGTTTTTACTGACGCCGCTCCGCTTGCCCCGCAGTTCATCAAGCGTCCGGACGTCATACAAATCGCCTTCGCCGCGAGCCAGGCTTTCATGGAATACCAGCGCATTGGCCAGGATGGTCGTCGCCATTCTCCGCGTTTGCTCTCCGTCCTGCTGCCGGAGTTCCTCGCAAATCTTTTTTATCGCTCCGGGGTGAGCTATCGCCATGTCAGCTCAAGAGAGCGGCGGCCTCACTTACCCCGTCAACAAGCTTATTGGCGGCTTCTTCAACAACCGCCGGCGGCACGGAAGCAGACTGAATGAGAATCGATAAATCAGTGACATTGCCGCGTATCCATCCGTTTTGCGGCCAGCGTGTATATGATTCTGGGCTCTCCCCGGTATAAAGAGCCATTTCAAAATCGGATGCGTTGAGGATTTCATCCTTCAACGGTTGTCCTGAAAAGTCCCTCAATCTGACTGGCAGTCTGACCGCCAACGATGATAATATCCGCCGGCCTGAAGGAGTCAGGTGTTCACCAAGTCGTTGTCTGGCATCCGACTCAACTGAAATTGCCGGCAGTATTTCCGTCTCTACAATAACGGGGGAAACATTCGGTTCAGTGATTAGTATATCCGGTCTTCTTACCGCTGCCCTTCAGGACATCGATATTTTCAGATTTTACGACGCCCTTGAATCGCCAAAGACTCCGGGTTTCCATTAAGACTTCGGCGAGGGCGTCGTTTATCGTATGTTCAGTTGTTGCCATTTTCTAAAATTCCGTTAATTCATGCCAAACAAGGTGAGTTTAGCCTGTTCTATTCTACAACTCTAGTTGAACTCACCACAACAAAGGCTTTTTGGGCCGAGAACATGGCGGCACCATTCCTGCTGCGCTAGACAAGCAAAGAAACGCATTGTAAAACCTGTTGACTTTGTTGTATACTTGTGTTATATTGTGACTTTGCGTCTACTGGCCCTGAATCTGGGTAAGTAAAACCCGAGTAAGCCGGCTGGTTGAACCGGGACGCAGACCCGAGTGGGAAGTAAACCGGAGAAAACTAGGTGGCTTTTTGATTGCCATAATACAGAAGGAATAAAAGAATGCCAACAGTTAATCAACTAGTGCGAAAAGGCCGGCGCAGGCTGGGTAAGAAGACCAAGGCTCCGGCACTGGGCGTTGCTTTCAATGCCCTGAGAAACAGGACCCGGCAGGGATATAGACTCGCCGCAGAAGCGCGGCGTCTGCGTCCAGGTGAAAACCATGACGCCGAAGAAACCGAATTCGGCTTTGCGTAAGATCGCCCGCGTGCGGTTGACCAATGGCATCGAGGTCACGGCTTATATACCCGGCGAGGGCCATAATTTGCAGGAGCACTCCGTGGTGCTCATCCGCGGCGGCAGGGTGAAAGATTTGCCCGGCGTTCGTTACCATATCGTCCGGGGCGCTCTGGATACCGCCGGCGTGGAGAACCGCCAGCAGGGGCGGAGCAAATATGGGGCCAAGCGAGGTAAAGTATCGGCACCAAGGGCCGCCGCTCCAGCCAGGGGCGCGGCTGCTGCCGCTGAGACGGGGGAATAAATGCCCAGACGAGCTAGAGCACTGAAAAGACAAACACCTCCTGATTCAAAGTACGGAAACGTTACTGTGGCTATTCTTATTAAGAAAATGATGTCGGATGGCATGAAAGCCACCGCCGAGCGAGTTGTTTATGATGCCATGGACCTGGTTAATAAGCAGATTGAAAACGGAGCCGCTGGCGGTTCTGGAGCAAGCGCTGAAGAACGCTACACCGGCTGCTACAAGTGAAATCCCGACGTGTGGGCGGCGCCACCTACCAGGTGCCGATCGAGGTGGAGACAGATCGCGGCCTATCGCTGGCTATGCGCTGGCTGATCACTTACGCGAGAGCCCGCGGCGGCAAATCTATGGCGGAAAAGCTGGCTGCGGAGATCGTCGACGCTTCGCAGGGGCAGGGGGCGACTATCAAGAAGCGACAAGATACCCATAAGATGGCTGAGGCAAATAAAGCTTTTGCTCATTATCAGATGGTAATAACAACAGGAACTAAATATTCAACAGCCTAAAAAGGCGGCTGGATAAGGAACAATGCCATGACCCGGACTTTTCCTTTAGACAAGGTGCGGAATATTGGCATCATTGCCCATATTGATGCCGGCAAGACGACTGTTACCGAGAGAATTTTGTTTTTTACGGGCCGCACTTATAAAATCGGCGATGTGGATGATGGCACAACGGTGATGGATTGGATGGAGCAGGAGCGGGAGCGAGGCATCACTATCACGGCTGCGGCCACTACCTGTCACTGGCAGGAACACCGCATAAATATCATCGACACACCGGGACATGTGGATTTCACGGCTGAAGTTGAGCGCAGTCTTCGGGTGCTTGATGGCGGGGTAGTGGTGCTTGATGCCGTGGCCGGAGTGGAGGCCCAATCCGAGACGGTATGGCGGCAGGCAGATAGATATGGCGTACCAAGGATCTGTTTTATCAACAAAATGGACAGGGTGGGCGCCGATTTTCATCGTACCGTGACTATGATCGAGGAGCGCCTGCATGCCAAACCTGTGCTGATACAGGTGCCCTGGGGCAGGGAAAGTCAATTTAAAGGTGTCATAGATTTAGTCGATAATAAGGCCTGGCTTTTACCTGAAGATGTCAACGTTCCGCCGGAAGAATTGCCCATTCCGGACGAGGAGAAAGAGCAGGCAGCTAAATATAGACAGTTGATGATTGAGAGGCTGGCTGAGAACGATGACCAGCTGATGTTGCTTTATGTTGAGGGCCGGGAAATCACTGACGGCCATATTAAGGCTGCCGTAAGACGATTGACTCTGGCTAACCGGGTTGTGCCCGTGCTTTGTGGCAGCGCTCTGAGGAACAAGGGAATTCAGCTTCTGCTGGGTGCGGTGGTGGATTATCTACCTTCTCCCCAGGATATACCCCCGGTGAACGTTATTGATTTACAGAGTGGCGAGGGAGACATTCGGCAGGCCAGCGATGACGCACCATTCCTGGCTCTGGCGTTTAAGGTAGTAGCTGACCCGTTTATGGGCAGACTGGTTTATTTCCGTGTTTATTCCGGCAAAGTTAAGGCGGGTATGCAAGTTCTTAATTCCAGCAAGGGAAGTAAAGAGCGCATTGGAAGATTGATACTTATGCACGCTAATCGCCGTGAAGAAATTGAGGAGACGGACACCGGCAGTATTGCCGCTACCCTGGGCCTAAAGGATACATTCACGGGTGATACTTTATGTGATCCGGCTCGGCCGGTGCTTCTCGAATCTATTCGCTTCCCGGAGCCGGTGCTGTCGATGGTTGTGGAACCAAAGAGTAAGGCTGATCAAGATAAGTTAAGCGAGGTTTTGAGAAAACTTTCGGAAGAGGATCCGACTTTCAAGATACGCACGGACCAGGAAACCGGGCAAACTCTTATCTCGGGTATGGGTGAGTTGCATCTGGAGGTCTTGGTAGACCGTATGCTCCGCGAATTCAATCTGGCAGTCAGCGTAGGTAAGCCGCAGGTAGCCTACCGAGAGACTATCAAAGTGCCCGTGGAAGTGCAGGGTAGATTTGTTCGCCAGTTTGGCGGTCGAGGACAATATGGTGATGTCTGGCTAAAGATCGAGCCTGGAGACCGAGATAGTGGTTTCATATTTATCGACCATGTTCGGGGCGGAACCATACCAAAGGAATATATACCGGCGGTTGAGGACGGAGTTAAGGAAGCCCTGGAGAGCGGCGTGGTAGCGGGCTATCCGATAGTGGATATAAAAGTAGCGCTGTTTGACGGCAGTTTCCACGAGGTTGACTCTTCGGACCTGGCTTTTAAGATGGCGGGTTCCATGGCTTTAAAGGCAGGCGTCCGCAAGGCTAGCCCTGTACTCCTGGAACCCATTATGAGATTGGAAGTGGTCATGCCGGCACAATTCTTAGGCGATGTTATCGGCGATTTAAATTCACGAAGAGGTCATATCGAGGGAATAGAGACCCATGGCGAGACCTCTGTGGTACGCGCCCTAGTTCCACTGGCTGAGACTTTCGGTTATGCTACTACCCTGCGGTCATTGAGCCAGGGCAGGGCGACCCATTCCCTGGAATTCTATCGCTATAGGGAATTACCAGCTAGCCTGGCAGAGCAAATAGAAGGTAAGGTTAAAGGTAGATAAATGCCGAAGCAAAAGATTAGAATCAAAATCAGAGGCTATGACCACAGGCTAGTTGACCAGTCGGTGGAGCAAATCGTGGAGACCGCAGAGCGTACCGGTGCTGTGGTGGTGGGCCCGGTGCCACTGCCCACGCATATCGAGAAGTTCTGTGTTAATCGCTCACCCTTTATTGATAAAGACTCGCGAGAGCAATTCGAGATGCGTACGCACAAACGTCTTATTGATATCATGGGACCGACGTCCAAAACTATAGATGCGTTGACTCAACTTCAATTACCCTCCGGTGTGGAAATAGATATCAGGTTGTAATTGTTATTATGATTCAGGCTGTAATTGGCAGAAAAATAGGCATGACGTTGCTTTTCCGGGATGATGGAGAAGTGGCGGTGACGGCTATCGAAGCTGGCCCTTGCTTTGTTACTCAGGTGAAAACCGAGTCCAAGGATGGCTATGAGGCTGTGCAGCTCGGTTTTTCCGAATCTAAACGGATCAATTCTCCGGAGAAAGGCCATCTCAAGGGGACGGGTCAGTTTAAATTTCTTCGTGAATTCAGGGTGGAAGACATCGGCTCCGCCAAGGTGGGAGAGAAAATCGATGTCGATGTGTTTAAGCCGGGCGATTTGCTTAATGTCACCGGCACCTCGAAAGGTAAAGGTTTTGCCGGCGTGGTTAAACGCCATCATTTTGCCGGCGGACCTAAGACCCATGGGCAGTCAGACCGTCATCGGGCGCCTGGTTCCATCGGCTCAACCACATCCCCGGGCCGTGTATGGAAAGGGCTGCGAATGGCCGGGCATATGGGGGACAGACGGGTAACGGTACGTCACATTAAGGTACTTAGCGTAGATTTAGCCCGTCATTTGCTGGTGGTGGAGGGGGCGGTACCCGGTGCCAAGCATGGATTGCTCCTCATCAAGAAAGTCGGACAGGCAAAAGCCGCTCCGGTGCCAGCACCGGCAGAGGCAAAGGCAAAGGAAAGCGCACGTGCAAGTTCAGGTTCATGATTTGAATGGCAAGGCAACCGGAAAGGTTGAACTGCGGGACGACGTTTTCGGCGTGCCTTTTAACGAGTCTGTGGTGCACCAGGCATTGCTCAGGCAATTGGCCAATCGCCGCCAGGGGACTGTGGATACGAAGACGAGAAGCGATGTCATAGGCAGCACCAGGAAGCTTTTTGCTCAGAAACACACCGGACGGGCGCGTCGGGGTGATATCAGATCGCCGGTCCTTCGCGGCGGTGGAGTTGCTTTTGGGCCGCATCCGCGGAGTTACCGGCAGGATATGCCCAAGAAGATGCGTCGTTTGGCTTTGAGATGCGTTCTTTCGGCCAAGGCAGCCGCCGGAGATTTGAAGGTTGTGGAAACATTTGATCTCGAGGTTCCGAAAACCAGGGCTGTGCAGGATATGCTGATAAATTTGGGAATTGGTGATTCGGCTATGATAGCTGTAAGTGAGGGGCAGCCCAATTTGGTGGCTGCGGCACGCAATTTGATTGGCGTTAAGACGTTACCCGCGCCATTGCTTAACGTGGCTGATTTGCTTTCTTATAAAGCTTTAATAGTGACCGTGGCCGCCTTGCATAAGATAGAGGAGATGTGGGGTGAAAAAGCGGTCCCGGCAGCGGGTAGCACGAGCTAGATAGAAATTTTGGAGTTTGCTCAATATGCATCTTTATGAGATAGTGCGGCGGCCTTTGATTACCGAGAAGGCCACGCTGATAAAAGAACAGAACAGGTACGCTTTTGAAGTGGCTAAAGCTGCTGACAAGCGCCAGATCAAAGAAGCTGTGGAAGCCGCTTTCAAGGTGAATGTGGTGAAGGTTAATGTGATGAGAGTCCCAGGGAAGATGAGAAGGGTGGGCAAACGGCAGGCAATGACCCCGTCTTGGAAGAAAGCAGTGGTTACTCTGGAGGCGGGGCAGAAGATAGAATTCTTCGAAGGAGTTTAAAACTTAGGGGGATAGAATTGGGCTCAGTTATCAAGAAACGCAACAAGAAAATGGCCAAGCATAAGCATCGCAAACTCCTTAGAAAAACCAGGTGGCAAAGGAAACATCCCTAGAGTCAGGGAGAGATAAACTTTGGGACTGAAAACGTTTCGGTCAACGTCACCCGGCCGGAGAAACATGGTTAGTGCTTCCTTCGAGGAGCTGACCAAGACGTCTCCGGAGAAGTCTCTGTTGCTGCCGATCAGGAAGCAGGCGGGGCGCAATAATAGAGGCGTGGTAAGCGTGCGGCACCGCGGTGGCGGCGCCAAGCGCAGATTGCGAATAATTGATTTTAAACGAGATAAAGCCGGTGTCCCGGGCAAGGTTGTGGCCATAGAGTACGACCCCAATCGCTCGGCCCGTATCGCACTTATAAATTATGCGGATGGAGAAAAGCGTTACATACTGGCTCCGCTGGGACTTAGTGTCGGAGACAAGATAATGGCGGGAGAGGGCGCAGAGCTGAAGCCCGGTAACGTCCTGCCGCTGGGTTCTATTCCGGATGGCACCTTGATTCACAACCTTGAATTCGAACCGAAGAAAGGCGGGCAGATAGTCCGCAGCGCGGGTACGTCGGCACAGCTACTAGGTAAAGAAGGTAGATATGCGCTGGTGCGCTTGCCTTCCGGCGAGGTACGCCGTTTCTTGAGCGACTGCTCGGCTACCGTGGGGCAGGTGAGCAATGTTGAACATCAGGGCATAAGGCTGGGTAAGGCCGGGCGCACGCGGCTGCTGGGGCGCCGTCCTTCAGTTCGCGGTTCGGCCATGACTCCACGTGATCATCCCCATGGTGGGGGTGAGGGTAGATCTCCCAGGGGGGGAACGCCAAAGACTCCGAAAGGTAAACCGGCTTTAGGGCCGAAGACGCGAATTCGAAAGAAGGCGTCGAATAGGCTGATTGTCAAGCGTCGGAAATAGAAAGATAGTTAAAGAGGTGGGATAGAATGTCACGGTCATCAAAGAAGGGCCCATTTTGTAATGAAAAGTTACTCAAGAAGATTGAGGCGCTTAATCGCTCCGGCGAAAAGGTGGTAATAAAGACGTGGGCTCGTTCTTCAACCGTGCTACCTCAAATGATAGGTCATACGATTGGAATTCATGATGGTCGACGGCATGTGCCTGTTTTCATCACCGAGAATATGGTGGGACATAAGCTGGGAGAGTTTGCCATCACTCGGACATTCCGCGGACATGTCAGTAAAGCACAAGTCAGCGTTCAGGCAAGAAAGCCGGCAGCACCTGGAGCGCCGGCAGCGCCGTAACTGAGGTCAATGAAAGTAGCAGCGATATCTAAAGATGTTCGTATTTCGCCTCGAAAAGTTAAACTAGTCGTGGACATGGTTCGAGGCAAGAAAGTCGAAGAGGCTTTGACTATTCTTAAGTTCACACCGACTCCTGCGGCTGTGGCTGTAGCCAAGACAATTAAATCCGCGGCGGCAAATGCGGAGAATAATTTTCAAATGGAACCTACCGAGCTCAGGGTAACTGATATTTTCGCCAACGAGGGCCATGTTTTCAAAAGATTCAGGTCGCAGGCCAGGGGACGAGTCACCCCAATTTTAAAGCGTTGCACGCATATAAGCGTCTTAGTCGCCGAGGAGGAAGAGCAAAGTGGGACATAAAGTTCATCCTTATGGTTTTAGAATCGGTGTCATCCGCGGCTGGCAGGCCAAGTGGTACGATAAGAAGCACTATGCTGAATTTCTGCACGAGGATTTAAGGTTGCGCCGGGCTGTCGAAGACAAATGCGCAGACGGCGGTGTGGCCAGGGTGGAAATCGACCATCAGGGCAATGAACTTCTATTGACGTTGTACTCGGCCCGTCCTGGCATTGTTATTGGTAGGGGAGGACAACGCGCCGAGGAATTGAGGGCGCTATTAGAAGGGTTATGTGGCAAGAGGGTGCGCTTGTCTATCAAGGAAGTCGAGCAACCTGAACTCGAGGCGCGTTTGGTGGCCCGAAATGTGGCTGACCAGCTGGAGCGCCGGATGGCTTTTAGAAGAGCAGTTAAACAGGCGGTTTTTCGAACCATGCAGGCCGGGGCCAAGGGCGTGAAGATAAGCTGCGCGGGCAGGTTAGGCGGAGTCGAGATCGCACGCCGTGAAACCAGCCATCAGGGTCAACTACCGTTACATACGCTTTGCGCCGACATCGATTATGGTTTTGCCGAAGCCCGGACTACTCTGGGCAATATCGGCGTTAAAGTATGGATTTACAAGGGTCATATTTTCCCAGAGGTAAAGAAGGAAAGTGTTACAGCCGAAACGAGTGAAGTATCGTAAAACTCATCGCGGGCAATTAAGAGGCAAAGCGCAAGCAGGCAGCAGTATCGTCTTCGGTGAGTTCGGTTTACAGGCGCAGGAAGGGTCCTGGCTGACGTCCAGGCAGATTGAAGCGGCTCGTCGCGTTATCGTTCGGTATCTGCGCCGCGGCGGACAGATGTGGATTCGCATCTTTCCGGACAAGCCTGTGACTAAAAAGCCCGCAGAGACCAGGATGGGAAGTGGTAAGGGTGCGCCGGATCATTGGGTGGCGGTGGTGAGACCGGGACGGATGTTATTTGAGGTGGGCGGTATTAAAGAGAATCTGGCTAAAGAAGCGATGCATTTGGCTGCGTATAAGCTACCTCTCGCTACGAGGTTTGTGGCGAAAGAGACCGTGAAGGAAGAGGCGAAAAGTTGAAGATTGAAGAGATTCGCGCTTTAGGAGATGCGGAATTATTGAAGCATCTGGAGGAAGCTCACCAGGAATTATTCAATTTGAGATTTCGTACGGCTACCCGGCAGCAGGCTAATCATCGAGAGCTGCCTAAGGTCAGGAGAAGGATTGCCCTGATGAAGACCATAATGAGACAAAGGGAGCTTGGCATAGGATAGTTATGAGCGTGAAACGAAAGACCAGAACTGGCACGGTTATAAGCGACAAGATGGATAAAACGGTTGTGGTTTCGGTGGAGACCCTGGTTCGTCATCCTCTTTACAAGAAGGTGTTGAGGCATGCCTCCAAATTCAAAGCCCATGATGCGACGAACAGTTGTAAGGTCGGTGATGTGGTAAAGATTATCGAGACCCGCCCTTTGTCTAAAGAAAAGCGCTGGCGAGTCAGCGAGATAATAAGCAGGAAGGAAATAGTTAAGGTCGAGGCCGAGCCTACCGAGGTAATTTAGGTAGAGATAGAAAACAATGATTCAGCCCTATACCAGGCTTAAGGTGGCCGACAACACTGGTGCACGGCAAATTATGTGCATAAACGTGCCCGGCGGTACGCGGAGAAGATACGCGACCGTTGGAGATGTTTTTGTCGGTACGGTCAAGCGTGCTATACCGGGCGGGGTGGTGAAAAAGGGGGAAGTAGTCCGGGCGGTGATCGTACGCATAGCCAAGCAACATCATCGTCCCGATGGCTCATATATTAGATTCGACGAGAACGCTGCGGTAATACTGGATGATAAGAATAATCCGAGAGGCACACGCATTTTTGGTCCGGTAGCTAGAGAGCTGCGAGATAAGAATTTCATGAAGATAATATCGTTGGCTCCTGAGGTTCTGTAAGATGAAGATAAGAAGGAATGATACAGTTCTAGTTGTGGTGGGCAAAGACAGGGGGAAGAAAGGCAAGGTGCGGAAGGCCTTGCCTGCAAAAGGGAAGGTCACAATCGAGGGTGTTAATATGACCAAGCGCCATTCTAAAGCTCGTGGTGCCGCCAGGCAGGCCGGTATAATTGAGCTGGAATCGCCGCTCGACGTGTCGAACGTAATGTTAATTTGCGGTAAATGCAGTAAACCCACCCGAGTCGGGTTCCGCTTTCTTGAGGATGGTAAAAAGGCGCGGGTTTGCCGCTCCTGCTATGAAATAATAGATTAACTAGAAGGTTCAGAATGTCTCGGTTGAAGGAAAAGTACGCGAAAGAAGTTGTGCCCGGCTTGATGAGTAAGTTCGGGTATAAGAATGTGATGCAAGCGCCCAGGCTCAGCAAGATCGTGCTGAATATCGGCCTGGGCGAAGCTGTAACAAATGCCAAGGCTTTGGAAGAAGCTGGGAAGGATTTGACCAGCATTGCCGGGCAACATCCGGTGATAACACGATCGAAGAAGTCCATCGCGGCCTTTAAGCTAAGAACGGGCATGCCTATCGGCATTATGGTGACGCTGCGAGGCAAGCGGATGTATGACTTTTTTGACAAACTGGTCAGTGTTGTTTTGGCGCGCATCAGGGATTTTCAGGGAGTATCTACTGATTCGTTTGACGGGCAAGGCAACTATACTTTGGGCATGAAAGAGCAAGTAGTGTTCCCCGAAATTGAGTATGACAAAGTCGACAGGCTGCGTGGGTTAGAAATAGTTATTGTCACCACCGCGAACAGCGCTGAAGAAGGCAGGAGCTTGCTGGAGTTGCTGGGTATGCCTTTCAGGAAAAGTTGAGGTCACTGTAAATGGCAAAGCTATCTAAAATCTTAAAATCAAATCGAACGCCGAAATATCGTGTTCAACATAGGAGTCGCTGCAAACTGTGCGGCAGGCCGCGCGCTTACATACGGAAATTTGGTTTGTGCCGTATTTGTTTTAGAGAGCTGGCTTTGAAAGGGGAGATTCCAGGGGTTAGAAAATCCAGCTGGTGATTGAAAGTGCTGGAGGCTTGATTTATGGTTACTGATCCGCTCGCTGATATGCTGACGCGAATTCGAAATGCCATCATGGCACACCATGATAGTGTGCTTATACCGGCATCGAGGACCAAGCTGACTATGGCCAAATTGCTTAAGGATGAGGGCTTCATAACGGACTATACCGTTCTCAGAGGCAAGCCGCAAAGAATGATCAAGGTATCGCTGAAATATGTTGACGGACGTTCTGCCATTTTGGGCTTGGAAAGAGTGAGTAAGCCAGGCCTGAGAATATACGTTGGCCGCCAGGAAATCCCGCGTGTCTACGGGGGGCTCGGTGTGGCTATCTTATCTACATCCAAGGGCGTCATGGTCGGGCAAGACGCATGGCGTCAGAATCTGGGTGGTGAATTGTTATGTTACGTTTGGTAAGCAGGTTTTCGGAGGCGAATTCATGTCTCGAGTAGGATTATCGCCTATTCCCCTGCCTCAAGGCGTAAAGGTCAACATCAAAGGCAGTGAAGTGACCGTGGAAGGGCAGAAAGGTAAGCTGTCACGCTCCTTCCACTCGGATATGTCCATTGTCTTGGAAGGTGGTAACCTTGTAGTGGCGCGACCTACCGATAGTAGAACGCACCGCTCTCTACATGGGCTGAGTCGCAGTCTTTTGGCCAATATGGTTGAGGGGGTAACCAAGGGTTTTGAAAGAATCGTTGAGCTGAGCGGTGTTGGTTACCGCGCTCAGAAAGCGGGCAATAAATTGTCGGTGCAAATCGGGTACAGTCATCCCGTGGATTTCTCCCCGCCGGCTGGCATAGAGATCCTGGTGGAAGGCACGAATCGTATACGGGTTACCGGCATTGATAAGGAACTGGTGGGTGAGACGGCAGCTCGAATCAGAGCTATCCGGCCCGCGGACTCCTATAAAGGCAAGGGTATCAAGTACGCTGGTGAGAGACTTCGTCTCAAACCCGGCAAAGCCGGCAAGGCAGCCGTAAAAACATAAGAAGGTCATCGGACGGTTAGAATGAATACTGTGTTATCACGAAAGCGGCGTCATGCTCGTGTTAGAGCCCGAGTTAACGGCACTCCAGCACGGCCACGACTGTGCGTTTTTCGTAGTCTGAACCATATTTATGCTCAGATTGTGGATGATTCTGTTCGGCATACCCTGGTATCAGCAAGCAGCTTGGATCCGGATATAAAGAACAAGATCACGGGGAAGAAAAAGACGGAAAGCGCTGAGATGGTTGGCGGCCTGGTGGCTCAACGTGCTTTGGATAAGGGTATTAAGCAGATAGCTTTTGACCGGGGCGGCTATAAATATCATGGACGGGTCAAAGCTCTGGCAGAAGCTGCCAGAAAAGCTGGCCTAGATTTTTGAGGTTTAGGATGAAAGCGATAGTTAGGCTAATTGGAGAGAAGACTAAAGTCGATTCCAGCGAGTTCGAACTTAGCGAAAAGCTGGTGTCACTTAACCGGGTAACTAAGGTGGTTAAAGGCGGCAAGCGACTTCGCTTCAGGGCGCTCGTCGTCGTTGGTGACGGTAATGGGCACGTGGGCCTCGGTTTGGGTAAGGCCAGGGATGTGCCTGAGGCGATTCGTAAAGCTGGCGTCACAGCTAGGAAGCAACTTTTTAAGGTGACAATGTCCGGGACCACTATACCGCACGAGGTTTTGGCCAAATCGGGAGCCGCTAAGGTCTTGATTAAACCGGCGCCTCCTGGAACAGGCGTGATTGCGGGTGGTAGTGTCCGCTCGGTTCTTGAAGCCGCAGGCATAAAAGATGTGCTCACTAAGTCTCTGGGAAGCTCTAACCCTGTTAACGTAGTCAGGGCGACGGCGCTGGCCTTGGCCAGCCTTAGGATTCCTCAGGACGTGGTAGCGAAGCGGAAAGCTGGGCTTGAGATTAAGGAGACCAAGACGAGTGGCTAAACTGCGTGTCAAATGGATAAAGAGCGACATCGGCTATGCCAAGGACCAAAGGCGGACCTTGAGAGCGCTCGGCTTTCATCGCCTTCAAGAAACCGTGGAGCATGAAGATTCCTCTCCGGTGAGGGGCATGATAGCTAAAGTGAGTCATTTGGTTACGGTGGAAGTTATCAATGGTACAACAACATAATTTAAGACCTCCCGTAGGTGCCAAGCATAATAGGAAGCGCGTGGGCCGTGGTGACGGTAGCGGTCATGGCACCTATTCAGGAAAAGGGCTCAAAGGGCAGAAAGCTCGTGCCGGAGGTGGAGTACGCCTCGGCTTTGAAGGTGGGCAGTTAGCGTTAATTAAGCGGCTACCGCGAAAACGCGGGTTTGTCAACCTATTCAAGATCGAGTATAGCATAGTTAACGTGGGTGGATTAAAAGCTTTTTCGCCCAATTCTGAGGTTACTCCTCCAGAGTTGCAGAAAGCCGGGCTGATCAAATCCTTTACGAGTCCGGTGAAGATTCTCGGCAATGGTGACATTGATCGTCCCCTCGTGGTGAAAGCTCACAAGTTTTCCGCTGCTGCAGAGAAAAAGATCGTTGACGCCGGTGGGAGAGTGGAGAGTATCTAAATGCAGCAGGTTCAAGGAAGACCCCGTCTCATTCAAGCATTGTTCGATGCTTTTGCATTGCCGGACCTGAGAAGGCGGCTCCTCTTCACTCTAGGCATGCTGGTAGCCTTCCGCTTCATAGCCCATGTTCCTTTGCCCGGGGTTAACCTTACGGCACTACAGGACCTTTTCCAGAGAAATCAACTTCTGGGCATGCTTGACTTGTTCAGCGGTGGAGCCATGAGGAACTTTAGTGTGGCGGCTATGGGAGTTTATCCGTATATAACGTCCTCTATCGTTATGCAGCTACTGGTGCCGGTTATTCCGGTGCTTCGGAATTTATCTCAGGAAGGCGAATCTGGCAGGCGCCGAATTAATCAGTTTACCCACTGGTTAACCATACCTTTAGCCGCTCTCCAAGGTTATGCCCAGCTGTCGCTGTTGCGCAGCCAGGGTGTAATTGGCCAGGCTGGTGGGTTGACTACTTTTGCCATGATAGTGTCAATGACAGCCGGCACATTGTTCCTTGTGTGGCTGGGTGAGCTGATCACCGAGCGAGGTATAGGAAATGGCGTATCGATAATAATCTTCGGCGGTATTGTGGCCGGTTTACCTCAGATGATAGGGCAGGGCATGATCGCCGGGCAGAATATTATTGGCCTGGTTGCCTTTCTCATCTTGGCCCTGGTTACAGTGGCACTGATAGTGATTTTTACTGAGGGCCATCGCCGTATTCCGGTTCAATATGCCCGGACCGCTTTCCGTGGGGTTCGCATGTATCGGCAATCAGGTTCAACGCATATTCCGCTTAGGGTTAATACTGCCGGCATGATACCGCTCATTTTTGCCATTTCGTTGCTCATCTTGCCATCGACGATAGCAAGCTATTTCGTCAGTCCACAGGGGCAGAACCCGAATTTCTGGAATACAATTAGGGACTGGTTTAGTCCCAGCACGCCTTTGCCAGTAGGCTTATTCTACTGGGTGCTTTACTTTTTGTTGGTAATGGCTTTCACCTTTTTCTATACCATGGTTATATTTGAGCAGATGGACTTGTCGCGGACTTTGCAGCGGCAAGGTGGTTTCGTACCCGGCGTTCGGCCAGGAAAACCCACAACCGATTATCTTAACAATGTAGTCAATCGGATAACCTGGGGTGGCGCTCTTTTCTTGGCTGTGGTTGCCGTGCTGCCGTTTTTGATTCGTACGATGACCAACGTTGCTATATTGACTCTATCAAGCACGGGCATACTCATCATGGTCGGTGTCGCTTTGGATACTATGAAGCAGATAGAGGCACAGCTAACTATGCGCCGCTACGAAGGTTTCTTGAGGTAACCATACGTCAATGTTTTTGGTGTTTCTCGGTGCTCCAGGGGCTGGCAAAGGAACGCAGGCGGCCATCACATCACGGAAGATGGGATTGGCTCATGTAGCTTCAGGCGACCTTTTCAGGCAGGCAGTAGAGAAAGGGACTGACCTGGGCAAATCGGTCAAAGCATATCTGGACAAAGGTGCCCTGGTCCCTGATGAAGTTACGGTTCAACTGATCTTGGAACGGATTAAAGAGCCTGACTGTAAGGCTGGATGTGTTTTCGATGGTTTCCCTCGAACCGTTGATCAAGCCCGTGCTCTTGACAAGATGTTGAGTGGTCGTGGGCAGACTATTGATAAAGCAGTTTACATTGAGGTGCCTGAAGAGGCGCTATTGAAACGCCTCAGCGGACGATGGATATGCAGTAAGTGCCAAACACCTTACCACGAGATAAGTTCGCCGCCCAAGGTTTCTAAGATCTGTGATAGATGTGGCGGTCAATTGTATCAGCGTTCTGATGATACTCCGGCGACAATAACGAAACGGTTGAAAGTGTATTTTGACCAGACGGCGCCGGTTCTTGATTATTATAAAGCGGAGGGAAAACTCGTCAGGGTGGATGGAGAGCTGAGCATAGAAGGGGTAGCCGAGAAAATAATTGATGCTCTCGGACGTGATCAATTGGTAAAAGCGGCATGACAGTAGTTAAATCACCCAAGGAAATTAGTATTATGCGGCAAGCTGGGAAAATCGTAGCCGCCATCTTACAGAGATTGAGCGAAGAGGCAAAGCCAGGGATTAAGACCAGCCAGCTTGATTCTTTGGCGGCAAACGAATTGAAGAAACACAGGGCTAAAGCTTCTTTCAAAGGCTATCGCGGTTTTCCCGCGAGTCTATGTGTTTCAATTAATGATGAAATTGTACACGGCATACCTGGAGAGCGGCGCCTGAACGAGGGTGACATAGTCTCGCTGGACTTTGGTGCTATTGTCGACGGCTTTCATGCCGATGCGGCAATATCGGTAGGGGTTGGGAAGATTAGTGCCAGGGCTCGAGAATTGTTAGCGGTTACCGAGTCCGCTTTGACGGCCGGTATAAAGGCGGCGCGTAGTAATGGTAATTTGGGAGACATCTCCGCTGCTATTGAGACCTACGTTGAAGCTCGGAAATTCGGTGTAGTTCGCGAGTATTCCGGGCACGGAGTAGGTAGAGAGTTGCACGAAGATCCTTTGGTGCCAAATTTCGGCTCGCCTGGCACAGGCCCGCGGCTGCAAAAGGGAATGACTTTGGCTCTGGAGCCGATGGTGACTGAAGGCGATTGGCACACGCGGCTGGCTGAGAATGGGTGGACAGTGTTGACTGCGGATGGGGGACTCTCAGCTCACTTTGAGCACACTATCGCTATTGGCGAAGGTGAAGCGGAGATACTAACTCTATTATAATAGTAGTATGCCGAAGAAGGAAGCGATAGAGGTTGAAGGCACGGTGATCGAGTCCTTGCCCAACGCTATGTTCCGAGTCGAATTGGCTAATGGGCATGAGGTTCTCGCTCATATATCTGGCAAAATGAGGAAATATTATATTAGGATTTTACCGGCAGATAAGGTGTTGGTGGAGCTATCGCCTTATGATTTGAATCGAGGGAGAATAACCTATCGGTTTAAGTGACGGAGAGTATGGCTTGACATAATGGCTGGTAAAGCCTTATTATTGCAAGGTTTTTCGTTGATTTTAGGTGTTTAGTTATGAAAGTTCGTTCTTCGGTTAAGCGTCGTTGTGATAAATGCAAGATAATCAGGCGCCGTGGCGTTGTGCGGGTCATTTGCCAGAATCCCAAGCACAAGCAACGTCAAGGATAGTTTAGGAGTAGTGAATTATGGCACGTATTGCTGGCGTCGATATCCCTAAAGACAAGAAGGTCGGGATTTCGTTACAGTATATTTATGGCATTGGACCTGCTTCCAGCCGTCAGATTTTGTCTTCCGGCGGTGTAAATGCGGACACCAGGGTAAAGGATCTGACCGAGCAGGAAGTCAATCGAATCCGCGAGATTATTGACAAAAACTATAAAGTGGAAGGCGTTCTGAGGAAGGAAGTCAATTTCAACATCAAGCGACTCATTGAGATTGGCAGCTATCGGGGTCTAAGACATCGTCGTGGACTACCTGCCAGAGGACAGCGCACGAGAACAAATGCGAGAACTAAACGAGGTCTCCGCAAGACAGTGGCTGGCCGAGGACAGAAGCGTGGAGCGACCAAGAAATAAAGGAGTAGCGCAAGGATATGCCTAAGAAAAAGAAAACCGGAGTAAGGAGGCGTGAACGTAAGCAAGTTGCCGAAGGTAAAGCCTTCATTCAATCTTCGTTCAATAACACCATAATTACTCTCACTGATCAGAAAGGTAATGTTGTCTCCTGGGGGAGTTCCGGCACCGCCGGGTTTAAAGGATCTCGGAAAGGCACCCCCTATGCGGCTCAATTGGCAGCGCAGGGAGCTGCTCTAAAAGCCAAGGAACATGGTGTGCGTCAAGTCGAAGTATTTGTTCGAGGTCCTGGTAGCGGTCGCGAAGCAGCTATTAGGGCGATACAGGCCGCGGGAATTTTGGTTATCGGAATTAAGGATGTAACTCCTGTTCCTCACAACGGTTGTCGGCCTCGTAAGAGAAGGCGAGTATAGAATGGCAAGGTACATACAGGCTAAATGTCGCTTATGCCGTCGTGTTGGCGACAAATTAATGTTAAAGGGTGACAGATGCTTCACTGCTAAGTGTGCTTTTGAGCGTAGGGACGTCCCCCCTGGATATAGCGGCGTCGCGAAAAGGCGCGCCAGGAAGTCCGACCGGGGAATTCAGTTGCAGCACAAGCAGAAAGCTCGCTATAGTTACGGACTTCTGGAGAAGCAATTCCGCAAATTCTTTGCTGAGGCGGAAAGGCTTCCTGGTATAACCGGTGAGAATCTTATAATTTTGTTGGAGAGGCGATTAGATAACGTGGTTTTCCGGCTGGGCTTCGCTAACTCTCGTGCCCAGGCCAGACAGCTGGTGCGGCATGGGCACCTATTGTTGAACAGCCACAAGACGGATATACCATCATGCCTGGTTAAGCCCGGTGATGTGATCGCCTGGCGTGAAGGCAGTACCAAGACTGGATACCACAAAATACTTGTTGAGGAAATCGATGATAGCACTGTTCCGGGCTGGCTGGAATTGGACAAGCAAAAACTGGTTGGTCGAATGGTCAACTTGCCGATCGTTCAGGACATCGAAGTCAAGTTTGATGAGAAAGCGATCGTCGAGTACTATTCACGTTAAGGAGGTTTCTTGGCTGGCTTAGCGTTACCAAAGGTAGAGCTCGTTGAGGGCACTGATACCTATGGCCGTTTTGTTGCCGAACCAGTGGAAAAGGGGTTCGGAGTTACGCTGGGTAATAGCCTTCGTCGCGTGTTGCTCAGTTCTCTCCCAGGAGCAGCCATAACCTGGGTAATGATCGAAGGCGCCCAGCATGAATTCTCAACAATTACTCATGTCAAGGAAGACACGATAGATTTTCTGCTTAATGTGAAGGCGATACGCCTTCGTCATCTCGCGCAGCGGTCTGGTAAATTGAGGCTGGAGGCTGAGGGGGAAGGCGAAGTGCATGCTGGTGACATTAAGTCGACGGCAGACTTCGAGATCGTTAGCAAGGAACTGCATTTGGCTACTTTGGACTCTTCCAAAGCCAAGCTTAATGTCGAATTTAATGTCGAGATCGGTAGAGGTTATGTGCCGGCAACTTCCAGTGATAGCCTGCCAATAGGGGCGATTCCTATAGATGCCATTTTCACCCCGGTTCGAAAGGTAAATTATTCTGTTGAACAAAGCAGCCTTGCCGAGAGTAGTAATAAAGAGAAACTTGTATTGGAAGTCTGGACTGATGGTTCGCTGTCTCCTATAGAGGCAATGAATCAAAGCGCGACTATTCTTATAGAGCAGTTTGGTTGTTTCCGCGAACTGGCTAAGGCCATTGTCGGTGAGGGCACCGAGGTGGCGTGGCAACGGTTGATTCCACCCGAACAATACGTCATGCCTCTGGACCAATTGAATTTGTCCACACATACTTACAACAGTCTAAGAAGAGGCGGTGTCACTACGTTAGGCCAGATTTTGGAAAAGGGCGTGGACGGCCTGGCTAACCTGGCTGGCTTTGGAGCTAAATCCAAAGAGGAAGTTGAGGCTGCCCTGGCGCGACTTGATCTGCCTTTCGTCTCTACCGCCAAGGAAGCTAAGGAAAAGAAGAAAGCATCAAAAGCTACGGCTTCTGAGAAAGATGAAAGTACTGAAGATACGGAAGAGAAGGTTACGGATTGAGACATCGTATAGCTGGAAGAAAATTTAGCCGGCCTACGGCACATCGTTGGTTATTGTATCGTAACCTGGTGGCCGATTTGATTAAATACGACAAAATCGTCACTACCGAGGCAAAGGCAAAAGAGATTCGAGGTCTGGCCGAGAAGGTGGTCACGCTGGGGAAAGAAGGTAGCTTGGCTTCCCGGCGGAGGGCTCTGGCTTTTGTTATCGACAAGAAGACTGTCGAGAAAGTGTTTAACGAGCTTGCGCCCAGATATGCGGAACGTCCCGGAGGCTACACCCGAATAGTCAAGTTGGGACGGCGGGTCGGTGATGGGGCGCGGTTAGCCAAGATTGAGATGGTGTGATAACCATAAGCTTTAATCGGTGAAGCTCTTTAACAGTCTTAACAAGATCGTTCTAGTTGTGGAGTATGACGGCAGAAATTATTGTGGTTTTCAATGGCAGGCTAACGTGCCTACGATTCAGGCCGAACTAGAACGTGCTATACGAAAGCTTACAGGAGAAAACAGGCGGGTATTAGCCGCCAGCCGTACCGATACCGGCGTACATGCTAGAGGTCAGGTAGTTAGCTTCCGAACTGAGTCTGTCTTGTCTCCGCAGACTATTGTTAGAGCTCTGAATTACCATTTGCCGAGAGATATTGCAGTGAGGAGTGCCAGTAAAGTAAGTGCAGATTTTAACGTTAGGCGTGAGGCTGTGAGCCGGGAATACGAGTATCGCATTTGGAATGGGCCAAGCCGTTCACCCCTGCTTGAAGGTGTTGCTTACTTTGTGCCAAAGAAGTTGAATGTGAGGATTATGAATAGCGCCTGCAAATTGCTTCTGGGTGAGCATGATTTAGCTTCCTTCGCCACCGCTTTAGGGAGCTTGAAAAGCACGGTTCGTAACGTATACGAAGCGAAGCTGATAAGAAGGAAGGATTTGATCAGTTTCCACATAACTGCTAATTCTTTTCTGCCTCATCAGGTTCGTAACACCATAGGTTTGCTAATTCGGGTTGGTCTTGGTAAAGTACGCCTTGAGGAATTCCGTCAAATCATGGAAGCAAAAGCAATGGGCCTGGCTGGGCCAACTGCCCCGGCTTGTGGTCTTTGTCTTACCAGGGTTAATTATCCCGGCAATATGGAGCTGGCAATATGAAAACATATTCGACTAAAGCTAAAGATATTGAGCGCCAGTGGCATGTTATCGATGCTTCTGGAAAAACCTTAGGCAAGCTGGCTACGGAAATAGCCAACTTACTCATGGGCAAACATAAGCCTATGTTCGCTCCGAACATTGACACCGGTGACTATGTCATCGTGCTAAACGCGGGAAAGGTTAGAGTTACCGGCAAAAAGACTAGACAGAAGACCTACTATAGGCATTCGGGATACCCCGGTGGTTTGAAAGCTGAAACATTTGAAGAGATGATAATTAAGCACCCCACTAGAGTGATTGAGCACGCAGTTAGAGGTATGTTGCCGCATAACTCATTGGGGAGAGCCATGTTCAGAAAGCTCAAGGTTTATACCGGTGACAGTCATCCGCACCAGGCGCAAGTCACCGGCTTGAAAACGACTGCAAAAGGGAGTTGAATTTCGTGAGTAGTCAGGCGTATAACCGTGGCACGGGCAAGCGAAAGTGCGCTATAGCGCAAGTGAAGTTGTTATCAGGAGGCAAGGGGGAAATCATTGTCAATGGTAAGTCCTACCAGGAGGTTTTCCCAAGACTCGAACATCGGAACAATATTGAACAGCCGTTCAAGGCTACTGACACCCTGGGGAAGTTCAATGTTGAGGTTGTGGTTAGGGGTGGTGGTATTACCGGTCAGGCTAGCGCCATCCGACATGGTATTGCCCGAGCCTTGGTGGAAGCTGACGAACAGTTTAGACCTCTCCTGCGTCAACAAGGGCTTCTGACTCGCGATGCCCGGGTCAAAGAGCGCAAAAAGTACGGACTGAAACGCGCTCGAAAAGCTCCTCAGTACACCAAACGGTAAAGCACGCACAATTCGGAAGCATCTTCAGGGCAATGCTTATTACCTGTGGTTTCTGTTGCTTTGGACTGCGCCGTTAAGGAGTGCTATTGACTCAGTTGGTTTTGTCGTTTAACGCCTACTCGTAGAAGCAGTGTCAATCCCACGGCGATAATGGAAAGCACGGCGCATATTATAAAAACCAAGCTGTAGCTGTGGGTCTTGTCGAACATATAGCCCGCGGCCAGGGGACCCAGCGTGGCACCAATAGAGCCTCCGAAGGCGGCTGCTCCCAGTATGACACCGTGCGCCTTAAGGCCAAACAGCTCAGCCACCAGTGGTGAGAATAACACCTGCATGCCACCCCAGCCCAGCCCTAGGACAACCGCGAACAGATAGAGTTGCCAGGTCTCTTTGGCTGCCAGTAACCAGAAAAAAGAAATAGCCATCAACGAGAAGCTGATAGCAGAAGTCAGCCTGTTGCCGAATCTGTCACCGGCCGTGCCCATTAGATTGACGCTGGCAATACCAACCACCCCATAAATAGCCAGTATGTTGGCCGCGTTGGCCGGGGTTGTACCCAGGTCAATGGCATGAATGACAATGTGAACCAGAAACAAGATTGTGCAAAAAAGGAAGACAAAGTACATCCCGGAGATAAACCAGAACTGGCGGGTGCGTAGCGCTTCCTTGAGCGTTTGCCCCCAGATAGGGGGAGCGTGTTGTCCTGATGAAGACGCGCCCTCGGGCAATTGCCCCACCTCTTCAGGGTCGCGCTTCAGGAACTGGGCCGCCACCACCATGATGACCATGGAAGCGATGCCCAGGACTACCAGTGACGGGCGCCAGTCGTAATTGATGATCAGCCAGCTCGTTATAGGCGGTCCAATAGTCGAAGCCAGTGCCAGCCCGGAAAAGGCGATGCCGGTCATCAACCCCCGTCTCTTGGTGAACCACCGGGCTACAATTGACAGCGTAGCCACATAGATGCTAACGCCGAAAGCTATGGTTACGCCGTAGTAGAGATACAACTGCCAGGCTGAATTCATCAGTGACATTAGGAAATAACTTAGGCCCAGAAGGATGCCGCAGACGCTGACAACCAGCCTGGGACTGAACCTTTCGCAGAGCCTGGCGGAAATAACGCAAAAGACACCGAAGGCCAGGTTATTCAAAGCTGCGGCTCCGGAAATAATAGTCCTGCTCCAGTGGAATGCCTTAACCAGCGGCTCAAAAAAGACGCCGTACACGCCCGGCGGCAGAAAGATTATCATGAGGATGAAGAAGGCTGCGGCGACGATAGTGTATCCGTAGAAGAAACGGGGTTTGTTTGGCTCTTTCACGGGCGCTTTTTCTTTGTCTTTGACCAATGCGTCACCGGTTATTTTTCACTTAAAGGAAGATATTAAATCACAGCCGTGGTTATTTATCAACATAATCTTGACTTACGTTGGGGTCACCTGCGATAATTCGGCGGCGTTTGATGGGGTGGGAAATTCACTTTGGCGCGAATGGGCGTTGGTAGCCATTACCGATGTAGAAGGTGATTTTGGAAAAAGCTCTCAGCGAGGACCGGCATACTGGTCGAGGATGTGGAACGGCAGATCGGCCTTGCGGAACACTTATCCGAGGTATTGGCCTCAGGGCTAGAAGTATTGCAATCCATTTACAACAACCAGCTGCAGGTCCTCAACAACAGAATGGCACTGGTAATGACCTATTTAACCATTTTGGGCACCGCCGTGCTTGTTCCCAACACACTGGCTACAATTCTGGGCAACACGGCTTTCGCTATGACGCCAGGTGATGGGGCTGGTATATCGCCCTTCTGATCGTCTCTACCGTCCTGGCTACCTATCTCGTCTTCTGGTGGGCAAAAAGATCAGGCTGGATACCCAAGAAAATGGATTGAGTCCGCCTATCGGTCTGCCTCAAGCTCAATAAATTCTACAACTTACAAGCTGATCATTTCGCTGCCCAACATAGACTGAATGGACTTCACCATGTTTGTCGGTTTGCCGACTGCCAGCTTATCCGTGAGCTCAAAATGTTCCAGGCAGGTGGCACAGGCCAGAAGCTCCACGCCCTGTTCTTCAAGCTGTTTTAAACGGTTCAATACCGGGGAGCCCTCACAGGCAAGGCGTACCCCGGCATTCCAGAATATCATACTTGCCGGCTTGTCTTTGTTTTCGCCGAGCAACCTGAAAAAATTAGCCATGAGCATAGAGCCCAGCTGCTCATCTCCTCTCCCCAACCCCTCAGATTGTATAAGAAATGTCTTAGTTGACAAGATTGACCTCCTGTTATCATTTTCTAGTAAACAAAAAAGCAATGGGCAGAAACTCCACACCATCGCTTCAGGAGGCGTTGTCTCAAGCGCGCTAAATAGCTATAAGCCTCCTGCTACCGCGGAAACGGAGGTTCTGCGAGCAAATGACTGATGCAAAACTTGCATCGAGCCACTTGGCTCAGACTCAGGTGAACTGAAAACGCAAGATATCAGTCATTGCTCTCACCTCCTTTACATCTCTAATCATTAGCGTTGGCAAATGCCGAAGTAAGTATAACACCGACAAATTGTCTGACACCAATTCTTGCATTCCTCAGACATATCCTGATACTGAGTCTCCCCATCCAGAAAAGGCACCAAATGTCCCCCAGATAAATCCCTCTGTATCTCCCTTTAAAAAGGGAGATTTGCTGAGAGGTGCTTCTCCCCCTTTGGAAAGGGGGGGATTAGGGGGATTTAAATCCCTCTCGCTCTCCCTTTATGAAAGGAAGAGCTTCGGCCACTAATTCGTTTCGCTCAGACGTTTTTTCAGATAGTCAATGGTCTTTACCGGCGTGGGGTCAATCTCGTTTAGCATTGCCAGGTAGTAGCTAACCCAATCGCCGAGGTAAATCAGGCCCATCATCTGGCTGAGTTCAGTCTTGCCCTGACTGTCTATGATTTCATAGTGGATGCCTTGCTGCTGCAGGACCTCAGCGGTTATCTGGTAGCGAAGTAGATTTCGCGGATGAATCGATGGGCAGCGGAGCATGATTACGAATATTTTGGTGCCTAGCTCCCAGGGGGAACTGATAGCCGACTGTAGCATTGTGGTTGAGCTCAGAGAATATCTCATAGAAAGCCCAGGCTTTGCTGTTCTCGTTGATCTGCGTCTTCCAGCGATGGGCGACCTCAGAGACAATGCCGGCCCCGTAAATCACGGCTACTTTGCCGTGCAGTTTAGCGGCTAGTTGTTTGGCTTGATTGGAGTGAGTGGGCACAGTCTCCCTCAGTTCTCCGAGCAGCTTTTCCACACCTTTAATCATTGCCTCAACCTCGGCTATCTTGCCTTCCAGAAGCCCTAGATTTTGCAGGAAAGCCATAAGAGGCATGAAACTATAACCCAATGCTGCCCGGGGCTGCCCCTTATAGTCTATGACGAAAACAGGCACGCTGGCCTCTTCAGCCATAACCTTTAGCTTCCCGCCTGTGGTCATGGCCAGCTTCTTGCACTTATTCTTCAGCGCCTGGGAGAAGGCAGACAGCGTTTCCTCGGTATTCCCCGAGTAGCTCGAAGCGATTACCAATGTCTTGTCGTCAACGAAGGCTGGCAGGTCATAATCGCGATTGACGAAGACAATCGGTTTCTTTTTCGATGAGAACAAACTGCGGACTAAATCGCCGCCTATGGCCGAGCCGCCCATGCCTAGGATCACCACTTTATCAATCGTGGCATAGTCTTGGGGCAGTTTGAAGTCTGTGGCTTTGCGCCAGGCAGCACGGCATTGCTCAGGTAATCCGTGAAGGTCTTCCCGCATGTTTGCCGGGTCCAGCCGCTGGTATATTTTAGCGTCGTCTAAATTGACCATATCTTAAATACCTAACAGTTTCTTGCCGCCGTCCAGCAGCTTCTGTACCTGTTCCGTAGTCTGGCTTTCAGCATAGATACGTATGAGAGGTTCGGTGCCGGAGAAGCGGATGAGCAGCCAGGAATCATCAGACAGAATATAACGGAAGCCATCCGTGGTGTCCAGTTTGGCTACTGCTGCGCCGGCTATGGACTTGATCGAGCCCTTTGTCAGTTTGTCAGTGTACTTCTGACGTTCGCCCGCGGCAATGTGAACATCGATGCGGTCATAGTAATGAGGGCCAACCTTGTTAAACAAGTAATCCAATAGCTGAGACGGTGTCTTGCCCGTCTTTATGATAAAGTCGAGGAAATACAATCCGGCCAATATGCCGTCGCGCTCGGGGACGTGACCGCGGAAGCCATAGCCGCCGCTTTCCTCGCCGCCGATGAGGGCGTTGGTCTCTATCATCTTCGGAGCTACATATTTGAAGCCCACCGACGTCTCATAGACCGGTACGTTGAAAAGCTTCCCCAGACGGTCGATCATCACAGTGTCGCTCAAAGTCTTTATTATAGCACCACGTTCACCGCGAACTTCGAGGAAATAGAGGACGAGCAGGGCGAACACCTGAAGTTGGTTAAGAAAGTGTCCTTTTTCATCGACTATGCCAATGCGGTCGGCATCGCCATCATTGGCTATGCCCACATGCGCTCCCTGCTCCCGGATCATTTGGGATAGTTTGGCCAGGTTTTGGCCGATGGGTTCGGGGTTGATTCCGGGGAAGCTCGGATTGCGTTCGCCGTTTATCGGTATTATTTCTATTTTGCCGCCTTTTAGAAGCTCCGTAAAATAACCGATGCCGGCCCCATACATTGAGTCCACCATGACTTTCAGCCGACTGCGGCGAATAGCCTCCAGGTCAATAAGTCGCCCTAATTGCTTGAAATACATCGGGTCGGGGTCTAAGTATGTTATAAGTCCACTATTGAGGCCTTCCGTCAATGAAAGTCGTTTTACCCTGCCTGCTGAGAGGGCTTCGTTGGCGTTCTTTTCTATTTTCTCGGCCGTCTCCGATGGCGCGCTGGCTCCAAGGTCATCCTTAAATTTGAAGCCGTTCCAGCGTGCCGGGTTGTGGCTGGCGGTTATGATTATGCCGCCGGCTGACCTGGTAGCGGTCACTGCGTAGCTTATTACCGGAGTGGGGGCTGCCTTGGAGCAGAGATTTACTTTAATCTTGTTGCCGGCGATTACCTCGGCGGCGGCGGCGGCAAAATCTTCGGAGGCAAAACGGGTGTCATAACCTATGACGAGTCCGCGATCGGTAAGCTTAGCCTGCTTTAAATAGTCGGCTACACCTTGAGCGCAGGCCCGGACATTATCGAAGGTGAAGTCCTCGGCGATAACTGCCCGCCAGCCGTCGGTGCCAAACTTGATTGTCTGTGTCTTCATTTTCATCCCTTTCAATTAGTCAAACCTGAACCGCCACAGTGCAAAACCGAAGAAAACAGCCGCAAATATTAGTAGAACGCCAACCTCGGGCATTACTTTACCAATCCCGTAGCCCCGAATCAAGACATCCTGGTATCCCTGCAGCGCCCAGGCATGAGGTACGATCTTAGATAACGTCTGCATAAAGTTGGGCATAACAAATACCGGTACGAAGCAGCCGCCGATCGCAGCCATCATGACCGCGATTAATGCTCCCAGCCCACCTGTGGCTTCGGGTGTCCTGACCAGCGCCGCCACGAGGAGCCCCAGGCCGCTGGCGGCGGCGGCGGTAGCCAGGCTTACCACGATTAGTCCTTCAGGATGTGCGCCCAGGTTCAGCGGCGGATTGCCCAACAACGGCACAATCCATATGCCGGCGGCAAAGATTAGGACAATTTGAATCAGGTTAACCAGGTAATATGGCAACAGCTTGCCTATCAGCAGTGCCGACTTGGAAATTGGCGCCACCAGAAGCCGACGGAATGTACCTTCTTGCTTCTCGTGAATAAAAGACAGGCCGATCACCTGGCAGATAAAGAACACACCAAAAAGGGCGTAACTGGGCACATTTTGCTGTGTGGTATTGGGTAACTGACGAACCGGCATACCGGGAGGGGCAACCTGCTGGATGCTAACCCCGGTCGACATTTCTTGCTGTGCCTGCGCCACAATTGCCTGTCGCTGCTCCTGTGTCATGCCGGGTGCCGCCTGCTCGAGAAAGTGCTCTATGCCTACGGGTGTGAGTGCCTGTGCCAAGAGCCCCTGCAATGTGCCTATGATAGGACCGGTGAACTGCTGGGATAGGGAAGGATCAAGCATCAACTGAATAGTGGCGGCAGGCGACTGCAGGTTTGGGGAGGGCGACGCACTGCCAAGGATATTCCGGCTGAAGTCAGTGGGGAAAATTACCGCCAGCTGGCGCTTTCGGCTGATAATAAGCTCCTCGGCTTTGGCTGTGCTAAGTGGTTGACCTTCCCATTCGGTCTCAACTTTGAACCCCTTAGCCGCCTTGAGTCCGTCAATAATCTGGGTAGATATATTTCCACGATCTTCATTTACCACCAGCACTGAGATGGCACTTTGGTCTCTAGTAAACAGACCGCCTAGTGCCGTGGTCATCACCAGGACAAACCCTACAGGCATAGCAAATAACACAAGTAAGGCTGAACGGTTCCTCAACAGTATCTTGAGGTCTTTCCAGGTAATAGCTAGGATATGCCTTAACATTACTAGTCCCTTAACTTGCGTCCGGTCAGGTGCAAGAAGACGCTTTCTAAGTTAGGTTCTAAAATCTCCAGGGTGGAGATGGTCATATTGGCCGTATTAAGCAACTGAATTATCTGCGCGAGTGCTTCTTGAGAATGATGAGTTTGTACTGAAAGTATATTGTCCTGGAGGCTTGAATTCTTTACCGCCGGTAGTTTCTGTAGCTGGTCAATAAATGTTTGCTTCGTAGTTTCAGGCAGTCCGAGGCGGATTATGCCACCGCCGAGACTGTCAATTAACGCTTTAGGTGTGTCCATTGCAATGATTTGTCCGTGGTCGATAATGGCGACGCGGTGACACAGACGCTCGGCCTCTTCCATATAATGTGTAGTGTACAGTATGGTCATTCCCTGCCGATTGAGTCGTTCTATATTGTCGAAGATAAAGTTGCGACTTTGCGGGTCTACTCCTACAGTCGGTTCATCGAGGAACAGCACCTGCGGCTGATGCAATAGACCGGCGGCAATGTTTATCCTTCGCTTCATGCCTCCTGAAAAAGTGCGTACGAGGTCATTTGCCCGATCATATAGTCCTACCAGTTCAAGCAAATCATTTACTCGTTGCTGTAGCTGCCGCCCCTTAAGCCCATAAATACGGCCAAAGAACAGTAAATTGTCACGGGCTGAAAGTTGAGGATACACCGCCAGGTCTTGCGGCACCAAACCGATGATACCTTTCACTGCTTTAGCTTTGCTTACTACGTCTCTGTCGTCAATGCTAGCCGTGCCGCTCGTGGGCACAAGCAAACAAGTAAGCATTGAGATGGTGGTGGTCTTGCCGGCTCCATTGGGACCCAGCAGGCCGAAAATCTCTCCCTGTAGGATGGCAAAGTTTACACCGTTGACTGCTGTCAGGTCGTTAAAGCTTTTTACTAGGTTGTTGACCTCAACGATGTTCCTTGTCATCTTTTCAATTCTATAAGCCCGCCTCAGCCCTGAGTATTTTGGCTTTGTCGGTTTTCTCCCAGGTAAGGTCGAGGTCATCTCTGCCGAAATGCCCATACCTGGCGGTCTGCAAGTAGATGGGGCGACGAAGATTGAGATATCTGATAATGGCTTCGGGACGGAAATCGAAGTGCTTATTGATCAGGTCAACGATGGTGCTGTCGGGCACCGCGTTGGTGCCGAAGGTCTCGACTGACAGCGCCAACGGATGGGCTATGCCGATGGCATAGGCGACCTGAAGCTCAAGGCGGTCGGCCAGGCCGGCAGCCACCACGTTCTTGGCTACGTAGCGGGCCATATAGCTGGCGGAGCGGTCGACCTTGGTCGGGTCTTTTCCCGAGAAAGCTCCACCGCCGTGACGGGCATAACCGCCGTAGGTATCGACCAGTATTTTCCGGCCGGTGAAACCGGTATCGGACACCGGCCCGCCAATGACGAAGCGCCCGGCACTGTTAACGTAGATGTTGGTTTTATCATCAATAAGATTAGCCGGTACCACCGGTTTAATGACCTTATCTATTATGTCCTTCCGCATAGTATCTTGACCTATGTCAGGGTTGTGTTGGGCGCCTATAACTACTGAATCAATCCTCTCGGGCACACCGCGGCAATACTGTACGGTCACCTGAGATTTGCCATCCGGCCGGAGGTAGGGCAAAATTTTCTCCTTTCTTGCTTGAGCCAGACGGCGGCACAGTTTGTTAGCCAGGGCGATGGGTAGCGGCATAAGTTCAGGCGTCTCGTTGCAGGCGAAACCAAACATCATCCCCTGGTCGCCGGCGCCGGTCTTGTCCAGGTCGTCGGCTCCTTTGGTCTTACCTCTTACTTCTATCGCCTGACCAACTCCGGCGGAGATATCCGCAGACTGTTGTTTTATGGACACCAATGTGCCCAGGCTTTTATGGTCAAAACCGTATTCGGGATTGATGTAACCGGCATCTCCGACCACCTTGCGCACAATGTCGGGAATTTCTATGTAGCACTTGGTGGTAATCTCGCCCAAAACTATTACCAGCCCCACCGTGACAGCGACTTCGCAGGCGACCCTGGCAAAGGGGTCCTGCTTCAATATAGCGTCAAGAACGGCATCGGAAATCTGGTCGCAGAGCTTGTCCGGATGCCCTTCGGTGACTGATTCTGAGGCAAAAAAATAGCAAGCCGCCTCGTTAAAGGTGTTCGACATCTTTTTCTCCTTCATAAAAATCCGATCGGAATACGTCCGGCTATTTCTCGATGAGTTGCGACTATTCGGATACTCGTATGTCCGCAGCTATATAACCACAGATTCGACGGCGATGCGGGCTACGTTCCTTCCTTCCAGCTTTCCAGGTACTTCTTTTGTTCCGAGGTCAACGAGTCGATGGCAATGTTCATGGCTCGGAGTTTCAGCCTGCCCACTTCATTATCGATGTCTTCAGGCACTGGATAAACATCCGGCTTGAGCTTCCCCTTATTCTTGACCAGATATTCCAGGCATAACGCCTGGTTGGCGAAGCTCATGTCCATAACGCTGGCAGGGTGGCCTTCTGCCGCCGCCAGGTTTATCAGGCGGCCTTCACCGAGCAAATAAAGCCGGCGTCCGTCGGCCAGAGTGTATTCATCAACGAAGGGGCGCATCTGCCTTTTTGCCTTAGCCAGTTTTTCCAGGGCTGGAATGTTTATCTCAACATTGAAGTGCCCGCTATTGGCCAGAATGGCTCCGTCCTTCATTTTGGAGAGGTGAGACTTGTCGATTACGCTGACGTCTCCTGTAGCGGTAATAAAAATGTCTCCTAGCTCGGCAGCTTCCATCATCGGCATGACCCGATAGCCGTCCATGGCGGCTTCGAGCGCCGCAATAGGGTTGACTTCGATGATGATTACCTGAGACCCCATCCCTTGAGCTCTCCGGGCTATGCCTCTGCCACACCAGCCATAGCCGCAGACCACCACCTGTTTCCCGGCCCACAAAACATTCGTGGCGCGGGTAATGCCGTCGATGGTGCTTTGGCCCGTGCCGTAGCGATTGTCAAAGAAATGCTTGGTCTTGGCATCGTTCACCGCGATAATTGGGTATCGCAGCTTGCCGTCTTGCGCCATGTTTCTCAACCTTATCACGCCGGTGGTGGTCTCTTCAGTGCCGCCGATTATGTCAGCTAGAAGCTCAACCTTCTCCCGATGGGCGGTGCTAACCAGATCAGCGCCATCGTCTACTGTGACCTGCGGTTTGTGCGCTAAAGCGGAGTTTATGTGCTGATAGTACGTCTGGTTGTCTTCACCCTTGATGGCGAAAGTAGGCAGTCCGAAATCCACCAGTGCGGCGGCTACGTCGTCTTGCGTGCTCAGCGGGTTCGAAGCACACAGGACTAAGTCGGCCCCGGCGTCCTTCAGTACCATAGCTAGGTTGGCCGTCTCCGTGGTGATGTGCAGGCAGGCGGAGACGCGAACCCCTTTCAATGGCTTTTCTTTGACCAGCCTCTGTCCAATCAGCCTGATTACCGGCATCTCACGGCTCGCCCATTCGATGCGCAGCTTCCCCTGGTTAGCCAAAGAAGGGTCTTTTACATGGTAATTCATCTGTACTTAATCCTTTTGTGCTACCATTTCGACGCAACGTTCAGCGTTGCTAAACACCAAACAGCCTCTCTGATATCATCCTAATAATGTTACTCATAGGCTGAGAAGTGTCAAGTATTATATGATTGCTCGATGGGAACTCCGTTATTTTGTCGAAATCTTCCTTCTGTTGCTCAAAGATCTCCCAGCGGCCGTCAGAGGTGGTACTTCCCTTAAGCCTCTGCTCCAGATGGCGCTTCACGGTGGTTTCATCCAGGGTGCACTCGATGACCGCGAAGTCGGCGTTTATCCTTTTGGCCAGATCTCCAGCCTGCAACCTGTCCTGTCTTTTCCTGAAGGAGGCGTCCAATATCACTGATTGCCCCTGCGTCACAAGCTCCTTCGCTAGAGAGAACATCTCATCGTAGGTCTTCCTGTTAAAATCCTTGGAATAGATACCGCCTCCGAATGGCTCGAAACGATGCTCTGTCGCTGAGATGCCGGCCAGCTGCTTTCTGATAATGTCGGATGAGAGGACGGCAAACCCGAAGCTCCGACTCAGGGCTTCGGCCACGGTGCTCTTGCCGGTGCCTACCAGTCCAGACATGATGACAATAAGAGGCTTTTCTCTGGTGTAGCGATGGGCCAGGTCGAAATAGCCCCGTGCCGCCGCCAGGGCAGCCTCTTTCTCAGCGATGTAGGGATCATCCAGCTTAAAGCTTTCTACCTTGCCTCTAACGTACGCCCGATAGCATTTGTAGAAATTCAGCAACTGGAACAGTTCCTCGTCGCGGCTTATACGGACATAGGTATTGAGGAATTCCCGCGAAAGATCAGCTCTGCCGTATCGGTCCAGGTCCATAGCCAGGAAGGCGACTTCGGAAGCCACGTCACAGTACCGGAACCGGTCGTTGAACTCAATGCAGTCGTATATGCATATTCCGTTGGTCAGACAAACATGTGCGGCGTGAAGGTCCCCGTGGCAATCCCTGATCCTGTTGTCTTTCACCCGCTTATTTAACAGGGCTTTGTTCATTTTCATGAAATTATTGGTGTAGGCTTTAATGCCTTGGTATTTTGGGGCGGGAATGGAGATATCTATATATTTTTCGGTCTGGTTGAAGTTCTCGTCGGTGTTTACGACGATAGCGTCCAGTTTCCCATACGCGCTGATGTCGGGGCCTGTCCTGGCTGTATTGTGAAATCCCGCCAGCTTTTCGGCGACCCTAACCAGCATGTCCTGCGTTGCCAGGTTCAGGCGCAGCAGGCTATCCATCATACGATCTCTGGGGAGCTGCTTCATTTTCACGGCGTATTCAACTGGCTCCCCCGCGCCGCCCAGATGAAATCGTCCCTGGCTACTCGTGATGGGCAGCACTTCGAGGTAGGTGTCGGGACACAGGCGCCTATTCAGTTCGATTTCCTGACGGCAGAAGAAGAGACGCTTTTCCAGAGTAGTATAGTCGAGGTAACCCAGGTCTACGGGCTTCTTGACTTTGTAAGCGTATTCGCCGGTAAGAAAAAGGAAGGACATCTGGGTCTGCACCAGCTCCACCCTTTGGGGCTTATGAGGATAGATTTCGGGCTTGAGCAATGCCTCAATCAAAGCTGGTGGCTTTGACATGTTCTATAGGCCTAAGATTCGAGGCTGAAAAGCGGCCTGGCTTCATCGCCCGCGGAGTACTTGTCACCCGGGAATACCGCGTGACCCATCTTCACCTTTTTGCCCATTATGTCCATGGTCACTGTGTTGGGGTCGACTCCGGTCAGGTTGCCCATTATCCATGGGCCTTCGTCGAGTTCAACCAGGACTATGACGTACGGGCATTCGCCTTCACGACCTTCCGGAGGCACGAAAACCGTGGTGAAAGTCTGGATTTTGCCTTTGCCGCTCAGCTCGGTTACTTCCAGCTCAGGGCTGGCGCACTCCGCGCAGACTATTTTCGGCGGCACAATTATATTGCCACATTGCGTGCATTTCAGGCCCAATAATTTGTTTTGCTTCAAAGCGTCGCTATATTGTTTGAAATTCAGTTTATGTTCCATTTCAAGCCTCCTAAGAAATTTGACAGTGGCTACCAGCCCCTCTTCAGAATGATGTTGCAGAGGGTGCCACCTTCTCCGCCAAGCGTATCGGTCATGCCTATTTTGGCTCCCTCGGCCTGACGCTCGCCGCATTCACCTCTTAGTTGCCTGGTTATCTCGTATATTTGAGCGGCGCCGGTAGCACCTATGGGATGGCCTTTTGCCTTCAGCCCGCCGGACAGATTCATAGGTACTTTACCGCCTATCTTGGTCTCACCCTTTTCCACCGCATCGCCCGCTTTGCCGGCTTCGAACAGTCCGAGGCCCTCCAGGGCTATGATGGCAGCTATGCTGAAGCAATCGTGCAGCTCCACTACGTCTATGTCTTTGGGGCTGAGCCCGGCCATATCGTAGGACTGCTTGGCTGCCAATTCCCTTGACTTAATTCTGGGCAGTGAATCCTTCTGGCTCATCAGGTTTCCGGCTGAAGCCTGACCCAGGCCCGCCACGAGAACGGGCTTCTTGGTCAACTTCTTTGCCTTGTCTTCAGAGGCTATGACCACGGCCGAGCCGCCATCGGAGAAGGGGCAGCAGTCGTAGAGCTGGAGAGGCTGACAGACCATTATGCTGCTCAGAGCAACGTCCAGGGTCAACTCTTTCTGGAATTGGGCCTTGGGATTGCGGGCGCCGTAGTAATGGGCATTGATGCTCACCTGGGCCATTTGCTGCTTGAGTTTTTCCAGGGGTATTCCGTGCTTCTTGGCATAAAGGTGGCAGAGTAGAGCAAAGATGCCGGGGAAAGTGATTCCCGATGGATATTCATAGCGGCTGTCGCTGGCCATAGAGAAAGTTCGAGTGGCCAGGGGCGTTCCCATCTTGGCCGCGGTTTCGGAACCGCCGACCAGGACAATGTCGTAAATACCCGAAGCCACCCACATACAAGCATCCCGGAAGGCGGCGCTGGATGACGCGCAGGCTCCCTCATATTTGTTGGCCGGTACGTTCCGGGCGCCGATATAGTCAGCAGCAAAAGCTTGAGGCTGACCTTGACCTTCGGCAAAATCCCCGAAGGCGTTGCCCATAAACAAGGCCTGTATGTCCTTTGGCTTTAGATTGGCCTCCGTTATGGCGTCCATGGCGGCTTCAGCGAACAGTTCCACAGCCGTCTTGTCCTGTTTGCCGCTGAATTTCGTCATGCCCACGCCGACTACAGCTACTTTTCTCATGAATCTATACCTCCTTTTTACCTATGTTTGAAATCTTTTCCCGGATATGAAAGATCACGTTTCTGCTAAGCTCCATTAACAGGAGTGCGATTTAGAGAGGGGCTTCGCCCCTCTCTCACCACCTTCCCCCTTTCCTTAAGGAGAGGGGGATACAGGGGGTGAGGTTCTAAACAACCTCTTATTTTATCAGCTTTGGGCGACATTGGCTACAGAACGCCGCCAGTTTCCGATCGGTATCAGCCAGCGTGTTCGAAAAGTGCATTATACATTTTGGATTCTGGCAGTGCTCCAAGCCGAAGGTGTGTCCCAGTTCATGGACTGCTTCTTTAGCGGCTCTGCCCAGATAAAGCTCTTCGTCCGGCGGCAGCCCGTAGTATTCCTGACTGAGCCGGCACAGCGAGATTATAGCTACTCCGGCAGTCATATCAGCTTGACCGAAGACGAAGTTTAGCCCGGGGACATAGAGGTCTACATCGACTATGCCCAGGACCTTCTGGTCTTTCCCCTTGCCTGATTTCTTCAGCTTGCTGACCAGCGCCGAAGCCGCGTATTGTTTCCGTTTCGCATCATAGGCCTGCTCAAGCCCGTCCGGTCCTGGAATCATGTCCACAGGGCAGCCGAAGGTGCTATTCAGCCTCTGGGTAAGCTCCTGCAATGTGTGGCTGTCGATGTCGCCTATCGGCTTAAGAGTTATTCTCATCTAAGGACATTTCAAAATTCTGTCATCGCGAGGAGACCTTCACAGAAGGGCGACGTGGCGGTCTGGATTTTTCCTCTTGTCATCCTGAGGAATCGAAGTCGCCGAAAAATCTCGGCTGAGCATGACATGATGGGATTGCCACGCCCCGATTGCATCGGGGGCTCGCAATGACGGAAAGAAATTGCTCAAGATTCTTGTTCCAGCCAGCCTAATATATCACTCAGCACTTCTTCGTGGTTAGCTCGCGTAAGCTGGACTATCCTTACGTTGTTACGGCGCTTTATGTCGTCGGCGAAGGGATGAGGGCTGAGCATGATGGTACCCAGGACTTTCTTGTTGCTGTCTATCGCCCTCAGAACCGCTTCTCTAAAGCGCGGCGAGAAAAGCTCCATTTTGCCAATTTCGTCTATTACTATTAGATCGCTTTTCTCTAAGGCTTGATCGATGGCGGCAACGCCGATATTATCCAGATTCTCGATAGCGACGCCGTATTTGCTGACTCGATAACGGCTGGTATTGTCAATATGTGCCAGCGTGGCATCCCGCCCGTCGAGGGTAACGATCTTGAAGCCCTGCCTCACGCCGCCGGTTCTTATCTCCTGGGTATAAAAGCCACCGGCGTTTGCCTTAGACCTGGCGATTGCCTGTCCGATAACGGTTGTCTTGCCTGTGCCCGGGCTACCGGTCAGGAGGTAGACATTGGCCATCAAGTCTATTTGGTTTCGGTCTTCTTTCGGCTGGGCTTTTCCGGCGCTTTCTTAGGTGCTTTTGCTTTAGCCGTCTTTGTCGCCTTAGCCTTAGGTTCTGCTGCGGCTTTTGCCTTGGCTGTCTTGGCCACCTTTGCCTTCGGTGCTTCCTCTGCCTTGGCTTTGGCTGCCTTTGGTTTGGCGGTCACAGCTTCGGCTGCAGCTTCCGCCTTCTTCTTGATAGGCTTTTTCGGCGTCACGGCTTTTGCCGCTTCTGCCTTTACCGGTTTTGCCTTTACTTTAGCAGCTACGGGTTCAGGTGCCGCAACCACCGCCTCCGCCTTCTTCTTTGTTGGCGGCTTCTTCGGTGCCTCGGCTACCGCTACAGGCGGCCTCGGTGCCGGTCTGGCCGGCGCGCCTGCGCCACCGGCTAGCGCTATAGCCCGTCTTCTCTCTTCCAGCTTCTTGCGACGTTTGCGATGCTTAAGGATGGCCATTCTTTTACTTTTATTCATCTTTTATCACCTGAGCGAAATTTGGTTCCGAATATTCCCCGCTATTATCGCTTAATCGAGTTCAGATTTCAAATCGGGGCCTAAACTGAATATCTGCTCCTGACCTTTTCGGAAAGCCCCGACAGTAACTCGAGGGCTTGGACAGCGGCTTCAGGAGACAGTGATGCCAGTCCGCATGACGGTGTCAGCAGACTCTGGGCCATGAGCTGCTTAAACGAGATGCCGTCCCGGGTAAACGGCGCCATGGCTTCGCCCAGCCGGTCGGACAGACTGGCTGTGGTTTCTGCGGCCAAAGTCTCTTCCTCATTGGGTACGATGCCCCAGGCGATGTTACCGCCGCGCTCCAGGAACGCTTTGGCCTCAGCCGGATAACAGGCCAGCGAGTCAGCGTAGTTGTAGGCATCGAAGCTGAGTATGTCAGCCGAACTTTTCAAGAGCAATGACCAGTCGGTGCTGCCGCAGCAGTGCACTCCTTTGGTTCCGGTTATGCCGCTGAGGACCTCTTCCAGTAGAGTCGTCACCTGCTCGTTGGGAATGGCCACGAAAGCCGTGCCCAGCGAGGTCAGGTAAGGCTCGTCTACGAAGATGATGGTCTCAGGCGAAATCTGGCGCAAGAACCTTTCCTGCCACATGGCTTTAAGTCGCAGGAACTTGGCCAGAGCCTCGGCCAGCAGGTCATCGTAAACTATTCCCCGTTGTTGGCGGTCGGTGGCGCTAAGCCCCAGGCTTACCGGCCCGGTTATCTGTCCTTTGACCATCTGGGAGCGTCGTTCCTTAAAAGCCAGAAACGCATGCAGTCCGGCGGCATACTCGGCGCTTATGCCGTAATTGTCCGGATTATTCTCCGCGTCGGCATTATAAAGCCGCTCGAGCTGGCTATCGAACTGGGCGGAGCGCTCCACGTAGATCTTATCGCCCTCCAGTACCAGGCCGGGAAAGCCTTCGCTGAACTGGACGTACATATTCTCCAGAGGGGAACGCCGGGGCAGTTGAGGCCAGGCGGGCAGGGCGGGCGTATACTTGCCGACGATAGAACACGCCTCGTCCGGGTCGCTCTGCGGCATGGTGCCTATAGCTAAGGGCAGGCAGCCGAATTCGATTTTTCTTTGTCATCAGTTTCCTATTTTACGTACTTGCCGATTATCGGTTTCAGGTCTTTCTTGACCTGGGCCGGGATAGATTCCGGAGAGGTTATTATAGCGTTCTTGAGAGCATCGACGCAGATACAATTCCTTTTCTGAGGCAGGCGGGTGATGACGTGCCTCAGTATCCTCTTAACATTTTCGGTGCCTCGCTTCAAATTATCTATGACCATATCTGCGGATACGACCTCGTACATCTCCTTCCAGCAGTCGTAATCGGTGACCACGGCTATGGCCGTGTAGCAGATTTCCGCCTCTCGTGCCAGCTTGGCCTCGGGCAAACCGGTCATGTAGATGACATCGGCTCCCCACGAACGGTACAGCTCAGACTCAGCCCTGGTGGAGAACTGAGGGCCCTCCATAACGATGCAGGTGCCGCCGTCATGAGCCCGGATTTTGAGCTGGCGGGCTGACTCGTAGACTATTTCACCCAGAACCGGGCAGAAAGGGTCGGCAAATGGGACGTGCGCGACTATACCGTTGCCGAAGAAGGTATCCTGTCTGAGGACGGTGCGGTCGATAATCTGGTCGGGTACGACTATATCCAGAGGCCTGATTTTCTCCTGAAGGCTGCCCACGGTGGCTACGGCAAGTATACATTCCACGCCCAGCGATTTCAGAGCATATATGTTCGCTCTTGACGGGAGCTCGGTGGGGCTGAGGCGATGTCCCCTGCCATGTCTGGGTAGAAAAGCTACGTTCACTCCTTCCAGCTTGCCCAGGATTATGGGATCGCTCGGGTCGCCGAAAGGCGTCTTAACCTTTAGCTCTTGAACTTCGGTCATGCCGTCGAGCTGGTACAGCCCGCTGCCGCCGATAACTCCGACCTTAGCTTCAGCCATTAAGTGACCTCCTCATTAACAGCGCGACAATCGTGGAAATGCTCGAATTATACCTGGGAATTCTAATACTCACAATCTCAGCCATCACAAACAAGCCGGCAGGTCATGTGCTCGTGCCCTGTTCCACAATTTTCCTTTCCTCCGGGCTGAGAGCGTAAAGGTCATAGACGAGGTTATCTATCTCTTTATCTGTGCGGTTGATTTCCCGCAGCAGTTCATCGCGCTCATTGCAAGGTGTGTTGCGGATTGGCGCCAAGCGTTTGTTTAACTCCAGCATCTTATCTACTAAGGCTACCAAAGTATCATGCATCTTTTTCTCGGTGGGATCGCTAAAGTCAATGCGGCGAATTGGGAGTTTCTTCAAAAACATAGTTTTGTAAATATAAAACCCCCCAGCCTTAGGTACAGTGGTCTGTTTGTAATAGAATTCCAAGAGAGAAGAGTTTAAGAGACCCAGCAAGTATAGATATGTTCTAGGGGATTTATTTTTTGGGATGATCCCGCAGACTGTGTCTAAATAGAATATGGATTTGTCGCAATGGGCAAACCTGTTGCTTGAGGATAGCTCAGGGACAATTATCTTGTTAGTTGCTTGTTGACCAAAAGTGCGTTCGCACCATAATTCGTACCAAGCCTTCGCTGATTTATCGAAATATTGTCGTCCCTTTAGGTTCTGCTTACTAGAAGCCAGGTAATCCCAAGTCATCGGGAAGTGATGCATCAAATCATGTTCCGAGATAACCTCCGCCTGGTTTTCCTTGCTCTGATAGGGATATATAACAACGTGTTCCGTTTGTTCGTTAAAGTACCGCTGGACTTGCTTTCCTTGCATAGCTGGCTTCAAAAGTTCTTTTTCCAGTCCCAGCTTATTAGCCAGGTTGATAGGCAAGACGAAAACCTCATTTTTCCCGGTTACTATACCTTCTGAGATGCTTTCTGTTAATTCGCCTAGAGGTATATTTGCTCGTGTTCTAATACTTGTCACGATTTGTTCATACGTTTTGGCTCTAAATATCCATCCATCATCTTGTAAAGTATCTTGTTCTATTTTGAATCCGTCTCCGTCTATTCTCTCAGGGATGTAATTTATGAAGTGCGTAGAGGTAGGCTTGAATTTCTGAATAATGAGAATACACGTGTAGTTCAAAGCTCCCTCGAAAATTTGTTGATGCTGGAAATCTACTATTTGCAGAATCTTGTAACCGGTCTTTAATAATTTCCTTAAGGCTTGACCATGTTGTCTCTTCATGAAATTAGTTGGGCATATGAATCCTAAAAACCCACCTTCTTTCAAAAGTGTCACACCTCTTTCGATAAACGGTAGATATACATCAAACCGGCCTCGAGCGGAATCGTACATGTCTTTGAGGAAGTCTTTTTGGTCCGTGAAACCGTGGAAACCAATGTATGGTGGGTTGCCTATCACTATATCAAAACCGCCTTTAGACATAATGTCGGCGAATTCCTGTCCCCAGTTGAAAGGCTCCTTTTCCCGCCATTTTTTGCCAAAATACCTTTTCAGATCGCCTTCGGTGCCTGAAATGAGTGAGTTGCCTTGACGGATGGTATCGGCAAGAGTTGGCAGGGTATCTCTTTTTGCCAGACTGCGTAAAAGCAAATTCAGGCGAGCTATTTCAATGGCTTGCATGTCCAGGTCGACACCGAAGATGTTGCCGGTGAGGATGGGTAGGCGTTCCCACTGGTCAAGCTGGGATACGGGTTTACCGCGCTTATCAGCATGATAGTTTAGCAGTTCATCATAGGCACGAATCAGGAAGGAGCCAGAGCCACAGGCCGGGTCTAAAATCTTGATGTTTATTATTTCGTTGTGGCCGCGCTCTTTGAGGAAACGCCCAACGGTCTGCTTAACAATATAGTCGGTTACAAATCTGGGGGTATAGTAAATTCCTTGCTCTTTGCGATGCTGTTTCTTGGCAGTGAGCTCAAAGGTCGGCTCTGACGGGAAGCCTAAGTCCATCTTGGCCTGTGCTTCTTTGGCTTGCTGCTTGACCACAGTGGCTACATGGCCTAAGTATTGCTCGTAGACTGTACCCAGCACATCGGCATCAATGAGCGAAAAGTCGTAGTTAGCAATACCGCCTCGGACTTCGTATAGTCCATCAATAATACCCTCGATGGTTACGCTATCGATGAACACCTTGTCAGTGAGATGAAGAGCGAAAAGGTCGCTATCATAGTAACCGTCAAAATCTCTGAGGATACGGCGCAATGCTTCAATAAGTTCCCCCTTGCGACCGCTGCTTCGCCATTCATGGAGAGCACCGAGCAAAACCCTGTCTTCTATCCCTCTATCTTCGCAAGTGCGAATGAAGATAAGGCGGTTGAAGAGCCGTTGGATAACTTCGTCTATCTGATTGTAGCTTAGATTTGAATTATAGTGGTAAATCTGAGTAAATAGGGTTTCACGCCACTGGCGGAGTTGATTATAGAGTTGGCGTTCTATGCCTAATCGCGGGGGGAGCGCTCCATACCTTTCTGCTCTTTCGTTCAGAGCATCTCGTTCAAGTGATTCTTTGGATAGCAGCCACAGGTCATCAAAACTAGCTAAGTAATTATTATGGGAAAGAGTTATGAAAGGACGTCCTGTTTGCGCATTATAAATCTTTAACCCTTCGAAATTGGTGAGGACTGCCCATGTGATTCCCTTATTGTAGGCATAAGTAACCGCTTGCTTTATATATTCGGGCTTGGTCAATTCAGCCCGCAGTGGCTTAGCCTCTAAATAAAACTGAGAGACTCCGTGCAGCTTGAAGACATAGTCTACTAGTCCAGCAACTGCTTTAACTTCCTCAACCACTTCCTCTCCGCCGTAGATATCCCAACCCAGGGCACCAAATAAAGGTTCAATAAAAACCCTTCTGGTTTGAGCTTCGGTGTACTTCTTCTTATCGGTTGCAGAGAGAGCTTTATATTTCTCAACCAGCTTGGCTATTTCCTGGCGAGCCTTTTCTTTCTCTATGTCCGCCGCGCCATTGCTCATGTCCAATAACTTCTCTAGTCTAATCCGTCGAATCGTCTTAAAAGCTCTTCTACTGCTAGCTCCTTATCAACCTTGCCAGCCTTCTTATAACGAGATTGTCTTTTGAGCAGGTCTTGCTTTATCTGTCGCTTATAGAACTCCGACTCCCGGCGAGGCAGAACTCTAATAAGAGGCAGCACTGTCACCAGGATGGCAGCCCATACCAGGGTCAAGCCGGCGAATAGTATATTAAGATACCATTGATAAAAAACGAAACAAATGACGAGTGCTGCTACGAACAAGATGATGAAGATTGTAATACATATAGTCTGAATCTTGGGATGGATTGCCTCTATGGCATCCTGAACGCCTTTTGGCTGCTCCGGATCCTTTGATGCCAGTTTTTTAGCCAGAGCAATAATAGCTCTCTGGAAATTTAGCGTGTAAGCACCCAGTATTCCCGTACATAGAATGAGCACAATTAAAATTGCAGTAATCATAATGGCAAAATATAACGCTTCTTAGCTGATTTATCAAACTTTGCTTTGCATTCGAGGAGTGCAGTTGTATAATGAGGATGATGGTTGAGTGGTCATTGGAGGATAAGAAGTGGCTAAGACGCAAGACGGCAAGAAGATAGTCGTTGTCAAAGCGTACAAGAGAGCCAAAAAAGCGGAGTTAAAAAGATCCGGGAAGTTAAGGAGCACCGCAGGTCTACACCGAAATAGGCAAGACTTCAGGTGCTCATGAAGATATTCTAATCCACCCGTATTCTACAATATCCAGATTAAACAATCAGCTGTACTTACCATTAAACTTTTCTGTGGAGCATACCGTTCTGCTTTAAGTGAGGGTATATTTTTATACAGCATTTTTCAGAATCAGGTGAAGGAATGATGAGTTATGACAAGCCAGGCCGCGCCAGAAAGGCGAGCCAGGACGCAACAGAGGAGTCCGGGTATTCCACGGAACCCGAACATGGTATTACCGAGATAAGAGTTAAAAGGGCGCCTGGCGCAGCCGGTTGGGCGGAAGTTTGGAGTGGGGTAAAAGACATACTCAGGGAATGGTTTAAGGGACTCTCGGATCGCCTAAGAGAAATGGTCCCGATGCGTTCCAGGCTGCCTGAGTTACTGGTATCAAAGCTTGATTCTGTGCAACAAAATATGCCAACGACGGCTGGAAATAGGCCAGTACACAGTATGAAGCTACAGGTGAAGCCTTCCCCCACGGTTGACCGGGAACAACTGCTGGTAAGAATCAATGCCGCCGATAAACCAGCTGATATTGGCTGGTATGACTATATACATCTCATAAACAAAGCTAACAGCATGAAAATTGTTTGCAAGCTTCATGGTGATGACATTCCGGAGATTAAGAACAGGAAACGAGGACTTCTGTATATTAATGAGCCTTTAAGGGTGAAAATTGGAACCGAACGGGGAAAGACAATGGAGTTTGCCGTGAGCAAAGCTTACAGACGGATGATCTGGTATTACTTTGTGCGCTATCACCCGAATGATACGGTGAGAGTAGGTACGTGGTTAGGCATTATCGCTGTTGGTATCGGTGTTGTCAGCCTCCTTTTGGCCATCATTGCGGTTACTCGTTGAAATGAGCGCTTTTTTCGGTTTTTGTCGTGGTAAGACGTATAATTAGAGCGAATAGTGGTTATCATGTAGGTTGGATGTGATCTATGCAACAATGGTATCAATGTCCTAGGTGCCGTGCCCCGGTGGCGTTCGGGGCTAGATTCTGCACATATTGTGGGACAAGCATAAGCTGGTCAGGCCCTCAGCCAGCGCCACCCCCACCCGGGTATCAGCAACCCTGGAATAGCTATCAACAGCCAGCTGGCGGCTACGGCCGGGCGGTAGAGAGAGCCGAAAAGAAGACGAATCCGTGGCTCATAGTTTGCATTGGCTTAATAACTGTTGTTTTTCTGGTAGGAGGTGCCATCTTGGCGTTTGGAGGATCAAACTCCAAAAATCAAGCCGCGCCGCAATATACTCGGCAGCAGAAGCCAGACTCCACCGCTCAAACAATTACGGAGTACTCTGGTCAACAAGAGCCGACCTCTCCTGCCCAAACCATCCCGGACTATGTTCAGCAATTCGACCATATACAACCTCCGGTTATGGGAAGCCATGGCAATATGGCTTATCTCCAGGACAATCCTAACGCCAAGGATGTCAGCTTCGCTGCATTGAAATCCTTTATTCTGAGTGATCCCACCAGTGAGAAGCCTTACCTGGAAGGGGTGGCAGACTGTGTCGACTTCGCTGAAGAAGTGCATAATGACGCCGAACAGGCTGGGATCAAAGCAGCTTTTGTATGTATTAGTTTCGAAGGCGAGCAGGTCGGGCACGCTTTGGATGCGTTTGAAACTACAGATAAGGGCCTGGTGTACATAGACTGCACGGGCCAGGGGCTGAAATCTATTAGCTATTCCACAGTAGAGGGCGGGAGCACACAGCTACATAATAACCCCGAGCCTGGCCAATATGACAAAATAGCCTATATCGAGAAAGGTAAGCAGTTAGGCGCCATAAGCATCGATAAAGCCGAGTCACTCGACTACAGTTTCTACGTTCAATATGCCGACAACTGCCAGAAATTGGACAACATGATAGAGGACTATAATAGTGACATGTCTGCTTTCAAACAAGCCCTGGGAGGTAGGACTGTCCTGGCGGAGCCAGAGTACTCAAAATTCAAGGCCTGGCAAGCAGAGCTGGATGCGAAGAGACAAACCATGCTGGAATTGTCAGATCAGCTGGGCGCCTCATTCAAGCCGTTAGGCATCGTCGATACTGTAAAGATATATTGGTAGAGGATCAAGGCAGCTCACGCTGCCAGGCCAAGCTTCTCCAAATTGCCCCGATACGGTTTCCTGACTATACCTTTTTCGGTGATAATGGCGGCTATGTATTTGTGCGGCGTAACATCGAAGGCGGGGTTGGCGGCTTTAACGCCCTCAGTCGCCAGGCGAACGTCACCAATAGTGGTTACCTCTCTGGGGTTGCGCTCCTCGATGGGGATTTCAGCGCCGGATTTCAAAGAGAGATCGATAGTGCTGGTGGGCGCTGCCACATAGAAAGGAATGCCGTTTTCTTTAGCCAGCACGGCCAAAGTGTAGGTGCCGATCTTGTTGGCGGTGTCGCCGTTGGCGGCGATCCTGTCAGCACCGACGATGACGTAATTTACCTCGCCCCGGCTCATGAAATAGCCGGCCATGGAATCGGTGATTAAGGTCACCGGGATATTCTCCTGCATAAGCTCCCAGGTGGTCAGGCGGGCTCCCTGAAGCAGCGGGCGCGTCTCGGTGGCGATGACCTCGATCTTTTTACCCTCCTTATGGGCGGCTATGATAACGCCGGCGGCGGTGCCGTAGCCGGCGGTGGCCAGCGGGCCGGTGTTGCAGTGTGTCAGTACGGTGGCGCCGTCACGGATCAGCCCAGCGCCGAGGCGGCTGAGACACTCGGTGGAGGCTTCTTCTTCGGCGTGAATTGCCCTGGCTTGGTCAATAAGCGCCTGCTTTACCGTCGCTAAATCAGCCGTCGCTGCCATCTTCTTCATTCGCTCGATGGTGTGGAACAGATTGACGGCGGTAGGCCGGGCGGCGGCGAAGGCCCGGAGGACTTCATCCAACTGGCTGAGGAACTTGGCCTTATCACTGGCCTTTATGTTTTGAGCGCCGAGGGCGATGCCGTAGGCGGCGGCCACGCCGATAGCCGGAGCGCCGCGAACCTTCAGCTCCCTGATGGCGCTGGCCACCTCGGCGTAGTCGCTGATTTCGACGAAAACGAGCTTCCCGGGCAATTGCGTCTGGTCGATGAGCTTGACCTTGTCGCCGAGCCATTCAATGGGCTTCATCATAAGTCAAAAATCAAAGATCAAAATTAAAAAATCAAAAATTCAATGGGTTACTTACTTTGCGATACATATTAGCTGAAAGCGCTTGGTATTGCCAGACGACGGTGGCAGACATGACGCCATTGCGCAAGATGGGCCGGTAGGGATAAAATCAACAAGGTTTGAGTACTTCGAGTAAGACGGTCAGTGGGATATTCGGAAAAAGGAGGTGGTGAAATGCCTACGATTAAAGTTGGCGATATAAACATCTATTACGAAATTCATGGCGAAGGCGAACCACTGCTAATGATAGAGGGCTTCGGCCAGCATTCGGGAGGCTGGACAACCTTGCTTCCCGCGTTTTCAAAACGATATCGTGTTATCATCTTTGATAACCGTGGTACCGGGCGCAGTGACAAGCCTGATGTGCCCTACACTATTAAGATGATGGCCGATGATGCCTGTGGAATGCTCGATGCCATTGGAGTCGATGCAGCACATGTTTTCGGTATTTCCATGGGCGGTATGATAGCTCAGGAATTCGCACTTAATCACCCAGGCAGGCTAAGGAGCCTCATTTTGGGCTGCACCACCTGCGGAGGGGCGAAAGGGATACCCCCTACAGGAGAGGCGCTGGCCTTTCTCATGAGCCCGGAAATGGCGAAGCTGTCAGTTGAGGAGCGCGCCAGACAAGTGCCTCCCTGGTTATGGACTCAGGAATTTATCGATAAGAATCCGGCGGCTGTGGAGCAATATGTGGCCATAACGTGCAAATATCCCACGCCGGTACAGGGCTTTGGGCGGCAGGCGCAGGCCATAGCCGGCCACGATACCTATGACCGGTTGCCTCAGATCAAGGCGCCGACTCTGGTGATAGCCGGCACTGCTGACAGGCTGATTCCAGTCGAGAACTCGAGGCTGCTGGCTTCCAGGATTCCAAATGCCGAGCTGGTTATCCTGGAAAACGCCGGACATGGCTTCATCGTTGACGCCGCCGCAGAAGCCAACAGGGCCATACTGGATTTTCTGAGACGGCACACAAAGAGCCAGAAGAATCGTTAGAATTGAAGCTTGAAAGGACAGGCTATCTCTTGCCGGTCTCACCCCAGGTGCCGGAACTTGTAGGCCAGCCGGAAGAAAGCCATTCTATGCTTAATCTCTGCCTCGTTTGCATTAGCCTGGCGCTGACCTCGGCGCTGAGATTTGTCATGATGATATATCCGATATCGGGGTGCTGGTCTAACGCGGCCAACAAATCGTGGCCACTGGCGCTGATTTGCTCGCCGGATGCCACACACTCGGCAGAAGCAGTATAAGTGTAGGGCGCCACCAGGGCGGACCAGCCGAATACTTCTCCCGGCTCAGCCTGGTGAACAACCACGTTTTTGTTCCACGGCTCCCGAACCCAGATAATGATATTTACCTTGCCACTGCGGCAGATATGCAGGTCGGTGGCTCTCGTCCCTTCCATGAAGACTTGCTCGCCTTCACGCATCGGGTAGACGTGACAGAGACCGACTATTTTTGCCAGCTGCCTATCGTCCAGACCTTTGAAAAGATCAACCCCCTTCAGAACCTCTGCGGTGACCGTCTTTTTCTCCTTCATCTTAACAACCTCCCTGACTTAATGCTTGGTACTTCTTAAGTTCAAGTTAGCACTTAGTGTTCGTGACGTCAAGTGATGTCTGGCGTAAAACTAGTCAGGCGAGGCTTCAGCCTCGCCTGACTTTGAATTCCTAGCGAGAAGCCTTGGCTTTCGGCTTGCGCCACTTCTTGAAATAGAGTACCAGGACCAGCGTAATAATCCAGATGGGGCTGAATATCGCCAGCCAGATGACTATATTGGCCAGTACCTTGCCGAAGGTGAAGAGGCCGCGGACTGCCGACTTGAGCGTATCGAGAGAGCTCCAGCCGGCTTCATTTACCGGCCTGGTCTTTTGCAAGCTCACCTGGATGAGCGACATATCCGAAGTGCGGTCCAGATACTGGATGCGTCCTTTAATCTGCTCGATTTGACCTCGTACGTCGGAAAGCGCCTGAAATACTTTCAGAGTATCTTCCACGGTCTCAGCTTTCTTGAGAAGCTCCAGATACTGAGCTTCAGTCGCCTCCAGGTTGCGTAGCTGAGCGTTCAGGTCGGTGTACTCTTCGGTTACGTCCTGGCTTTCGGTATTTTCGTTAGGCACTTTTATGCCTAATTTTCGAATTTTATCGAAGGCCTCATCGAAATGGCTGGCCGCGACTCGAATCGAAATGTTGCCGTAGCTTACGTCGGTATCGCCCTGCTTGTTAGAGGTAACCACATAGCCGTCGAAGTCTTTGGCGATGGTGGCTATAGCGGCCAGGGCTGCGTCTATATCATCAACCTCAATCGTCAAATTGCCGGTCCTGACGATCTTGCGCTGCAGGTCTGTCTCACCGGATTGGCCGGTAACTGTAGTAACCTCGGGTCCACCTGCATTGTACTTGGCAGTCCCAGATGCTAAGGGTGGTGCCGCCGGTGCTGGCATCGGTGCTGGTGGAGCTACCGTAGACGGGACCGAGCTTTGTCTGGCGCTGCTGCAGCCTGCAGCGAGAACCAGCCCGAGTATTATCAATATGGGGAGGGCTATTTTGAGCAGCCTATTCATTCTGTGCCTCCTTGTCCTACCTGGCTATATTACATAACGAAGGAGCGCGTTTAAAGTTTACAGCCACAGGCTGGTACTGCCAGAGGTTCGACTATAATAGCATAAATAGCATATTGTGGCGTTGAACGAAGCCCCCGGTGATCCCAGCCCGCTGTGTTAGGATTGTTGACGCAAGGCTTATTTCTTCTTCACCGGATAGCGGATGATGGTCTTCTGGACTTTGGCTTTAGGTGACGTCAGGTATTCTTCCTCGTGGACGCCGGCTATTTCATAGCCGCTTTCAGCGATAAATTTGTGCAGCTTCTGAATCGGGGCGGTTTCTTCGGTATAAGGACCGATGTGGAGTATCTGAACGACCGTTCCGTAGTTCCACTGCTCGATTTTGACTTCGGTCTCAGGTGTCTTTTGAGGCACAACGGTTGTATCTTCAGGAATCGCCAGCCCCCAGATGCCATGCCACTCGTTCTTAGGGGCCAGGTGAGCATCGGGCCAGCGCGCCCGTAAACTGCCGACCTTAAATTCGACGCCTTTCTTTTTCAGGTCGAACTTCAGCTTGTAAACCGAACCGTAGAGTGCCGGCAGGAATTCAGCCGCAACTTTGTCGGGTTCGCCTTTGGTGTGGATGACAGCCATTTTCTGCGATGGCATCTCAAGAAACTGCGGCTCTTTGCCCGGGGAAGATTTTGCTGGTGGCATAAAAGACCTCCTTTGAGCTAGTCTTTCACGTCCTTCATCTCACTGCCGCTGGATACCACGTAAATGTGAGAGAAGCTAAAATCTTTGATGGCTCCGTGCCAGTGTTTTTCTCCTGCCGGGATAAATGCAATATCTCCAGGGCCGACGATTTTCTCTTCTTGCTCGGTGGCGACGATGCCTTTTCCTGCAGTAATAATAAGCACCTGGTCACTCGTGTGTGTATGCAATTTGTTTCTGGCTCCTTTACCAAAATTTACTATGGCCATGTTAAGATTGCGGCTCATTCCCGGGCTGACCAGCTGCTGACGTGTCACCTTTCCTCCGGTGAAATGAGAATCGTCGAGCGGCTCCTTGGGAACCAGGTTTACCTTTATTATTTTCATCACGCCTCCGCAATTGCTACTTTCACTCAAAAGATATCACCGTGGCGATTCTCTTACAAGTCCGCGGCCAAACTACAGGTGCACGTACATTCATTTTCGGAATTCCGAATAGACTACCGGGAGGTTGCTGCAATAATATTTCCTAATTGATCTTTAGGGGATAAGGCTAATGTCGCTATAGCATAACCACAGCGGTAATGCCGTGAGTAGTCTTTTCCCAGTAGGACGGTCTGAATATCAGTTGCCACAGCGCTTTGTAGGCTCCGGCAGACTGAAGGATCCAGTATACCGGATTAAGCAAAGCAAAGGGCAGCAAGCGGTATTGTTTTCTGGGCACCAGACCTACAATATTCACCCAGATGGCCAGAGCATTACCGATAAAGAGGTTGATTGCCGAGATAAGAAACAGCAGGGCCGGTGTGCCCGTCGGGTCAAGTATGGGTGCTCCGCTAATTAAGTAATATAGGAACAAAGCCCACATTATAGGGTTTAGCAGGAACATGACCGGCGTTCCGCCGATAAGTAAATTATAGCCCAGCCATTGCTTCAGCCCCATTTCGTTGACGGCCTTGAATGGGTTTCGGTTATGTACCAGAAATGTTTGCATGTATCCTTTGACCCAGCGGGACCGTTGCTTCAGCCAGCTGCCTAGCTTTGAATTGGCTTCTTCGTATGTTGTCGACTCTATGACGCCGACCTTATAACCTTCCGCTGAAGCCCTGATACCCAGGTCAGCATCCTCTGTGACATTGAACGGATCCCAACCACCGATGCGCTTCAGTTTTTCAACGTCAAAATGGTTGCTGGTGCCAGCCGAGAGGTATGGGAAGTTTCAATGCATCCAGGCCGGGAAGCATGCAATCAAACCAGTAAGAATATTCGAGTGTGAACATCTTCGTCAGGAAATTGTCGTTGGTGTTGAAGTAGTTCAATGCTGCCTGGAAACAAATGTAATTATCGGGGTGTGACTTGAAAGCAGCTACGGCTTTCTTGAGTTGATCGGGCTCGGGTATATCCTCGGCATCGTAGATGGTGAGATACTCACCTCTGGCGAAGTGAAGGCCGTAGTTCAAGGCCTTGGGCTTGGTTTTCGGCTGGCTGTTGGGCAGGACAAGGAACCTCCAACTCGCCTGGCGGCCGCTCCTTCTTGGCGGCTTCCAGCGTTTCCGTGTCATCTTCCTCCAGCAAGAGGATTACGTCCAGTTTATCCTCAGGATAATCGAGACGCTTTATGGCTTTTATTAATGTGGCGATGACGCTGGCCTCTTTATAAGCAGCGATAAGTACCGTGTATACCGGCAGGTGCTTCGGATTCAGGTGGCTATATTGATGGGGCACCTGTATTTTTTCGGTTCCAGCGGCCCATTCCGCGCAGGGTGGCCCGCAGTTTTAAATGAGATCGAAACCAGATAAAAGACCTGAGCCAGGGCCAGAACAAAGATGAAAAACGTAGGCGGGCTCAGATACAGCCACAGGCCGCCACCCAGCACGAGAAAGCAAAGAAACGCTGTCTGTGTCCCCGAAAGGACTTTGCGAGCCGATTGTTCAGGTTTTCTGTAGAAAAGGCCGTTAATCGACGCATCGGAGATTTTATCTCCATACAAAGATTGAGATACCTTGGCGAAATCAGTGTCGGTTATGATTAGCTGCTCTATCGAGTCAGATTCGTAGAATCGGGACCTCAAAAATTCAAGAGTTTCGGGGTTATTCGGTTCGGTGGTAATAACCCACAAAGTGTTTTCATCGGCACGAAATGGAACTATCTGGTACCGCATCGCCTCTTCGGGGCTTATGCGGGCTGCCAGCTTCTTATCGGCCTTGCTTTTTATATAGGCAACGTTGGTTATGAAAGGTAGCTCGAAATGCTTGGCCAGCGCCTGATATAGCTGTAGCCGGTTTATGTAGCCCATGGTGGTGAGTATCCAGCCCAATCTCCCACCGTATTTCTCTTGGTATATCAGAGCTTTGGCCAGCTGGGCGTGTGTTATATATCCCTGGTTCAGCAGAATTTCCCCAATTCTTTTTACGCCGGGCTTTGTCTGATATTGGTTTGACGACGCGGCGCTGTGTTATCTCCGCTAACTGTTCGTCTATCGTTCTTTCTATCATGAATCTATTTCATTTACAGGCAGTTGTATGATAGTTAGTTTAAGGTAGGGTATAGTGAGCATACACGACCTGTAAGTCCTGAAAGTATGTAGTACTTTAGTCAGCTTGTATGGGATACTTTAACTGTCCGAAGTGTTGCAGGGCCTTGTTGAAACGGCCTGCGGGGTTCTGCTATCCTGTGATTAGGGCAAACATGCAAGCCTGCAAGGGGAGGAATGGGGTCATTGTTATTCGAAGAACTTGAGCCGCTGTTTAATCCAAAATCAGTTGCCGTAGTCGGGGCCACCAACAACTGGAACAAGTGGGGTTACTCGACTTTTACCAGCGCCAAAGAATGTTTTCGTGGTGAAGTCTATCCCGTGAACAGCAAGGAGGCCGAGGTGTTGGGCCGAAAAGCTTTCCCCCGTGTGACTGATATACCGGGCCCGGTTGATCTGGTTGTCTTCGTGATTCCTGCGGCCAGAGTGGCTTCGGTGATGGAAGACTGCGTGGCCAAGGGAGTGAAGGCGGCTGTGATCATTTCGGCTGGTTTCGCCGAGATCGGAGAAGAGGGCAAGAAGCTTCAGGACGAAGTACTGAGAATTGCGCGGACGGGCGGGATTCACTTCATCGGCCCTAACTGCATGGGTTTCTGGAGTGCCTCGTCGGACCTGAGGGCTTTTATGTTTCCGCTGCCAGTCATGGATGGGCCTTTGGCCTTCGTGTCACAAGGAGGCAATGTAGGTGGCGCGGTGGTGGTATCCGGTTATGCACGGCGTATGGGCTTCCACAGATATGTAAGCTGCGGTGCCGCCGCGGACATACAGATTGAGGACTACATAGAGTATTTCGGCGAAGACCCGAAGGTGAAGGTTATTCTGGCGTACATAGAAGGAGTGGCCGATGGTACCCGCTTCGTAGAGAAGGTAAGGAAGGTCACCCCGAAGAAACCTGTCATCGTTCTTAAACCGGGGAAAACGATGGCTGCTGCTAAAGCGATAACATCTCATTCCGGTGCCCTGGCAGGCTCTGATACGGCGTATGAGGCAGCGTTTAAGAGCATCGGGGCCATACGGGTTGAAAGCCCTGAAGAGCTGCTCGATGTGGCCATCGGCTTCTTGACTCAGCCACTCCCCAGGGGCAGGAATGTCGCCATTCTGACTCCCGGTGGCAGCTATGGTGTAATATGCGCTGATGCCTGCGCTGCGGAAGGCCTGAACGTGGTCAAGCTGCCCGACAAAGTGATTGCCCGGCTTGATAAGGTCTTTCCTCCCAGATGGAGCCGGGGCAACCCCGTGGACCCGGCTGGCGACAGAAACTTTGTCACCTTTCTCACTGCGCCGAGCAAGCTATTGGAAGTCGACGAAATAGATTCGCTGATCTTCATGGGATTCAGCGGGTTCTCAATTTTTGCCTCACTATTCCTGTCTCCGGATTCCAGAGGCGTGGCTTCATGGGTTCCCTCCAGGGAGCAGTTCCGGGAGATTGCTCATCAGTTTAGCACAGCCGTGAAATCGGGAGATACCGGGGAAATCAGGAAAGCGATATTCCCCGTCATATCAGGCCTGGCTTTAATGCTGTCCGTTTACAATGAAGAGGAGATCAGCGAGCTTACGAAGATAGTCGCCGCAGCTATTGCCTCCAGGAAGCTTGATGCGCCGCGTTTTCTCAGTGCTTTTCTGCCACCCAGTACCTTGGGTCTGTCAGAGGCGGCCGAACAGAGCCGGCCCACACCTAACGAAGCCATTGCCGGTTTCCTGAGGGCGCTGGCCGAACAGTGGGTGGAAAGCTATAAAAAGCCGGTGCTCACGACCGCCTTCTTCACTGTAGATCAGCCCCGCCTGCAGGGCTCCCACTACGCCTATCCTTCCGGCAGACACGCCGCCAGGGTCCTTATTAAGCTGGTGGAATACAGCGAATACCTGAAAGGCATCGGCGAGTACAAAGGGTGAATTCTCCGACCACGCCGTAAGGAGGGCAAAATGCCAAAAGTTGATCATGTTTCCGTGATGATATTTGCTCTCCTCTCGTTATTTGTTTTAGGGACAATGGCTTGCGCTGCGCCTATCTCAGATGGTGGGCAGGAGACAATTGGGGTCAGTCCGGGCAAGGCAATTTCCGGGGCCACCGTATCAAAGTCTGACTATCTTGAGGAACTGCTGCGTCAGAGAAGGTCGATCAGGAGTTATACCGATAGCCCCCTGAATAAAGAGACAGTGATGAAGCTTCTGTGGGCGGGACAGGGGATAACCAGCTGCCAGGGCTGGCGCACCGCCCCTTCAGCGGGCGCGTTGTATCCGCTGGAACTATATCTCGTCGCCGGCGACGTGGTGGGTTTGATGCCCGGCATCTATAAGTATGACCCCGTCGAGGACGAAGTGACACTTATCAAGAAAGGTGACGCCCGGATAAGCCTTGCCGAGGCATCTTTGGGTCAGAGCAGCGTGGCGGAAGGAGCCATTGACATTGTTATGGCTGCTGTTTACGGGCGGACGACCAGCAAATATGGGCCCAGGGGCGAGAGGTACGTTCATATTGAGGTTGGGCACGCCGCCCAGAATGTCTGTCTCCAGGCGACTGCCCTGGGCTTAGGGCTGGTAACGATTGGCGCGTTTGATGATTCCGCGGTGTCCGAGGTCATCGGCATGGCCCAGGATGAGAGTCCACTCTATGTGATACCGGTGGGCAGAATAGACTAGGGCGACCTTTTTGGAGGTCGCCCCGGTGATGTTTGGCGAAAAACCTTCCGGTTTGAGGTTAATCGTCGCCTTTGGGATTCTTCTTCGGCTTATCCTTGTTTGGTTTGCCCTGGCTGTTGCCGTGGATAGTTTGCAGCCCGAACGTTTGATTGCTCGCAGCCGAATTTTCCTCTAACTGCCCGTTCTCATGGCTGTCTTCGTCCTCGTTTTCCAGCGCTGTTTGATTATCTGTGGCCGAATTCCCCTCTAGCTCTGAGTTCTCGTCATCGTCTTGAATCGCCTGTCCGCTGCCATTGTGGTTTGATACCACGGTCCTACGTTGGGATGGTAATTTGCGGACTGGTTATCGGACTGGCAATCTTCCCTATTTCCGTCCTTTTTGCCGGCGTGTTCAGCAGCTTTGGACTTTGGATTGAACGGCTTCTGCAAACCTGGTGCCTTGTCGATGCCCTTACCGGGAACGCCGCTATGTTTGAGTATGTCGCGTTTCCAGAAAAGGCTCTTGTTTACGGAAACCGCGGCAGTGGCGCTGGCGGTCACGAGTTTGCCTTGCGGCTCGGTGCCGGTTACATCAGCTTTGTTGGTGATAGCCTTATTAAAGAATAAGTCCTTCAGTGAGACTGTGTAAGTACCTGTCGCCGTGACAGACTGGCCGGCGGCCAGCGTGGTGTTATCGCTAGAAAGTGAGACTGCGGGAATCTTGTCATCCGTAAGCTTCATGTTGGACAACGTAACGTTGCCGGTGTTGGTGATAGTGTACGTGTACGTTATGGTTTCACGGAAAGAGGCGGTTTCTTTGTCAGCGGCTTTGGTTATCTCAAGGCCTGGGATTGTAGCCCAATCCGACTGTCGCCGTGGCACTAGCGGTAACCTGGTTAGACTTGGGGTCGGTACCGGTGATGGTGGCCGTATTCGTCAGTGGGCCGGGCAAGTCGGTCTCAGCCACGGTATATGTTGCCGTGGCTGTGATATTTTCGCCAGGCGCCAACGTAGTTTGACTCAGTGAAATCTGGCCCTGATCTCCCAACTTAAGATTGCTGTCCTTCAGGGTGATACCGCTTATGGTTACGTTGCCTGCATTGGTAATTTCGTAGGTATAGGTAATGGCATCGCCGGGAAAGGCCGAGGTCTTGTCGGCGGTCTTCGAGACTTGAAGTGAAGCTGTGTAGGTCAGGTTCACGGTCGCCGAAGAAGTAGCGGTGAAGGTGTTGCCGTCAGGATCGCTAGCTGTCATTGTAGCGGTATTCGTCAGCGGGCCTGGCAGGTCTGTTTCTTTCACTGTGTAGGCGGCCGTGGCTGTGATGCTTTCATTCGGGGCCAGTGTGGTTCTGGGTCAGGGAAATCTGCCCCTGGTTTCCCAGCGCGGTGTTGCTATCCACCAATGCGATATTGTCCAGGGTGACATTGTCGCTGTTGGTGATGGTATAGGTGTAAATGATAGTATCACCTACGGCCGCAGAAGCTTTATCTGTTGCCTTGAGGAGACTGATCTCCCCCTGTGCCTGGACCATGGCCGTTGACATCGGCAGCAACAGGCCGATGACGGCTATAGTCAGCAGGATGCTCCATTTTTTCAACTTTTTGTACCTCCTTTTGTTCTAGTGGTGAGACATACAGATTTCTGTGCCGGCATCTGTTCTGTCACTAAGTAAAACGGAGAGGGCGAAAAAAGGTTTAATGGGCGTCCGGCCAGCTGATCGTGGAGACGATGGGTCGGGCTTGAAGCTAAGGCGAGATCAGGCTTTAAAAAAAAGGGCCGATCAAAAGATCGGCCCGGAGACACCCCTAGAGTTCTTTATCAGGCAGGCCGTCGGCGGGCTACCAGTAAGGCCACGACGGTAATAATCACCATGGCGCCAAGTATGAGTAAGGCAATTACGGCACCGTTTGACGATGTTGACGATGTACTCTTACCGTCGGTAACAGTGAAGCTACTTTTTTGTCCGGCGATGTCCACCGTATAGGTGCCAGGCTCAGCTTTGGTTACGGTGAACTTTACGGGCTGTGCGGTACGCGGGCCAACGCTGACCATCCTGGTCTCTTCTACCTGACCGTTTATCTTGAGTGAGATGGGGTAGTTGCCGGCCTGGTCACCGGTGTTAGCCACGTTGGTTAAGATGGTGACCGGCTGACTAGCGGCGATCTGCTGTGGATTGACGCTGAGATACTGCACTGACATGGCCGCCTGGTTGACTTGATGGGGAATCGTGGCTGATGCCCGTGGGCGCTGCGGCGGGAACAGCGTTTGTACCTTTACCACTTTTACAGGCCCGCCTGGGTCAGAGATGCTGCCGTTTCGGCTGCCATCGCGGTCGCCGAGGCCGCCATCCGTGATAGTGAGTGTCAGTACCCTATCGCCGTCGTTGCTGCCGAGGAGTGAGGTGCAATCCACCCATCGATTGCCGATACATTTCCAGTACTCAGTGCTGGTGGGCGCGTCTGATGGCAGGATTAAGACGATTGTGGCGGTTGAACCGGGTGTAATGTCGGTAACGTTGAAGGAGAATAAGCCGAACGGGAATTCCAGGTCTGACCTTGGCGGGCAGGAAACACCCGATTCATCGAACGCTGTCAGGTTAGAGATATAGCCGTTGATGGTGGAAAACGAGACCGTGCCCTTCCCCGTAGCTGAACCTACAGCAGCCTGTGCCAGCTCGTAGGCACCTATGTCGCAGGCCGGACCCTGGGGTCTGGGCACGCCGCGCTGGTCGGTAATCTTCGGTTCCAGTTGGTTCGCTATGTCGACTGAAAGACCATTTAAGGCCTCGTCAATGAGGTTCTGCGTTCTTTGGTTGATTATTGCGCCGCACACGCCGTGATCAATAGCCGGGCTGCCGTGCATCAAGGCGTGGGTGAAGGTAGGGCCGCCGTTGTCCTCGAGCGGGCCGAGCAGCGGGTTAGTGTTTATGAGGTCGGTGGGCTGGTCGAAGCCGCAGCTGTTCTCGCTATCCAGGTTGTGCCCGAACGATAATGTGGTGGCGGCACCATCGGTGTAGCCATTGTTACCGGTGCCCGCCCTGTTGTTGGCTACGATGGTATTAACAAAGTTTATGTCGCCGGCGTTGTAGAAGCCACCGCCCCTACAGTCGGGGTCGGTAGTAGTATTGTTAGCTACTGTGCAATATGCTAGCGATGCTGAGCTACCCGCGGCATTGGCAATGCCGACTCCGACAGTACCGTCCTGGTTGGACAGAATCTCATTGCCGCTGACGGTACAATTAGCCATGACCAAGACGCCGCCTCCGAAAGGACCACCCGAGGCGTTGTATATGCCCCCGCCGGCCTGGGAGGCCGTGTTGCCGCTGACCGTGCACCCGTTCATAAGCAGAAAGCCCTCGTTATAGATACCGCCGCCGCGGCTGGCCTGGTTGTCCTTGATGGTACAATCATTCAAGAATACGATGTGCGTTTCGTAGATGTAAATACCGCCGCCCTCGCTGCTGCCCCCGAACGTGAAAAGCCTAGGCAGGTCTTGGATGAAGTGCAAATTGATGCCGGCAAAGAGGACGTCCTCACTGGCCGGGTTCCAGAGTTCTGTTCGTCCGCTGCCGCCCTGTATAGTGAGCCCGGAGATTTGGTTGAATTCATTGGGTAGGCTCGAGATGGTGAGCGTGGTGCCGGTGCCGCCGCCGTCGATGATGGTAATAGGAGCGCCGGCGCCTTCAAGGTTCGCGGCGCCGTTGATATGAACGTTCTCGTGATATACGCCGGCAGCGACGTGAACGGTGCCCTCGCTGGCGACATTATCGACACCCATCTGGATGGTAGCGAAGGGCTGAGCTTCGGTGCCCGGATTGCTGTCATTCCCGCGGGGTGGCGGCGCCACCCAGACATCCGATGTTAGCGTCGTAGCCCCTGCCCAATTGGCCAACGGAAACGAAAGTGCCAGCACAACCAATAAAAGAACTGCTGACAATGCAATTATCTTGGTCGCCTTGTTCATAGCCCCCTCCTTGTTTTGAGCTTGATCAGCGTCGTTAACGAGCCCGTGACGAATCGGAACCTTCGTGGGTTAGAGCTATTATAGCATGCAAACTTACGCTGTCAAGGAGTTCTAGCCGATGCTAAGACGCCCAGCTTTGAATGTGGCTCCGGTTTAGGATTTGGAGCCCTCAATGTCCAGACAGCGGCCAGCTATGGTTGGTAGAAGACAATAATGCAGATGGGCCGATGGCGAATTTTGCTTTGAGAGCAGACTTAATGATGGTTGTCTTTCCGGTTGTGGCCGGTGTCAGCTGCGTTGCCACCACTGTCGTTGTTCCCAGTGGATTGTTGACTTGAATCGGGTGTAACCTGAGTTGGCTCACCCTGGTTCTTATCGTCTTTATGAACGGAAGGCTGATTCTGCTGTGACTGGGGTGGTATCTGGGTAGTGTTGTCGCTGCTACCGCTATTTCTATTCTGATTTCTATCTTTGTCGTGGGTATTCCCAGTCCCCTGGTTCTGTTCCGGTGGTGGTTTTCCCTGGCTCTGCTCGGATATCCGGTCAATGGCTTGCTGCAAAGAGGGCTTGGCTTGTGGCGGAGCCTTCTCCAGGGCGCTCTGCAAAGCCGCCAGGCTCTTGGATGTGCTCTCATCCAGGGACTGCCTCAATTTTTCCGTCTTTTGAGACACCACAGCTTGTTCCTGCGTTCCGGCTGTTGCTGGTGGCGCCGCCGTAGGTCCAGACACGGGCTCTGGCGGTGTTGTCTCCGGCGTAGATGCCGGTGCCGGCGTAGTTGCTGTCGGGGCTGGCGTTGGTGTTGGTGCCGGAGCTGGTGCTGTCGGCTGAGGAACGGCCAGGGTCTTTACGTTCCCGGCTTCGGCGCCTTGCACTCTCAACATGGCGTAGTCAGCCTGCTTTAACTGGTCGGCCAGCCGTTCGGCGGTAAGGGCAGCCTGCTCTGTCTTTCCCTCGTTAGCCATGGTTTCGACTTCAACCGCCCTGGTCTCTGCCAGCTGCGTGAGTACCTGAGCTTTTTGCTCCTCGGAGAAAGCCAGGGCCACTCTTACCTGCTCTGTAGCCAGTTTAACGGGATAAAGGGCTTGATCAGGCTGGGCATCCGATGAGGCAGCCGCAGTACCGACGCCGGCGAGCAGGATGACAAGTATTACAGCCACCGCCACCGCCCAGCTTCGCTGCCAGCTAAGTAGGCTGGGTCTAGCTACTTGCTTTTGCTGTCTGACGTGGTGTTGTGGCCTTTGAAGCTTTACCTGTGTCCAGTGTTTGAATTCAGGACGGGGTTGAATGTAGGAAGCCCGCCTGCCGATGTCGAAGGCGGTCTTAAGCAGCATCCTGAGCTCAGCCGCATGTTCCGGATACCTGGCGAGACAGCTATTCAGGCTTTCGCCGATACGTATCCGCTCGTAGCACTCGTTAAAAATATCGTTCAGTTCTCTAGCCATCTAATTTCCCGTGAAGTACGGTTTTCAAAGAAGCTGTGGCATTGAACTGCAATGCCTTTACCGTTCCTTCGCTTTTGCCCAGTGCCTTAGCCACCTCAGCGATAGACAGTTGCGCGATAAAGCGGAGCGTAGCCACCTCTCGCTGGGCCTTCGGCAGTTTCTCCAGCGCCTGTTTTAGCTGGTAAACCTCAAAACTCTTCTCGGTCATTTCTACCGGGTCTTCCGTGCTCTGCGCATAGGCCTCATCGAGGCTGGCCCTTTTCTCTTTCGACACTTTCCTGATATGATCGATTACCCTGTTGTGCGCGATCCGGAACAGCCAGGCAGCAAATGGCAAGTCCCGCCACTTGTAAGAGCCGATTGCCTCCATAGCTTTGATAAATACATCCTGAGTTAAATCCTCCGCTTCAGCCTGACTCCTGACTCTGACGTATACATACCGGTATATTCTGTCAAAGTTCTGGTTGTAAAGCTGCGTAAAGGCTGTTTGATCACCATTTACCGCTCGCTGTACTAAATGTTCTTCACTTAACACCAGGAAAGCCTCATGGGATTACCTGGCGTCTATTATAGTAAAACGTAAAGGAAAGAAGAAACGTTTACATTGAGGCGGATATGGCTGGTTTGCCGAATTGGCAGTCTGATAGAGACAGATGGTGGTCTGTCTCTGGATATCGTATGCAGGTGCCGACCAATGCCAGGCTCTAAGTGGTTACGATAGCGATGGTTTCTGGCCTATAGACCCTTGCTCAGATAGACCCTTGCTCAGAATGTAAACGACTAGGTCGGCGAGGCGGCAGCTGTAGCCCCATTCGTTATCGTACCAGGCCAGCACCTTCACCATGTTGCCGGTGAGAACCATAGTGCTCAAGGCATCCAATATGGAACTGTGCTGGTTCCCTTTGAAGTCAATGCTCACCAGCGGTTTGTCGCAATATTCCAAGATGCCTTTAAGTTTGCCATTGGCGGCTGTCTCGAAGGCTTTGTTGACCTGGTCGACCGTTACCTCTTTGTCGAGGTCGGCGACGAAGTCGCACAGAGAAACAGACGGCACCGGCACCCTGAAAGCGACGCCGTCGAGTTTGCCTTTGATTTCAGGTATAACCAGGGCTACAGCTCTGGCGGCTCCGGTCGTTGTGGGCACTATGTTCATGGCGGCCGCTCGCGCCCGGCGCAGGTCCTTGTGATACATGTCCTGCAGTCTCTGGTCGTTAGTATAGGCATGAATCGTGGTCAGAAACCCTTTGCTTAACCCGAAGTTGTCGTTTAGTACCTTGACCACAGGGGCAATGCCGTTAGTAGTACAGGAGGCGTTGGAGATGACGCGGTGCTGCTTCGGATCGTACTTGTCCTCATTCACGCCCAGTACGATGGTTATGTCTTCCCCTTTGGCCGGGGCCGAGATAATGACTTTCTTAGCTCCGCCCTGAAAATGGGCGGCTGCCTTGGTGGCGTCGGTAAAAAGCCCAGTGGACTCGATGACTATATCCACGCCATAGTCTTTCCACGGAATCTTGGCCGGATCGCGTTCAGCAATTACCTTCGTCTTCTTACCGTCAACCGCGATGGCATCGTCCGCCGCCTCCACTTTTCCCGGGTAGATACCGTAGTTGCTGTCGTACCGCAGCAGATGGGCGTTGGTTTTGGCGTCGGTCAGGTCGTTGACCACGGCTATATCAAGCTTGTCGCTGTAATGCTGGCTTATTACTCTAAAAGCTAGCCTGCCGATTCGTCCGAAGCCGTTGATTCCGATTTTTGCTGCCATTTTCGTTGCCTCCTATTCGTTTCTGGGTTCGTTTCACGTTTGCCGGTAACGGATTTCGTGGCTGGACAGTTATTTCTTATTATAGCTTGCCCTTATCTTTGTTCCAATGCCGCCTCTGATGTTCCATTCCGCCAGGATCTCTAGCCTTTTCGGCTTCACGGTCTTGACCATGTCATCGAGTATCCGGTTGGTTGCCTCTTCAAAGAATATTTCCACCATCCTGTAGCTCGTCAGGTAGAATTTCAGCGATTTCAATTCAATTATATGCTTATCAGGGACGTACCTTATGGTGAGGGTGGCATAGTCGGGCTGGCCGGGATTGAGCGGGCAAAGCGTGGTGAACCCGCTGGAAACCATTTCCTCCTCGTATTCCCTATCCGGGCAAGGGTTGGGCATGGCTATCAGCAACTCTTTCTGCGGATAAGCTTTATATTCAAGCTTGAGGTTCTTAACTTTCCTTTTTATCTCATCCATCTTTCCATATAGCCCCTTGGATTAAATTCTAAATCCTAAGCGCCAAATCCTAAACAATCCTTAAACTCAAATTTCCCCATGTTTAGCCTCCCGCGAAGTAGTAGTCGATGTTGTCTTTGACCACTTTCTGGCTTGACCTTGCGTCACCATTAGCTTGAGGCGGGCCAGGATCTGCATGAGGGCCAATCGTTTATCGAGGACAGGTAACTTGTCGAAAGGAACCGTTTCACCGCGGGGGCATCCAGGGAATCTCCGTGGCGATTTGGTAAGCATGTTTCATATCGTCTTCTATGGTGCGCGCTATGGCTAATTGCCGCTGCTCATGAAGACGGAGTATCTCACCTACTCTCAGCTTGAAGCCGCTAAACACGAGCCGTGGCCAGGGAAGACAAGTTCTGACTTCCAGTTTTGTTAGGGCTTCCAGAGAGTGGAGAAAATCGCCCATCGGGTTTTCGCCGGATTGCGGATGAAGACCGACGTTGGGAAATATGTCCGGTAGCACAATATCGCCCTAGAAAAGCAATTTCCTTTTCGGCTCAAAAAGACAGATGTGCCCGGGCGAATGGCCAGGGGTCAGGAGAACGTTCAGTTGTGAGGATCTGATAGAGTATTTTATCTCCGTTCTTCAGCTTGATGTCGGGAGAAACCAGGCCAACGAGTTGCCGAACCTACATGGCTACTTCAGCAAGTTCAGGCAGGTCATCCTCCGGGACTCCGTTCCTTTGGAAAAGCTCCCTCACCTCTTTTAGCAGGCCGTCCGTACTCTCATAGCGCGATTTCAGGAAGCCCTCCTCGATTTCACTGAAAGCCAGGGTGGCCCCGGACAGCTGTTTCAGCTTGTTTGCCAGGCCGTAATGGTCGGGATGGACGTGGGTGATTACGATCTGTGTTATATCTTTGAAGGCAAAACCGCTGAAGCGAAGGCCGTCACGCAAAGCCGCGAAAGCCTCGGGGGTATCGAACCCGGTATCAATCAGTAGATTGCCCTTGGCGCCCTCGATCAAGTAGGCATTATTATCAAACGACCCTCCCGGTAACGGCACCTTTATCTGGTGAACGCCCTGGACTATCTGCATTCTGCCCTCC
>CAVVVB010000025.1:290000-324004 GCA_963751585.1 uncultured Chloroflexia bacterium | reverse complement strand
GTTATGTAAACGTTCGCGCGAGCGAGCAGCGAGCGCGCGCGCGCGCGCGCGCGCGCGCGCGCGCGCGGGCGGGCAAGCCGGTTGCCTTCGTTCAATTCGTCCTCCTCGTCGTTGCTGATTGATTTTTGACCTCGTAGTTAGCATCATTGATAGCTCATAACCTGGTCTCGTCGTCTGGTGGCCATTTTGTTTTCATCTTCATTTCTAATCATGGTGGTTGACATTGATGACATTGATCATGATCACTCTGTAGTACATTGATCCTGTTGATAGCTGATACATGATGACATTGATCTTTAATCAATTTTTATGGTTTTGTGGCATCTTGTTTTGTAGTCTTTTTCTGACATTGATGGTCATTCTGATCTTCTGGTGACACCTTTGGTCTTGGTGATTGTTCATATTGATTTTGGTTTGATTGATATCTTCATAATAATAATTTTATTGTAGCCTGCACATTTTGATGGTACCTGTTTTTGGTCTCCTGGTCCTGACATTGATCTTTTTGATCACTGATAGTCATTGTAGTTCTGATGATCTGCCTGATCTGATTGATAGCATGTAGTATCTTTTTAACTGATTGATTTTTATAGTCATCATCTATCATCTTGCATCTACATCTGGTGGTGGTGGTGGTGGTGGTTGATTGATCACATTCTCCTGTACATTGGTACATTGGTACACTGATGACATTGTTTAATTTTTCATTGATATTATTCATCCTTTTTTTTGGTGACATGTAACATGTTTTCTGATAATTAATTTTTAATATTGATTTTAATTGATCTGGTTGTTGACATTGGTACATTGATCTTGATATTGATCTGGTCCTGACCTGATCATGCTGGTCTGGTCCTTGATCATGACATCTTTTTTTGATAGTTTGGTGGTTGATCCTTGACATTGATCATGGCATTAATTTTTAATTTTCATCTGTGGCTGCTTTCTCATCCTTCTTCATCTTTTAACATTTCTTTTCATGTGTTTTTTTTTTTTTCTGATAGTGATAGTAATAATAATCTTAATACTAATTTTCTTATGTTTTCTGATCATAATTTTGATTGCTCTGATGTTGACACATTTCCTCTCTCAACAGTTAAAAACAGATCTCCAATGATTTGTGACTTGTGTTTCTTGTCACCTCGTGAATCCTGTATGTCCCATTTGCCAAATTCCTGCATTTTCATTAGATGTAGATTGTTGGTATCTAAACCACTACCATCCCGTGTGCCCACTAAGATGGCCCGATCTCCCCATTGCCCGGAGATATCCATTGTGCTGATCAGGTCACCCCTTGTTTCACACCTTTTGGCGGCCACTTAGTGTTATTCCAAGTTTTGCCTTTGTCAGTTGACACAAAGACTCCCTGCGCGAGCGGGCTGTTCTTTATATTGGCACATGCTACTGCAATAATGTCTGGATCGTCGGGCGCTATCGCCATATCCCAGACCAGAGTGTAGTTGTTCTCAGCCTTCTGAGCAGCAACTAGATTATTATAGGGCTCATCACTCCAACTAATGCCACGATCAACCGACCTATACAGTGACAGCTGGGCGCCACCTTGACTTATGCCATTGCGGTCACCGCGCCTGATAATTGCCCATATTGTCATTCCGTCTGCTGCAATAAGAAACCTAATGATTCCGGACCCCTTTTCATTGCAGTTTAAGATTTCTTTGGCGAACTGTTGAGACTCGCTAGGAGTAGGGAAGTATTTCCATTGCTGTATACCCATTTTGTTCCCCTTATATATGCCAATTTTAGATTAGTAGACCAATTCTGTCCATACGTTTAAGCTATCCTATCTCACCGCCAAATAGTCATACCTTTCAGAAACTTGGGTTATCTGTTAAAGAAAAGTAGACTTCAACTATTCAAAGAGGTGCGAAAAGACAAACGAGACAGATCAAACAGTTAATAGAAGATGTCAAACGTAAGGGCGGCGCTAACTCAAAAGCTTCGGAACCGCCGAAGAAAGCTTCGGACGAATACGAGCAGAAAGCGTCGGGAAAGCTTCCGACTACCCGATTGAATCTGAGAGGCTGCCAGAGCAAGAGACGGGGCGCAGGTTTCGATACAGATGAGCCCACGGCACCTGTAAAAATCTGTCAAGAATCAGCTAAAATGGTAGGCTAGAGGTAAATTGATGAAGACTTTGCTGGCAGCCCAGAGTTCCCAATCTGGCTGATTGGCGATTCGCCGCCTGAGGCGTGGGCGGACAAGCTGGATACCCCGCTCGACCCTAGGCACCCCGCCCGGCACAGCATATGGACGTCGGTAGCAGACCCCATGCAGGACAGGCTGTACCGGCAGGGGAAGCTGAGGCTGGATACTTCTCAGCTATACATTCGCAACGCCATGAGAATCGAGCCACTGAAGAACGGATAACAACGACAAACAAAAACGCCTGTGGCAAGATACACTCAAAGAAATGCTCGACAAGTACAAACCCAGCATAGTTCTTGACTTTCGGTGTCTCTGCATTTGCAATGAGTCTGTTGGCATCCGGTGATCCCCAGACAATTTTCGCAAATACCGCAAAGCTTCTGGGTGAACAGTTCCGAAGCCGCATTGAGAAATTTCACGATGACAGAGTCAATATTATTCCCCTTCTGCACGCCTCTATTGCGAGAGGTAAATTCTTGGAGGCCACATGGGATTTTGTTGGCGCTTACGGGCAGACGCCCCCAAATTACTTTGATTATGTCGGAACAAAGCTCGCAGACCTCTTACTTGCGAAGCTTGCTGACAAGCCGATTTGGATCAAATAACTCTGCATCATGCAATTGGGTGGCTCCTCCCCGGCACCGGCATCATTATTCCTTTATGCTTATGCTTCTAACTCTCCTGATAGAACCTACAGCACAAATTATCGCCCCTATGACAAATATGACAGCTCCCGATATATCTATGTCTGCATCCCAGAGCCATATAGAAAGAGGAGTAAGCAGAAAAACAATTACCCCAACTCCCATCACGAAGAACGATGCTGTCATTAATTTACCAAATCTTCTTACCGTCCTCTTCATCCCAGTGCCCGCCTGAGTCTTTTGCTTTAACTCCTAACTCTACTTGTTTCCAACTTTATTAACGTTGGGAAGCGTCCTTCAGAGCGTTCTTGGCGGCGACGCGACCGAGAGTCATGCTGGCGGATACCATCGTGCCCGGTAAATAAGTGCCGTCATGACCCCACAGGCCACCCGTCACCTCACCCGCGGCGTACAGGCCGGGTATAACCTCACCGTAGTTATTGACCACCTGCATCTTGTTATTGACCTTGAGTCCACCCTTGAACGACGAGGTCGAACCACGGCATTTGAACCCATAAAAGGGAGGCTTATCCAGCTTTATCGGCTTGCCTTCGCTGCCGTCCTGCGTCCTGCGATCAAATACTGAATCATAACCCAGCTTATCAAGATCATTATTGTATTTCTTTACTGTCTCACTGAGCCCAGCGGCATTAATACCTAGTTTATTGGCCAGCTCTGCAATGGTATTGGCCACCACCGGCTTGGCCTTATGCATCATGTTATGGCGTAAAGTCGTCGTATTGATCGTCTCGTCGTATATGCCAAACCAGACCTGTCCCGGCTGCTTCATGCCTTCTTCGGTGAGCAGACCATAAAACCTGTCCCGACATGATTCGTCGGCAAATCTCTTGCCCTCCGTGTTCACGTAGAGACCGCCCGCGTAAGCGACAAAATCCATGATGCCACTCTTCGACTCCACGTCAACAGCAAAGGAGCCTGAAACCGCCCGACCTAAATGCCTGGTAGCGGCACCCAACGCCAGCGCCATTTTCAGGCCGTCGCCGAGGTGCCCCGGCCCCATGGTGGGTAGCCAATTGACAAAGTATGGCCCGTACTCTTCCACCATTTCCTTGTTGCGGCCGAAACCGCCGGTGGTGATAATTACTGCCTTTTTGGCTTTAAAATTCTGCTCCTTGTCCTTGGCTTTGACCTTGACCCCCAGCACCCTGCCCGTCGTCGGGTCGGTAATCAGCCTGGTTGCCCGGTGTGAAAACTTCAGGTCGACGCCCTTTTCTTTGCAGGTCTTCTCCAGGACCCGGGTCATCTCAGAGCCTTTCTTCCAGGAAACTCTTCTTCTTCTATGTCCGTGCCCCGCCGGAGAAAGCTCTTTGCCAAAACCCATGCCTATCTTCTGACACCAATAATACGTCTCAATCTGATTATCGGCGAATATTCTCCACAGTTCTGGGTCGCCTTTGGCCAGCTCCGTGCCGTCCTTATAGTATTGTTCCGGTGAGTCATCGATACCCAGCTCTTTCTGCACGTCTGTGCCGGCAAATCCGGGACCGACATTGATGACTGATAGACTGGGATTACAGTGAGGTAGTATTTCCAGCAAGCATACGTTAGCCCCCGCATCTTTGGCCGTAATAGCCGCGGGCATCCCCGCCGTTCCCGCCCCTATAATGATAAGATCAGCCTCGTAATCCCATTTCTTGGGCACTTCTATTGGAACCATTGTCACTCTCCTTCTATATTTCTATTTAATTGGCGCTATATCACCACCAATTTCTCAGCCGAATTCAACTTGAGCTCCGCTCACATAGCTTTGCTCAGGACACCTGAAAACTCAAAGCACTGCCGCGTTATTCTCCTACAAATATCTCTAACGGAAGAGGAGCTGTCCACTTCTCCTCTACCAGCTTCCCATCTTCCCACTCACCAACCCAAGAAGGACCAAGTATGAGCCGGTTGATTCCATTCAGCGGTTTGCCGACCCAAAAAGAGTCGGTGCCCCATATACCCTGCCAGTGGCATTTCTCGAAGCCAGCTACCCAGGAAGTGGTGTCCATGGTATCTGTTCCATTTAGATAGCCGAACAAAGCCTTCAACGGGTTGTATTCGAATCCCCCCATGGAATTGGGGATCACGCCGAACTTTTGCTTAAAGCGGTCGCTATATTCACAATATGCCTTGCTCCATGTGGGTTTATCAGGTATCCAATCGATGACAACCTTATTCAAATATTTCGCCGGAACGACTTGCTCTATCACTTCACGCTGTGTGCTGGTGGGTATCATGATAACTCCCTTAAAACCTGCTTCACCCAACTGCTTTATCAAGAGGGCGCAGGCCTGCGCCATAGAACCTCCGGCAGTGCCAGTATCTATTGCATCCGGGTTCTTAGCTAGTACTCGGGTAATATAAGGACTAAAATCAGTGGTATCATAAGGGAACTTTTCTACACCGAGCCATTCCATGCCGTATTTGGGGCACATGGCTTTAGCCGCATCCATCCAGAGCGGCGCGTCAGCCATATCAGGTGTCATCGACACAACTCTTTTCGCCTCGGGGTAGAATTTTTGCATATAGGCAAGTATATTCGTGTACATCTGCTCCACGGGCCAGCCGCAGAAGAACGAATAGGGTTTCGTGGGGCCGGTCATAGTGGGCATAATAGCTACACACCCGAACATGATAACCTTGTTAGGCTCGGTCACGTACTGAGCACCAACTGCATCACCGATGAAAGGTCCGGCGATAATCTTTATCCCTCTGTCAAATATCATCTCTTCGGCAATGTTCTTGGCCACAATAACATCCAGTTTGGTATCACGGACAACACCATTCAGCATATATTTCTGCCCGGAAATAGTCACTCCGCCTTCCTTATTCTGGTCATCGATGGCCAGCAATAGCGCGTTCTGTATGGTGGTACCGAGAAATGCCGTCGGGCCAGTCAATGGCGCGGCAACACCGATATCAAGTGTCTTTGATGCTGCAGGAGCAGGTGTGGGAGCAGGTGTGGGAGATGGTGTCGGCGCTGGCTTAGCACAGCCACCGGCGAGCATGGCAACCAGGACTGCTGCGGCTACTACTGCGATTCCCAATTTCCACATGTTACCTCCTAATCATCTGTTCCGTGGTTTCCGCCTTTCCGTACTCTAAATATCAGCCCTGCTAGTCATCACCTCCTTCATATCTGCCTCGTAAAAAGCAGAGGAGTGCCTATTTTTAGGCACTCCTCATTAGCGAATCTACTGACCGCTTCCACATTGCCGCACAATGTCACAACTCTACACATACCGCCCCACCTTGATATTAAAGCCCCGTTACAATCTAATTGCGCGATCGAAGCTGCACGGTGGCCCTTCCCGGTACGATCATCATGCCATCTTGATTTTCACAGCCAACTTCCAAATCTACCAGATGCTCATCACCTTGAACAGACTTGTTGGTCACTTTGCCTTTGGTATGAATGATATCCCCTTGAATGGGTGCGGCACGAAACTGGACCTGGCATTTCCTCAAAAAACCATCATCGCCCATCCAATTGCCTATCATGCGGCTCATAAGCCACTCCAGGTGGCCGCCCAAATCGAATGCATAGCCGCCTGAGACCGCTACCGTAGGGCCGGCATCATCACGCAGATGGGCTTCGCCTCCCGGTTTCCAGACGTTAAGTATGGGGTCAAACCAGGCAAGTCCAAAATCTGACTTGATTCTCTCCCATTCAATATCGAAGGCCATAGCACGACCGGGAGCGGCTACAAGGAAAGCAGCTACATCCCAGCTATTAATAGGCCCAACGACTAACGGCTTGATTTCCTCACCCACGTTGACATCTTCCCAGAAGAGCGTATTGGCACCCCGCCTGGTTTCCGTGTCGTAGCCTCGGTAAACTGCATCTCTCTCTTCATCCGTGAATTTCCGGCGTTTTCTACCACTCCCAGCAAAAAGTTGCTCATTGCTGGTAACGGGATCGAAATAGGAAGTCAGTATAACCCAGGTGCCATCGATCACAGCTACGGTCTCGTTTTTCTGGTTTATATATGTCCTCTGGTCGGTGTTGAAGAACATCCTGAACCGTTTCGGTTCTTGCTTGACCTCTCGCTCTACAAGACCAAGCCACTTCTCCATGACCTTTATCTTATCGCCGGGATACATGGGCTTGAATATTTCGCGCTTAACTCCGCTGGGCAAACCAAGAACGATCCAGTCCAGTGGCGACGGCGACTCCACGCGTCTGGCAGTCCAGGGTGCGCAGATCCAATCGGTAAACATTGGTGGCGCTATTATCCCCCCCCACCTCGTCTTCTTGGCGTAATCCACATTCCACCACAGGGGATTTCTGTCAGCATAAGCCGCAGTGAAGTGCCTGATGGCGTCTGCAGTGACCAGCTCGTTCATCTGCTGGCCATAGAAGTCTTCGAAGTCCAACGGGTATGGCCCCAGCTGCTTGGATAGGTCCTTCACCGCCCCCTTATTCTTGTTCGCCTTCTCCGCCCAGGCATCAATGACCTTGTCGATCTCAGCCCGCGATTTCTCTGCCATAACAACCTCCTTTAGTTCCTTACCTTATATTCTCAACTGCCTTCCTCAGGCCGTCCAACAACCAACTATGAATCGCAGACTAGTTAGGGATAACCATCAATGCCGCAAACCTGGTCGAAGTATAGCACTGCTCTCTATCTAGCTGTCAAGCATATGCCAGGACAAATCGTCTGACATGTGATTGTCCCATCTTCAGTGTATATTTGACAGTCATACGATTATGAAATAACATACCAACGCTGGTGCAATAAGTGCTGACGCTCAGCCAGTGAAGCAGGAGCCAGGAGATGAAAGCATGACTGAATGGTACGGTTGGATGGGCACTATTCTGAGGGTGGACCTTTCTACGGGGAAAATCACGAAAGAGCCGCTGACCGAGGATTTAGCCCTTAACTATATTGGGGGTAGAGGAATCAATTCGAAAATACTTTACGATGAAACCGGCCCTGAAACTGACCCGCTAGGTCCGGACAACCGGTTCATAATAGCTACCGGACCGGCCAGCGGTACCATGCCCCTGGGAAGCGGGCGTTATACCCTGACCGTCAAATCACCGCTAACCGGAATTCTGGGCGATGGCAGCGGAGGAGGTGCATTTGGAGCGGAGGTGAAGTTTGCCGGGTACGACCACATTATTGTTCAAGGGCGGGCCAAGAAACCGGTTTATATCTGGATTAAGGACGACCAAGTAGAAATAAAGGATGCCCGCCACCTGTGGGGCAAAGATATATGGGAAACGGAAAAACTGGTAAGGGAAGAACTGGGTGATAGAGACGTACAGACCCTGACTATCGGTCCGGCTGGGGAAAAAATGGTGAGGTTCGCCTGCCCCGTGCCTCCCGACGAGAGGGTAGCCGGGCAATGCGGTATGGGTGCCGTGATGGGATCGAAAAACCTGAAATCAGTAGCGGTAAGAGGCTCCCGGTCAGTCAAAGTAGCCCATCTGAAAGAATATGAGAAGATCATCCGGGGCTGGTATGAGGATATGCCTAAAGGGCCTTTGTCCGCCACACACAAGCAATACGGCAGCCCGTACTTAATCCGCATGTTCAACCAGACCCACACCCTGCCCATCAGGAACGGACAAGAGTTGAACGTGCCGGATGAGAAGATCAGCCACATGTATGTGGAGAACTGGCTGCCCAAATATAAAATCAGGGATATCGGCTGTTTTGCCTGTCCCCATGCCTGCCAGAAATTCATGGAAGTTACCGATGGGCCTTATGCCGGCGAGCGGGGCTCACGGCCGGAATTCGGGCTCTCCGCACAGACCACACTACTCGGTGTTTTTGATGTCCCGTTTGGCCTGGTAACTACTAATCTGGCAAATAAGTGGGGCATCGACCTGATGGAGCTTGGCACCACAACAGCAATGGCATTTGAGTGTTATCAGCACGGCATATTGACTCGAAAGGATACCGGCGGTTTAAGACTTGAATGGGGTGACAGAGAAGTAATTATGGAGCTCCTACGGCAAATAGCTTACAGGGAAGGTTTCGGCGACGTTCTGGCTGATGGAGCCGTGATCGCTGCCCGCAAGATCGGCAAGGGCGCTGAGAAATTCGTCCACCAGATAAAGGGGAAATCGCATACCGACCGGGTGACGGCCTACATACCTACGGTAATGGGTTTTGCCTTTTCCACGCGCGGCTTCTGCCATCTACGGGCCTCGGTTTTCCCGCATGTAAAACCGGAACCGGGGCCGCCGAAGTTCTGGGACTATGATCCTAAATACGCCAAGTGGTGCACAGATAGAGAACATAGTAACACTGCCGCTGACTGTTTGGAGGTATGCAAGTTTCTGACTGATTTTGAGATCATGGAACCGGGCAAAGGCGATATCCCCAGGATGGCGGATCTGATGTCCGCGCTCACGGGTCTGGATTTCACCAAGGAAAGAATCCACGATGCCTGTGATCGTGTATATAACACGGAAAGAGCTTATCTGGTCAAACACGGCATAAGGCGCGAAGACGATAATCCACCGCGCTACTTCTTCGACCAGCCGATACCGAGCGGACCATTTGCCGGAATGACCATGGATAGAGAGAAATTTGAGGTGTTGAAGGATGCGTGGTATGACCTCCGGGGATCTGACAGGAAAACCGGAGCACCCAGAAGGGACACACTAGAGAAACTGGGTCTGGGATATATAGCCGATGATTTGGAAAAGACAGGAGTTTATGGCAAGGCGAAATAGCATGCTACGCAGTGCTCGCTTCCTGATAGACCTTCGTCTTTTCCAGGTCATCAGCCACGTACTTTAAGCCTAACTCCTCGAGGGTTTGCCTCTTGGGCGCACCTGTCTTCCTGTCCTGGCCTCTCAGGTCATACCATAAGTCCTTCAATTCCTCGAATTTGCCACTATCCACAGTCTTCCCTTTGGATGGTCCATCCTGAAGGGGTAATTCAATAAAGTGGCGTGGAGGAACATCGTCTACTCGCCTGATGCCGTGCCTGACCAGATACGCCCTCTCGAGAGAATATATCCTGTCACAAGCTTTATGTAAACGCTCCTCGGTGAAATCAACTCCGGTCAGTGCCGACAGAACTTCGGCCATTTTGGAGACGCCGCCATATCCCAACATTAACCAGTCGGTCATGAACTTGCATATCTCCAGAGAGTCGGCAGCGGTACAAAGGTGCTCATTATCCCTGACATCTACGGCCGTGCCGACCCCATAATCCCAGAATTTCGGCGGAAAACGCCTGGGAGTAGTACCTCTTAGATGGTCCCAACCGCGGGTGGCAGCGGCAAAGCCTAAGACATCGGACATAATACTCGTTATACGATCGGGATGTGACTTCCCTTTCACGTGGTAGGCGTATTTTTCAGCCCCCTTGCCTATTCTCCTGGCAGCATTCAAACACCCATCGGCCAGGACATCGCCGAAACCATCCCGGTAGGACACTTTTCTGACCAGTTCCTTGATTGCATCCTTGTTCCCCCACTCCAGCTTCAACCCATCAGTATCCTTCCGGGTCAGGATACCTCTCTGATAACATTCGAATGCCATGGCCATGGTTCGGCCCGAGCTCCTGGGCATCTATACCGAATTGATTACACATGTTTATCAGCGTCAGGCCGAACGGAAAATCGAAAACGTCCAACTGAATGCACATCGAGTACAGTGGACCAAACTCGGGCCTTCTTCCCCTTGCTCCAGCATACGGACCATCGTGGATCTGGACGTATTTCTGACACGGATGCGAGCAGGAAAAGCAGGCAAAATGCCTGTCAAGATATTTAGGTACAAAACTTTCCCCATAGAAATGGCCGATCTCTTCTTCGGGGCGGTGCAATTCCTGAGAATTCCTGACGCCCAAGGCGTAGGTGGAATTAAACATCTTTATCAACCACGGAGTGCCTATATTCTTGTGGGGCAGCGTCATGGGATGTCTATTGACGCCATCAAGCCATTTAGCGACCAATTCCTCATACTTTTCGGGGTCTGCGACTTTAATTGACTTAGAGCCTCTGATAGCCACAGCCTTTAGTCTCTTCGAACCCATTACCGCGCCCATGCCCGTCTCCGCGGGAACCGCTTCCTCGTCAGTCATCGGACAGGCATATTTGACCAGGTTCTCTCCAGCCTGTCCGATTGACAAGGTCTTCAGGCCCTTGTCGTTCAATTCTTCCCTTAGTAGTTTTCCCGTCTCCCAGGTATTCTGGCCCCAAAGATGTTCTGGCATCCCTAATGGTAACTTCATCGTCATTGACCCAGAGATAGACGGGCTTTTTGGACTGCCCCCGGATAACGATATGGTCGTATCCGGCGAACTTTATTTCTCCGCCAAAGTGGCCGCCTCCGCTGCCATCGCCCAGGATACCCGTCAAGGGAGACTTGGCTGTAACGGTAAAACGCCCGTTTCCCAGGCCGAGTGTGCCGCTTGTTGGGCCGGTCCCGATTATGAGCCGGTTATCCGGTCCCAGAGGGTCAGTGCCGGGGCCTGTTTCATCATAGAGTATCTTGGAATTGATGCCTCTGCCTCCTATGAAGTTGTATGCCAGATCCTGCGTGAGGGGTTCCTTGGTTATCTTCCCGGTGGAAAGGTCTACCCTGAGAATGGTTCCCATCCAGCCATACCAATTAGCCATTTTTCACCTCCCGTTTTCAATTCACCAAGGTCTAACTTAACCAAATCGCCTGTTCATTTATACAATGGGGGCCGTTAAGAATCATATACTAAAAACAGAAGAAGATGCAAAGGCTTTACGGCTAAAGGTTTGCTTAACGGACTGTTGAATTGCAACGGCAAATGAATTGGCTATACCTCTGCCAGGTTGTCCCCACATTCAAGTAACCACTATCAATCCATATGGTTTCCACATCCAATATTCCTCTCACAATTAAGACCCTGATAAAGTATCCAGTCTAGTAAGAGATCTGCTGGATTTCGTGTGACATTATAGCATTAGGTTTAAATGTGGCAACGACCATAGTGTCCGGATAGATTACCTTGACAGCAGCTCTTTGGAGACGTATCATTAATCTTCAAAAGCAAGTGATCAGATTCGCCCGGAATTATGATGCGTAATATATTACAAAGGCTGACAATAAGGAGGCAAGATGCCACCTACCGCTAAGTCCTCAGTTAAAAGGGACAGAGCATCCATATTTGCAGAATGGTTGGCGAATCAACCTCTACTAACTGAGCTAACGCTTACGGCTCTTACCGTCTTATTCGGCATGCAAGTGCTCAGGGCGCTCATTCCGGGCATGTTTTGGTTGTCATAATTCCGCCTAAGCATTGCAGGACGAGTCAACTTGGCATGCAAATCGCTGATAAAGATGTGGCGCGCATCAGAGCACTCTCCGGGACAACTTTTCCCGCTACACAGACTAATGAGGTAGCCACAAAAGATGCCATAAGGCATTTTGCCGAGGGGATAGGTGACCCTAATCCGCTCTGGCGCGATGAGCGCTTTTCCTGTGGCACACCATATCGCTGCCTTATTGCCCCCCAACATTCGTCAATGCCATTTTCCCAGCATTGTGGGATAAAGATCTCCCAGGTATACCCAGGTTTGATGCCGGTGCGACTGGCAGCGGTCCACAATTATCAAAGTGAACGATACTTTTCTGGTAACCAATACATTTGAGGATATGGTGGCAAAGAAGGATGGACCGATCGCTAAAGTGGTCAACAAATATATCAGGGATGGCGAGCATCTGGTTGAATGAGGGAAGAGGGGGTTTGCCCGGAATGGCTGATCCCCTTAAGCTGGGACTACATAGACACTGTTAGCCTCAATCTGGACCTGTGCGTCAAGGTTAAAGTAACCAAAAAGACCGAGGAAGTGTCAAAATGAAATACGGCATGGTGATAGACCTAAAAAGGTGTATTGGCTGCTATGGGTGTCAGATATTCTGTAAGGCTGAGAACGCCACCCCCCCCGGTATGCCATGGTCACGCGTTTTATTCTACGAGCTAGGGAAATACCCGGCTGTCAAGAGGATGCCTTTGCCGGTACTCTGTATGCACTGCGAAGCTCCGTCGTGCGTAAACGTATGCCCCACAGGAGCCAGTACAAAAAGGCCCGACGGCATTGTAACTGTTGATAGTAACAAATGCACCGGGTGTTTGAATTGCCTGGCTGTTTGCCCCTACGGAGCACGGCACCTATATTCTGGAGATAGTGAGCATTTTCCGGGTCAGGGGCTTACTCCATACGAAAAGGTTGGCTATCAAAGACATACTGCAGGCACAGTCGAGAAATGCGATTTCTGCCTGCATAGAATTGAGAAGGGCCTTAAGCCAGCCTGTATCGAGAATTGTATGGTCAAGGCGAGGTATTTCGGGGATCTCGATGACCCCAATAGCGAAGTGTCGCAGCTAATACATAACGGAGGAGCCTTTCAGGTCTACCCTGCGGTGTCCCCAGGGGCGGCGGCGACAAGACCTGAGATAAGGCCTTCAGTATACTATTTGGCTCGTTGAGCACAGTTTTCTGTACTCTTAAATTAGGAAATGGTGAAGGTGGCAATAAAGAAGCATCTCATAATCGGTGCCGGCTCGGCAGCACTAAGCGCCTTAGAAGAAATCAGGCGCGTAACTTCAAAAGACGAGGTGAAATTGGTCACCATGGATACTCATCTCCCACACTCTCCAGCCAGCCTCCCTTATCTGCTATCCGGAAGGATAACAGAAGCGGAACTGTGGAAGACAGACGAGAACTATTTCAAGAAACTGGGAAGTACGCTGGCAAGGGGTAAGAAAGTTACTGATATTATCCCCGAGAAGAAAAAGGTTATCTACCAGGATAAGAGTTCAGAGAACTATGATACGCTTCTTATTGCTACTGGTTCTGAGCCAGTCAGGCCTGCCGTTAAGGGGCTGGAAGCGGCAGGAGTTCAAGAATTTGGTACTCTGGCCAATTGCCGCCGTTTGCTGCGGGAGTTACGGCACAAGAAGAACGTAGCTGTCCTGGGCGCTGGCATGGTGGGCATGAAAATAGCCACGGCCCTTCTGGAAAGAGGTTGTCAGGTCAGCGTGATTGAGAAAGAACCGAATATTCTTCCCCTTTATTTCAACGAGGAGGCCGAGACCTACATAAAAGACATTTTCATCGGCCAGAAGGCGCGCTTCTTAACCGGCAAAGCGGTCACCGCAGTTGAAAGGGAAGACAAAAAGATAACGATTGCGCTTTCTGATGGCACTTCTTTGACTACCGATATTCTTATTAATGCTTCGGGAGTCAAAAGCCGGATCTCTTTTCTAGACGAAACAGGGATAAAGATAAGCGATGGCGTACTGGTGGATAAGAGGATGAGGACAGGCGTTGACAATATTTATGCCGCCGGAGACGTGGCCGAGGCGCGAGATTTCTTCACCGGCAAACCGAAAATAAACGCCACAATACCGAGCGCTGTCGCGCAGGGGAGGATTGCCGCTGCCAACATGGCAGGAGCCGACGCCGAATACGAAGGTAGCATCCCCATGACGGCTTTTAACTTTTTAGGAAACCAAGCCTTCTCCATAGGTTTACCACAACCTCTGAATGGCGCTGGACAAGTATGGAAGCAAAATGATGACCAGAAGAGAAGATTCAAAAAGCTGATTTTCAACGGCAGCAGGCTCGTCGGAGGCATGTTCTTAAATGAGAACGTGGACCCCGGGATTATTTTCTATCTGATCCAAACACAGGCGGATATTGCGCCTCATAGAGAGGCACTCTTTGAGGGGACAAGACCACTATCAGATCCCTGGTTTAGCTCTCTCAAGTTTCCCCCAATTGGTACATGACGAGAATACAGCAAATCATCTAGCCACACGACTCCAGGTTGTCGCCCTGTCAACCCATACTCTTTCACGCCTGCTACTACCCTCACAACAGAGATTTCATGCTTACCCATCCAGTCAAGATTTTGACTGGATTTTATCATAGGCCATTATGGCACTGGATTGGAATCTATCAATAATCAATGTGTTTGATAAATGCTATCCTTGACACGAGCTATTTTGAGACGTATTATTAATCTTCAAAAGTAGTGAATTAAGTTCACGGAAATCATAATGCGTAATATGCTACGAAGGTTGCCAAGAAGGAGACAAGATGCCACGCCGAGCTAAGGCTTCAGTTCAAAAGGACCGGGTATCCGTATTTGCTGAATGGTTGGCAGATCAGCCCTTACTAACTGAGCTAACCCTTACGGCACTTACCGTCTTATTCGGCATGCAAGTGCTCAGGGCGCTCATTCCGGGCATGGTTTGGGTGTTCGGCACCCGGATGGGCTGGAGTGCGCCTGAGCTTGGGCTAATCGGGCTACTGATCGTTGTGGTTGCCTTCCTTTCCGGCCCGCTGGGGCGACTCATAGGCAATCTTCGCCTGGTAGCGATCGCAGCCGCAGGACTGGCATTGGTGAGATTTGTCATTCAGGTCTGGTGGAGCCAGCCGCTTTTCAATTTGATTCTGGCCATAATTGGAACCATATTCTTCGTCATCTTTCTGCCAGCCTACTTCGAAAACGCTCGACGGCGGGGCAGCCAGGCCATCTCGCATTACGCGTTAGGGTTTTTAGGCGGAATTGCATTGGATGTTGCCATCAACGGCGCCGCCGGTACATATGATACTATCTGGCAATTGCAACCCTTGCCATTGTTGCTTACCCTGCTGCTGGTAATCATCCAGCTATTGCTACTTTTAGGTATCACGCCGACGAAGAAAGCCAGCCCGCCAGAATCACGCGGCGCCAAAGCTAGTGGAATCTCCGTCGGTTGGTCTTTCACCTGGCTGGCCATCGGGCCTTTCCTATTTCTAGAGTTAGTGATTTTCCAGAATATACCACGGTTGGCCACACTAACCGGTTGGTCGTTGCCAATGACATTTGGATTTGCTCTTATTTCTCAGTTAGCCCGGCCTGGCGGCTGCCGCATGGATTTTCGCAAGACCGCGACAAAATTTATGGCCATGGGCGTTGGGCTCCGGTATTCTCTTGACAGCATCCCTGGTATTCAGCTACCAGGAGACGAGTGCATTAGTAGCTCTGCTATTTATAGCCGGCCAGGTGCTCATATCCAGTCTCACAGTGATGATGCTAATGAGCATCACCGCCGGCACAAGAAAAACAGACCGCTCCTCCGTCTGGATTGCTAATGGCGTAGCCATAGCTGCTTTCTTGGCGCTCGTCTTTGTCTATTGCGGCGTTATTCAGACGAAGCTTCCCAACTCCAACACTATCTTGGAACCTGTTGCCGGCGGCATCATTGCGGTCTGTGCCATAGTCGCTTCATTTAGTGTACACCGGCCGCCACGACTTAACCCTAAACTGTGGCCAGTGCCGCTATTCGCACTGATCTTCCTGGCGCTGCCACTCGGCCAGATAGTCTCATGGCGAACACCGACAGCCATGGCCGGTCAGGGCTACCCGGTACGAATCATGACCTACGACTTAAACAGCGGCTTCAACACCAAGGGCAAATTAGATATCGAAGAAATAGCCGAGGTTATTGAAAGCACCAACCCTGATATCGTCGCTTTGCAAGAAGTTTCGAGAGCCTCAGTAGCTAACGGTCGGCTCGATATGTTGGCCTGGCTATCTCAGCGATTGCGCATGCCTTATGTTTTTGAACCGACTTCGGGCAAATTCTGGGGCAATGCTATCTTGAGCCGCTACCCAATACTGGCATTCTCCAGAGAGAACCTTCCACCTCCAGATGCCTCCGTACCAAGCGGTCTCCTAGCGGCTCTCATAGACCTTGGTGACGGGCAGACACTTAAGGTTATCACCACAGAATTAAGCCATACTGAAAAAAATGCGGATGTGGGCCAGAGTCAAGCTAAAGCCGTCCTTGATTTCTGGGCGGGAACTAGCTTTACAGTGATTCTCGGCAACCTGAACGCGCAACCTGACGACCCAGAAATAGCTGCGTTTAAAGACGCCGGCTTTCGAGATGCTGCTGCGAAAGTAAACAAGGACAAAGCCTACACTTATATGTCAGACGATACACCCCAACGTTTAGACTATATCTGGATGTCACCCGACCTTAGCCTGAGCAGCATTCAGGTACAATCCAGCAAAGCCTCTGCCCATTCTCCAGTAGTCGCATTGATCGATCGTTCGCAATTTCCACTAAATCTGCCATACATGCCGGCTAAGTAGACAGTTGCGAATCCAATTCAGCTATCGAGCCTTGAGGCCACAAGCTCGGCAATATCTAAAGCTTTGAGAGATTCTTCTACTGCTTTTGCCTTGATCGCGTCTTCAAACATCTGCAAGCAATAAGGGCAAGCAGTGGCTAATATGTCAGCTTTAGTCTGAATCACGTCCTCAATGCGCTCCTCGCTGATACGTTTGCCAATGCGTTCTTCCATCCAGTAACGCCCGCCACCGGCACCACAGCAAAATCCGTTGCGCCGAATACGCTTCATTTCCCGTAGATCGCTGGCCGAGATATTGGCTAACACTCGCCTGGGGTATTCGTAGATATTGTTATGCCTGCCGAGATAACAAGAGTCATGATAAGTCAACTTACTAGTGACCATCGAAGCGGGTTTTATCCGTCCCTGCTTGAGCAGTTCCGCAATAAGCTGAGTATGATGGACAACTTCAAACTCAGCACCAAACTGCGGATACTCGTTCTTGATAGTATTGAAGCAATGTGCGCAATTTGTTACTATATTTTTCACATTATATTTCTTCAAAAGCTCGATGTTTTTCAAAGCTTGCATCTGGAACAGGTATTCGTTCCCCAACCGTCTTGCTGGTTCGCCGCAGCAGGTCTCTTCCGTGCCCAGTATGGCAAAATTGACTCCGGCGGTCTTGAGAATCTTCGCCACGGCTCTAGCTATCTTGATGCTCCGGTCTTCCAGAGCAGTGGCGCAACCGACATAATAGACCAGATCGGCATTTGCCGACCTCGGATAACTGCTTGACATCCAGTCCGCTGGCCCAGTCAATCCGGGTATATGTGGTACCTCGGCAACTATGGCCTCTGGTCTCGATACATCTCAATGCAGCCTCACCGGTCTCGGGCATCTTTAGCCTGCTCCAACACCAGATTTCGGCGCAAGTCGATAATCTTGTCGATGTGTTCGATAAAGACGGGGCATATTTCCTGGCAGGCGCGACAGGTAGTGCAGGCCCAGAGCTCGTCTTCAAATATCACCCCTCCGGCCAGGGCCTTGACTCCACCACCGTCAGCAGCAGCGGTGACTTTCTTAGCCGCCAATAGTGCAGGACCCCGTTCTATTAGATGCGCCTTGAGGTCTTGTATGACTTTTCGCGGAGATAATGGTTTACCAGTAAGCCAGGCAGGACACCTGTCCTGACACCTACCGCAGTCGGTGCAGGCATCCAGGTCCATGAGCTGTTTCCAGGTATAGTCTTCGATCTTGTTAACACCAAAATTCTCAGCTTCCTCAAGTTTGACGGGAGCCAGGGCTCCTTTGGGACGGGACGTCACGAAGAAGACGTTCAGCGGAGACACCACTATGTGCGTCAGCTTATCGAAGGCAACGCACACGTAATAGATAGACCCCAGCGCCAGAGCAGTGTGAAACCACCACAAGCCCACATACGTTGCCAGCCTGGTGGCTTCCGGTAACCCGGAAAAGAGACCGGCTACGAAATAGCCAACAAAAGCCCACTGCGACCACTCCGGATGACTGTAGAATTCGGGCTGAGACAAGCCCTGAGGAGTCGCCGCCAGCATGCGGAACCCCTCAATGAAGAAGCCAGTGATTACCACCACAAAAATCAGAGCCAGAACTACGCCATTGTCAAATACGCTGTTCAGTCGCTGCGGCTTCTGGCCATATCGCCTGACCGTCGCCATAATGGCGCCAATCAACATAGACAGGCCGGCTATGTTTAGAGCCAGTTTGAGACCCAGATAGACATCACCCACTAGGAAGGGGGCTGAGACTGCGTAGTGGTTTATGACGTCGAGGGCTGTACCAACAAGGAGGATGCCGCCACCGGCAAACATGAGAAAATGCATGGTGCCCGGGATAAGCTTCGCGGAAAAACCGCCTGTGAAAGATACCGTCGACTATACCAGTTGCTACGTAATTCCCGAGTCTCTTCCCAAAATTATCCCATCTCTTGTCCGGCTTACCGACTGCCCACAGACGGGCCCGGCGGTATATCGCGTAGATGAAAACTCCCAAAGCCCCTACCCCCAGCGGATATAAAATAAGGGGGCCGAGGGATATACCCCAGAAGATCTCACGGAATGCTATGCAATGGCGTCATTTCATCCTTCCTTGTCCTGTTATATGTTCGATCTATGTCAATGGCGCTTCAGCAACTGAAGCCCCTGCTTTTCAGCCACGGTCAAACAGACGCTCCAATGCTTCCGGCGGAGTCAATATTGCTCCGATCATGATCTCCGAACTGTCTCCAAACGCATGATAGTCAGTACCGCCGGTAGTAACGAGGCTAAACCGCTTGGCGATCCCAATCAGCCTATCAATCGTATCCTGTTCATAACCGTGATAGTACGCTTCAATACCGATCAAGCCGGATGCTTTTAGCCTCGCAACAAGCGCATGCAGATCAGCAATATCAGCCGGATGTGCCAAAACGGGCAACCCTTTAGCTTCCATGACTAGTTTAACTGCCTCGGTCGGAAGCAATTTAAAGCGCTCCACGTAAGCGGGGCCGTCATGGCCAATGTACTTATCAAAAGCTTCCTTTTCAGAACTAATGTAGCCCTTCTCAAACAGGGCCTGAGCTACATGAGGCCTGCAAACCGACCCACCTTGAGCTAACGCACGAACTCGCTTCCACTCAATACTTAACCCCAATTTATTTAGCTTAGAAATCATTTGTTTTGCCCGTTCTTGTCGTGAAGAGCGCAGCTTCTGCAAAGTAACGGCCAGTTTACGATCGTCATAATCAACGAAGTAGCCCAAGATATGAACTTCACCATGAGGAACATCGGTATTAATCTCGATGCCAGGGATAACAATAAGTGAAGATAAAGACCTGGCAGCGTCCAGGGCGGGCCTAACACCATTTACAGTGTCATGATCAGTAATAGCAATAACGTCCAGCCCGATTTTATCTGCTAACGAGACGATATCCTTAGGCTCCAGTCGCCCGTCAGAGGCGGTGGTATGCAAATGGAGATCGCCTCTCACTTACACCACCTATCTCCGCGCTTCACCAGTTCTATATGTGTTGCCTTACCGGTTCCCTCATCCAGGTCGACTACGACAGCATCCAGGAAAAATGATCCTTCGCCGACAAAAAAACGGTGGGGCATACCCAGGAGAAAACTGCGGATCGCAGATTCGGCATCGACGCCTATGACCGAGTCCGCGGGACCCGTCATGCCCACATCAGTGACATAGGCAGTGCCTTTAGGCAATATGCAGGCATCCGACGTGCTTACATGAGTGTGGGTGCCGATCACGGCACTTACCCGGCCATCAAGGTACCTCCCCATAGCTATCTTCTCTGAGGTAGCCTCAGCATGAAAATCAACAATGATAATCTTGGAACTTGCTTTGTTCTCCGAGAGAAAGGAGTCCATGGCTCTGAATGGGCAATCAAATCCGTCTATAAAAACGCGGCCCACCAGATTAACTACCATCACACCTTTGGCCAAAGTGAAACCACGACCTGGTACGCCGGGTGGGAAATTCAATGGCCGGACGATAAGCGGTGCATCATCTATGTAAGGAATGATCTCCTTTTTAGCCCATATATGGTTACCGCTGGTTATCACATCAACTCCGCAATCAAAAAGTTCTTTTGCTGTGTCCGGAGTAATACCGATACCACCGGCGCAGTTCTCACCGTTTGCTATAACCAAACCGAGCTCATAATCATGACGCAGGCCTGGGAGAAACTGCTGCACCGCTCTTCTGCCAGGCCTGCCAACGACATCGCCTATCATCAAGACACGCAAATGGCACCTCTTAAATCAACTATTCTCACTTGGCATAATCTACTGCTCTAGTCTCTCGCAGTACAGTCACTTTGATTTGACCCGGATACTCTAGGCTGTCTTCTATCTTCTTCACAATATCTCTAGCTAGCCTCATAGCCGCAAGATCATCCACCTGTTCTGGCTTAACCAGAATACGCACTTCCCGCCCAGCTTGAATAGCGAAAGCCTTCTCGACGCCAGGAAAGCTATTGGCTACATTTTCGAGAGCCTCAATCCGCTTCAGGTACTGTTCTAATGATTCACGCCGGGCTCCCAATCGTGACCCACTTATGGCATCGGCTGTGGCGATAATGAAACCGAGAGCACTGGTACTAGCTGCTTCACCATGATGCTCGCCGACGGCCTGTGCCACGTCAGGTGATTTGTCCCATTGCTTAACCAAATCGGCGCCTATTGATGCATGTGGCCCTTCTACTTCATGATCCACAGCTTTACCGATATCATGAAGCAGACCCGCTTTCTTGGCCAGAGTCGCATCAGCGCCAATCTCAGCGGCCAGCATCCCAGCCAGGTGAGCAACCTCAAGACTGTGGGTTAGAACATTCTGGCCATAGCTGCTCCGAAACTTGAGTTTGCCGATTAACCTGATCAGCTCAGGATGCAGTCCTAATACTCCAACTTCGCGCGCCGCTCGCTCGCCCTCATTGCGAATTGAAGTCTCCACCTCACTCTTAGCCTTCTCTACTACCTCTTCGATTCGAGCCGGATGGATGCGTCCATCGAGTATAAGATTATTCAACGCCACTCTAGCAACTTCGCGCCTCATCGGATCGAAACTGGAAATGGTCACTGCCTCAGGGGTATCATCAATAATTAGATCCACACCGGTTGCCTGCTCTAATGCACGGATGTTGCGACCTTCACGGCCAATTAACCGACCCTTCATCTCGTCATTGGGCAAAGTTACAGCAGATACTGTTGTCTCAGAAACCACATCGGTGGCACAGCGCTGGATGGTGGTTGCCAGAATTTCGCGAGATCTTTCGTCGCTTTCGCTCTTTATACGGGTTTCCCATTCCCGAACCCGCCGCGACGCTTCCTCACGAATCTCTTGCTCTATAGATTGAAGCAATTCCTGCTTGGCTTCTTCACTGGAAATGCCTGATATTCGTTCGAGTCGCTGCAGCTGTTTGGCTCGTATTTCCTCGACTTGTGCCTTGATCGCCTCGATTTCCCTCTCGCGGTTAGCTAGCCCGCGCTCTCTACGATCAAGAGCCTCCAGCTTGTTTTCTAGCTTTTCTTCCTTCTGGGCAAAACGCCTTTCCAGTCTCTGTAACTCAAACCGTCGCTCACGACTATCAGCCTCGGCAGCAGCTCTGACCTTAACCGCTTCCTCTCTGGCTTTCTGGAGCATCGCTTCATGTGCAGCTGTTGCCTCCTCTTGTAGTCGCTTGGCCTCATTCTGGGTTCTGCGAAGTTGCTGGTTGGCCAATATCTGCCTGGCAAAATAGCCGAGGAGCAGACCTACTATAAGAATAAGCCCAACTACAACTATGTATAACGTTGTAGAAAACATTTAGTTGCCTCACTTTCCTGAAACACCACAGGACATAAAAACTCTTAATCACTTTTATAATAGTAACCCTTAGCTCAGTTGATGTCAAACAAATGTCCTATTCGATTAGGCCGTTTGCCGCTCCTGCCATAGACGCTCCACAACAGAGCGAGCCGTTTCAGAATCAAAGCCGCGCCGCTGAAGATAACCATATAAACGACGATAGAATTCTTGATGGCCCAGATTAGCTATGGTACTGGCTTTCTTTGCTGCTGCATCATAGGCAGAAATTTCATCATCTACGTCCACTAACGCTTCCTCCACTGTTTCGGCAGCTACGCCCTTTTGTCTCAACTCCACCTTAATCAATCTCCGGCTCCGTTGGCTATATTGTAGGCGGTTGTCTTTCCAATACTGCGCAAAAGCTAAATCATCGATAAGCTTCCGCTCCCTAAGAACAGCGATCACTCTATCAACGATGTAACCACTGAAACCGCGTCGATGCAGCCGCTGTCTTACTTCGGACTCACTTCTGGGGCGATACCCGAGAAAATGCAAAGCCGCCCCCAAACATCTCTGAAAGAGATCCGTCTGCCTTAGTTCTTCAAGCTGATGTGCCGATAAGTGCTGACCGACTTCCAGCCCGGCTGATGCTGCTATTTCCGGAAGCAGGGTGAAGGAAAATGAACCGTCAACAAAGACGCTGATCTGCTTTCCTCTGCTCCTCACCCGCAGAGCGGTGATCACGCCCTGTGCTCTTTCTGTTCCCAAGGTTTCTCATCTCTACTCTGGGGAAGTAGCCCGGCTTACCCTGGGCTGTCTTTGGTGCTGGTGATTACGATTGGCACAGACATTGCCGCGGCTCTTATCTCGTGTTCTATCTTTGAGGCTACCTCAGCATTCTGCCATAGGAAATCCTTAGCATTCTCCCGCCCCTGCCCCAACTTCAAGTCGCCAAATGCGAAGAAAGTCCCGGCCTTCTTTATCACGCCTATGGCAACGCCTAAATCGATAATGTCCCCTTCCTTGCTTATGCCGTATTTGCCATTCTTGAACATTATGTCAAATTCAGCCGACCGAAATGGCGGGGCCATCTTATTCTTGACTACCCTGGCCCGAACCCTGGTGCCTACCACCTCAGAACCTTGTTTAATAGAATCGATGCGCCTCAAGTCAATTCGCACCGAACTATAAAACTTTAGTGCCCTGCCCCCTGGGGTAACCTCAGGGCTGCCAAAGATGATGCCCACTTTTTCTCGTAACTGGTTAATAAAAATCACCGCAGTGTGCGATTTACTGATCGCTGCCACCAACTTCCTTAGTGCCTGAGACATCAAACGCGCTTGTAGGCCAACATGCGTATCACCCATCTGCCCCTCTATCTCAGACTCGGGGTACCAGGGCGGCTACGCTATCGATGACTATCACATCAACTGCTCCACTTCTCACCAGTTCTTCCGTGATTCCCAAAGCCTCTTCGCCATCATCAGGTTGAGATATACGCAAATCGTCGACCTTTATTCCACAGTTAGCTGCATACACAGTGTCAAGAGCATGTTCGGCATCGACGTACACCGCAATACCACCCATTTTCTGAGCTTCAGCAATAATGTGTTGGCCAAGAGTAGTTTTTCCTGACGCCTCCGCACCAAATATTTCAGTAACTCGCCCGCGCGGAATACCACCTATCCCTAAAGCCAAATCCAAACTTATTGACCCGGTGGGAATAGCTTCCGCTGCAGTTTTCGCTGACAGCTGACCAAGCTTCATTATTGAACCTTCGCCAAACTGTTTTTCAATGCGACTTATTGCCAAGTCAAGTGCTTTCTCTTTTTCTGCAACCATTTTTTCTCTCCTTTAGCAGCCAGGACTCTCAGCACAAAGTAGCGCTGGTGACTCCGCTATGCAAATCGTAGTATAACACTCTAGGCGAAAGTTCACCAAGAGGTGAACGACGATATTTGTAAGAACGATAATCACCTCGAGATTCAATCAGAGTTTGACTAAGCGTTAATTGCCAAGTAAACTATTATTTGGAGTTCAGGATGCCTATTTACGAGTATCTATGCAGTGCATGCGATTGCAAATTTGAACTGATGAGGTCCGTAAGCAAAGCAGACCAACAGGTTTCATGCCCTAAATGCCAGCAAACCGCTAGGCGAGTCTTTTCACGATTCGCTTCATTCTCCAAGGGTAGCGGCGGCATATCCACACCGATCGCCGGCACTGGTGGTTCATGTGCGGGTTGCAGCTCGTCTAGCTGTAGCAGTTGTAACGCCTAGTTAACGGTTGCTATCCCAACCTAGTTTCCCTTGTTCACTGGTTTCTTTTTGACCGGCATCAGCTTCAAGATAGCCAAAATAGCACCGATAATCAGGAAGGCTTCAAGTATAATCGATCCGAAACCTAACGCGGCAGCATCGTAGAAAAATCCTTCAGGAAATAACCTGATCAGGTAATCTGTGGCGGGATTGAGCATCCAAAATGCATTCGAGAAACTAATCAAGTGAAACAGAATAAAGAATTGCTCGAAGCCAATCAACGCCCAAACAGCCAGGACAATCATCAACCCCGCAGTAATCACACCTCCCCAGAATATCCCCTTGAGAAACACACGCCACTGAACTCTGAAAACAAAAAACAAAATGAGTGCCAGTAAAATTATGAGGAACAACGCCCCAATCTGTACTCTATAATCCAACTGAATCAAGTCTCTCACATCCTGGAGATGAATTAGCTCCCGATCATTGAAAAGCCTGAACTTTTCACCAGCCCTAACGACAATTATCTGCGGTGTATCTGTCCGCAAATCAAAGTAATCGATCAACTGCTTAGCAACATTTCTTAACTGTATGCTATCTATACCCGTATCCTGGCTTATCCCATATTTGTCAAAGCCATATTCATAGAGGTTAATGCTATTGACCTCGCCACGAATCGTGCTGGTAAAAAGCAGCACAGGCACACAACATGCAAATAACCAATAGACTATTCCACGAATAATCTTCATTTCATTCCTTCAAGGCATCTGCAACAGCATCACAAAAACTCATGTCTGCCTGAGAGCGCATTGCGATACCTTCGCACGATTCGGGCCTACAGCAAATACTTCCTTAAGCAACCCATGATAATTAGTATATATCCAAATCGTCAATCAAAAAAGTTTTTGAATTTTTTTCTTGGAGCCAAGGCCCAACTCCGAAAACCTTGTGTTATAATTTATACCAACCTGCCAGAAGATGTTTACTCACCTTCACGTTCATACCGAATTTAGCTTACTCGACGGCTTATGCCGCATTCCCCAACTGATTGCCAAAGCCAAACAGTTACGTATGACTAGTCTGGCTATTACTGACCACGGCAGTATGCACGGCGTAGTCGATTTTTATACAGCAGCCAAGGAGGCTGGCATAAAGCCTATCATTGGCTGTGAAACTTATATTGCCGAAACTGATTGCCGTAGTCGGAGCCCAGGTGACAAGAATCCCAGTCATCTGATCTTACTGGCTAAAAACAAGCAAGGCTACCGTAATCTTATCCAGTTGATCACCAAGGCACATCTTGAAGGTTTCTATTACAGGCCGAGGATAGACAAAGAGCTTTTGGAAAAGCACCATGCGGGACTTATCGCTCTATCTGCTTGCGCGCACGGGCAAATACCGCGCCTAATCTTAGAGGGACGCCTTGAAGAGGCGGAAGCACAGGCCACCTGGTACAAGCAAACGATTGGTGATTATTATTTCGAAATTCAAAGATTTCCCATTCCTGAACTTGAAAAAATTAACGCAGGATTACTCTCGTTGGCTGCGAAACTGGATATACCTCTTGTGGCTACAAACGACGTGCACTATGTAGATAAAGAAGACGCAGCCATCCAGGAATTGCTACTTTGCATTCAAACTAACACCTCAATTTACGACGAAAAAAGATTCAAGATGGCTGGCGATTTCTTTTTTCTCAAAAGCCAGGACGAAATGGCTGAATTATTCTCTGATTTGCCTGAGGCCATAGAGAACACACAAAAAATCGCTGATATGTGCCAACTGGAGTTTGAGTTCGGCCGTCTTCACCTTCCTCAGGTCGAGTTGCCGCCGAACAAGACGTCGGACGATCATCTGGCAGAGCTATGCTCGGCGGGACTAAAGCTTCGTTTCCCTTCAGCCGATCCAGAAATCGAGCAGCGGCTGGCCTATGAATTGGACGTCATCCGCAAGACGCAATTTGCCGACTACTTCCTTGTAGTCTGGGACCTCATCTCTTTCGCCAAGAAACAAAATATCCTCTTTGGCGTCCGGGGCAGCGCCGCCGCAAGTCTAGCTCTCTACTGCCTTGGCATTACCAACATCGACCCACTCTCTAACAAGCTGGTGTTCGAACGATTTCTCAATATTGAGCGCCGTGAGCCGCCAGATATCGATTTGGATTTCCAGGATGACCGCCGCGACGAACTGATAGCCTATGTAACACAAAAATATGGCCCTAGCCACGTGGCCCAAATTATTACATTCGGGACTTTGGGCGCCAGAGCTGCCCTTAGAGATGTCGGTAGGGCTTTAGGTATACCTTACAGCCAGGTTGACAGAGTAGCCCGCCTTGTTACTCCTAGACCTAATATCACTATTGAGCAAGCTCTAGCTGAGAATAATGAGCTTCGCGATATTTACCATGAAGACAATGCCATCCGTAATCTGATGGACACGGCCAAAAAATTAGAGGGAGTATCTCGCCATTCGAGCACACATGCCGCCGGGGTAGTTATATCGAGAGAACCGTTAACTCAATATATGCCATTACAGCGAGCCACCAAGGAAAATGAGCAAGCTATCAATATGACGCAGTTCTCCATGGAAAGTGTCGCTCGCCTCGGTCTGCTCAAACTGGACTTCCTCGGTCTGGCTAATCTAACCATCTTGGCCAAAGCACAAACGATCATCGCCGAAAATCACGGCGTATCCTTGGACCTACATCATATTCCTCTAGATGATGCAAAAACCTTTCAATTACTTGCCTCTGGTGAGACTGGCGGCATATTTCAGCTGGAAAGCCCCGGTATGCGACGCTACATAAAGGAACTTAAGCCAAGCAGGTTCAATGACATTGCGGCGATGGTAGCTCTCTACCGTCCCGGACCTATGGAACACATACCTACTTTCATCAAGGCGAAACACGGAATAGAGTCCATCCGCTACCCTCATCCAGCCGTCAAGAAGATTCTAGAGGAAACCTACGGTGTCATTGTCTATCAAGACCAGGTGCTTCTTATAGTTCAGGCTCTGGCTGGCTATAGCCTGGGCCAGGCTGACATTTTCCGCAAGGCCATGGGGAAGAAAATCCCGGAGGTGATGAAAAAAGAACGACAAAATTTCATGGATGGCGCCAGAAAGAATGCCATCTCTGAAGAGGTGGCTGCTGAGATTTTCGCCTTGATTGAGCCCTTCGCGGGCTATGCCTTCAATAAAGCTCACAGCGTGAGTTATGCCCTCATAGCGTATCAAACTGCTTATCTCAAGGCCAATTACACGGTTGACTATATGACTGCTTTCCTCAACACCTATGCAACCCATTCAGACAGACTGAGCGCAGCAATCGCCGAGTGCCGCCGTCTGGATATTCCGGTTTTGCCTCCTAACATAAACAATAGCCAAAGCTTTTTTGCTATTGAGAAGGAAGATGGTAAAACAGCTATTCGCTTCAGCCTTACGGCTGTGAAAAATGTCGGCTACGCGGCCATTGAACCTATCATACTGGCTCGCGAGAAAAGCGGCGCCTTCAAATCAATTGAGGATTTCTGCCGTCGCGTCGATCTACGGGGCATCAATAAAAAAGTCATAGAGAGTTTAATCAAGGCCGGAGCCTTCGATTGCCTGGCTCTACGAGGAGCCCTTCTCCAGGCTATCGACCGGATTATTTCTCTTACCCAATGGGAGCAACGATTGAAAGAATCAGGACAGACCACACTGTTTGATCTTTGGGGCGATACTGTACCCACACCGCTACCAAGTTTGAACTTAGACCATCTGGATGTTCCTTTAAAGGATAAACTGGATTGGGAAAGAGAGCTTATGGGAGTCTATTTCTCCGAACACCCACTAACCTCTATAGCTCCCAAATTGGCCAATGCCACAACCGCATTATGCGGTGGAATCGACGCCGAAATGGTGGGAGAAAAGGTGATCATTGCTGGTTTGTTGACTTCTTTACGCCAACTGAATACCAGAGACGGACGACCGTTTGCCATCGCAACCTTGGAAGACTTGGACGGCTCCGTCGAAGTCACCGTATGGTCTGAAGTCTACACAAAGACAAAAGAGCTATGGCAAGAAGGTACAATTCTGCTGGTGGAAGGCTTGGTAAAACTGAGAGATGACCGGGTAAACGTCAACTGCTACAGGGTACGCCAATACCAGACTGACGCCGACGGAGGTCAAGAGACCAAACCGGATGCTACGCCTCCATTACAACATAGGGTAGTAATTAATATGGTCCAAAGCGACAGAACTGAAGAAGATGTAACTCGACTTAAACAGATCATGGATATTCTTGCCCGCTATCCCGGGCAAGATAGCGTCGAGCTTACCATAACTACGCTGGACGAGACCATCGACATGAACCTGCCAATTACTATCGGCTACTGCCAGGAATTGGCACGGGACGTACACAGTATATTGGGAGACAAAAGCCTGAATCTAAAGAGCTGCTAACTCCTTCGAAGGAGACTGCTCCAAATCCAGCAAGAACTGCTTGATTTTCAGGCCTCCGCTGAAACCCCCTAAACCTCCGTCACTGGCAATTACCCGGTGACACGGAACCACAATCGGGAACGGGTTTTTACCCAAGGCTTGACCTACAGCTCTAGCCCCCTTAGGCAAACCTAACTTATTGGCTACCCACAAGTAGCTTTTGACATCACCGTAAGGGATAGTTCGTGTTACCTGCCATACTCTCTGTCGAAAAGAGGTTGCCTCAGCCATATCCAACCTATCAGGGAAATCCACAGGCTCACCTTCCATAAATCGCCTCAACCTGACAGGTAAATCGTCCGAACAAACGGACCCATCTTCTTCAACAACACATCCATAGCTCGTGACCTGGGTAACGACCGCATCTTTTGATCTCTGAGGCAGTATGACCCCTTTCAGGCCGTCGATTGAATTTATTACCGCCATCCACCCTAATCGGGTATCGAACAATGTAAAGGTCAACATATAACTCCTTTTACCATAGCTATCGCTGAGGAATTCAATAAGCCAATCGCCTAGCTTCCGATCTCAGCTAGTGTTGCCTGGTAGACCTCAAGGGTCTCCGAATCGTAAAGAACGAAAGATAATTTCCTTTATTGAGGTGGACCCTTCGCCTAGGAAATCAAATACCGTGTGCAAAGCCACCTTGGCTGCTCTAGCCACGGGATAACCATAGGCTCCAGTACTTATAGAAGGGAACGAGATACTTTTCAGCTTATGATCATTAGCCAGCTTCAAGCTCTCCCTATAAGCGCTGGCCAAAAGCTCTGCCTCTCCTTTCGTGCCACCCCGCCACACTGGGCCTACGGTATGAATAACGTATTTAGCTTTGAGATTCCCCCCGGTAGTTATTACAGCCTTGCCTGTCTCTAAACGTCCAATTCGGGAAACAATCTGGCTACATTCGTTTAAAATAGCTGGCCCTCCCGCTCGATGAATTGCACCATCAACACCGCCCCCACCCATCAAACTCGAATTGGCAGCGTTAACTATTGCATCTGTCCCTGCTTTGTAATGTCACCTTGAATCAGTGCCAACCTTGTACGTCACCAATAGTTCTCTCACACTATTCCCCTCATATCCACCTCGTAACAGACTAAGCCATCTCTGGTTCAATCAATCCGTAATTACCATCATTACGACAGTACAACAAGCTTAGTACGCCGTTATCAGAATTAACAAAAAGAAAGAAGGAATGCCCCAAAAGCTCCATTTGTTCCGCGGCTTCCATCACTGACATTGGCTTAACTGTAAAGCGCTTAACTCTGACTATTTTTGGCCAATCTTCGACTTTCATACTGCCGTCCGCCTCTTCAGTAAGCGTTGATTGTCGAGCTAAAGAAACGCCTCGTCCCTTGTCATATCGCTTCCCTTTGTAACGTTCAATCTGACGTGCTAATACCTCAGCCACAGCATCGACCGCTGTGTTTACACTCTCTCCCCTCTCTTCGCCCCTCAATAAGATGCCCTTGCTGCTCAAAGTAACTTGCACAGTAAAGCGATTCTTAGGAGATTTTGTATTCTGCTCGTGCATTTCCACCTTAGCTTCACTTATGTTGGGTAAATAGTGATCTAATCTGTTCATTTTTTCTTGCACGTAACCCCGAACTGCCGGAGAAATTTCCACATTTTTGCTGAAAATCTGTAATTCCATACTCCTATCTCCCTCATTAAATCTCGCGAGCCAGAGTCAAACCCCATACTGATATCGCCCCACCAGCCACAATAGCCTCCGCACAAGCTTCCAAAGTAGCTCCCGACGTACACACGTCGTCGATCAGGATAACGCTGCTCCCGCGCAACTTCTCATCATGACACGCAAAAGCCTTTCTTACGTTCCTCCTTCGAGCTTCAACCGTTGTTGTTCTGGCCTGAGGAAGACTATCTTTGCTGCGGTACAGGCTGTCTTCAATCACGGGCATCTCTATCAGTTTGCCGAGACCTGTTGCCAGAAGACTTGATTGATTATATCCGCGTTCCCGTAACCTCTTCGGGTGAAGAGGCACTGGCACCAAAACCTCGCCATCTATACGATTACTCCGAATATATATGGCTAAAAAAGAAGCCAACCTACCAGACATTGCCTTAAGGTTTCGATATTTTAGCTCATGGACAGCCTGACGTATTACGCCCTCAAAACGAAAGACAGAACGGATGCCATCAATGTCGGTATGTTGTCCCCAGCAAGTCGCGCATAAGGCACCGCTGGATTCAGGCTTACCGCATTTCTGGCACAATGGTGGTAAAAGCCGAGGCAACTTTTGGCAGCAGTAGGCGCACAGGAAATCTCCTACCCTTCCACAGCTTATACAGTAGCGCGGAAAGAATAAATCAACTACTTTCTCTTGGAGTTGTGCCGTCAATAAAGACAAAGCGATCACCCCAAAAGCACAGAGAGAAATAACCTAGCTGCTTATGAGCTATGCGCGCGAACGAGGACTAGGACCAGTTCCGCTGAAAATAGGCTCATTTAGATATACGTCGCCATTCCTGATTTTAAGGTTATAACCGCAATCAGGATTAGTGCACACCCAAGCCTTGTAATGGATCGCCGCCCCTTGACTACCGAAATCAGATAGCGGTACCAAATCGCCGACCTTACATTTCAGGCATTTAGGAAAGGAACTGTTTTCCAAGATTCCACCTCCTCCAAAACTGGTAGTATACACTAACGGCAGACCAATGGCAAATTCCGTTCATCCTTTACAAGGCAATTATCCTCTGCTAAACTTCTACTACTAGATACAACGTGGAGATGAGGAACTAACATGGGAACAAGAGATTACAGGCGCAGAGAACACAAAAAACCAAAGAAGGACGCCAAAAAGCCAACCACAACCATCATAACGCCGCAGATGGATGTGGAGGTGATCAGGAAGGGCAAGAAGGAACCGCCTGCGGAAGAATGAATTAGATGCGGCGGCATAATACGGTTTCTGCCACAGCGGCGAGTTTGTTAAACAGGTTAAAGAGGCTTGCATCCTTTTGTGGAGCTGCCATGTTTCCCCCGCCATTGTGGCACAAATCGGTTGGTCGAATAAGATGGACAGCTCTACCCCCAGTCTCTAATCGAATTAAGTAAATAGATTTGGCTAAGTGAGCAATCTCGCCCTGTTAGAAACCAAAGTTGGAGGTTAAATGGACATAATATGGCTGAATTAGCTTATCTCACGGCTACGGTTTACGGCCACGTTAAAGGCGTCTACTATCGAGCATTCACGTCGCAACTTGCTAAAGCATTAGGCTTGCGGGGTTACGTACGTAACCTTTCCCAAATGAATGCCGTTGAAATCAACGTCGAGGGGCCAAAAGACAAAATAGAAGAACTAGTCAGGCAGCTTGAGGTAGGACCACCCGAGGCTGTAGTAGATCATATAGACATACGCTGGTCTTCATTCACCGGCCAATTCTCTAATTTCGAAGTGCGCTAACAAAGATTCAACCGGAGAAACAATTATTTTTGCGTAGCACTGACCGAAGTTCTCAAACTGCCCTGTTTAAGTTTCAAGTTCAGCTTTACCAGCTGCAATTAACGTCAGATGACCCGCTTCGACTGCACTTGCCTGCGTTGCCTCTCGATCGACTTCGTATGGCTCGCCGGCAAAAATCTTCCGGAATTCCTCCGTCTTGCCTTGAGCCGAATCGTCCGCACTCACAAACTTCTGGCGGGCATCGATGATTCCTAAATCGAACGGCAAAGTAAAGTAGAGATCAGCGAGTACCTTATCTAGTTCCAATTCATAGAGAGTCCCCCAACCACCAGGAGCATCCCCTTTGTATTTGCTGACAGGCAGCAGACTCAACAGATTTGGGATACTAAAGCAACCAAATCCGCCGATAATTTTGTACGGAGCTACACTTATCAAATAATCACTGGAAAGAACCACGTTAGGCACCCAAAATGTAGGCACGGCAAAAGGATGCGGTAGCGGATTTTCTACTTCCACCCAAATGCAGTCCCGCACATCCAACATCAACACTCTCGGAAAGTCATAACCCAGAGTTTGATATATCGGATACACAGACTCTCCGTTATAGGTTCCTTCAAGTATAATGATATCAGCATCACTCACTTGCTTGATGCCTTCGATTATCATATTCATAGTCTCGCGGCTGGTGCTAACGGGATACGCCAAGGGATGGCCAGCATTAGGCTTGATTAATACTCGTCGAGCCCGGGAAACCAAAGGTGGAGGTTTAAAAACGAAAGATGATGCTTCGTAAATCACTGATTCTTGACCCTCAATGCCTATACTACAAAATTCTGAAGTTGAGTTTCTATGACACTCTTCATTCCCCGCATAAAGCTTCAACTTCGTCGCAATCTAATATCATCACCTCAACCATAGTTCCAGGTTTAATCTCTTTTTTCGTCTCCGGAACAATTGCCAACCCATTGGCTCTGGCCATCGATGTCAAAATGCCTGAACCTTGAGGACCTGTAAGACAGGCAAAGTACTTGCCATCTCGCCTGCTCACGGTAACACGGGCAAAGATGCGCCGACCATCTTCGTTCTTGATTGAGTCTTCCATTACGGCCTTTACCTTCGGCCTAACCAAGTTGCTTTTACCCATCATTTTGAGTATAGCCGGACGCGCAAAGATCTCAAAGGTGATCATCGAGCTTACAGGATTTCCCGGCAACCCCAAATGGGGTATTCTCTTGCCATCCGCCCGTTTTAAAGTGCCGAAGGCTAACGGCTTACCTGGTTTCATTCGTACTGTCCAAAACGACATGTCCCCTTCAGCAGCCAGAACCTGCTTGACAATATCATAATCACCTAAAGAAACCCCTCCTGAAGTTATCAATAGATCGCAATCAAGACCGCTGCGGACAGATTTAGACAATTGTTCTATTTCATCCGGGGCCACCCCAAGTAGCTTTGGAATTCCTCCATATCGTAGAACCTGAGCAGCCAGGCTGTAGCTATTACTATTATATATTTTGCCCGGTAAGAGAGACTGGCCAGTTTCCATCACCTCATTCCCAGTAGCCAGTATGCCCACTAACGGACGCCGAATGACCGAAACCACCCCAATTCCCAACGTAGCCAGTACTCC
>CAVVVB010000025.1:0-285000 GCA_963751585.1 uncultured Chloroflexia bacterium | reverse complement strand
AGATCCCGAGGCGCCACCAGCCAGTTTTAAAATTGATTCGGCTGCCAACAAGGTAATACCCCCACCCGGGGTACCACCTGTTATTAGCCCTTTCGATGAACAAGCTGTAGAGGCAGCACTGCGAATTAAGGATCAGCAAGGTGGCAAAATTACGGTGATAAGTCTGGGCAACAATTTGCTCAGAGACGTTGTCAAGAAGCCTCTTTCTATGGGGGCCGACGAGCTGGTTCTCCTGGAGGATGAAGCTTTCGAAGGCGGCGATAGCTGGTCAATCGCCTTTGCACTTGCCACAGCAATCAAGAAAATAGCAGAATATGACCTCATCTTCTGCGGACGCCAAGCAGCTGACTGGGACGCAGGCCAAGTTGGTTCGGGAATTGCTGAAATACTCGGAATCCCCAGCATTACCGTGGCTAAGAAAGTGGAGGTCTCCGACGGTAAAGCAAAAATCGAACGCGTTTTCACTGATGGTTATCAAGTCCTTGAGGTAAAACTTCCTGCGTTGGTGACGGTAAGCAACGAGCTTGGTGAGGCCCGATACGCCACCCTCAAAGGGATTATGGCGGCAGCCAAAAAACAGCCGGTAGTATGGAAACCAGCCGATATGGGACTCACAGCTGCACAGATCGGTGCCGCCGGTCGACGGACCAAACTCATCAAGCTCTTCCAGCCAGTTAAAGAGGGCAAGTGTGAGATCGTGGAGGCCGACACTCCAGCAGAAGCCGGTGTTAAACTGGCTGCAAGACTTAGAGAGGCTAAACTAATCTAGAAACAGGAACCAATAATAGGAGGTTATGATGGCTGAATATAAAGGTGTAATGATATACGGTGAACTTGTAGAAGGCAAGCTGAGCTCAATTACCACCGAGCTTCTGGGATGCGGTCGGCGACTTGCCGATGAACTCAAAGAAAATGTAATTTGCTTGCTAGTCAGTGACAAACTAGGTGAAGCCGCTAGCAAAGCCATAGCTTACGGAGCCGATAAAGTCTACACTGCAGCGGACCCAAGGCTGAAAGAATATCAAAACGATTCATATGTGGCCGTAACCGAAAAGGCGGTCAAGGACCTTTCGCCGCGCATTCTTCTTCTGGGACAGACATCCGTCGGACGTGATTTAGCGCCTAGACTGGCCTTCAGACTGGGCACCGCCTTATCGATGGATTGTATTGAACTTAGTATTGATCCAGGGACAAAGTTACTACAGCAAACCCGTCCTGTTTACGGTGGCAACGCCCGTGGTATCTTCACTTCCGAAGTTTTCCCACAGATGGCAACCGTACGACAAAAAGCAATGTCACCTCTGGAACCTGATGAGTCGAGAAAGGGAGAGATTGCATCCATCAAAGTTGAGTTGGACCCTGCCAAGATCATGACAAAAGTGCTGGAAACGGTGAAGGAAGAGGTGGTGGGAGTAAAACTCGAAGATGCTAAGATAATAGTAACCGGAGGCAGAGGTATCGGTGGCCCCGAAGGCTTTAAGCAGTTGGAAGAACTTGCCAAAGTGCTTAAAGCTGCAGTAGGAGCTTCCAGGCCGCCTTGCGATAATAAGTGGGTGCCGGACACAATGCAGGTTGGGCTTACCGGTAAGATTGTGACACCAGATCTTTATATTGCCGTAGGTGTTTCCGGAGCTAGTCAGCATCTAGCCGGATGCTCGGGTGCCAAAACCATAGTAGCCATAAACAAAGATGCCGAGGCAAACATATTTAAGGAAGCTCGCTTCGGTCTGGTAGGCGATTGGAAACAGGCATTGCCCGCCTTTACCGAAAAGGCTAAGGAACTTCTAGCTGGTTAGCCGAGTTCAATTACTGCCCTTCTTAGCGATGACTTTCTGAGCAACAATTGCTGGCACTTCTTCATAGTGGCTGAACTCGATGGTGAAGGAGCCACGCCCCTGAGTTATTGACCGTAGGTCAACAGTATAGCGCTGGACTTCCGCCAGCGGGGCTTGCGCTTGAATGACATTAACCCCGTCTTTCGGGATCATACCCAAAACGCGCCCTCGCTTGGTGTTGAGGTCACCGATTATGTCACCGGTAAAAGTATCCGGAACGGTGATCGTAATATTAGCAATCGGCTCAAGCAAGACAGGGTGTCCTTCGCTCAGTCCTTTTTTCAAGGCCTGCGCCGCAGCAATTTTGAAGGCCATTTCAGACGAGTCAACAGGATGAGAACTTCCGTCATAAAGCGTCACCCTGACATCAACCACGGGATATCCAGCTAAAACTCCCTCGGTCCTGGCTTCGTTGACCCCCTTTTCCACCGCGGGAATATAGTTTCGAGGAACTGCCCCTCCAACTACCTTCTCCGTAAATTCAAAACCAGTCCCCTTCGGTAAAGGCTCAAGTTCCAATAAAACGTGACCATACTGGCCATGTCCACCCGTTTGTTTCCTATGCTTGTACTCCGCCTTCGTGGCTACGGTGATAGTCTCTTTATATGGGACCTTAGGTCGTTGCAGATTGACTTCTACTCCAAACTTGCTGGCTAATTTTTCAGCAGCCACATCTAGATGTGTTTCCCCCATTCCCCACAGTAGTATCTCACCGATGTCAGCCTCCCGTTGCACTTTCAGCGTCAGGTCCTCTTCACAGATTCTGGGCAGTACCGTGCTCATCTTGTCCAAATCCCCTCTGGCTTTAGGGTGCACCGCCATACTCAACCTCGGTCCGGGGAACTCGATTGGGGCGAGCTTCAATTGGTGCTCCTTCGAGCTGAGAGTGTCGCTGGTAGCTGTGGAGGCTAGCTTAACCACGGCACCGATATCCCCGGCACTAAGTTGGGGCGCCGCCTCCTGCGTTTTGCCCCGCAGAACAAAAAGCTGGCCTATCCGCTCAACCGCACCCTTGTTTACGTTCCATACTTGCGAATTGCTGGCAATGGCCCCTGAGTAAACCCTAAAATAGCTGATCTTTCCGACGCGCGGATCGTTCGTAGTCTTGAAAACCAATGCTGCCAAAGGTGCACCCGCCACCGGTTCCACAGACTCTTCTTTTCCTGTCGACACGTTGGTGGCTTTTGGTGCCCCGCGCTCTTTGGGTGAAGGTATATAATCACAAATCGCATCTAGTAGTGGAGTAACCGCGATATTCTTCAAAGCAGAACCAAGCAGCACCGGCGTCACTTTTCCCAGCTTGGTCGCCTCCTTTATGCAGTGGTAAATTTGCTCCTCGCTTATTTCCTCGCCGTCCAAATACTTCGCAATAAGCTCGTCATCAATCTCCACCACAGCCTCAACCAATTTCTCTCTGTAGGAATCAACCTCACTCTTAAGAGACGACGGCAACTCAGTCTCCTTCAACGGTGTCCCCGTATAAGCCTTCCTCGTAACCAGATCGACAATGCCCTGGAAGTCTTTCTGGGAACCCATAGGTAGTTGGACAGGTATACATTTTGTCCCGAGTTTAGCCTGAATATCCTTCAAGGTATTGAAGAAGTTAGCATTCTCGCGATCCATCTTATTAACGAAAACAAGTCTAGGCAGTTTTGCCTCATCAGCATATCCCCAAACCTGCTCAGTCCCCACCTCAACTCCGGAGACGGCACACACCAGGATAACCGCACCTTCGCTTACGTCCAATCCAGCCTTAACTTCGCCCACGAAATCAGGGTAACCCGGGGTGTCTAACAGATTCAGTTTGCGGTCTTTCCACTGGCACGCTAACAGAGATAAGTTAACGCTGATCTGCCGCTTGATCTCGCTGGGATCATAGTCCGAAGTAGTTGTGCCCTCAGTGACGCTGCCCAATCGGTTAATTGCTCCTGAATCAAACAGCATCGCTTCGGCTAGCGATGTTTTCCCGGCACTTGAGTGCGCCAATAAAACCACATTACGAATCTTTTCAGCTTCAAAATGATGCACTTAACACCTCGTTCCTGGTCATAATTTTACTTGAAGGGCAGTGGCAATTGTAACAATGTCTGGCTCTGACCGTCAAGATAAGTTACAGTGTCAGCTTGAAGGGCCTTATGCTATCCCTTTGTGCTATAATAGCTACACTGCCGCAGAAAATTTATACTACTTCCTAGCAAGAAAGTTAGATGAAGCTAAGTCGTAAGGAAGTGCAACATATCGCTCTCCTGGCCAGACTGGGATTGAGCGAGACCGAAATCGAGAAGTTCAGGCTTCAACTTTCCAACATATTGGAGAACTTCGAGGTACTCGAGCAAATCGACACCACCAACCTGCAACCAACATCCCAATCTATCACACTCCAAAACGTCCTCAGACCGGATGAGCCAAAGCCATCATGTCCGGTGGAGGAAATACTAGGCAACGCACCTCAGCGAGAGGGCAACTACTTTAAGACACGTGCCGTTTTGGAATGAACCATGAACGACCTCTGTCGGCTAACTATCAGCCAGGCTCATCAGCTTCTCAAGGAAAGGAAGTTCACCTCGATTGAATTGACCGAGGCATGCCTGGCACGCCTGGCCAAGGTCGAAGACAAGATTCATGCCTGCGTCACTATAACCGAAGAGTCTGCCCTGGGTCAGGCAAAAGAGGCAGACAAGGTTATTTCCAACGGCGACATCAAGCCATTGACCGGCATACCTGCCCTTATCAAAGACAACATGTGCACCAATGGCATAAGAACCACCTGCTCTTCAAAGATCCTGGAAAATTTCGTCCCTCCGTATGACGCCACAATTGTGCAAAAACTTAAGTCGAATAGCGCCGTGATCCTGGGCAAGACCAACATGGATGAATTCGCCATGGGATCATCGACGGAAAATTCAGCCTTCTTCCCAACGCGAAATCCGTGGGACCTGCAACGTGTTCCAGGCGGTAGCAGTGGTGGTTCAGCTGCTGCCGTCGCCACCCATGAAGCCATCTATGCCATCGGCTCTGATACAGGTGGCAGCATCCGTCAACCGGCTGGGTTCTGTAGTGTGGTCGGCCTGAAGCCCACCTACGGCAGAGTAAGTCGCTTCGGCCTGGTCGCCTTTGCCAGCTCACTAGACCAAATAGGCCCTATAACCAACACTGTCGCTGACTGTGCGTTAGTTATGAATGCCATCGCCGGCCATGACTCGAGAGATTCGACATCGGCCCCCTACCCAGTTCCTGATTACACCAAATCGCTGATTCCGGACCTCAAGAATCTGCGTATAGGCATACCAAAAGAATATTTTGTCGAGGGGATGCAAGAGGAGGTAAGAGTAAGTATAGAGTCGGCCATAAAACAGTTGGCAGACCTGGGAGCAAAAATAGATCGGGGCACCTCGTTGCCTCACACCAAATATGCCCTAGCCGCTTATTACATCCTGGCACCTTCCGAAGCTTCAGCCAATTTAGCTCGTTACGATGGCGTCAAATACGGTTTTTCCTTTCAAGACGCAAACAGCATGTGGGAGGCTATGGAGAAAACGAAGCAGTTCGGCTTCGGGCCCGAGGTTAAGCGACGCATCATGTTAGGGACTTATGCCCTATCAGCCGGTTACTATGACGCTTATTACCTCAAAGCACAGAAGGTCCGAACTTTAATACGTAGAGAATTTGACCACGCGTTTGAGAACTGTGACGCCCTAGTCACGCCCACATCACCCACCGTGCCGTTTAATATTGGAGAAAAGGTGGACAATCCAGTCCAGATGTACCTGAGCGACGTTTGTACCTTGCCTATAAACATAGCCGGTCTGCCGGCTATCTCTGTGCCGGCTGGCTTCGCCGATGGTCTACCCATTGGCCTGCAGATCATAGGCAAACCATTCGATGAGGAGACAATACTCCGTATCGCCTTCTCGTACGAGCAGGCTACTGACTGGCACAAAAGCGAAACACCACTCTAGGATGTTGGGATGTCCGAAGAGCAATTGCTCGAGGTGAACTGCTATTCTGGCCATATCTACGCTGAGAGGCCGGAATCCTTCATATGGCAGGATAAAGAGAATAGAATAATGCGAATAGACAACGAGTGGCTGGAGCCTGGCGAAAAATATTTCTGTGTCACTACTGAAGATGAGAACGTGTTTAAACTCTGCTATAATGAGGCCCAAGACCGGTGGTGGCTTATCAGATAGCAGTTGAGGAGAAAATAATGAAGCAGATTTTCGAAGCTCTGGAAAAGGATGCCCGGTTGACACCTGAACAAATCTCTACGATGACTGGCGTTTCGGTGTCCGAAGTTAAGAAGGTGATCAAAAAGGCTGAGGAAAACCGAACCATAGTTAAATATAAGACCATAATCGACTGGACAAAATTGGGGGAGGAACAAGTCTGGGCTCTGGTCGAAGTCAAGGTTACTCCGCAACGTGACGTGGGATTTGACTCCATGGCCGAACGCATTTATCGTTTCCCCCAAGCCCGTTCCGTCTATCTTGCCTCCGGCACCTACGATCTGGCGGTACTGGTCGCTGGCAAGACTATGCAGGAAATTGCTGTTTTTGTCTCCGAAAAGCTGGCGCCGTTAGAAACAGTGCAAGGCACTGTCACCCATTTCATACTTAAAAGATACAAGGAAGATGGCGAAATCTTCGGGGGTGGTGAAGGGGTCAAGCGTCTTGCCGTGACACCATAATAGCAATCGAATCCTCTGCCTTTTGACAGGAGGCCCTGTGTCCAAAAGTGTACCGAGCCATATCAAACTATCACAAAACTATATAGCCGAAAAGGTGACTGTGCTTCCACCTTCGGGAATCAGGAAATTCTTTGATTTACTCTCCTCTATGGAAGGGGTAATCTCCCTTGGTGTTGGCGAGCCCGACTACGTGACCCCATGGCACATCCGTGAAGCTGCAGTTTACTCTCTGGAAAAGGGCTACACCATGTATACTTCAAACAAAGGAATGCCCGAACTGAGAGAGGAATTAGCCAAACATCTCGAGTCTCGTTATGGCCTCACCTACAATTGCGATGACGAGATTCTCGTTACCGTTGGTGTCAGTGAGGGCCTGGACCTTGCAGCCAGGGCCATACTCAACCCAGGTGACGAAGTCATCATGCCCGAACCCTGTTATGTTGCTTACCCTGCTGCAGTGAGCCTAGCCGGAGGGGCACCTATACAAGCTCCCACCTCAGAGAAGAACGATTTCAAGATAACGGCTACCGAGATCGAGTCGCGAATTACACCAAGAACAAAAGCCATTCTTATCGGCTACCCGTGTAATCCCACCGGCGCCGTCCTATCAAAAGAGGAATTGACCCAGATTGCCGAACTGGCCAAACGTTACGATCTTTTGGTCATCTCGGATGAAGTCTACGGCCGCCTGGTCTACGGCATGGAACATACAGGCATGGCGACGCTGCCCGGGATGAAAGAGCGTACCATTCTATTGAACGGCTTCTCCAAAGCCTTATGCCATGACTGGCTGGAGAATAGGCTATGCTGTCTCCAGTAAAGAAATTATAGGAGCCATGACCAAAATTCACCAGTACACCATGTTGTGCGCGCCCATAATGGGACAGATGGCGGCGATTGAAGCGCTAAAGGTTGACGATGGGGAAGTGGAGGCGATGGTTAGAGATTACGACCGGCCGGCGGCGCGTGATTCTCAAGGGACTTAGAGAAATCGGCCTGTCCTGTTTCGAGCCCAAGGGCGCTTTTTACGCTTTTCCCTCCATAAAGTGTCACGGGGATGACTTCAGAGGAATTTGCCGAAAAACTGCTGGTAGAAGAAAAGGTGGCGGTAGTCCCGGGCTCTGCTTTCGGCCAATGCGGCGAAGGCTATATACGCTGCTGCTATGCCACTTCGCTATCCGAAATCGAAGAAGCACTGAAGAGGATGGGCAAGTTCGTCGCTAGAACACAGCAGGACATAGCAACTTAAACCAAGAGAGACAGGGTTATACACCCCATCTCTCTCTATAGACATCCGACGGGCCACTACTGTTCCTGGAGCAACGCGTAAGGAAGCGGCGCTTGCCATTTGGCTTCCAGCTTGCCATCTGTATATTCGTACACAAAAGAAGGACCCATAATTATCCGGTTGATGCCGTAGATAGGCTTCCCTATCCAGTAATTATCGAATCCCCACAGCCCCGTCCAGTGGTACTTCTCAAAGCCCTGCATCCACGCGGTGGTGTCCATGCTGGCCTGCCCGTTAAGAAACTGGAAGAAACCCTTAACCGGGTTATATTCCAGGTAGGGCAGGGCATTGTCAGCCAACGCGTTAAATTTCTTCTGGTACCGTTCGCTAAAGCCTTTGTAGGCGTCGCCTATAGGAGTATCAGGCTTTAACATCGAACAGATAATCTTATATTGATATTCCTTAGGCACGATTTCAGCAATCGTTTGTTCCGGAACGGCACCAGGCACCAGAATAATGCCCTTAAAGCCAGCCTGCCGTATTTGCTTTATCTCCTGGCCACCCATCCCACCCAATGTGCCCAGCTGGGCAACATCTATGATATCTGGATTCTTCGCCAGCACCCGTGAAATCACCGGCGAAAAGTCAGTGATGGTGATCGGGTACTTCTCATAACCCAGCCAATCAAGTCCATAGCGGGGGGCCAAGACTTTAATCGAATCCATGAAGGCGGATAGGTCGGGCAAGTCGATTACCATGCTGACTACCTTTTTCGCCTGGGGGTAGAATTTTTGTACATAGGCGGTCTTATCATCGTACATTTGAATGAAAGGATAACCCGTAAAGAAGGTGAATGGTTTGTTTGGGCCAGTCACCGACGGCACAACAACTACGAAGGCAAAAAACATAACCTTGTTGGGCTCAGTGACGGTTTGCGTACCGATGGCATCCTGGACAAACGGCCCGCCAAGAACCTTGACCCCTTCATTAAATACCAGCTCTTCGGCAACAGACTTGCTCGTTATTACGTCAAATTTGTTATCACGGATGACGGGACTTAGCATATACTTCTGCCCACCAATAGTAACTCCGCCCTCCGCGTTCTGGTCGTCTATGGCCATGAGTATTCCATTTTGCAAAAAATTGCCGTACGCTGCCGCCGTTCCGGTTAACGGGCTAGATATGCCGATTTTCAATGTCTGCGGTGGCGCTGCGGCAGGCACAGGAGCAGGTGCGGCACAGCCACCTGCCAACACCACTAACATAACTACTGCTGCGAATATTGAGACTACCAGTTTCTTCATTCTTACCTCCTCAATCGTTTTCTGGTTCCGGGCGTTGGCACATTATTATCCGAGGCATCACCTCGTTAGCGAAAATTTCTATATAAAAATAAAAGGAGTGCTCACTCACCGAGCACTCCTTTTGGCCAAATATTTTAAAGCTATAGCCTGCTGCACCTGCACTGCTCATCCCACTCACTTAGTTTCTCTGTGACTCTGTGAGCAGAATGCTAGCATTATTTGTTTGCACCTGTCAAACGCGGCAAGCCTTTTTTCGAGGATTTACCCTTGCGTTTGACGTATTGCAAAAAGATTGACAAAGTCCGATAATCTACCACAAAAGGAGGTGGTAGCGTGCCTATTTTATCGATGCAGGAAAAGATGTCAATTCTATCCCACCAGGAGCGAGACAGACGGTGGAAGAACATTCGCCAAGAGATGGAAAAACAGAAACTGGACTGCCTGATCGTTTGGGGTTGTTTCGGCCGTTATCGGAATTTCAACTCCAGCCTACGATATCTATGCAATTTCAATACTGAAGGCTACATAATATTTCCGCTGGCGGCCGACCCGACACTGTTCACGTTTATGGGTGGATTCCCCACCCCCTGGGTGGCCGATAATCGAACAGGGCAGCCCAGCTTCTCCGAATTAATGTCGGCTAGGCTTAAGGAGCTAAAACTGGAAAATGCCAGAATAGGGTTAGCGGAAATGTCGGGATACGGCGCTGAAACAGGTTTCCCGCACGTCACTTATGCAGCGCTTACTGGTAACTTCCCGAGAGCCAAATTCGTAGATGCTACAGATATCATCATGGAGGCTCGGATCATTAAGAGCCCTGTCGAAATAAAATGCCTTGAAATGGGATGCGAAGCCGGAATGAAGGCTATCCAGACCGTCGTAGATATTGCCAGGCCGGGCGTTAAGGATTACGAAGTCAGAGCCAGGTTTATGGATACCCTGTTCAGAGAGGGCTGCGACATAGGTTCCATGATATCTGTATCACGCCGGTAAAGAACTGGTGCATGGTTCCATGTCAGGCATGGTCTGGGCGGCAACTCCTCAGGTACTCGAGAAAGGCGACGTAATCCACACCGAGTTTGACGCCAGCTTCAACGGATATACAGCGCAGTTCAATCAGGCTTTTGCGCTCGGAGAACCGGGTAAGGAATGGTCGGATATCTTCAAACTAGTCGTAGAATCTGTTAATAACGGCCTCAAAGTCTTGAAGCCGGGGATTACGGTCAGAGAACTCAACGAAGCGCTAGCCTCCCCAATATTGAAAGCTGGCTACGGCCAGCGGACGCCCAACTTTCATGGCGTCGGCCTGTCTCTCGAAGAGCCTATGAGCGGTTTCCCAGGACAGCCCGGCTACAAGGCAAAAGCCGACCGTGTTCTAAAGCCGAATACGGTCCTGGAGTTTGAACCTCCGGTTATCAGCCCGGACCATAAGAGAGGCACTACTCTTGGATGCCCTACCTTGATTACGGAGACAGGTTACAGATTTCTCGCCAAGAATTGGAAGCCCGAAGTTAAAATATTAGTGTAGAATTTCACAGCATTTTGACCGCACCAACTGGATAGCTGGCACGATCGGCCGATTTTGCCAGCTATCTATCGTTTTTAGAAAGAGCGCTTAGCCATTCCTTCGTGGTGGTCACCCACCCATAGCATTCCTTAACATTGAAGATAGTAGCATCCTGCATAAACTCTGGCCCAATTGGCGCCGTGGCATCTGAGATAAGAATGGGAAAATACCCGTAATAAAATGCGTCCCTTATCGTGGCTTCAACACAAATGTTGGTGGCCACCCCTGTAAATACCAGGTATGTGATCTCAAGCGTTTTCAATATAACGTCCAGGATGTCCCGAAGAAGGCGCTCTGAATCAGCTTCTCGACAAGCATGTCGCCCTCTCTGGGGCTTCAATTCTTTCACGATATCAGCACCCCAGGTGCCTCGAGTTATGAATTTGTCTCGCCATTCCGGATGTTGGCGATAGAAACGCTCGGCTTTGTACCACCTTGGCTGGCCCGGATTACCCATCTCACGCATATCAGCTGAGCTAAGACCCGCTAAGTAAATCACTTTGACCTGCTTGGCGCGCGCTCCCTCGCAGATATGCTTAATAGGTTCGATGACTTTCCGGCTTCTGTAAATATCCAGACCTGATAAATCGAAAAATCCGCCTTTGCTCACAAAGGCATTCTGCATGTCATTCACAATAACAGCAGTGCTCTGCAGGTCCACTTCTATGGGTTCGGGTTCTGCCTGTATCAAGACAGGCGTCTTCGCGTTGGGGCTTGCCCGTACCTCCATATCTACCTCCTTGCACTTAGCTTATAGTCACTGGCCCGACTCACCCCCAACCTCTCCTCTTCGGTCTCCGCAGCTTTCTGATACGGCTTGACCATTTCGGTTTTTATCATCTTGCGAACCATCTCTTTCATCTCGGGCCTTTTTATCAGGTCCAGCATTTGTCTACTGCGATCCAAATGTCTTCTTGTCCTTCTGGGGAAAATCGAACATTCTGTGCTTGCTATAAAACTTGTAATCGGCCAAGAATGGAAAACGACCTCTCGCCCAAATCCAGTCCCTGAAAATCTTGTGCCCGCCAACACCCAAAAACGTCTGCGGTCTAACGTAATTTCTCGAGAGAAAACTGCACGCATCTATCGGCGAAATTCTGCAACAAGGCGTCTAATTTTGACGAATTCCCGCATTCGTCGGTAATGATGCCAACAAGGTTAGCCTGGGACAATTCAGCCTCTGCCTCAAATATTTGCCTGAGGTTGGCTATCTGGCCGAGAGGGCCCGAAACGATAAACCCCATTTGTTTGCCGACAAAAGCCGGCGTGTGACCTTTGAAGAAGCTCCTATCCCAATACATCTTGTGCCTGGAAGAAAGATATCGATCCTTGATCGTGCCAGCGAAAATAGTTATGTCGGCATTCCTCATTTTAGTGTTAAAGAAGTCAATAAATTCGTCCTGATCCTGATAAACGCAGATATTATCAAAGCCACATTGAATGCAGCCCAGGCAGCCTCCCTTAAACTTCAGATCATTCAGGTTCACTACCTCAATCTCCTGGGAAAACGACTCTCGAAATCTCTTAACCATTCTTGCCAGATTTGACCGGCCATCCTCAGCATCTGTTAATACGATGATTCTCTTCCCAGGAGCATCTATTTTCTGTTCTGGCTTGCCGGGAGCATAACTGAACTTGCTGTGAACTAATGGAGTAAACGTTCTTGCCGTTGGCAGGTTATTCTCAATGGCTTGAAAAAAATTAGTGGCAAAAACAAGCAGTCTGGCTCTCATCTGCTCCAAGAAAATGTCATCCATATCGGCAGAAAATGATTCCACAAACCTCATATCCAAATCGTCGCAAATGGCACGCATGTAGTTATGAGCCGTATGGTCGTAGAAGTGAATCGAAGTGCTCAGAACAGCAGTGTATTTTCCCTTGAAAGCAGCCTGGGCTTTTCTCTCCCAGATGAGTTCTATAAATCTTTTATACTGTGACGGCACCAGAAAAACATATAAAGGAAAGGCCCACAGAACACCATCTGCACTTTCCACTTCGCGAATGATTCGAGCAAAAGCATCTTCGTCTCTCTCAATTTTCTGAATGTCATGGGATACATTGATAATTTCAAATTGGTGCTGGGGGAACTTCCTTTGTACGAATTTCACATACTGCAGGGTAACGCTCAGCTCACCTTTGGGACTGCCACTTAACACTGCGATTTTCATTTCCGCCTCCGCAAGATCTCTATTCAGGAACACGCCCTCGACCAAACTCCGACAGAAATTCACGGTGAAGTTTAGCGTTCGAGGCGATGATCTCTGTGTCTCTAAACCTCACCGGCCTACCTTCCCAGTCCGTGACCTGGCCCCCGGCTTCTCTAACTAACAGAATACCACTGACGATATCCCAGGGAAAGACATAACGGTGAAAATAAAGCCCAAGCCGCCCACAGGCAACATAAGCCAAGCCCAAAGACGCCGAGCCCATAAGTCTCATGCTGTGCACCCGCCCCCACAACTTCGTGGCTACATCCAGCATCTCGCTGCCCAGTTCATGACTATATCCCAGGTCAAGAGCTATGACTGACGCTTGTAGCGAATTAGCCTTGGACACCCCGATAGATGAATCGTTTAGATAAACGCCCCGTCCTTTCACGGCATGGAAAAGCTCGCGTCTCACCGGATCATAGGTAATGCCGATAAGTACATCTTCATTTCTGACCAGAGCAATATTCACACAGAAGAAAGGAATACCGAAGGCGTAATTGTTGGTGCCGTCCAACGGATCTACTACCCAGGCATAATCGACTATCGGAGTTGAAGCGCTTGACTCTTCGGAGACTATACCCCACTGCGGATACTCGTCTCTTAAGAGCCCAAGTATGAGTTTCTCTGATAATATATCGGCGTCAGTAACCAGATTGCCCTGACCTTTGAACTTCACCTGCCTTGCGGAGCCAAAATTGGCCACCAGAACATCGCCGGCTAGTCTGGCTGCACTGATAGCTATCTCCAGGGCATTCTTGCCGCTCTTAGCTGGTGGCAAGCTACGCATGGTCAAATCTTCTGAACAGACCCGGAAAGCAGTCCCATCTTCCCTTTGACTTCGGCCAGGGTTTCGGCGGCAATGGCTTTTGCCCGGTTGGCACCGTCAGCGAGGACTTCAGCAACATACTTTGGTCTGGCGGCAAAGGAAGCTCTTCGTTCCCGTAAATCAGCCAGTGCCGCGTTTATGTTTTCGGCCAGTATTTTCTTGCAGTCTACACAACCAATACCAGCCGAACTACACTCAGCAGCAATCTCGTCTATGCGGCCCGAGCTGAAAAAGCGGTGAAGACTGAAGACATTGCAAACTTCGGGATGACCAACGTCGGAGCGATACTGCCGGGCCGGATCTGTAACCGCGGTCACCACCAGCTTCTTTGTCTCCTCCGGCGTCGCCGCCAGCTCGACGTGGTTATTGTAGCTCTTGCCCATCTTCTGAGCACCGTTAAGTCCCAACACCATGGGAAAGGAGGTGAGTTTGGCTTTAGGTTCAGGAAACGTATCACCAAATAGAGCGTTGAAGCGCCGGGCTATTTCTCGCGCCAACTCAAGATGAGGGAGCTGGTCCTCGCCCACGGGCACGATTTCAGCCTTGTAAAGTACGATATCAGCAGTCATAAGAACCGGGTAGCCAACCAGTCCATAGTTGACATTCTGCGGCTGCATCCGCGCCTTTTCTTTAAAGGTGGGTACCCGCAATAGCCAACTTAGCGGCGTAATCATGCCGAGGAGAGTATAAAGTTCCATCACCTCGGGAACATGCGATTGAACAAAGAGAATGCTTTTCTGCGGGTCAAGGCCGGCGGCTAGCCAGTCAAGCATCATCTCGTGGATATCTTCTTGAAGTCTGCTCGTGTTCTCCAGGGTAGTTAGAGCATGAATATCCACTATGCAATAGACGCACTCATAGTCCTGTTGCAGGGCAACATAGTTTTGAATTGCACCGAGATAATTGCCAATATGTTGTCTGCCCGTGGGACGGGCACCGGAAAAAACACGCTGTTTCATATTCGAAAAGTTTAGCACAAAGCATCCATAGCAACAAACATAGCTAAACGGGATTGTTTTGCAGCTCTTAATTCCCGATTGTATCGGGACGCAGCGCAGCGCAGGACTCCCAGATCACATACTTTCGGGAGCCGTCATGCCCATCAGATGAAGGGTTCTGGCTAAGACAATCTGTGCGGCTTTGACTAACTTAAGTCGAGCCTGAGTTAGCTCCTCATTTTTCGAAACGACGCGACATTGTTTGTAGAAGCTGTGGAATACAGTTGCCAGGTCCTGAGCATAATAAGGCAAATGATGGGGTTCGAGAGTGGTGGCCACTAGTTCGAGTACTTCCGAAAGTAGCAGCATTCGCCTTATCAAGGTCAACTCTGGCTCAGTGGTGAGCAAAGAAACATCGCCTCTCGTATAATCGATTCCCTGTTCCTTGGCTAACCGCAAAATGCTGGAAATGCGGGCGTGCGCATATTGAACGTAATAGACCGGATTATCCGCTGACTGCTTCTTGGCCAACTCCAAATCAAAGTCCATCTGGGCATCAGCCGAGCGGGATAAGAAGACAAAACGACAGGCATCCGGACCGACTTCGTCAATTACTTCCCTCATCGTTATTAAATCGCCGCTACGTTTGGATACCCGAACAACTTCTTGACCACGGCGCAACGTAACCAGCTGGCAGATTAGAATCTTAAGTCGCTCAGGATCTATGCCCAAAGCCCTGGCCATAGCCAACATACGGGACACATGTCCTTGATGGTCCGCGCCCCAAATGTCAATCACTATATCGAACCGCCGCTCCAAAAACTTATTAAGGTGATAGGCCACGTCAGAGGCAAAATAGGTGGGCGAGCCATCGCTTCGTATCAATACGTTATCTTTATCTTCGCCCAATGCGGAGGATGTAAACCAAGTAGCATTCTCCTTTTCAGCTACATAACCGCCGTCTTTCAGCAACTTCATCGCCTTTTCATACTGGCCATTTTTATACAGGCTCTTTTCACTGAACCAGATATCGAAATCCACTCCCAGTAGCTCAAGGTCTCGCTTAATCATCTCCATGATTTTGGCCACACCGATCGCTCCCAGTTCCCGAACAGCAGCCTCTCCAGACATTTTGACAAACCGATCGCCTTCTTTGTCGATAATCTCTTTGGCCAGGTCCACCATGTAACTGCCAAGATAGCCGTCACTCGGCATTTCGGCGTCGATGCCCAGCAACTGCTGATATCGTGCATAGAGAGAGCGATTGAAGGCGTCCAATTGGCTGCCGGCGTCGTTAACGTAATATTCTTTTTCCACAGCGTGGCCGGTGGCATTGAGGACATTAGCCAATGTGCTACCGAGAACGGCGCCACGACCATGCCCAACATGCAGAGGTCCCGTGGGGTTAACGCTAACGAATTCAACCTGAACAGACTTCCCACCACCAATATCAGTAGTGGCATAAGAATCGCCAGCATCCAAGACGGCGGTTACCTGCTTCGTCAACCAATCAGAGCTGAGACTGAAATTGATAAATCCCGGACCGGCAACAACTATTTTGTCAACTTCAGGCAAAGAAGGCATGAACTCCAGGATTTTTTCGGCAATATCTAATGGGGCTATTTCTGCCGTTCTAGCCAGCTTCAGAGGAAGACTAGAGGCATAATCGCCATGGTCTGTCTTCTGCGGCCGTTCTATAATGACCTCCGGCAGTGCCGCAGCAGCCAGCTGCCCCTGTTCTTGTGCCCGGGTTACCGCTTGCTCTAGAGCTTTAGCCAGTTTGCGTTTGATCACCATAAACATCCTATATTAGAACTACCACCGTTAACTTGCAAATTAGCTCGATTCACCGCCGCTTTGCCAAACCCGAGCCATCTCCAGAGCCAAGAGGCGGTGCTCAGGCATCTTGAGACCGGAATCACGATCAAATAGAGATATTGCCTCCTTTCGAGCTAACTCCAAGAGGTGGGTGTCCGATATCCTTGCCATCCGGAGGTCCGGTAAACCACTCTGGCGAGTACCGAAAAATTCACCGGGCCCCCGTAGTTCCAAATCCTTCTCAGCTAAGACAAAACCGTTTTGAATCTCTTCGATAGCTTTCAGTCTCTCGATTCCTTCCGGTGAAGGTGTCTCAGCCAGAAGCAAACAGTAACTTTGTTTTTCACCTCGCCCTACCCGACCCCGAAACTGATGTAACTGTGACAAGCCAAAGCGATCGGCCGCCTCCACCAGCATAACGGTTGCGTTAGGCACATCGATACCGACTTCAACCACGGGGTCGAAACCAGAATATCAAGTTTGCCATCCCGAAACCTTTGCATCACCCTTTCTTTATCTGCCGCCACCATCCGCCCATGGAGCAAACCGAGCTTTAAGTCAGGGAAAATATCTTCCGACAGTCTTTCATGCTCAGCAACCGCGGCTCTGGCCTCAATGCTTTCAGATTCCTCAATGAGTGGACAAACGATAAAGGCTTGTCGCCCTTCACGAACCTGCTTGCGCAAGAATTCGTAAGCTCTTCCTCTCTGCTCAGGTCTAAGCCACCTTGTCTTTATATCCTGCCGGCCCGGAGGCAACTGATCGATAATCGAAAGGTCCAAGTCGCCGTAGACAGTCAGCGCTAGAGTGCGGGGAATGGGAGTAGCCGTCATCACGAGTATGTGGGGGTTAAATCCTTTTTGACGCAGTGCCGAGCGCTGTAAAACGCCAAAACGATGTTGCTCATCTATAACCGCAAGACTAAGCTTGGAAAACTCTACACCTTTCTGAATCAGAGCATGCGTCCCGATAACAACATCCACATTGCCTTCCTGGATCCGCTGATGCAATGCTGCCTTCTGCTTCTCGCTTTGGCTTCCCGTCAACAAAGCCAGGGTAACAGGACGAGAGAAAAGCCCGTGGTAGCAGCAAACACCGTCTTGTTCCTCATCTTCGTTACTTGCTTTAGACAGAAGCTGGCAGATGTTGCGAAAATGTTGCTCGGCCAGTATCTCAGTCGGTGCCATTAACGCCCCTTGATAACCAGCGTCAGCAGCCGCCAACAGAGCTGCCGTTGCCACGACCGTCTTACCGCTGCCTACCTCCCCCTGCAAAAGACGCGACATAGGCCTCGACTTCTGCAAATCATCAAGAATCTCACGCAATACCTTTTGTTGAGATTGAGTCAAAGTGAAAGGAAGACAATTCAAGAATTTGCTAATATTCTCACTGTTTATGGTGAAAGCATTGCCTGGTTGACTTTCCTGCCACTCCCGCTTCTTGCCAAGCACCCCCAATTGAAGCAAGAAAAGCTCGTCAAAGGCCAAACGTTTTCTGGCCTCAGCCTTCAGCGAATGGCTTTCCGGATAGTGGGTTTGGGCAATCGCTTGAGGTAAATCCAAGAGATGACACCGGTTCTTGATCTCTGATGGCAGAAAGTCAGCCACACGCCATGCCCAGGTATCAAGGACTTTCTTTACCAGATTCCTTACCTGCCGTGGATACAGCCCGCGAGTCAAAGGATAAATAGGCACAAGGCGGCCGGTATGAATCAATTCCTTATCCTCAACAAGCTCCCACTCCGGCGATTCGAATACCTTGTTTCCCCTAAATTCAGATACCCTGCCACTGAGCATAACTTGTGCATTAGTGCGGAAATTCTTGGCCAGGAAAGGTTGGTTAAACCATACCGCCCTCATGTTGCCTGTCTCATCACCAATTATTACTTCCGTTCCCTGCTTAGGGCCAAGCCGGGCTATTCGAGCTTCCCACACCGTACCCAGAACAGTCTGTTCCTCACCAACTTCAAGATCGGCGATCGGTTTTCTTTGATCGTAATCGAGATGACGCCTGGGGAAGAAGTAAATTAAGTCGCGGATAGTCTTCACACCCAATCTGGCCAGCTTGCTCGCTGAACTAGCAGCCACACCTTTAACCACGGTTACGGGTGAATCTAACCCTTCATCGCCACGAGAGACGTTTATAGTAGAAGACTTGGATGCTTGACTGGCCACGTTAGAGCGAACTTGTTTCTTCTTTACTGGCGACGTCGCGGCTGCTTCGGCTCGCGTTAACCAATCGAGCACATCGTTTACCCAGGCCTTGCGCTCTGCTGCATCTTGATCAGCGTAGTTTGAATCGGCTAGTTTCAGATCCGTAAACCGAGTCAAAAGCTGAGCTGAATTTATTTTGTCTCTGGTTTCTTTCGCCCATTTACGAATATACTTGTCGAGCCCGCCGAATACAGTGGTATTGGCGTAGTTTCTCTGGCATTCCATTTGAAGGATGGTGCGTAGCGGCTCAACATCTATGAGCGAAGAGGGTGTCACCAGCTTTAGCCTTCCCGAAGTCTCACCACAGCCAACCCCGAAAAAATCATTCCAAGGAAACTATATACCGGTAATGGGGTTGTCCACCGGATACCATCTCTATTTGTTTGTCGGGATATTTATCGCGGATTTCTTTAACCACCTGCTCCGCCTGAGCTGTGGAGACGTCGGCGCCATGATACACAGTCACTACCTCTGCCGAGGCAATTCCTGCTTTATCAAGAGCTTCGAAAAGAACCCTATCCGTGTCGTCGCCAGCGGCGACTAATTTATCGTCATCCACGATGGCAATCGCCTGCCCCTTACTTATCTTCAAGCCCTGCACCTGTGTAGTACGAGCCGCCTCAGTGATCTCAACGGTCTTCACTGTAGGTATAGCCTCGGTCATAGCCCGAACGTTTTCCTCCATGTCCCCTTCGTAGTTGAAGACGATAAGTGCACTTATCCCTTGGGGCATGGTCTTGGTCGGTATTACAGCTACTTCCTTAGATGTAAGAGAATGGACTTGAGAAGCAGCCAGAATTATATTCTTATTATTGGGCAGCAGAATTATCTTCTTCGACGGCACCGCCTCTACCGCCTGAAGTATCTCCTGTACACTAGGATTCATGGTCTGGCCGCCAGGAACTATCGCCACAGCTCCCAGGCTTCGGAAGACCTCCCTCATGCCAGCTCCAGCAGCCACGGCAACCACACCGATTTCCAAGTTTAGTAATCTGTCCTTCTGCATTTCAATAAAGCCAACATGCTGATCATCCATATTCTGGACCTGCAGTTGATGTAGAGTGCCTAAGGACGTGGCATATCTTATGACACCACCGGGGTCATAGGTATGGATATGAACTCTAATCGTCACCTCGTCACCAACAACAACAAGAGATTGCCCTTTGCTTTCTAACTTCTTTATGATCTTATCGGGACTAAGTTTATGGCCTTCAAGCAGGAAATTGGTGCAATAGCCATACGGCTCCTCCGATTCAGCCATAAGTGCAGGCATCTTAGCTCCGGCAGGCAACTGGGCTGTAACCATCTGTGGCTTCCGATATTTCATGTCCTCCGCCTTTCCTTCCAGGTACCGCAGAGCACCCTCCAATAATACATATACACCCTGGCCACCCGCATCTACTACCCCCGCCTCACGCAGTACATCTAACAACAGGGGAGTCCGAGCCACTGATTCCTTGGCCGCCTCAACGGCAGCTTCTGTTACCTTGGGCAAGTTGCCGGGATTGTCACGAGCTGCTTCCGCAGCAGCTTTGGAGGCATCTTTTATCACCGTCAGCATGGTCCCTTCCACAGGTTGCGATAACCCCTTGTAGGCGGCACGCGAAGCCTCATCCAGCGCAAGTGCTAAATCGCCTCCGGTAAGAACCTCCTTCTCATCCAATCCCTTGGCCAGGCCACGAAAGAATTGCGATAGTATTACACCGGAATTTCCCCGAGCACCCATTAATGCCCCTTGAGCCATAGCCTTAGCCACAGCAGACACACCGCCGTTGGAAACTCTGTCAGCTTCTTCAAGGACCGCACGCATAGTAAGAAACATGTTCGTCCCAGTATCACCATCAGGCACCGGAAAAACGTTTATGGCATTGATATCTGGAACGCTCTTTTCCAGCCAGCTGCTGCCAGCGGCAAACATATCTCTGAATTCCTGACCGCCGCAGGAATCAATTTGCTTCATTCTTCTCCTTTGTATAATCCGAAAATTGTGGTATAATTTTACTCCTGTTGTCAAGATTGACTAGGAAAAGGAGCCAACGATTTGGCTACAAAATGCGATATATGTGGTAAAGCAGTACATTTCGGTCATAGGGTAAGCCATTCCAAGCAACATACCCGGCGCCGTTGGCTGCCCAATATTCAGCCCACCACTATTATGATCGAGGGGAAACCAAAACGCGCCAATCTGTGTACTCGCTGTATCCGCAGCCAACATAAATTAGCTCACTAAACCAAGCCCTCTCCTCATCTCCTGCAACGCCTTGCCAGCGCCCTGTTTTGAACCGAAAATCGCCGCTCCGGCGACCAGTACCTCAGCTCCGGCTTCAACCACTCTTGGAGCTATTCCGGCAGTAATGCCACCATCCACCTCCAACTCCGCCTGGGCTTGCACGTCATCCAGCATCTTTCGTAAACGGATTATCTTGTCCATCATACTATCAATGAAAGCCTGCCCGCCAAAGCCAGGATCAACAGTCATGACCAGTACCACATCGAGCAAGGGAAGAACTTCATCTAATGCGCTAAGAGGCGTGCCCGGATTCAGCGCCACTCCGGACCTGACTCCCAAACCTTTAATAGCCTCGACCAAGCGGTGCAGATGTTTTGCCGCTTCAACATGAACGGTGATAATGTCAGCTCCGGCTTCAGCAAACTGCACAATGTGGGCCTCCGGCCTCTCGATCATCAAGTGCACGTCCAGCGGGAGATTGGTCCACGAACGAAGGGAAGCCACTACGGGAGCACCGATGGTTATATTAGGCACAAAATGCCCATCCATCACATCAACGTGAATGTAATCAGCCCCGGCTTTGGTTACCTCGGCTATTTCTTCTCCCAGACGGCTGAAATCAGCGGAAAGAATCGATGGCGCCAGCTTAATTGGTCTACCTTTCATGGCTTCTTCACTATAAGCTTTCGCGCCCTTGACAGCGCCGCCGCCACACGCGCCGGAGCCGTGCCACCCACGGCATCTCGGGCCTTAATTGAGGCATGCTCCGTAACACCGTACACATCATCGGCAAAAAGAGCTGAGAAACTGCGATATTCATCTAGTTTAAGCTTCTGCAAGCCTTTACCTTTGCCTATAGCATATTGCACTAGCTTAGCCACAATATCATGCGCCTGGCGAAAAGGTAATCCCTTTCCCACCAGATAGTCAGCCAGATCAGTAGCTAATATATAGCTATTCGCCATAGCATCCTGCATACGAGCGGCATTAACCTTCAACGTCTTTACCAGGCCGGTAAGAACCTCCACCGTTGAAAAAAGCGCATCTACAGTGTCAAAAAGCCCCTCTTTGTCCTCCTGCATGTCCCGATTGTAAGCTAACGGTAGCCCTTTCATCACGGTCAGTAGACCGATCAAGTTGCCGTATACTCTACCCGTCTTCCCTCTGGCCAATTCCGCCACGTCTGGATTCTTCTTCTGGGGCATAATGCTACTGCCAGTAGCATACGCTTCATCAAGTTCAACGAAGCCAAACTCAGCCGAACACCACAGCACTATTTCTTCCGCCAGCCGTGACAGATGCATCATGGTGATAGCAGCTACAGATTCATATTCAATGACGAAGTCCCGGTCGGATACCGCGTCAAGACTATTGGCGCTTATCTGGCTAAAGCCCAGTTTATGAGCCAGGAAATCGCGATCCACCGGATAAGCCACGCCGGCCAGGGCACCGCTGCCCAACGGCAGCACGTCAGTCCGCTTCAAGCAATCCTGAAATCTCGTCACATCGCGCTGCAACATTTCAAAATAAGCTAATAGATGATGGGCAAAAAGTATGGGCTGGGCCTGCTGCAAATGAGTATATCCGGGCATAATAACATTTTCATTAGCTTCCGCCACATCCAGCAGAGCACGTTGGAAATCTCTTAGCTTGCCGATCGTCTCCAGAATAGTCTCCTTGACGAAAAGGCGCATATCCAGAGCTACCTGGTCGTTCCGGGAACGAGCGGTGTGCAGCTTGCCAGCGACATCACCTATTTTCTCGAATAGGCGACTTTCGATGGCCATGTGAATATCCTCAAATTCAGGCTTGAATTCGAGTTTACCTCGCTCAATCTCGGTTTGAATTGCGCCAAGTCCCGAAACGATGGATTCGGCATCCTTCTGGGAGATTATCCCCTGCTTGGCCAGCATCTGAGCGTGCGCTATACTGCCGGCAATGTCATGTTTGTACAGCCGCCAGTCAAAAAAGATGGAAGCAACGTACTTCTCAACTGATTTGTCGACCTTCTTGTGAAAGCGACCGCGCAGGTGGCCCTTAGCCTCGTCTTTCTTAGCCATATACCTTAATATATCAGGTTTTCTTTTTCGGCTTCTTTTCCGCGTCTCCGCCGCCTTGGACCTTCGCCTGTACCTTCGCCGGTAGCCCCCACACGTGAATGAAACCAACCGAGGCGCTCTGGTCGAAGACATCACCTTTATCGTAGGTAGCCAGGCTGTGATCGTACAACGAGACCGGAGATTTTCTGCCCACCACGATACAATTTCCCTTGAAAAGCTTCATTCTCACCATGCCGGTGACCTGCTTTTGAGCGCGATCCACGTAGGCAGCCAGGTCGCGGCGTAATGCCGTAAACCACAGGCCATTATAGACGATGTCTGCATACTCAGCAGACACCTTCGCGTTAAAACGCAGCTGATTATGAGACAAAGTCATAGCTTCTACGGCCTGATGTGCCTTCAGCAGCACCGTAGCTGCAGGAGCTTCATAAATTTCTCGAGACTTTATGCCCACCAGTCTGCTTTCCAGATGGTCGACCCTTCCTACACCGTGCTTACCGGCCAATTGGTTAAGCCGCTGAATAAGGGTCACGCCATCTAACTTCGTACCGTTGAGGCTAACCGGGATTCCTTCTTGAAAACCGATCTCGACGTACTCCGGCTTATCCGGAGACTTTGCTGGAGACTTGGTCCAGGCAAAAACATCATCGGGTGGCTCCACCCAGGGATCCTCCAGTACACCACACTCTATGCTTCTGCCCCACAAATTTTCGTCTATCGAATAAGGACTACTAACCTTAACAGGTATGGGAATGCCATGCTTCCGGGCATAGGCAATCGTCTCTTCGCGTGTCATGCCCCATTCGCGCGCCGGTGCCAAAATCTTCAGCTCCGGAGCCAGGGCGACAACGCTTACATCGAAGCGGACCTGGTCGTTGCCTTTCCCAGTCGAGCCGTGAGCTACCGCCACAGCTCCTTCTTTTCTGGCCACGTCCACCAGGAGTTCGACTATCAGCGGACGGCCCAGCGCCGTACCCAACGTGTACTGGCCCTCGTATACGGCATTAGCTTTGAGCGCTGGAAACACGTAGGAATCAACAAAGCGCTTTTTGGCGTCTATCGTTAACGCCTTTACCGCTCCAATTTTCAACGCCTTTTGCTGAATGCTTGGGAGATCGCCAACACCGCCTATATCGGCGGTAAGCGCAATAACCTCCATCTTATACTTATCGGCCATCCATTTTATGGCGACCGAAGTATCTAAGCCACCGCTATATGCCAGCAATACCTTCTTTGCCATTGTTATTACCTCCGACCTAAGACAGACTCCAGAATGTCTATTGCTTCGTCTACCTCTTTCTTCGTGATAATAAGCGGCGGTATGAAGCGTAAGGCATTCGGTTTAACTTGATTAACCAGCAGGCCCTCCTTCAGACAAGCCAATACCAGCTCCTCAGCTATATCGCTGGTGAGCCCCATGGCTAACAGCAGCCCGCGTCCCCTGACATCCGAAATGAAGCTGAACTTATCTTTCAACTCCGCCAGACGGTCGGCAAAATACCGCCCTGTCTCTTTGACTTTTCTAGGTATGTCATTATCAATAATGAATCTCAACGTTGCCACCGCTGCAGCACAAGCCAATGGATTGCCGCCGAAAGTAGAGCCATGTTCTCCCGGAGCAAACACCGAAGTTTTTTCTGTGGCCAAAAAGGCTCCAATGGGCACACCGCTGCCTAATCCCTTAGCCAGCGTCATTATATCCGGCTCGACCTCGTATTGCTCATAGGCAAACAGGCTTCCCGTCCGGCCAATACCCGTCTGAATCTCATCAAGAATCAAGAGAATACCTTTCTTATCACACCAGCTTCTTATCTTCTTTAGATAGTCATCATCAGGCACATTGACACCACCCTCGCCCTGCACCGGTTCCATCATGACGGCGCAAGTGCGATCCGTGGTTGCCGCTTTGATCGCCTCGATATCATTGAACTCGGCGTTAACAAATCCGTCGGGCAACGGGATATATGGTTCCTGCATCTTGTCCTGCCCCGTGGCGGCCACCGTTGCTAAAGTCCGGCCGTGAAACGACCCGTAAGCAGTGATGATTTCGTAAGCCCCGTTAAGATGAAGCTTACCGTATCGACGGGCCAGTTTCATTGCCCCTTCGTTAGCCTCGGCGCCGCTATTACAAAAGAAGACCCGGTCAAGACAACTATTCTCAACCAGCAGCTTGGCTAACTCCAACTGAGGTATAGTGTAAAACAGGTTCGACGTCTGAATAAGGGTCTGAGCCTGTTCCGTCAACGCCTTGACTACCACGGGCGGACAATGTCCTAAACTGTTAACCGCCAAACCGCCGACAAAATCAAGGTATTCCTTGCCCTCGGTATCCCATACTCGAGCGCCTCGACCGCGAACCAGGGTTATAGGACACCGTTTGATTGTCCGCATGAACAATCGCTGTTCCAGTTCTTGCCAATCTTCCATTTTACCAACCGATCGTAGTGCCATCTCCCTTGCCTTCAACCTCATTTAGCAAGGCATGAGATACCCTGCCATCAATAATCCGCGCCTTCGGCACTTTCGTCAGAGCCATAAGACACGCCTCAATCTTGGCTACCATCCCGCCTGAAGCTACGCCAGATATAACCAGCTCTCTGGCATCGCCCGGGCTCAATTCGTGAATGAGCTTCTTATGGCCATCATAAAGGCCGGTAACATCGGTCAGAAAGATAAGCTTGTCCGCTTTCAAAGCTGCGGCGATTTCACCAGCGGCAGTATCTCCATTAACATTAAGTATATTCGTATCCATATCGGGACCTTCCAGCAAGCCGAGGCTAACCGGTGCTATGACCGGCGTGTAACCGGCTCCTAGTAATGCCTCTATAATAGCCACATTCACTTTCAGTTCTTCTCCCGTATACCCCAACTCCGGCGTTTTGTTTTTGGCGAAGATTAAGCCACCGTCAACGCCGCTAATGCCCACGGCTTTGCCGCCCAGGCGCCAGATGGCTGACACCAGCTCCTTATTGACCAGTCCCGCCAGTACCGCCGTCACCACTTTCAGCGATTCCAAGTCCGTGACCCTCAGCCCTCTGACAAAGCTCGTATCTATTCCCAACCGTCCGAGCCATTCGGACACGGCATTGCCACCACCATGAACCACCACCAGCGGCATGCCTCTTTTTTGCAGCGTCACCAGGTCCTTTAGTGTGGTATCACAATTGCCTAAAGTGCTACCGCCAATCTTGATAACCAGAGGTTTCATTCGCCCATTCAGACCTATACTAAGTCGTATACGCGCTATTTATGGTAACATATTCCTCAGATAGGTCGCACCCCCAAGCGGTAGCTTGCCCGCGTCCCACATTAAGGTGTAGCCTTACCAATACTTCATTATCGGCCAAACGGGCACTAAGCGCCTGGCCATGAAATTGCACCGGAGAGCCTTCCCTCATAACACAAACGTCACCCAGGTAAACCTCAAGCTGTTTCTCGCTTACCTTTATGCCGCTTCGACCCAGCGCTGCCATGATGCGTCCCCAGTTGGGGTCATTGCCATGGACGGCCGCTTAAACAATGGCGAGCTAGCTATGGTACGGGCGGCCAAACCAGCCTGTAATTCACGGCCGCACCTTCAACGGCAACCTCAATGAGCTTGGTGGCGCCTTCGCCATCCCTGGCCACAGACTTAGCCAGATGAACACATACCTCATTCAATGCCGTTTGAAAGACCACGCCGTTGCGGCTGTTCATCTTCTCCGTGCCCGCAGAACCATTTGCCAAAATCGCCACGGTATCGCTGGGACTGGTATCCCCATCGACGGTAACCATGTTAAATGAGATATCTACCGATTTTCGCAGTGCCGACTGAAGGAATCCGGCATCGACCACCGCATCGGTGGTCAGAAAGCAGAGCAGAGTAGCCATATTGGGGTGAATCATGCCAGATCCTTTTACCGCACCGCCGATGGTGAACTTCCCCAACTTCGATTCAACGGTTATGGCTATCTCTTTAGGCATAGTATCAGTGGTCATTATGGCTCTGGTCAGAGCATGCCCCCCGTCCTTCGCCAGAGTAATCCGGCTGATACCAGCGCGGATGCGCTCCATAGGCAGCGATACCCCTATCACGCCGGTGCTGGCAACCAGTACATCCTCGGTTGACAGCTTCAACTTTTCCGATACCAATTTCATCATTTCAATAGCGTCAGCCATACCCGAATCACCGGTGCAAGCATTGGCACAACCCGAATTGACCACAATCGCCTGCGCTTTCCTGTTCTTCAAATGCGCCTGGGAGAGAATTACCGGAGCCGATTTGATAGCCGCGGTAGTAAAAACACCGGCAGCTACACACGACTTCTCAGAGCACAGGATTGCCAGGTCAGGTTTATCTCGGTCTTTTATGCCAGCTTTAACCGCCCCTGCCTGGAAGCCTAGTGCAGAGGTAGACGGTGCCTGAATCAATAGTTTTAAACGTTGTGTCCATAGATGAAACAAATATAATAACACTTTCCGTAGGCTGGCGCTAGCTTCCGCTTCAGTGCCTAGTTCTGAAGTTTGTGAGAACCACGTGAATCCAAGCATTTGATAGGCTATCGCGTTCGTCATATACTGTAAGCGATGGCTACAATAGCTGACACCGACAAAATTCTGGTTGTAGAAGATGACCGCAACCTGTTGGACACCCTCAAATACAATCTTCGCAAAGAGGGCTATAACGTCGTCACTGCGGCTGATGGCGCCGAGGCTCTGGATATCGCCCGCAGGGAAAAACCCGACCTTATCGTCCTCGATATTAATGCTGCCCAAGATGAGCGGCTTCGAGGTCTGCCGCATTCTGCGCAAGGAAATGACAGTCCCCATACTGATGCTTACCGCCAAGGCTGAGGAGACCGACAAGATAGTCGGGCTTGAAATCGGCGCCGACGATTATATGACCAAACCTTTCAGTCTGAGAGAGCTGCTGGCCCGCGTAAGAGCCATGCTGCGCCGGGCTAAGATGGTTGAAACGCAACCGGCCTGAAGAGACATCGCTAAAAGTCGGCAACATAGAGGTTGACATCGCCCGCCATCAGGCTTCAAAGGGAGCGACAACGCTGGAGCTGACACCAAAAGAGTTTGATTTGCTGGCCTTTCTGGCCAGAAATAAAGGCCTCGTGTTCAGCCGGGACCAGCTTCTGGAGAAAGTATGGGGCTATGATTTCGCCGGTGATACCCGGACCGTAGACGTTCATATACGGTGGCTTCGGGAGAAGATAGAGGACAATCCAAACGAGCCCAAGCTCCTGATAACAGTCCGGGGCGTAGGGTATAAGCTGGAGGGATGAAGGTGTCGCGCAGTATCTATTGGAAAATCACGATTCCTTTCATACTGCTTGTCCTGGTCGGCATGGGTATTCTGGGGTTCTACATGGTTGATTCTACCAGGAACACTCAGATTAACCACCTGGAAACTCAACTAACGAATGAAGCCAGGCTCGTTGCCGAAATCAGCTTGCCCGCTTTCGCGGACTCGGCCAGACAAAGCGAGCTTGATAATATTGCCAAGACAACCGGCAAGGAAATCCAAGCCAGAATAACGCTTATCGCCAAAGACGGCACGGTCCTGGGTGATACCGACGAAGACCCGCTAACTCTGGAAAATCATGCTACCCGCCCTGAGGTCGTAGCGGCACTGTCTTCCGGTGTGGGGCAGTCGACTCGCTACAGCGCTACCCTTCACGAGAACATGATGTATGTTGCCGTGCCCGTAATGAATCAGGGGCAAATCCTGGGCATAGCCCGAGTAGCTCTTCCGCTAACAGCAGTGGAAAGCTCGGTAAATAGTACCGTTATGACTATTGTCTCTGGCGACAGTGATAGTCGCTATACTGGTCATTCTGGCCGCTGCGCTCATCGCCAGAATGATAACCCGGCCCGTGAGACAAATCACCGAAGCCGCCGAGGGAATCGCTGCGGGAAAGCTGGACCAACAGATTCCGGTACGGACCAGCGATGAAATAGGCCAGCTTGGCCATGCTTTTAATGAGATGTCATCGAACCTGCACAAGCTGGTAGGAGACATTTCCACCGAAAGAACCAAACTACAGACCGTTCTCGCCAACATGGCTGATGGCGTGATGATGGCGGACTCGGAAGGGAAGATAGTACTTGGCTAACCAGGCTACTGAGAAACTCTTCAATTTCCGGGAGAAGGATGTCATAACCAGAGCCCTTGATAGAGGCAGTGTATGACCATGAGGCAGACGAGATACTGAAACTATGTCTGAGAACAGGCCAGACGCAAACCGCCCAATTTGAGTCGGCTATGTCGAAGCGATTTCTCAGGGCTATAGCTATCCCGATTGCAGAGGGCAAGTTAACCGGAGCGCTACTGCTGTTTCAGGACCTGACCGAACTGAGAAGTCTGCAGACCATGCGCCGAGAACTGATAGGCAACATCTCCCATGAGTTGAGAACACCGCTTAGCCGGAATCAAAGCTATGGTCGAAACCTTGAAGGATAGTGCTATTGACGATAAAGAGGCAGCCATGGATTTCTTGACCAGGATTGATGGTGAAGTTGACCGTCTAACCCAAATGGTATCCGAGCTTACCGAGCTATCACGTATTGAGACTGGCCGGGCTGAGTTCGAATGGCACCGACAGACCTTAACCTTCTGATAGAAGAGGTGGTGGCTCAATTGAATCCGCTGGCGCAGAGACAACAGGTGACCATAGCCACTGACCTCGCCACGAACCTTCCCCTTGTCAGAGCTGATAAGGACAGAATTCGACAAACGATAATCAATCTGGTCCATAACGCTATCAAATTTAACCACCCCGGCGGAAGGGTAGCAGTTTCTGCCAGAGCTGACGACGAGTCCGTCACTGTTAGTGTTTCTGATACCGGCATCGGAATTTCCAGAGAAGACTTACCCCATGTTTTCGAGCGCTTCTACAAAGCCGACAAAGCCCGGTCGAGGGGCGGCAGCGGCCTCGGCCTGGCCATTGCCAAACACACCATCCAGGCTCACGGCGGTAATATCTGGGCTCAAAGCGAAGAGGGTAAGGGTTCCACCTTCAGTTTCAGCCTTCCTCTCAAAGCGAACCCCAGCACAATCAATTCGTAAAAATTTAACAAAATTTTAACAAAGCCTTAAACCAATCTTAAAGTCCATCTTGTATTCTAAGAGTAGATGGATAGACACGGTTTAGGGCTTTTCGCTTTAGGGGCGCCGAAATGAAGAGAATATTGTTTGTCTGTGTGCACAATTCAGGCCGGAGCCAGATGGCTGAAGCCTTTTTTAATCATTACGCCGCAGGAAAAGCCGAAGCTGTTTCTGCAGGAACCCGACCGGCAAGCCATGTTGACCAGACCGTAGTGAAAGCCATGAAAGAAATAGGTATAGATATAAGTTCCAAACGCCCAAGGCATTGACTGCTGGAGATGCTGGAGAATGCCGACAAGGTCATAACCATGGGTTGTGATGTCGAGGGAGCCTGTCCTGCCAGCTTCGTCCCCACCGAGAACTGGCAACTGGAGGACCCTGAGGGGAAACCTATCGACACAGTGAGGAAGATCAGAGACGAAATCGAGGCTAAAGTAAAGAAGTTAATTAAAGAGAGTGTTACAGATATAGAGGTGAAAAATGCGCAGACAGCGGTATGACAACGAAGCACTTTATCCCTACAACGGGCCTGTTGCCATTAAGCGACGGCCTAGCCGTAGTCAAAACAAGAGAAAAGAATCAATAGTAAGGAGACCTACGCAGCTTAAAATGCAATTGCAATTAGCATAATACCTAAAAAATCTTTAATTAAAAGGAGAATTACCGTTTGAAAACACTAATCAAAAAATGGCCCCTGCCACTCGCATTAATCCTGTTCATGGCCCTGCACTTGCTGCTTGCAGCACACCAACATCAGCGCCAACATCTTCACAACCTGTCAATCTGAACGGCGCCGGAGCTACTTTCCCGGCGCCCCTGTACACCAAATGGTTTGACGAGTACTACAAGCTCACCGGCGTAAAATAAACTATCAGGCGGTTGGTTCCGGCGCCGGCATCAACCAGATTACCGCCGGCACCGTTGACTTCGGCGCCAGCGACGGCATCATGACCGCTGACCAGACAGTCCAAGGCAGAGGCAGCGCATGGCCCCATTCTGCATATACCCATGACCAGCGGTGCCGTCGCCATCATCTATAACCTGCCTGGTATCAGCATCGGGACAGCTCAAGCTCACCGGCGATGTCCTGGCAAACATCTACCTGAAGAAGATAACCAAGTGGAACGACCCGCAGATAACCGCTCTTAACCCGGACCTGAATCTGCCCGATACAGCCATTGCCGTGGTGCACCGCTCTGATGGTTCCGGCACCACCTACATCTTCACCAACTACCTGTCTAAGGTAAGCGCTGACTGGAGCACCAAGGTAGGCAATGCCACATCGGTGAACTGGCCGGGCGATATCGGCGGTCAGGGCAATGCCGGAGTGGCCGGTCAGGTGCAGCAGATACCCGGCTCCATCGGCTACGTTGAGCTGGCCTATGCCGTGCAGAACAATATGCCCTATGCTGCTACTGAAGAACGCTGCCGGCAACTACATTGCACCTTCACTGGCGTCGACCACCAAGGCGGCCGAGGGCGTGACTCTGCCTGACGACATGAAGGTGATGATTACCAACTCCACCAATCCGGATGCTTATCCCATCGTCGGCTTCACCTGGATACTGGTCTATGTCAACCAGACAGACAAAGCCAAGGGCCAGACCCTGGTGAACATGCTCTGGTGGGCGATACACGATGGGCAGCAATATAGCGAGCCGCTCAGCTATGCCCCTCTGTCCAGCGCTGCCGTAACCAAGGCGGAAAATGAGATACTGTCCATCAAGTACCAGGGACAGCCGCTACTAAGTCGTTAAACGACCAGTAAGATAGTTCAATACTGGGACATGTAGGAAGGGTCAACCCTCTCCTGCATTTTCCCTTTGTGAGAGGTATAAGAGAAGCTTGAGAGTAATGAAGTACAATGAGCCAGACACGACATCGCCGGGACGGGCGAGAAGCTGGAGATTCAGTCGCCGCACACATTTCGGTGACAGAATCTTCTCCAACCTGACTCTTGTTTTTGCCCTGGTGATAGTTGGGATTCTCTTAGGCCTGGTTATTGTCCTGAACATAGATGCCATGCCGGCTATCAGCAGGTTCGGGCTTTCCTTTCTCGGCAGCTCGTCGTGGGACCCGGTCAGGGAAGCATTCGGAGCCCTGCCGGCAATCTACGGCACACTGCTGAGCTCGGTAATCGGCCTTATTATCGCCGTGCCGATAAGCCTGGGGGCAGCTATCTTCCTGGTCGAACTGGCGCCATCGTGGTTAAGAGGGCCGGCCTCTCTTGTCATCGAAATGCTGGCCGCCATACCCAGTGTAATCATCGGGTTATGGGGGCTCTTCGTTCTGGTGCCGTTCGTGAGAAGCCCTATTGAGAGCTGGCTTGGCAGCAAGCTGGGATTTCTGCCTTTGTTCCAGGGGCCGCCGTTCGGTGTGGGTTTTCTGGCCGCCGGTATCATTCTGGCCATCATGGTTATCCCCATCATCACGGCGGTGAGCCGGGATGCCATGAGAGCTGTCCCTGATGAACAGCGCGAAGCAATGCTGGCTCTGGGGGCCACGCGCTGGGAGACGATTCGTCAAGCCGTCCTTCCCTATTGCCGCTCGGGACTGGTGGGGGCGATAATCCTGGGACTGGGCCGTGCCCTTGGTGAGACCATGGCGGTGACCATGGTCATCGGCAACTCTTATACACTGACAGCCTCTCTTTTTTCCCCGGGTGCCACTATTGCCAGCAAGATAGCCAGTGAGTTCAGTGAGGCTTCCGGCGGAGTCTTTGTCGGCAGTCTGGTAGAACTGGCGCTGATACTTTTCGCGGTGACGCTGCTGGTTAACGTTGTTGCCCGCGTGCTGGTGTGGCGCATGACTTCAGTGAAGGCGGCAAAGGAATGACCAATGTCTGAACGTGGTTATTTGCGGCGTAAATGGTTTAACCGGGTAATGCTCGGCCTGTGCGGTGGCGCCGCCGGTCTGGGTATCCTGATTCTGGCCCTTATTCTGGGTTATACGCTGGCACATGGCATCTCCTCTCTCAATCTGGACTTCCTTACCCAGGCAGCCAAGCCGGTCGGTGAAGTCGGCGGAGGGATGCGCAATGAGATTTTTGGCACCTTTATCCTGGTATTGCTGGGGTCAATATTCGCCTTGCCGGTGGACTGATGGCGGGTATTTTCCTGGCTGAATTCGCCAGCCCGAGAGTGGCGGCTGCAGTTCAATTCATGGCGGATATTCTGGCCGGTGTTCCTTCAATCGTGGTCGGCGTGTTTGCCTATGCTATCGTGGTCCGGCCGATGCACTCGTACTCGGCACTTTCGGCAGGCGTGGCACTGGCCATCATCATGATTCCTGTTGTCGCCCGGACCGCCGAGGAGTCACTGCGTCTGGTGCCGAATTCAATGCGCGAGGCAGCGCTGGCTCTGGGCATCACCCGGTGGCGGGCGGTGGTGGGAGTAGTCATACCCGGCGCTATGACCGGGATTGTTACCGGGATAATGCTGGCCGTTGCCCGCATTGCCGGGGAAACTGCCCCGCTTATCTTCACCGCACTGGGCAGCCAGTTCGGCTTTCAGGGGCTCCTTAAGCCGATCGGCAGCGTTGCCGCTTCAGATATATCACTATGCCATGTCGCCTTATCCTGACCAGCAGCAACAGGCCTGGGCAGGAGCTTTTCTGCTGATACTGCTGGTTCTTGGCATAAGTATCCTGGTGCGCTGGATTAGTAACCGGAAGCATATGTAACTGTGGAGTGATACATATGAAAGGAAAAATAAATGACTATGGTACATGACCTGGTTAGAAATGATAATGACAGATGCAAGCCTGACCGAAGTGAACAGTCTCGAAGATGAAAAAGGCATTCTGGAAGTCCAGAATCTGAGCGCCTGGTATGGCAAAACACTTGCGATTAAAAATATCAGCATGAGTATCAAGTCCGAGGCAATCACGGCTATCATCGGTCCCTCCGGCTGCGGGAAGTCCACATTCATCCGCTGTCTCAACCGGATGCACGAAGTCTCGCACGGAGGACGGGTAGAGGGCTGCATCTTGCTGGACGGCAAAGATATCTATGCCAGGGATGTTGACCCTGTCGTCATCCGCCGGCGCATCGGCATGGTCTTCCAGAAGCCGACCCCTTTCCCCACGATGTCCATTTTCGATAATGTGGCGGCGGGTCTCAGACTAACACGCCTCTGGAGCCGGCGATGGGAACTGGAAGAGGTTGTGGAACGCAGTCTGCGCCAGGCGGCCCTGTGGGATGAAGTAAAAGACAAGCTTAATCAGTCCGGGGCTTCTCTTTCCGGCGGGCAGCAGCAGCGCCTCTGCATTGCCCGGGCTTTAGCCGTAGAGCCGGAGATAATACTGCTGGATGAGCCCTGCAGCGCCCTTGACCCGGCAGCCACGCTCAAAATCGAGGACTTGATGAGAAACCTGGCTGAACAATATACTATCGTCATCGTTACCCACAATATGCAGCAGGCAGCGCGGGTGTCAGATATGGCGGCTTTCTTCTTGATGGACCAGGACCGGGCAGGCATACTGGTAGAATACGGGAAGACATCTCAACTGTTTACCAATCCTAAAGATAAACGCACTGAAGACTATATCACCGGCCGATTCGGATAAATCTTCGAGGGAGGACACACATGGAAATGAGGACGGCTTTTCATAAGAGACTGAGGGAAATTCAGGACGATATTCTGGCTATGGGAAGCATGGTGAGCAAAGCTCTCCTTCGCTCTATCGATGCTCTGAAGAACCGGGACCTTGAGTTAGCCCATCAGATAATCGCTGACGACCAGAAGATAAACGGTAAAAGGTTTGAGATTGAAGAGAAGTGCATCGAGCTCATAGCTACTCAGCAACCCATGGCCAGCGACCTTCGCATCATTATTGCTATCCTCAATATTACGACTGAGATAGAGCGGATCGGTGACTATGCCGTGGGTATTGCCCGGATTGTAATCATGATTGGCGATGAGCCGCCTCTGAAACCTTTAATTGATATTCCCCGGATGGCAGAACAAACTGTGGATATGCTTCGCCGCAGCCTGGATGCTTTCATAAACCGGGATGCTGAGGCCGCCAAGAAAATCGCTGCCGAGGATGACCTGGTTGACCATCTCTATGACCAGGTATTCCGGGAATTGCTTATCTTTATGGCAGAAGACCCGAAGACGATTACGCGGGCAACCCGTCTTATGTGGACAGCCCATAATCTGGAACGTGCCGCCGATAGAGTCACCAACATCTGTGAACGGGTGGTCTTTATTGTCACCGGGAAGATGGAAGAGATAGGCGCTTCAAAATACTAGCCGATTACGGTAACGGGCAGATTTCTGAGCCAGTGGATGCAGTTTCTAGCAGTACCTTGTCTCCTGTTTGAGATAAACCGTAGCTCGTCAGCTCTTTTTGAAGAGCCTCACGCGTACCATCACCACCAACGTATCCGTTTACCCGTGCGGCTGCGGTTGAGTTTACGAAATCACCGAAATCAGGATAAATGGCTCTAAAGTCAGCCATTAGCTGCGGTATTAGCTGCAGATAGTACTTCTGGTGATAGTCTTCGGCCAGATAAAACTTCGAGAATGGGGTTATTTCCGTGGTAATCTTTCTTCCCAGCTTCGCCTCTTCCCGCTGTTTCGACTGAATAGCCAGCGTTTTTTGAGTTTCGTCGTGATAGAAGATTATGGACTTGTATTGCTGCGACAAGGGCGATGCTGTGGGATCATGGCTGTTCCAAAAAACGTTCAGCAGCTCATCGTAAGATATCTTAGTCGGATCGTAGTCAATCTGTACAGTCTCGGTGTGGCCATCCAAATTGTAATACGTGGGGTGCGTCGATGTTCCTCCTGCGTATCCCACCCGAGTACGAACTACGCCATCCAGACTCCCGAACCGGGAATCTGATCCCCAGAATCAGCCCAGGGAGAATGTGGCCGTCTCCGTTCGCGTTGGTGCCGCGGCGTCTATGGGTGGTATGGTACCTTTTAGAGCCATTGCATCCCCCCTCTCAGCACTCTGCTGTGGCACACAAGCTGCCACCATGACTAACGCTAAAGTCGCAGCAGTAAATACAAAGTACTTCAATATTGTCCTGACCATGTCTTTGTCTTTCAGTTTCAGCATTGGTGGACTTGATTAAAGTATCCATTATATTGATCAGGCTGTATGCGACTTTTATCTCGTTTTTACCCGCGAATCAAATCGAACAACCGGTGCTATCAGGTATGGCTGATTGGCATCATCATCTTGGTCCTGGGAACAGTCTATTACATCTTTAATAGAAGAAGGACTCGAACACTTCGGGGCACCAAATAGCAGAAAACAGAAAAAAGCCTAAAAGAAGCCTCTTACCACATTCATTTTGGTGCAGGTAAATTATGATTCGTAGAGCATGACAGCAATTGAATTGCTAGCAAATTAGACACAATCAAATTGCTCGATTCAATGTTGCCAATGTCCTGATATCGTCTAAAATAGTGGAGTTGAGCTCTGTGAACTGGGCATCTAACATCCGATAAAACCCTTGGGTAGGATACAATGCATTAAATCTAATTTGCCACGCACAGGCTAGTCTCATAGATTTCTCTATGCTAAGTTCTTTCGGAAATGTCTCAGCCACCGATAATCCGCCCCCTACCCCATATCCCATCGCACCTAATTGAGCTGATCCTTGTGTTACCCTCGTTCTTGCTTTTTTCCACCGTGAGATTTGAATGATATTATACGAAGAAGGTATTAATGTGACATTAACCAACGCCAACGGAATAATCTGCAACCCAATGAAATTTGTATGATTCCTAATATTTATTGGCCTCATACTATACCAACTAGATTTCATCACTTGTTTGAGATTGTCAACCCATATACATTTTGAACTCGAGTCTGCAATTAAAGGCACAATACCAAGCATTGCCGTGGGCACACCAAATTGCCATACCTCCTGAGTTTGATTGTTTGAAGATCTAGAAAAGCCTCTGAGCCACAAGGGTATGTCACCCAACCAAACAACTCTTCCACCTTCGTCTAAATACTTTCTTAACAGAACATTTGCACAGTCCACAGCATCTGGAAATATAGTATCAGGCACTATATCTTGAGAGAAAACGACAGAACTTTGGCCAGCAGTTTTGTTGTCCACTTTTTGCCGCATCCACACTTCAAGTTCCTCTGCATCAAGTCTTTTGAAACCCTGTGCCGTGAGTTGCCGACTTAAATCTGCGGAATGTCTCCTGAGCCATTGCGATGGATATGCTTTATCGTAATAGACAGCTAGTTCCATATTAGACCTAATTCTCAGACTACTTAGGTTTGCGGTTGCGTCTTCTCGACGAGCATTTCTCCTACTTCTGCGGGTAATAAACCGGCCACCAACGAATACAAGGCAAACGATAACTACAGGGGGAGTAATATATTGCCGTAATGCGATCCCGTAGCCGTATTTTTCTCCTAGGTAAAATAGAGCTCCAAGCATGAAGCCGAGGAGGATACAAATAGCCCCACTGAAGACGGCCCATTGGTACCTCGGTTCATTGTCCTGTCGCCGTACCATTAGAGCTGCCAAAGCTAGAACAAGGCTACCAACAGCACCGAGCGCAATACCATAAAAAGGCAACCACTCCGTTGACATCGGACATTTCCAACCTAGTTCATTCTAGTCTAGCACATCGTGTCAAACAGGGGAAAAAAGAGAGTAGACTAATAGATAAACTGCCTCTCAGATCAAATATCTGGCAGTGAATGTACTTATACGAATGACTTTCGTTATGGATTCGAACCCACCTCTTTCGCCTTGCGCTTCAGCTCGTAGAGCCTGGTGATGGCTTCGAGAGGAGACATGGAGTCGATATCGAGCTGGCTGATTTCTTCGATAAGTGGCGACCTGTCGCCAAACAGCGCCAGCTGCGGCGGAGCTTCCTTTTTTGGGCGAATAGCTTTACCCTGTTTCTGCTGAGGCTGGCCGTCTTCTAATCCGGCTAACACTTCTTCAGCTCTATGCACCACCGATGCCGGCATCCCGGCCAGTTGCGCCACGTGAATGCCATAGCTCTTATCGGCGCCACCGGGGACGACCTTGCGCAGGAAAATAACCTTGCCTTCCTCTTCGGCCACCGCCACGTTGAAATTCTTCACCCGGGGCAAGAAGCTCGCCAGTTCCACCAGTTCGTGATAATGGGTGGCAAAAAGCGTTTTCGCCCGCAGCCTGGGATGGTTGTGTATAAACTCGGCTACCGCCCAGGCAATGGAAAGCCCATCGTAGGTGCTCGTCCCCCGCCCGATCTCATCGAGTATAATAAGCGACTTCGGGGTGGCATTGTTGAGTATGTTGGCAGACTCCACCATCTCCACCATAAACGTCGACTGCCCGGCAGCCAGGTCTTCCTGAGCTCCTATCCGGGTGAAAATGCGGTCAACGATGCCTATTCTGGCGCTATCGGCCGGAACAAAGCTGCCGATCTGGGCGAGAAGGACAATCAGCGCCACCTGCTTGAGATACGTCGATTTCCCCGCCATATTAGGGCCGGTAAGGATAATGAGCTGCGTATCCTGGTTACACAGATATGTATCGTTGGGTATAAAACCATCGCTGGTCAGATTTCTCTCCACCACCGGGTGACGCCCCCATTTGATAGTTATGGCATCGTCGCCGGTCAATTCCGGCCTGACATACTTATACCTCACGGCCACCTCAGCCATACTGGAGAATACATCGACCTCGGCAAGAGCCCTGGCCGAAGTTAATATCCGCTCGCTGCTTCCCGCAACCTGCTGGCAGACCTGCCGGAAAATCGCTGTCTCAAGCTCGACTATCCTGTCCTGCGCATTTAGAATCACCGACTCATACTCTTTGAGTTCCGGGGTAAAAAACCGCTCCCCATTGGTTAATGTCTGCTTCCGAATATAACTTTCCGGCACGAGACTGAGATTCGTATTAGACACCTCGATGTAATAGCCGAAAACCCTGTTATACCCCACCTTCAAAGTCTTAATGCCAGTGTTTTCCCGTTCCTTCCGCTCCAGGTTGGCCAGGTATTTCTTGGCCTCAGCAGCCGCTTGCCGGATTCCATCCAGTTCATCGGAATAGCCAGCCCTGATTACGCCACCGCGTTCCAAAGTGGCTCCGGGCTCATCAACTATCGCCTGCTCAATCAAATTTACCACGTCCGGGCACGGCTTTAGCTCGTATCCCGATAAAATCGGGACGGCTCCCGCCACTCCCGCCACTTCCGTCTTTACTTCAGACAGTTTCTCCAAACTGAGGCGCAGTGCCACCAGGTCCCTGGGAGTAGCTATGCCACCCCCTACCCGATTGACCAACCGCTCCAGATCAGCAATGTCCCCGAGGAGTGAACTAACCTTGTGCCGGACCAAGGTATTCTCGTAGAACCAGGCTAGGGCCTCCTGCCGATTGCTCAAGTGCTTTATGTCAAGTAATGGCTGCCCCAACCATTTCTTGAGCAGCCTGCCTCCCATCGCCGTCTTGGTTAAATCGATTGCCGACAGTAGAGAGCCCGAAGTAGCGCCCCACCGGGCGCTGGAAAAAAGCTCCAGATTGCGCCTGGTCTGCGCATCTATGATCATGAAAGATTGAGCCGAGTACGTGGTCAGATGATCCAGTTGCCCCAGCGCGGCCTTCTGATTTTCCTGCAGATAATGGATGACGGCGCCAGCCGCCCTGATAGCCAGAGGTAGGTGTGCGCAACCATAGCCTTCAAGTGAAGCCACCCCGAAATGATCGATTAAAGTCTGCGCGGCTGTCTCCAAATCGAACCAGTAATCATCAAGGCGGGTCGTAGAGATCGTCGTCGAGCCCGATAGCATCGGGGTGCTGGCGGCGCTTTCAGATAAGAGAATCTCAGCCGGATGAAGACGTTCCAACTCATCGAGAACCTGGGCTTCCGGGAGCTGAGTGGTGGCAAACTCACCGGTGGTTATATCCACGTAAGAAATGCCGGCCTCATCACCTTGAATAACCAGGCTGACCAGATAGTTATTGTTTTTGTCGGTGAGCAGGCCGGGTTCAACCACCGTGCCCGGCGTTACCACACGTATGACCTCGCGCTCCACAAGCCCATTGCCGGGCGGGGTCATCTGCTCGCAGATAGCCACCTTATGGCCCCTGCCGATGAGCTTCGCCAGGTAATTATCTAGAGCATGGTACGGAATACCGGCCATGGGCACCCTTTGCCCCTTGCCCATTTCCCGGGAAGTGAGGGTTATTTCCAGTTCTCGTGAGGTGGTTTTGGCATCATCGTCAAAGGTTTCGTAGAAATCGCCCAGGCGGAAAAAGACAATAGCTTGGGGATAGCGCTGCTTTATTTTTAAATATTGCCGCCTAAGGGGAGTTATCGGCATGTTCCATCCACCCAGCCCACTATTGTACTACTTCGTCAATCTGCGGCAAAGGTACATCTGCACCAAAAAGGGTGAACCTCTATGCTTATCCGCCACCATCTGCCTTTTGACAGCACCTTTTAAGGAGTATATGATTTCCATAGGAGATAACCAGCTTCATCATATACGAGTTTGAGCAATCCCATGTTTGATCTTCTGTTTTTGGTCCTGACTTTGATATTCTTTCTGGCCTGCCTGGGACTGGTAGCCATGGTTCAACGCCTGTAAAATCGTAGCATGGACGCTTTCTACATTATCTCAGGCATAATCTGTCTGGGACTATTAGCTTATCTTATCTTAGCGCTCCTGAAGCCGGAGTGGTTCGGATGACTCTCTCTATTGCACTCCAACTCGGACTATACCTGCTTATACTATTGTTGCTCGTAAAGCCGTTGGGCGCACACATGGCGCGCGTCTATCAGGGCGAGCGCACATTTCTTACTCCGGCGCTGAACCCCGTCGAGCGGTTTATCTACCGTCTGGCCAGGATACGTCCCGACGAGGAGATGGATTGGAAGGCATATGCTCTGGCCATGTTGTTGTTCAATCTCGCTGGCTTTATACTTTTATATCTGTTGCAGCGCCTGCAGTCCGTCCTGCCGCTAAATCCCGAGAGGTTAGCCTCGGTACCACCTGATCTGGCCTTCAACGCCTCAGCCAGCTTCGTTACCAACACAAACTGGCAGAGTTATAGCGGTGAGACCACCATGAGCTACCTGACCAAATGCTGGGTTTACCGTACAGAATTTTCTCTCGGCGGCTACGGGTATGGCAGTGTTGATTGCGCTGGTACGTTCTTTCGTGAGGCAGTCGGGCAAGGCCATTGGCAATTTCTGGGTGGATACTACTCGAAGCACTCTATACATACTCTTGCCTCTGGCACTCGTGTTAGCCGTGGTTTTAGGATCGCAGGGCGTGGTCCAGACATTCAATGGACATGTCAGCGCCTCCATGTTGCAGTCAACTCCTGACCCCAGCGGCCAGGCGCTAAGCCAGCAGATAATAGCCGCGGACCGGTGGCTTCACAAGTTGCCATCAAGCAGCTAGGGACAAACGGCGGCGGCTTCTTTAATGTAAATTCCGCACATCCCTTCGAAAATCCCACCCCAATCTCCAACTTTCTGGAGATGCTGGCTATCCTATTTATCCCGGCGGCGTTATGCTACACCTTCGGCAGGATGATAGGAGATACCAGGCAAGGTTGGGCCATACTGGCAGCCATGACGATCATGTTCGTGGCGCTGTTGTGGTGTAACCGTGTGGGCAGAGCAACACGGAAATCCAGCCATTTCAGCGCTCGGAGTCAATCAAACGCCTGACCAGCTACAGCCCGGGGGCAACATGGAGGGCAAGGAGTTGCGCTTTGGGATTGGCAACTCAGCGCTGTGGGCCACCGCCACTACCGCCGCTTCAAACGGCTCGGTGAACAGCATGCTGGACTCGTTTACGCCGCTTGGCGGTCTGGTGCCAATGTGGCTCATACAACTCGGTGAAGTAGTCTACGGCGGAGTCGGTTCCGGCCTGTACGGCATGATGGCCTTCGTCATAATCGCGGTATTCGTGGCCGGGTTGATGATCGGCCGTACCCTGAATATATAGGGAAGAAGATCGAATCATACGAAATGAAAATGGCTTCGCTGATAGTTCTTATCCCGGTATTGATAGTCTTATTAGGCACAGCACTCGCTGTGGCCACCTCCTCGGGCAGGGCCGCAGTCTTTAACCCCGGAGCACACGGCTTCAGCGAAATACTTTATGCCTTCTCCTCAGCCGGTAATAATAACGGCAGCGCCTTTGCCGGCCTGGGAACAAACACGCTCTTCTATAACATCGCTCTAGGGTTTGCTATGCTCTTCTCCCGCTACTGGTCGGCAATTCCGGCATTAGCCATCGCCGGTTCGTTAGTGCGTAAAAAGAAGGCCCCTCCCGTTCAGGGACACTGCCGACTCACACGCCGCTCTTTATAGCCTGGTTGATAGTGGTGGTGATCATAGTAGGCGCTTTAAGCTTCTTCCCTGGCGCTGGCGCTGGGGCCATTCGCAGAATACCTGGCACCAAAGTGGTAACTATGGTTAATAACAGCAGCACATCTGATTTCCAAACACAACCGCCGGAAAAGGCCACGGCTAGACCGAAAAGGCAGCCGGATGAAAGACGGCGTCTCTACCGCCAGGCGCTGATCGATGCCTTCAAGAAACTGGACCCGCGTCGGATGGCGCGCAATCCGGTAATGTTCGTGGTGGAAGTGGGCAGCGTACTGGCTACCGCTTTATGGATACAAGCACTTGTAGGCCATGGCGAAGCCAAAGCTGGCTTTATCGGTGCCATAGCGCTGTTTCTGTGGCTCACCGCGCTTTTCGCCAACTATTCTGAAGCTATTGCTGAAGGACGCGGCAAGGCACAGGCAGACGCGCTGCGGCGGACACGCCGCGAAACACAGGCCAAGAAGCTCAAACAGCCAAAGCACGGAGCTAATTATGATATCGTTCCTTCCACCGACTTGCGGCAAAACGATGTATTTCTGGTGGAGGCGGGCGATATCATCCCAATCGACGGTGAAGTTATCGAAGGCGTGGCACTGGTGGATGAGAGTGCTGTCACCGGCGAAAGTGCCCCGGTTATCCGCGAATCCGGGGGAGACCGGAGCGCCGTCACCGGTGGGACGCGCCTGCTATCTGACTGGGTAGTAGTGCGTGTTACCGCCAACCCCGGCGAAGGATTCCTCGACCATATGATCAGCCTCGTGGAGGGAGCCAGACGACAGAAAACGCCCAATGAAATCGCACTTAATATCCTTCTGGCCGCATTCACTATCGTTTTTCTTGTAGTTTGTGCCACCTTGCTGCCATTCTCCTTATACAGCGTCAACGTTACACATCAGGGCGCACCAATCAGTCTCACTGTGCTAATCGCGCTATTAGTTTGCCTCATTCCAACTACTATCGGAGGGCTGCTGCCAGCCATAGGAATCGCGGGCGTAAATCGACTCATTCGTCGCAACGTCATTGCCTTATCCGGTCGTGCCGTGGAAGCCGCCGGGGACGTTGACGTGCTGCTGCTAGACAAGACAGGAACTATTACTTTTGGTGACCGCCAGGCAATCCAGTTCTTACCTGTCAACAATGTCAGCGAGCGTGAACTGGCAGAGGCAGCGCAACTAGCTTCGCTGTCTGATGATACTCCCGAAGGGCGCAGCATAGTCGTACTGGCCAAAGAAAAATTTGACCTGCGTGGAAGCAGTGATGGCGACCGTACCAGCACCATGAGCTTTATCCCATTTTCCGCACAGACACGTATGAGTGGCGTCGACACCCCCGTAATGAGCATCCGCAAAGGCGCTGCAGACGCCGTCATTGCTAATATTCACCAGCAGGGGAAATCGGTGCCGGCAGAATTGCCGACAATAGTAGATAACATCGCTCATGCTGGTGGCACTCCCCTGGTGGTAGCACGTAATGGCCAGGCGTTAGGCGTAATCTACCTTAAGGATATCGTTAAAGGCGGCATCAAGGAACGCTTTTCGCGCATGCGAAAAATGGGCATTAAGACGGTTATGGTTACCGGCGACAACCCGCTAACGGCAACAGCTATCGCTGCTGAGGCAGGTGTGGACGACTTTCTGGCTCAGGCAACCCCTGAAGCTAAACTTGAGTTAATACGGTCGCACCAGGCTGGCGGGCGGCTGGTGGCTATGACCGGCGATGGGACCAACGACGCTCCGGCACTGGCTCAAGCCGACGTGGCTGTGGCCATGCAACACCGGGACACAGCCGGCTCGCGAAGCCGCCAACATGATCGACCTCGATAGCAATCCCACCAAGTTGATCGAAATCGTGGAGATAGGTAAGCAATTGCTGATGACACGTGGGGCTTTGACCACTTTCAGTATCGCCAATGACGTGTCCAAGTATTTCGCTATCATCCCGGCAGCATTTGCCACCATTTACCCCTCGTTGCTGGCCCTGAATGTCATGCATCTGGCCACGCCCCAGAGCGCGGTCTTATCGGCGGTGATTTTCAATGCGCTGATTATAGTCGCGCTCATCCCCTTGGCTTTGCGGGGTGTGCCTTACCGTCCGGTCGGCGCAGCGCAGACTTCTATGCAATAATCTGCTTATCTACGGAGTCGGAGGGTTGATCGCACCGTTCATCGGGATAAAATTGATTGATATGCTATTAGTAGCTTTGAGATTGGTACTAGCCAAACAGGAGACATTTTTGATCGGTCGTCAAATTCGCAGTGCCGTGATACTTCTGGTCTTGTTGACCGTGCTTACCGGAATAATCTATCCTTTGGTTGTAACTGGTATTTTGCAGGCAGCTTTTCATCATCAGGCCAATGGAAGCCTGATAGAGAAAGATTCAAGTACCTCGGTTCCGAACTTATAGGCCAGCCATTTGATTCACCAGGCTATTTCTGGGGGCGTCTCTCAGCTACAACGCCATTTCCATATAATGCCTCGGCCTCTTCAGGCTCAAACTACGGTCCATCGAACCCAACATTGCTGGAGGGAATTCAAAAACGGATCGAGGCATTAAAGGCGGCCGATCCCGGAAACAATCAGCCCATACCGGTAGACTTGGTGACTTACTCTGCCAGTGGACTTGATCCGCATATCAGCGTTGCGGCAGCACTCTACCAGGTTCCACGTGTAGCACGCCAGCGCAGGTTAAGCCAGACTCAAGTTCTGGCGCTGGTAAATCGTTTCACCGAAGGCCGCCAGTTCGGTATTCTGGGCGAGCCGAGGGTCAATGTCTTACTGCTTAACCAAGCGTTGGACAAGATAAAATAAATAGATTCCTGATCAATAAAGTATAAGATGTGATTTGGAGAAACAAACCAAATGGCTGAAAGACGCCCTAGTCCCGATGAATTGCTAGCCCGCATTAAAGCTGAGGAAGCAGCAGAAGAAGCGAGGAAAACTAACCATCTTCCTTGGTTACGCCGCTGGTGTGGGCAAGACCTACGCCATGCTGGAGGCCGCCCAGCAACGAAAAAAGGACGTAGACCTTGTTGTTGCCTACGTGGAGACACATGGGCGGGCCGAGACAGAAGCATTGCTGAAGGTCTTGAGATTATCCCGCGCAGCAGGTAGAGTACCGCGGCATTCAGCTCTCCGGAAATGGACCTGGACGCCGTGCTGGCGCGCCGGCCAAACTGGCACTGGTGGACGAACTCGCCCACACAAATGCTCCCGGTTCCCGTCACCCCAAGCGTTATCAGGACGTGGAGGAATTGCTGGAGGCCGGGATCGATGTTTATACCACGCTCAATATACAGCATGTAGAGAGTACAAGAAATACTGTGGCGCAAATCACCAGTGTCTGGGTACGCGAAACTATCCCTGACACAATCGTTGATCAGGGCAGCGGAGATTAAGTTGGTTGACCTGCCTCCGGACGAACTACTGGAACGCCTGAAGGAAGGCAAAGTCTATGTGCCGGAGCAGATAGCACGTGCTACCGCAGACTTTTTCCGTAAAGGCAATCTTACGGCACTGCGTGAGGTGACCATGCGGGTTGCCGCCGAGCACGTGGATAAGCAAATGCAGGTCTATATGAGACACACGCTATTCGCGGACCCTGGCCAACTGCCGAACGTCTTCTGGTGTGTATAAGTCCCAGTTCCTCTAGGCAACCGCCTAGTACGCAATGGTCGTATCCTGGCTTCACAATTAAATGCAGAATGGTTTGCCGTGTATGTTGAGACACCGGATAGCATCAGGCTATCGCCGGATCAACAAGATCAGACTAGCAAATACATTGCGACTGGCTGAGCGACTTGGGCGCTAAGGTACTGAAACTACAAGGACAATCCGTAGCAGAGACAGTGACAGAATATGCAAACGCGCACAATATCACTAAAGTAGTTGTTGGTAAACCACAGCGTAGCCGATGGCAGGAATTGTTTAGAGAGTCTGTGGTGAGACCAACTTATTCGTCAAAGCGAGAATATCGATGTCTATGTTGTTAGGCGGCAGGCAGAGCCCATGAAGCAAGAAAGAAGGCCAGACCAACAATCATCTCGGTGTGGTGGGGCTACCTAGAGGGCCTGGGGCTGGTCATTGGAGCCACTTTGATTGGTGAACTAGTACGCCCCTTTTTTGCCCCTACCAACCTACTCATGCTCTATCTTCTCAGCGTTGTCGTCTCGGCTGTTTACTTTGGGTTTCGGCCCATCCATTTTTGTCTCCATGCTGAGTGTGCTGGCCTTTGATTTCTTTTTTATTCCTCCATTACTTACCTTTGCAGTGACCGATGTACAATACCTTTTTATTTTTATGGCATTGCTTGGAGTAGGTATGGTGGTCAGCTATCTGGCATGCAGAGTTCGCAGACAGATTGAAGCTGCACGGCGTCGCGAAGCCGAGACAGCTACCCTGTATGCTCTCGGCCGGGACATGGCCGCTATCTCCGGGTTAGAAGCTATTATTAATGTCATCATCAACCATGTGAAGCAGACATTTGGAGGAGATGTAGTTGATTTTCTTACCTGACCCTCAAAATAAAGGAAACCTCAAGCCATATGCTCAGAAACCCAAATTCACCGTTAATGAAAATGATGCCGCAATAGCGATCTGGGCTTTTCAGCATCAGCAAGCCGCCGGGCATGGTACCGATACGATCCCGAATGCTAAGGCAAGGTTCTTGCCACTAATGCCACCAGAGGACCGGTGGGTGTGATGGGGGTTTGGCTGGGTGATGCCGTCGAGCCATTGACCACCGAACAGATCCGGCTGCTGGAAGCTTTCGCCGATCTAGCCGCCACAGGAATTGAGCGCGCACAATTGACTAAAGCAATGCATAATACGCCTTCCGCAAGCCCCCAGAAACCCTCTGGCCATTAACACTCACCTCCAAGCAAAGCGAATAGACCTGGCTACCACACCCCCGGCATCAGTGCCTTACGTCCTGCCGGATATTCGGGAAAATGGTTTCGATACCAGGCATGATGCGCCCGGGCTCTAGGAGCCAGGTTGGCTATAGTCCAGACAGCAAACGAAAGCCCTGGCAATGACCAGGTGGCTATCGCCCACCCAACCCAGGTGACTATCTCACCAAGGTAATTCGGGCAGGATATCCAACGATACAACCCCCCATAAGGAATCTTGTAGCCGGCTTCATCAGGTTTGCGGAGATTACGAAGCGTATGGTCAGCCTGACGATTGATGATAAAGCCGATAATAAACAACCCCAGACCAACGCCAAACCGTGGGTCTGCCAGCCATTGATTCGTATAGCCAGTCGAAAAGGTAAAAACATATCGTCCGTTGAGATACGCGTTCACCCCATTAAAGAAAATCCCCGAACATATGATAGCCACCGGCATACGTTTGTCCCTATTGCTCAAGCTGAAGGGATAGATGAAAGCGCGATGTATGTAATGTGCTTCCCATGCCACGAGCAGAATAAGTTCGGTAATCGTCACAGCATTGCTGCCAATGATGAAACAGGCAGCAAATAGAAGCGGCGACACCGCTTCCATTATTATCCACCCTGTCCTGCTTCCCGTCGCCGGCCCCCAACCACGTTGACTATGACGGCCGTAAGGCGCTACCAGGAAAAACAATACAACAAAGATAAGTACAGCCAGTATAAACCAGCCCGTAAGCAGAGTATGAAAAAACGCGAGTTCGTTCACATTAATTCAACAAACTATGGTTTATGAGCAGACGAGAAAGCCGTTCTCCTCGAACCAATGCAAGGTATCAGCGATTGTTTCCCGTAATGGACGGGGATTGTAGCCCAGGTCACGCGTAGCTTTTGCGTGGCTGATGTGGCGATTACTTTTCAGCGCCTTAAGCGACGCGCTGGTATAGACCGCCCGCTTACCGGTGAGGCGGGCAATTGCTACCGTAAATGGAGTGCCCGCATGAGCCAGCCACAGAGGACAAACCAGGCGAGGCGCCGGGACACCCTTGATTTCCTCCACAAGAGCTGCTAGACCACACACCGATTCCCAATGACCGGAGAGGAGATACTTGGCACCGGTGGGTGCACGCTCTTCAGCCCGCATCGCGCCCATCGCCACATCACGGACATCTACCCAGTCGAAGCCACCACCTACCAGCATCGGCATCTTCCGACAAGCCATGGAAAGCAGTGCCTGGCCAAAATGGGACGGTTCAAAATCATAGGGGCCTATGATTCCTGTCGGATTCATAATGACGGCATTAAGCCCTCGCTCGATCCCTTTACGCACTTCATTCTCGCCCGATGCCTTGGAGCGATCATAACAGGGGCAACATTGAGATCCCACTAACGGTCGGGATTCGTTAACCGGAACATCGAAAGGCTCCTGGCTATGGGCGTGAATCGAGCTAAAGTGGATCAGGCGAGGCACCTTTGAGCGAAGGCAAGCCTCGACCACATTTCTGGTTCCAACAATATTGATAGACTCAAGCAACGGCCAGTCGCCGGTTGATATTGAGATGTAGCCCGCTAAATGATAGACTGCTTCAGCGCCTTTGAAGGCATGGTACAAAGATTCCGGATCACACACATCACCTGTGACTACCTCAACATCCAGCCCCTCAAGCGGCCGCCGATTTACATGAACCAACGCGCGTACACGCCTACCCTGGGCCAGTAAAGCACGAACAAGATTCGCACCAACATGTCCGGTAGCACCCGTAACTACAACTGCCTTTGCCATATTTTATACGTCAGGGAATGCGCTGGTGATTTCGGTTCAAGGCTCCAGCCCGCTTGCCCTGGCAGGCAGTTTACATGTCTAATCGGCACCAGTCAAGGTACAGCGATAAATAAAACCGTTGAGAAAATAGCCAAACTTAGAGTCTTGGCTTGCAGATAATCTCTTTCACCCTGAAGGAAAAGGCGTCATGGGCGTGGGCGGCTTTCGCTACGATAGCAGTATCCGCTCCTCTGGCCGTCCCGCCTATGGCGACAACCTCATCATCCGGACTTATGAGGCCGGCATCCGCTGCCATAAGGCTTACCTCTATAGCCACCTTCATGCCCTGGCCGAGCATCCTGAGGGTGTTCGCCATGAAATCTCCAAGGAACATGAGTGGTGAAGGTTCTCCTCACCGCATGGGAAATACCGCCGAAAGCATGGGCACCAGTAAAAACCTTGGCCCCTAACTTCTCTATTTTTGCCCTGTTCTCCGAAGTGAGCTCCTGCTCGCCGGGGACTTTAAAACCGGTAGTATGGGAAACCACTACAACTCTGCAACCTTTGTATACTTTAGCCGCCCTGACGCCGGTGGTTACCCGTCGTTGAAGCCACAACAACACTGGTAATCCCAAGTTCCTCCATCCTCTCTTTTGCCAGCTTCAACGTCTCTTCTGTGTTCTCAGCACCAGGAGAATCGAAGTAAGTGGTGATTGCTTTTCTTACCATAGTAGCTCTTCGGGAAGAACAGTTTTAATACTTCGGTTGGTTACGCTACTGAACTTTAAAGGATACGCTAGCTGCTTCCTTAGATTCTGTCGACCCAGAAAGATTCAAGACTACTTTGTAATTTCCTTGCGGCCATTTATACCCAGGTGCAGAAGAACTAGGCCAGACTATCGCCGCGTAACCCGTCCGCTTCTGCATGGTACCGGACTGTGTCGACATCACATAGTTAAAGGCATATTGGCCGGAAGCCAGATTATCCGTTGCTGTTCCGGTTACCTCGGGGCCTATATATATCAACAGAGCGGTCATTTTGGTGTCGAGCGGAAAATTCGATATCTTGAACGAGCAATAGAACGACTTGGCATCCTGAGGAAAAACATTAGTAGGCCCTACTGGCCGACCGTCCTTGGCCACCCCTGTGGCCATTGTCATCTCACTGACGACGCCTCCATCCGACGTGGCTTTCTGAAAACCACAGCCGACGAGTAACAGGGCCGCCAAGATTATAACGGTCAGGACTTGAACTCCCGCCCAGTGCTTCTTATTCATGCGTGTCCTCCATAATATTTCCTATGCGACTATCGCCCAAAAACTTTCTTCGACTCTTGCGCTTACGTCGCCCAACAGCGACATGAAATCGTAGAACTTGCCGAGATTTTTGTCAAACTAAAAAATTCATCGTTTCATTATAAAACAGCCCGAAAAATATTGACAAATTAAAAGAACTATGTTAGCGTGTTAATGAAAAGGATTTCATTCATAGTGTTTCATTAATCAAATGGTATCTTAGAAGAATTAAGGAGAATCAACAGATGACAAAATTAACGGCCATTAAGAGCCAAGTGGAGGAGGAAGAACCTCCAGGTATTGCCACCACTAGAAATGATGTGGTGGTGGAAGAAGAAGAACCTCCAGGTACGGCGGCCGTTACCTATGGTACGGCCGTTAATAATAGAAGAAGGTTCTTTTCTAACGTTACCGACACTGATTGGTCCAACTGGAAATGGCAGTTCCGTAACCGCATTACCAGCGTCGAAGAGCTAGCCCATTTTGTCCCGCTGTCAGCTAACGAGATAGCCCAGCTCAAATCAGTAACCGCAAAATACCCCCTGTCAATCAGCCCTTACTATCTCTCCCTTGCCAACCTGTGCGACTTTAATGACCCCATCAGAAAACAGGCTGTGCCCTCTTTTGAGGAAATCAGCCTGGGCAACATGGGTTTCCGTGACCCGCTTGGAGAAGAAAGGGATTCCGTAGTCCCCGGGCTGGTCCATCGATACCAGGACAGGGTGTTGATGGTGCTCACTGACATCTGCCCCATGCTCTGCCGCCATTGCACACGAAAAAGGGAATGGCACAATGGCGGATGGGTGCGCTCCCCCGATGAAATCAAGGCGATGTTGGATTATATTCGCAGAAATGACAACGTTAGAGATGTCATTATCTCTGGCGGCGACCCATTGACGCTTTCCACGCGTCGCCTGGAATGTGTCATTTCCAACTTGAGGCAGATCAGTCACGTCGAGGTAATACGTATTGGCACCAGATTTCCGTGGTCCTGCCGCAACGTATTGACGCCGAGCTGTGCGACATGCTCTCAAAGTATGGGCCCATATGGCTCAACACGCAGTTCAATCATCCCCGTGAGATCACGATGGATTCAGCGGCAGCATGCGATCGTCTGCTGCGTGCCGGGAGTGCCGGTGAGTAACCAGTCTGTACTTCTCAGAGGCATTAATGATAGCGTTGAAACACAGACAAAGCTCTGTCAGGGACTGCTTAAGATCAAGGTGCGCCCTTACTACCTGTTTGAATGTGATGAAATCCAGGGAGCCGAACACTTACGTACGCCGGTCGAAACTGGCGTCAAAATAATAGAAGGTATGCGCGGCCGCACCTCAGGCCTGGCTATACCGACTTTCGTTATAGACTTGCCTGAAGGCGGTGGCAAGGTCTCACTTCAGCCCAACTACGTTTTAACCCAAAACAGTGAGGAACTGGTGTTGCGAAATTACCAGGGTCGCTTTGTCTGGTACCGCAACCCTAAGGACAAGTTCGACCCTGACCTGACCAGCGAAAGAAAATTGGTCAATAATACTACCGCCGAATTGGATCTGCCGCTGCCGCAACTTCAACCGGTGAGAGTCAGAAATGATAATAGGGCTCGCATACGATCTTAAAGACACAGTCAGTGCTATGCCCGGCTGCCCTGATGACGCGCTCGAGGAATACGACTCGTCTGAGACGGTTGATGCCATTGTTGCAGCGCTGGAAGTAGCGGGCCACTCGGCGATCAAGCTAGGTGGCGGCAGGGAGTTCATTGACAACATTCTCCGGGATAGGATTGACTTTGTCTTCAACATCTCTGAGGGTTTGGGTAACCACAGGAGCCGAGAGGCTCAGATACCTTCCATTTTGGAAATGCTCAACGTACCCTATTCCGGATCAGACCCTCAATGCCTGGCAATATGCCTCGATAAACCATTGACAAAAACACTGCTGTCAAGCGTCGGAATCCGTACGCCAAAATGGGAGTTGGCGGTAAATAGCGGACAACTAAAAGAAAAGAACTGGGATACTTTTCCACTGCCGGCTTTCATCAAGCCAGCTTACGAGGGTTCCAGCAAGGGAATACACCTCGGCTCTCGCGCCGAGACCGCGGCGCAAGTGGAGGAGATAGCAGCACGGCTTATCGAGCAATATGACCAACCGGCCATGGTAGAGGAATTCATCGCCGGTGACGAGTTGACGCTGGGAATCGTCGGCAATTCGCCGCCGACAGTCCTGGGCATAATGCGTGTTCTGCCCAAGAAGAGCAGCCCTCACTTCATTTATTCACTGGAGGTGAAACGAGAGTGGGAGCAATTGGTGGATTATGAATGTCCGGCCCGCTTGAGCGCAGACATACTCCAGCAAATCACGGATTCCAGCCTAGATATTTTCAAGACTCTGGGTTGCCGTGATTTTGCTCGGCTAGACTTCAAGCTCAGCCCCGAAGGCATCCCCTACTTTCTTGAGATAAATCCGCTGGCAGGGCTCAACCCGAAAAGCAGTGACCTGCCTATAATGGCATACAAGCTGGGTTGGAGCTATCAAGCTCTCGTTTCAGTTATACTCAATGCTGCTCTGAAAAGGTACCCGCAGTGTGTCCGAGGATAGCTGTTATCTATAACGAGCCTAACCCTGACCTCTATGACAACATTATTGAAAAAAAAGCATCCTTCGCTATCCTGGACGGAGTGGATGCAGTCTACCAGGCTCTGATAGCCACAGGATATAGTGCCGTCCCTGTGCCTCTGCTACCGCCGCTACAGTCAGTAAAGCAGACACTCAAAACCTTAGATGCCGACTTGGTGTTCAACCTTTTCGAAGGCTTTGATGGCGCTCCGGAAACAGAGGCGGCCGTGGTCAATTTCCTTTCCGAAACGGCCTTAACTTTTACCGGTTGCAGCGCCACCGCCTTAACTATCGGCCTAGATAAAGTGAAGACAAAAACACGCCTGTCAGCATTGGGGATAGATACACCAAAATATCAACTCATGGACAGCAAAACCGCGCCGCTATTTCATTTGAAGTATCCTTGCATAGTTAAGCCATGTGCAGAAGATGGAAGCAGTGGCATTTCAGAAGAAAGCGTCGTATACGATTTTGATTCCCTGCAAACGCAAGTATCAGCAATAAGCATGCGCTTCAAAAAGAGGGCGTTGGTTGAGGAGTTTGTCGATGGGCGTGAATTCAACGTTACCGTACTGGGAACCAAGAAACCGGTGGCCTTGCCCGTATCTGAGATAGTTTATTCCCTGGCACCCGAATTGCCGACTATTCTCACCTTCTCCGCCAAGTGGGACCCGCAGAGTGCCTACTACCAGCACACCAAAGTTATATGCCCGGCTGAAATAGACAAGGAGCTTGAAGAACGCATTGCCCGGACCGCTCTCAGCGCCTTCAGGTTGTTCGGCTCACGCGGCTACGCCAGAGCAGATTTCCGGCTGGACACTGCCGGTCAACTAAAGATCATAGAGCTGAACCCCAACCCCGATATATCTCCTGGTTCCGGCGCCGCGCTTCAAGCGCGGGCTGCCGGGATGAGCTACGACCGGTTTATCGAGCAGATTCTGCAGCTCGCCCTCGAGACCAAACACAAATGAGACCTAGAATTCGACCATTTAACCGAGAGGACAAGCCGGCCATAATTCAGATCTTGCAGAACGTTCCAGAGTTCAAGCCCCCGGAGGTAGACATAGCTGAGGAAGTACTCGATAGTTACATCCAGGAGCCGATCCGTTCCGGGTATCAAATCCTTGTGGCAGAGGTAGGCTCCTTGATCGTTGGCTATATCTGTTACGGGTCCACGCCATTAACTGAAGGAACCTGGGACATATACTGGATGGCAGTAGACCCCGGCCGACAAGGACAAGGTATAGGGAAAAATCTATTGGCATCCGCCGAAAACACAATAAGGAAAACTAACGGCAGGCTCGCACTTATTGAAACGTCGTCGAAGCCCGAATATGAGGCCACAAGACGATTTCACCTCTCGCAGGGCTATGAGCTGGTCTGCCGGATTCCGGATTTCTACGCGCCGGGGGACGATAAACTTGTCTTCCAAAAACGGTTAAGGTAAGCCAGGCATCCCCCGGGAACTGCGCTCCTAAGTCAAATTCATATCTATCCCGCTGAGCGTGCTGTTGACCCTGCTTCACACCCTCAATTCCGACAAAGCTCCCCGGAGGATTCTTCCAATTCACCATTTCCGACTCCCGTGAACCTCTGTCTAACACAATCGTCTGGTGCTGTGTAAAGAAATACATTGGCTGAACCATAAATCAAGATGCTCAAAAATACTCTAAAGTATCCTTTATATTACTTTAGTACTAATATACATTGAAAACTATTGACAAATAAATTTGGATGTTCTATAAAGTCTTGTAAAATCAGGAAAGATGAGGATATCTAAATATGGACCAGCTATTAACACCTCAAGAATTGGCTGAATACCTGAGGCTAAACCAGACCACCGTAATACGCAAGGTCAACTGTGGTGAAATACCGGCGATTAAGATCGGCAAGCAGTTCCGCTTTAACAAAGACCAGATCGATAGATGGCTTCTCCAACAGACGGTAGGCAGAGCCACACAGATCCTGGTCGTTGATGATGAACCGGTTATACTGCGCTTCTTCCAGGATAGCTTGGCCAAAAGTGGCTCCAACGTAAGAACCACGTCGAACAGCCCTGAGGCTCTGGAATTGCTTTCCAGAGAGCACTTCGACTTGATTTTCCTCGATTTGGTTATGCCTGAAATCGATGGTAGTGACCTTTTCCGCCACATCAGGAAGAGGGACAAACAGGTGCCCGTCGTCATCATCAGCGGCTATCCTGACAGCGATCTTCTGAAAAAGGCCAAGGAGTACGGCCCTTTCACGATTATGATAAAACCATTCACGAGCGAGGATATATTGCAGGCGGTCAGAACGTTCAGACATCAGACAACAGACGGCAGGAAACAGACAGCAAAGAAAAAATGATGTTCGCCCCACGTCGGCATTAGGAGGAAGTCTATGAATGTGAAGGTGAAAAACAGCCCGCCAAAAGAAAGGCAGGCAGGCGTGAAAATTAGTAGCCAGAACGAAGCCAGAATATTGATAGTGGATGATGAAGTCCGCGTCAGGGAAATCCTTTCCCGCAAGCTGACCGATAATGGCTACCACTGCTGCACAGCGTCAGACGGTAACCTAGCTTTGAAAGAGCTCAAGGCTAAGCCTGCCGCTCTAGTTCTGTTGGATATCAGCATGCCCGGAAAATCAGGCATCGAGGTGCTAAAAGTAATCAATGAAAAATATCCGGACACCGCTGCTATTATGGTCACAGCGGTCGCTGATATTGAAATTGCCATAAACTCGATGAAAATGGGCGCTTACGACTATATCATCAAACCTATCGACCTTAAATTACTTTTGCTTAGCGTCGACAGGGCTTTGGAAAAGAGAAGGCTCATACTGGAAAACAGGGAATATCAGCACAGCTTGGAAAAGAAAGTTTCAGCCCAGACCCGAAGGATTCGCGAGTCGTTCCTCAATTCCATTACCTCCTTGGCCAATGCCCTTGAAGCTAAGGACAAGTATACTCATGGACATTCGCACAGAGTAACCGAAATTGCTGTGGCCATAGCACAAGAGCTCGGCGTGTCCGTAGAGAAAATTGAGAAAATCAGCCTGGCTGGGCTAGTCCACGATATCGGCAAGATTGGGGTGAGAGAATCGGTCTTGAATAAACCGGGCAAGCTAACCGATGATGAGTTTGAACACGTTAAGTTGCACTGCGAGATTGGCGAGCACATCTTACGCCCGGTAATAGAAGACAAAGAGGTACTGGAAATGGTCAGGCACCACCATGAGCGATACGATGGCACGGGCTACCCCGATGGTCTGGCCGGCGAGCAAATCACAAAAGGCGCCAGTATCGTAGCAGTTGCCGAAGCCGTCGCCGAAGCCTGTGATACCATAGTATCAGACGCCGCTATGACACTGGCTGTAGCCGACGCCTATGACTCGATGACCTCCGCCCGCCCCTATCGCCCCGCCATGACTTCCAAAGTAGCCTGCGCCGAGTTGAAAAGGGGCAAGGGCAAGCAATTCGACCCGTCAATAGTAGAAGCTTTGTTCAAAGTATTAGGGAAACGCGGCAAGCTATGATAACCGTTCATCTCCCAGGAGCCAGTAAATGAAGGACGCTGACAAGACGAAAAAGCAACTGAAGAATGCATTGCCAGTGAAACAGCGTCCGGCTAAGCGGCGGACAGCCAAGGCCGATGGAAAACGTGCGGGCAAATCACCAAAGGCGGGCAAGAGCAAGATTGAAGATTATCGTGACATTGCCATTGACATCGCCGGAGCAATCATATTAGTCATTAACCGTGAGGGCAAGGTAACACATATCAACAAGAGAGGGTACGAAGTACTGGGATACGGTGAAAGGGAGATTATCGGCAAGAACTGGTTTGAAAATTTTATCCCTCCCGCGATAAGAAATGATTTACTCTCCGTTTCAAAGAAGCTGCTGTCCGGAGACATCGCGTTGACCGAATATCATGAAAATCCCGTATTAACCAAGAGCGGTGAGGAGAGGATTATTGCCTGGCACAACACCGTGTTAAGAGATAGCCATGGTCATATCATTAGCCTGCTGAGTTCCGGCGAAGATGTCACGGAGCGCAAGCGAATCCAGGACAGCCTCCGGAAGAGCGAGAAGAGATTCAGAGACCTGGCTAATTTGCTGCCGCAGGTTGTCTTCGAAGTTGACATCAAAGGTAACATCACCTTCGTTAACCGTTACGCCTTTGAGCTTACAGGCTACACGCCGGAGGATTTCACAGGGGTGAATGCGCTGCAAATGGTCGCCCCCCAGGACCGAGATAGACTGGCGAAAGATATTCAAAGGCGGCTGGCCGGAGAGCAGCTGGGGTTTAGGGAATATGACATGGTCAGGAAAGATGGCACCACCTTTCCAGCCCTTGCTGATTCCAATCCTATAATCGTCGAAAACAAGGTTGTCGGCTTAAGAGGCATTGTCATAGACATGACCAGCCAGAAAGAGGCAGAGGCAGCACTCCTGGCTTCAGAGCAAAAGTATCGCCTCTTTGTAGAGAATGTGGGCCAGCCCATATCCATAATCCAGGACAGCCTGATTAAGTTTGGCAATCCCAAATTGGCCGAGATAACCGGCTACTCATTAGAAGAGCTGACCTCAATGAAAGCGCTGGCCCTGGTCCATCCGGATGACCGTGAAATGGCCTTAAGTTACCGCACACGAAGGATGAAGGGCGAGAAGGTCCCTGATTCCTACACTGTTAGAATCGTGGACAAGCAGGGCAACACCAGGTGGCTGTTACGTAATGTCACGCAGTTGGCCTGGGAAGGCAAACCGGCTGCCCTCATCCTTGATACCGATATCACCGAGCGCAAGAAGATTGAGGAGGCACTGAGGGAGAGCGAGGAGAGATACAGAACCCTGGCGGAAAGCTCTCTCACCGGTATATTTATCGCGCAGGATGGTAAATACGTATATGTCAATAACAATTTTGCCCGGCTGCACGGCTATGAACCTAAAGAAATGCTGGGGATGGATTTTGCACAATTGGTCCCTCCGGATGAGAGAGAGGCCATAAATGAAATCATGGCCAAATACCTCAAAGGGGAGATATCTTCTACAACATACAAGAGACGTAGAATCAGAAAAGACGGCAGCCTGTTTTGGTCTGAGGTTAGAGTATCTGCCATTCAATATAGGGGTAAGCTAGGCATATTAGGAAACCTTATTGACATCAGCGAACAGCATCATACGGAGGAGGCGCTCAAGCAAAGCGAGCAACGCTTGAAAGAAGCACAGGCACTGGGACGAATCGGGGACTGGGAATATGACATTGCTACCCAGAAAATCGAATGGTCCGACGAAGTATACGAAATTTTTGAGCGCGATAGAGCTCTGGGGCCGCCTTCGGTAGAAGAGGAGCCGGGTTACTACGCTCCAGAAGAAGCGACCAGGCTCAGAAAATTCAACAACAGCGTTATTAAACGTGGCATAGAAGGCAGTATTGACTCAACCGCAAAACTGCCCAGCGGCAAGACCGTTTTCCTCAGCGCGCACATACGGCCTATCAAAGACGAAAGCGGCCGCGTGATCAAACTGTTCGGCACCATCCAGGACATCACCGACCGAAAACAGATGGAACAAGCGCTGCGGGAAAGCGAGCAAAGATACCGGGCTATCTTCGAACAGGCATCAGACTCAATAATACTCACAGATTCAGAAACGCTGGCGGTAGTAGACTTCAACGAAACGGCTTGCCTCAGCCTGGGCTATACACCCAAAGAGTTCGCCAGGCTCAGGGTGTCCGACTTCGAGGCCGTTGAATCAGCTGATGAGATTATGAAGCATAGCCAAAATATTATCAATAAGGGAGCCGAGACCTTTGAAACCAAACACAAGACTAAGAACGGCGAACTGCGGGACGTGCAATCGAACACGAGGCCCCTAGTTATTGGGAACAAAAGCTTTGTCTTGGGCGTATCTCGTGATATCACTGACCAAAAACGAATTGAGGAAAAGCTGCGAGAGAGTGAGGAACGGTACCGGGCTATATTCGAACAGGCGACAGACTCTATCATCCTCACGGATTTCGATACCCTGGCCGTGGTCGATTTCAACGATACGGCATGCCACAATCTGGGCTACAGTCGGGAGGAGTTCTCCAAGCTCACGGTATATGACTTTGAGGCAGTAGAGCCCAGGGGCGAGCTTAAGAAGCACCGCCAGAGAACCAGCACAAAGACAGATGAAATCGTTGAAACTAAACATCGAACAAAGAGCGGCGAGTTACGAGACGTTATCGTTAGCGTCAGGCCAATCACCATCGGCGGTAGACTCTTCACGCTGGGCGTGTCGCGCGATGTCACCGACCAGAAAAGACTGGAAGAGCAACAAAAGCAACTGGAGCAGAAAGCTCAGTTTGCCAGCCGGCTAGCTTCCGTCGGCGAGCTGGCTTCGGGTGTAGCCCATGAAATAAACAACCCGCTGACGGGAGTTATCGGTTATGCTCACCTGCTACTGATCAGAGATGATCTACCCCAGGATATGAGGCACGATATAGAGATTATCAATGAGGGTTCCCAACGAGTGGCCAGTATCGTCAGGAAACTGCTCGCCTTCGCCCGGCAATCCAAGCCTCAGCGAAGCCAGGTAGATATAAACGAAATCATTGCCACGACACTAGACTTAAGGGCTTACGAGTTAAAGACAGACAATATAAAAGTTGCTACACGCTTCCAACCCGACCTGCCTACGACTATCGCCGACTCGGGTCAGCTGCAGCAGGTATTCCTGAACTTGATCATCAACGCCGAGACCGCCATGAAATTGACTCATGGAAGGGGTAAGCTGTTAATAGCCACGGAACGTTTCGACAGCACCATCCGAATATCCTTCAAGGATAACGGGCCCGGTATACTCAAGCAAGACATGAACAGGGTATTTGAGCCCTTCTTTACCACCAGGGAGGTAGGCCAGGGGACAGGACTTGGCTTGAGTGTCTGCCACGGTATAATTTCCGAGCATCAGGGCAAAATACATGTCGCCAGCAAACCGGGCAAAGGCGCCACTTTTATCGTGGACCTCCCCATAATCAATGAAGACAAGCAGCTAGAATTCCCTGAGCCGTCAGTCGAAGAACCCGAAAAGATGACCGGAGCTAGAATACTGGTGGTAGATGATGAGCTATTAATTAGGCGCTTTGTCAGTCGCGTACTGCGCGAAGAAGGGCATAAGGTGGAGACTGCTGATAAAGCCGAGGATGCGCTAAAGAAAATCAAGAGTGAGAGATACAGCCTTATCCTGCTTGATATTAAGATGCCCGGCATGAGCGGCATTGAGCTATACCAGCAAATCCTAGAAATTGCTCCGTCCCTGAAGCGGAGGGTGACCTTTATCACCGGTGATACCCTAGGAGCACAAACTACAGCTTTTCTCGCCAGTTCAAAGGCGTCTTACATCATGAAACCGTTCGACGCCAATCAGTTCAAGGCGGATATAAATCGCTTATTGGCAGCAAACACCTTATCCCCAGACTCCATTCGCCATTCTGCGGCCAAACTAGTAGTCTAAACTTCATCCCTGCGTTACTAAGCAATTAGACTTTTCGCTGAATGTTAATAGCCTAAGCCGGAATTTGTAAGTATAATAACAATTGTCATGATATCCATTTCGAGGTTGTTGTGCGAAGCCGTCGGGCCCGGCGACAGCCTTCGCTACGATAGACAAAATCAGGGCACTGACAGGCAACGCCCAATCGTAGTGTGGAACTGTACCAGAAGATGTAACCTTCATTGCCGTCACTGCTATAGCAGCGCATCTAGCCAAGACCCTCCTGAGATTTTGAACACAGAGGAATCAAAATCATTCATACGTGACCTGGCAGATTTCGGCGTGCCGGTGCTTCTGTTTTCTGGCGGTGAGCCGCTGCTCAGAGAAGATATCTTTGAACTTGCCAACTTTGCCAAACAGTTAGGTATAAGGGTCGCCCTGTCCACCAACGGCACCCTCATCACCGAGAAAGCGGCTGCGAGAATAAGAGACATCGGCTTTGCCGAGGCAGGCATCAGCCTGGATGGCATTGGTATCCGAAACGATAAGTTCCGGGGTAAAAAGGGCGCTTACGAAGCTGCTCTACAGGGTATTCGAAACTGCGTGGCTCGAGGATTGAGGGTGTCTTTAAGATTTACTATCACCGCCTCCAACTACACCGAAATACCTGCCATGTTCGATCTCATAGAACGTGAAGGAGTAGAGCGCATATGCTTTTACCATCTCGTATATGTAGGTCGAGCCGACAGCTTAAGCACGCGTGACGTGGACCATGCACGTACCAGGCAGGTAATCGATCTAATCTGCGACCGCACTGTGGACCTTTATGGCCGCGGTATACACAAAGAGGTCCTCACAGTGGACAACCATGCCGACGGCGTTTACGTTTATCTCAAGCTGAAGAACCAAGATTCGCGCGCGTGCCGAACAGGCGCTGGCTTTGCTCCGAGCTAATGGCGGCAACAATTCTGGCATACGAATAGGGGCCATCGACGAACTCGGCAATGTGCATCCCGACCAATTCTGGCGGCATTACTCATTTGGAAACGTGCGCCGGCGGAAATTCGGCGATATCTGGCTTGATACCTCAGACCAGTTGATGCGCGGTCTGAAAGACCGGAAAGGGCTAGTAAAGGGGCGCTGCGCCGGATGCCGATACCTAGATCTGTGCAATGGCAACCTGCGGGTGAGAGCTGAGTCAGTCTTTGGCGATGTCTGGGCCGAAGACCCAGCATGTTATCTGACGGACAGCGAATTAGGACTAACAGAATGAAACAACGTAGGGACAGACTCCTGGGCCTGTCCGAGACATCTGCCCTTTATTCACGGGCAGACCTGAAGGTCTGCCCCTACATTTCGGGGGTAATCTTGGGAGATGAAGTCAGTTGAACACCGAGCAAATCGCTTCCCCGAAACTGCAGATAGTAGCCTGGGAGATAACCAAAAGCTGTAACCTTTTCTGTGCACACTGCCGGGCGTCCTCTACGGAAATCATTCATAAAGACGAATTATCGACGGAAGAGTGCCTTCGCCTGATAGATAACATACTTGAGGTGGGTAAGCCCATATTGATCCTCAGTGGTGGCGAACCTCTTTTGCGGCGCGACGTATTCCGGCTAGCGGAATATGCGGTGGGCAAAGGACTAAGGGTGGTAATGGGCACCAACGGTACCCTCATCACCGATGAAATCGCGCTCAGTCTAAAGGAAATCCCTGTATCAAGGGTTGCCATCAGCATAGATTTTCCCACGCCCGATCTCCAGGACAAATTTCGCGGCAAGGCAGGTGCGTTTCAAAATGCCATGGAAGGAATAGCTCGATTACGCAAAGCAGGTGTCGAAATTCAAATCAACAGCACTATAACTAGGCTAAACGTAAAATACTTGAATGAATTGCTGAACCTGGCACTTGAAACAGGAGCCGCAGCTTTCCACCCATTCATGTTGGTGGCGACAGGTCGGGGCAAGGGACTACGTGCTGCAGAAATGTCTTCACAAGAGTACGAGCAGGCGCTCAATTGGATCTATGCTAAGCAAAAGGAGATGGGAGATAGAATATTCTTCAAGCCGACTGATGCCCCGCATTATCAACGAATAATCAGGCAGGCAGACAGCAAAAGCAGCCAGCAAAACACCTCGCTCAGTGTTGGGCCAAAAACGCAAACCAGACCTGGTTTGAACTCCCTAACACGCGGCTGTCTGGCGGGCATCAGTTTTTGTTTCATCTCCCACCTCGGCAGAGTACAGGGCTGCGGCTACCTTGACGTGGAAGCAGGCAACATAAGAGACAAAAGTTTTGGGGAGATCTGGACAAATTCCAGATTGTTCTCTGAGCTAAGAGACATTTCACGCATCAAGGGAAAATGCGGCATTTGCGAATACAAGATGGTTTGTGGTGGCTGCCGGGCCAGGGCCTACGAATCTACCGGCGATTACTGCGAATCTGAACCATACTGCGTGTACCAGCCAACAGTATTACGAAAGAGCAGGTGACTACCAAATATGCCGCAACTGGACAATATCGACAAAGACCTGCTCGACCTAATGCAGAGAGACTTTCCTCTGTGCCGGCAGCCGTTTACCGACTTGGGACTGCGTTTAAGGATAAGCGGTGACGAGACGCTCCGGAGAATTAAGAGTCTTAAAACAAGGGGAATCGTCCGACTCATAGGACCTGTTTTTGATCCAGCTCAACTCGGTTATCAGACTACTCTAGTGGCAATGAAAGTGCCAACGGAATCCCTGGCCGAGGCGGACAGGATAATAACAGCCAATCCTTTTGTAAGTCATTGCTACGAACGTGAACACAGCTTGAACTTCTGGTTCACGCTAGCCATGCTTGCAACGCACAACATAGAAAGTGAAATACAAAAACTGAATGGTAGCATCAGGGCTGAACTTACCTTAAACCTGCCTGCGCTAAAAACCTTCAAAATAGGCGCTTTCTTTGATCTCGGCAGAGCCAACTCACCGACGCCCGAGATATATTCAGACGACAATTGCCCATCGAATAACGATTCTGGGCTATCTCCAAGCGACCGAGATGTAATCAACGAACTGCAACAAGATCTGCCTCTTATTGAGAAGCCATTCGATATCATGTCGGCAAGGTTACAGATGGATGTGGATAGCTTTCTGGATATATGCCAGGCCTTGTTACAGCGGAGAATCATGCGTCGTTTCAGCGCCGCGATCAGCCATGGCAAACTCGGATTCAAAGCCAACGCTATGGCTTGTTGGAGTGTACCACCACACTTAACTGAAGCTGCAGGCAAAAAGGTAGCCACGTTTCCCGAGGTAAGTCATTGCTATGAAAGGCAGACAAACGCCCGATGGCCTTATAATTTGTTTGCCATGATACACGCAGACACCCGAGAGACTTGCCGAGCCTTAGCTGATAGAATATCCGTAGAGGCTGGATTCGATAAGAACGGAGCACTACTTCTTTACAGCACCAAAGAGGTGAAAAAGACGAGGGTTAAATATACGGTATGAGAAGTCATGACCAAGCCTCCCCGTACTATCCCGTATTATTGGACATCCGTAACAAAAAGTGCCTGGTGGTTGGTGCCGGCGAGGTAGCCCTTCGCAAGGTTAAAACGCTTCTTGAGCACGACGCCGTCGTAGAAGTCATAGGCCCCACTTTTTGCCCAGAGCTAAACCAGCTGGCAAAAGATGGCGCTATACGGGCACATCAACGAGCTCATAGTGCCGAAGACCTCAATGATGCCTTTATCGCCATAGCCGCAACTGATGATGCCAAAGTTAATGAAAGCATCGCCTTTGAATCGAGGCGACGAGGCGTTCTGGTTAACGTCGTCGATGATCCTGATAACTCCGATTTCATCGTTCCGTCACATTTTCGGCGTGGCGACATCGTCGTAGCAGTTTCCACATCAGGCAGAAGTCCGGCATTGGCTCGGAAAATCAGGAGCGAGTTGGAAAAGAGCTTCAAAAAGGAATATGCCCAATTGGCCATACTCGCTGATGAGATTCGTTCTGAGTTGAGGCAGCAGGGAATCGTAGTTAGCGGCGATGCCTGGCAAGAAGTCTTGAATCTGAACTCTCTTTTAGAGCTGGTGAGGCGAGGCAAAAACCGGGAAGCCAAGGAAATCATGCTCAAAAAACTCAAGATGCTGGGACAGAAGGAGCCATGAAGAAGCCGATTAGCATGCAGATTTGCCTGGTGGGCGTGAATCACAACTCAACGCCAATTGAAATCAGAGAGAGGTTGGCGGTAAGCAGCGACCATCTCCCCGATGCTTTAGACTTGCTCCGCAAATACGTAACACAGGGGCTAATAATTTCCACGTGCAACCGCACCGAGATCTACTCCCTTGTTGAAAAGGGTAGCACATCCCAGCCAAGCATAGATTTCTTTAAGGCCTGGTCAAACATATCCGATGCCGACCTACTGCCATATCTCTATTCCTATCAAGATGAGGCGGCGATTAGGCATCTTTTCCGGGTGGCTTCCGGGCTTGATTCAATGATTATCGGTGAGTTCGAGATATTAGGACAGGTGAAGCATAGTTTAGAAGAGGCTAAAAAGGCTCGTATGATTGAACATCCTCTTCAAAATCTCTTTAGCCAGGCGCTCAGCGTAGGCAGAGAGGTACGGGAGAAGACGGGGATCAGCCGGAACGCCCTTTCAGTGAGCTCCGTTGCGGTTGATCTAGCTGCTAAAGCCGTTGGGGACTTGTCCCTATGTAAGGCTGTAGTTATTGGCACCGGAGAAGCTGGAAATCTGGTGGCTAAGGCACTGAAGGATAGAGGCATTTCACAGATTGTTACTACCAGCCGTTCGTATGATAAGGCCTCAATTCTCGCCGCAGCACTGGGAGGAACCACTGTAGATATCGGTAGTTTGGGGCGAGAACTGGCTACTTGCGACATTGCCATCAGTTGCACCGGCGCACCTCACCTTATATTAGATTTTAAGACGGTAGCTAACGCCATGCAGGCCCGCGACAATCGCAAGTTGGTGATTATTGATATCGCTGTGCCTCGGGACGTAGATACTGAGGTGCGCCACATCAGCAACGTCCTTCTTTATGATATAGATGACTTCAGCCGTCTTTCCGAGGCGAACCGAAAGCGGAGGGAAACCGAAATCCAGAAGGTCACGGATATTATAGAGTCCGAAGTTGATAGATTCAGGTCATGGTGGCAGGCTAACGAAGCGAAACCGGTAATTAGCAGCCTGGTCAAAAAGGCGGAGGATATACGCCAGGCACAGCTAAATATAACATTAAAGAAATTGCGCCATCTCTCCGCAGACGAACGAGAGAGCATCGAAGCTATGACCAAGGCAATGATGCAAAAAATGCTCCACGATCCGATTCAGAACCTAAAGAATGATAGCCACCGTCGAGATGAATACATCAGGCTGCTCAATGAGCTTTTCCGCTTAAACGAGGAAAAGCCTGAATGAGGAAGATTTCCATCGGCACCCGCGGCAGCAAATTGGCTGTCATACAAGCTGAATCGGTGCTGACCAAGCTCAAGGAAGCCGTCCCTGGCCTTGACGCCAGCCTTGTGAAAATAAAGACCACCGGGGACCAACTCAGCGCCACCTCGTCGGAACAACCTTTAGGACAAGGGGTATTCATCAAGGAGTTGGAAAACGCCCTGTTAAACGGCGAAATCGACCTAGCTGTTCACAGCCTTAAAGACATGCCCACCGAAATCCAAACCACACTTTCGCTGGCCGCAGTTACTGCCAGGCTCGATCCCAGAGACGTGCTTGTGTCAAGAGGCGGAAATCTTTCCAAACTAGTTCCGGGATCCAGGATTGGTACAGGAAGTTTGCGTCGTTCGTCTCAGTTGCTTGCCTTACGAAATGATCTAGATATACGCGGGATACAAGGAAATGTTGAAACCCGACTGGCGAAAGTCTCGAGGAGAGAATTTGACGGCGTGGTCCTGGCTGCCGCAGCTCTGCTACGTTTGGGCAAGGAAAGTGAGATTGCAGAATATCTTGCCGTGGAGCATTTCACACCGGCCGTAGGGCAAGGCGCACTTGGAATTGAGGTACGTTCCGAAGACGAGGAAATACTGTCCCACGTCTCAAAAATAAACCACCTGCCAACATGGCAGAGCATAACCGCCGAGAGAACATTCTTGTGCGCTCTCGGCGGAGGTTGCCGTGCCCCCATCGCTGCTCTGGGCATAGTATCGGGTGCGGAGCTCGGGATTCATGGGATGGTAGCCAGCGCTGATGGCAAACGTATTCTGCGAGCTACTGAAGAGGGCGATGCCCAGGCACCTGAGCAGGTGGGGAAACGTTTGGCGCAAAAAATGATCGACATGGGAGCGCTCAAATTGATTGCCGACGTAAGGCTCACACCTTCATGAGGCAGCCAAACGCTTGTCGCAAATTGTAAACGCGTGCTTCGGATCTATTTCCTGGGTTAACAAGATACTAAATATTCTTTAAACGCCAGACCAGGTTCAGTTCAGCTGTATTGCCCGGCGGCAGGTCTAGGGACAACAACGCGACCAGACAACTTTCCTGATATATCCTCTCTATCCCACCTTCCGAATTGGAGACGCTTTCCACAGGAAATCGCCACAAACCTATATTTGGCTCTGTGGTCAGCTCCAATTCAATGCCCAGACCTCGATTTCCCAACGCCATCTTTCCGATATTCAGGAGCTCTCCCTGAGAATCAAGATGTTGGTCATTCAAACTAAGTCCTGACGCCTCATAATAGGCTTGCTCATTATGACCACCACCCAGTAAGTTAAAATTCCACTCGCTGCCAAAAACAGCTTTAACGGATGAACCGCTCACGTTCTTGAACTGATAGTTTATATCCATCATCCCTAGCCCCATCACCAGCCTGATATTCTTACGCACCTCGAAGGGCAGGCTTTCCTGGTTCATCCGTAAAGTTCCACTTCGCTCCAGCAAAATGCGCATCGCATTGCCTTCCTGCTCCACGGAGAATTCATAGGCCTTGTTAACGAAGTCGCCCAGCTCAATATGAGATTGGTGAACAAATTCGTCGAGTTTGACGCTTGTGGGGAAAAAATGGTCAATGAGGCTGGAACGAGGATATCTATCATAAATCAGATACTGAAGAGAATCTTTATCCTTTATCGTGATCAGGTCGTGTATGCTGGGAATAGAACCCTTCTCATTACTCGGTTTTTCCTGGTTCGGCTCAGTTAGCGCTCGATGGTAAGCCTCCAGCCTTCTGGCCAGCGTGCTCATCACGTTATAGCTGCACCGGCGAATGTCCCACTCAAAGATAGAGCCGCCTTCCGCAGGGCTCAGGTAAACAGAGGAAGCTCCACTGTCCACAAGCAATTCCTTATTGCCATCGCCGTCAAAGTCAACCTCCTGCCATTCCAACCAATCACTGCTCTGGTTGGAGACCCTTCCCGAACGATGCCTTCGGGTTACGTTATCAGCTTGATTTTCAGCCTGAATCAGATGGCCATAGGTCGTCGCTCGGATGTCGGCCAGGTAAATCCCGCCGAAGACGCCATGCCAGTAAGGGCAATTACATTGCGCTTGCCACAAATCTTGAATTCCACAGTCGCCTTTATCCACCGTACGAGCTTGATAAACCTTTTCGTGAACGCGGAGCATCTTCTTATGCATCCGATTTATCTCGGGGTATTTGACCAGGAAATTACGCCATAGTCCACCGTACATCAATCGAGCTATGTCCGGACGACCCTCGGCTTCGAACTGACGCTTGATGCTGGCATATTCCCAGGACTTGTGGGCTGGTAGTGACCACTCCAGCATCTCATCATAAGAGGCACAGGGTAGATATATCCTGCCCACAGGTGAAAACTTGCGCGTGTATTCACCGAGCGGAACAGTATGCAGCCAACTATGATTAGCTTCCAATTCGCTGAAAAACCTATCAACCCACCCCTTCTGCCAGCAATGCTCGTAAGTTCCCGGCCAAACACCTAATTTCTCACCGTCATCACCGAGTACGGCGATCTTATCATCGTCAGCAGAGGCTTCTTTCATCAAATATTCCATAACTTCATCCACATCGTGCCACGGTATGGAATAACGCAGGTGTTTACTAATAGGAAATACCTTTACAGAAAACCCTTGTTCTTCTGTGAGATAGTAGCCAAACAGGTCTTTGTCCTCCAGCCCAACCGATTTGAACGCATTATCATCAACCAGCGTCCATTGCACGTCTGCCTCAGCCAGAATCTTAGCCAGATATGGTTCCCAAACACGTTCCGCCAACCACATTCCTGTAGGTCGCGAGCCGAATTTTTGATTGATAAAGGTGGCCATTTTGTCGATCTGCCCTAATTTATCCGTATCGGGAATAATCGGCAGAATAGGCTCGTAATACGCGCCGCCCATAATCTCTACCTGATCTTGGCTGACCAGGACCGCCAGTCTTTTTAAAAATTCAGGATAATTTTGCTGTAACCAGTCAATGAGGCAACCGCTATAATGCAGGGAGACACGGACCGCATGATGTCTTTCCAGGGCCTCAACCATAGGCAAATAGGCCCGCCGGTAGGCTTCTTCAAAGACCCAAGGGAAATTACCCACCGGCTGATGACTATGAATGGCCAAGCCGAGGTAAATATGCTTCAACGAATTTCCCGCTTGTCAGGTTATGTTCAGATGCCCAAGCTATGCTTTTTGCGCCTTTTCCTTAGGGACTCTCAGCATAACCTTGTCACCGATCTTATCGATATCCTCGAGACGAATGGACAGTTTTTTGGTTAGCCCCGCCTTCACCACAATGTCATGCACCGTAGACTTAGCTATGTCCAAATTCATATCCACAATCTTACCTACAACTTTGGCATTAACATCTATAACCTCTTTTCCAAATAGTTCCTTCGCTCTCATGCATCGCCTCCTATTCTGTCAAAAATTTTTCCGAACACTAGTCAATATACAGGTGGTCTGTGATTTGGTCAAACAGATGCCTTGCCGCCACTGTCTTATAATAGTATTCCTTTACTAATTCCGGTTTAGCGCCGCTGATACTTATCGCTTTATAGGCATTCAACAGCACTTCTCGTTGAAGGTTCAAACCACGATAAACCATGTTTATATCCCACATAGGTTTTTTACTGGCCCACCAAAACTGGTCGCTATGAAGTGCCGCATCCAAGGTGGTCCTGGCGATATCGGCAAATTTACGGCTGTTATCATCGCCCGCTAGTTCCGCTGCCATGTGAGCCACATCCATAGTTATATTCAAATGTTCCCATTGCATCTGGTGAATCGGATTATTCTTGTCATACCACAAAGGATAGTAATTCTGCATTCGTATGTCATCCGCCGTAGTGCTCCAAGATGACGGTTTCGGTTCAACCTTAGCTCCCCTGGGAAAAACCTCAAGCAGTTCGCTTATGGTGACTATCTTTATGCGTCTCTCTTTTTGATCTTTCTCGAATGCGAATAGCCGCCTATGTTGTTCCGCAAGAGGTTTTTGTTCATGCATAGTCTTGTCATCATCCGGCATCGGCTCAAGGGTCTCGAATATCTGCGCCAGAAACAATTTATCCCAATGCTGAATATGGTGTCCGAAGGTCTCGGCATCCATCGCAGTAACGACATATATGTCACCTTTGCCTGTATACAATCGGTTAAGATGTTCGATGAACCCTGGACCATCAATGTTCCGAAAGCTGATCTTGTTGCTCAATATATCATCACGGAAGAAAACCGCCAACCCGTCATGACCATTTCCGATTTGGTGTATCATGTTCATGGGCCAAGCCACTGGACAAGCGATGCCGCTAAGGATGATCCATTCGTGGCGAGATTCGATAACCGACTCAACTATATCCTTGGAATAACACATCTCGGGAGGGAAAATTCCTCGCGGCACATAAACATCACCCAGAAGATTGCGGTTTGTCTGATAGTTGAGCCGGATCTGCCTTTCCATCTCCTCTCTTGGTATCAACGGCAGTATAGGATGAAATTTACCGGAGCCAGTGAACTCAATCTGGCCATCTTCGGCTAATTTGCGCAGCTTATCGAGGACATCAGAATAACCGCATTGGCCGAGCATCTCGGTAAGCACGCCGTTGATATTAACGGTTACCCGGGCGTGCTGGAACTCGTCAAAAACATCCAACAGCGGCCGATAGGCTTCATTGCTTATTTTCATCAGCATGCTCGCTGTCTGAGTTGGAGGTTGATAGAAATGCAAAAGTGGTGCCCAATAAATCATGCCTTTTCCCCTCCTTGCGCTTCCCTGTCGAATAGATACTCAGCAGCACCGATTATTCCAGCGTCGGCGCCGAGACGAGCCCTGACGATACGCACTCTTTTGGTCGGTAACTTAAAGGCTATTTCCCTAACAACTTTTCTGGCGGGAACGAGCAACATGCGCCCCATGTTTGACAAGCCTCCTCCGATGACAATCATGTCAGGATCAAAAATATTAGTCAAATTCGCCAATCCGATGCCCAGGTAATTGGCGGTTTTAGCCACTATATCGCAAGCCATTTTATCCTTTTGTTTGGCGGCTGCTGCAATCAGCTCTGCGGTAACTTTCTCCAGGTTACCCTTCGCCATTTCGGTCATGATACTAGACTCCCCTTGCTCCAATCGCTTCATTGCTTCCCTGGCCATGGCTGAGCCGGAGGCCAGAGCTTCGAGACAGCCGAACTTGCCACAATTACACCTGGGGCCGTGTGTTTCTATGATCATGTGGCCTATTTCACCAGCACAGCCATCAGCCCCCAAATAGAGTTCACCGCCTATGATAATTCCGCCACCAATTCCCGTGCTTAACGTCAGATATACAAGGTTTTCCAATCTCACCCCGGCTCCACAGCGCTGCTCCCCCAGAGCGGCAGCGCTGGCATCATTGATCAGACAGGTAGCCAAGCCCAGCCTTTCAGCGATAATATCTCTCAATGGAACATCACGCCAGCCAGGCAGGTTTGGAGCGGTCGTTACGATACCTCTTCTCGTGTCTATAATACCTGCGGCAGCAATACTAAGCCCAGCTAGTTCAGACTCCGTTAACTTGGCCTTAAGCATTGCTTCGCTCAAAGCGAAAAGGAGTCTATCGATAACTGAATTACGACCCTTTTCAGCGAGCGTTAAACAGTAATATCGAGATAACACCTCATTATCGGCGGTAATCGCCGCAGCCACAATCTTTGTGCCACCGAGATCGACTGCCAAAACCGGCCTATGGCCGCTCCTAGCCATTATTGCTCTCCAAAGCGCTGCGATATAAAGACAGGTACTTTTTGGCAGACTTCTTCCAAGAAAAATCTAAAGCCATTATACGTTGCAGCAGTGCTAGCCAGGCCCGCCTGTTACGATAAGCATCCACCGCCAATTGGATAGCGGCCAGCATATCTCCAGAGTCGAAGTTTTCGAAGACAAAACCAGTGCCCTCGCTAATATCCGGACTTAGATTCTGCACAGTCTCGGCGAGCCCACCGGTGCGGCGGACTATGGGTACGGAGCCATAACGCATAGCGATAAGCTGCCCCAAGCCACACGGCTCGAAGCGTGACGGCATCAAAAACATGTCACAGCCTGAATAGATAAGATGGGCCATACGATCATCAAAGTCACCGAATACAGCCAATTTTTGAGGATGTCTCATAGCTGCCTGCCTGAGCGGATCATGGTACATCTCTGTGCCACTACCTAGAATAACCATCTGTGCTTCAATTCTTTCGAATAGAGTGTCAAGGCTTGAGACTAAAATGTCGAAACCTTTCTGTTCATCAAGACGTGATACCATACCTATGATGGGAATATCAACGCTCTCAACAAGTCCAGTTCTTGCCTGAAGAGCCATCTTGTTTGTGAGTTTCCTATCAATTTTTGAAACAGTGTACCGCGCCGGTATTAGATTATCCGTCGCTGGATTGAATTCCTTATAGTCTAATCCATTGACTATACCGAGAAGATCATCACGTCGGTAGCGTAAAAGGTAATCGAGCCTCTCACCATATTCTGGCGTGAGGATTTCTCTGGCGTAAGTCTCGCTGACTGTGGTCACCTTGTCCGCACAGAGAATCCCCTGGCTCATAAAATTTAATGGAGGCTCTTGGTCACCAACTCGAATTGAACGCCAATCTTGCTCCAGTCCAAAATTGATCAGGAATTCACTACTGAAAGCCCCTTGATAAGCCAGATTATGGATGGTAAAAACCGATGCATAATGATGATTGTTTCTTCGCAGCCACATAGGAATCAACGCAGTATGCCAGTCATGGCAGTGTACGATCTCCGGTTGCCAATCCAGTTTCGGCAGCGCCTCCAACACAGCCCGGCAAAAAAGAAAGAAACGTTCTAATTCGCCCTGGTCATATATATCAGTCGTGTTGGAAAAATCATCCTGGTTCACCAGGTACACCTTGACTCCGTTAGCAAGCTCAATAATCTCTATAGATGCTGGCTTAACGGTCCCCATTACAGGAACGCTCAAACTATCGAGTACCGTGGTCACCGGAAACTTAGAAACATCTATTTCGCCATATCTCGGCACCATCACCCGCACGTCATGCCCCAATTTATTCAGCGCCGCGGGCAGAGAGCCAATAACATCTGCCAAACCTCCCACCTTGACTAAAGGAGCAGCTTCAGCAGCCGCAAAAAGAACTTTCATTAGGCTGTTTCGCCTTCCCTGTCTGCAAAGCAACGATAGTCAATATCAGGAAAAACTTTGTCCAGCTCCCAGAACTGGCGGCACAAAACTAGAGCGGCTTCGTCGGGGTGTCCTGATTCAACGGAATCCGCTAATTTTTGAAAGCGGTCCACATGAACCAGAAAGCGATTCTCAGCATATTCTCGAGCTTGACCCGTACTTACTAAAAACGGCCAATCGCTCGATTGCAGCAAAACCAGTTCTCTGGCTGATTGATTCAGGATTTCCTTCATTACGCCATCCGCTTTAGGGTACCTGGCCACAAGTCTTTCCATCCTCAAACTAGCAGAATTAATAATGGGCCACATCCAGTCATTATCGGCATTCCGCCAGGTAAAATGTCCACCCCCCAACCCCCAGGAACTTTCTGGCAAAGCCAGTACATCTTCCGGCGGATGATCTCTAATAAACTCGCTTGCAGTAACCATCTGTACATATTCATTCTGCCCGATGCTACGTAGAACCCCTTTAAGCCAGCCAACACCCTCGAACCACCAATGTCCGAAAAGCTCAGTATCATACGCAGCAGCAATTATGCCGAACTTCCCCGTCTGCTGGTAGAAATTAGTAACCAATTCATTGACTAAATGAGCATAATGAGAGCAATGCTCACCAACGCGCTGCGCGGCCTTATACGGATCATAATATTCCTTGTAACCCAGGTCCACTTTGGCTCCGGTAACCTTCCAATACTGCAAACCCGAGACACCATCTTTCTTATGAAATTCACGGTAGAGGAAATCACCGGGATAACCCCATTCAGCGGACCATACCTGCATACTGGTACGGTCGTTCCTGCCGATTACAGCCACCTCCGGCGTCTGCACCCAGTAAGGCAGGTAAGTAGTTCTTTGGGTTGGTTCTGCATGCTGTGACGTAGGCACGACATAGCGTCGTGCTATGTTGCCGTAAGGACCGATTACTTCTCCCCTGGCTTTGCCGACAGGTTCACCACCTTCCACAGTATGAGTTTCAGCAAAAAAACAGCTAATTCCCAGTTTGCCTATAAAATATTCCAAGCCTGGCTTAATATAGCTCTTGCTTCCAGTGGTGTAATAGGCGGGACGATAACCGCACTCGGGTAGCCAGACAGAAGTCGGATTTGTACCGAAATGGCGCTGATAACTCTGTTTTCCAATCTGTAGCTGGCCGTAGATGGAAGAATTGCGTTCCAGCAGCGGCAAGAAGGCGTGAGTGGCTGCGCTGGTAGCTATCTCTATATGTCCTTCGTCTTGTAGCTTCTTAAATGCAGAAATTATGTTGCGCTCGAATTTGTTGTTAAGGCTGGTTAATATGCTCCGATATCTGTCAAGATAGAACTTAGCCAGGTATGACAGATGTCCCTCATCAGCTTTCTCGAAACGGTTTACGTCCGCCTGAGCTCGCAGGATTTTGTCCTCGATGAATTCCACCAAATGATCGACAACCAGCGGGTCAGCAAGCTGCTCTACCAGCACCGGTGTAATACCCAAAGTCAATTTAAATGGGCAGCCTTCTTGTCTCAAATCGTAAAGAGCATCCAGCAGGGGGATATATGTTTCTGAGGCTGCCTCGTGAATCCATTCCTCACCATGGGGCCAACGCCCAGCATTTCGACAATAGGGAAGATGGCTATGTAAGACAAAAGTAAATCCTCCGACTTTCAATTTTTCACCTCGTTCTTATTCTTCGAATATAGAGAAATACGGGCTATTATAAGGGATGTCGCCTTGGCGCCTTGCTGGCCACGCTTTCTCCACTAGAGATCATTGTAGAGGGAAAATCAGTGCCTTCTACCCAGCAGCCGATTTTACAATTGCGGCCGATTTTCATGTCACCAGGTATCCTGGCCCCTTTACCCACTATGGTTATGCCGGCATTCAGATTATTCGGCTCTTCTTTATTAGGTGTCAGATCATCACCACAGCCTATTTGGCATCCCGAGCCGATCCAAACCTGCTTATCTATAATAGACCGATCGACAACCGCCCCACTGCTGACGGTGGTATCATCAAAAATGATCGAATCCTTCACCACAGCGTCATCTTCGACGAACACACCCGGGGAAATTACACATCTTTCAACACTGCCGTTAATGATAGCGCCATTAGATACCAAACTCCTGGCTATGTGTGCACTGGGTCCTATTTTAGCTGGTGGCTTATCGTGGTAGACAGTTCGAATCTCAGCTCCGCGATCATAAAGGTTCAGGTCAGGCAAATCGGCAATCAGATCCATGTTAGCCCGCCAATAAGATTCGATAGTGCCGATATCGCGCCAGTAGCCGCGAAATCTGTAGCCAAAGACCTTATATTTCGCAATGATTTCCGGCAAAACATTGTATCCGAAATCATGGCCACCTTTTCTTTGAGTATATTGATCCAGACAATCGATGAGGATATTCTTGTCAAAAACATAAATTCCCATCGAAGCTAAATTGCTCTTGGCATGCTTGGGCTTTTCCTGAAAACTGATCACGCGTTCGTTATGGTCCAAAGTAATAATCCCGAATCTTGAAACCTCAGACAAGGGCACTTCGGTTACCGCCACTGTGACATCAGCCCGCCTATTACGGTGCGTGAGGATAAGATGGTCGTAGCGCATGACATAGATGTGGTCGCCGGCTAAGATGAGAACCTCATCAACTTTCTGGTCTTCGACATAATACAGGTTCTGGTATACGGCATCAGCCGTGCCTCTATACCAATCATGGGTTGACCTGCTCAGAAAAGGCTGGAGCAGTACAACTCCACCGGTGGTCCTATCTAAGTCCCAAGGCCTGCCAATGCCGATGTGTTGCGCCAAAGAGCGAGGATTAAACTGCGTAAGCACAGCCACATTATAAATCCCGGAGTTGGTACAATTGCTCAAAGTGAAATCAATAATTCGGTACCTGCCACCAAAGGGCACAGCCGGTTTCGCTCTTTCCGCAGATAGAACGCTCAATCGCTCGCTGGCGCCACCAGCCAAAATCATGGCTAATACCCGGTTCATAAAATCATCTCACGGCAGCTTCAATCCCATTCTAACCCAAAGTTATTTGGATGTCGAATCAATGTTTACCGTCTAGAGGCTCCTTTAGCAGAAGGCATGGAAGGAGCCTTCTTAATCCTGACAAAGTTCGATAATCAGAAGATTGAGAGCCAGATCACCAGCATATTTGCCCGTCTTGATGGCAATGTCGGCCTCCAGCAGTTTATGATACGCTCTTTTGATCCGCTCCAACGTGTATGTCTTCGCCTGCCTTACTGCTTTCTGTAAACCGTAGTCTGAAGTCGGCTCAAACCTGCCTCTGACTTCCGGACGGAACAACTTTTGTCCCAGTTCTTTAGCCAGAATTATTAAGCGAAGTTCACGGGTCACCATAACTAAAACATAAGCTGGAGCCGCTCCTTCATAGAGTAATCGCTGAAGCAACTGTTGGGCTACTTTTCTTCGGCCTTCTAGAATCGCGTCCACTAGAACAAAAACACTGGCTTCTCTAGAACAACTGGTTACTTGCCTGACGCCGGCCTCATCAATGGGGCGCTCCAAGCAAAAGGCAAGCAGCTTATCCACTTCACTGCTCATAACCCAGAGATCCGAGCCAACGAGCTCAACCAGCAACTTCACTGCTCCGGGCGAGATATTGCCACCACCCTGTTTAACCCGCCTTCTTATCCAATCACCAAGGCTGCTATCATTCAGCGGTAGAAAGGCCATAACCTTGGCCTGCGGTGCCAAAGTCTTAAGCAAACGATTGCTGCTCTTTAGTTCGCCCTCGACCAAAACAAGCGCAGTTGTGGGTGCCATCTGCTGCACATAATCTGCCAGGCTTGTCCATTCTTCCGGGCCGGAGTTCAGCTTGGACCGTGAGCGAGTTACCCGCTTCTCTGCCACGGGCTTTGAATCAAAACGCCCCACCAAACCCCTAACGATAACCAGACGGTAAGGGCACAAGAACGGGACTGTGCTGCAGGCATCTATTAATTGGTTCAGAACAAGGGTCTGCCCATCCAAAACCGTAGTATTGACCGCCAGCATATCTCGGCTAGCTAATTCATTCTTAATATTGTCCAACGCTTGCTGAAGAGAAAAATCGTCTTTTCCGTAAAGTATGTAGAACAACGCTTTAGCCCCGCTGCATTCTATCACAATTTCTCCAAGTTCGGCTGTCCAACAGCACAGAGTTTTCATGCCCGTTTTAGATGTTAATTGTGGGACGATGTCCGAATTCCCACAGAAGCGGATTTCACTCTTACTGCTCCTCTTGATTTTACCCTCCACACTAGATATACTCAGTTAAACCGACCAGGGATAAGACGACACTATTAGCACGCCATTTAAGACGCCTGTAATTGACCGCAATAGTTCATGAATAGCAGAAAGAACAGCAATTTAAAAGTCATGGTTGTCGGCCGTGGGGCGCGGGAACACGCGCTCGCTTGGAAAATCGTTCAAAGTCCTCAAATAGAGCAATTATACGTTGCGCCGGGCAATGCTGGCACCGCGTCTATAGCCAAGAATATTGATATTAACCCGGATGATATAGAGACGTTAGCCAAAACGGCCCAAAATATCGGTATTAACCTTACCGTAGTCGGCCCAGAGGCCCCCTTAGCTTCAGGTATAGTAGACTGCTTTGAGCGCTTAGGCCTGCCCGTTTTTGGCCCGACAAAAGCCGCCGCTCAAATAGAATCGAGCAAAGTCTTTGCTAAGAAACTGATGCAAAAATATGGTATTCCGTGTCCTAGCGGTATGACTTTCTCGACTTTTTCTGAAGCTAAAAAATATCTTATGTCGCAGCCTGCACCCATCGTAATCAAAGCTGATGGGCTAGCGGCCGGCAAAGGAGTAACCGTGGCTTCATCCAAGGAGGAAGCCTTAAAAGCTTTGTCAGACATCATGGAGTTGAAGATTTTTGGCTCGGCCGGAGATAGCGTGGTTATTGAGGAATGTCTCAATTATAAAGAGGTGAGCCTCCTGGCCTTCACCGACGGCAAGACGGTGGTTCCGATGGTTCCGGCGTGTGACTATAAAAGGGTGTTTGATAATGACAAAGGCCCTAATACTGGCGGCATGGGCAGCTATAGCCCACCAGGGTTTTTCAATGGTAAACTCACTAAGCAGGTTGTGGAGACAATCCTAAAGCCGGCCATAACGGGAATGACCAAAGAAGGTATAACCTATAAGGGCGTGCTTTACGCTGGACTGATGATAGCTCCCGACGGGCCAAAAGTGTTAGAATTTAACGCCAGGTTCGGCGATCCTGAAACCCAGGTGATATTGCCCCGTCTGAAGACCGAACTAATAGACATACTCCTCGCTATATCGGATAATAAGCTCAGCGAAACAACCATAGAGTGGAACAGCGATGCTTGTGTTGGAGTCGTGATGGCATCTGATGGCTATCCTGGAAACTACAAGACGGGGTTACCGGTATCAGGATTGGACAAAGTGGACAAGGAAATCTTTGTCTTTCACGCCGGAACCAAGGTTAACAATCATTCACAGATATGTACTTACGGAGGTCGCGTGCTTACGGTTACAGGAACTGGCAAAACCATGTTGGAAGCCAGAGCCAGAGTATACCAGAATCTACCACGCATCCACTTCGATGGTTGCCATTATCGCAAGGACATCGCTGCCAGGGAGATTAATTGAATGTCTTTAGTAGCTGTAATCGTAGGTAGTAAAACCGACGAGCCGTTCATACAGCCAGCCCTAGACACACTAAAACAGCTGGGCATAGAATATGAATTTGCTGTACTATCAGCTCACAGAAACCCAGAAAAGGTCCGAGAGTACGCTCGCAAGGTCGAAGAACGATCCATAGAAGTCATCATCGCCGCTGCCGGCGCCGCTGCACACCTTCCTGGAGTTCTGGCAAGTTGGACAACATTACCCGTCATCGGCGTGCCGTTACCTACGAGCGAACTCAAAGGCATTGACTCGCTATACTCTATTGTTCAGATGCCAGCCGGAATACCCGTGGCTTGTGTCGGTATAGGTACTTCCGGTGCCAAGAATGCGGCCCTGTTAGCCGCCCAAATTCTCGGCACGAAACATAAAGAAATAAAGGCTGCCTACGAGAAGCATCGCCAGAAAATGGCTGAGGCATAATCACGTTTGGCTGTCACATAAACAATAACTGATTACCATGTCATAACTTCTATTCAGCCGGGCATTAACAAAACGGAGAGAACTATGATCGAGCGTTATTCACGACCACAGATGAAAAAAATATGGTCTGAGCAGAGTAAATTCGATAAATGGCTGCAGGTTGAAATAGCGGTTTGTGAAGCCTGGGCAGAGGTCGGCACCGTTCCTAAGGAAGCTATTCCTAAGATTAAAAGAGCCACTTGTGCTCCAGGGCGTATCGCCGAAATTCTCAAGATTACTCATCATGATATGACCGCCTTCCTACAAGCTGTGGCAGAGGGATTGGGAGAGGAGTCACGTTTTATCCACCTCGGTCTCTACCTCCTCTGACATCATGGATACCGCCCTAAGCCTACAGCTCAAAGAGGCGTCAAAACTCCTAGCCAAAGACATAGCCGAACTTATCGCTGTTCTGGAAGACAAAGCCGTTGAACATGAGCGCACAATAATGATAGGGCGCACGCATGGCGTACACGCCGAACCTATTACCTTCGGTCTTAAATTGGCGCTATGGGCACAGGAGATGAAACGCAACGCTACCAGATTGACTGAAGCCGAAGCGATCATCAGCGTAGGTAAGATCTCAGGAGCCGTGGGCACTTACGCCACTGTGCCGCCGGAAATCGAAAAGGAAGCTTGCGCCAATCTTGGATTATCTGCGGCACCCATATCTAGCCAGATCATCCAACGCGACCGCCACGCTCAATTTGTCACCACCTTGGCTATCACCGCCAGCTCCCTGGAGAAGTTTGCCACTGAAATTAGGAGCCTGCAAAGAACCGAGGTACTCGAAGTCGAGGAACCTTTTGCGTCTGGACAAACAGGCTCTTCAGCAATGCCCCACAAACGAAACCCCGAGCTATGTGAGCGCGTCTGCGGACTGGCCAGGCTGATAAGAGGCCACACCCTGACCGCCATGGAAAATATTGCCTTATGGCATGAGAGAGATATTAGCCATTCTTCTAATGAACGCATCATCCTCCCCGACTCTTGTTTGGCCCTGGACTACATTCTGCATATTTTCACTTCGGTAATGAAGGACCTCCAGGTCTATCCGGAGAACATGCGCCGGAATCTTGAACTTACTCAAGGTCTGGTCTTCTCCCAGCGAGTGCTCATAGCCTTAATAGATAAGGGCTTAAGTCGCCAAACAGCTTACGAACTGGTTCAGCGTAACGCTATGAAAGCCTGGAAACAGAAGACAAGCTTCCTGACTCTGCTCAAAGCTGACCCCGACATAATGGCTCGGCTACCGAAATCAGAGGTGGAATCCCTTTTTGATTATAACTATTTCGTCAAACATGTGAATAAGGTATTTCAGCGGCTGGGTCTGACGGTGAAAGCAAAAGCTAAGCGAGAAATTAACAACCCAAACGTACTGAGTTAGAGTATTATGTCAATTAAACTATCAGAGGCCCGTTTACCACTACCCCTATTCCGTCGCGGCAAAGTGCGGGACACCTATGATCTAGGGCATAAGCTGCTGATTGTATCTACCGACCGACTGTCGGCCTTTGATGTTGTCCTGCCAAGCCTGATTCCGGACAAAGGGCTGGTTCTTAATCAACTCTCGTGTTTCTGGTTCGCGAAGACGAAAAACATCGTGCCCAATCATTTCGTGACACCGGTCGATACAATCGAACCACTCGGGACCATATTTCACGTCAGGGACTACTCCACCGGATTATCTCATCGGTCGGTCAATGATCACACTCAAAGCTGAACGTATTCCAGTTGAGTGCGTGGCCCGTGGCTATCTTAGCGGTTCCGCCTGGGCCGAGTATAGTGAGACTGGCAAAATCTCAGGTTTATCTTACCCCAAGGGGCTTCAGGAAAGTCAGGCACTGCCCCAACCGATATTCACTCCGACCACCAAGGCCGAGTCTGGACACGACGAGCCTCTTAATAGTCAGGAGCTTGAAGACCTGGTTGGCAAGACAACGGCGCATAAACCGAGGACATAACCATATCGTTGTATCAATTCGCCCGGGACTACGCTTTAAGCCGAGGAATTATAGTCGCCGATACCAAGCTGGAATTCGGCATGATTAACGGAAAGCTCCTTCTTATCGACGAACTATTAACACCGGACTCAAGCCGCTTCTGGGATGCGGCCAAATACGTTGTGGGACGCTCACAGCCGAGCTTTGACAAACAGCCGGTTCGCGATTGGCTAGTGGCATCAGGCTGGAACAAACAACCTCCAGCGCCTGAGTTGCCGCCTGAAGTGATTGAAGCTACTGCTCGAAGATACCGCGAAGCTTACTACCGTATTACTGGAAGGACGCTGTAAAGTGTATTTAGCTAAAATCTATGTTACCCTGAAGCCAACGGTTAACGATCCACAGGGCCTGACCATTAAAGGTGCACTTCACAAACTCGGATTCGACACTGTCGATGAGGTCCGTGCTGGAAAGTATTTAGAAATTCGAATCGAGAACAGCAACTCAGCTGCAGCCAGTGCACAAGTCGAAGATATGTGCCGCAAGTTGCTGGCTAATCCGGTCATCGAAAAATACCGTTTCGAGCTTCAAGAAATATAGACTATTCGCACCAGATCAGAGACCTAGCGCACCTGAAACATAGCAAATGCGCTAGGCCTACCAATGCCGAAGGCTACAAGATACCCCTATCACAAGCAGTTCAATACAAAATTCGCCTGATTCGATACCCCGTTATTCGGCGTTAAGATATGGACCCGCTCCCAACCGGCATATGAGCCGCCTAACGTCCATGTGTCGCCCACCGTTTGTGAACCGGCCGCCGGAAAAGTTATGCTTTGGATTGGAGCAGTTGCCCCATCGCTCCTTTCCCACCTGTAAGTCACTGTGCCGGGACCACTTGTGGTGATTACAGCAATAAAGTTAAAGGTCGTGGGACACGCTCCGGTGAAGGACGGTGGACCGACGTTCGCTACGGCATTCGTAACTCCAAAGGGCACCCCACAGTTGAGTGCAAAACTCGCTTGATTCGATACCCCACTATTTGGCGTTAAGATATGGACCCGCTCCCAACCGGAATATGATGCCCCTAACTGCCAATAAGTACCCACCGTTTGCGAACCGGCTGCCGGAAAAGTTATGCTCTCGACAGGAGCGATGGCTCCATCACTTCTCTCCCACTTGTAGGTCACCGTACAGGGGCCATTCGTGGTAATTACGGCAGAGAAATTGAAGGTCTCGGGACATGCCCCAGTGAAGGACGGCGGGTTGACATTTGCTACGGCATTCGTAACTCCAAATGCCCCTCCGCCTGTCACAACAACGGAAGCAGTACGGCTAGACAATCCAACCGCGTTATAGGCCATTAAAGTATAGATGGTACTCGACGCGGGTGATACAGGAGTCGTACCAGCTATCCCAACAGATCCGACTCCGTTGTCGATAGTTATCGATGTCGCATCTGAAACATTCCAACTCAGCGTAGCCGTACCGCCGGCAGATATAACAGGCGGGTTGGCCGTGAAATAGTTGATGACAGGCAAATAGCCAGGTGTCGGTATGGGAGTGGGTACAGGAACCGGCACTGGAATCGGTGTCGGTGTTGGCGGCGGCGACGCACCCCCACCCACAATAATTTGAGATGTAGCCGTAACACTGCCGGCGGAATTGGTAGCCGTCAAGGTGTAAATGGTAGTCACCGTCGGCGATACGATTCTGGTCCCGGTAAGGGCAACATTACCTATCCCCTGGTCAATGTTAACTGAAGTGGCTCCTGTAATACTCCAGCTAAGTGTCGAAGATTCACCAACCGCTATACTCTGCGGACTGGAATTGAATGAATTGATTACAGGCTGTTGCCCGGGAATGCCAATGCTAATGGGTGCACCAGGATAGCAACTGACAATAAATACGATCAAAAGTAAGAGTAACGGAACCAACCTTTTCATTTTCACCTCCTAGCCGTAAATCTAACAAAAAACCCTAACATGACAAGATATTTTTATCATACGATCAGTCCTGATAATCAATGATGAGTTTGCTTCGTCCGTCTCCCAGAGATAAGTAGTCAGCCTGATTATTATAGAATTGAGGCTTTTGAAACTGAAGGCGAAGTTGAAAACGGGTATTTCCGGCACTAACTTGCTTCTGAACGGCAGCCGCTAATGCCGCAAACGTTATTGGTTGTGACGGGAACACTGGAATTGTTATTATGGCTCCGAGCGGGATACCAATGACGAAATCCCGGTTGGTCAGATTCTGATACTGACAATCGTAAACATACAACAGGCCAAGTTTGGTGAACGGGTCACCATAACTAGCGGCGGCGGTCAGGTCAAGCGCTGCCGAGGTAATAGTGGCATGTTCCGGTATCATGGAAATATCGAAACTTAAGAATGCTTGTATGGCAGTACCCGACTTTGTGTCGCCGACATCCGGTTCTGTGCTAACATAGTTATCTCGCCGTACCTGCCCCTCCTCAGCGGCTATGGAATAAAGTTCAACATGAGTGGGAACCACCTCGGCAACTATAACTCGGGCGGTCGCTGTGACGGTTCCAACCTGGTTCACAGCCGTTAATGTATAGGTCATAGTCTTTGATGGTGATACTACCCTGGTCCCGGTCAAGGCAACGTTACCTAGTTGCTGGTCTATGCTGACCGTTGTAGCACCGGAAACGTTCCAGCTAAGGGTAGAAGACCCACTCCGTCCGATCTGTCCCGGGTTGGCCTCAAAGGAAGCCACTACTGGTTTGCCTGCTTCCTTCGGGATGACGACAACAGTCGCTAAGACCTGATTGGACCATTCTCCGTCATTGTCCTGGACCTTGAACCAAACGGTGTGAGTTCCGGGCGACAATGAATCTGTTTTAAAACTCGCGGAATTGCTCAAATCACCGTCCAGGCTAGACCGCCAGTTGTAGGCGGCTATAACACCGTCAGGATCAACGCCATGACCGGTGAAAGTGACTGGTTGACCGACGTCAACACATGTCGACGACACGGAATCTATATACGCAGTTGGCGGTTGCTTAGATGCCGCAGGAGCCGATAAGCAGCTAACAGCTGCTATCAAAATGAGAACGAATAGAAATAACAACTTTCTCATATCCGTACCTCCAAAGCAATTTGCCATTGCCGGAATATTAAACAATCCGTTTGCGCCAGCTTTATCAGCCTACCGCGTCTCCGTTTGTTTGAGTTTCCGCCTGACAACATTTTGATAAATGGTCCTGAGGCTGCCGCCGTGTATTCGAAATTTCCTTTTGGCTTTCTTCCGCTGTCTCCGTTCGTCTTTGCTCGTCTTCTCGTCGAAGTTTTCCATTTCCAGTGAATCCTCTTCCGAATTGCTGACGTATTTACACCATTCGGCTTCAGATCCTACTATTGATTACAATAATCTTAGCGTCAATCCTAGTTGGCTTTTGCCAAAATGTCAAGATACCATGTTTTCAGCCAAGACATGGACACCATTTCCAGTTTGCCAGTATACTAATCAGCGAAGCAACCATTCAGATAAACGTCAAGGGATGAACAACAATTCTGACTTAGCAAACTCCGTCCAAGCCCTATTACACACCAAACTTATCGGACGGCGGTTGTATTACTACCCTAACCTCTCCTCAACCATGGATACGGCCAGGAAAATAGCTGAACAGCGCACAGCCGAGGGTACCGTAGTTATCACCGATAAGCAGACGGCAGCCAGAGGACGTCTGGGCAGGAGCTGGCTCTCACCCGAAGGCAGTCTGGCCATGTCGATTATCCTTCAGCCATCACTGGATAAGCTATCCCAGCTAGTTATGATATCTTCCCTGGCAGTGGTAAGAGCTATTAGCAAAGTTACTGGCCTCGAATCAATGATCAAATGGCCCAACGACGTCTTAATCGATGACAAAAAAGTCTGCGGCATACTTATTGAAAGTGTAATCAAGGGGGGACAGCTAGATTATGCCATTATAGGCATAGGTATCAACGTCAACTTTGATCCTTCGGCTTTTCCCGAGATATCTGAGATAGCTACCAGTTTGTCATGCCAGTCCGCAACCGAAGTATCCAAAACCAAGCTTATTCCGGTCCTCTTATCCGAGCTTGAACACCTATATCTAGAAGCTCAGGCTGGAGCACCGCTATACCGGGACTGGCAAGAGAAGTTGGAAACGTTAGGCAAGTGGATACAAGTCAAAAGTGGGGAGACAGTCGAACAAGGTATAGCTGAAGCTACGACTGAAAAGGGCAACCTCGTCTTGCGGCGATCTGATGGTAGCCTGATTGAAATTGCTTCTGGCGACGTGACAGTTATAAAAAGTTGATTCTCTATGCCTTTTGCGAGCAGAGGTACAGCTTAACTATTTCTTTGTCTGACTAACCCTGGCAAGCAGCGGCATTATTAAGTCCATCGGCAACGGGAACACTATCGTGTTGGTCCGTTCCGTAGCAATCTGGGTCAGAGTCTGAAGATAACGAAGCTGAAGAGCTGAAGGCTGAGTGGCAATAATCTTGGCTGCCTCAGCCAGCTTTTCCGCAGCCTGAGCTTCACCTTCAGCATGCACAATCTTGGCTCGCCGTTCTCGCTCCGCTTCAGCCTGTGCCGCCATAGCCCGTTTCATCGTTTCAGGCAGCTCCACATCCCGGACCTCCACCATGCTCACCTTTATTCCCCATGGCTCGGTCCCCTCATCAATCAGTGTTTGGAGCTTGTCATTGATTTTATCTCGATGAGCCAATAAGTCTTCAAGCTCAGACTGACCCACGACGTTTCGCAGAGTGGTTTGTGAAAGCAGTGAAGCCGCCCTGATGTATTGCTCCACATTGAGCACAGCATCTTCTGGTTTCATAACCCTGAAATAGACCACTGCATCGACCTTGACGGTGACCGTATCCAGTGTAATACATTCCTGGCTTGGGACGTCCATGGTGATAGTACGGAGGTCAATCTTCACCATGCGTTCGATAAATGGAATCAACAGGATAAACCCGGGCCCTCTAACCCCAACAAACCGGCCCAGGCGAAATATGACACCGCGTTGGTACTCGTTGGCAATTCTTATCGATGCTGCCAGAAGTATTATGACCACAATAGCCACAACAATATAAATAACTATACTCATGCTCTCCTCCTTCTATTTGTTTTCTTAGTCACAATTAGTTTCAGCCCTTCGACTTTGGTTATCGTCACCTCCTCTCCTGGCTCTACCTCGCCATCGTCGACTATGGCCGTCCAATGCTCACCGTCGACAAGAACTATGCCCTTAGGGGAGAGAGGTGCCTTGGTCACAGCTACTTTACCGACTAGCGCCTCAGAGCCAGTTACCACCTTTCGCCTTTGTCCGCGCACTGCTGCACCAACAACAAATATAACAAAGGCAGCTATAGCCACGGTCACGCCGGCAATCAACCACCTATTTATTTCCATAGGCGGTGAGCTATGACTAAACAAAACGAGAGAACCGATAACCAAAGAGGTGATACCCCCCGCAGTCAGTATACCAAAAGCAGGTGTAAAAAGCTCAGCTACAAATAACCCGAAGGCAAGTAATATCAGCAGCGCTCCAGCCCAATAAGCATTCAGCACACCCAGAGAATAGAAAGCCAGAAAAAGGCTGATGCCGCCGACAACCCCAGGGAATATCATCCCTGGATTCGAAATCTCAGCAATCAAGCCAATCGTACCCAAGCCGAGCAAAATATAAGCGATATTAGGATCACTTATTACGTGCAAGAAACGTTCAACGGCATTCATATCGTCCCTATCGATCATATACTCGGTTGTATCGAGAGTCAGCTCCTTACCACTGGCTAGAGTTACCTCACGACCATTGAGCTGACGAACCAAGCTTTCCAAGTCATCAGCCTGCAGATCTATAAGTTTTGCATTAAGCGCTTCGGAGGCTGTAAAAGATTTGCTCTCGGCTACTGCCAATTCCGCCTGTTGGGTATCGCGTCCTCTGACCTCAGCGATACTTTTAATCCACGCAGCCGAATATTCAGTTATTTTCTTGGATACCTCTTCAGGCATCTGCTCCCCTACACTCACGGGATGGGCCGCACCGATGCTTGTCCCTGGAGCCATAGCTGCCACATGCGCTGCTATAGTGATAAATGTCCCCGCTGAAGCTGCCCAGCTACCTCTGGGTGAAACGTAAACTACGATCGGGACCCTGGCGTTCAAAATCCTCTGGACTATCTGTTCCGTGGAATTCAAAAGTCCCCCGGGAGTATTCAACTCAATGATGCAGGCAGTAGCACCATCGGATTCAGCCCTACTAATACCCCGGTCCAGATAGCTGGCAACAACAGGTACTATGGTTCCGTCTACACTGAGAACTTCCATATGTGTCTGTCCGGCATTGGCCGCGCCAGCAATGCACGCGGCAATACATAAGGCTACTGAAAGTAGAATACCGCCCCGAAGAATGCGACTAAACATGTGCTTGAATCGCAATTCAATTATAGTTTAGCTGATACACTGCAGCAAACTAGCTCGCAGCACCCAATCAGTTATTTGCTATTCGCGTAACCGCAAATTGAAGCAGAATGTTCGTTAGTGTAGAATAAACCAAATTCGGCAGTTTAGGGCTATGACAACACAAAAATGCAAGGGGGCCAGGGACCTACTCCCCAAAGATACGGAGGCATTCCGCTATGTAGAGGACGTCTTTCGGCGATCCTGCCTGAGTTGGGGCTATCGAGAGGTAAGAACCCCGACCCTGGAATATTTGCATCTATTCACCGCCGCCGGCACGCTTACTCCCGATATGCTGAGCAAAGTGTATTCATTCCTCGATTGGGATGGCTGGAGCGGCGAAAGGGTAGTGCTGAGACCGGATGGTACGATACCAGTCGCCAGGCTATACATAGAAAATCTAGTCCAACAGAAAATAGCCAGGCTTTTCTATGTCACCAATGTTTTCGCTTTTGAAGAAACGGGCAAGGAAAACAGAGAACGTTGGCAATGTGGAGGAGAGTTAATAGGCAGCGATAAACCGGCATCTGATGTAGAGCTTATCCTGATGTCTCTAGAAACTCTCAGTAGCCTCAATATCGGTGATATCCAAATCCGATTATCTCACGCGGGAGTGCTCAAAGCTTTGCTTAAGGAGCTCAAACTTAGTCCCGACCAAGAAGCTAAATTGCTTGACAAGGTTCTTGACGGCAATTGGCAAGCTTTGTCGGAAATAAAGTCGAGCAACTCCGATATAAGCAAGTTGTATCCTTATTTCTGAATTTGAGAGGCAAAACCAGCAGCTCGCTGGAAGAACTGAAATCCCTTACTCGGATTTCCGCAAATTTGAGGGCCGCCCTGGATAATTTTTCTGAGATTACAGCATTTCTCGATGTGCTGGACTGCAACTATTTGATTGACATTACATCCATCCGGGGCTTCGAATACTACACCGGACTCTGCTTCCAGTTTTTTGCGAAGAAGAAGAAAATAGGCAGCGGTGGTAGATATGATGATCTTATCCCGCTGATAGGTGGGAAAAACATGCCGGCATGTGGCTTCGCGCTATATATTGACCCGCTGATTGATCTGATTCAGCCGAAGCTCCAACCGGAGACGGAACATCGAATCCTCATCAGATGCAACAAAACGACGGCAGATTCGATGAAAGCTAGTTTTAGGTTGGCCGATTCCATTCGTCGAGCCGGATACAAGGCTGAACTTGACTTCAACGGTCAGTCTGGCGACTATCCCTGGATCATCACGGTTTCAGAAAAACCGTCGACGTTCTTGTTCTGGATCAAATCAGAAACGAGAAAAAAGAAGCATCTTCAGTTGATGACGTCATCCGCCTAATAGGAGGTTCAACCTAAATTGTCGAACTTAGGTTCGGTTGAATCCATCAAGATAGCTTTGCCCAAGGGAAGACTGCTGCCGGCTACAACTCACCTTTTGAAAGATATAGGACTTGGCTTCAAGGACTATACGCAAGGGACCCGCAGTATACCGCCTCGAATCAGCAGACCATCCCTCACTTTCCGCCAAAATATTCCAAGAAAGGGATATCCCTATTCAGGTAGCAGTTGGCAATTACGATTTGGGCGTCTGTAGCCTGGATTGGATTGAAGAGCTCCTGGCCAAGTACCCAACCAGTAACCTGCTTAAAATAGCTGACTTAGAATATGGCAAAGGAAATCTATATTTGGCCGCCAGTGGCTTCGGAGCTATATCGAATCTACAAGACCTGTCAACCATGCAGCTCAGCTGGCGCATAGTAAGCGAATATCCCAATCTGGCGGAAATTGCCGCCTTGGCGCTCAGGCTTAAAAGGTTCAGAATATTTCCTGTTTGGGGCGCTGCCGAAGTCTACCCACCGGAGAATGCGGACCTAGCATTATTGTGGGGAGAAGACGAATCAGATCTGACAGCAAAGAGCCTGATTCAACTTAAATCATTGCTCGCTTCTAATGCTTTTCTTATTGCTAATCGAGATAGCTGGCAAACCAAGAACCTAAGCCCGATGGTTTCCTGTTTCAATCAAGGGCTTAAGATGCGAACAAAGCCGTGGCTGCAAATTAAGCCTGCACTCACCAAAAGCTCTAACAGCCATCGTGCCGACTTGAACACAGAAAAGGTCTGGTTGGCCCTTCCTGATGGACATCAACAAGCGCCCACGACTGAGTTTCTCAACAAAGCGGGGCTAGAACTGCAGGGGTATTCAGAAGATAAGTTGGATCGACGTCCAATCTCGAACCTGGACTGGCTTAATGTAAAAGTAATCCGGCCACAAGATATGCCATTACAGGTAGCTAACGGGAATTTCGATCTTGCCATAACTGGCAAAGATTGGCTTCTTGACCACATCTACCGTTTTCCTTCGAGTCCCGTAACGGATCTTGTCGACCTCGGCTTCGGGCAGGTAAAGATAGTGGCGGTAATTTGCCAAGATTCTCATATAACAAATCTGAGTCAGTTGAAGCAGCACCAAGCAGACAAACCGTGGCCACTCAGAGTCGCGTCAGAGTATGTAAATATCGCCGACAAATATCTGCGTGATAACCATGGGGGGCAGTACAAGTTGATCCCAACTTGGGGAGCGAGTGAGGCCTTCTTACCTGAAGATGCTGACTTACTCATAGAAAACACGCAGACTGGTAAGACGTTGGCCAAACATAATCTCAGGATCATGGACGAGATTTTGCAGTCAACAGCCTGCCTGATCGGCAACAAGAACGGTATGAACTCACTCCCTAAGAAAGAAAAATTGCCTCTCTGGTTGAAGTCTTCCGACGGGCAGCCGAGGTGGGATGAAATGAAGATGATCGAGGGCTTTCGAAAAGCAAAGCCTTTATTGAGTAGAGATTTGCCCTACTCAGAGCGCCATACACCATCGACCACGACGAACGGGTCAACCCTGGAGGATATAGTAACAGGCATCTTAACCGACGTACGTAATAAAGGTGATGAAGCGCTTTTCAGGTACACCAGGAATCTAGACGGAGCAGAACTTAAGTCATTGGAAGTAAGTAAAAGCGAGATTTTAAGTTCTTATCAGAAGGTTGACAGGAAACTGGTGCCAGCACTCAAACTGACCGCGGATAGAATAAGACAGTTCCATACTCTGTGCAAGCAAAGAATTGAGTTCAGTTTCCTCAGCCAGGGCCTGGGACGACAAACCAGGCCGTTGGACAGGGTAGGCATTTATGTTCCCGGTGGCACTGCCACTTATCCATCTACAGTGCTCATGACGGCTATCCCCGCTCGCATAGCCGGAGTCAGAGAAATCATAGTTCTCACGCCACCGCGGGAGGACGGCAGCATCCCAGCGCCAACACTTGTGGCTGCCGATATTGCCAGAGTCAATCGTATTTTTAAGATAGGTGGCGCTCAAGCTATTGCCGCCATGGCTTTTGGCACGCAATCGGTTCCAAAAGTGGACAAGATTTGTGGCCCTGGTAATAATTTTGTTGTCACCGCAAAAAGAATGGTCTATGGGACAGTCGACATCGAGAGTCTACCTGGGCCAAGCGAAATAGTCATTGTGGCCGATGATACTGCCGATGCAGCCCTCTGCGCCGCCGACCTTATCGCTCAGGCCGAGCATGACCCCGAGGCGTCGGCTATCCTGATTACCACGTCTGCCCAATTGGCTGGCGACGTTGACAGCGAGATTAAGAAACAGCTGACGACTTTGGAACGCCAAGCTACTGCTGGAGATTCTCTGAACTCCAGAGGCATGATTGTACGAGTCGACAGCCCTGACGAAGCCATCGAATTGGTGAACTTGTATGCGCCGGAGCACGTGTCATTAATGCTGCGCAGTGCCACCAAATACATACCCAAAATACGCAACGCCGGATGCATATTTGTCGGCGCTAACTCTCCGGTAGCATTAGGGGATTATGTCGCCGGACCCAGCCATGTTTTACCCACCGGAGGCAGTGCCCGCTTTAGTTCCCCGCTTGGCATAGAGGATTTCCTTAAGATCACCAATATCATAGCTTTGGATAAGGCTGCCGGAAAAGAATTGGGGCAAGCAGCCATTACTATAGCCGAGGCGGAAGGACTGAAGGGTCACGCCCAGGCAATCAAGATGAGACTGTAAATACAGACAGGATGGAAATGATCTCAGCTGAAGATGTCGAACGATTAGTAAGGCCCGAGCTCAAAGCCATGAGCGCATATGTGCCAATTGAGCCGACCGATATGCTAAGCCAGCGTGTCGAAATCCCCGAAGAGGCTATTATAAAACTCGATGGCAACGAAAATCCCTACGGTTGCTCAGCGGGCGTAAACGAGGCCCTGGCTAACTACGGCAGCTATCACCTGTACCCGGATCCCGAGCAGCGGGAACTGCGGAAAGCGCTGGACAAATATGTTGGACTGGACTCGAAATACATTCTCGCGGGCAGCGGCAGCGACGAACTTATCGACCTCGTCCTACGCCTATTCGTCGAACCCGGTGATAAAGTCATAAATTGCATACCGACCTTCGGCATGTACTCTTTCAGTACCAACGTCTGCGGTGGTAGAGTAGTTGATATACCCAGGAAGCCAGACTTTTCGATCAATGTTAAAGCTATAAAGGAAGCACTGGATATACGAACCAAGATTATTTTCATTGCGTCCCCAAACAACCCCTCAGGCAATATAACGCCAAAAGCGGAAATTGTGGAGCTTTTAGATAACCCTGTACTGATTGTGATCGACGAGGCCTATTTCGAGTTCAGCGGCATAACGGTAGCCTCGTTGGTCCCAAAATACCCAAACTTAATAGTTCTTCGTACATTTAGCAAATGGGCAGGACTGGCCGGGCTAAGAGTAGGTTACGGCGTTTTCGCGAGCAACATCGTTAACCATCTCATGAAGATTAAGCAGCCATACAATGTAAACACCGCCGCTCAAATAGCCGCGATAAAATCACTGGAAAATATGAGCCAGCTGCAGAGTACAATCAGAGCCATTATTGCCGAACGAGAGCGGCTGTTAGGCGAGCTCGCCCAGTTTGAATGGCTAAGAACATATCCGTCACAGGCTAACTTCATCCTTTGCTTGGTGACTAACGGCAAAGCCAGAGAGATATACAGAGGACTGCAAAAGAAGGGCATTTTCATTCGCTACTTCGATACCCCTCAACTGAAAAATTGCCTGCGCGTGAGCGTTGGTAAACCAGAACATACTGATGCACTGATTGCGGCAATGAAAGAGATGAGTTAATCCGGCGACTGTCCAAAAGATAAAGCGAGGTTTAGAAAAATGGCTGAACGAAAGGCAACAGTAACCAGGGAAACCAAGGAGACTTCAGTAAAGGTGGAGTTGAATATCGACGGCACGGGACAGTTCGAAATCACCACTGGAATAAGATTTCTGGATCATATGCTCAGTCAAATGGCACAGCACGGAGTGTTCGACATAAATCTCTCAGCTACCGGTGCTGACCAGCACCACGTGGTCGAAGACGTGGCCATATCTCTTGGCAAAGCGCTTAACCAAGCATTGGGAGATAGGCGAGGAATAGTCAGAATGGCTCACGCCTTGGTACCCATGGATGAGACGTTAGCCATGGTTGTCCTGGATATCGGCGGCCGAGGCTATGCGACCTTCGAGGCCTCTTTTAGCAACACGTCCATTGAAAAGATGCCCGCTGACTTGATTCGCCATTTCTTCGTTTCCCTAGCATCTGAAGCTAAACTCAATGTCCACGCCAAAATCCTCAGCGGGATAAATGACCATCACAAAGCCGAGGCCTTATTCAAAGCTCTAGCCCGGGCTCTCGATGCAGCAACTCGCATTGATAAACGAATCGCGGACAGAATACCCAGCACCAAAGATACTATCTAGAGTTAAGGCTAGCAGGAAGCCTCCGGCAATTCAGTCTTGATAATGCCCTTCAGATAGTCGACAGCCCAATCAACGAGTTCCTTATCTTGAAGCTCAAGCGGAAAGTCAGGCGTCAACCCCACTCCATCTATGGGCCTGCCCAACGGAGTCATCCAGCGATAAGAAGTTACATGGACAGATGAGCCGTCACTGAGGTCATGGACGAGCTGAACGCTGCCTTTACCAAAGGTCTTGCTACCTGCCAGCTTGGCACGTCCGTAATCTTGAAGCGCCCCGGCCACTATCTCGCTGGCACTGGCGCTCCCCTTGTTTACCAGGACAACAAGCGGCAAATGGGTCCCTATGCCACCTCTCTTCACACCGACCATGCTTTCTCTTCCCTCACTATCGACCACCTTGGCCACCGCTCCCATGGCCAAGAACTGGCTGGCCACATCAACAGCGGAATCAAGGATGCCACCCGGGTCATTCCGAAGGTCAAGGATAACGCCCTTGGTGTCTTTGTCGATCGCATTTTGCAGAGCAGTCTTCAATTCGCTACCGGTAGTCTTCGAAAATTGGCTGATCCGGATGTAGGCAAAATCGTCCCGCATCTCAAGGAAAACGCTATCCATTTTTATCTCGCTCCGGACTATCTGAATCTCCACAGGTCCAGTTTCACCTTCGTGAAGCACCAGAAGTTTAACGGAGGTGTCTGCTGACCCACGGATTTTAAGAGTGGCTTCAGATAGAGTCATTTTCGAAGTATCTTCGCCGTTGATCTCCAAAACCTTATCGCCAGCTTTGATACCCGCTTTTTCGGCGGGGGAATCAGAAATCGGCGACACAATTGTCAACTGCTTATCTTTTATGCTGACAACGGCACCTATGCCCTCGAATTTGCCCTCCAGGACGCTGGACTCCAGTTCTTTAGACTTCGGATCCAGATACACAGTGTACGGATCTCCTATAGCTTCGATCATTCCCTTGACTGCACCCTCGCTCAGTTTCTTGGGGTCCAGTTTGTCCTTATCGACGTAATTTTGGGACAGCATATTCCAGGCCTCGTTCACAACTTTGAACTCCGGCGGCAGCTCCGAATTCACGTTAGCAGCCGTCTGGGGTGACAGTTTGCCCTTAATAAAGTCACAGCTCGTACCAAAGACGGGGAATACGAGCAACAGAATGGCCAACGCTATAAAGACTAGATTGACTCTGTTTTTACTCATGGTTTGCCTCCGTAAAGCCCAAATGATCGGATATTTTAGCAGCTTGAGGAGAAAAGAGAAAACGAGGAGGCTAGATTATGCTTCCGTAGCTATAGCTCGATGTACCAGATCAATAGTCTTATCCAGACTGTCTATGGCTAAAGACAGCCCCAGCTTCCTAAGTTCACTGCGACCTAACCCCTTGAACTGACGTTGTCCGGCAACCCTCGCCATCTCGTCGTAAAGCGCCGGCCAGTCAGCACCCCGCAGCTCAACGCAGAACAGAATAAAGTCTCGCACTTGAGGATCTAGAGAATTCATACTTCCACAAAGGAAACGGATGGGAACCGAAAAAAGTTTATCAATCAGTAGTTGGCTGGGCAAAGTTGCCTGCGGTCACTGAAGTCACCCTTATACCCTTACTATAGCCTTAGCCAACTCTGGCAATAAGGCACGCAACCCTTTCCTCTAGCTGAAAAATTAAAAACGCAACAAATTTTGGCAGTCGCACCGCTGGGGGTAAGCAGCAGAATCGGTCAAGATTTGCGAGCCAGTAGCTTTCGCAGAACAGCGACGCTGTGTCTCAGCTTCCAGACTTAATGAATCAAAGGCAGGAGACATGCCGAAGGTCGAAATAGTTTCCGTATCAGCGAAGGTCGTTGACTGTCAAATGTCCATGAGTGCATAATAAGAAAATATGGACCTTGAAGAACTGCAAAAGAAAAAGATTAGGTATGACACCGCTCTAAGCCTTTGGAAACTGGCAAGTGAGCAGATTTATAGCAGATTTACTGCAATGCTTACTGGCAATAGCATTATCATTGCTGCAACTGTCCTGGTTTTTATAAATAAACAAGTATCCAATCAAGGTTGTTTCATCAAAGCTCTAACAATTAGCGGTCTCATATTATGCGTAGCTTGGTTGATCTTTATGATTTGCGGTTATCGCACTGAGACGCGCTATAGAGAAAAAGCTCACGAGCTTCAAGAAGTATTTACTGGAGGCTCTGTCATCGAACCAGTAAAGAAAGTATTACAATCTGACTTTCTATGGTTAACTATTATTACGGTCGTTGTGTTTATTTCCATTTACATTTTTTTCTTATGCAATTTGCCTAAAGGTTAAACTAGTGACCGTTCAATGGCGCGTGAGAAATGAGGAAGTGATGTGATGCAGCAAGTTTCGTCTTGTCCTAATTGCCATTCACCAGTTCAACCTAATGGTCGATTTTGCGTTAACTGCGGGATCTCACTCTCTCCGTCATCCCCGTCCAGTGGGCAACAGACACAAGTCAAATCGTCGAAAGAGCGGGACAGAATGAGATGTTTTGAGTGGTTGCGGGAATTATTTCAGATACGAGGTGAAGCTGGCCCGATAATACAAAGAATTTCCCAAGTTGACAATGCCTCTGATCAAGAAAAAAGAATAGCCTTTTTGCCGGCTCTTGAAAAATTGCCATCCATATTAGAGCGATTGAAAACACTTGCCCATCTTGAAGGGATTGATATGAAGACGTTGCGTCGAATTCAAGAACTAGAAGTGAATGGTTTAGACGATTATATCACTTACTGTCGATTGAGTATGGACCACTTAAACAGTCCGCATAGTTTCCGATATGCTGCAATAGCACTGAAACTTGCGTCGGCGCGCAAATATTGGGAATCATCAGCAAGAGAATCCTCTGCATTTTTAAGAAAGTTGCGTGTTCCGCCAGAGGAATCTGAGTCCATTTTGAGAATGTTGGGGCTCTAACAAATTGATAAAAATGGACTAAGTGAGCCTGTAAGCCGAGTTCTGTCTCAGAAGCAAACTTCTAAGTGGTGATCATCCATCTAGCCCCGATATTGCTATCGAGGTCAAGCGACCAACCCGGGGTCGGGACTGGGCATCCCATGCTCCCCTTATTTGGTCTTGCTCCGGGTGGGGTTTACCCAGCCAGCTAGTCACCTAGCTGCTGGTGAGCTCTTACCTCACCATTTCACCCTTGCTCCCCACAATGTAGGGAGCGGTATGTTTCTGTGGCACTCTCCGTAGGGTCACCCCTCCTGGGCGTTACCCAGCACCCTGCCCAGCGGAGCTCGGACTTTCCTCCCCGATTTTATCGGGGCGATCACCCGGCTCGCTTAGCCCAGCCTTAACTTTACACCCCGGTTGATGCGCCGGTCAAATCTGCACGCCTTATCTCACAAACCCCTTTAAGGCCGTTTTGGCCAACGCATGGGCTTCCTCATTCTCGTCATGGCCAATGTGAACGATAGACAGATTGGTGAACTTCTTGCGCAGCTCTGCCGCCTGCTTATAAAGAGGAAGAATAAAGAGGTTTTTCACCTTGTAACTGCCGGCTAGCTGTTTAACCACCAATTCCGAATCGATATACAGCGTAACCTGGGATGCATTGAGTTCAGCAGCTGCCTCCAAAGCGGCTATCACCGCTTGGTACTCAGCTTGATTGTTGGTGGTTTCTCCGATGTATTGGGATATCTTGACCAGCGAATTATATTGCTCGTCCTTGATGACGGCCCCTATGGCTGCTGGCCCCGGGTTACCCCAGGAAGCTCCATCAGCATAGATACTCAGACGCATCCATTATCCTTGCCAAAGGTTCTAACCCAAATAGAGTATGCGCCCGCAGCTGCTGCACTGAGTTACAGCCCCGGCTCTAGCTCGCTGCAATTCGTTCATAGACAAGTTGAGGTGGCAGCCATGGCATCTACCTTGCTCTATCTTCACCACCGCTTGCCCTTTCCTTACCCTTATCCCCTGATAAAGATCGAGTGTTTGCGGGGTGATTTCCGAGATTAGCGCTTGACGCTTACGATCCAGATCTGACAGCCGCTTCTTCGATCTGGTCAGCTCTTGAGTTAAGGACTCTTTCTCTCGTTGCCGCTCTTCCTCTAACTTCTTAAGTCGTACTTTATGCAGTTTAATCTTGTCCTGAGCGACTTCTGTCTCAGCCATCAGGTCAAGCAGCCCATCTTCCTTCTCCCCCAATCTGGCCTTCAGCATCTGTGCTTCCTTTTCAAGGTCAACCAGTTCTTTGGGGTTCTTGGTTTTTCCGCTGTAAAGCTTATCGTTTATTCCAGCGATATTGTTTCGTAGGTCTTCGACTTCCCATTCCACATCCCGTTGTTGTTTCTCGACCTCAGCCAGATGCTCGGTCTCAACGGCGAGTTCAGCTTTGGCTTTTAGCAAGACCTCATCGTCCGCCAGCCGGCGATCAATGTCATCTAGAGCTTCTTGTTCCCTTTGAATATCCAGGTCAATTTGCTGTAAATCATAGAGTATCTTGGCTAAAGTCATAACCAAGGGTAATTCTACGTGAGAAATATGAAGCCTGTCAAAGACAGAAGTCGGCTACTGAGGGTAGTCGAGGATGATCACCTGGGTGCTGGTCGGCAAAGTTGATCGGTTAACCGAAAGCTTCGGCTGAGAGACTCTTTCTTTTGTGCCCACTTCTTTCAAGAATTTATCTACAGGCTCGAGTCTCTTGGTCAAAGCCGGGGTCTTATAGTGCATGGGAATGACGATCTTGGGCGTCGAACGTCTTACTATCTCGGCGGCGGTCGAGCCGCCTATCGTCGATACACCGCCGACAGGCAGAAATAACACATCTACGTCATTCATATCTTCTAGAAGTTCAGACGCAGGCAGATGGCCCAGGTCGCCCAAATGACACAAGGTCAAACCATCTATGGTTAAAAAATAGACAGTATTTTTGCCCAGTTGCTTACCTTGCTCGGTATCATGCCACGTGGTCACCCCGGTAATGAAGGTGCCCCTCATCTCATACTCACCTGCCCCCCTAATTCCCTTGAATTCGCTGGTGACCGCTTCAGTATAGCAATGGCCGGGATGAGAATGGCTCAAAGTCACAATATCAGCTTGTACCTTACTCAATGAATAGCCCAGGCTGGGGTGGCACGGATCCGTTACCACGCAAGCCTCTTTCCCCTTGATGCGAAAACAAGAATGTCCTAGCCAGGCTATTTCCATCTATACCCTCAACAAAAACTGCTCCAAGCGCTGAACGTTAGCGCTTGAACCATCGGAGTAGTAGCCACGCGGAAGGCAACGCTAAAGCCGCTGCAGCTATCTTGATTGAGTCGCCTACGACAAAAGGATAGAGCCCAGTTTTTAGTACTGTACCCGCAGGAACAAAGTGAGCCAGCCAAGAAAGGCCAAAGATATACAGAACGATCTCGCCCGCGAGCATGCTCAGAACTGCCGTCCATATTCGGCGGTCCCAGCCTTTTTCCGCGAGCCAGCCGACGACGAAGGCAACCACCACAAAGCCTATCAAATAGCCACCCGTAGGTCCAACCAGTCGAGCAATTCCTGGTGGACCACCTAAGGCAAACCAGTATGGAATACCTGTGGAACCTATAGCCAGATAGGTGACCTGGCTCAAAGCTCCACGGCGGCTTCCCAGAAAAGCACCGGCTAGAAGGACAGCAAAGGTCTGTCCCGTGATGGGCACCGCACCAATCCAGAAACTTATCTGGGCAAAGGCAGCCGTTAAGCAAGCAAAGCCAACCACCAGGACGACATCCCATAGTAGACCAGCTTTCGACAGGGCAGCATCCACAAAAGTAAGGCGAGCGGCGGACACTTTCATCTAATGTTGCCTCCTAATTATCATTGACCAACCTAAAAGTATAGCAGCGAGACAAAAAAAGGTCAAAGAAGGTACCCGTTCGCCAAACTTCATTGACGGTAGACATGCTAGCGGTTAGAATTTGGGTATATGTACGAAAGAACTGTCCTCGACAACGGTTTACGCCTATTGACCAGCCAAATGCCTCACACCCGTTCGGTATCCATTATGTTTTTCCTGCGCATGGGACCACGGTACGAGACCGAACCTGAGGCAGGTATTTCCCATTTCATTGAGCACGTTTGCTTCAAAGGTACCGAAAAGCGGCGCAGTTCCAGAGAAGTAAGCGAAGCTATAGAAAGCGTCGGCGGGGTAATCAACGGTGGTACCGATAAAGAGTTGATGACATTTTGGTGCCGCGTTACCAGCCAGCACTTTCCGCTAGCTTTAGATGTACTCGTGGATTTGCTGCAACATTCCCGTTTTGATGCTCAAGACATTGACCGCGAGCGACAAGTCATCATCGAGGAAATAAACATGAGTCTGGACTCACCAAGACAGCGTGTGTCCATGCTAATAGATGAGTTGCTATGGCCGGAGCAACCATTGGGTCGCGATATAGCCGGCAGCAAAGAGTCCGTGGCTGCCCTGACCCGGCAACAAATGCTCGACTTTTTCTCCAGGCGCTTTTCGCCCAATAACACCGTGGTCGCTATAGCCGGCGATATTGAGCCAAAGCAGGTACAGGATACCGTCAGCCAGATGCTGGGTACGTGGAAATCACGAAAAGTATCAACCGGTTTCTCCACCAAAGTCAACCAAAATGAAGCCAGGTTAACCATTGAGTTCAGGGAAACCGAGCAGGCACAACTATGCCTGGGAGTTCCGGGACTATCATTTTTCGATCCCGACCGCTATGCGGTTGACCTGCTGAGCATAATACTGGGTGAAGGTATGAGCAGCCGCTTGTTCCTCGAGATCAGGGAGCAACAAGGACTAGCTTACGATATTCATAGCTACGCCGACCACTTCTCCGATACAGGGGCTGTCATCATTCACGCCGGTGTTGAGCCGCGCCAGGTAGAGAGCGGGTTGAAGGCAATCATGCATGAGCTCTTCAAGCTGAAGAAACAAATCTCCGAAGCCGAGCTTAGCAAAGCCAGAGAGATCGCTAAAGGACGCCTGTTGCTAAGCCTCGAGAGCAGCCGAAACGTTGCCGCCTGGCTTGGAGCTCAAGATTTACTCACCGACCGCATCCTTACTGCGGATGAAGTCATATCAGCTGTCGAAGCGGTTACGGTTGAAGATCTGAAGCGAGTTGCCCGGCAACTTTTGACCGGTGAAAAATTGAACCTGGCTGTCGTCGGACCGATGAAAGTGGAAAGGTCCCTAGCCAAATTACTCGAGCTCTAAGGTCCACCGCAATGACTCCTACAAAGACGATACCCACGCTAATGCGAAATGCCATAAAAAAAGAGAGAGCCGTATAGAAAACGGCTCTCTCTTTAGAGTCCTCTAAATATGCGTTCGCTTAATACTCCGGCATGGGCGGCATCGGAGGTGTCTTCTCTTTTTCGGGAATATCCGTTACCAGAGACTCAGTGGTCAGTATCATATTGGCAATACTCGAAGAATTCTCCAGACCGGTCCTGGTAACTTTTAACGGATCGATGATTCCCTTTGATACCATATCGCCGAACTCGCCCTTCAAAGCATCGTAGCCGACGCCCTTCTTGCTGCGCTTGACTTTATCAACTACGACGGAACCCTCCTGTCCGGCATTTACGGCGATCCAGCGAAGCGGCTCCTCCAGAGCCCGCTTCAGGATAGCAACGCCGGTGGCTTCATCACCATCTGCCTTTACTTTATCCAGGGCAATACTGGCATTTATAAGGGCGACGCCACCACCCGGTAGAATACCTTCCTCGACCGCGGCTCTGGTGGCCGAGAGCGCATCCTCGACTCGGTGCTTCTTCTCCTTAAGCTCAACCTCCGTGGCAGCTCCTACTTTGATAACAGCCACACCACCGGCCAACTTCGCCAATCTTTCTTGCAGTTTCTCTTTATCATAATCAGAGGTTGTCTCATCTATCTGAGCTTTTATCTGCTTTATTCGACCCTTGATAGCCTCTTCGGAACCTTTGCCTTCGACTATGGTGGTATTGTCTTTATCCGCCACCACCTTGCGAGCCCGACCCAGATCAGCCACCGCCGTCGAATCCAGCTTCCGGCCTATCTCCTCGGAGATAACATTGCCTCCTGTTAGCATGGCAATATCCTCGAGCATCGCCTTCCGCCTATCTCCGAAGCCCGGAGCTTTGACGGCCAGGCAGTTCAAAGTACCTCTCAACTTGTTGACCACTAGCGTCGCCAGCGCTTCACCTTCCACATCCTCGGCAATAATCACCAGGTTCTTGGAAACCTGAAGTATCTTTTCCAGGACCGGCAGAAGCTCAGCTATAGCTGAGATCTTCTTGTCGGTGATTAATATGTAGGGGTCGTCAAGTTCCGTCTTCATCAGTTCGGGATTGGTGATGAAGTACGGGCTGATATAACCACGGTCGAATTCCATACCTTCGACATATTCCGTCTCGAAAAGCAAACCCTTTGATTCCTCGACCGTAATTACCCCGTCCTTACCTACTTTCTCCATGACTTCAGCAATAAGATTGCCCACCTCAGCATCTGCAGCTGATATAGTCGCCACCTGCGCCACTTGCTCTTTCGTGGTCACCGGCGTCGACATTTTCTTCAATTCATCAACCACAGCTGCCACACCTCTCTCCACACCCCGTTTAAGAGCCATGGCATCAGCCCCAGCGGCTATGTTTTTGAAGCCCTCGGTGACAATCGCCTGAGCCAGCACCGTGGCTGTGGTGGTACCATCACCGCACTTGTCATTAGTCTTAACTGCGGCTTCCTTGACCAGCTGCGCTCCCATATTCTCGAAGGGGTCGGGCAGCTCGATATCCTTGGCAATAGAAACGCCATCGTTAATGACATTGGGCGCGCCGAACTTCCTGTCCAGGGCCACGGGGCGCCCCCGCGGCCCCAGTGTTACCTTAACCACATTAGCCAGGGCATCTATGCCCGCCTTTAAAGCTCGCCTTGCCTCTTCACCGTAAAGAATCTGTTTTGCCATCTGTTAAAACCTCCTGTCTATATTTATAAACTTTTTACTATTTGGAACGCCTCTTAGCTAGAATATCACTCTCTCTAAGAATAATGAGTTCCTCATCGTTTTCCTTTATCTCGGTGCCACCATACTTGGCATAAAGTACTATATCGCCAACCTTCACATCCATGGCTAAGCGGTTACCATCATCGGTCATTCTGCCCGGACCAACAGCGATAACATCGCCTTCTTGGGGTTTCTCCTTAGCTGTATCCGGTATCACGATGCCACCCCTGGTCACCTCTTCTTTCGACCTTGGTTTAACCACTACTCTGTCTCCTAAAGGTTCAAGTTTAACTGCCATTATTGCCTCCTTAATTAGATTTTAGCACTCCAAACCCTAGACTGCTAATTTTAACATACTGGGTTTTTTTTGTAAAGGGCCAAACGAAAAAGCCGGCCCATTTCGGTAAAATTGAATGGAGCGGCGTCACTCCACGACAAAGGTCAGCGCATTGCCCTGCGACCTCGTTGACAAGGGCACATATCAGAGTATAATGAGCCTAATCCGATTCAAAATGATCGAAAGGTCAATTCACTCGCTTTCGGAGAATGTTGGAGAAGGATTATGATGAAAAGCTCGTCAGGTAAAGAAGCAGCGCAACCCGGTTACAAAATGAAGGTGGAAAACGATGTTTTCGCCAAAATGCGGGACGGTGTCAAACTAGCCTGCGACATCTATCGTCCCGACGCGTCGGGGAAGTTTCCCGCCATACTCACCATGTTGCCTTATTGCAAGGATGTCCAGGCTTTGAACATCGCTCCCTTCCCTTTTAACTCGGAGTACGCTTCGCTGGAAAAGGGAAACTCCGAACTTCTGGTAGCTAAAGGTTACGTTCATGTAGTGGCTGATATTAGAGGTAGCGGCAAATCAGAGGGAAACTACGACATTATGTCGAAGAAAGAGCAGGAGGACGGATACGACCTTGTAGAGTGGATAGCCAAACAACCCTGGTGCGATGGCAACGTGGGTATGATTGGCATATCGTATCCGGCAATTATCCAGTACCTTGTGGCCGCGCAGCAGCCACCGCACCTGAAGACTATCGTCCCACACGATGGTTGGGGCGACATGTACCGGGATATAGCCCACCACGGCGGCATAATGATGCCCGGATGGCTGGCTAACTGGGCGAACATAATAATTGCCTCGCACGAGACGCCTCCGGCGTCCGCTTCCTTGTACAGCAAGAAGGAACTGGAAGCACTAATCGAGAAATGGAAGAACAACCCGATTGTCAACAAGAGTCCGGCCCTTTACATGCAGCTGGTTTTCCCCAACCGCAGGCCCGTGATTTTTGACTGGCTCATAAACGAATTCGATGGTCCGTATTACTGGGAGAGGTCCGCCTACACTAAATACGACAAGATAAAGATCCCGGTATTGCTAGGTTCGGAAATGCACCATTATCCGGTTGTTATGCATTTGCCCGGCGCCTTCAGCGCCTGGGAGGGGATAAAGTCACCGAAAAAACTGGTCATACGTCCCTCCGTCCCCATGAGGCCGTTCGTCGAGTATCATGATGACATCATAAAATGGTATGACCACTGGCTAAAAGGCATAGATAACGGCGTCATGGATGAACCGCCTATCAAGATCTGGATAAGAGCCGCCGACGAGTGGATACATGGCACCGAGTGGCCGCTTACTGAAACGAAATGGGCGGACTATTACTTGAAGTCGAATGGAAAGTTGGGAGTTGGCCAGCAGGCTGCCGAAGAAGCACCCGATGGATTCACCTACAAGCCTATTCGTCCGCTGCTAATCAATCAATTTCCGATGGACCCACTGCCCGAGCACGTCGAATACACCACCGAGCCGCTGGATAAGGACCTTAAAATAGTCGGCCCGATTGCCCTGTACCTGCACGCCTCTCTCAGCGGCGATGATGCCCATTTCATTGCGAAAGTGAAGGACGTCCCTCCGGAGGGAACCGAGACCGTATTAAGCCGGGGCTGGCTGAAAGCGTCTCACCGTGCCATCGACAACAAGAAGTCAAAACCGTGGCAACCGTACCACCCCCACACCAAGGAAAGCGTCAAGCCGGTCAATCCGGAGGAGATAAACGAATACGCCATCGAGATCAGGCCAATAGCCAACCTATTCAAGAAAGGGCACCGGATAAAGATAGAGATCTGGGGCTGCGATTATCCGTTAATGCAGAAGGACGGCATAGACTTCACTCTCGCCTGGCCGGGCTGGGCTCACCTGCCCTTTGAGTATCAAGTGTCGTACAAAATCTACCATAGCCACAAATATCCGTCACGCCTGGTTCTTCCCGTCATACCAGTAAAATAATGGCGAAGAATAACTGAATCCATACAAACCACAGCGGAGCTATCCTTTAGCTTGTTGCGAAACTCCTCCGAATAGACTTTTTGTATTGTAGCATTTTCTTGGCCAACACATTCACCCCGAGCTGCCCTCTAGCCTCTACGAACTGAGGGAACTTGTTTCACAAATAAAACCAAAGAAGGTCTTCATCGTGCACAGCAATTGAAAACGTTTCACTTCAAGTGGTATACCAATTTCGTTAAGCAATACATATTAAGCTCCTCAGCCTCCTTTCTCAACCATCAAATGAAGCAATTAGGTTGAACACTTGGAACAATTATTACCCAGTTTTAACAAAACCTTAAAGTAGCTTTAATCAATGCCAGTTAAAATAACATAGAAAGGCAAAGAGGAGAGAAATATATGAGGAAGCTTACTTTAGGATTGGTAGTCCATGATTCCAAGAAAGAAGACCTGGTGCGAATGATAAAAGCGCATGGCGCAAGCATGATAGACCTTGATCTGGTAGCTACCAGAAATACTGGCCAGCTCATCCAAGAGAAAACCAAACTGGTGGTAACGCTGATGCAAAGTGGTCCCGAAGGTGGGGATCAGCAAATTGGAGCTCTCGTAGCCAATGGTGAGATTGATGCAGTGATTTTCTTGCGTGACCCTCTGGCGGCACACCCGCATGAGCCTGATATGTCTGCTCTTGTTGCGGGTTTGTGACGTTCACAATGTCCCACTGGCCACAAATGTTGCAACTGCTGAGGCAGTTCTTCACCTCATCTTCGAGCATCCGGAAGCCCTGAGCGGGCATCATCTCGCCGCACAATACCTGGAGGACATGGCTTCAGTTCACGGATAGGATTACGGAAAACCAATCAGGAGCAAAACATGGAAACAATAATTGACGAACAGAACCCTGGCGCAAAGTGTCGGGTATAAAAAATATGAAGTCGATATAAGACGATGCCGAGCTCGAAGTAGGTGAGTCGGTCACACCGGAAACAATCATCGGCTGGCATCATGAGACCGGTCAACCGGTTATGGCTGGCCTCCATGGACAGGTCGCGACCATCTATTTCAATCCGATGCATGATTCACTCATGATTATGGCTGTCTCAAGAAATAATTAGCACGAAGGAGAAACCTCTATATGAGTAATGTAGTGGCAGCTATTCTTGCCGGGGGACAGGGCAAACGGATGGGCAAATTATGCTATCACCGGCCCAAGCCGGCTCTGCCCTTCGCCGGTATATACCGGGTTATTGACTTTGCCCTGAGCAATTGCCTCCATTCACAAATCGGCAACGTCGCCATTCTAACCGACTACCAGCGCTCTTACATGGCAAGCTATCTCAGACAGTGGCATAAACAACGTGGATAGCATGAACTTTCAGATGGATATTCTTGAGGCCAATAGCCATTACCTGGGCACTGCCGATGCGCTCTACCAGAATCTGGAATACCTGCAAGAACAGCGTGACCGACACGGTACTGGTGCTGGCGGCTGACCATGTTTACAAGATGGACTACCGTCAGATGCTCTCCTTCCATGAAGCAGAACAAGGCTGATGTGACCGTGGGAGTCGTCTCCAATGCCCCGGAGAAAGCCCGGCGTTTTGGCACAGTGACTGTTGATGACAATAGCAAGATTTTGGATTTCGCGGAGAAGGCAGAAACACCGAGGAAAACAATCTTGTCTCCATGGGCATCTATGTCTTCGATGTAGACGCCATAACCGAACGCCTTTCCGAGGATGCCAAGGACCCGGATTCTGCTCACGATTTTGGTTACTCCATTATCCCGAGAATGGTGAAGCACGATAGGGCTATTTGCCTATCGGTTCGATGGCTACTGGCGAGACATCGGCACTACGGAGCTTACTACGAGGCCAATATGGAGCTTGCCTGTCAACAGCCTGCTTTCAGCTCTTGACGGAACCTGGCCGATAATTACTGCTCGAAACCAACTGCGGGAATCTGATGTGTCTTCAAAGGGCCAGATTTACAATAGCATCGTGAGTCCAGGCTGCACTATCAAGGGCAGCATTGAGAACTCGGTTATTTCTCCCGGCGTCTGGGTAGCAGAACACGCTGTAGTAAGGAACTCGGTGTTGATGGACAACGTCTTCATCGGTGAACACAGCGAATTGAATCCTGTATCATAGACGAGGGTGTCAATGTAGGCCGCTCGTGCCAAATCGGTGCAAAAGACGGCTTTAGCATGACTTCGGATGCCGTCACGATACTAGGGAAGGATAAAATGGTACCGTCATGTATTTGTATTGATCAGAATGAAGCGTATTCGTTGCAAAGTGATATTGCCGATGTTATGGCTGCCCATACAACTGAACTATCTGGGACTGCAAGTAGATAGTCACTATGCGAGGAGTCCGATAGAATGCGCTATTTGGTCTTCGTAAGATTCCTACCGGGCGGTGCATTAGCACCAGACGAATTCTTCGCCCATATTAATGCCCATTGGCGCTTCCTAGAAGATACAGAGGACAGAGAATCCAAAACAACTGGCTCTGAAAGAACACCACATTTAATACCACCTAGATCGGCCGTTTGTATTGTCGAGAACAAATCAATCGAAGAACTAGCTATAGACCTGGCAACTATGCCTGGGGCAGGCATTTCCAATGTTGAGGTACGCCCAATATCAGAGGATATACACCTCGATAGTCTGCCGTGCATCTTTGAGTGTTGCCAACCAACTCTTGTTCAAATGCTCGTCCCGTAACTTACATAGCAAGGTCTCGGGGAATGCATGTTCTACACGTTTCCTAAGACGTGTGAAGTCCAATTTAATTCATTGGTGTGAGACTACCCCCAGGAACAAATGCACATAGGTCATATCACCGGGCGCTTTGGCTAGAATACCTGGCTTGCAATGAAGAAAAAGATACTCGTTGTCGATGATGACCAGACCATTCTCGATGTCTTGAAATACAACTTGAAAAAGAATGGTTACCGGGTGGTAGTGGCTATGAATGGCGAGGAGGCCATAAATCTGGCGAAGAGCGAGAAGCCAGACCTTGTTGTTTTGGACATTATGCTGCCTGTGCTTGATGGCTTTGAGGTCTGTAGAATTCTACGCAAAGAATCAGAAGTGCCTATACTAATGCTCACTGCAAAATCTGACGAGGTTGACAAAGTGCTGGCTTTGGGATTGGGAGCGGATGATTACATCGTGAAGCCGTTCAGTATTAAGGAATTGCTCACCCGGATACGTGTGCGGCTTCGTAGGCAGCAATGGTTCGGACCACAAATTCCTTCAGACAAGGCTTTTCAGCCGAGCAAAATGAGAGCGGGTAACCTGGAGATAGACCTCGCAAAATACCAGGTTCTTAATGATGGTTTACCGGTAAAACTGCGACGTAAAGAATTTCAGTTATTATCGTTCCTGCTAAGGAACAAAGGCGTGGTGTTCAACCGCGACCAACTGCTAGAAAGGATATGGGGTGAGGATTACGATGGCTATGCTCGCACTGTTGACGTGCATATTCGTTCGCTCAGAAAAAAGATCGAGCCAGATCCGGCGAGACCTAAGCATGTCATAACCATCCACGGGTTTGGTTACAAATTCGATCAATAGTGAGAAATGGATACTGCAGCGTTGTATATAGCCGGTGGAGCAGCGGTCATCTTGCTTCCCTTATCGTTATTCCTCTTTCAGAAATTGAAGCATGCCCGGAAAGAGGTGATAGAGTGTGAAAAACGGATTAGAAGCATGATAGGCGATCGAATAGATTCCGAAATGCAAGGCAAGCTGGGAACTCATGAAAGCTTGGCGCAACTTTTTGGTAATCTGTCAGACAGATTACAGAAATTGTCCAGTGAAATCGCTGCTGAGAGAAGAATCTCGTTCGCAGTTCTCAGCGCTATCGATGACGGAATATTCATTGTTAATAACAACGGTCAGGTTACCATGCTTAATAGAGCCTCAGAGGAATTATTCAGTGTATCTCTTAAAAACGTTGTAGGATTATCATTCATTGCCATTGTGCGTGACCATGAGATAGATGCGGTGGTAAAACAATGCGTGCATTCAAGGAGCAAACAGGAAAGAACAGTCCCTATCGATGAAACAAGGCAATCTTTTCGTATAATGGCTTTGCCTTTCGAGGATGGGGCATTGGTCGTAATTCGAGATATGACCAGGATAGAGCATCTGGAAGGCATAAGAAAGGAATTTGTTTCTAATGTCTCACACGAACTGAGGACACCAATAGCTTCGTTAAAAGCCATTGTAGAAACGCTTCGTGATGGTGCTATTCGTGATCGCCATATAGCTACCAAGTTTCTTAATAAAACCGATGTAGAAATCGATAAACTTGCCGAGTTGGTTGATGAGCTAGCCGAGTTGTCGATCATTGAAAGCCAGGGAGTGAAGTCGCAGTTCGAGCTTGCTAACCTAGCCGATATCTGCGGGACAGTCATAGAAAGAATGACCGCGCAAGCTGAAAAGAAGCAACTGCGTCTGCGCCTCGACGTGCCATCCTTTGTACCTTTGATATGGTGCGATAAGAATCGGCTTGAGCAGGTTTTAGTGAATCTTGTTCATAATGCAATTAAGTTCACATCACAGAATGGTGAACTGGGTATCTCCATCATATTCCAAAATCAGAGCGCCGTAATATCTGTTACTGATAATGGAATTGGAATACCCTCCGACGATTTGCCCCACGTCTTTGAGCGTTTCTATAAGGTGGATAAGGCGCGTTCTAGTGGTGGCACTGGTTTAGGTCTGGCAATTGCCAAACATATAGTATTAGCTCATGGCGGAAAGATGTGGGCGGAGAGTGTCGAAGGAGAAGGATCCACATTCTCCTTCAGCATTCCGGCAACTGATAGGGTGCAACCGAGTGATAAGGATAGAGAAGAAGTTCAAATTCCACTGCTTCGCGACACTTACCTGCTTTAATGTAGATATCAGGTTATCAATGAGAGATGCAGAAAAGGCCGCAGTCATTGTCTAAACAATACCAAACCAATTGGCTATTCCGATAAATATGGCTACCGCCAGGGCAGCACCTACAACAACCTGCGTTATTGAATGATAGCCTAGCTTTATTCTTGCCCAAGATACAACCGGTATTAAGATCAGTGCGCTTGCGGATAAAGCACCACCGGTCATGCACAGTGCTGCCACAGCGATTCCAGTAAATGCCGAGTGAACACTAATCTTCCATAGGAAATTTATACACATATATAAGACATTAATGAGCAGGATAGTTGCAGTAACTACGAGTATTGCCTTATCAGCCCCAAAGAATTGCAGCATTAGGCAACTGATGCCCATCATAACTGATGATAGTATGTACATAGAAGTTCGCTTCTGTCGAGTCTTAACAAAAATAGTATCAATTTTGCCTTTACGTAAAAGGTATATGGCATAGATTCCAAGGGGTACTAGATTTATACTTATCAGTATTAGAAGCCACTTGGTAGCCTCTCCTATGGTACTAACATCCCGAAAAAGTACCGATATAACAAATAGTATTCCCATTGTTGAAGGATTGAATATATGAGAAACAATATTCGCTATGCGATTACTTACGATAGACTTCCTATCCTGTATTACTGATTTGTATGATTCGAGATTTCCTCTTATTGCGTCATCCATTGTCTATCTCCTTCCTTATATACAAGCAGCTCCATTGAGAAAAAAACGGCTAATTCCACTAGCACATCGGGCCGCAGGTTGTACCATTGCTGCCGGATTAATATTTATTTGACCATGTCTCTGTAATGAACTATTTCCACTACACGATGACACTTGATCTAAATAGAAGACTTCTCCGGTTATGGTTTCATCAATGGTCAGGATTCCATAACTTGGTCTTCTTGCCGGGAATCGTGCTGCCGTACTGCCAGGATTGAAGTACAAAATTCCGTCATAAATGTGCTTATTAGCCACATGAGTATGCCCGTATAAGATGGCATCAACATTATCTCGAGGAAATCTTGAGGATAACCCCCTTTTCAAACCAAAAGGCAGGTAACAACCATGGCCATGGACCAGACCAAGGCGTTTACCGTTTACCTGTAATATGACTCTGTCAGGAAATACTTCCCGTATGGCCGAACAATCATGGTTTCCGGCAACTCCCATAATATCTCCAAGACTATTTAGCTCTTCAAGCAGTTCGAAAGTCTCGCAATCACCTAGATGGATGATCAGATCAAGTTCTCTGAGTTGGTTAACTAGGAATGCGGGCAGTTGCCTAAAGTGATTCACATGTGTATCGGCCAAAATACCGATCGTAATAGCCTTGACTGACATAGTAGTTGGTACCCTTATATTCTGCGATTCACTCATGTTTGTACACGATGTGTGGATATGAAAAAGGGGTACCTTGATTCAAGCACCCCAAAAAAAGAGAAGGGTAAAAAGGAATTGGTGGCATTTGATAATTCGAAGATCAATTGATACCGCCTAATTCCCATTGCAATTTCCTTCTTTCTGATAGACCGTAATAGTTTCATTGAAAAATCACATTAGACCCTCAATCATTATAGATAGGATATATTAAGGTTCTATTAGCGTACGGTTAAGTTTATGTAAAAAACAACTTTGCACATGATTCTTTCCCGGGTCCTGAGTGTTCTGTGCCAGTAAAGATATCAGAACGACTGTCATCTCGATGACTTTTAACGGCGTTTTAACCGCATTTTAACCAAAAGAGCCATCTATACAATGGCGCGACAGTTCTCCACTTTTTGCTTGGCGGAATCGGAATAATTCTGGGCTACGGTTCCTAGATAGGCGTTCTTGTCGGTTCTCTGTACCTCGTGTTCTCTTTTGCGGAGATGTATGTGCTAATGCCACTTAAGGTATGCAATAACTGCGTGTATTACAGGCTGAATAACTCCTGTTGCATATCCGGTTTGAACGTAGTATCAAAAAGGTTCGCAAAAGCGGGAGACGTAAAAGCCTTTTCAAATCGTGCCAAGGGCCCATTCTGCTCTAATAACCTATATCTAGCTAGTCTCGTTATCCCCATTATCGCAATGATTCCAGCACTAATCCTAAAGTTCTCTTTTTTTAGTACTAATCATATTGCTGATCATAATTGTATTGCTTGCATTTCGTTTCTTCGTTATCTTTCCCAAGATTGCATGTGTTCACTGCCGGGCTAAGAATGTGTGCCCGCAAGCTCAGTCCATGGGGCTTGGAAGACGTAAGCGAAAGACGCCTCGATACTGAACAGAAAGCCATTTTGTAAATTGATTAAGGGACCGCTTATGTGGCTGGGAAAGTGTTTGTCCTTTAATGGCAGAGTTGTTCTTAGGGCATGGCTCTTATCTTGGCTGGCAGCTATTAACACTTTGCCTTTATCTGTTTATACAAGTTGGCGACAAAGGGGTAAAACAAAATTACACCTTACAGGTTTTGGTTCAATGTTTCCCGCTTTATATTGAATTTTATGAACCAATCCGGGCGTTTGATAGACTAAATCGTTCATTCTATACTATGAGTGAGACAGAAGTGACCAACGACAAGATTCTGGTTGTGGAAGACGACCGCAACCTGTTGGACACCCTCAAATACAATCTGTGTAAGGAGGGTTACGACGTGGTTACTGCGGTTGATGGCGCTGAGGCCCTGGATATCGCCCGCAAAGAAAAGCCAAACCTTGTCATCCTGGACATAATGTTGCCCAAGATTAGCGGCTTCGAAGTATGCCGAATTCTCCGTAAGGAGATGACAGTTCCCATACTGATGCTTACCGCCAAAATTGAAGAGACTGACAAGATAGTCGGCCTTGAAATCGGCGCCGACGATTACATGACCAAGCCGTTCAGTCTAAGGGAGCTTCTGGCGCGAGTGAGGGCCATGCTGCGCCGGGCTAAGATGGTAGAAATGCAACCCAAAGAGCCATCGATAAAAGTGGGCGATATCAAGGTTGACATCGCTCGCCACCGAGCTTCAAAAGGAGCGACAACGCTGGAGCTGACACCAAAAGAGTTTGACTTGTTGGCATTTCTAGCCAGAAACAAGGGCCTCGTGTTCAGTCGAGACCAGCTCCTGGAGAAAGTGTGGGGCTACGATTTCGGTGTGGATACGCGGACCGTAGACGTTCATATCCGGTGGCTTCGAGAGAAGATAGAGAACAATCCAAACCAGCCTAAGCTCCTGATAACGGTGCGTGGCGTAGGCTACAAGCTAGAGGGATGAAGGTGTCACGCAGTTTCGGGTGTCTCACTGTGCCAAGATCATCTACTTAGCTCGCTCAAGAGATTTTTCTATGTGGGCTTTGACAAAGCCTTTCGCAACAAGCTGCCCTTGACAGTTCACACTATAACGTGTAAGATGTAACTACGATGCCTCAGAAACGCAAGAGGACTCGGTGGGACGGGCAACGAGTTCGGGCACTCAGGCGGCACCTCGGTCTAACTCAGGCAAAACTCGCTGAGGAGCTGGGTACCCGCCAGCAGACGATCAGCGAATGGGAAACCGGAATGTATAAGCCGCGAGGAGCCTCAGCTACCTTGCTTACTCTCATCGCCGAGCGGGCTGATTTCAAATACCGAGCATAAACCTAACCCGCCGAATTAGTTCTACGAGGCGAACGAGAAACATCATCACAACTCTAAAACGGGCACCAAATTCTTGCCCGGGTCTACACGTAACAGTGTAAGGAAACGAAGATGGAGATCAAAGAAAAGCTGCTGGCCCAGATCTGGCAACATCGATTGGTAGACGAGCTGGTTACCGACAGCGGTGACCAGCTCAAAGTAGTCCATCCCGGCAGGAGAAGCATCGTCGGCGGATGCGATTTTCAAGATGCCAATTTTGCTCTCCACGGCAAGATGATGATGGGAAATATCGAGCTGCACGTCAGGTCCAGCCAGTGGTATAGCCACGGGCATCACCGAGACCCGAAATATAATGCCGTAGCTTTACATGTCGTCTGGTGGCACGATAGCCCGTATCGCACCCTGCTGCAAAACGGCAAAGCCATTCCTACCAGTTCACTGAATTCCTGCCTTAAGATCCCAATACATGAATTGAACAACTTGACTGACTTGACGGGGCATCCTTCAACGCTATGCCCGAAAGCCGGTAGCTATTCAGACACAAAGAGCTTGAACGACCTACTCGACACGGCCGGCGACCAGAGGTTCGCTGCCAAGAGAGCGTCGTTTTTCCGAGCCCTAAGACAAGAGGAAGCAGGTCAAGTCCTATTTCGCGGCATAGCCAGGGCTCTAGGCTACGCGCAAAATGCTGCCCCCTGCGAGGAGCTGACCGGCAAATTGAATTTGGGCTTCTTAGAAAAGGCTTCGTTCCGGTCCGATGACGCTATACAGGCGCTCATTCTAGGGGCCGCAGGCCTGCTGCCATCTCAGCGGCCTGAATCACAGCTCAAACCAGGTGAGGACGAAACCATAGACCATCTTGAGGCAGTCTGGCACGCCGAGGGTATTGTTGAACCCATGAGACGCGCTGACTGGTGCTTTTTCCGAGTGCGTCCCGATAACTTTCCCACCCGCCGCCTTGTCGCCCTGAGCCACCTCCTGGCTCGTTACCACCAGATGGGATTGCTTCGCGGGATACTGCAAATGGTGAAGCAAGCCCCTCAGGGATCGGAACACGGCTGGCTGGAAAAGGGCCTAGTCATCACTGAGTACGGCTACTGGAGGAACCACTTTGATTTCGGTATCGCCATGAGCCGAAGCTCAGCACTTATCGGTCGAGAGAAAGCCTCAGCCATAGTCATAAATGCGGTACTGCCCTTCACCTGTGCCTGGAGCCAACTAAACTCCCAGCGCAAATTAAAGAAAAAGGCTACTGAAATTTACCGCCGCTATCCCGCGCTGGGAGATAATGAATTAACACGGTATATGATGCAGCAGCTGTCACTCAAACCAAACATACGTCTTTCTGCCCGCAAGCAGCAGGGCCTAATTCATATTTTTCAGACGTATTGTCGCCGCCGAGATTGTGTACGATGTCCGGCGGCTCTTAGCCGAAGCTGAGACCGGGTACGACGTCGATATCATAGCCATCGGTCTTACCTAACAGGTAACGGTAGTAGCCGCAAGCCGCGATCATAGCCGCATTGTCGGTGCACAAACCAGGTGACGGTATGAACACGGGCACGGGCGAATTAAGTTTGAACTGATTTCGCAGCGCCTCATTAGCCGCCACACCGCCTGACAGCAATATCTGCTTTACGCCCAGCCTTTCAGCAGCTTGTATCGTCTTGGCTGCCAGCACTTCAACCACCGCCTGCTGAAAGCTAGCCGCCGCCTCGGCTATCCGGGAGGCATCCGAAAAATCGTTGTCGTCGACCAGATGAAGCAAAGCCGTTTTCAGTCCGCTGAAGCTGAAATCATCACTGCCCTTGAGCCAGGCGCGGGGCAAAGGAAAAGACGCCACGCTGTCCTTGGCTGCCTTCTCTATAGCCGGCCCACCAGGATAGCCCAAATCTAGAATTCTGGCTGCCTTATCAAACGCCTCGCCAGCAGCATCATCTCTGGTTTGCCCCAGTTTCTTAAACTGGCCGTGGCCTTCCATTAACACCAGATCGCTGTGACCTCCGGAAACGATAAGGCAAAGACAGGGAAACTCCGGCTTCTCTTTACTCAGCCAGTTGGCGTAGATATGACCCTCAAGGTGATTGATGCCCGTCAGCGGCAGGCTGTGCGCCAGAGCTATGGCTTTGGCAAAATTTACGCCCACCAGCAGCGAGCCTGCCAGACCAGGTCCCACGGTAACGGCGATGGCAGTTATTTCCCGCCAGGCAGTTCCCGCCTCGACCATAGCGCTCTCCACCACCGGCAGCACCGTTACTAGGTGTTGTCTTGAGGCTACTTCGGGCACGATACCGCCATAGCGTCTGTGTATATCTATCTGAGAAGCGACGATATTCGATAAAATGACGTCCCCGTTTTCGACCACCGCCGCTGCGGTCTCGTCACATGAGGTCTCGATTCCAAGTACCTTCATGATCAGGATTATAACACAAGTTTTAGAATCGACATTTGATAGTGAAATCAATCCAGTGTAGAATAATACTGTCAAAATACGCTACTATATGGACGAACATATGGATACAGGTACCTGGAAAGTGAAATCAGGGTTAGCCCAGATGCTCAAGGGCGGTGTGATCATGGATGTGGTTACACCGGAGCACGCGAAGATTGCCGAAGACGCCGGGGCCTGCGCGGTCATGGCGCTGGAGCGGGTGCCCGCAGATATCCGGGCCGCCGGTGGCGTTGCCCGCATGGCCGACCCAACCATAATCGAGGCCATAATGAAAGCGGTAAGCATACCGGTAATGGCAAAATGCCGCATCGGGCACTTCGTCGAGGCTCAAGTCCTGCAATCGCTCGGTGTCGATTTCATCGACGAATCCGAGGTGCTTACGCCGGCAGATGAAAGCCATCACATCTGGAAACATGATTTCAAGGTCCCCTTCGTCTGCGGCTGCCGTGATTTAGGTGAAGCCCTGCGCCGCATTGCCGAAGGCGCTGCCATGATTCGGACTAAAGGGGAAGCCGGCACCGGCAACATCGTTGAAGCCGTAAGACACATGCGCGCAGTTCAGGATGGCATACGCAAGCTCCGGGGCTTGCCTGTCGATGAACTTACCGCCGAAGCCAAAAACCTGGGTGCTCCCCTGGAACTGGCTCTGGAAATACATAACACCGGACAGCTATCGGTGGTCAATTTTGCCGCTGGCGGTGTGGCCACACCAGCTGATGCGGCACTCATGATGCAGCTAGGAGCCGACGGAGTCTTTGTCGGTTCGGGCATCTTCAAGTCCAGCGACCCGGCCACAAGAGCTAAGGCCGTCGTCAAAGCCACCACGCATTTCAGGGACCCGGCAATCATTGCCGAGGTATCAAAAGCATTGGGCACAGCTATGCCGGGGGTAGACATAAAGACCATCCCGCCAGAACAACTATTGGCCACCAGAGGCTGGTAAGGTGAAAATCGGCGTCCTGGCTCTTCAAGGAGCTGTTAGTGAACATATACAGGCCCTATCTGCCCTCGATGCAGAAACTGTCCTTGTCCGATTGCCTTCGGATCTGGATGGCCTGGATGCGCTGGTAATCCCCGGTGGAGAAAGCACCACCATAGGCAAATTACTCTCGGACTACGGCCTGCTACAACCGATACGCAAACTGGCCAAACAAGGCTTTCCCATTTTCGGTACCTGCGCCGGTCTCATACTTCTGGCCAAGAAAGCACCGAATCTAGACATCGAACCCATAGGGGTTATGGACATCGAGGTGAACCGCAACGCTTTCGGCAGACAGGTCGATAGCTTCGAGGCTGACCTTGAGATACCCGCCCTACACAACGGGACCTTCCGCGGCATCTTCATCCGGGCGCCGTTAGTCGAAAAAGCCGAGCCAGGCGTAGAGATATTATGTCAATTAGACGGCAAGGCGGTGGCTGTCAGGCAAGGCAAGCTTCTCGCCTGCAGCTTTCACCCCGAACTGACCGATGATTCGAGATTCCACAAGTACTTCCTCGACCTTGTTAATGGATATGTTCATGCTAAATAATCCCCACCTGTCATGGCGAGCGAAGCGAAGCAATCTCATCTCACTGCCCGACCAAGATTGCCACATCCCGATTGCATCGGGACTCGCAATGACAATAAACACGCTAAGGGAGATGGTTATTGCAAAAGGTAATTGCCGATGATATAGATGCCCTGCTCAGCGTCCTGCCGCCGCCGATATGCCAGGCGCTCATTGAGCAAGGCGATAACAGCGAGCTGTTGGAAATAGTCTTAGACCTCGGCCGTCCTCCCGAAGCTCGCTATCCGCAAAAAGAAGTGGCCCTCGGCCCGGTGGAAGTCACCGAGTCAGATATCGAACATGTGGTCTCTCGCATCGGAAGTTTCAGCGGTGACAACCGTGCCGGCATTGAGCGCACACTGCATCGAATTTCAGCCATCCGCAACCGGGAAGGCCGTATCGTTGGCCTGACCTGCCGCGTCGGCAGAGCTGTCTTCGGGACAGTCAAAATCATCCAGGACCTCGTTGAGTCAGACAAAAACGTGCTGCTGCTGGGTCCGCCTGGCATCGGTAAGACAACCATGCTCCGCGAGATAGCTCGCGTCCTGGCAGATGATTGCAGGAAACGGGTGATCGTCGTGGACACCTCTAACGAGATCGCCGGCGACGGCGATATACCGCATCCGGCCATAGGACATACGCGACGCATGCAGGTGCCGACACCCAATATGCAGCACGCCGTGATGATCGAGGCCGTAGAAAACCATATGCCCGAAGTCATAATTGTCGATGAAATAGGCACCAGCCTTGAAGCTGAGGCAGCCCGAACCATCGCCGAGCGCGGCGTCCAGTTAATAGGCACCGCCCACGGAAATACTCTAGACAATTTAATGATGAACCCCACCCTTTCTGACCTCATCGGCGGTATTCAAACAGTCACCCTCGGAGACGAAGAGGCACGCCGGCGTCACACGCAGAAATCAGTTCTGGAACGCAAGGCGCCACCCACCTTCGACATAGTCGTTGAGATTCAGGAACGAAACCGTGTACTCGTTCACCCGGATGTAGGCCAGGCTATAGATGCTATGCTACATGGCAAACCTCAGGAGGCCGAAATCCGCTGGCTGGATGAAAACGGTGAAGTGAGAACGGAGAAGATGACAACCTCCCAGGACCTGAATAAGAGGGAAGCGACCCCAAAGAAAGAAACGACGCGCCTATACCTTTTCGGCATCAACCGCGCCAAGTTGGAAGAAGCCGCCAGGGAAAAAGGAATCGCTGTCCAGATCACCGACGACCTCAAAAAAAGCAGCCTCTTGCTTACCGCCAAGAACTATTACCACCGCAAACCGCAGAAGATAAGAGATGCCGAAACGTACGGTATTCCTATCTACGCCGTCAAAAGCAACAACCTGCCCCACCTGAGACAGTGTCTCGACACCATCTATGGGCCCCACCAGGATCTCCCTATGAATTCCGCCATCGAGGAGGCCCAGAAGGCGATTGCCCAGGTGAGAGAAGGCAAAGGGCCTGTAGAACTTAGCCCGCAGAACGCCTATATTCGTCGCCTGCAACATCTCCTGGCCGAACGCCACAGTTTGGCATCTCACAGCCTGGGTAAAGAACCCAAGAGAAGAGTACAGATTCTAAGAGGCTAGGTACGCTGCCCTTAGCAAGGAAACACGTAAAGATTGGGGAGCATGGCATGAGTGGTTCATCCAACTATTGCGGTAAGTGCAAGAATGTGATTAGCGCTACGGATACAGTCTGCGAAGTATGCGGTAGCCTAATTAGTGAAGTGGGCATGGGGTGTTCTATAGATTGTCCTACCGTCGAAGCTACGTTTGGGTTGAACATCCCAGGTATTATAGCAATTCAAAAGGGGGGAGATGGGAAAGAAAAGATAATTTCGTATACGGATGCAAAGTTGAATATCACGACCAATTTTCATGGTGGTATATGCGAAGAATCCTCTGAAGTAGACAGCAATAATACAAGTCAAAAACGTGACGCAATCAAAGAAGACCGAAAAGTAGTAAAACGACTACTGCCCTTTTTGAATGAAGAGAACAATTCGCATTTCACAATAAGCGGTGAGATTCCTGAAAAGAATAGTATTAATGATGTCTTCATAGAAGAAGTAGACACTGGAAACAAACTAGGAGTCCAAGTAACTTTTTCCGATGGTAAAGCATTAGAATACCTACATAAAAAGAGGTCACTGAACAGGAGAGGCGATGCGGACACAATATTTGATGGGGCTATTAAGCAGGCGGTTGAAAAAAGGGTAAACGCAAATATCCTGACTGCGACCGAGAAAAAACGATACTCGCCCTGAACGGGTGGTCAGGTGTGACCAAAACAATACTGGAAGGATTCAAGGAGCGTGAAAAGAACGAGCTTAAAGAAGCGGGATACTATCAGATTTGGTTTGTTGGGATTGTTGATGAATATATCGTGAGGCTGTATTAAAAACATGAAATTTAGGTCGGCAACCGCCTCCGAACAGAACTCCTGAAGGCGCAGCTTCGGACAGGTTTAAGAACCTGTTCTTGTGTTTAATTATCTTGTTATGGGATAGAAACTTTGAGTCTATTTATCACGTTCGAGGGCGGCGAAGGCTGCGGCAAGAGCACTCAGGCCAGAGCGCTGTGGAGAAGACTTACCCGGCTTGGTATCCGCGCCGAGCTGACCCACGAGCCGGGGGCACAGATCTAGGCAACCAGTTGCGGCGCATACTCAAAGGGAAACGCCAGGAAGAAATATCACCTACTGCCGAGCTAATGCTTTTTGCCGCCTGCCGCGCGCAGTTGGTGGCCCAGGTGATTCGTCCCAGCCTACAGCAGGGCAAGGTGGTTGTTTGCGACCGCTTCACCGATTCAACCTTAGCCTATCAGGGTTACGGCCGCGGGTTGAGCCGGGAGACCATTAAGAAAATCAACGAGCTGGCCGTTCAAGGAATCAAGCCGGACCTCACTATACTGCTCGACATCCCTGTTCAAAAAGGCCTCGCCCGCAAGCAATCTAACACCACTGACCGTTTCGAGACCGAAGATATCAGCTTCCATAACCGGATGAGGAACGGTTATTTGAAGCTGGCCGCCGAGGAGCCGGAACGCTGGCTGGTAATAGACGCTAACCTGCCTCGCGCCACAGTTGGTAAAATGGTCTGGGATAAAGTCAACCAACTGCTTCAATCGAAAGGCATACTAAGTTAAGTGTCGAAAAAGCGCGTAGCTATATCCCTGAGCGGTGGCGTCGATTCGTCAACCGCCGCCCTGCTACTAAAAGAGGCTGGCTACGATGTCATCGGTGTGACCATGCGCTTGTGGGCGGAGACAGACCCGGCACGGGGGAATCACCACTCGAACCCATCGACGTCATACGTTGGCGATGCCGAGCAGGTCTGCCGGACTCTCGACATACCTTTTCATGTAATCGATCTGGAGAAGCAGTTCCAACAGTATGTAATCGACTACTTCTGTCGAGAATACGCCCGGGGGCGAACTCCGAACCCGTGTATCGCCTGCAACCGGCACTTAAAATTCGGCTTTCTGCTGGACCATGCCCTGGCGTTGGGTGCCGATTACCTGGCCACCGGCCATTACACCAGAGTCGAGCAGCATAATGGCAACTATCGCCTGCTCAAAGGTCGTGATGCCGATAAAGACCAGTCCTATATGCTCTACACTTTGGGGCAGGATAAGCTCAGCCGCATACTCTTCCCCCTGGGTGATTACCGTAAAGCTGACGTTAGAGCGCTGGCACGACAGAAGGGCCTGCCTACAGCCGCCAAACGCAGCAGCCAGGATATCTGTTTCATCACTTCGGATTACAGCACTTTCCTGAGCCGCCACTTTACGCCGGCCGAGGGAGAGATCGTCAACAGCCGGGGCGAGGTGCTGGGCCGACACAAGGGCACACCCTTCTACACCGTGGGGCAGAGGCACGGTTTAGGGCTGGCTACCGCCGAACCGCTCTATGTTACTAAAATCGAGCTCGACAAGAACCGGCTTATCGTCGGCTCAAAAGAGGAACTTTACACGTCCAGTCTTACCGCCTCGGAAGTGACGTGGGTATCGGGAAAAACGCCGTCATTACCCTTGCCAGCGTCCGTCAAAATACGATACCGTTCGCCCGATGTAGCTGCTGCCATCTATCCGTCAGGGAACTCCGTAGAAGTACAATTCGACAAGCCACAGCCCGCCGTCACTCCGGGGCAGGCCGTGGTCTTTTATCATGGCAACGAAGCCCTAGGCGGTGGCACCATTGAAAGCTAAGGCCAAAAAACCCAAATCCGACCCGCCCAGCCTTATCGAGGAAAACGGACTTGGCGCCAAAGGTTATCGCTTCATTGCCGGCGTGGATGAAGCCGGACGTGGTGCCTTGGCCGGCCCGGTGGTTGCCGCCGCAGTAATTCTGCCCTTATCCCCGGACTTCCCCTGGCTGAAATCGGTCCGGGACAGCAAAGAGATCCCGCGCGCCAAGCGGGAACCTCTCTTTGACCTGATTAAACGGGATGCCATAGCCGTCAGTGTCGGCATCATAGCCTCTCAAACCATAGACGTCATCAACATCCTCAACGCCACCAGGATTGCCATGCGCCATGCTGTCGAGCAGCTTAGCTGCTCAGCAGACTTTCTGCTGATAGACGCTCTGCGTCTATCCCAGCTGCGTATTCCTCAAAAGCCGATAATCCATGGCGATAAGCTGTGCGTTTCCATCGCCTGCGCCTCGATTATCGCCAAGGTCACCCGTGACCGGATTATGGTAGAGCTTGACCAGGTTCACCCGGGTTACGGCCTGGCCCGTCACATGGGCTACGGCACCAAATACCATCTGTCCTGCTTGAACGAGCGCGGCCCCACGGCCATCCATCGCTATTCTTTTACCCCGGTAAGAGAGGCAGCCCGGAAGCTATGAAACGCAAGGAGCTCGGTGAAGTCGGAGAGAAGCTAGCCAGGAACTTTCTCAAAAAGAAGGGATACCGCATCCGCGAGACCAACTTCCGCTGTCGCGGAGGTGAAATCGACATTATCGCCGAGAAAAAAGGCTATCTCGTCTTTGTTGAAGTCCGCGCCAAAAGCACGTCCGACTTCGGCAGCCCGGAGGAATCGGTTACCTTCGCCAAAAAGGAAAAACTGATTGCTTCGGCACTCACCTATCTGAACCTGCACCGGAACCTGCCCGAGTCCTGGCGTATAGACTTCGTGGCCGTAGAGCTTGGTAAGGATGGCAAAGCCACCCGCCTCGAGCTCATTGAGAACGCCATCGCTTGACGGACCTTTTCACAGCCAGCGACAGCACCGGACACAGTAGTCAATCGCGTTTCAAGCGTTAGAAATACAATTGACAAAGCTATAGTCACGGCTTATAATCGTAAGCAGACTTAGAGCAGGCGGTCTCGCTAGGTTCGGGATGTAGCCGGGCTTAAGAGCGGCAACGGGCTCTTTTATCCCGTGGGACTAAGCGTCCCACGGGTTTTTTATAGATAAAATGGACACTCAAAGAAAGAAGACAAGGGTAGCTACCCTCTCGGTCATCTCAAATAGCGTGCTGGTGTTATTTAAGGCCGCTGTCGGGTTGTCTATTGGCTCCGTCGCCGTGCTATCCGAAGCCATCCACTCAGGGATGGACCTAATTGCCGCCATCATCGCCTTTTTCGCCGTAAATATGTCCGGCAAGGCAGCTGATGAGGACCACGCCTTTGGCCACACTAAAGTTGAAAACATTTCTGCCGCCGTCGAAGCACTGCTGATATTTGTGGCGGCTGCCTGGATCATCTACGAAGCCGTACATAAGCTAATAAAACCTCAACCACTTGAGACGGTTAGCTGGGGTGTCGGAGTCATGCTACTGTCTACTATAGTCAATATAGTGGTATCCCAGCGACTCTTTAAAGTAGGCAAAGAAACCGATTCCGCCGCCTTGTCCGCAGACGCCTGGCATTTGCGCACGGATGTCTATACCTCGGCCGGTGTCATGGTCGGGCTGGGCATCATCTGGCTGGGTGCACGCTTTTTCCCCGGCCTCAATTTAGTTTGGATCGACGCGGTGGTGGCCATTGCCGTGGCGTTGCTTATCCTGCGCGCCGCCTATGATTTGACGAGGAAAGCTACTCAGGACCTTCTAGATAGCAGCCTTCCCGCGGAGGAGAAACAGTGGATACAGAATTATCTGTCCACGTTATATCCCACGGTGTGCTCCTTCCATCGCCTACGGACTCGTAAAGCCGGAGCCATCCGCTTTATCGATTTACACCTGGCCGTCGATTCAAACTTGACGGTGAGCCAATCGCATGAAATAGCCGACCAGATAACCGGCGACTTCAGGTCTCATTTTCCACATCAGGTAGACGTCGTCCTCCACATCGAACCATGTGCCAGCCCTTGCAGCACTGCCTGCAAAAGCGGCTGCCTGCTGGACAGCGAAGAACAGAAGTTGGCCAACGCTGGCCGACAGAGTGACCAAACAGCCACATAAAAGATTGCCGTGAGAAAGGACAACCTAATGCCAAAACCGTTCATAAAAGCCAGGCCGCTCTGTCTCATACTGATAGCCGTCCTGGCAGTCATTGCCATCGGATGTACCGGCCAGCCACAATCAACTGCGACCCCGGCAGCATCACCAAAACCCGCGACAACCCGGGCAGGATCGATATCGGCCAGTGCTGTCAAAATAACACCGGAAACCGACAGCCTGCCTCCTCAGCTGCACTCCGACGAATTTCAAAAGCCTGTCCCTCTTAGCAACATCATCAACACCGCCGGTGTCGAAGATTCCGCTTTTATAACGCCGGACGGAAATACCCTGTACTTCTTTTTTACCCCTGACCCCAATGTCCAGGCCGAAAAACAGTTGTTGGATGGTGTCACCGGCATCTATGTTTCCCATAAAACAGGTAGTATATGGAGCGAACCTGAGAGGGTACACCTGCAAGATCCTGCCGACACGTCGCTTGATGGATGCGCATTCGTTCAGGGGGACACCATGTGGTTTTGCTCCGCACGCGCGGGAAACTTCCGGCCGGTGGACATGTGGACCGCCAAATTCGTAGGCGGCAAGTGGACCGACTGGGAAAATGCCGGTAGAAAACTGAACGTCGATTACGATATCGGCGAGCTGCATATTACCGCAGATGGCAATGAAATGTATTTCCACTCGCAGAGGGCCGGAGGTAAAGGCGGCTACGATATCTGGGTTACTAAGAAAATTAACGGGGAATGGCAACCGCCGGAGAACGTAGCCGCAGTAAATACGAAGGATGACGAGGGCTGGCCCTTTGTCACTCAGGACGGCAACGAACTGTGGTTCACCAGGATATATATGGGCTCGCCAGCTATATTTCGGTCAAAGAAAACCGGCGGGGACTGGGGTACGCCGGAGCTCATCATATCACAGTTTGCCGCTGAGCCGTCGCTCGATAGCGAGGGCAACATCTATTTTACCCACCTTTATGCCAAGAACGGTGCGATGATAGAGGCGGATGTTTATGTGGCCTACAAGAAATAGACGCCATCACCTTACCGCAAGGTATGGCCGCCCGCTTGTCACTTTCTTGCCGGATTCGAACTAACACGGCCGGCACTTGGTGATGGGCCAGTCCGGCTTTTTACGAACTTAAGCGCCATTCCGTTCATGCAGTATCGCAGGCCGGTGGGCGGCGGCCCGTCGTCGAAAACATGGCCCAGATGGGCATCGCATCTGGCGCATATCACCTCCGTCCGGCGCATGCCCAGGCTGTTGTCTTCTGCCGTTCTTATGTTCAACTTTGAAACCGGCTCATAGTAGCTCGGCCAGCCCGTACCCGACTCAAATTTGGCCGAAGAGCGGAACAGATCGGTACCGCACCGGACACACTGATAAACACCAGGCTCCTTAATATCATCGAAGGTTCGGGTGAAAGGTGCCTCCGTTCCCTTTCCACTGGTTATCTCGTACTGTTGAGGCGTTAGTCTTTTTCTCCATTCAGCATCTGTCCGGTAAAACTTGTCGACCAGCAATACTTTGTTCCGGCGGCTGTCGAATATCTGTATTCTTTCCATTTCTAATGTCGCCCCTTCGCTCAGCTCATCAAATCTCACTCAGGAAATGAATGGCAAAAACGTGCCCCTGATACACCAGAGGGGCCATTATCATCCTGGTCCTGATTAGCTTGTTTGTCTTCACGTTTCTCACTGCGATATCAAGGCAGCTGGCCACAAATTTTTCTGTGGCTTTTTCATACGCCGAAACCACCTCATCCTGGTTGGCTTCGGCAACATCATCCAGTGGTGTCTCCATAGCCGCCCATTCCCTTGCCGACTTGTAACCCAGCAACTTGGCAAATCTCTCGTTGCAGACTTTATGGCTATCGTCCAGATAAATATATACCGCCTGTGCCGATTTCTTAAGTATAAGCTCCGATTCTTCCGATACGCCTTTTATCAGCTGTTCATGATGGTGTTCGTGTTCCATATCCTTCTAGAACCTCCTCTATAAGGATTGTAGCAAGGCGACTATAAAAAAGTCGTCAAATTCCGCCTCAAAAAGTTACAAAATCGTAAACAAATCCGGATTTGAGGTTAATCGGCCGACTTAAATATGATGTGACCTTGCCCCAATAGTTGTACCACTTCTTAAGTTAGTCCTACAAGCACAATAGCCTCAGGAGCAGGCGACCGGTAGTTAAGTGCACTGTGCGGTCGTTCTTGATCATATTCCTTTCTCCAGCCTTCTATCGATATTCTGGTTTCAGTCTGACCACACCGATATTGGCAGCGCTATAGCCCTGTTTTCTGATATACGGCTTCATAGTAATCCCACAACAGCATATGACGCCTTGATAGCTCCGAATGAACGGTAGAATAACTGCTGTTTTCAGCAAATGAATTCAGATCCTCCAGTCTGGTGACACCATACTTGTCCCTGAATAGACTTGCCACCTTGGCTGGAAGCTTTGCATAAAGGAGGTCAGAGTAGACAAAATAGCCTCCCGGCTTTAAGACTCTGTGTATTTCTTTCAGAGCGTCCAACCAATTGGATATGTGATGCATGACAAAAAAGGATAGCACGATATCAAAGTTCTTGTCAGGAAAAGGAAGATTTGTCGCATCAGCCTCGAAGAAACGGACATTCGGCAAGCCTTGAATGCTATTCTGGGCACTCTTGATTTGGTCTGGGTCTACATCAATTCCTGTCACATCCAGAAGATACTTCACAGCGAAATATCTTGATACCGCGCCGTTGCCACACCCGACCTCCAGATAATTCTGTTTCCCTTCTATATCCGTGAAATGCAATAACCTTTCGGCGCGGCCAATGGCTTGTTTAGCACGTTGTGGCCTGTTAACAAACCATTTCTCGATTCGGTTCATCTTCATTTCACTGTTTCTCCTATGCAGAATATCTTAGCTTATTACCATTGAACTGTAGTTGACCCAGCCCACATCACAGACGGCGGCACCGCACCCAAAATCAGTCGGCATGGTGGTGGAACCATCCACCTCTCCTGGCGGAGGCCGCCGCCAAAGGTGCCACCGCAATCCAGAGTGTGATGTTGATCAGCATGGCCAAGGGATAGTCTATCCCCTGCCAGCCGAGCTTTGGTGCGATAACACCCCATAGCAGCATAAGAAAGAACGAACTCAGAAAGAAGCCCGGAATAGCTGCCAGAATTCTAAAATACCCCATCTCAGTCCTCCTTTTTTACCGGTTCTTCTAATATAGTCTTGACTTCTTTAGCCGCGCGAGAGATCACGTCGCGTACCCGCTGCATCTTATCGCGGTCTATGCGTCGGGTGCCGCGTTTCATCATCCTGGCCAGATCGTGAAAATCGCCCATCATCTCCACAAACAAGCCGCCATCTTCGGGGCTCCAGTGAACCTTCATGTGGCTCCTGACTTCTTCAGCCACCTCTTCCCGTCCCACCAGGAATTTGCTGCCTTCATCCGTTATGCTGTATATCTTCTTACCATCACGTTCTTCGGAGCTGGCATAGCCCATTTCTTCCAGCATCTGTAACGTGGGATAGACCACGCCCGGGCTCGGCGTGTAAAACCCGTGCGAGCGTTCCTCGAGGGCACGTATAATTTCATATCCGTACCTAGGCTTTTCTTTCAACAGGTCGAGGATCACATACTTCAAATCCCCCTTGTGAAAGGGACTGCCCCAACCGAACTCATGGAACATCCGCCCGCCCCTGAAAACTCTGTCTCTAAACATTTTTATTCACCTCACGTATGTATTTGACATATCTAGTATTATCTAGATATATCTAGATATATTATAGAGCTCTCTAGTCGTGTTTGTCAAGTAGTTTCGGGGCGATTTCCCGAAAAAGTCTTGACACCCAGCAGTGCCCGCCTTAACATGGAGGTTGCTGGCGCAGTTAGCATGACACAAAAAGATCTGACAGTAATTCAAATTCCCATGGGCTGGGTCAGTGCCTTCATTATCAAAGGCAAGCGGCCGGTGCTGGTTGATACCGGTCTGCCGGGAAGCGCTTTGCCTATATGGGACAAGCTGGCTGGCAACGGCATAGACCCCAAATCACTCTCCCTCATTGTTATCACCCACGGACATGTCGACCATTACGGTAGCGCCGCCGACTTAAAGGAGCGAACTGGCGCGCCGGTGGCGGTTCATAAACTTGATGCCGATTTTCTGAGAACAGGACAGGACCCTCCCCTAAAGCCTACCGGGACACTTAGCCGTTTTCTCCTGTCCCTAATGTCCCGGAGAGGGCAGTCTACAGCACCACAGGTGGCACCCGACATAATCATCGAGGACGATATGAGCCTCAAGAAATTCGGCGTTGACGGCAGCATAATTCACACACCGGGACATACCCAGGGCTCGATATCAATCGCCCTGTCCAGCGGTGAAGTCATCGTTGGCGACCTCATAATGAAAGGCTTAGTCCGCTCATGGCAGCCCAACTACCCACTATTCGCCGATAACACGGCGCAGGTAAAGAAGAGCCTTCAGCTGGTACTACAGGGTAAGCCCACAAGAATCCTGTGCAGCCACGGCGGCCCCTTCGACCCCGCGAAAGTCGCCCGGCGGTTTCACTGCCAATAGAAGGTATTGTAATGGACAGATCATCATCGAAGGTCATCATCGTCCTCATTGTGATCCTGTCGTTTTTGTCTGCCTCGACAATGGCCCTAGCGGGCTGCTCACCGTCTCCGAGCACCAGCACCATCCCGCCCGAGATGCTTAACCGTCCCGATGACTGGCCCATGGCAAATTGCGCCTACGATAATACGCGGGCGACCACAGCCTCAGGTATTAATTCGAATAATATATCAACACTGGGGCTGGCCTGGTCTGTGGATATCACGGGTATTAGTGAATGGGGGGGCATGGCGTCCAACCCGCTCATCTCAAACGGTAGGGTTTACTGCCAGGACTTAAAGAGCAACGTCTATGCTATCGATTTGAACAGTGGCAAGACGGTCTGGAAGAAGGAGTACAACCTGGACAGCTTCGGACCCAACGGTCCCGCCATAGGCTGGGGCAAGCTATTTGTCACCAAGGGACATTATGAAGTTGCCGCCTTGAATTTGTCAGATGGGAAGGAGTTGTGGTCGAAAAAACTGACAACTACCGAAACATCCGGAATAGATATTCAACTGATGGCCGGTAACGGGCTGGTTTACGTATCAACGGTGCCCGGAATTTCCAACGAGGACTTCTATACCGGCGGCAATGCCGGCATCATTTACGCGCTCGATCAGGAGACTGGAAATATACGCTGGCAGTTCGATACTGTCGATTCCGCGGATATCTGGGGCAACCCCAAAGTCAATAGCGGCGGTGGCGCCTGGTTCCCGCCGGCGCTAGACACCCAGGCTGGCACAATTTACTGGGGCACAGGCAATCCGGCACCGACCCCTGGCACCGAAGAGTTCCCCAGCGGCTCCAGCCGTCCCGGCCCCAATCTATATACCAACAGCATGCTGGCTCTGGATGCCAGCACCGGCAAGCTGCTGTGGTACCGGCAGGTAAAACCGCATGATCTATTTGACCTGGACTTCCAGGCCTCACCCATAATGACCACCGCTCAGATAAATGGTAAGCCAACGGAAATAGTCATCGGCACGGGCAAACTGAGCGTGGTCTACGCCTTCGACCGCAAGACAGGCGAAATCTACTGGCAAACGCCGGTTGGTAAACACCAAAATGACGACCTGACGGCGTTGCCTACTGGCACAACGCTGGTCTCCCCCGGCCCCGATGGCGGCATTACCACCCCCGTCGCGCTGGCCAACGGACTGATCTACCTACCCATTGTTGACTCTCCAGGTGATTACACGCCCACCAAGTTCGTCCACTCCACCTACGATATCCTTAAGGGCAAAGGCCAGGTGGTCGCCCTCGACGTAAACACGGGAAAGCCTGTGTGGACAGCAGACTTCGATTCGGTCGTTCTCGGCGGCACCACGGCAGTCAATGACCTTGTCTTCACCTCCACGTTCGGTGGCAACATATATGCCCTGAATGCCAGGACCGGGAAGCAGGTCTGGAACTACCAGGCCCAGGGCGGCATCAACGGCTGGCCGGCAGCCGCTCAAGATTACATATTGTTCCCGGTAGGTCTTGGCAAAGCACCGAAGGTACTGGCCTTCAAACTCGGCGCCAACACCACGGCGCCATGAGGCATCTGACAAATTATTGTCGGGTGCTAGGGCCAGCGGTAAGTCCATGTAATCTCGCCCTTCCGTGTCATCACGGAATCTACGAAGGGCAATCTGTCAACATCGGGAGCAATCTCTTTTCTCGGGTCAACCCACCGGGGTAACCCGGCCAGAAAGATCTTGCCATGGTCATATCCCATGTAAGTTTTGATATCCGGAAGTCCCAAGATAAGAAGATTGTATCCCTCTAGAGGCACGTCCCAAAAACATATTTTGCCTTCGGAAACGCCGACGTTTAAGTTTAAGGTAAGGACTCCTCCTTCTACTGCTGCCTTGTTATCAGCAAAGAAGTGAACATTATCGGGCAATCTGTTGAGAAAGAACTTGGTGAACACAGCGTCTGACCAGGTAACACTGCGCGGCGATGGCGCGGCAGCTTCGATGACAGTAAACTGTCCCGCAAGTCCGCCTATCTTAATCTCGTAGGTTTCCGGTACGTCCTCAGACAGACGAAATGTCACGATCGTACCTCCGCCGGCAGGAATGGTTACAAGTTGAGTACCTTTAGTCCACCGTTAACCAGAAGCTCGGCAGTGTACTCGCCTTCGCCGCCACCGGTATTATCTACCCGAGCTGTAATGGTAACTTCCTCTGCCACCTTTATCTGCTGGGGTCGAATGGAGAGATTGCTGACCGAGAAAGCCGCTGGAGTCGCTGGAGCTACCGGTTTCGCCGGAGGAGCGCATCCGGCGCTTCAAAACGCCAAGCGCCGTGAAAAAGAGCAATAGCATACTTACCATCCACGTTAACTTGCCTGTGAATGAGCATCACATCCCTCCTTCTCTCTAGAGGCATATAATAAACAATCGTGCCTTCCTGTCAAGCCGATCACCGAGATGAATAGTGAACAGCCAAGCAAGCCATAACTCTTTTAAAGAGGGTCTCCACTACTTTCGGGATAAAAGAATTGGCACAATTGAAGCTACTGTATGGGTACGAGAAGATGGAGCCGTCTGTTTTGCCGGTGAAAACGTTGTCATCAAGATAGCAGATGATGGTGTCCTCGACGTTAAGATTGATTTTTCCTGCCCTGTTTGGGTAACAGCAATAATCTTAGAGCGTCTCGAAGCAACTGCTGAAAAAGGTGTAAGAGTTGCATACGATTCAGAATTCCTGGAGAGGCAGCTCAGAACTATAAAGCTGGATAAGAAGAATGGAGGGACAGCGATGACGAACCCAAGCGAACAGACGAATGAAACTGCGAAGGTGGTGCTAAAGGCGCTTACTTCTCTCTCTCTTGGAGAGGGAGCAACGGCAGAACTTACCGATAAAGGAAGGCTAAACTTTGTAATGGCTGCCTTGACGATGGCTTTCTTACTAGCCAAACGACAACCGGAACTATGTGATGCTTATAGACAGCTTTGGAGCCTTAGTCATAAAAAAGATAAAGATGCTGAGGTGATGCTTGACGAGTGGCTCGACGCTTATGCGACAGCGGAAATTATAGAGGTACTAAAAGGACTTCTTTTTCTCTCCTGCGGAGAGAAAGGCACGGTAAAACTTACCACGATAAAACTTACCGATGAAGAAAGGCGACCCTTGGTAATAACTGCCTTAATGTTGGCTTTCTTGATTGCCAAACGGCGACCAGAACTATGTGATGCTTGTGGACGATATTGGAACCTTAATCATAAAAAAGATACTCATAATAAAGATGCTGAGGTGATGCTTGACGAGTGGCTCGACGCTTATGCGCGCGAAAAGCTGGAAAAGAAGAAATGAGCTTGAGCGGACGCCTAGCCCTTCAACAAGGTAAGCGAGCTTATTATGAAAATACAGGACCTCGAAAGTCAGATCGCACCAGGGCCGGAAAAGGTGTAAGAACCACATATTATTCAGAGCCAGGCAACGCCAGGAGTGGCAGCGAAATGGCTCAGCTCAGCAAGTCCCGCCACAAGACCGCTTTGACAACTTAAAGGGAATCGTGTTAGCATCCCTCCGCGTAAACATGCGAGGCAATACATACATTTCGAGCCAAGTGGGGTGGGAAATCTGCCAGCTAAAAGAATGCCTCAATTTTTCAGGACATTCCTTTTTTTGTTACGAAAAGATGCCGGCAACGAGAGCGATCAAGGCAAGGAGATATTGAATGACGAATTATGACATAGTAGTTGTCGGTGGTGGACCGTGCGGAACTTCAGCAGCAAAACTGGCTGCTGAAAAGGGCCTGAAAACTATCCTCTTCGAAGAACATCCACAGATTGGCCTTCCCGAACACTGTGTCGGGATGCTGTCAGGGACTAAAAGTGGTTTTCTCGAAGAGCTTGTTGAACTTATGGAACCCCGTGTAGTAAGACACAAGATAAAGTCACGACGTATTTACGCTCCGAGTGGCAGGGTGGCTGAAGTCTCACTATCGGACACCGGAGCCCAAATGATCGAACGGAATATATTTGACCTGGAACTAGCTAGACTCGCTGCGGAAGCGGGCGCAAAGATCGTCATCAATACTCGTGTTACCGGCCTGATCAAAGAAAACGGAGCCATCAAAGGAGTGAAAACAACTTCGAAGGAAATGAGCGAAGCCACAGGCAAGATCGTAATAGCAGCGGATGGCCAGCGAGCGTTGTTCAAAGGTATTGCCATGTGGGAGGGTATGCATAGGCCAAGCCAGCAGATAATTTCTGGCCTCAAGTGGCACCTGACGGGTGTTAAAGATGTCGAACCTGGGGTTTTAGAGTTTCATCTGGGTTCCCTTTGTGAACGCGGCTTTGTGACTATTATCGGTCTGGATAAAGGAACGTGCCTGACGGATATTTCAAGCGAAAGTGACTTTGACAGAATCCAATCTGGAAACTGGGCTCTTTCCCAGAAGCTTAAGGATTGCACGGTAATGAGGGTTACCGGTTTCTCTCACCCGATACCCATGGCGCTTATGCTGGAAAAGAAGGTGAAAGACGGACTGATCCTCGCTGGAGACGCAGCGGGGTTTGGTTCCATAGATCAGGCGGTGGCTTCAGGCAGGTATGCCGCCCAGGTGGCTGCACAAGCCATTAGAGCAGGTGATGTATCAGCGTCAAAGCTGAGTGGATACGAGGCACTTTGTCGACAGCTCAACGACGTGGACAAAGAGTGGTATACGCTCCAATTCCATGCCCTTCAGCGATTCTTCGGCCTTCCCGACGAGGAGATTGAAAAGAAGTTTAGGGAAAGCGAGCCTAACGTTATATAATTCATCAAGAATCCAAACAGACGACGGATAGACCGAGACTTTTTGTGGAGGTGCTTCTATGAGAATGATGTGGCTAAGTGTAGCGTTGTCCCTGACGGTAGTGGCCTTAGCGGCGGTGGCCTGCGCCACGCCAGCTTCGTCACCGGCGCCGGCAACTGCTCCTGCGCCGACTCCAGCGAAGTCACTAGATATCGGCATCGTCACGCCATTGACCGGGTCTTTCGCGTTCATCGGCAACAACATACAAAACGGATTACTAATGGCCATAGACGACCAGAATAAGCAGGGTGGGGTCACTATCGGCGGTCAAAAATATACGATCAATCCTATCATCCGTGACAGCAAAAACGATCTCGTTCTGGGCAAGTCTATGGCCGAGGAGCTGATATTCGACAAGGGCGTGAAGGTTATTGCCGGGCCTTTCGTCTTTGATGCCATAGGTGTTCAGCCGGTTGCCGAATCAAACAAAGTGATGGTGTTTCTTCTCCAGCCTTCTAACACCCAGATGATCTCTCCCGAAAAACCATACACCTTCTTCTTCGGTTCCATGCCCGAGCAGATGTACGTCAATCCGTGTTCCTATGTTCAAAAATTCTATCCCGAGGCAAAAACGGTCCTTTCCATTTCCCCGGACATACCGAGCTTCCCCATGTTCCTGGCGGCTATCAATACGGTATTGCCAAAATATGGCTTCGAATGGCTGGGTGTGGAGAAGTTCCCGGTGTCTGCCAAAGACCTTATGCCGGTAATCGCCCGGGCACTGGCCAAGAACCCGGATGTCATTGACGCTTGCTGCAGCGGCGGCATGTCCGGTCTGGGCACTCTGCTGCCCAAGCAGTTGCGCGAGGCAGGCTTCAAAGGACCAATCATTATGCCAGCGGCCCCTTCCAAGGGTAGCCTGGAGGAGGTGGTACCGGCACAGCTTCTTACCGGGATTGTCCTTAGCGATTGCAACATGGACAGTCCCATAGTCCCTGAAACCCAGCGTAACCTGTTTAACGCGGCCAAGGAGAAGTACCAGCAAATTCCTGATACCCTGCTCTTATATCCGTACAATTCAGTCAAGGCTTTCTTTGAATTTCTCAATACCCAGAATACTATAGACGCCACCGCCTGGAGGGACGGCTTTGCCAAATATCACTGGCAGGGCATATATGGTTTTGAAAATTTCTGGCTGGGCAAGAAAGTCTGGGGGATCGACCGGCGCGTCCTTGTTTCCAATATTAGTCGCCGAGTACAAAGACGGCAAGCTGACAAATGAGTTCCTGGCTCCTCTTCCCCTCGAACTATTTGTGGAACAATAGGAGAACGATGCATATCCTGCGGGGCACGCAAGTTGGTCTCCCGTAGTCTTTGAAGGATGGCGCTTTGAGCAATGCCTGGTAGTCAGCCGTCGGCCTTTATGTGGCGTTAGTTCAGAACACCGCTGTAGCACCGGACTTAAGGGGGTATTGAATGGAAAAATATGACGTAGTAGTTGTGGGTGGTGGACCATGCGGTACGTCAGCGGCAAAGCTGGCTGCAGAGAAAGGCTTGAGAACCATCCTGTTTGAAGAGCATCCGCAGATCGGCCTTCCCGAGCATTGTGTAGGGATGCTGTCGGCGACAAAAACTGGCTTTCTCGAGGAGCTTGTTGAATTAATGGAACCACGTGTGGTCAGGCACAAAATAAAGTCACGGCGCATTTATGCCCCGAGCGGTAGAGTGGCCGAGGTTTCTCTGGCACACACCGGCGCCCAGATGATAGAACGGAATTTGTTCGATCTTGAACTGGCGAGACTAGCGGCCGAAGCGGGTGCGAAGATTGTCGTGAATACGCGCGTGACCGGTCTCATTAAGAAAGACGGGTTTGTAAAAGGGGTAAATACAAGTTCCAGCACCATGCCTGAAGCTTACGCCGACATTGTCATAGCGGCCGACGGTATCCGCGCGCTGTTCAAGGGCATTGCCATGTGGGAGGGCATGAACAGGCAAAGCCAGGCGATAATTTCAGGTCTCAAATGGCACCTGGTGGGGGTCAAGGACGTCTCCCCCGGCGTATTGGAGTTCCACCTCGGCTCTCTTTGTAAACGTGGTTTTGTGACTATCATCGGGTATGACAACAGAACTTGCCTGACAGATATTTCAAGCGAAAGTGACTTTGAAAGCATTAAGTCCGGAAACTGGGCTCTTTCCAAAAAGCTCAAGGATTGCACAGTGCTTAGAGTCACAGGTTTCTCTCACCCCATACCTATGGGCCGGATGCTAGATAAGAAGGTGAAAAACGGATTGATCCTAGCCGGAGACGCGTCAGGACTCTCATCAATAGACCAGGGGGTTGCCACAGGCCGATATGCCGCAGAGGTAGCCGAAGAAGCTATAAAGGCTGGTGACGTTTCAGAAGCAAAACTAAGCAAATATGACGAACTATGCCGCAGACTTGACGAAAACAAAGAGTGGTATACTCTCCAATTTCGGTCACTTCAGCGGTTCTTCGGTCTTCCCGATGACGAGATCGAAAGAAAGTTTAGAGAAACCGAGCCTAATGTTATATAGTCTCTCTGATATGGATCATGATGTCGGCATGTGCAACGTGATAAGTGAAGGAGACGAATATTTGCCATGTGAGGCGTTTCTCTAGAATGCCCGGGCAACATGAGCAGTCTTAAGAATCTTCGAAAAGGAGGTTAATTGTCGATGAGACGAATGTTACTAAGTCTGATGCTAATTGCGCTGCTGGTGTCTATCGTGATAGTAGGATGTGCCAAACCTGTCCCCACAACGGCACCTACACCTGCTGTCGCGCCAACGAAGACGCTGGATATCGGTATTGCTACCGTTTTAACTGGGACAACGGCATTTCTAGGTACCCATCTTCAGAATGCAATATTGCTGGCGATAGATGACCAGAATAGTCAGGGCGGAGTTACCATCGCCGGACAAAATTATACGCTGAATCCCATCATCCGTGACACTAAATTCGATGTCGTTGTTGGCAAGTCCGTTGCCGAGGAGCTGGTATATGATAAGAATGTGAAGATTCTTGCCGGACCTATGGTGGGTGATGCCATAGGTGCTCAGGTAGTTACCGAAAAGAACAAAATCATTGACATGTCGGCATTCCCTACCGTACCGGGGATTACCGGCCCAAACAAGCCATATACCTTCTTCGCCGGCGGCGGTGGACCGATGTGCATGGTCAACGGCTCTGCCTATATACAAAAGTTCTACCCGGAGGCGAAAACCGTTTTCTCTCTGGTCGCCGATACACCTGACGGGCAGGATTTCATAAACGGAATCAGCCTCGTATTTCCCAGATACGGATTGCAATCGCTGGGCTACGAAAAAATCCCCATCACTACGGTGGACTTTATGCCCATAGTCTCACGGGTGCTAGCCAAGAATCCTGATATCGTAGATACCAGCTCAACTGGATCCACCATGGGGGCCAAGAGCCCCGTGCTGGTAAAACAGTTGAGGGAAGCCGGATTCAAGGGCCTTATTTTATGCCCTACCCTGCCCCCTCCGGATGTGATGATAGAGGTGGTACCCAAGCAGTACCTGAACCGTATCATCACCAACGATATAACGGTAGACAGCCCCGTGGTGAGCCAGGCATATAAGGATATGGCTCAGCGGTATGAGAAGAAGTTCGGCATGGCTCCCATTGACGTTTCAGGACAAATGTACAATGTGATAAAGCCGCTGTTTGAATTCCTCAACGGCCAGCAAGTCATGGACACCACCACGTGGATGGGGGGCTTTGCCAAATATAAGTGGCAGGGTATATGGGGAAGAGAGTCTCAGTGGGTGGGAAAGCCGATATACGGAATCGACCGCGTGGCGCTATGGCATTTTTGGGCCGCCGAGTGGACGGATGGCAAACCGGAAACCAAGTGGGCGGTTCCTATTCCTTTGGATCTTTTTGTGGAGCAGCCCTGATATATTGAGAGGAATCAAAAGGAGTACTATATTTATGAGCTTTTCCGATTGTCATTGTCACCTGGAGACTTACCAGCCCGCAGTGTTGGCGCAGGTGCTCAAAGAGGCAAAACAAAAAAAGGTCGAACTCATGGTGAGCGTGGGATCTAGTTTGGAATCTTCAGTCCAGAACCGTTGAGCTTGCCCAATCCTGCGAAGGAGTCGTAGCGGCGATCGGAATTCATCCGTGGTGGCCCGTCCAGCCTTCCGATGACCTGCGGAGACAACTAAGCGAACTTGCCAGGAAGAAAGGTGTAGTGGCCATAGGTGAAATAGGGCTCGACTACGCTAAGAACCCGGAAACCAAGGACATTCAGAAGGAAGTGTTCACATATCAGTTGTCTCTGGCTCGAGAGGCGGGCCTTGCCGTCAACATTCATTGCAGAGAAGCCCACCAAGACATGATGGACATCCTTCGTAAAGAAGCGGGGGCAAGGCCACGGGGAGTAATCCATGGCTTTTCCGGTGATCTGGCGGAACTTAAAGACTGGCTCGACCTGGGCTTCTACATCTCTTTTGGCGTGAGGGGATTCGTGGACAACGCCATGCCTTCGCTCCAGGTGGTGGCTCGGTGAGACGCCTTCGGATCGACTTCTCACCGAGACTGATTCGCTTTCGCTGCCTGAGCAGAAGTTGGGTGAGCCTGCCGACGTGGTGTCGGTAGTCCAGAAGTTAGCGTCTATCAGAGGAACGAGTATTGAAGATATGGCTAATATTACCAGTGCCAACGCCAGACGGCTTTTCAAAGTGTAGCCAGAGAATCGGCACCTATGGATTCGCGAGATAAACAAAGTCTCCATTCTGTGAGATCACAATAGACATGCGAAGGAGGTTAGTACTTGCTTAAGTTGCCCTTAGAAGGAATCAGAGTAATTTGTGTGGTGGACAACTTTGCCGGTCCGTACGCCACGCAGTTCCTCGCCGATTGGGGTGCTGAAGCCATCTGGGTTGAGTCACGCCAGTTTGTCGCCACCAGCCGACCAAGGCCTGGCAGGGGAAAGGGCGTTAGAGGCATCTTTCTGGAGACGCCGCCGAACCGGGACTGGGGAGAGCACCCCTGGAACCGCAATCCGTTAACCAATCTCACAGCACGAAACAAACTGAGCATGACCGTCGACTTGCGTCGACCCGAAGGGGTGGATATTTTCAAGAGACTGGTCAAAGTCAGCGATGTCATCGTGGAGAATAGAGGCCCACAGGCCATGGAGAAGCTGGGTATCGACTATGCGGTGCTCAAAGAGATCAAGCCGGACATCATCATGGTGAGGATGCCCGGTTTCGGTTTGAGCGGCCCCTATAAAGACTTTCGCAGCTGGGGTGCGCAGCTTGACAGCCTGGCCGGCCAGGCATACCTGATGGGCTACCCGGACCGTGACCCAACCCGGACACCCAGCTCAGCGCATTGTGATGCCTCAGGAGGAGCCAGCGCTGCCCTGGCCGTTTTGATGGCGCTGCATTACCGGGATCGAACGGGAAAGGGGCAGTTCATCGAGGTAGCCCAGCTCGAGACACTTATACCGCAGTTCGGCGAGTGGGTGATGGACTGGACTCTCAGCCAGCACATACAGAATAAACTGGGCAATCGCCACCCGTCGGCCATCCAGGGTTGTTACCGGTGTAAAGGTGGTACAAACCGATGGGTATGTATAACCATAGGCACGGATGAGGAGTGGGTTGGATTCTGCCGGGCTATCGGTGATCCTGCCTGGTGCAAAGAAGCCGAAGTTCGCCGACTGCGTCAGCCGGTATAAGAACCACGACGAGCTGGATAAGCATATCGAGGCCTGGACCAGCGATCACGACAACTACGAGGTGATGCATCTGCTGCAGCGTGAAGGGGTTCCGGCCGGGTCCGGTTATGGACGAAAGGGATTGCCTGAGCGACCCTCATCTGAAGGAAAGGAAGTTCTTCCAGGAGCTAACCCAGGTTGATACGGGGACATATCCCTACCCGGGGACGGCGTGGACGATGAGCCGGACGTCGAACAAAATACGAAGTTCCCCCGCGCTCTTCGGGGAGCACAACGAATATGTCTATAAGAAAATCATCGGCGTATCTGATGAAGAATACGCTAACTTGCAGAAGGCGGGGCACATCGGCATGGATCTCGATGCCCCGGGTCGCGAGTCCTGAGTTGAAAAACAGGCCGGAGAGAATCGAGTAACAAGTATGGACCAACTTCTATCTGACGTAAAGATACTTGATTTGACCCATTATATTGTCGGGCCCTACAGCACCAAGCTGCTTGCAGACTACGGCGCCGATGTCATCAAGATCGAGCGGCCCGGAGTTGGAGACGGCGCCAGGAGACTCGGCCCTTTCCAGGGCAATGTGCCTCACCCGGAAAAGAGCGGGCTTGTTTCTTCACCTGAACACCAACAAGCGTGGCATCACGCTCAACCTCAAGAGCCGAACCGGGAAGAAGATATTCCTGGAGCTGGTAAAATGGGCGGACATTCTGGTGGAGAGCTTCAGTCCCAGAGTCATGCCCAAACTGGGCCTGGGCTACAAGACCCTGGCCAAGGTGAATCCCAAGCTCGTAATGACCTCTATCGCTAACTTCGGCCAGACCGGTCCCTACCGCGACTTCAAAGCATCCAATATCATACTGGACGCCATGGGAAATTCCATGAATGCCCGGGGCCAGATAGAGCGGGAACCGATTAAACTGGCAGCCAATCTGGCGCTATATCAGTCCGGGCTCACCGCCGCCGTAGCCACGATGACGGCGCTGCTGAGCAACAGGCGACAGGAGTGCCGGACAACACGTGGACGTATCCATAATGGAAACTCAGCTTACCGGCATCGCTTTCAGGGCGGTGCTTCTTGTCGGCCATGCCTACAACCCCACCGAAGTAAGTATCAGAGCTGCCGGCATTTTGGGCTTCCCGTTCGGAAATTATCCTTGCAAGGACGGCTATTTTTCGATTTCAGGCACGGCGCAGAGCGGTTTCTGGCCCAGGGTAGTTGCCATGATGGGCATGCCCGAGCTGTTAAACGATCCCAGATTCTGTACTCCTGAAGCCCAAAAGCGCCCGGAGAATAACGAAGCTTTCATGAAGATATTCCTGCCGTGGTGTATGCAGCACACCAAGGCTGAAATCACCCGTATTGGTCAGGCCAATAGAGCCCTGGTGGCACCGATTTATACCTCGGGAGAATTGATCGATGACCCTCACTTGAAAGCCAGGGGGTTCTTCGTTGATATCGACCATCCTGTGGTGGGCACCGTTAAGTATCCTGGCGCGCCTTTCGGATCGGAGGCCGGCTTTAAAGTAAGGAGGTCGGCGCCAACGCTGGGCCAGCATAATGAAGAGGTCTATGGATCGCTGGGTTATAGCAAGGACGACCTGGTCATGCTCAGTGAAACAGGCGTCGTTTAGCCACTATTAAAAGGGAGGGGTTACACAATGCCAGACTATAAGTACGTCCTCTACGAGAAAGACAAGCGTGTTGTCGTCATCACATTTAACCGGCCTGAGCGCAGGAATGCCTTCGGATTGGAGTTACGGCGGGACTTCAATGCCGCACTTCAAGCCGCCTACGATGACAAAGAAATCCGCGCCATTGTGGTCACCGGTGCCGGGTCTGCCTGGTCGGCTGGAGCCGACCTGTCACGTGAGCCCGGCGGACCTGTGGAGCAATTTCAGAAACTTGAGACATCCGTCAGGTACAGCCAGAGATCGTTCCTGAATCACCTGTGGATGCGGTCATTCCCCAAGCCAATCATTGCCGCGGTCAACGGAGCTGCGGTGGGTATGTCATTCGAGCTATTGCTGAACATGGACATAATAATTGCCTCTGAGAAGGCTATCTTCGGTGCCCCTGAAGTCAGGCACGGTTCCATAGAGATGACGCGCCTGCCTTTTATTGTCGGAGCCCAGATGGCCAAGAGGTTATTGCTCACCGGAGACCGGATAGATGCCAAAGAGGCGTACCGGATCGGTCTGGTGACCGAAGTAGTACCTCATGAAAAGCTCATGGAGACTGCGTTAAGACTGGCGAAGAGAATTGCTAACGTCCCGCGTCATGCCATAATGATGAATAAGCTCATGATAGACGGGGTGATTGACGATATGGGCTTCATGAATGCCGTGTCACGCGCCGCGCTCTACACCGGCATGGGTCACTACTTGATGACGCTGCCTGATACCGATGCGGCGGAGCTTTTTAAAATCCTCGCCGAGAAGGGGCCGAAAGCCTTCATCGATGCGCGCGACTCGAACTTCCCGCCCGAAGAAGGCCTCCCCGGCACAGTCTAATTCATTCCAGATGAACAAATCGTCCGCCGAACTAGGTCGACCGTTCGTCTACAGAAATGGGGGCGAATCGTCCTTAGTTCTCTCACCGTTAATGAGATAGCAATTGTAGTCTTGGTTGCACAATACGTCATCCTGTGACTTTATCCCTTCCTCTACATATGAGTGCCTTCTGCTCGGAGTCAGATTTATAAAGAATTGTGCCATCTTCCTCAGATGTTAACCGGATTTTAACATTTACATTATATACTCGATTTAAAGGTTAGCCTAAAGGAAGTACTAACGTTCAAGAAATAGAATAATGGTTAAGCTACTGGAGGCAATTGATGGTAGGTGATTAGCCTCTAACATAAAAGGTTTTTAGCTAGACTGAATAGGAGGTAAAAGGTAAAAATGATAGAGATGATAGCCAAATTGCGACGTAAGCCGGTAATAGTCGGTCTGATTTCCGTTTCAGTTGTTGCTCTGTTGGCAGCTTTGGCGGTTCCTGCAATGACAGCTTTAGCCGCAGGCACAGGAGAAAATCGGCCAAATCAGAATATTGCGCATGTGCAGGGTACGGCATCCGGCTCCATTACCATAACCCCCACTAGTGGTAATTCAGTTGGTCCTCTGGCTTTCAACGGAAGTTATACCGTTATCTATAACAGCCTGACATCAGTGGCCGAGCGAGTAATGTTGAATATGCCTAGGCCGACTCCAGGCACGGGAGGAAATCCGCCAAATCACAATTTCAAGGGAGTACGGGGCACTATACAGGGTATATCATCCGACAATACTACCATGACTATTAGTTTGACCAATGGACCCGGATCATTGGCGCAGGGCCAAACGGTTATCATTTTGCCCAGTCCTGCTTCAGGTACAGCGGAATCTGGAGTAAGCTTTGGTGGTCGTTTTAGCCATCATGGTTCTGGGGGTCCCAGCAGCAAATAATAATATCTGAGATTTATCCCGAAACTCACAGATCTGTAAATATATGAGAGGGGCATCAAAACCCTTCTCATATATAATATAGAAGGCAGAGGCTTTTTCACTTACTTACATTTTATTTCGATGGTTTAATTCTTAATTAACTGAGGCAGCATATCCAAGCTCAGGGTATTGACCCATTTGCACCTGCACAATCATGCGTGCCTTGCATCAACTACTTCTACCATATGCGTCCTCGCTCCTATGCAAGCAACTATTTTTATTTTATACTTGCGAGAAACACTCTACGCGTAAGGATTGACTTGGAGGATAAGAGGAAATGGGAAGATGAGATTTCAACCAGTTAGTAGACGCAGCTTACATGTTATATAAGCAAGAATCATTTGGAATATCTCTTAATAACATTAGCTTTAGAATAGGTAGGAAGACCATTCTTCAAAATGTGACGATGGATATTCCTGCTGAAAGAACTACTGGCATACTTGGACCTAATGGGGCGGGTAAAACAACGCTATTTAACTTACTTACTGGGCTTAAAAACCCAACTGCAGGTGCGATCCAACTTTCAAATAAAAACCTTGTTATTGGAACTTCAGAGTATAGAAGGCAAATTGGCGTCGTGATGCAAGAAACCGCTCTTTACGATGAATTGACTACCTATGAAAACCTTGCTTTTTCTGCATCATTGTATGGAATCAAGAATCCAAAAGATAGGATATATGAAATTCTTGAGCTTTTGTCAATCGCTGATAGGTCAGCCCATAAAGTAGGAACACTATCAGGAGGCCTCCAAAGACGAGTAACAATCGGGAGAGCCTTACTTCATAACCCTAAACTATTAATTATTGATGAACCCACATTAGGGGTTGATGCTGATGCGCGCCATATGATTTGGTCTCATTTGCGGTATTTAAGATCTAAAGGAACTACTATTATTGTATCTACCAACTATTTAGATGAAGCTTTAGCTTTATGCGACACAGTTTTTGTTATTCGTGAAGGGAAACTGGTTTCTTCAAAAGAAGAGCCAGAAAAGTTACTTGCGAAAGTCGGAGTGTGTATAGATATTGTTTGTGAAGAGATTAATCTTAAAGAAGGTATAGATAAAATTAAGGCTATAATCGGAGTTATAAGAGTAGAAAAAACTTCTGAGGGGGTGTCAGTGTTCTTTAAGGGGGACATACCTCAAGATGACATAGTACATGTTATCATGGGTGTACTACCGATTAAAGGTTTCAAACTTCGTTCTCCTGACCTTTCAGAAGTTTTTCTTTTGCTGGAAAATGAAGATCTATGAAAATCACTTTACAAATTATGATTGGTGGTGCTATTGCCGAATTTAATCATATACGTCGCTCTTATTGGATTGTCCTTTTAACATTTATACAAGCAATTACATTCCTATTTCTTGCATCGTTATTTGGGTTGACAGGCAGTATGGCTCCTACTGCTATTGTTTCAAACGATACAGGAATTTATGCAGAATCATTTATCCAGCAGCTTGATTCAACGCATCATTCCTTTGCTTTAAAAAAGATGACAATGGACAATGCCCTGTCATCTTTGAAAACAGGAAAGATAGTTGCGATTATTACTATTCCTTCCGATTTCTCTTCATCTATCGCCGAAGGTAAGCCAGTAAACCTAAATGTGCAGGTTGATAATGTAAATGTTGATATGACTGATGATATTCAACGTGCATTACCCTCCGCAATTGTCGCTTTTGGAAAACATTATGGCTTTTACGGAATTACTGTTCAATCGGTAGAATATGATCTTATCAATCATGATACGGGATACATCTCTTATCTAATAGTAAGCGGGCTTGCATTAGATGCATTCGTCATAGCAGCAATCTTAGGAGGGATATTAATAGCAAGAGAGTTTGAGAAGAAGACAATTAATATTTTGGCTTATGCTCCCATACATCCATTAATAGCATTATCAGGAAGAATATTTGTGACCTGGGGAATAGCCTTCATAGCCGTGGCCGCAGCCACTTCCATTGCTATCTGGGGCTTTAGGATTATGCCTGTATATCCTCTTCTGTTAGTCCCGCTGCTTAGTATTTGTACATTAATATTTACGTGTATCGGTATGGCCATTGGAAGCGTGCTTAGAAAGGTTCTTCCCGTAGCAAGTATTATTTTTGGTCTTTCAATCCCACTGTATATTATTAGTGGAGCTTTAGAACCTGAGCGATTTGATGGGAATGTTTTGTGGTTTATTGGGCATCTATTTCCAGTATATTATGCTGTTGCTATATTTGAATATATATTTCATGGATTCCAAGTTACCCCCGAACCTATTTATATTGATTTTATTTACTTGATAGTTTGGGCGTTACTTACAGTGTGGATAACAATCTTTGTTTTGAAGAGAAGAACGGAAGCTTAATGAAAAAAGTTATAGCTTTTGCAAAATTAAATCTCAAACTCTGGGTTCAGTCACCACATGCAATCATGAGCGCATTGATACCACCGTTAAGCATGACTTTCTTGCTTGCGATATTATCTATTTCTGTGACACAGCAACCTGTGGCTCTTGTTGTACAGGACCACGGATCATACGCAAGCAAAATGGAGCAAATCATCAAGACTGATGAGGAGGCATATCATTTAAGAATAACCGATTTAACAACTGCGCAGAATTTATTAGAGAATCAAGAAGTTGCTGCTGTAATTGTCATTCCGTCAACCTTTGATAATGATTGGCAATATAATAGAAAAGCAAATATCTTACTGACACTAAATAATATTGATATTGATTTTGCTGATGATATAAGGCGCAGTATAGATAGATCGGTTGCGGAATTTGATGCTCCACAGTTAGGACATTTGGGTGAGATAAGCGACAGTCCATCTTCTACAGTTAATCTACCCAATCTCTCAAATCCTTACTTGGTAAACATTGATGAACATGATTTGCGCGAAACAAATGTCGATTTCTTACATTATCAACTTGTTCCTGCATTTATACTACTTATTCTAACCACTGGAATGATGGGGACCGCTCTATTATGTGCAAATGATATTGAAAAGAGGATTTCCAGATATATAGTTATTACCTCTGCCACAATATGGGAATTGATACTTGGAAGATTGTTAGGAGGATTTTTAATCACCGCAACGGTCGTTATTCCAGCACTTCTCCTTGCTTGCATTGTGCGTATCGTATCAATCCCGTCCATAGATCATCTTCCAAGTTTTATTCTACTTTTTATAGTGACAGCCATATGTGCTAGTGGTTTAGGTGCTGTAATAGGAACAATTATTAGAGGGTCACATAATATATCTCTCGTGTGTGTTATTTTGGCAACATATCTGTTTTTCCTTGGAGGCGGTTTTACTACTATTGCTTTCTTACCGAACTGGATACAACTTATTGCTAGTGTAAACCCAATGAAGTACGCTATTGATGGACTGAGACAGATACTTTTTTATCCTGATCTTACAGATGTTGGTTTTGATATATTGATTCTACTCATTACCTCTTTTATTTCAATCATTCTAGGGACATTGTTTATAAGAAAATCATTGAGACAATAGTGTTGTGAGGTAGGCGGACCTAACGTTAACAAATCAAAGCACAAAATAAACCGACATAGCAAGCATTAGAACATACGTGACCTGCCCCCCAGCTCCAGAATCTACACTCGTAGCAACTCTAAATTGAAAGATGGTACACTTATTGGGGGCAGGCCAAAGTAGCTAATTTTGTTATGTGAAGTATACAATCACGTTCTTCTATTGAGTAAACAGGCTCCAAGGAATGGGGGCTGTAAAGTCGGTTATCGGCTTGCCGTTTTCATAATGGGTGACCCAGTTATTACCTAACATCCGCCGATTGATTCCGTCTCCCACCTCTCCAATCCAGAAAGACTCGAATCCCATGATGCCCTGCCAGCGATATTTTGCAAACCCCTGCATCCACACCGTTGTATCCATGGTGTTCTGGGTATCCAGGAACTCGAACATAGCCATCATCACGTTGTAGAAGGAGTTGATAACATCGACACCCACCATCTTGTACTTTGCCTGAAACCGGACCAACACGTCGCGATACTTCGGGTCGACCACGGGACCATTAACATCGATGTATTGGCTGACAACATCCTTGAGGGACTGAGCGGGCACGGTTTGTTCCATCATCTCCTCAGGCGGGGCGGCGGGTATGAAAATAATGCCGTTGAACCCTGCCTGCCGTATCTGCTTTATCAGGGCTGCATCCAATCCCCCCATTACTCCTCCGATGTTACCGGTATCTATGATATCCGGTTTCTTTGGCAGTATCCGGGCAATTACAGGGGTAAAGTCCGTAGTATCAAGTGATACCTTCTCAAAGCCTAGGTAATTATAATTGAGTAGCGCACAAGCACTTTGAGTTGCGGATACAAAGGTTGGCGCATCAGGCGTATCGCCTTCCAGAGATAAAACCGTTTTCGCCTGAGGATACTTCTTCTGTATGTAGTATAAGCACTTATATATCATTTGAGGGAAGGGAAAAACGCAGAAGAAACTATACGGCTTGTTCGGGCCAACCATGGTGGGCAGGAGCACTGTAACGAAGAACCCTAGAACTTTATTTGGCTCGGTAACAGCCTGAATACCTACCGCATCACCCATGAAAGGTCCGGCGATGATTTTCACCTTCTTGTTGTATATGAGGTCCTCGGCGATAGACTTGGCAACAACCAGGTCCGCTTTAGTGTCCTGTAGGATGGGTTTTATCACATACTTTTGCCCGCCAATAGTGACGCCACCCTTCGCATTCTGGTCATCTATTGCCAGCGAAATGCCATTGGTTATCTCGGTACCGAGAAATGCCATCGTCCCGGTTAGTGGGCTGGCGACGCCAATACTAAGCGACTGCTCCGGTGCCGGGGCAGGGGCAGATGGCGCCGGTGCTGCCGATGGTTTGGCACATCCACCCAGAATCAAACCACTTAAGAGTGCACCTACTACTGCCGCTAGAAGCATTTTCTTCATTTTGCTGATTACGCCCTCCTCTGTAACTTTATTGTTTACTGAATGATGATTGGTTTCGTGTCCTTATAAGCACAATCTTACTAAAAATAAATTCATTGCCACAAAATAAAAAGGACACTACCCATCATCATACATAGCATCCGATCTGGAAATCACTTTACCGTGCTCCCAACCATTCGGCAAAATCGTGCCGTTTGCGCCATTGTGGTTTGCACTGCACTCTTCTGATAAGATCGGAAGCTTTAAAAGAGATTGGTGGAGTCTCGTTACTCTCTAGACTGACAGATATCCTCCTAGAGTCATTCGGTGACCTGTACTCAAACTCCAAACGAAGCTTAATTTAATTCTAAATCTCCTCGATGCGTAACGTCAAGTTTGTCCCTAGCAAGTGACTGCCAGCTTGTCTCTTGTCAGCTTCACACGGAAGAGGTCACTGGTTCAAACACTAATCGTCATTTTGTGTAGTGTTGCATTCGCGTCGTTACTCTTCGGCTGACGCACATCTTAGCTAGCTCGTGTGCCTCGTACGAGCCAGGTTGCTATATTGATCGACGCTGCGGATTACGAGATCATCATCAGCGTGGGGGTGCATGCCCAGCTATTGATCAGGAACAACAGAGTTCTGTGCAGCCTCTGCACCTGAATTCCACATTTAGCCATCTTTTGTGCTATCCTTCCCCTATATCGATAGAACTGAAAATGCCTACGCGTTGATGTCCGCCAGCCGAATGAATTGTGCCCAGGCTGTATTGACCGACACCTCCGCACATTGAGCCTGCGATAACTTAATAATGTCCTAACATTTCATCGATATAATAAATGATAATGGTTAACATGTTGATACCAGACGAAACTAGCAACGCGCCTTAGTAGAATGAGAAAGGAAGATAACAATGGATAAAGGGACATGGAAATCAATCACCGCCGGGATACTGACAATCGTTGCCGGTGTTTTCGGCCTAACGCGAATATTACATCCATTTCGATCATCTATTAATTCCGGACCGCCTGGCATAATACCACATCCAATTCACCCGCCTATCAGTCCTAGAATGCCAGGCATAATGCCACACACTTTTAACTTCATGGGGCACTTTTATTTGCCCATCGCAATAGCAGTAGGTCTTCTGGGAATATTAGCTATAGTGGGTGGTGTCTATGCGCTCAAGAGGAGAATTTGGGGTCTGGCATTAGCCGGCTCAATCGCAGCAATATTTGGCTCATTTCCACTTGGAATAGCTGGTTTGGTTCTTACAGTGCTATCAAAGACCGAATTTGAATCATCACAAGGCTCTTAGGCCGTCTGTTTGTATCAACCGCGCGGCTGGCAATGCGGTCAAAGGGAAGGTTCCTGTGTACTCAACGACTGAGCGAATGAAGTGTCCTGGATGCGGTGGAACCACATGGATGATGTGTCCTGGATGTCATGGCTCTGGAAACAAACCAGACGCATCGCACAAATCCGCAGGGAAAGGTCAAACACAACAATGTTCCCAGTGTGGGGGTAGAGGCATAATCAAGTGCAACTACCCGGGGTGTCAGGGCGGGTGGCTTACGAGTGTACACCGCTAGATTGCGTCACGCGGTTATCAGAGTAGATGATGGTATGTGCTCAGCAACCCAGAAAATCCTGAAGAATCCCCCTCTAGAAATACAGGGCTTCCCACGCTTGCTCCGGAACAGAGGAAAATAACGAAGCCCAGGCAGATGAGACTGTTTGCGCCGCTAGAAAGAATTAAGTACGCTTTCCAATTGTGCCTGGTTATCAAAAGGGCCGGCCTGAATATACTTTATTGTGCCGTTGCCATCTATTAGGAAAGTCTTGGGCATTATGTGAACATCATACGTACCCGCTGCCAATCCTGTTTGATCAACGTATACAGGAAAAGTGAAGTTGCTACTACTAATAAACGGCTTAATCTGGCCAACATCCTCTTTTGGATTTATCGCCATTATTTGAACTCCAGGATATTTCTTGTACACCGCCTGGAAAAGCCACATGTCTCTGTCACACTCCCCACACTCTACTGACCAGAAACTAACCAAAACCTTCTTGCCCTTAAAATCGCTCAAGGATACAGTTCTACCGGACAGATTATTGACAGCGATACTGGGTGCTTGGTTACCAACGGCGGGAGGCGCTCCTCCGTTACCGGACATCGCTGCTATTTGTGCTGATGAACTGGTACTACAAGATATACTCTGACTAAAAACCATTAGCAAAGCCGCTATCGACAATAACATGAGGATTCTTTCTTTCATTGGCGACCTACCCTATAGCTGAGTGTTTCCTCAAGGTATCCTTTAATTGTTTCGTCAGATCTAGAAATCGCCTGCGCGTAACTTCTTTCGATCTGTTCTCATCCCCCAGTGCATTAACAACACAAGCCTATTCCAGATAGCCTATGAGTTTTCGACTGCGGCTAGGGTGACGCAGTTTGCGCAATGCCTTGGCCTCGATTTGGCGGATTCGCTCCCGCGTCAAATTGAACTCCACCCCCACCTCTACTAAAGTTCGGGGAATATCATCCTCTAAACCAAACCTCAGCAATAAAACTCCTTTCTCCCGGTCGCTGAGTTCGGAAAGTGCCTTAATAAGCTGTTCCTTAAGCAGCTCTCGTGAAGCAGCCTCGACAGGTGGTATAGATGTTTGATCTTCAACAAAATCACTGAGGTCGCTGTTTCCATCGTCGCCAATAGGTGTCTCCAGAGACAGTGGCACTCTGGATAGTTTCACGATCTCCTTGACCTTGTCTGAAGGCATGTCCATGACTCTACCGATTTCCTCGCAGCTTGGTTCGCGTCCGTACTCCTGCGCCAGACAATGATTTGTCTTATGTAACTTATTGATAATTTCCACCACGTGCACGGGGATACGGATAGTCCTGGATTGATCAGCTAAAGACCGGCTAATAGCTTGCCTGATCCACCAGTGAGCGTAAGTACTGAATTTATAGCCTTTCCTGTACTGAAATTTGTCCACAGCCCGGAATAAGCCCCATGTTGCCTTCCTGAATAAGATCCAGAAACGGTATGCCATGCCCGGTGTATTTCTTGGCAACACTCACTACCAGTCTCAAGTTGGCTTCGATAAGACGTTTTCTCGATTGACTGGCCGATTTTCTAACCTTGCCAAAATGGGTTGTGAGATGCTGCTTTTTGCAATGAAGCTGGGAAACAAATTCCATATTTAGCGGCTCCGCTACCAAAGATTTCAGCTGGTTCCAGGAAGTGCCGTCCAAAATGCCTTCCAGCAATACCGTCGGCAAAAGCCGGCTGGCAACGGAGAGGTCTATCAAGCTGCGCTCGACCTCTGACGCGCTCTGGCCATTGTCTCCGGCGATAGCCTTCACCAGTTCCTGATCGGTTACGCCATCTATAGCCGCCAGCAGCTTGGGATCGCGAATAGTCCGAACAAAGCCATTCTTGGTCGCGATGTCAAAGCGCTTGGCCAGGATTTGCACCATGTGGAAAGATGTCAAGACGTGACGAAGCAAGTAGATTGTCATATCCACAGATGTGGGATATTTGCCATAGAGCCTAAAGCAAAGGTTCTCAACTCTTTTCAGGAATTTGGCTTCCTCGAGTTTGCTGGCTAATGCCTTCTCATCATCTGCAGTCAAAAGTGGGACTCTGCCGATGTCGCGGAGATACATTTGAATGGGGTCATCGATTTCCCGGGGCTGTACTTCAAACCCAAGCATAGCCCTGGCTTCTCTTTCCGTTTTATCTTCCCACTCTTCTTCAAGGTCACCAGATTCTTCACTTCCCCAGAAAGAGGCAAACTCCGAAATATCTTCTTCTGTCTCCTCCCCGTGAAAAGTGTCCCACACTGTTTCACTACTTGAATTAACCTCAGATCTCACACTGAATATATCTTCGGGGTGCGGGCCAATCTTGTTCTTTCATATTTTCCGTAACGTCTATGTTACGTGGAGGTATCAGTCTTAACATAGCTACTGCCCTTCTTCTTAAGTTTTACTCTTAAATAGTAAAAGGTATCAGACAAATGTGAAGATATTGCGAAGAAAATGGCAAAATTGTGTGAAAATTGGCGGAACACGATTGGCTCTAGATGGGAAGGAAAGAAAAAGACTGAAATCCGCAAGTAACTAGAGCCCCGTGCCGTCCTAGCACCAGAATTCCACATTTCGCCATCTTTGTGCTATCCTTCCTTCTCATGGATAGAGCCGGAGACGCCTACGCAATCATGGCTGCCAGCCGGATGAACTGCGCACACGCAGCAAGAAGATATTTACCTCGGTCTGCCCGGCTCTGGTTTGTGATTCGGTAAAGATACTGGAGACTATGCTAAGTGAAAATGGAGGAGGATAGGTGGTGAAATCATCGCTAAAGCCTGCTTACATTAAAAAAGTGGATGAGCGAGGGGATATCCAGGTCTGGATTGTAGATGGAGCCTATATTCGCGGTCATATTGATGAGGAATTTACCAACTTCGGCCAGCACTACCGGTATCCACTATATTCCGGTAAACGAGTTCTGGATTGACCGTGAAGCCGAGCATGATGAGCGCCAGTTTTTCATTGACCACCTGCTGGTGGAACACCGGCTTATGGCACAGGGCATGCCGTATGACAAGGCACTGCCCAAAGCAGACCAGGAAGAAAGAAAGGAGCGCCGCCGCGCCGGAGACATCAGCCGCCTGAACCCATCACGGGCAAAAATTGCCGGATGGAAAAGACGTGCACGAGCGGCTCTGGAAGAAGCTGGAGAACGGCGTAAGCGTCTGGATTGTTAATGGGCGTCTCGTGCGCAGCGTATTCGATATCGACTTTACCGAAGGCGGCCATGACTATGTTTACGAGTTCGTGCCCGAGAATGAGGTCTGGATTGATGATGCCATCGTCGAAGGCGAGCGCGGCTTTGTCCTGCTGCATGAGCTTCACGAACGAAACCGCATGGCTAAGGGCTGGCCTTACAACAAAGCTCACGCCGAGTCCAGCCGCCTGGAATACCACTGCCGGCACCACCCCGATGAGTTGCATGATAAGCTCTCAGAAGAGGGCTGGGCCTGAGACCCACCACCACCACCACTTAGCCTGAGTATGCCATATCCTGCCCTTTTGGATGGCAGATTAAAATCGGTTATGATGAGTGAAATCCTTAATATCCCGGCGCACCCGCAGATATTTAACAGGTTTAACGGGATAGCCCAGACGGATAGTAAAAGCGATCCGGAGATTGCTCGGAATATTAAGAAGTTTCTTTACCTCTTTTTCAACTGCCGGGGCGCTGATAGCGCTTACGACGTGAAAGCCGATCCCTAGAGAATCAGCCATAAGCCACATGTTTTCCATTACACAACCCAAGCTTACAATACCCAGAAAATCCCCTTCTGAAGCAGGGGCTCTTTTGCTGGGATCGTAAACTACAATTAGTAAGAATGAGCTGGTTTGAATGAGTCGTCCCTGAAATGAGGCAAATTGTTCATAGGTATCTTTGTCCAGCTTGGTACCGGGATTTCTCATGGCCGGAGGAAACATGGTACCTAAGACCCCGACCTTTTTCTTAATCAGTTCCTCTTCCGAAGAAGAGAGTTGCTGGTAGTTTTCCCTAATAAAAGTCTCAGATATTGGACTCCTTATATTCGCGATGGCGTCCAGCAGCTTCTTATCGTCCACCACGATTATTTCAAAATTTTGCATATTGTGGGCGGTAGGAGCCCAACGCGCCGCCTCTAATATCTGCTCCAAGTCTTGTGTGGATACCTCGCGTTCAGGATCGAACGGCGTCCTGGTTGATTGTCTCTCCTGGATAAGTTCTAATATTTCCGACATAGTTACCTCCTTATTAAAGAGTATTGGATTAACCGATCAAAGTAGAATACGAGAGCTAGTCGCTAATTTTCAGGACTGCCCTGAAATGCACTTTGGCAGTCATCATTTTCTCATAAGCCTGCGCCGCTTGCTCTAAGGGAAAAACTTCAATCATCGGCAAAGCCCCAGTTAGAACACTGAAATTCAGAGCATCTTCCGATTTATCTCTGGCAGGTCTGGCAACCCATCCCTGTACCGAACGTCTTCCTCCCAGTAATTGTCCAGGAGAAATCTGCATCGGTTCCCCTTGCCAAGCTACCACAATCAATTGGCCGTCAAAACCCAATCCATTCACAAGTTCGGAAATAGCCTTGCTATTGGGAGCCGTGGCTAGAATGACCTTGGCTCCACCCAGTTTTTGGAGTTCCTTCACTGGGTCAGAGGACTCGGTATCAATGTAAACATGCGACGCCTAACTTATAAGCCAGCTCCTGCTTATCCTTACCACGCGATAAAGCCACTGTTCTAAAGCCCAAGCTTCTGGCAAACTGGACTACCTAAATGTCCGAGACCTCCCAGACCCTGGATGGCCACCAGATCCCCACCTCTAGCTCCGCTGTTACGCAAGGCGGTGAAAGTAGTCCTCCCGGCACATAACAGGGGTGCAGCCTCCAACGATTTAAGTTCATCGGGTATCAGTGTCACCGCCTGCTGAGGCGCTACCATATATTCGGCATAGCCGCCATCAAAAGAAATGCCGGTAGTTAAAAAACTTCTGCAATTACTGAGATCTCCCATTTTGCAGGCTTCACATTTCATACAAGGCCCACCATACCAGCCAACTCCCACGCGCTGGCCGACTTGCCAGTGGGAAACATCAGTACCCAGCTTGTCAATAATTCCCACCACTTCATGTCCTGGTACTCTGGGATACTGAATACCCGGAAAATGCCCCTCTTTAACTACTGCATCTCCATGGCAAACCCCACAGGCCTGCACTTTAATACGTACCTCATTCTCCTTTGGCTCCAAAATTTCCTTCTGGACTAATTCGAAGTCTCCACCTGGCTCACTAATTTGCACTGCCTTCATTAATGACATAGTAATCTACCCTCTCGTTTTTACATTATTCTTTACCGTCTTCTTATTCAGGCTCACGATTGGTTTCGAGGTTATTTGTTCTGATCGCCGTTTATCCTATAAATCGCGACCGATGAGCCGCCTTGTTACTGAGGCAACTTGGCTCCAATGCTCCTAACCCGATCCAGAGCAATTGACAGGTCCGCCAATTCCTGGGCTGTGAGGCCGGATAGCTTGATAGCAAGATTCTTCTTTACCAGCTCCCTGCATTCTTTGAGCACAGTCTGACCTTTGTTGGTAAGCGATATATGCACTACCCGTCTATCTTTTACGTCGGGATGCCGTACAACTATATCTAATTTCACGAGCTGGTCTATTAGGCGGGTAGTCTCTGATTTGGGAATTATCAATCTTCTGGCAATTTCAGAAGCAGCCAAGTTCTCCGCATCGAGCATCCCCATGATAGCGAGATGCAGCCGGGTTAGATGAAATGGCGCCACCTTTAGATCCTTGATGAGCAATTTCTTATGAATTATCGGAAGGACGGCAATTAAATTTTGAAAGATATTATCAATATCTACAATTTCCATCCTACAACCTTATATCGTTTTGCAATCTTGTCCGTAAGTATTTCTCTTAGATAACTGTTCACATTGATAACTATATTACCACATCCTTACCAATCAATCAAAAAATCCAAATGTAATCCCCCAGTCCCTCGATACTGTAACCGTTTCATAACTATGCCTATCAACATGCACTTCCCTATTAAACCAAGTTAGGTCTGATCGAGTAAATCTAGCGAGATTGTTGCCATTGGAATGTTTCGTACCATATAATGCCAGGCGTATATGACATCAACGTGACCGAATTACCACGATGGCAGCGGATACAAAAAACATGGCGGTCAAATATCAACCCTCAGAAACAGCCATGGCGACCGCATTTATACGCGCCCTCGCTTCGTACGATGATAGGGAAGAAATCAAAGGTCCGGATTACCTGGCAGAAGCCTTTCTTACAGAAGATCGAAGGGCTATCCTGAACGATCCTAAAATAAGGAAATGGGTATTGAAGAACAAGATCGATCCTGGTGCCTATGAGTTTATGATCGCGCGCACGGCATTTTTTGACCATGTCGTACAGCAAGCATTGCGGGAGAACATTTCTCAGATCGTGTTCTTGGGCGCCGGATACGACACCCGTCCTTATCGTTTTAAAGACCTTATCCAAAACACCAGGATCTTCGAGCTAGATGCCGAACCGACACAGCAACGCAAGAAAGAGGTACTGCATCGAGCCAATGTGACAATACCGGAACAGGTCATCTTTGTACCTATCGACTTCGAAACAGACAGTCTGAAAGCCACCTTGCCTGGGTGTGGCTTCACTCGCGATAAAAAGACGCTTTTTGTCTGGGAAGGGGTCACCTACTACTTATCAGCCGAGGCTGTAGATGCCACTCTAAGCTTTATAAGATTGAATTCACCAACGAGTAGCTCCGTGTGTTTCGACTATGCTTCCCTGTCGACAGAAGCATTTGATAACAGCGACGTGAAGAAAATAAGGGAACGGATGAAATCGCGTTATCCTTCTGAACCAACCAGATTCGGAATAACGCAGGGAAAACTGGCATCATTCCTCTCGGTGAGGGGATATAACGTCCTCGAGCATCTGACATCAAATGAAATGCAAGGCAGGTATCTTACGTTGCGCGACGGTTCATCTGCAGGAATAGTGCCGCCGCTCTTCTGCTTCGTACACGCTTCAGTCTCAGGCAGGCGCCTTGAATAGTACCCTTCTGGCTTGTTCATCTATGTACTATTAATAGTAGCCACGATCGTCCATATCGCCTCTTAACTCGTTTGCCTCGTATAGACGATGCTGGTATACTAACCATTTGTGGAATACGAAACTATCATCGGGCTGGAGGTTCATGCTCAACTGCTGACCAAGAGCAAGATGTTCTGCTCCTGCAGCGCCGATTATGCCAATGCGCCACCCAATACCCACGTTTGCCCCATCTGTCTGGGTATGCCGGGCGTATTGCCCGCAATCAACCAGAAGGCAATTGAATATACGGTGATGACCGCATTAGCTTTGAACTGCATCATCGCCGAAAACGCCAAGTTCGACCGTAAGAACTACCCTTACCCTGATTTGATGAAAGGCTACCAGATATCACAGTACGACGCGCCGATGAGCAAGAACGGCTGGCTCATGCTGGACCTCGACGGAACACAAAAGAAGATCGGCATTACCCGGGTCCACCTGGAGGAAGACGTGGCCAAACTGACCCACTGTACCTCACCCGAAGGCGAGACCTACAGCCTTGTCGACGTCAATCGCGCCGGCGTGCCTCTCATGGAGATCGTCAGCGAGCCGGATATAAGCTCACCGGAGGAAGCCAGGCAATACCTGATGAAGCTGCGCTCTATTCTCCAGTATTTAGGCGTGTCAACAGGTAACATGGAAGAGGGCAGCTTCAGGTGCGACGCCAATATCAGCATACGTCCTAAGGGCACCACTGAATACATGCCCAAGGTAGAGGTCAAGAACATGAACAGCTTCAGGGCCGTATACCGGGCCCTGGAATACGAGGCTAAACGCCAGCAAGAGGTGGTGAAAAAAGGGGGCAAAATTGCGCAGGAAACACGCGGTTGGGTGGAGGCCAAAGGGGCCACGGTAAGCCAGAGAAGCAAGGAATATGCTCACGACTACCGCTACTTCCCTGAGCCTGACTTGCCGCCGCTGGTTTTCAGCAGAATCTGGGTGGAGGAAATTAAGGCGGGCTTGCCGGAGCTGCCGGATGTTCGGCGGGACCGGTTCATGTCTCAGTACGGACTTCCCCTGTATGACGCCAACCTGCTGGTCGAGTCCAAAGCTATGTCCAGACTATTTCGAAGACTGTGTCAAACTGATAAAATCTTCTAACGGCGACCTGCCCCGGAAAGCCAAGACCGTGAGCAACTGGCTGCTGGGCGACTTCAGCCGGATGCTCAATGCTACCAATACCACCATCGAAGCCAGCAAGGTCACGCCCGAAGCTGCTCGTGGAGTTGCTGGACATGGCAGATAAGGGTGCTCTCAGCGGTCCGTCAGCCAAGGCAGTCTTCGAAGAGATGTTCACCAGCGGCAAAAAAGCCGGAGACATCGTAGCTGAAAAGGGCCTTAGCCAGATAAGCAGTCACTATGAAATAGAACTTCAGGTAGACATAGCGTTAAAAGCCAATGTTCAGGCAGTTGTTGATTACAAGTCCGGGAAGCAGCAGGCGCTGGCTTTCCTCATCGGCCAGGTGATGAAGGCAACCAAGGGACGAGCCAATCCGGGCATGGCCAAAGAAATACTGTCACGTAAACTCGGAGGAAAACCTAATGACTAACTTTCTCATTATCGCCCAAATTCTGATAGCTGTGGCCCTGATTGTGGTGCTCACGCTCCAGGTGCGGGGCGGCGGCCTCGGCGGCATATTCGGCCAGCCGGATAGCGTTTACCGGACGAGACGCGGTGTGGAAAAGAGCCTTTTTCAGTTCACCATCGCCCTAATAGTCTTGTTTGTCATCATCTGCATCTGGGTTGTGGCAATCCAATAGCTAGCGATTGCCCGCGGATGGCAACATGGTTCCAATCATAACGCTGACCACCGATTTCGGCACCGCCGACGCCTATATTGCCAGCATGAAGGGCGTGATACTGACCATCAACCCGGAGGCGGTCATCGTCGATATCTGCCACTCCATTCAGCCACAAAATATACTCCATGCGGCATTTATCCTCGGCACGGCTCATAGCTACTTCCCTAAGGAGACGATTCACGTGGCGGTAGTCGATCCGGCGTCGGCAGCCAGAGGAAAGCCATCATCTTGAAAACCAGGACAGGTTTCTTCGTGGCGCCGGATAACGGCGTGCTGAGCTATATAGTAGGTGAAGTAGAGAAGACAACAACCATGCCGACTCGGGATTTCCCTCCTCAGACGGAGACAAAGAAGCTCGGAAGAGGGTTTAGAGCGGTCAATATAACCAATCCAGCCTGCTGGCACCAACCGGTCAGCACCATCTTCCACGGGCGCGACATATTTTCCCCCGTTGCCGCCCACTTATCGCTCGGTGTCCCAATGAAACAGTTTGGCGATGCGCTGAGCCATGTCTACGCCTTTCCCATACCGCAGCCATACCGCGATGCCAGAGGGCAACTAATTGGCCATGTACTGCACATAGACAACTTCGGCAATCTAATTACCGATGTCCGGAGTCGTGATCTGACGGGACGAGGAATTACTATAACTATCGGCAAGCGGCGGATAAGCGGCCTAAGCCAATTCTACACCGAGAAGGAAGGCCTGGCCGCCATCATCGACAGCAGCGGCTACCTGGAGATATCGTTGAATAAGGGTAGCGCTGCTGCGTACCTGAAAGCCAAGGTCGGAGACAAGATAAAGCTAGAGCTAGAGCAGTAGACGCTCTCGATTCCGCTATGCTGTCGCCAGCACTGATCACGGGTACGGTATTATGTGTACATCGTAATAGTTGCTTGTGGAATTCAGCGGGTCAGTGACCGATACATCGGAAAGCTTAATCCTGGTATCACCAACTTTGAGAGCCTGGAACGTGAAATTCTGCATTCCAGGCGTCGCCCCGGATGTTATATTGTACCCGGTGAATGTACTGCTCACCAGGCTGACATATTCGGGATCGAAATAATCAAGCTGCCACTGGAACGCTCTCGCGGGATCAGCCTCAACGCTGATGGTGAACGGTTGGGTCAAAGTCGCCTCCAGCGAACTGGTAAAGGAAATCACCACCGCCGGCGGCTGTCCTGGCACGATGTTAGTCACATCGACAGTAGTAGAGGCGTTGACCGTCCCGGCCTGGCTGGTCGCGGTAAGCGTGTAGGTGGTCGTCGCCAAAGGTAATACACCCTGGCGTCCCTGTGTTGGCACGGTGCCGACGCCGTTGTCGATACTTACGCCGGAAGCCCCGGTAACCGACCAAACCAAAGTGGCGATGCCGCCGGGGATTATCGAATTAGGAGACGATTCGAAATAGTTGATCACCGGCACAGTCGCGCTTGGCGTCGGAGCAACAGTGACCGGTGGGCTTGGTGCTGGCGCTGCAGGTGCGGCAGCTTCGGCGGAGACCGTAATCGAGGTATCGCCCATAGTGGACCCGGCAGCACTCTTGGCCGTTAGCTTATACGTCGTGCTGCTGTCCGGGCTTACAGCGTGGCTGCCAGTAGCAGGCACTGTACCCACACCAGGCTCGATATCCACAGAATCAGCGCCGGTAACACCCCAGCTAAGGTTGGATGAACCTCCTTTGGATATGCAGGCCGGGCTACCATAGAAATAGCTAACGACAGGCGGAGCCGCTTTCGGCAGCAGGCAGGCAGAGATAAGAACTCCCAATAACAATAACAAGACCAACAAAGCAGAGATTGTCTTCATTCTAACCTCCTTACCCCTGGGTATTCTCAAAAGGAACCCTCAATTTCTATTGTAAATACTTTAATCAAATATGCAAGTCCCTTTTTCTCACAATACGGAAATCGAACGTGCGAGGCTGAGAGTTTCTTCGTTGCCTCAGGAATAGCAGGGCAAAAGCCCAAAACGAAGCGATCAGCGGGTACGCTTCCACACCGTACCTTTAGGAGTATCCTCGAGAGCTATGCCTAAATCAGTCAGCCCCTTCCGTATATTGTCGGCCAGCTGCCACTGTTTGGCCTGACGCAGCTCTTTACGAACATCAATAAATAGCTGAATGAGAGCTTCGGCATTGGGAGACTCGGTGCCCTGGCTGGCTTTAGCTACTAACGATTTAACCTTCGCCACATCCGTACCCTTCGGTACCTTCTTAAGCTCATCGTTTAGCTTGCTTACCAGTTCAACAAATGGCTTAGCATCGAGCGGCAGCCTTTGGGGTTCGGCCAGGGTAAAACCAAGCATATTAGCCAATTCGGTAAGCGTGCGCTGGGCACCGGAAACATCGTATTTCTCTTCTCTGGACCTGTTTATCTCTCTGGCCAGGTCAAATAACGTAGCCACCGCCTGGGCGGTATTGAAGTCATCATCCATACTATCCGTGATCCGCTGTCTGAAAGGCTCGGTGCCCGGTGCGGCTTTGCCACCAGCCTTGCCGCCATCGCGGCCTACGGCCTGTCGTAGCCTGTCCATGCCGGTCTCAGCGGCCTTAAGCGATTCCTCACTATACGTGAGCGGGCTGCGATAATGCGAACCGAGTATGAAAAGCCGGATAGCGTCCGGACTATACTGCTCCAGAGCCTTCTTCACGGTTATCAGGTTGCCCAGGGATTTGCTCATCTTGTTTTCGCCGAATTGCAGCAGTCCGTTATGCATCCAGTACCTGGCGAACGGCACCACACCGGTAAAGCTTTCAGACTGGGTTATCTCGTTCTCATGATGGGGGAAGATGAGGTCCTGGCCGCCACCATGTATATCCAGGGTTTTACCGAGATATTTCAAGGCCATGGCGCTGCATTCTATATGCCATCCAGGCCGGCCATTACCCCACGGGCTTGGCCAGGACGGCTCTCCTGGCTTAGCTGCCTTCCACAGGGCAAAGTCCAAAGCATATTCCTTCTTGCCTTCTTCGGCAGAACCACCGGCGACCATATCAGCCAGCGCCTGATGGGAAAGTTTGCCGTAGCCGGGGAAATTCCTTACCCGAAAGTAAACGCTGCCCTCTGACTCGTAGGCAAATCCACTGGTTATCAAGCCCTGTATCACTTCGATTATCTTGGGTATCTCCTCCGTCGCCTTGGGATAGACATGCGCCCGCTGTATGTTTAGCGCATCCATATCCCGGAAATACTCCTGAATATATTTCTCCGCCAGCTCCGACGATGGAATCCCCAGCTGGTTGGCCCGCTTTATTATCTTGTCATCTATGTCGGTAAAGTTCTGCACATGCTTGACCTTGTACCCCTTGAACTCCAGGTAGCGCCGGATAACATCGAACAGCACATAGCTCATAGCATGCCCGATATGGCAATCATCGTAAACGGTTACTCCGCAGACGTAAATGTTTACCGTACTATCCTGCAGACTGAAATCCTCTTTTTGCCCTGACAGCGTATTAAATATCTTCATCTATCTTATCCGCAGGGAAGGCTTAGCCCCGGGCCTGGCCTTTGGCTTCCTGCCTGTCAATCCTTTTTCCATCTCGGCAATCCTTTTTTCCAGGCTTTCTAGCTTTTCCCAAACCGGGTCAGGCAATTTCTCCACCGTGTCAGTGTCAGGATTACGTATTTCCACAACCCTGCCGGGAACGCCGACAACGGTGGCATTAGCCGGAACCGAGTTTATGACCACGGAACCAGCACCGACTTTAACGTTATCGCCAATGGTGATGGCACCTATAAGCTTGGAACCGGCGCCGACAACCACATTGCTGCCCAGTGTAGGATGCCGCTTCTTCTTCAGCAGGCTGGTGCCGCCCAAGGTGACTCCCTGATACAGAGCCACATTATCTCCGATCTCTGACGTCTCGCCGATCACCACTCCCATGCCATGGTCAATAAAGAAGCTCTCACCGATCCTGGCTCCGGGGTGAATTTCAATTCCGGTAAAAAAACGGCTAATATTCGAGACCAGCCGAGGCAAAAACGGTACGCGCCAGTTCCATAGCGTATGTGCCATACGGTGCCACTGCCGGGCGTGGAAGCCAGGATAAAGGAAAATAACCTCGAAGATATTCTTCGCCGCCGGGTCATGCTCGAAGACCGCCTGTATATCCTTGCCGATACTATCGATAAGACTCATCGATTCTTCTTGTCTGCCTCCTTGATCAGGGCCACGGCATAGGCGGCTATACCCTCCATTCTGCCGGCAAACCCCAGGCCGTCGGTAGTAGTTGCCTTGATCATCACCTGTCTCACATCGATTCCCAGCGTCCGACTGATGCGACTGCGCATGTCTTCAACGAAAGGTGCGATCTTGGGCTGTTGGGCGACAACAACCGCATCGATATTTCCAATTTCAAAACCCCAAGTCTTGAGCATCTCATTGACCTTGCCCAGCAGTACCAGACTGGAGATATCCTTGAAGCTGTGGTTATCCGACGGAAACTGAACGCCAATATCTCGAAGGCCTGCGGCGCCAAGCAAGGCATCGCTAATAGCATGCGTCAACACATCGGCATCGCTATGGCCAGAGAGGCCACAAGCGAACGGTATCTCCACCCCACCAAGAACCAGCTTGCGCCCCGCCACCAGCGGATGCACATCGTATCCGATTCCGACTCTCATTTGGATTGCCTGCTTTGGGCTATTAGCTCAGCCAGGAACATATCCTCCTGAGTAGTTATCTTTATATTGTCATAGGAGCCCCGGCAGAGTTTGACCTTGTATCCTAGCTGCTCCACCATACTGGCGTCATCGGTAACATCGATGGTTACCTGACTATGGGCTTTGGATATTATATCAAAGCGGAAAAACTGGGGTGTTTGTACTGCCCATAATTCCTCACGGTTGAGCGTCTGCCTAACGGTTAGGTCAGCGTTGGCCTGCGTGATAGTGTCTTTAACCGGAACCGCCAGTACGGCCGCTCCACTGGCACGCGCCATCTCCAGCCCAAGCCGAATCAGGTCAGGCGTCAAGAAAGGACGGGCTCCATCGTGAATCAATACCCAGTCGCAACCTTTAAGTCGGCTAAGGCCCTCCCTGACGGAATCCTGTCGCCGGCTGCCGCCGGGACAAACGGCCACAATCTTTGACCAACCTCTTTCAGCTGCCAGTCTCCGCCCAAGATCTTGCTGGCTATCATTCAAGACGAGCACAATCTGGTCAACCAGTTCACAACTTTGGCACACATCCACTGACCAGGCAATTACCGGTTTTCCAGCCAGTGACATAACGACTTTGTCCGTCCCCATTCGCTGGCTGCTACCGGCACCTACAATAACAGCCCCGGTTTGAGAAGAAGCAGGGCTCAAGACTATTCCTCCCGCTTCTTTGGCCTGACAAGACCCAAGCGGAGAGCTTCAGCCACCGTGCCGGCCTTAAGGAGTTCCACACCTTCGATCTTGGGCGAAGACTTAGACGCAGCATCTGGAATCAGGCAGCGCTTAAAGCCCAATCTGGCGGCCTCGGCGATTCGTCTTTCCATCTGTGGCACCCCCCTGAGTTCGCCACTCAATCCTATCTCGCCCACGGCGATAAGCCCCTGGCTGACCCGGGCATCACGGTGGCTCGAAGCGATGGCTAAAGCCACACCCAGGTCAGCTGCCGGCTCTCCAACGCGTATTCCGCCGGTGACATTAGTAATGATATCCTGGTTGGCCAGGCTTATTCCGGCGCGCCTGGTAAGCACCGCGGCTATCAAAAGCAACCGGTTGAAATCGACTCCATTAGCAATCCGCCTCGGCGGACCGAAATTGGCCAGGCTAGTCAGTGCCTGTATCTCGACGAGCAACGGACGGCTGCCTTCGAAAGTCGATACCACGGTGGAACCCACGGCGCTATCGGAATGAGAAGCCAGAAAAGCTTCGGACGGGCTGGGCACCTCGATCAGGCCACCGCCGCTCATCTCAAAAACCCCGACCTCATTGGTGGAACCAAAGCGGTTCTTGGTGCTGCGCAATATGCGGTAGCTGCTGAATGTCTCGCCTTCCAGATAGAGCACGACATCGACGATGTGTTCCAGCACCCTGGGACCGGCGATAGCACCATCTTTAGTAACGTGTCCCGTTATTAGAACGGGGATGTCAGCCCGTTTGGCCCACCTCATAAGCCTTAAGGTGCACTCACGTATCTGTCCCACGCTGCCCGGCGCACCCCCCAGATCCTCGAGGTAGACGGTCTGAATAGAATCAACGACCACCAAATTCGGCGCCAGTTCACCCAATCGTCCGAGAACAATCTCAAGGTTTGTTTCAGGAAGAGCATAGAGCCTATCGCCACCGACTCCGAGACGCTCCGACCTCAGCTTGATCTGCTGAGACGATTCTTCGCCGGAAACATAAACCACCTTCCCTCCCCGCTCAGCCACGGTCGAGGACGCCTGAAGCAACAGAGTTGACTTCCCAATGCCCGGGTCTCCGCCGACAAGAACCAGAGAGCCCGGCACCAGTCCCCCACCCAGAACCCTATTGAACTCAACAAAAGGAAAACTCAGGCGAGGATACGCTTCGGTCTTCAGTTTGGAAAGCTCCCGTGGCGTATTCTCCTCGGAAGCCAGCCAAGTTGCCGTCTGGGAGGTGGCAGCAATCACAGTCTCTATGAAGCTGTTCCACTCCTGACAAGCGGGGCAGCGGCCAAGCCACTTAGGGCTTTCCTTACCACACTGCTGGCAGACGTAAACGGTCTTAGACTTGGGCTTGCTCAACCTTCAACCTCAAACTAAAAAGGGCGGGTTATCATTTCATGATTCAGCCCGCCCTAAGTGGAATCTAACTATCGATCCAGGTTAACGAAGCTCAGGTCAACTCCTGTGTCACTGCCTCACCTGACAAAGCCCCGGCAGCAGCTCGAATCACGATGTTCTCGCCATCATAATCCACGTTCAGGGTATCACCGGCACGGAACTCACCGCGAAGTAGAGCCTCAGAAAGTTTATCTTCAACCTCATTCTGAATCACACGACGCAGTGGCCGCGCTCCAAAAGTCGGATCGTATCCCTTCTCGCCCAAGAAATCACGTGCAGCGTCGGTTATCTCCAGCTTTATGTCTTTCTCTTCGAGTGACTTAGCCACCAGATTTAGCATCAAGTCCACTATCTGGCGGATTTGTTCTTTATTCAGGGAATGGAAAACGACCACTTCGTCAATGCGATTCAGAAACTCGGGCAAAAAGGTCGTCTTCAGTTCCTTCAGAACCTTTTCTTTCATCTTCTCATATTCAGTCTGGCGATTTTTCTCTTCGTCAGTTTGAGCAGCAAAGCCGATGCTCATAACGCCCTTTATGTGCTTGGCACCCACGTTGCTGGTCATAACCACGATACTGTTACGGAAATCAACCCGCCGCCCTTTGGCGTCCGTCAAATGGCCGTCATCGAAGATCTGGAGCAGTATATTGAAAACGTCAGGATGCGCCTTCTCAATCTCATCGAGCAGTATGACGCAATAAGGCTTTCGCCTCACCGCCTCGGTTAATTGCCCGCCCTCGTCATAGCCAACATAGCCGGGAGGAGCACCAACCAGTCGAGCGACGGTATGCCGCTCCATAAACTCAGACATATCAAGACGGATCATGGCGTCTTCACTGCCGAACATGAACTCGGCCAGAGCGCGTACCAGCTCGGTTTTACCCACCCCCGTCGGCCCGAGGAAGATAAAACTTCCGATGGGATGGCGGGGTTCCTTTAAGCCCGCCCGGGCACGCCTTACCGCCTTAGATACCACATTGATAGCTTCGTCCTGGCCAACAATCCGACGGTGTAAAGCCTCTTCCATCTGCAGCAGGCGACTGGACTCATCCGTGGTCAAGCGCACAACAGGAACTCCGGTCCACATGCTGACAACTTCGGCAATGTCCTCCTCAACCACCACCGGCTTCTCTTTCTGCTGCTCTGCCTGCCATTTCTTCTCCATCGTAGTAATTTTTTCTACCAGCTGAACTTCACGGTCACGCAATTCAGCAGCATGCTCGTATTCTTTGGAAGAAATGGCGCCGTCTTTGTCCCTGCGCACGGTTTCCAGGGCACGTCTGGCTTCGGTCAAACCGATAGGCACCCCACCACGCATAATCCGCACACGAGAAGAAGCCTCGTCCATCAAATCAATAGCCTTATCAGGCAAGAACCTGTCTGGTATATATCTGGCTGCCAAGGTAGCTGCAGCCTGCAGCGCCTCGTCACTAATAGTCAATCGATGATGCTCTTCGTAGCGCGACTTAATACCGCGCAATATGTCCAGGCTCTGTTCCACGGTCGGCTCAGCCACCATCACCGGTTGAAAGCGGCGTTCCAGAGCGGTGTCTTTCTCAATATACTTGCGGAAATCGTCCAGGGTAGTAGCGCCTATGCACTGGATTTCGCCGCGCGACAGGGATGGTTTCAAGATATTTGAAGCATCAACAGCACCTTCAGCGGCACCGGCACCGACGATGGTATGCAGCTCATCGACAAAAATAACACAGTTTCCGGCACTCTTTATCTCGTCCAGAACCTTCTTCAACCTCTCCTCAAACTCGCCCCTATACTTTGTACCGGCAACCAACGAGCCTATGTCAAGGGTTACCAATCGCTTTCCCTGCAGGGTCTCGGGCACGTCTCCCGCGACGATTCGGTGGGCCAGACCCTCGACGATCGCCGTCTTACCTACACCAGATTCGCCTATAAGCGCCGGATTGTTTTTCGTTCGACGGCTGAGTATCTGTATAACCCGCTCGATCTCCTTGTTACGGTTAACGATAGGATCGAGCTTCCCAGCGCGAGCTGCATTGGTCAAATCAATTCCGAGCTGATCTAGGACCGGCGTTCGAGCAGTACCACGAGCTGCTCGGGGTTGAGATACACCCTGGCTGAGGATATTAGTTATCTCAGATTGAGCCTTCTCGAAGGTGATTCCAAAGCTTTCCAGAACACCGACAGCCGCGCCCTCGCGTTCGCGCAACAGGCCCAGCAACAGGTGCTCTGTCCCGATATAGCTATGGTTCAAACGGCGAGCTTCATCAACGGCTAGCTCGATAACCCTTTTTGCCCTGGGGGTGAGACCGACTTCACCGATTGTGGCTCTCTCACCCCGCCCCACCACAAACTCCACCGCGGCTCGTATCTTGTTTGGCAACACGCCCAGGTTACTTAACACCCTGCTGGCAACGCCGTCTTCTTCGGCTATCAAACCCAACAGTATATGCTCAGTGTCAATGTAGTTGTGCCCAAAACGCTGCGCTTCTTCCTGGGCATGAGTTAATGCTCTACGAGCTCTTTCCGAAAACTTCTCAAACCTGCTAGCCATACCGATCCTTGTCCTTTGACGATCTTATGCTGTTCAATTAAGACCGCTACTAAATTATAAGTCGTTTAGATTGAAGTGTCAAAACGTTCAGAATTCATTGGTGATGTTCGATGGAAGTTAGTCTGACTTCATGGGGCAAATAAAAAACCTCTGGCAGTGGCATATTTTCCCAAGGAGTCGCCCCCCTAGTATCGTCTGCGCTGAGGCATTTCACTTCCGTGTTCGGGATGGGAACGGGTGGTTCCACCTCGCTCTAACCACCAGAGGATAAAGCATCAACCGATCAATTGTTCATAATATACAACAAAAAGCCTTCCTTGTCAATAACTCCGCATCCCTTGACGACAATGCTTGGCAGTGTTATTCTTAGACCAAGCTTGATGTTTTCAACGAGGTGCCGACATGAATTATGAACGCGAATTACTTAAAGGCAGCACAGACTCTCTGCTTTTGTCTCTGATAAACTATCAGCCGATGTATGGCTACCAGATCATAAAGGAGATAGAAAAGAGAAGCAGAGGTTATTTCCAATTCAAAGAAGGTACTCTCTACCCGGCTCTACACCGCTTGGATAAAGCCGGGCTGGTGCAGGGCAAGTGGCAACGACTACCCAACGGGCAAGAAAGGCGCTACTACTATATTACTCAAGGAGGACAAGAGGCTCTAACCGAAAGATTAGCCATCTGGAAAGATTTCGCCGCCGCGGTGGCATTGATTATGCAACCAGCAACTGGATGAAAGAATCATGGCAGCCAAGGTGAACTACACGAATAGTCTCAGGGATTATCTGCGGCTCGATCCCACCATAAAGGGTGAGGTGTTGCGGGAACTTAGCGCTCACCTTGAGGACAAAAGGCACGAATTAATAGAATCTGGGCTCAGTAAGAAGGAGGCAGCTGCGACCGCAGAAAAGCTTCTGGGTTCTCCTCGACTTATCGCCCAACAGATGTACGAGGTATACAGCCAGGGTACCTGGCGTCAGGCCTTTTTCGCCGCCTTGCCCCACATACTTGTCGGCGCGCTCTTCGCTCTGCATTGGTGGCGAAATGGTCTCTGGATATTCGGATTCATTGGCGCGATTATCGGCGCGGTGCTTTACGGCTGGTGCCGCGGCAAGCCTACCTGGTTATTTCCCTGGCTAGGCTATTGCCTCACTCCAGTAATAGCTGTCGGCATCCTGCTGGTTTCCTTGCCGGGCAGCTGGACCTGGTTTGCTATTACAGCTTATGTGCCACTGGCGCTGCTCATCATATTTTCGGTGACCAAACAGACAATTAGAAAAGATTGGGTATTTGCCTCCTTAATGTTATTGCCTATACCTATAGTGCTAGGTTGGATACTGGCCCTGGAAATAAAAGACCAAGCGACGTGGCTACGCCAGCTTAATGAACTGGCCCCTCTGATCGCTTTGAGCTTTACAATACTGGCGGTGACCGTCGCCGCTTTCATCCGTTTCAGGCAGCGTTGGGCCAAAGTGGGATCCCTGCTGCTTCTCGAAACAGTGGCCCTGGTGATAGTAGCCATGGGTGACAGAAGCAATATTGGCTTCGTCGGCTGGCTACTCCTCGTTGTGCTGACTCTGCTGCTTCTTCTGGGTCCGGCACTACTAGAGCGCAGGCTAAAAGGAAATAGCCCGGACTCGCTCAAGCGGGCCAATAAATCCGCTCACTCACTGATCCGGACAAAGCCGGCAAGAGGGAGCTAAGAAGACTTCATTATTTCCAGAAGCCTTGCCTCTTCTGTTTAGCTTCCTTCTCCAGAGCTTCAAGATAAGCGTCGTATTTCACATCAGGGGGATAGGCCGTTGCCCAGGCACAGCCTCTCTTTACCATTTCAGCATTGATAAAACTATCGCCGACATAAACGTAGCGCAATAACCTTCCGTATTTATCTTTGTCCGAAACGTCTCTTTCCAGTCTAACCTTTTTCCCGGCAACCAGCTCCTCATTCATTTGCTTCGCCTGCATGTAATAGTATTCATCGGTCTCGGGCGAATCAATCCCAATGTAGCGCACGTGATAATTACCATCAATCACAATAGTATCGCCATCGATAACCCGGGTGACCGTGACTACGGAGGCTGGCTGCTGACAGGCTAATACCGGTAGGAGAAAAATAAAAACGAGAGGTATGACAAAAACGTTTCTCAAGCTAATACGTCTTCGACAAAAAAGCGCCTCTTTCATGCCATCAAGCTGGCAACCGTGAGATGGACAGCCAAACTCTTACAAGAGGGCAGCTTGAGATGATGCCTGGCTTCTCTTATACGCAATCCCCAAGTGTTCGCAGGCAAGCCTGGTAGCTGCACGACCACGGGGCGTTCGCTCTAAGAAACCCAGTTGTAGAAGGTACGGCTCGTAAACATCCATGATGGTATCTGCTTCTTCACTGATAGAAGCCGCGATTGTCTCCAAGCCAACAGGCCCGCCATCAAACTTTTCTATTATAGTGCGCAGAACCTTGTGGTCTATCTCGTCCAGACCCATGCGGTCAATCTCCAATTTGGAAAGCGCGCCAACAGCAACAGCTTCGGTGATTACGCCGTTCGCCTTTACCTGGGCATAATCACGCACGCGCTTAAGTAGCCTGTTGGCAACTCGTGGTGTCCCTCTGGCGCGGCAGGCAATATGACTTATGCCAGCATCATCTATTTCTACCTTTAGAATCTCCGCAGAACGTCTCAAGATCGCTTCTATGGCGGGCTCGTCGTAGAAGTCCAGACGATAGACAGCGCCAAATCTATCCCTCAGAGGCGCACTCATCAAAGCGTAACGGGTTGTCGCTCCGATCAAAGTGAAATGAGGCAGACTCAACCGCAAGCTCCTAGCACCGGGCCCCTTACCCAAAATTATGTCTATGGCAAAATCCTCCATTGCCGGATAAAGTATCTCCTCAACGGGACGACTCAGTCGATGAATTTCATCGATAAAGAAGCTGTTGTTTTTTTGGAGGTTTGTCAGGATGGCTGCCAGGTCACCGGGACGCTCAATGGCGGGCCCCGAGCTAACCTTAATGCTAACTCCCATCTCGGCAGCAATGATGTAGGCCAGGGTAGTCTTGCCTAAACCGGGGGGGCCATAAAGAAGCACATGGTCGAGCGGCTCTCCACGTTTCAGAGCGGCGGTAATAGCTATCTCGAGGTTGCCCTTGACCTTATCTTGCCCAATAAAATCACTGAGGCGTTTGGGACGCAGACTCTTGTCCAGGGAGACATCGTCGACGCCTGGTTTACCCGATACAATGCGTGTCTTTGCTTCCTTTTCTCTCATGTCTCGTGAAGTCAGCCAAACTTCACTTGAAATTATAGCACACCAAGTATCGGCAAACTAAAGCCAAATAAAAAAGTCCTCGCTCACCGCGAGGACTTTCAGGACTGCGAATTGCCACCTAATCTGTACTATCCACAGGTTCCGATTCCGGTTCGGCAGCCGTCTTTTCCGGCTCAGCGGCTAACTTGTCTTCCAGCACCGCCAAGGCTTCTAATTGCGGGACTTCGGCTTCACCACCTTCAGCCATGTGTGCGGACCGCGTCGGAATAAGCTTGCCTATAATGACGTTTTCCTTCAATCCGAGAAGTCTATCCGTCCGTCCCCAAATTGCCGCCTCAGTAAGTACCTTGGTAGTTTCCTGGAACGATGCAGCGGCTAACCAACTATTTGTATTCAACGAGGACCGAGTAATCCCAAGGAGTACGGTCTGGGCGGTAGCTGGTTCACCACCTTCAGCTAAAACCTTGGCATTAATGCTCTCGTACTCGAAACGATCGACCAGGTCTCCGGAAAGAAGCTCGGTATCACCCGGAGACTCCACACGGACTCGCCTTAGCATCTGGCGGGCAGCAATTTCAATATGTTTGTCATTGATGTTTACACCCTGCGAGCGGTAGACTTTCTGTACTTCCTCAATCAAATACTGCTGTACAGCCTCTCGACCCATAATGCGCAGAATATCCTGAGGATCTACAGCACCGGCAATTAACTGGTCGCCGGCTTTAACCCTCTCGCCAGATTTAACGCGGATGTGGCTCCCGGGCGGAATTATGTATTCTCTTTCTTCAACCTCTTCGTATTTGATATATAGATGTCCATCCTCAACGACTACGTTGCCGGATACTCGGGCCGTCACAGCCAGCTGTTCATCAACAACTGCTGGCTGTTTGCTTCCCTTTTTTGTCTTCTTAGGCGTCTTAGCCGGAGAAGTAGCCAGGCTTGTTCCTGCTTCCACCCAATCACCGTTATTTACGCTGACTTCGGCTCCTTGCGGCAGTGCATACTCGTCCAGGTATGACTCACGGCTGGTTACTTTAATTTTTCGGATCTCTTGAGTTTCGATTACCTCTGCAATACCATCGATCTCGGAAAGGACGGCCAGTCCTTTGGGAACTCTAGCTTCAAACAACTCCTCTACTCTGGGCAAACCGCTGGTGATATCCGCGCCAACAACACCACCGGTATGGAAGGTACGCAACGTAAGTTGAGTGCCTGGCTCTCCGATACTTTGGGCAGCGATGATCCCAACAGCAGTGCCGATTTCCACCAACCCTCGTCTGGCCAGATCACGTCCGTAACAAGACTGGCAAATCCCCCGGCGGGAATGACAACTGAGAGGCGACCTGATATATACATGGTCAATGCCAGCATCGGCAATTAGTTTTGCCTTTTCTTCGTCAATTTCTTCGTTTCTATGAACAAGGATTTCACCTGTACTCGAATCAGTAATATCAGCCGCGGCCAGGCGTCCTATTAGCCGCTCACTTAGCGAGGCTAATAGTCCCCCTTCCGCCTTCTCAAATAGCCAGACGCCCTCTTCGGTACCACAATCCTCTTCAAAGATTATCAAATCCTGGGCTACGTCAATCAGGCGGCGGGTAAGATAACCCGCATCTGACGTCCGCAAAGCAGTATCAGCTAACCCTTTACGAGCACCATGAGTGGATATGAAATACTCCATCACTGAGAGCCCTTCACGGAAGCTGGCCTTTATGGGGAAATCGATTATTCTACCTGCAGGATCCGTCATCAAACCACGCATACCAGCCATCTGTCTGATTTGCGAGATATTACCCTTTGCCCGGAGGTTGCCATCATATATACCCCACCGTAATGGTCCAGCGATTGGGATATCGTCTCTGTGATTTTGTCAGTAGTCTCTGTCCAGACTTGAATGGCACTGCTGTAACGCTCGTCGTCGGTTATCAGCCCGCGGTTGAACTGACTTTCAATGACAGCTATTCTCTCATCACCCTCTTCCAAGAGCTTTGCCTTGCTCCTAGGTACTTCAATATCATGTGCGGCAATGGTAGTGCCAGATTTGGTGGCATATTCAAAGCCAAGCTGCTTCAGATTATCGAGCATGGCCACGGTGGATTCACTGCCCAACAAACGGTAGCAGTCCAACACCAGCCGTTTCAAAACAGCCTTATCCACTACCTTGTTATAGAATCTGAACTCAACAGGCAAAACTTCATTGAGCAAAATCCGGCCAACGCTAGTCTTTAATCTATTCCCATTTCCATCCCCACTCCTCACCTCTATTTCAGCATCCAGATTGACTATCCCTAGGTCGTAGGCCAGCTTAGCTTCTTCAAAGTCACAGAAAATCATCCCCTCACCCTTTCCCCCGGGTCTGATATTGGTGAGATAGTAGCATCCCAGAACCATATCAAGCGTAGGTGTCATTACCGGCTCACCAGAACTCGGCAACAACATATTGTAGATGCTGAGCATCCGCTCTCTAGCCTCCGCCACTGCAGCCCGCGACAGAGGCACATGCACAGCCATTTGGTCCCCATCAAAATCGGCATTGAAAGCAGAACATACCAAAGGGTGAATCTGGATAGCACTGCCATCAATCAAAACAGGCTCAAAAGCTTGGACACTCAGTCGATGCAATGTTGGAGCTCGGTTAAGCAAAACTGGGCGCTCTTTAACCACTTCTGTCAGAATGTCCCAAACCTCGGGCCGGGCTTTTTCCACCTGCCTTCGTGCGCTCTTAATGTTATGAGCATAGCCCTGTTCTATTAATCGACGCATAACAAAAGGCTTGAACAACTCCAGCGCCATATTTTTGGGCAAACCGCATTGGTGAAGTTTCAACTCAGGACCAACAACAATAACTGAACGTCCACTGTAATCTACGCGCTTACCAAGGAGATTCTGACGAAAGCGTCCCTGCTTACCTCGAAGCATGTCAGAAAGCGACTTCAATTTATGAGTACCGGCAATAATAGGCACTCGTCCTTTGCGGCCGCTGTCAATCAGGGCGTCTACGGCCTCTTGAAGCATGCGCTTTTCATTGCGAATGATGATTTCAGGCGCGCCCAAATCAATTAGCCGCCTTAGACGATTGTTGCGATTGATGACGCGGCGGTAAAGGTCATTAAGATCGCTGGTGGCGAATCGTCCACCGTCTAACTGGACAATTGGACGAAGTTCCGGTGGCAACACCGGGAGCACGACCAATATCATCCATTCAGGCTTATTACCGCTGCGCCAGAAAGCTTCGACTACACGCAATCGCTTACTCGCCTTTTTACGACGCTGCCCGGAGGTTGACCGGATCTCATCGGCGAGTTTCTGACGCAACTCTTCAAGATTAATGCCTTTAAGTATTTCAAGGATGGCTTCCGCACCTATACCAACTTCAAAAAAGTCACCGAACTCTTGCCTTAAGTCCTGATACTGGGTTTCTGTGAGCAGGGTTAGCTTATCCAGATTTTCCAGTTGAGATATCTTGGCGCGAAGCTCGTCTTCAAATTCAGCTTTCTTCTCAACAAGTTCGGCTCGCAGCTGGTTTATCTTCTCCACAGCCGCTTCATCTTGAGGAGACTTGGCTTTCGATTCCAACTCCGCCACCTTATCCTCCAACAATTTGTCCCCCTCCACGACCTGCTGTGAGAGCCTATCCTTGAGTTTCTTTGCCCTATCATCGCGCGCCGATTCGTCTATCGAAGTGACGATATATTGAGCAAAATAGAGCACGCGCTCCAAGTTCCGCGGTGATGTATCGAGTAGCAACGCCAATCGGCTTGGCACCCCTTTAGCGAACCAAATGTGAGATACAGCAGCCGCCAGCTCAATGTGGCCCATCCGTGTCCGGCGTACCCTTGAATGCTCTACGGTAACTCCACAACGATCGCAGGTAACGCCACGATACCGTATCTTCTTATATTTTCCACAATAGCATTCGTAATTCTTCGTCGGCCCAAAAATACGCTCGCAAAAGAGTCCGTCCTTTTCAGGCTTTAGCGTCCGGTAATTAATCGTCTCCGGCTCGGTTACCTCACCATAAGACCAACTTCTGACCTGCTCCGGCGAGGCTAGCGAAATACGAATAGCATTAAAATCATTAACCTCAGTCATCTGTCTCCTTAATGCAAAGCCTTAAGTTGCTTGGGCCCAGCTTTCTTCCTCTCTTCGAGGAAACTTACCATCTCTTCCTCTTCATTGAGCAGTTCGACGGCCAAGCCCAGGCTACGCAATTCCATAAACAAGACCTTAAAGGATTCAGGGACACCGGGTTGAAATATATCTTCACCCTTAACCAGGGATTCATAAGCCTTAGCCCGGCCGGCCACATCATCTGACTTAACCGTAAGTAGCTCCTGAAGAGTATGGCTGGCGCCATAAGCTTCCAAAGCCCATACCTCCATCTCCCCGAACCGTTGCCCACCAAACTGAGCTTTACCGCCGAGCGGTTGCTGCGTGATCAATGAATAAGGGCCGGTAGATCGGGCATGCACCTTATCCTCAACAAGATGAATCAGCTTCATCATATAAATGTTGCCCACGGTAACCTGCTGGTCGAAAGGTTCGCCGGTGCGGCCATCACGAAGAGTAACCTTCCCGAATATAGGCGGCGATTGTCTCTTTTCAACATAGACTTTCTCTACAGTCTCCTCCACCTGCTGATCGTTCAGCCCGTGAACTTTAACACCCAGGGTTTCAAGCCATAAACGAATGCAGACTTTTCTGGCTTCCCCGGGAAAGTTATCATCAAATACTTTGTCAGCGTTATAGCCATTATCCCGAAGCCACGCTTTAGCCCGGTCAAGTTGGTCACCTTCGGCACCATCCCCACCTGCCTCGTTAACCACATTTGCCTGTTGAACTATCCACGCCCTGGCCAGAGCATCTTCGATGGCAACATCATTAGCCCCATCGAAAATTGGATTCAGGACTTTCATCCCCAGCGTATCAGCCGCCCAACCCAGGTGTGTCTCCAGAATTTGACCTATATTCATACGGGAAGGGACGCCAATAGGATTGAGGATTATGTCAACTGGTCTGCCATCTGGTAGAAACGGCAAATCCCCCTCAGGCAGAATGCAAGATATGACGCCTTTGTTCCCATGCCTCCCCGCCATCTTATCTCCCATCGAGACTTTGCGTTTCTGCGCCACCCAAACGCGTATCAGACAATGGACACCGGCAGGCAAATCGCTATGGTCCTCACGCGAAAAGATTTTGACATCTATCACCTTACCCCACTCGCCGTGTGGAACTCTTAGTGAGCTGTCCTTTACCTCCCGCGCTTTCTCGCCAAAGATAGCCCGCAGCAATTTCTCCTCGGCGGTCAGCTCAGTCTCTCCCTTGGGACTGATTTTGCCCACCAGGATCGATCCAGGCCCAACTTCAGCACCTATACGGATTATGCCGGACTCATCCAGGTCACGCAGACTTTCCTCCCCCACGTTAGGGATATCCCTGGTAATCTCTTCCGAACCAAGTTTTGTCTCTCGGGCTTCGATTTCATACTTCTCGATGTGGATGGAAGTAAACCGATCATCTCTGACCAGCCTATTGCTGATGATAATGGCATCCTCGAAATTGTAGCCTCGCCAACTCATAAAGGCGCAAATTACATTTTGACCGAGAGCAAGTTCACCACGGTCTGTCGCCGAACCGTCGGCTATCACTTCTCCCTTTTTCACTTTGTGGCCTTTAGAGACTACGGGGCGTTGATTGACACATGTCCCCTGATTAGTTCGAACGAACTTCATTAACGGGTAGACCTGTTCAGTCCCGTTTTTTTCCGCGACCGTTACCTGAGCGCTGTCAACCGAGACAACGTCTCCATCATCCCGGGAAAACACCACCTGACCACTATACTTGGCTACTTCCTTTTCCATTCCCGTGGCTATCAAAGGTGCCTCGGGACGGATCAAAGGCACCGCCTGGCGCTGCATATTAGATCCCATTAGCGCCCTGTTAGCATCATCATGCTCGAGGAAGGGTATAAGCGATGTAGTCACACTGAAAACCTGCTTAGGCGAAACATCCATGAAATCTATTTCGTCTGCAGGTTCTTTTAGATATTTGCCGCCTCTGATGACGCCGATCCTATCTTCAACAAATTCGTTTCTCTGATTAAGAAGAGCATTGGCCTGAGCAATCGTATACCGTTCTTCCTCATCGGCCGTTAAATAGATAATTTGTTCCGAGACGAAGGGAACCACTCCGATGTTCTTCGACGACGAAGAGGCGATCTTCCGGGCAATTTCCTCGGTTACTAAAGTCTTTTTCGAAGCGATAACATCTTTATCTTTACCTGAGCGGCTCACATCCTCGGAGAGTGTTCGATTAAGCAAGCGTTCAACCTTATTAGGCACCTCACGGATAACCTTGCGGTACGGTGTCTGTATAAAGCCATACTCATTGACCGAGGCATAAGTAGCCAGGGAACCGATGAGGCCGATGTTCGGCCCTTCCGGTGTCTCAATAGGACAAATCTTCCCATAATGAGAATGGTGCACGTCGCGTACATCGAAACCAGCACGCTCACGTGATAATCCGCCGGGCCCCATTGCTGAGAGACGGCGTTTATGAGTGAGCTCGGCCAGCGGATTAGTCTGATCCATGAATTGTGATAGTTGCGAACCGCCGAAAAACTCTCTCATAGCGGCAACTATCGGACGATTGTTGATCAGAGTAGCCGGAGTAGCCGCTTCAGGGCCAACTATACTCATCCGCTCTTTGATTGTTCGCTCTAAACGCAACAACCCAATACGAAATTGGTTCTGTACCAGGTGCCCCGCGGTACGCACCCGCCGGTTGCGCAGGTGATCAATATCATCAGGCTCTTCCTTGCCGTTATTAATCTTAATAATGCGTCGCACTATCTCTACAAAGTCTTCCTTTGTCAGACAGCGACGATGTTCATCGATATTAAGACCAAGTCTACTGTTCAGCTTATATCGTCCGACTCGACCCAGATCATAACGCCTGGGATTAAAGAAGAGATTATTCAGGAGTGTTTGAGCATTCTCAGGCGTGGACGGCTCACCAGGCCGCAATCGTTTGTAGATATCAACCAGAGCTTTTTCCTTAGTAGTGATCGACGGCTCTCTTTCCATTGTGGTCTGTATAAACGTATGCTCCGATGCACTTTCCACGCCGCGGAAAAGCTCCAGTAGTTCGCTATCACTGCCATAGCCAATAGCTCGCAGCAAAATCGCTACGGGAATCTTTCTCTTTCCATCGACTTTCACAAAGATGACATCCCGGTTAGATGTTTCAAACTCGAGCCAGGCACCATGCTCGGGAATCAATTTGGCGGCACATAAATCGCGCCCACTGGCTGAGTCCTGCTGTACGCTGAAATAAATACCGGGTGAACGAAGCAACTGATTGACGATAACTCTCTCAGCACCACTGATTACAAAGGTACCTTTCTCCGTCATAAGAGGAATATCGCCGAAGAATACTTCTTGCTCCTTGATTTCTCCGGTCTCTTTGACCAATAATTTGGCCCTGACATACAGCGGCGCTGAATACGTCGTGTCGCGCTGACGACATTGGGCCAAAGTATACGTCGGCTGGCGAAATTCGTAGCCACCGAATTCCAGCTCTAGCCGAGTGCCGGTGAAATCGTTAATAGGTGAGACTTCTTGGAAAAGCTCTTTTAACCCCTCTTCTTGGAACCAGCGAAAGGAATCAAGCTGAACCTTGATAAGATTGGGGATCTCCAGGACCTCTGGCAATTTGGCGAACGACTTTCTTTCATCTGAAGGCATTGTTTGTTTTTTAGAAACCAATGAAGCAGACATAGTTCTCCTATCAAAAATTGAGGCAACTATCCAAAAGCGGTACGTTAATCAAGAGATAGATTGCAATTACGGGCTTTTAGTTGGGGAAAGAATTAACCAGTAGCCGACATAAAGATATCTCAATACATTAAACAAATAGTGTACTACTATAGATTATATTTGTCAAGTAATTTTGGGCTATCTTCCAAAATTTTTGTGGTTTTTTTGGAAATTTCACCCGTCGCTACGTATATATTACCTCATGAGTAACAATACCGCCAAACCTAAACTGAAACAATTCCTTCTCCTAAATAGCTTTAACGAGCGGATTTAGCTAGCTTTTCCCAAGCAGCCGAAGCCATAATCAACCGCAGAGCCACCCCGTAGACAACCGTAACTGGCTAACGGTATAATCCTTTTCATGCCCTCAGAGCCCATCCTCCTGATTACACAAGAAGATATTTTGCAAGCTGTAACCAGGCTGGCTGCCAAGATCAGGCAGGACTACCAAGGCAGGGACCTCTTGCTGATTGGCATTCTCAAAGGCTCCTTCATTTTCATGGCCGACCTGGTCCGTCAACTGGAACTGCCGGTCGAAGTGGACTTCGTTAAGCTCTCCAGTTACGGTGCCGGCACCAAGACATCAGGCAGAATAAAAATGGTTCAAGGATTGAAATCTCCGATAAAAGGGAGGCATGTGTTAGTGGTCGAAGACATCGTTGACACCGGATTGACCGTTTCTTTCCTGTTGGACTATCTCCGCAAGAAAAAACCGGCCTCCTTGAGGCTTTGCGCCCTGGTCGATAAGCCTTCAAGCCATCACCTTCCGGTGACCATCGATTACCTCGGTTTTACCGTACCTGATAAGTTTGTAGTTGGCTACGGCATAGACTGGAACGAGAAATTCCGGCACCTGCGAGAAATATGTTTCATAGATTAAGTAATTACGCGACATACTGCGGGCGAAGCCAGGCAATTTCATATTCGCAAGTCCCTTTAGGATACTCAGCACCATTTGGCTCAACCTAAAAGCTATTCGTTTGTTTTCTGAAAGCACATGAGCGTGACTTTATCCAGATTGATTTCGGTTGCCCGCGGGGATGCCCCGGCAGATTTACTGCTCACGAATGCCAAGGTAATAAATACTTTTGTGGGCATCATAGAAGAGGGCAACGTCGCTATTTGCGGCGACAGGATTGCCGGCATTGGCAACTATCTGAAAGCCAGGAGGACAATCGACTTAAAAGGCAGCTTTTTGGCGCCAGGGCTTATTAATGGCCACACACATATCGAGAGCTCTATGCTGCATCCGGCGCGATACGCGCAAATTGTAGTTCCCAGAGGAACTTCCGCAGTAATCACCGACCTGCATGAGATAGCCAACGTTGTCGGCACTTACGGCATCAAATTCGTTATGGACTGGGCGCAGAAGCTACCTCTGGACATGTTTTTCATGGCACCGTCCTGTGTGCCCGCCACCGGCATGGAAACGAGCGGCTCCGAAATTACAGCTCAGGACATAAAGAAGATCTTGAAATTGCCGGGCGTTATTGGCCTGGGTGAAATGATGAACTTCCCCGGAATCATCAACGGCGACAGGGAGACTTTAAAGAAGATATCGGTTGCTGCCGGCAAAGTTATCGATGGTCACGCTCCCGGCGTTACCAGCAAGCGGCTAAATGCCTACCTTGCGGCTGGCATCGCCTCGGATCATGAATCAACTACCTTAGAGGAAGGTAGAGAAAAACTGCGGCGGGGAATGCATCTCATGATACGAGAGGGTTCCTCGGAGAAGAATCTGGAAGCGCTCTTACCTCTGGTAAACGATAAGACATATAGTCGGTGCTTCTTTGTCGTTGACGACCGAACTTGTTCAGATTTGATTTATGACGGAGATATCGATGCTGTCGTCAGGAAAGCAATTCAAAAGGGACTCGAGCCGGTCCGAGCCATACAATTAGCAACCATCAATACCGCGCAATATTTCAGGCTCTTCGACCGGGGTGGCATTGCTCCCGGCTATATCGCCAACCTGGTAACCATCACCGACCTGGCACAACTTCACATAGACATGGTATTCCATAAAGGCCGTCTCGTAGCTAGGGGTGGCGGCTACTTAGGCAAGCTGCCAAAAATCTCCTTCACTGAGTTGACCGATACCGTACGCCTTAAGCCCTTTAAGGTTGATGCGCTAAGGCTAACCACCAAAGCCAAAAGTTTCCCGGTTATTGAAACCATACCTGGCCAGATAGTTACCAGAAAAATAATTGAAAAAATCAGGACCAAAGGTGGGTTGGTCGTGCCCGACCTGGAGGAGGACATACTAAAACTTGTGGTAGTGGAAAGGCACCGGGCTAGCGGTAATATAGGACTGGGGCTAGTCAAAGGTTTTGGTCTGAAACGGGGAGCGCTGGCTTCATCAGTAGCCCACGACTCTCACAACATAGTTGCTGTGGGCACAAACGACCATGACATATTCACGGCAATCAAAGAGGTTGAAAGATTACAAGGGGGGCTTGTCGCCTGCAGTGACGGTGAGATACTGGCGACCCTGCCATTACCCGTTGCCGGCTTGCTCTCGCCAGAGCCTGCAGAAACAGTCATTAAGAAATTTCAGAAACTAGAAAAAATAGCCTCCGGACTGGGGAATGTTTCACCAGCACCATTTGCCATTCTTTCCTTTATGGCCTTACCGGTAATACCTGAGCTCAGACTAACTGACAAAGGGCTGGTGGACGTGCTGGAATTCAAGCTGATTCAGAATTGAGACTTACCAAAGGCTTCGCTCAGTCGCTCTGCAGCACCTTAGCTCGATTACTCCGTGCCAGAACCCTGATAGCTTCCATCAAGTCCTGACGCCGGCAATCTTTTGTTAGATACCAGCTGGCGCCGGCATCAAGTGCTGAGCCGACATAATCGCCGTAAACGGTTAGAAACAAGATCTTGACATCGGGGAGGCTCCTCTTTATGCGGCGGGTTGCTTCCGTGCCATCTATGCCAGGCATGTGAGCGTCCATCAAAATCACGTCCGGGTTCAGTTTTTCCGCCTTTTTTACCGCGTCCAAACCATCAACAGCCTCGCCAATGACATTAATATCACCCTGCGGCTCGAGAATGCTCTTAAGTCCTTCTCTTACCACTTCATTATCATCGACAATCATTACTCTTATCTTCTCCATCTAACTCTTCCTGCTGTTGTTCGAAATAAACGTAATTTTCTATCCGCAAATCTATTGCCTAAAGTTTACCTGTTTAACCCTGGCATACCATCAGCAGAGTAGCTGGTTTCACTCCAGAAAAAGGGTGACCTTCCCTCAACCTTTTCTCCGACTCACAGTAGTACTTTAGGATGATTACTGTTCAATCCGAAGCTAACCGTACTGCATCGAGGACGGTGCAAGAAATGTTAGGAAGGCGAGCTAGCCAATTCTTGCGATCTACTGCTACACGGCGAATTGTGGTATAATGAATCACTTTTAACGGAGGTTGCGCCAAATGAACTTGCGAGAGGCAAGAATAATGGTGCCGGGGCTCCCTAAAAAGGGAAGACTCGGTGTTACGATCAAGCTGATGAGAAAACAGAATCAGATGATCACCAGACGTCTCAAGAAAAGGTTGTGGCAAGTAACCACACCACTCCGAGAAACCTAAAGGCGACTTGGGAAGATATATCATAGAGTGGAAAAGAGGGGCTTTTGCCCCTCTTTTTTAGCTTCTCGAACAACACCAATGCAAAACTTTTTCACCACTTGTATTTACGCGAAGCTGGATTGAACAATAGGATGACCATTGATGAATCCCGAAGTTACCGCCGGGCACATTCTAACGTGACGGAGCCTCACCGCAACTTCTTGACCCAAAAGTAACACGCAGACAATACTAATGGGTGGTTCAGAAAACAACGGAGCAGTGTAGACTGTTAGCATAGCCTGTCAGTTTGGCGCCAGACTCAGCGGAATGCAGCAAACTACGGGTTAAGAGGTGTTGGCTATGCAGCAGATATACTCGTGCCTTCGCTGCCACACTGTGGTTAGCTACGGTCAAAGAGCTTGCCACAATTGTGGCATGATTCTAAATTGGACGCAGCCAGTACTTCCTCCGCCACATTTCCAGCAAAATCCCAATCAGCAGCAGATGCCTCACCACCAACCACTATGGCATCAACCTCAGCCCTATAATCACTCTTACCCCATCAACCAACCCCCACCCTGGCAAAACAACAATCAATATTGGCCGCAAGATGCCTACCTCAATCCTGCTGCTAAAACCAAAAAATGGAGATTGCCGCGCTTTGTTTTACCTCTGATGGTCCCCGTCTTCGTTGTCTTAATAGGCGTTGCAGTTGTTTTGGCCTCAAATGGAAATATGCTGGCCAAGACGTTAAGCGAACTGCCATTATTCTCAACGTCTTCATCAGCACCGACATCACCCACGCAAGGGATAGGTGATGCCTACAAACAGGCACTGGTAGCACCGTTCAACAAGGCCGGCGCCGAGATCACAGACCCAAGCATATCCAGCTTCTATCAAAAAGTGGTGGCAGGATACGCGCTGAACGGGACATCCGGGAGCAGCGAAGGCGGACTATCGAGCCTGGTGCCAAACCTCAAGAAGATCTTTGAAACGGCCTTAAACACATCTCTTAAGGAGGTCGGCGCACAAATAGAGGACAAGGGAATAGCCGATTTTTACAATAATTTTCTCCAGCAAATCGGCGTTAAGTAGCTGAATATAATCCGGTTGTTACCTGTTCTGTTTGGATCATAAATCCACAATCATGGAGCAGGATGCCTTTTTGCTTCTGACATGTAGTCGTCGATGGTATCTATGTCATCAATTATAGCCCGGCTGTTTACAGGAAGCTCGAAAACATCTTCTTTATGATCCGCAATTATACTCCTTGCGCCCACATCTCCCTTCAGCGAAATCAATTCCCTTTTATACTTAGTGGATAAGACCACAGGATGTCCTCTCTTACCTTCGTATACTGGCACGACAATGCCATTGCTATGACAGGCAAAAGCCTGTATTAGTGCATCGATAATCTCGACATCGACAAAGGGTTGATCACCTAAGACAACCATAAATCCCCGGGATTTAGCGCTGGCTAGACTCAATCCCGCCGTGATCGAGGTACTCATACCTTGCTCATATTGCCGGTTGACAGCTATTTTCACCGGCCTGCCACTGATGCTTTTAACCACCTCCTCAGCCCTGTGCCCTACCACGACAATGATCTCTTCAACCTGGGAACGTGAGAGGACATCCAGAATTTTACCCAGCATTGTGGTGCCATCAACCTGCAGCAGCTGTTTGGGCACACCCATACGTTTTGATTCACCTGCAGCCAGGACTAGTGCCGATACTGGAATATTAGTGCTCATTAGAGTGTATCGCTTCGGTATTACAGCGTTGGTGCTGCACTGCTCAGTTTCTTAATCCGTGAAATCACTTCACGAACTGGTTGGGGAAGCCCAGCCTGGCCTATTACTACTTGCTCTATGCGTGGGTGCGATTTGTCCAATATCTTCTTGGCCACATCTCTAGCCTTTGATAATACGCCCGACAAATCTGCTTTGTTAATAAACGGAATAATTCTGGCTCTGACCGGACTTCCCTTGGTAATACCCTGAGGATGAGTAATTAGAAGGGCGACAGATTCTGCTGTAACCATGCCTCCCAAAGACAAACCCATCAATTTCGAGGCAATTTCAGGCCGAAAGACATTCTCCTCATTCAGCACCTTGCCCACCACTTCGATCCCCACCACAGGTATTACCAGAGAGGTACTGGAAGGAATTACCGGCTCGGTTAGATTCGGCGCCTTTAAAGGTTTTTGCGCTGCTCCGTCCGCCTCCACGATAATTTGTGACACCCCATCCAGTTTTACCAGTCTATCCACCAAACCGAGGCTTATACCTTTCAGTTTATGCGAAGCTAGTACTTCAGTAGCCAAGGTTATTTGCTTACAAACTTGGACATTCCGCAGCAGCCATGCAACTAACTCTTCTTCATCCGCACTTAAAAGGAGCTGTGAGTCTTGGTAGAAAGGCGGTCTCTGAATTTTGGTGGTGGTTGTAGTTATGATGCAGCCACCATGTGAAGACAATTCTTGAGCTAAGGCGAACATCAGGGTCGTTTTACCTCCCCCACCCACCAAACTGATCACCTCACCGCGCTCAATATTGAAAGCCTCTTTGAGCGTCACCATTAACAGTTAAACCTCTCTAGAATAGCCTCCAGAACTCCCCCAGCTATGGCTTTGCTCTTGTCTGATATCGAATAACAATAATCTTTAATTCCGCGTGGGTCGACGTCTCCCACTTTCATTCCTCCCGACACTGTTGTTCCGTCTCTCAAAAGCCCCCTGATAATGCCGGTAATCCGGGCCTTGATAGGGGTACTGTCAACGGTTGCCGCTACTTCGCCCGCTTTGATGTAGTCCCCGATCTGTTTATCAGTTGACAACCGACCGGCTTTAGGCGAACGCAGCACTCTGTCAACAGTTACCCCGGCGATTTTTCCGGGTATGCCTGTATTTGACTCTGCTTCTCCCCGACGAATAACCCTGCCCAGATTGTGGCCACGGTTCGTCTCGATTACTATTCGGACATCTGTTCCGGCCTTAAATCCAGGGCCAAGTCCGATTACCAGCGGCGCGTCTGATATTTTTGTGCCTGAATTTTTCTTAGCCATAGTGGCATCGATTAAAATGTCCGGTTTCAAAATATTTTTCAGCTCATGCTTCGGGTCTACAAATATTGGCACTTTCCCATCTTTCCATGTTTGAGCAATCCCATCGGGTGATGAAATCAACTTGGCCACTACTTCTTCGACTTCTTTCTCTCCATCATAAACAGCATCCGAAAACGCAACTTCCCGTCTAATGGCTCTGGGATTGGGCAATTCAGCTATACAAACTTTAAAGTGAGAACGCGCCAGAGTATGAATAACGCCGCTGGCGATATCCCCTCCACCCTTGACGAGAACTTTCAGATCAGAAATCTTCGTAGCCAATATATCTCACGGCAGCAAAAGGCAAAAACCCTGATGGCGTATATGCACTCGCCGTCTTCCCTCTCCAATCGGGATTATTGTAGCATCATCTTTGAGTGAGTCAAAACTTCATTTGAACAATTACAACGAATATCATTATAATTATGCACTTATAGAATCCGGCCGAGAGAGAACCTATGGATGCACTATGGGAAACCTGAATTGCGGAAGGTAGTTGAGCCATAAGTATTTATGTATTGGGCTGGAGATAATCTCTCATGACCAAGCAAGGATATTTCAAACCGAGATCTCTCGACGAAGCTTGCTCTTTGCTAGACAAATATGGCGAGGACTGCAAAGTAATCGCCGGTGGCACGGATTTACTAACACAAATAAAGGACAAAGTCATACTCCCCAATTTTCTGATAAGCATCGTCGATATTCGCGACCTCAACTATGTAAGCTACGACCAAACGAAGGGAATGAGAATCGGCACACTAACAACTGCTGCTTCCATTAAGGACTCCTCAGCCATCCGAAGCAGGTATAATGCCCTTGCCCTTGCAGCTGACGCGATGGCCTCTCCAATTATTCGGGGGCGGGCTACTATAGGTGGCAACCTGTGTAATGGCTCTCCGTCAGCGGATCTAGCCACTGCTCTTATGGTCCTGGGGACGCAATTGAAAATAGCCAGCGTGCGTGGAGAAGATACGATATCAATTGACAAGTTCTTTGTTGGTCCCAGAGAAACGATTCTGAACCATGGCCAGATACTCACCGAGATTCAGATCCCAACGCCGCCACCTAACAGCGGGTCGGCTTTTGAAAAACAAAAAAGAAGGCAGGGAGCGGATCTGGCAGTTGTCGGTGTGGCAGCTATGGCCGTGATGAACGGTGATATCTTTTCAGACATAAAAATAAGTCTGGGTGCCGTCGCGCCTACCCCTATCAGGTCACGAGATGCCGAAAGGGTTCTCAAGGGAAAGAAATTGGATGATAAGCTTCTCGAAGAAGCTGCCCAAGCTGCCTCGCGTGAGTCAACGCCCATAGACGATGTTCGTGGATTCGCCGATCATAGAAGAAAGCTGGTAGCTGCCCTGTTGAAACGTGTCATTAGACAGGCCGTAGCCCAAGCGCACACGGAGGCAAAACCGTAACCATGAAGACAATTACCCTTAACGTAAATGGAGATAAGCACGAACTGAAGGTGAGGATAACCGCAACACTGGCTGAAGTGTTGAGAGAAGGCTTGGGTTTAATCGGAACCAAGATGATGTGTAATGAAGGCGAGTGTGGCGCTTGCACGGTGCTCATAGATAACATGCCAGTGCTATCATGCATGACGTTGGCCGTAGACGCTGAAAGCAAGAACATCCTGACTATCGAAGGACTGGCTGATCCGGTCACCGGCGAGCCGCATCCAATTCAACAGGCATTTATAGAAAGAAGCGGTATGCAATGTGGCGTTTGTACACCAGGTATGATTCTCACCGCCAAGGCATTTCTGGATGAAAATCCTGATCCGAGCGAAGATGACGTGAGACAGGCACTCTCCGGAAATCTGTGTCGGTGCGGTAATTACAGAAGAATAACTGAATGCGTCTTGTATGCAGTCGAAATCCTGAAGGGTAGGAAATGACCGATCAATTTTCAGTTCTTGGCAAAAGTGTAGTACGAAAAGACGCCGTAGAGAAAGTTAAGGGCACGGCCAGGTACGTGTCAGATATTCAGCTGCCCGGAATGTTGCATGCCAAGTTTTTGAGAAGCCCCTACGCGCATGCCAGGATAAAGAATATTGACACTTCCAAAGCAGAGAAATTGCCCGGCGTGAAAAGTGTTCTGACTTTCAAGAACGTACCGAAAGTCCGACCTAAGTCAAAGATGGAATACCTGCTTGATGAAGTCGTCCACTGCGCTGGAGAAGAAGTTGCCGCGGTGGCGGCGCTGACCGCCGAGATAGCTGAAGAAGCACTGAACCTCATTGAAGTAGAATACGAAGTACTGCCAGCCCGTATTCGATCCTGAAGAAGCGCTGAAACCGGGTGCTCCTCTTTCACATCAAGATTACGGAACCAATGTATTCCACGGCAGCGACGCGTGGCGGATACCGAGGCTCAGTGAAGACGGCTGGCTGCGATTAGAGGTTGGCGATATTGACAAGGGATTTGCCGAAGCCGACTACGTGATAGAGAGAAACTATGACGAGACCCCAATCCAATATAACTGTTCTCCGATGGTTCGCGCGGTGGTATGCGAGTGGGCGGGAGATAAATTGACCTGCTGGGCTGACACTCAAGCGCCACTACATGCGCTGCAGGATCTGGCTCAGAGTCTGCATGTTCCGCAGTCGAGTGTCCGGGTTATCGCCACTTATGCTGTTGGGGCCTATGGAGGCAAAGGACCGAGAAAACTTCCACCCTTGTGGCGATCATGGCGAAGAGGACAGGAAGGCCGGTAAAGGCTGTGTTCAGCAGAGCAGAAGATTTCGTCGGAACCCATCACCGTATTAGCTACAGGAACCATATGAAGGTTGGCGTCAAGAAGGACGGGACTATCACTGCATTACACAGCAGGATAATAGCCAACTGGGGCAGGGACACCACGGTACCCTACGTTTGCCAAATATCGGCGCTGCTCAACAGTTGCACCATGCTCTATGAGTCCCAAAATTCAAAGGCGGAAACCTGCGGGGTACTAACCAATATCACCGGCTACGGGCCAATGAATGGCTTCGGTGATCCCGAGGCCGATATATGACCTCGAGAGGCTGATGGACGAAGCCGCAGAGAAGATCGGTATGGACCCCGTGGAATTCAGGCTCAAGAACTGTATGAGGGCCGGTGATAAAGCTATGTGCGGTGAACAGGTACTCTTCGGTCCTATCGAATGGGGTGTACTTGGCCAGGATATGAATAGTTTCCCCGAACTGATAGAGAAGTGCGCCCAAACGGCTCAATGGAAGAAGAAGTGGAAGGGGTGGCGGACGCCCGCGGCCATCAACGGATATAAGAGAAGGGGAATAGGTATAGCCATAGGCACGCATCACACGAGATTTTGGCCCTGCTCGGCGATCATAAAGATGAGTCAGGATGGAACTGCCACCGTGCTATCGGGGGCGGTTGAGATAGGCCAGGGTTACGCCACGGCCATTACTCAGGTGGTAGCCGAGGCTCTCGGAATCAGGTATGAGGACGTAAACGCTGTCCTTGCCGATTCCGGCGTAACGCCGGCAGCGTTGGGAAACTATGCCAGCCAGGGCACGACCAGTGGCATAAATGCGGCCAAGCTTGCCGCCGATGATGTGAAACGTAAACTATTTGAGCTGGCAGCTCGGAAGCTAGGTGTGGCGCCAGATGAACTCGAGGCCAGGGACCGACATATATGGGTTAAAGGGAGCACTAATAAAGTGCCTATCGCCGAAATCTGCGCTGCTAACTGGCAGATTACCGGGACTGCGAATAATCCACCTCGAGATACCCTAAGAGACGAGAAAACAGGCAAGGTTGTCCATCCCTATGCTGCTGCAGTGACGATTGCCGAGGTGGAAGTGGATACCGAGACGGGTAAGGTGGATGTACTTCGGCTAACAACCGGACATGATACAGGAAGGTCTATAAACCCGGTCATTGTAGAAAACCAAATAGATTTGGGATTAACCATGTCCAACGGATGGGTGCGCACCGAAGAGTATATCATCGACGGAAAGACCGGCGCGATAATGAATCCGAATCTACTTGATTATAAGCTAATGACATTCCTTGATATGCCCAAAAACGAGGATATGACTAGGGTCGTATTGGAAAAACCGTATGCCTTCGGCCCTTTTGGTGCTAAAGGATTCAGCGAGACCGCCATGATGGCGCCGGCTCCGGCTATTGCCAACGCCATTTATAACGCCGTAGGCGTGAGAATTTTTAGTGGATCGCTATCTGCGCCGAATATCCTTAATGCTTTAGAGAAAGCAAATAAAGGGTGACGCAATGACTTACCGACTAATTGACATCGAAGAAATTGACAAAGCGCTGTCGTGGCTTAGTAAGCATTGGGACAGGCCAATTCATCCGGAGTATCATAACGTCAAGACAATCAACGAGGCAGTTACTTTGCTCAATAAATACAGTGGCAACGCCAGGATCATGGCAGGTGGCACAGATATTATTGGGCTGATGAAAAATCGCCTTCTCATGCCAAAGGCATTGATTAATATTAAGACCATACCACATATGAAGGGCATAGTTCAGAATTCTAAAGGTTTAGCTTTGGGAGCACTGACTACCATCAACGATATAGAACGGTCCGCTCTCATTAGAAACACGTACCCTGCACTCTTTGAAGCCGCTGGCTCCATAGCATCGCCACAGATAAGGAATATGGCTACCGTCGGAGGAAATCTCTGTCAGGAAGTGAGATGCTGGTATTATAGAAGATCGTCAAGTACCGGCACATCGTTTCCTTGCTGGCGCAAAAAGAAGAATGCCATATGTTATGCTTGCGATGGCGAGAATCAATATCATGCCATTATGAGGAGGAACAAATGCCTGGCGGTATGCCCTTCTGATCTGGCTACAGTGCTGCTGGCTCTGGATGCTGAGATAAACACCGTAGACATGAGCGGCGGGAGGACAATTCCAATAGATGAATTATATACTAATGAGGGTAATGTCCTTAAGCACAACGAAGTTATAACCGGCATACAAGTCCCTAGGGTTGAAGCTAATATAAAGCAACGTTATTTAAAATTCAGGTTGAGGGAAACCATTGACTTCGCTATAGTAAGTGTTGCCGTGGTAATAACAATGCATAATAACATCATCAACAAGGCGAAGATCGTGTTGGGCGGTGTTTCACAGGCACCCTATCAGGCAGTGGAGTCACAGGAAATTCTAAGAGGAGAACAACTAACGCCTAAACTCGCGGAAGAGGTAGCCAAAGCCTCGGTGGCTAATGCGATTCCGTTGAGCAAGAATAACTATAAGATTCAAATAATTAAAACCTTAGTAAAGAGGGCGCTCCTCGAATAGGTATCATGATTAGCAGCTTGCGCTAGGGGGGATTATTATATAGGAACCAACTGCAACCCAAGCTCAGTTACCACGCTATGATATTTGGATAATGGGAGAGAAGGAATGAAAAAGATATTCTTGTTGGCGCTAGCTCTTTTACTCATGGTCGGTTTGATTCTTATCGGCTGTGCTCAACCAGCACAGGCACCATCCACACCGGGACAACCCGCGACCACCCCCCAAAAGACGCTGGATATTGGGATCGCCACGCCATTAACTGGCCCGATGGCATTTGTAGGTACGCAAATACAAAATGCAGCACTGCTGGCGCTAGATGACCAGAACGCTCAGGGCGGGGTCACCATTGCCGGCCAAAAATATGTTCTAAATCCGGTCATCCGCGACACGAAACAGGACTTAGTTCTGGGCAAGAGCATCGCTGAGGAACTCATTTTTGACAAAAGGGTGAAGGCTATTGTTGGGCCTTTCATTTCTGATGCCATAGGTGCACAAACAGTTACCGAACCCAACAAGGTGATAACCATTTTTGCTGGGGAGATTGTAAAAGGGATGTGCGCTCCAGAAAAGCCGTATTCTTTTTTCTGGAATTCCACCTTCGAGCAGTATTATAGCAATCCAGCCGCCTACGTTCAGAAATTTTACCCCGACGCCAAAAATGTGATGTCTCTATCACCCGACATTCCTAGCCTGCCATCGTTCGTGGCCGCGATCAACACAGTGTTGCCACAATATGGTTTGAACTGGCTGGGTGTGGAGAAATTCCCCTTGGGTACGAAAGACCTGACACCCGTAATTTCGCGCGTACTGGCCAAGAACCCTGACATCATAGACCTGTGCTGTACCGGCGGCGTAGCGGGACTGGGCAGCCTTGCCATAAAACAAATACGACAAGCAGGTTTTGCCGGCCCGATCGTGGCGTCGATGCCACCGGCTAAGAGCGAGTTGGAAGAGGTTGTACCCAAAGAATACCTTACCAAGATTGTTATCTCCTACCCCGATGTAGAAAGTCCGATAGTCACTGACGCATTCCGTCAGATGTATTATGCGGCTGAGAAAAAATACAAGGAACCTCCCGAGACGCCTTTATTTTATGTCTATAACCCGGTGCGGGCTTTCTTCAAGTTTCTCGACGGCCAGGCTTCTATGGATAGTACCGCCTTGATGGAAAGCTTTGCCCAATATCACTGGCAAGGGATATATGGATTTGAAAATTATTGGATGGGAAAGAAAGTGTGGGGCATAGACCGGCATGTCTTTGTGTATCCCTGGGTCTCCGAGTACAGGGAGGGCAAGTTGGTGACCGAGTTTTCAGCTCCCCTTCCTTACAACATATTCGTAGACGAATAGGATACTCGCGAGGATGTCTTACAACGCGATCGTCATGCTATTGATGCCTTCTCCGGGCAACACTTGGATTAGATTCGTCAGACTTTGAGTTATTACCAGTCTAATGGCACCTAAGAGAGGCTAAAAGCAAATGGTACTGGTTATTGGCATAACGGGGGCCAGTGGTGCCATCTACGGCATACGATTACTGGAAGTCCTTTCTTCCATGAGAAATATTGAAACCCACCTGGTGATCTCCAAGCCAGGGGAGCAGATCATCAAGTACGAGACGGAACGTAAGATAGAGGACATACGGAAATTAGCCAACTTTTGGTACGATGTTGAAGACATCAGCGCTCGCCTATCCAGCGGTTCTTTCCGGCGAGACGGCATGATAATCGCTCCCTGCAGCATAAAAACTATGTCCGCCCTAGCACACTCATATAGCGACAATCTAATCATTCGTGCCGGTGACGTTACGCTGAAGGAGCGCAAGAAGTTGGTGCTCATGGTACGAGAGACACCTCTCCATTTGGGACATATAAAGAACATGGAGAGATTGACCGAGATGGGAGCGATCATTATGCCACCCATCCCGTCTTTCTACCATAAGCCGAATACAATTCAGGATATTATTGACCAAACCATCAGTAAAGCGCTGGATATGTTTGGCATAAAGCACAACCTTACCCGAGCATGGTCTGGATGCGAATAAGGGATTTTCGTTGTCAGGGTGAAAAGCAAATTAACTGTAGGCAAAGGCAGAACTAAGGTTAGCCTAACAGCCAATAGGTTGGGCGACGATCTCGTAGTTTTCATTTGTAATAAACAGGCCCATGTTGGAGCTGTGGCTATGGGGGAATACGATCATGAGCATGAAAGGGCTTCAGTCTCGGTGCTTACCAGACTCGGTCACAAGGATGATGTCATAGCCCAAAGAGCAGCCTATCTGATAAGTAAGTCCCTGTGTGCTCCCGTCTGCGTTATTACCGGTGTCCATCTTGACAACATTACCGGGGAAGAAATCAAGGCACTCGTGGAAAACGCCAGCGTAGCGGTGGAGCACTTCACAAATTCAATTAAAAGTGCCTGACGATATCTTCATCCGCTAATAAGAGCCGTCGACCAAAGCTGCTGACCAAAGTATTTGACGAAAATAGGAGGTTTAGGGAATGGCGTACTACAGCGACATGAGAGAGCATATCAAGGCCCTGGAGGCCCGCAGCAAGCTAGTAAGAGTCAAAAGGGAAATAAACAAAGACACAGAGTTAATGCCCTTAGTGCGATGGCAATTCCGAGGACTGCCAGACGAGGAAAGGAAGGCTTTTCTCTTTGAAAACGTGGTTGATGTCAAGGGGAGAAGATATGGCATACCCGTTCTCGTTGCCGCACTTGCCGCCTCCAAAGAGGTTTACGCCATAGGTATGAAGTGTGAGCCGGACAAGATTATGCAGAGGTGGTTCGAAGCCCGCCGTCATCCCCTCGGGCCCAAAATAGTAAACGATGGTCCGGTTCATGAAGAGGTACACATGGGTAAAAGCTTGCTGGAACACGGCGGCCTGGATGAGTTTCCCACCCCCATTTCTACCCCAGGGTTCGATAATGCTCCGTACTTTAGCGCCGCTTGCTGGGTGACCAAGGAGCCCGGGTCGGGCCGGGTAAACATAGGCACTTACCGCGCCATGATCAAGAGCCCCACGAGGACAGGAATCCAATGCCATTATCCCCAGCACCTGCGCCTTCACTGGGAGAAGTGCCGGGAGTTAGGTAAACCGTTGCAGGCTGCCATAGTAATGGGCACCAGCCCCAATATAGGATATGTCTCGGTGGCGAAGATCCCCTATGAGGTGTCGGAATATACCATCGCCGGCGGCCTTGCCGGTGCACCGGTGGAGCTGGTGAAGTGTAAAACGGTTGATATCGAGGTCCCGGCGACAGCAGAGATAGTAATAGAGGGAGAATTGCCGACCGACTCCCTGGAACCGGAAGGCCCCTTTGGAGAAATGCCGGGCTATATGGGGGGCAAGATGATGAACCTTTACTTCAATGTCACCTGTATCACCCACCGTAAAAATCCCATTTGCAATGCTTGGCTCAGCCAGATGCCACCCAGCGAGAGCACCGTAATGAGGGCGATGGCTAACGAAGCCGGACTCTTGAATTTCTTGAAGAATGATCTGGGTATCTCCGGCATTAAAGACGTGGCATTCCATAATGACAGTGGCAGCACGCAATTTTGCGTGGTCAGTCTGAAAAAGGTGGACATTCCCCAGGTATGGCGAGCTTTCCATGGAGTACTGGCTCAGACGCCCGGACATTCGAAGATTGTGATTGTAGTTGATGCTGACATAGACCCGCACGACATCGATTCGGTCGTCTGGGCACTGGCTTACCGGATGCAGCCCGATACTGATGTTAAAATCCTGCCTCGGATCAGGGGCGCAGAATTGGACCCGTCAGCCATTCCTCCAGGAGAAGAGAAGAATGCCAGAGATGCCCTGATGTCCGCGATGTTGATAGACGCTACCCGAAAATATGCGTATCCGCCGCTATCATTGCCGGCGAAAGAATTCATGGAAGGGGCTAAAAGGATCTGGGAGGAGTTAGGGCTGCCAGCCTTAAAGCCCAAGGTACCATGGTTTGGCTATTCCCTGGGCTACTGGACAAAGGAAGACGCTGAAGAGGCAGAGCTGGCATTGAAGGGGGAACATTATCGGACCGGGGAAAAACTGGCGAAGCAGCGGGCCAAGCCTAGTTCTGTATAACTAAAGGCGGATTATGCCTTTCTTGAGGGCTTGAGTCACAGCCTCGGTACGGTCATTCACCCCCAATTTTTGAAAAATATTGGCGATATGCGTTTTCACCGTGCTTTGAGAAATACTAAGTTGAGCGCTGATCTCTTTGTTGGCTGAACCCTTAGCCATAAGCTGCAATATTTCCAATTCCCGCCCAGAAAGCTCCTCACCGGATGGCGTTCGGCGAGATAGTTCACTGAAACGGTCGAGCAATTTGGATGCCACAACTGGCTGAATGAGCGACTCCCCCATGTGAACAGCTCTGATTGCTTTAAACAACTCGTCGCGCGGAGCATCCTTAAGCAGATAGGCTCGAGCACCAGCTTCAATGCCACTAAAAATATACTCGTCATCACTATAGGTTGTCAGGATTATGAATTTAACATTGGGCATCGCTGACCGTATCTGACGCATAGCTTCGACACCGTCCATCTCGGGCATCCGGAGGTCCATAAGCACTACATCCGGGGCCAACTCTTTGGCTTTGTTCACCGCTTCAACCCCGTCTTTTGCCTCTCCAACCACGTCGAAGTCATGTTCCCTGCTCAGCATGGCAAACAGTCCCTCTCTAACGACAGGGTGATCGTCAGCAATCAAGATCTTTATCGCAGCCATTACGAAACCTCCTTCCAAGTGGGAACCGTCACCCGCACCAGGGTTCCCTTGCCTCTCTTGCTCTGTACCTCAAATTCGCCCCCTAATCCCCGAGCACGCTCTCGCATGCTTATCAAGCCAAAGGCTCTGCGGCCGCCCTCCCCATCACCTTTTGATTTGCGTGGGCTAAAGCCAGAACCGTTATCGCTCACACTCAACTCCACCGCTGACTCGCTAAAAGTCAGTGATACTTCCACCTCGGTGGCTTTAGCGTGCTTGTGTATATTAGTTAGAGATTCCTGGCAGATACGAAGAAGCCCAGCTTCCACCTCGGGTGGCAGGTCACGTCTATCTCCGGAGACACTAAATCGGGCGCCTATCCCATTATTCTGTTTAAATTTGTCTATCTCCTGGACAAGTGCCTCAACCAAAGGCACCTGCTCCAGAGCTTGCGGCCGCAGATTCCAGACTGATCGTCTGGCTTCAGCCAGGCTCTTCCGGGCCAGGCTCCGTGCTTGGTTCAAATGCCGCTCTACTCCTGGCATATCATCGCTCAACGCCTGTTCCGCCGCCTCAAGCTGCAGAATAATGCCGCTGAATCCCTGGGCCAGCGTATCGTGAATTTCTCGCGCCATGCGGTTTCGTTCCTCCATCACTGCGATCTGGCGTGTCTCGTCATAAAGTCGCGCATTTTCAATAGCTACAGCCAGCTGGTCAGCCAGCGTCTGCGCAGTGAACAAGTCAGCTTCGTTAAAGGCTTCGATTGCGGTGCTCTCAATGTCAAGAACTCCGAGCACCTTATTTCCTATCTTAACAGGCACAGCCAGCTCAGACTTGGTGTCTTTCAACGCTTCCACGGAACGGAAGCGCGGCTCCTCAGCTACATCGTTAGCCAGAATGGGTTCACCTGTCTGAGCTACCCAACCAACTATACTGCCCTCGTCCATTTCCAACGGTACTCCAACCGGTATTACTGTGGCCTGCCCGCTGAGGCACAACGCCTTAAGCGTCAACACACCCGACACGGGCTCCAAAAGAAAGATATTAACGTTGTGGTAGTTGAAAGTCTCACGAAGGAGATTGCCAACATAAGGCAACAGCTCATCAAGCTTCACAATTGAGCTTATTTTACGACTGACTTCGTTTATCGCCCTGAGTTGCTCCGCCCTCTGCCGCTCCTGTCTGGTGCGGTCTTCAACCTTCTGTTCTAGATCAGTGTATGATTCCTTCAATGCCTTGGCCATGCTATTGAACTGTTCCGCCAATCGCTGAATCTCATCACCTGTTTCAGCTTTTATACTATAGTCTAGTTCGCCTTTTTCAATGACCTCAGCCCCCTTGGTAAGTGCTAAGATAGGCCTGGTGATCGCTCTCGACAACAGGAATATGACACCGGTGGCAACGATCAACATAGCACCGAAAATGGCAATAAAAATAATCTGTGCGCTCTGTACTTGTGCATCTACATTTTGAGTGGTAGCTTGAACCGTAGAAGTTATGTTGCTTTCCAGCCCCTCAGCAGGCGCCGAGTATTCGTCTATATAAGTTGTAGCAGCCACGATTAGGTCTGTACCCACCACAGGTACACAGTACATATATCTCTGTCGAACCACTCCTTTCGTATCTGCCCAATCATAATACCCCGAAGCTTCCCCTAAAAGGCTTCTCTCAACGATTGACGAATAATGTACGGGCTCCCCGGCTACTTTCAGCAAATTGACACCAACCATCTTGGGATCTTCGGCAAAATAGACAGTTCCAGTTTTGTCATAGACCATCGTGTAGCCGGTCTGTCCAACATTTTGAACAGCTATTTTGCGGACATCTGGATCCTCTTTCAACTTTGACATATCTGCGGTGGGATGAGAGCCCACATAAAGCCCTAGCTCACTGGCCACATTCACCGCCTGCCTCTGCACCAGCCGCCTGCCCAAATCCTCTAAGGCAGAGGTGGTCTGGCGCACAACCTCCTCGCCCATACTTATGCCATTCTGCCTAACCAGAGAACTGATCTGATAAATGGTACGAAATGATAGGGCGCTGATGACGCCAAGCGAAATGAATGCTAACGCCATGAATGGCAGAAGAATCTTAGTCCGCAGGCCAATTCTTATCTTCATCCTACCTCCAGGCCTCCACTGCCCACCTAAAACAAAGACCAGCAAAATGAAAAGTCTTCATTATTCCGAAGCGTCTGACTATTTTGTTGTCCACAAAGGTTGAGTGGCAAAGGTTTCACCGCCCAGCTTATCGCGCAAGGTTTTCACCAGCTCCTCAATCGGCAACCTGATTTGGGCCATGCTGTCCCGCTCGCGAATAGTAACTTGCTTGTCTTCCAATGACTGAAAATCAATAGTAACACAAAATGGAGTGCCGATTTCGTCCTGGCGACGATAACGTCGACCAATACTCTGAGCATCGTCATACTGCGCCATGAAATGGCGACGAACCTCTGCGTGTAACTCCCTAGCTAGCGGTGCCAGCTTCTCGTTTCTGCTTAGAGGCAAAATGGCCACCTTGATAGGAGCTAACCCGGGATGAAAATGTAAGACAACTCTCGTCTCGCCTTCAGCCAACTCCTCATCATAAGCGTCGATGAGGAAAGCCAACACCGAGCGGTCAACTCCGGCCGAGGGCTCGATAACATATGGTGTATATCGCTCACCGGATTCTTCATCAAAATAGTTCAGAGTCTTTCCGCTGTATTTCCCATGTTGCCCAAGATCAAAATCACCTCGATTAGCAATTCCCTCCAGTTCAGCCCACCCCATGGGGAAAAGATATTCGATGTCCTGGCAGCCTTTGGCATAATGAGCCAGTTCCTCCTTACAATGTGCGCGAAGTTGAAGATTCTCCTGCTTGATTCCATTATTCAGGTACCAGTTGAACCGTTCCTTCACCCAATAATCGAACCATTGCTCGTCAGTGCCCGGCTTGACGAAATACTCCATTTCCATCTGCTCAAACTCTCTAGTCCTAAAAATGAAGTTGCCGGTGGTGATTTCATTGCGAAAAGACTTACCTATTTGAGCGATACCAAAAGGTATTTTTTTTCTAGACGTGGTCAGGACATTATCGTAGTTAACAAAAATACCCTGAGCCGTCTCCGGCCGCAGATAAACAGTACTGGCTTCATCTTCCACCGGGCCCATGGAAGTCTTGAACATCAAATTGAACAACTTCGGCTCCGTCAGCTCACCACCGCAGTCAGGGCAGATGCTATTGCCTACATCGGTAGCCCGCCACCTGAGATGGCAATTCTTACATTCCACTAACGGATCACAGAAACCCTCAACATGGCCGCTCGCCACCCAGGTCTGCGGATGCATCATAATACTGGCATCTAAACCAACCACGTCGTTGCGTTCTTGAACCACCGCCCGCCACCATGCATCTTTGACATTCCGCTTTAGCTCAACTCCCAGCGGCCCGTAATCCCAGCAGCTGCCCAAACCACCATAGATTTCGCTGCTGGGAAAGATGAAACCCCGCCGCTTACACAGCGAGACGATCTTTTCCATATCTACTTTAGCTTTTTTGTCGGGCAACGCAACCTCCTCGAGAATCTCTCAAAGCTTATCAACTTTACCTATAAGTGTCAAAAGATTTCAACCTATTTTCAGGAGCGGCTAAGGCAAAGTTCAGGTCTCGTTTCGAAAAGCTGTAAAATGATAATCAGGGAATCTGATCGAAGCTAAACGTCGGCATCATTAAGAACGTTATGTTAATCAGGTCTGTATAATTTTTACTACACTAACAGATATGACTAGAAATAGATACGTAATAGTTTCGGTCATGTTCCTGGTTCTGCTGACCTTTGTCGGCATATCCTGTCTCGTATCGCCAACAATTCAACCTGTAACTCCCTCCACTACATCCGAACCGCCAGCACTGGTTTCACAAGATACTACACCTCCGGACACTGTGATCACCAAAGCACCCGGGGGCACAGTCAACAATAATAGCGTGACTTTCCAGTGGACAGGCAGCGATGATACCACTCCAACGGACAGGTTGACCTATTCATTTCTATCTGGAGGGCCGCGATGCCGCTTATTCTTCTTTCACCAGTGATACAACCAGGACTTACGCCGACCTACAAGGTGGCACATACACCTTTTACGTTAAAGCACGCGATGAAGCCGGCAACATAGATCCCACTCCGGCAACCGTTAACTTCAGCATCGTTACACCCGCCACGGAGGAAACACCTACGATCGTTATACCTGTTGCCAGTCCCCTGCTCATTGCGCCTGGCAGCGATGTCAGTCACATTGCCGTTGGTTATGACAATACGGTTTATGCGATCGATTCCCCGAATGGCAAACTCTATAAGTCCGATCAGGGCGGCTATGGCTGGACGGTAGCAAGAAGCCTCGGCGCAGCTGCACCATGGATAGACTTAGTCGTAGCGCCGGACGACCCCAGAACGGTGGCTGTGGTCACCAATGGCGGCACCGAGGTCTATCTGTCAACTAGATGGAGGTGCCAATTTTGGCGCCACAGGACTTGGCAGCAAGCTTAGCGGCGGCGAGCGAGCCACATGCATCGCCATCTCCCCAGATTATGGCCATCGGGAGATAGCTATAGGCACCGCAACGGGCCACGGTAGCGGCCGAGTATTGATGAACATTACGGGCGGATTCTCAGGTAGCTGGCATGATATGAGCACGGGTTCCTCGGGATGGCTACCAGGGTCGATATCCGGTGTAGATGTCTTCGCGCTTAAATATTCATCAGGATTCGCTTCCGATGGTGCCCTTTTAGCCGTTGTTGCTAGCGGCCCTCCGCCAAATACCGATGACACCTATCTCTATATGGGAATCAGAGACCTCGGTGGAAATACCATATCATGGAATAATTCCGCAGGGTACCCCGTGGAAATCTCACCATCAGGCCAAGACACGCCGGGAACACCGCTGATTTATGCCGATATAGCTTTGCCGGCTGACTACTCCAGTGCGAATCCGGCACAGCGCCATGTCTATGCCTGCTGGAGTGCCGGCAATCCCAATGACGGTGTCTACCGCCTCGATGACTCGGTCTGCTATCGGATTCTGGTTCGCGACGATAGCATATGTAGCTCGCACATTACGGCTTGTACAGCCGCGGCAAGTTACTTGCGGGAGCCGCCAAAGCAAAGCCATCCAGCTTCAATCCGGGTCCGCAGGTCTACTGCACGTTAAACCCCCAGTCACCATCTCCCGCCTGGCAAAGCAGCCAGAAAACCCCTACCGCCGGGCAAGCTCGGGTGGCCTGGTCACCTGACGGCAAGGTCGCCTGCTGCGGCACCAGCTCTATAGCTGGTGGCAACCATGACCAGAGTGCCTTCTCCATAAGCAAGAATAATGGTTCCACCTGGAACCAGATAGGCCTGATTGACCTTTAATCGGCTATATGCTCAGGCAAAAGCTACGCTAATTTGACAACAAGGTAGTTTTCGCCCATAATCTTTTTTCAGTATGATTAAGGCAGTCTTCTTCGACTTCTTCAACACGCTGGCCACTTATCATCCTACGCGAGAAGACATCTACGTCAAGATCTGCCAAGGGCTCGGCATAAAGGCAGAGGCAAAGCGACTCTTCACTTCTTTAGCCGCCTCGGATATCTATTACCGCAATGAAAACACACGTTCCCCCATAGACAAGAGGCCTATGGAGGAAAAGATCAATTTTTACGTCGAATATGTGACCAAGATACTCAAAGGAGCCGGCGTAAAAGTAAATCGCGACCAGGCGCTCCAAATACTGGGAAAGATAAAGGAACATAAATGGGAATTCACGGCTTACGATGACATCCTACCCACGCTGAAGGATCTCCGTAATCGGGGCCTAATCCTGGGACTGATTTCCAACGTCGTTCAGGACATGGAAGACACCTACACGAAGTTAGGATTGCAACCGTACCTCCGTTTCAAGGTAACCTCAGCTGAGGTAGGCTGTGATAAGCCGCGGCCGGAGATATTCATGGCGGCGTTGAAGAAAGCTAAAGTTAAGCCGCAAGAAGCACTATACGTCGGTGACCAGTACGACCTGGACATCGTCGGCGCCCGTGGCGTCGGCATAAGAGCCGTGCTGATCGACCGCGGCGATTACTTCCCGGAGATTACCGACTGCCCCAGAATCCATACCCTTACGCAAATCTTCGATTACGTCTAACTCGCCGGTGCCACACCCCCCACTGCTTGATAATCAAATATTTTGGGGCTAACATTAATTAGATGCCGATGGCAAGATCTTGAGCCTCAAATTGTCCGTTATGGGTGAGGGCAGGATTGGCAGAGCATATTCATAACGATGTTCTATCCGCAGGCAACAAGCTCAAGTTCAGCATAGTATTTACCTGTCTTATCCTGGCAGCAGAGGTCATCGGTGGATTTCTATCCAATAGTCTGGCTTTACTTAGCGATGCCGGCCATGTCGTCACCGATATTATGGCGCTTTCACTCAGCTGGTATGCGCTAAGACAGACAGAGCGTCCGCCGAGCAGCCGAATGACCTTCGGCTATCATAGAGTGGGGGTGATGGTGGCTATCGTCAACGCCATCAGTATCTTCGCTATCGCCGGAGTTATCCTCTACGAAGCCTATCATCGTCTGCAGCAGCCGCCGGAAGTTAATAGCGTTCTAATGATGGCAGTGGCCGTAGTAGGTCTCGGAGTTAATCTTTTCGTGACTTACTGGCTACGCCAGGAGCGGAAGGGCAACCTTAACGTACGCAGTGCCTTCTGGCATGCACTGGGCGATGCTTTGGCATCCATCGGCGTAATCATCGGCGGCGCCATAATTCTGTTTACCGGATGGTTATGGATAGACCCCATCATCAGTGTGCTCATAAGCCTTGTTATAGGCCTGGCGGCCTGGCGCATTTTAACGGAAGGGGTACGGGTGCTTTTAGAGGCTTCACCGCGTGAGGTTAATATAGACGAAATGATAAAAGCTCTGAGGCAGGCCCCCGGAGTAAAAGATATTCACGACGTACACGTATGGGCCATTTCACCGCAGCTGAATGCCATGAGTTGCCATGTGCTGGTCGACGACCTGCTTGTAAGCCAGGCAGCCGACATTCGTAAGAAGCTCGAGGATATACTTCGACGGCGATTTTCCATCAGCCATACTATGCTGCAGATGGAATGCCAGCAATGTGATCCGAGCGATACCTTTTGTACTATGGCCGAATCGCACGAAAAATGCGATACTAACGGAGCATAGCTACATAGCTATTAAGCGGCACTCCCAGAGAATCAGCCACCGGCTGGCACTTCGCCCTAAAACAGTAGAAAACCCTCCCCTCTGCCGGCAATTCGGACAACGACTCATAATAGCCCATGCCCTTGGCAAAAACGAGGTCGGCAATACCGAATTCGCGTTTAAACTCAGCGGAAGCCTGAGAGAAATCTATGCCCGGCGTGGCCGTCCCCGTAGTTATTATCTTCACCGAGCTCAGCTTCAAGTCCGGTTCGTCTCACATCTTCCAGCGTAACATCATTCTGGACCGGCGCGGCTTTGACCACATAAGCGACCGAAGCCCACTGTCTCATCCACCTGACCAGCGGTAAATCAAAGAATACTTCGCCGGCATTATCCGCCAGATACAGTACCCTTTCTGGCATGCTTAAGCTTAGTTTCAAAGATCTCCGAATCGTCGATAACAAAATTCACCTCAGCCTTCATGTCCTCAATAATGGCATCAAGCGTCCGGAAAAAATCTATGGTGTTCCCCAGAGCAGCGAACTTAAGGCAGCTTTTGAAGCTATTAGGTTCGATTTTTGCCTTCTTGGATAAATCCCTGGCAACCGCGATCTCCTTATCCTTCATTTCGCGGTAAGGGTCGGGATTCCCGGTTATCCTCTTTACGGCGTCATGGATTTTGGTGGCGACAACAATGGATACACAGTCAAGAGAAAAATCATCGTGAAGTATCTTCAGGCTGTCTTCCGCAGCTCTGGCCATCGTCGGTTTATCTTTCGACGCTAGTTCGGCGGCCTGGTAAACCAGCCGTTGCAGACACTCGTAACAATTCTCTGAAGCTTTCATTTTCAAACTGATGTGCAGGCAGAACCCGCATTTCTGATAGCCTGCCCGAACGTAGGTCTAAGCGCTATGGATTCAATAACCAGATAGATGCATTCAAAACCGCGGCAAAAGTTACCCATAGCAGATAAGGCCACAGCAAAATGCTGGCCACTCGGGATATTCTGAAAAATCTCAAGGTAGTCAGTAGCAGGCCACCCACAGAGCCACGACCACAATCAAACCAAACAAAGGAGACTTCAGGCCAAAGAAGACCACCGACCACAAAGCACTCAGAATCAACTGTACCAGGAAAACGATTAGCGCTATCCTGACCGGTCGGTTCTCCGTCCCCTTACGCCAGACAAAAAATGCGGCTATCCCCATGAGCACATACAGCAGCGCCCAAACCGGCGCAAACAACCAGTCCGGCGGATTGAAAGACCGGCTTGGTCAGCGTAGCGTACCAGGTCGGAATAGCCTGTCGCGTAAATATGGATCCGACGACACCCGCGCACAGGCAGGCGATGATGCTCACCACCAGTTTGCCGCTATCCCCTAGCCTTGCTGCCTTCATTTCCACACCTCAAAAACTATAAAAGCGTTACTGGTCCCTGCAGTTGAGTGTGAATTGGTTGCCACCTTTGTACCACATTGTAACAAAAGGGTCAGTTCTCTTGCCAGCAATCAGAAGTGGCATTATTCGGCTATCTTGGAATCTCCACTTAGATTGGATGGCATACTATAATTTCTGATCCTCTTGCGTAGATCCGCCTAGTTTTTGCAAATGTAGGATGGTGTCGTTTTTATTCCGAGAGAGGAAATCGACCAGATGCGAGCAACGGGAACGAAGGGGAAAGCCAATTGAGTTTGAGGGTTATAAGGCATACAATGGATTTAGATGGAGAATAAACAAATGTCAGAAATAGCGACAATCAAAACAATTGAACCAATTCGCCGTGCCTTCCCCGCAGAAAAGGCAAAAGCTTGGCATTACAAAATACATCCCTACTACACAAAGCAACCGTCTAATCTGGTGGGCGAATATATTCGTCACTTCTGCCCTGAAGGTGGTTTGGTTGTTGACCCCTTTTGCGGTAGCGGCGTTACCGCCATTGAAGCCCTGGTCAATCGACGGCGAGCAATATGTCTCGACCTCGACCCGCTAGCCGTCTTCATCACTAGAATGACCTGCTTGTCTCCAGTTGACCTCAATGCCTACTGGGATGCGTACTATCAAGTTGAGAAGGAGATGAAGCCCATTATTGATTCTGTCGGCAAAGTGTCTCCAAAGAAATTGGAGACTTTAAAGCTGGAGGATTGGTATCCCAAAGATATCATGTTGCCTTCCAACGCCGATAGAAGCTATGTGGAAGAATTATTTACCAGAGATAACCTAGTAGTTCTCGCCCACCTCAGAGCCACAATCCTAAAAATACCAAACCTGCAAGCACGAGAATTATTGCTATTTGCTTTTTCTGGAGCTTTAGATAAGGTTAGCATCATGTATAGGGCACCGGAACCTGGAAAAGAACATGGTGGTGGTTCAGCACTCTTCATGGTTTTCAGGTATTGGGTACCGAAACAGCCTGCTCACCCGGATGTCTGGAATGCGTTCACAGCCAGCGTGCGTAGGGTAGCTAATGCTAAAAAAGAAAGCAATGCTATATTAGGAGACTTTGTACGAGAAGGTGATACCCTAAATGTTTTCTGCGACTCAGCAGAAAACCTGCTCAAGTATGTACCTAAAAATTCTGTAGACTACATTTATACCGACCCGCCTTATGGAGCCCACATCGCCTACTTAGACCTGAGTACTATGTGGCATGCTTGGTTGGGACTTGAAGTCACAGATGATATGCGAAAAAGGGAAGCCATTTTAGGCGGTGAGCAACAATTCGATGAAAAACACTACCTTGAAGTGTTCCAGAAATCCTTCGAGCAAATGTTTTATGCACTTAAGAATGACGCCTGGCTATCGCTCGTCTTCCACCACAAAGAAACAAAGCTATGGTATTCCATTCGAGACATGCTCCGCTATATTGGCTTCCAATATGTTAATTGTGTAGCCCAGCCACTTTCCCAGCGGACATTCCACAAAGTTAAGAACCCATTGCGCGTCTTGGGCGAGAGCCTAATTGTCAACTTCCAGAAGAGTGCTACAAGGAAAATAGTCCAGCCGATGTCTCTGCCTATGGCTAATCTGATTAAGAATGTGGCTGAGCGGGTGATTTATCGGGAAGGTGGTGCTACTACCGAAGAGATACTGAGAGAAGTAGTACCCGACCTTTTCGACAACAACCTCTTCTTCGATGCTGCCTCCAAAAGTATAAGCGACATACTAGCAATTCTGGAAAGCGATTTTGAAGTCGATGAAAATAACCTTTGGCAAATCAAACAGGGACGTGAAGTCGGTAACTTTATCCCGCCCAAAGACCGAAAAAGACCGAATCAGATATTATGTCATAGGCTACCTGCGAAAGGTAGAGAAGGCGAGTTTCGATGACATAATCACCACCATCCTGCCGTTGCTTATAAATGGGCATAAACTAACAAAACAGGATATCGCCGCTGTCCTCAATGAGGTGGCTATCTCTCATGATGGCAGCAACTGGGAACTAAAAGGTACTGATGTGTTGGCAAAACAAGGCGTCTTACCGCTGATGTTTGACACGAGAGAGCCATATCCTGCTGAAATACCATCCAGCACCAAACATAATCAGCAAATCTACCGTCTAGCCATACTGTGTCAGAAAGCGGGCTTTATCCCTTATATAGGCAAACAAGAAAGAAGTGACCCTATGTTGGCTGGACTCAAGACATTAACCCATCTTAACGTCAATGCTGATTTAGTTCAAAGAAAACGCATTGAACAAATTGATATTATTTGGGCAACTGAACAAGCTACCCCAGTATGGGCTTTTGAAATAGAAGAGCATACATCTATTCTCAGTGCCTTGGAAAGATTCGTCGCATTGCTATCAGCAGTTCCAGAGCTAGGCAGACAACGGCGTTTGACTATAGTACTGCCCAAAACTAGACGGAGAAAGTTGCAACAGGAGCTAACAAGTTCTTCGTACGTTGGACATCCACAATATCTCGAAAATAAGCTCAACTACATATTTTATGATGATTTGGAAGACTTATTCGCAAAATTCAGTACCAGACGGTCTGTATGCCTTGAAGACATTGCTCATGTCTGCCAACTTCCACCTCTTAAAGAATAAAGGAACGCAGATTTGGGAATTTGGGGATTATGCTAGAATAGTCGGCAAAATGGGGCAAGGAAACTATGCCGGCTAACTTACCACCCCAGTATTACGAGGCTGAAAGGCGCTACCGGGAGGCCAGGACACCAGAGGATAAGGTAGAGGCTCTGGAAGTAATGCTGGCTATCATGCCCAAGCATAAGGGCACCGATAGGCTCCACGGCGACCTCAGAAGAAAGATAGCCAAATTCACCGAAGAGGCGGAGAGAAAAGCCTCCACCAGCCGGGCCAGTTTTTATATCAGGAAGGAAGGCGCCGGCCAGATAGCTCTGGTGGGATTGCCTAATGTCGGCAAGTCGCAGCTGTTAGCCGCAGTTACCGATGCCCTGCCGGAAATAGCCGAATACCCCTTTACCACCAAGGCCCCTAACATAGGTATGATGAAGTTCGAAAACGTCCAGATTCAACTGGTAGACACGCCAGCGGTGACGGGACGCGAATCACGGTCCTGGCTGAACAATATCGCCAGGAACGCCGACCTTATAGCCATCGTCGTTGACCTGAGCAATCAGCCGGTGGAACAAGCGGAGGCGACTCTTCAAGAGCTGGACAATATAAACATAATTCCGGTAACGCGTAACACGCCGGAAGATAGCATCGGCAAACGACCCAGAAAAATGCTGATTATCGGCAATAAGAGCGACCTCGATAGTTCAGGCGCCGGCTGGAGTCGTTTAAGCTCGAAGTACGGCGCTAAATTTCCCCTGGTTTCCGTTTCCGCTACCAGTGGCACCAACCTGCCAGCGCTCCGTAAGGGGATTTTTCAAGCCCTCGAAATCATACGCGTCCATACCAAAAGCCCGGGCAGAAACTCGACCTGACCGAGCCCATAATATTGAAAACAGGCAGCACGGTGAAAGAGGCGGCCGAAGAGATTCACAAAGATTTCAAGAGCCAGATGAAATATGCGCTGGTCTGGGGCTCGGGAAAATTCGACGGGCAGAGGGTCAGTCAGGAACACGTCCTGCGTGATAACGACATAATCGAGTTCCATCTCTAGCGCTAATTCCTCCCAGTCTTCAAAGTGGTGAACTTCAGCATCAGTTTAGTGATATACTTAACTCAATACCGCTTGAGGCAAGTGCCATAGCTACCGGAGTTAAGCAAAGAGCAGGAGAAGGATAATGTCGGAATACAAAATCTACAGGTATAGATGGGCTATTCTGGTTATCTTTATGTACGTGTCCGCGCTCACCCAGCTATATTGGCTGAACTTCGCCGCGATCGATACCTACCTCGAGAAGTCATTAAGTATACCGGCCAGCAGCGTTATGTGGTTCACGCTGGTTTTCCCGCTAATACAGGTTTTGCTTACCCTGCCTGCCGGCGTCATCATAGATAAAAGGGGCTTTAAATACGGCGTAGGTATCGGCGTACTTTTTACCGGCGTTTTCGCCATGCTTCGCCTGGTTGATCCGAGTTCATTCGTCGTTCTTTTGATTTCACAGGTTGGAATTTCCATCGGACAGCCTTTTATTTTGAATGGCATTACCAAACTGGCCGTAACCTGGTTTCCTCAAAAAGAAGAGGCCACAGCCGTAGGACTTGGCTCCCTGGCGCTATTCGTCGGTATGATGGTAGCCCTTGGAGCCACCCCCGCATTGGTACAAGCGCTGGGTTTCAATGCCATGCTGTGGATCTACGGAGCCTTGGGTATCTTGGGGATATTGCTATTCTTCGTACTGGTTAAGCCCAAGCCTCAAACACCCCCCAGAGAAATAGAGACAATGGAAGGAGTCTCAAGCTGGGGCGGGATCGGACGGATTCTGAAGATCAAAGATTTCGTGATTCTCGGCTTCGTAGCCTTGATAGGTATTGGAGTTTTCAACGGCTTGGCTACCTGGCTCGAGAAAATATTGAACGAATTGCATCAAATACCGATGACTGACGCCGGTACCATATCGGCAATACTGATTTTCAGCGGCATGTTAGGCTGCATTATCATTCCCCTAGTATCGGATAAGGTCAGGAGAAGGAAGCCGTTCCTCATGGCGGCATCCTTTATTGGCATTTTGACAGTCGTAGTTCTCATGTTCGCCAGAGGCTACAACGTGAACCTGATTAACGGCATAGTACTGGGCTTTTTCCTGATATCGGCTCTGCCCATAATGCTGACAATGTCCACTGAGATCACCGGGGCAAAATTTGCCGGCATTTCAGTAGGCTATCTACAACTGTTAGGCAACGCCGCAGCCGTGATAATTGTTCCAGTTATGGAATACCTCCGCGGAGTTACGAACCACTTTATCTTACCTCTCACGCTGCTGGCAGCATTACTCGTGATATCTTTCATCTTGTCGACAGTAATAAGAGAACCTGTCAAGAGGGCTTAGATAGGCAGCTGCAACATCGGGTGACGAATGAATGCCAAGGTAATTGAGGGCATAAACAGAATCAAGGGCGACAGGACACATGGTGCCAGTTGGCTGGCTCAGCAAGCTATTCACACGCTAACCCTGGCAACCAACGAAAGTCAGGCTCATACCATTCCCGACTTTATTGAAGAAATAAGAACCGCGGCAGGAGAACTTGTTAAGGTCAGAGACACCATAACGCCCATCGCCAACTATACTAATGAGTTTCTCAGGCAGGTTATCCAGAAGTCGCAAAGCGAAAAGAACCTGGCCTCCCTTAAGAAATTCGCCACCGCCAAAGGTAAAGAGCTAGTCAAGTCATCTTTGAAAGCTGTCTCCAAAGCCGTGGAATACGGCTGCGGAATCGTAACCGATCTCGATACAGTAATAACCTGTAGCTTCAGCTCAACAGTCTGTAGTGTGTTCGAGCAAGCCAGGGAAAGAGGGGCGAAGTTCCGCGTCATTGTCGCCGAGTCCAGATTTGAGTACAAAGCCTACGGGAAGATCACCGCTCAGCAACTAATGAAGCACCAGATTCCCGTCGAACTGATCACTGATGCAGATGTACACCTTCGTATAGCCAAAGCAGATAAGGCCTTAATAGGTGCCGATAGCATAACCAAAGACGCTTTTCTCATTAGCGGTACGCCTGGGCTTATGCTGGCCAAGGAAGCTAAGAGGAAAAAGATACCTGTTTATACCGTATGCGAAACCGCTAAATTCGATATCCGTGGCTACACGGATAAGTTGCTGAACATAGAGCCGGGCTTTGACAAGATCCCGCTGGACCTCATATCAGGCATCGTAACGGAGAAAGGCACCATGCAGCCAAGTCTGGTTATTGCTTATATCGAACAGATAGGGCAAGTGTCGTCTCGAGAGTCGCCGTGAGGAAAAAGAATTGTTCAGCATCGTTGACACACATGCACATCTTGATGAGCTATCGGACCTCGAACCTGCGCTAAGCAAAGCCAGGGAGATGGGGATGGTAGCTATTGTGGCTGTCGGTTCAAACCTCGCATCAAACCAGAGGGTCATGGAAATCGCCTCAGAATACCGGGCTTCAGTCTACCCCGCCTTTGGTTTACACCCCTGGGAATTGGGAAATCTGGAATCCCACCAAGTCGATGCCACTCTGAAGTTCATTGAGGATAGAGCCGATGCCATTGTGGCTTTAGGAGAGATTGGATTGGATTACGATAAGAGGATAGTCAAGGCAGCCTCCAAAGAGCTTCAGAAGGCGGTTTTGAAACGACTCCTGGATTTGGCCAGGACAAAAGAAAAGCCGGTCCTAATCCACAGCCGCTATGCCTGGAAAGATTGCCTTGATCTGGTAAGAGAAGCCGGCATCAAAAAAGCAGTTTTTCACTGGTTTACTGGTTTTTCCAGCGTGCTTAGAGATATACTTGACGCCGGTTATTTGATTTCAGCCACGCCGGCCGCCGAATACCACGAGGAACACAGGCGAGCCATTAGGGAAGCGCCTCTGGAGAAGCTGCTCCTGGAAACAGACTGTCCGGTAGAATATGGACAAGAAGTCAGGTATCGCTCCCAGCCCGCAGATGTACTGAGAAGCCTGAGAGCCGTTGCCTCTTTAAAGGGAACAGACGAGGCTACTGTGGCTGAACATACCACGCGAAACGCTGTGCGTCTCTTTGGACTTGCAACCAATTAATTGTTTTGGTAGCATAACGCGAATTAAGTTGAAAGCGATCATCTTAGTCGGCGGCGAAGGTACCAGGCTGCACCCGCTAACCCACACCACGGTAAAAGCCATGATACCGGTGTTAAATAAACCCTTCATTGAGTACGTTCTACGTTACCTGAACAGTCACAATATAGAAGAGGTTATCCTGGCTATGGGTTATAAGCCTGCTTGCATTACCGATTACTTCGGTGAGGCCACTGAACTAGGTCCGAAGTTAGTTTACAGCATTGAGACAAGTCAAATGGGCACCGCTGGAGCGGTGAAGAACGCTGAACAGTACATTGACAGTGCTTTTGCAGTTCTGAACGGAGATATCTTCACTGACCTGGATCTTAGTGATATGCTTGAATTTCACAGAAAGAAAGGTGCTAAAGTAACCATCGCCCTGACGCCCGTAGAAGATCCTTCGCGATTCGGCGTTGTCGAGACCGATGACGATAACCGCGTAACACGCTTTATCGAAAAACCAAAGCCTGGCCAGGTTTCCAGCAACATGATAAATGCCGGAATCTACATCGTGGAACGCGAGATCCTGGATCGCATTCCGCCAAATCAGCGATGCATGTTTGAGCACGATGTCTTTCCAGCGCTTTTAGCTGAAGGAAAGCCTGTTTTCGGCTACTTAACACATGCCTACTGGATTGATACAGGAACTCCGCAGCAATATTTGCAGCTAAACAGAGATCTGATGTCCGGCAAGAGCATACAAAGCGCGTTTAAAAAAGCAGACATCCGAATAGACCAAAAAAGCTCAGTGCATCCGCAAGCCAAGTTAACCGGACCCATTTTGGTTGACAGGGACTGTGTTATCGGCAAGGGAGTCGAGCTGAAGGGGCCGGTAATCATTGGCCAGGGGTGCAAGGTTCATGATGGTGCGGTGTTGGAAAACACGATTTTGTGGCAAAATGTCAATGTCGGAGATAAGGCCGTCTTAAAAGATTGCATTGTAGCTAGTAATAGCTACATAGATAATAGTGCCTGCCACGAATCTGCCACCATTGCGCAGGCAGGCAAATAATGTTACAGTACCCAATAGTAGATTTAGGAGGCCGTCATCGTGTCGGAGAACATAATAAACGTAGACCAGGATAGCTTCCAAAAAGCTGTCTTAGAATCGCAGAAACCTGTGCTGGTTGATTTTTGGGCGCAGTGGTGTGGCCCATGCCGGGCTGTCGCCCCTGTAGTCGAAGAACTGGCCAAGGAATACAGCGGCAAAGTAGAATTTGCCAAGGTGAACGTAGACGAAGCACCGTTCCTGGCTTCCAAGTTCTCGGTCATGAGTATCCCCACACTCATCATCTTCAAGAACGGAAAACCAGTGCAGCATGCCATCGGCTTTAAGCCCAAAGACCAGCTGAAGAAACTACTGGATGGCGCCCTGGCAAAGTAGGACAGTAAATGACGGGTATTTCCTACGTTGTCGCCCTTACCGGCGGGCTGCTCTCCTTTTTCTCACCCTGTGTGCTGCCCCTGGTACCTGCGTATCTGGCTAACCTGGCTGGCTTTACCGCCATCGACGGCCAGACCAGGAAAAGTTACCTGCCAGCGCTGTTCCACAGCCTGAGTTTCGTGCTTGGCTTTTCCATCATATTCATCGGTCTAGGCGCATCGGTAGGGCTCATAGGCACGACCATAACCGCTCATTCAGTCTTGCTCCGCTATATAGCCGGCAGCCTTATCATTGCATTTGGCGTATTTCTGATAGCCGCCTTCAAACTGCCCTGGCTTAACTATGAAAAACGCATATCCTCGACAGTAAAGAGCAGCAACCCGGGATATCTTCGGTCTATCGGCATTGGTGCCGCCTTTGCTTTAGGCTGGACACCGTGCATCGGCCCGATATTGGGCGCCATACTGACTTTAGCCTGGAGCTCTCAAACTGTGGCCAAAGGCGCATTGTTGCTTACCGTCTATTCACTGGGCATGGGTATCCCCTTCATTATTCTGGGTTTAGTCTGGGGAGCGATAATGCCCTGGTGGAAGAATATAAACCGTCACCTGGGTACAATTTCCATAGTCAGTGGAGCACTGCTAATAATTGTTGGTATACTCATACTCACGGGAAACTTGACTTGGCTTGGTCAGTTCATCCCGTCTTAGCACTCGGCTAATGAAACAAAAAGGAGTGTTCGCCAAATGAAAAAGAGACTATTGATAATATCAGCCGCAATGCTGTTGCTAGTATCAGCCGTCGCCTGTTCTGCAACTCCGGTTCCAGAGAATTGCCCGGAACTAGGTGTTATGACCAAAGTCGGCAACACTGCAACTCCGCTTAATGCGGAGAACCTTAAAGGCAGCTCGATACCAAATCTTATCTGGCAGCCGGTGGACTGCCAGAGCTTAAAGGTTATCGATGACAAGACGCTAAGCCTGAATGACTATCGCGGTAAGCCAATAATGATCATCTTTCAGAAGACCATGAACTGCCCCGGATGCGCCTCGGAAATGCCGTTTATCCGGGCAGCTTACGAACAGCGCACAAACGGTGCTCTTGTGGTACTAACCGTCTATCGCGAAGACAATATCGCAGCAGTCAGACACTTTGCTACCAGCAAAGGGTATACATTCCCGGCCATCGCTGACCCTAATGATGACTTGGCAACGACGTGCGGCTTCGCCCGTGGTGCTCCCATCACCATATTTGTCGATACTAATGGCGTAGTCGAGGACTTCAAATGCGGACCATTCCAGAGTCAAGAGGAAATTGAGAACATACTCAAGTCTCTATAGTCCGCGCACAGCCCCTACCCTTAGACGAATATCCAGCAACAAAATAGTGTCACCTCCGTCCCCGATGTATAATAGTGTCGATTGCCGAATCCACGAATTGGCGCGGTGAGACTCTCAATGGAGTATACTTAAGTGCAGCAAAGGGTAGCACGCCAGCGAAGATTCTGCCCCCAATGCGGGACGCAGATCGAGCCTGCTCAGCAGTACTGCAGTAACTGTGGCGCAACTTTCTGTCCCCATTGCAGTACGTCCATAGCCAAAGGATACACCAAGTGCCCGACGTGCAACTACCTTTTAGGTTCAGCACGCTTTGGAGCAACGGAGCAGCCACCAACCCCACCACCTCCTCCCAGGAGAGCCTTTTCTCCATCCCAAGGTGGTATAATAGGCCCACAACCCAGGCAAGAGCCGTCCTATCCTCGAACCCCAACACCTCCGATGCCGGGTATGCCAGTGGCACCAGGAACACCAACGCAACAGGGTCCGCCACCCTGGCAATACGTCTCAGAGGACCAGTCACCTGCGGGTTATGTGCCACCCACGGGCATGCCTTATGCCGGCCCTCCACAGCCATCCACCCGCAGTTCGAGGACATTTGTGGAGGTCAGTCCGAGGCGACGGTTCCCTGGAGCTATAGTTGCCATCCTAATCATCATAATTATCGGCCTCGCCGGCTTTGCCGCCTTCAAGGTCGGCTGGCTCGAGACCCCGATTAGCGGCGCCCAGGCATTCATCAGCGGACTCAAATTACCGCAGTGGCTGCCTATAAGCTCCAAAGATACCACGCCCCCTGTAATCTCAGAGGTCAAGATCTCAGACATATCCGCTAACGGGGCCGTGGTAACCTGGAAGACAGATGAACCCGCCACCAGTCAAGTAATGATATGCGAGCCGGCGGGTACCTGTACCTGGACACAACTTGATGAAAACCTGGTTACCGATCACTCCGTGACTGTCGAAGGCCTTAAGCCCAATCTTACTTACAAAATTACCGCCTCATCCTCAGATGCGGCAGAAAACCAGCAGACGGAGGAACAAAACCTCACCACCCTGGCCCAGGTTACCACAAGCACGCCGGCGATCTCAGGAGTCACCCAATCTAACATCACCGGCTCAAGCGCCAGTATAACCTGGCAGACAGACCAGCCCGCGACAGGCCAGGTGGAATATGGGACAAGCGCTGCATACGGCTCAACTTCGTCGGTCGACCAGAACTTAAGTGCCAGTCACAGCGTAGTACTGGCCGGGCTGCAACCTAACACCACGTATCACTTCAAGGTTAAATCGAAGGATGCCGGCGGAAACGAAGTGGCCTGCCAGGACCAGACATTTACTACACTTAGCGCCGTGTCACCTGCCGTCGGAACAGGCACAGCAGCGGGGCAGCGCGCTCCCGGCTTCACTCTGTCAAGTCTTGATGGCAAAACAGTAAACTTAAGCGATTTTCGAGGGGAGGCAACGATCATCACTTTCTGGACCAGCAGTCAGCAATGCAGGAACCAGCTAACCGCCATTGAGGGGGTGTACAAAACCTGGCCACAAAAAAGCCAACTGGCAATTATTGGCGTCAATGTGGGAGAAAGCGATAAGGATGCACAGAAAGCGGTAACACAGTTAGATTTGAGCTTCACTATCCTTCTAGACACGCAGAAAGAAGTCTACAAGACTTATGACGTTGTAGCTACTCCCACCACTTTCTTTATTGATACGCAGGGGCTTATCAAATACGCTATAAGCCAGCGACAGATCAGAGATACGGAAATAGAAGACAAGCTCAAGGCCATTTCATCGTCATAATAATGGCATAATTCAACAATTAAGATATACTATAGGTGATGCACATGAGTGAAAATGAAAATATTCAACCCGAAAACACAAAGCCTGCCCGGCGGTCCGCAGTACGTAGATCTGCCGATTCTGCCCGGCCTCTTGCCATCGAGTCCAAACCGGCTGCTACCAGAATTAGAAAAGGAACCGCCAGGCCATCCAGGACAAAGCCAGAGCGTACGCAGAGCAAGCGATGGCAAAAAATATCGATTGGCGTCATCATCTTATGCCTGTGCCTTATAGGTGGTATCATCTTCACCCTCACCAGATACACAACCGCTCCTTTAATCAAAAACGTGTCGTTTTCAGATATCAACGAGAAAACCGCCAGCGTTACTTGGGACACCGATGAATCTGACTACCAGTCAAGTGAAGATATGTGCCTCCGACGTTTGCACTTCTACTGTACCCGTCACATCGTTCGTGCTCAGCCATTCAGCTAGTCTGGGTGACCTGAAACCGAATACAAGATATCATTTCACCCTGATGTCCAAAGACAAGGGCGGAAATATGGCCACGCTGGATGTCGAATTAACAACTCCCGCGCAGCCCTATTCGCCCCCAGCTGTTATCTCAGGTCTGACTGCATTCAACATTACGAGCTCAAGCGCCACTGTAACTTGGCTAACCGACAAGCCGACAAAGGGTCAGGTCGACTACGGAGAAACAGACGCCTACGGCTCAACGACGCCAGCCGATCAGAATTTGGTCACCAGCCACAGCTTCAAGTTGGCTGAGCTAAAGCCGGGCACAACATATTACTTCAAGGTTAGCTTGCAAGACGCTAACGGGAACGAAGTTACATCTGAAGGTAAAACCTTCATCACACTTAGCGGTCAGCCAACCAACATCGAAATAGGTCCTCAGGTGGGCAAGCGCGCTCCCGATTTCACTCTGCCCGATCTGGACGGGAAGGAAACCAGCTTGAGCCAATTTCAAGGTAAAATAGTCGTATTGAACTTCTGGGATACGTCCTGCACTGCCTGCGGCGAAGAAACGCCTTTCATACAGGGGGTTTTTGACAAGTGGTCAGGCGACGATTTGGCAGTGCTTACCGTTAGCGTTAATCAGCGCGCTCCTTTTGTGCAGAGTTTTATGCAAAGGCGAGGGTTGACCTTTCCCGCGCTGGTGGATGCAAACGGCACAGTCAGCGCGATGTATCAAGTGTCTTCTTTTCCCACCACCTTTTTCATAAACTCCGAGGGTGTCATAAAGAGCCTGAAGGATGACCGCTTCACGACCCAAGCTGAGTTAGAAGACATGATCAAGTCCCTCTGATCTATCATTTAGACTTCAAGCTGCCCGTTGACGCTATCGAGCAACCGGAACGTGCATCAACCTGATTTGCGACACCTGATTGCGTGGCCTCAGCCCGTCATATAAAATACTAGAACAAGGGGTATAAAATGCGCATATATGCTAGAAATAAGAAATATCTATTTCCTCTCATAGGAATCATCCTGTTTCTGACCAGTGTTTTCGTATCCTGTGCCGGGGCACAGAAGATTCCCTACGCCCCCGACTTTACCTTGAAATCGCTCAAGGATGAGACTGTGCGCCTAAGCGATTTCCTGGGTAAGCCAGTTATGCTTACTTTCTGGAAAATTGATTGTCCGGCCTGTGAGCTCCAAATGCCATTTATGCAGTCGCTCTACAATGAGCTATCGGGTCAGGATATCACAGTGCTGACCGTCAACGCCGGAGATAATCCGGTACGCGTTCAGGACTTTGCCGCCAGCCATGAGCTGAATTATCCGATACTAATTGACCAACAGATAAGAGTTTGTCAGGAATACGGTATTCCGGGTGTCCCCATGACTTTCTTCATTGATGAAAAGGGGATCATCAAGACATACAAAATCGGCGCCTTTGAGAGCAAAGAGGCACTAGAAGACGCCCTGAAAAACGTGTTCCCATCTCTCGTCTTTCCTGCCAATCCTGAAGTTGGGCCTGACATTGGCAAGCTAGCACCTGATTTCACCCTGCAAACTAGTGATAATCAAAGCGTTACCTTGAGTGACTTCCGAGGTAAGGCTGTGCTATTGAACTTCTGGGTGAGTTCATGCCCCGCCTGTGTTGACGAGATGCCTTACTTCCAAAAAGTGCTTGATAAGCAAACAAACGAGAAGCTAGCCGTATTGTCCATCGATTGCGGAGAAACCAGCCAAACTTTGATAAATGCCGCCGACAAATTGGGGCTTACTTTTCCCATGCTGCTGGACCCTGATGGGAAAATATGTGCGGCGTATAAACATGGCTGCCCCACAACTTTCCTCATAAGTGAAAGGGGTATTATCAAAGCCATCCGGGACGATGTCTTTCAGGGGCCTGACGAAATTGAGACCATGCTTAACATGCTGTAAGTGATCACCAATCATCCGTGGCTGCGTCTGGCTTCGGCACATAGAGTGGAGAATTGAAATTCTCAGGGTCTCTTCGAAGCGTGTGGATGGGAGCACTCATTTTGCTTCTCGTCCTTATCGCTGGCACTATCGGTTACAGGATCATCCAAGGTTGGACGTTCCTCGATTCCCTGTTTATGACAGTCATAACCATATCCACGGTCGGTTACAGCGAAGTACATCCACTATCACAAGCCGGCCGGATTTTCACCATCTTTCTGATTTTGGGGGGTGTTGGCACCGCCTTTTACATTCTCACCAGCTTGGTCAGATATATGTTAGAGGGAGAACTTGGAATCCGAATGGGGAGGCAACGCATGGAATCTAAAATCAGTAAACTTCACGATCATTTTATCTTGTGCGGTTACGGTCGCGTAGCCGAAGCCATTGCCAGCTCTCTTAAAGGACACCAGACAGATTTCGTAGTCATCGAGAAGACTTCGGAAAACGCTGATAAGGCACGGCGGGCCGGCGTTCTCGTCATCCATGATGACGCCACCACAGATGAGGTACTGAGGAGAGCCGGAATAGACAAAGCCAAAGCGCTCATAGCAGCTATGGGAGACGACGCGGCTAATACATATGCCACTCTGGCAGCTCGCCAGCTCAACGCTACTTTGCCTATCATTGCTAGAGCCAGCAACCTAGAGGCACAAAAAAAAGCTGCAGCTGGCTGGCGCCCATCGTGTCGTAGCACCTGAGATCAGCGGCGGCAAAAGAATGGCCATGCTGGCGCTACGGCCCACAACCGTAGAATTCGTCGAGACAGTCTTGTTTGGTCGTGGTCAAGAGCTACTAGTTGAAGAGATAGAAGTAGCCGATAACTCGGCGTTGATTGGTTCAACCATAAAACAGGTGGAGGAGCGTTTCACGGGGATAAGAATATTAGCGCTAAAGACCAAAGACGGTGCTTTAATCCCCAATCCCAGCCCTAAAACTACCCTCAAAAAAGATAGTAGCCTTATAGCCTTCGGCACTACCAAGCAACTGATGGCCATTGAAGGATGTTGCCAGCCATATCGGTATTGACAACCGCCGGCGAATCTTGTCATAATCCCCTCCTGGTCCGCATGCATTCCGCTGGGTAAAATAGGCATGTTTAGAACACGCATAACCGAGCATTTTAGCATCAAATATCCCATCATTCAAGGCGGCATGATGTGGATCTCCCGAGCGGAACTGGCAGCTGCCGTATCCAATGCCGGCTGCCTGGGCATAATAACCGCGTTCACTTTTCCAACGCCTCAGGACCTGGCCAATGAAATCAAAAAGGCCAGGCGGCTCACTGACAAACCTTTCGGCGTGAACATCACCCTACTGCCAACCCTCCGTCCCCTGGACATTGATGGCTACTTTAGTGCCATAATAGATTCAGGAATAAAGATTGTAGAGACAGCCGGGAGAAGTCCCGAGCCTTACTTAGAGCGGCTCAAAGCTGCTGATATAAAGGTGATACACAAGTGCACCGCAGTCCGTTTCGCCCGCACAGCGCAACGCCTCGGCTGCGATGCCATAAGCATCGACGGTTTCGAGTGCGCCGGCCACCCGGGCGAAGAGGATGTAACCTCGCTGGTTCTAATCCCGCTGGCGGTCGACGCTGTAGAAATCCCGGTAATAGCCTCCGGTGGATTTGGCGACGGGCGAGGCCTCGTGGCTGCCCTGGCGCTAGGTGCCGAAGCCGTCAACATGGGTACCCGGTTCATGGCGACCAAAGAAGCCCCGGGACATGCAAAAGTCAAGGAATGGCTAGTGCAGGCATCGGAGCGCGACACTATGCTGATATTGAGATCACTTCGCAATACCATGAGAGCCCTTAGAAACCCCACCTCCGAAAAGGTGCTGGAGCTGGAGAAGCAGGGAGCCGACATCCACCAACTTGAGTCGCAGGTCAGTGGGAAAGCGGGCCTCAACCTCCTGGAGACGGGAGACGTAGAAAACGGGCTGCTCAGCGCCGGCGAGGTTGTAGGATTGATACATGATATCCCTTCAGTAAAAGAACTAGTCGACAGGATAATCAGGGAGGCTGAAGAGGTTGCATCTAATATTACCGCAGGCACATTTAAGCCACTCCGCAAGCCCTTTATACCCAGCACCAAATAACAGAAGCATACTCGCGGATCACGGGCATATAACACCGTAGGGTAGTCCATTGACCGAAAATCTCTCGGCACAGCTTGAAAAATGCTTGCCTCCGCCAATCCTAGCTCTCGTAAGAAATGCCGGGAAAGAGGCAACTGCGCAAGCACAGGAACTGTATCTTGTCGGCGGGGCGGTACGCGACCTGTTTCTGGGCCGCCCCAATTTTGACTTCGATCTGGTTGTCGAGGGTGATGCCATAGACCTGGCTCGAAAGCTGGCAGGCCGCAGCCAGGCAAAGTTAACGATTCATTCTCGCTTTGGGACAGCCAAACTCAACTATCCGGGCTTCAACCTTGATATAGCCACTGCCCGCAGCGAAACTTATAGCAGGCCGGGCGCCTTACCCACGGTTAAGCCTGGCAATATCAAGGATGACCTATTCCGCCGGGACTTCTCAATGAACGCTATGGCATTATGTCTTAACCCCCAACGCTCCGGTAATCTGATCGATCTCTACCACGGCAAAGAGGACATCGGTAACAGACTTATCCGTATCATCCACCAGAACAGTTTCATAGACGATGCTACCCGAATCCTGCGTGCCATACGCTACGAACAAAGACTGGGCTTCAAGCTGGAGACAAACACCGAAAGACTCCTTCGGCGCGACGTAGCCATGCTGGATACTATCAGCGGCGACAGGATCAGACACGAGCTGGAACTCATACTCAAGGAGGATTATCCCGAGCTCGCTCTGAAGCGAGCCCAGGAATTATGCGTCCTCGCCCAACTGCATGGGTCACTGAAAGGCAACGGCTGGCTCAACCAGAAATTCGACCAGGCTCGCAAGTTGCACGAGCGTATTACTCTTCTCCCCCTCTACCTGTGCCTGCTTATATACGATTTCACCGAGAAAGAAAACGAGGAGTTTCTTTCTCGTCTGAATTTCCCCAGAACACTGACTGAGGCCATGTGCCATACGCTGCAACTCAAGGCTCAGCTTCGCCGTCTGTCCGACCCCAAAATGAAGCCCAGCGACGTTTATGAATGCCTTCGTGGCTACAAAACACAAGCTATCCAGGCCAATTTCTTGGCTACAGAATCATCCATAATAAGCCATCGTCTCCAGCTATATCTGGCCAAGTTGCGCCTTATAAGACCTTTGCTCAACGGTGAAGACTTGAAGAGAATGGGGATTCCTGCCGGACCCCGAGTTGGAGAAGCTCTGAACGCATTACACGAGGCCAGGCTCAACGGAGAGGCAAAGACAAGAAAAGAAGAGGAAGAACTGGTTCAGAGCTGGCTAAGAAGTGGAAGGACCTAATAGCCCGTCTCACTCTTCAAGGTAGACACAGCGTAGGCGTCAAGCCCTAGCTGGCAAAGTCGCCGCTGTGCTTTCACAGCTTTGGCCTTACTTTCCACCATAGCAAACAGGCCCGGACCCGAGCCAGCCAAATGGACACCTACCACTCCAGTTCTTTCTAGAATGTCCCGGTACTTCTCAATGTCTGGGAAAGCATCAAGTGCCACCTCGTCGAAGACATTAAACAGCAGGGAGGGAGCCATTCGCCTGGCTTCAGACCAGGCGTCGAATGCTCGTTTGACAAACTGCCCCTTGGTGAAGTATTTTGGCTTCAAGAGAGAATAAAGTTGTCCTGTTTTACCTGGCACTTTAGGTAACGGCGGCAAAAGCAGGACAAACCAGCTTCGCATCGCATCGGCCAGAGGCGTCACCTTTTCGCCTCTACCCTCTACTAGAGCTGTTCCTCCACAAACGAAAAAGGGCACGTCTGACCCCAGCTTCGCTGCCAGCTCAAGCAAGTCTGAATTTGTCATTCTGAGTTCCCAAAGACTGTTAAGAGCCAAAAGAGTGGCCGCCGCATCACCGCTGCCTCCGCCTAAACCAGCGCCCCAGGGAATCCGTTTCTCCAGTTTGATCTTGACATTCCTCTCACATCCGGTGACCCTCTTGACCATCTCGGCTGCCTGAATAACCAGGTTATCGGGAGTCTGTAAATCCTGCTTATTACATTCGAAAATAGTTTGGCCAGCTTCCTCAAAAGAAAGCTCATCGCAGAGGCTGATAGCTTGAACTAAGCTCTTGATCTCGTGATAGCTGTCATCACGCTTGCCCAGGACTTCAAGAACCAGGTTAATTTTTGCCGGAGCTAAATACGTCAGCATATAGACTATTGCCTTTCAGAAGCCTTAAGAACCTTGTATAACCTTGACCAGTCTTCCAGGCTCAGTGTTTCGGCCCGGCGCTTAGGGTCTATGTTCGCCTTCTCAAGCAACAACAAGACTTCGGCTGGCTCCCGCTGCAAGCCGTGAGCCAGCGAGTTACGTAACTGCTTTCGTGGTGAACTGAACCCGGCTCTGACCACATCAAAAAAGCCGCTGTAATCGGCTATCTTAACGGCCGGCTCCGGAAGGATGTCAAACCGCACAATGACCGAATCAACTTTCGGCTGAGGATAAAAGCATTTAGACGGAACGCTGGAAATAATCGTCGGCTTACTATATAGCTGAAGGCTGACCGCCAGCAAAGACATCTTCCCCGGGCCAGCCACAATTGCCTCGCCGACCTCCTTCTGCACCATCATTATCATCAGGGACGGCTTAGGTGAAGCTTCCGCAAAATAGCGCAATACGGGGGAAGTAATATAGTAAGGCAGATTGGCCACCACCTTATACTGTCTACGCCCCTCCATTAGCTGTGGCAAGCTAACTTTGAGAATGTCAGCATTCACGACGCGCACATTTGAGAGGGGGCCTAGCTTGCGATTCAACAATGAGGCAAGTTTTTCGTCAAGCTCGACAGCTACAACTTTACCAGCCCTCCTGGCTAATTCGGCGGTGAGTATCCCCAGGCCCGGACCAACTTCAATTACAGTATCATCCGGAGAAAGCTCGGCAGCCTCAATTATGGTGTTAAGGACAGCTGAATCCACGAGGAAATGCTGCCCCAGGCTCTTCTTGGCTCTGAGACCGGACCGGCGAAGCAGGCTCTTGACCTGAAGGGACGGCGAAATCTCTTTATGTGGCACTTACAGCCTTCAAATTCTGCCGAGCGCTTAATCTGCTTGTAGCCAAATTGAGGACAACAAGGAAAAAACTTCCAGGGCCGTGCACCGACTGTCGATCCCGTCCACCAGCTTACCTCGATTAGCCAGCTCAGGCCAGGTAGCCTTGCGGCACCCGGAGCATACCATTTACCGCTGCTTCCTTCCGGATCTGACGGGGTTCATAGCTCTCCGCCGCGCAAGACCCGGCCTTCAACGCCGCTTTACCTGGGCAGTCCTGGTAGACAAGAACCTCGAGCCGGACTTCAACCCCGCTGTAGCGGATCTCGGGTTCAGGGCACCGCTAGTTCCCCGTCTAGCACGGCCCAGACAAATACTACTATGACAAATAGAACTTTTCAAGACTGCCTCGCTGAAAAATCTAAATTCGTGGCTTGATCAGACATCAGCAGCCTATACATTCTGCCTAGCTACCAGCCAGCACTCAAGCGTACAATCAATGGCACGGGCAATCCTTTCTCCTCCATCTTTTTCTGTGTAGCCAGAACATCATATTCAACCCGATAGTGACGGACAATCCGAGCCTCAACATCATAAATAGCATAGCTGGCTCTGGGATCACCATCCCGCGGCTGTCCTACACCACCAGGATTGATAATCAGGCGCTCTTCCCCTAGCTTAAAGTCCAATCCTTCAGCAAAAATCCTGTAAGCCACTTCATCGCCAGCCAGCTTAAAAATTAGCGGCACATGGGAATGTCCCACCAAACAATAAGGCGTTTCGAAATGATCGAAGTTCTCCTGCGCTGCTTCAATAGACAGCAGATACTCCCAGATAGGGTCACGGGGACTGCCGTGAACCAAAGTAAAATCATCCTGATTGAGCTTGAGAGGCAGGGCCTGCAAATAATTAACGTCTTCCTCATTTAACTGGCGTGCCGTCCACTGGCTGGCCTGGGCTGCCACCAGATTGAAATCAGCAGTATCCATCTTGCCTATGGCTGCGCAATCATGATTGCCGGCAACGCATACATGATCGAACTGACGCAGACGCTCAATGCATTCATGAGGCTCAGGACCATACCCCACCACATCACCCAAACACCACAGCTTATCAAAACCGCCTTTGCTATCGGCGTCACGAAGCACCGCTTCAAAGGCAGCTAAATTGCTGTGAATATCACCCAGGATTACGTATTGCATATCGCTTAAATATACCATCCAAAAGCTGGTTTGTTAAGTTTAATGAAAAGCAAAACAGATAGGAAATCTTGACACGATTTAACAAAATCTTATAATGAGGGCAAAGCTGTGGATGATAAATTAAGGGGTAAGTATGATTAACAAGAGCATCGGTGAAATTACTGAGCAGGACTTGCAGACATTAGTAGCACAGAAAGAGCTTGAAGGAAAGACAATAGAATACAAGCAAGAATTACCAGGAAATACAGATACTGACAAAAAGGAGTTCCTCGCAGATATTTCATCTTTCTCAAATAGCAGTGGCGGTGATCTGATATACGGCGTGGTTGAAGATCAAGGAATGCCCAAGGCGCTAGATGGCTTAGATATTGGGGACTTTGACCAGATAAAACAGAGGTTAGAGAATCTGGTAAGGGACGGGATAGAACCAAGAATACCATCGCTAAACATACAACCAGTCCCTCTTTCAAACACCAGGACAGCCCTTGTAATAAGAGTTCCAAAAAGCTGGAGTAGTCCACATCGTGTCCGCTACCAAGGCCATGATAAGTTCTATTCAAGAAATTCAACAGGAAAATATCAGCTAGACGTAGCAGAGTTGCGAATTGCCTTCAACCTATCTGAAACGGTAACAGAGAGAATCAGGAATTTCAGACGAGATAGAATATCGAATATAGTTGCTAATGAAACCCCCATATTGCTTCCTGATACTGCAAAGATGGTGCTCCATTTAATACCTATAACGGCATTTAGCTCTGTCCAAAGCCACGAACTAAGTAAGATCGCTTCTCACTCAGAGAAAATGAGCCCAATGTTTTCTTCCTCTGGCTGGAGTAATAGATATAATCTTGATGGCTTCTTGACTTATGCCGATGGCGGAGAACAAAAACATTCCTACGTTCAACTTTTCAGAAATGGAATCATTGAAGCCGTAGAAACATCGATGCTTGAACCTACTGAACATGGACGACTCATACCTAGCTTGCTTTACGAGCAGAAGCTAATCCATTCGCTTTCCAACTATCTTTCTGTGCTTGAAACGTTGACGGTTGAGCCACCGATCTTTGTCTTTTTGGCTCTACTTGGAGTCAAAGGGTATCGGATGGGCACTAATAGATTTATACATGTGTATGAAGATCACGTCATTGACAGGGACATTATTCTATTACCCGAAATTACTATAGAAAACTATCAAGTTATAGCAGAAGATGTATTAAAGCCTTGCTTCGATAGTATTTGGAACGCGTGTGGTTTTCCAAGTTCATTGAATTACAAAGATGGTAAATGGGTAGGCAAATAAAGTGTACTATTTTGCTTACGCCTCGAATCTGAAGCGGAAACAGATGGCTGAACGCGCTCCGGATAGCAAAGCCAAATTCACTGCTACCTTGCCTAACTTCAAGCTCACTTTTACGGCAAGTCCAGGGCGACAGGGTGGGGTTGCCAGTATAGCTCCACACAGGGGCGAAAAGGTCTTGGGCGCTGTTTACGAGATATCCGAAAGGGATTTGAAGCGGCTGGACACATACGAGGGTTACCCCACCATATACGATCACCGAAAAGTTACTGTATGGACAGAAACCAACGAACCGATAGAGGTAATCACGTATATCAAGTTAGACCAATCAAGAGAAACGAAACCGTCCACCGAATATCTGGCCACCATTCGGCAAGGCTATATGGACTGGGAAATAGTCTAAGCGGTACGCCTCAAGCCCGATATCTACGTCAACTTATTCTCGTTGTCGTGTATTGCTCTTAAGATCGACAGCCACATTGCAGAGGTCAGCAAAAGCCAATAAGAATAAGCCTCCTAAAACAGAAATCACAACACCTACAATTCCTACCACAGCAGCTCCAACACCCACGGCACCACCGACTTCAGGCACAATGCCCCCTAAAAAAGTTACACCCTGCGCTATCATGACTGCGGCCGCAACCGCGAAAATGCTGCCGCCTACACATATTACCCAGCCGATGATTTTATAGATGATGGCAGCTGCCCTCAAAACTCCGTATTTTCGAGATGTCCCCCTTATTTCTGTTGGACTGGCACTCGGCGCTGCCTCTGGCTCAACAACCTTTTGCTGACTAATTGTCGGCAATCTTGCTCCGCAGCTCGTACAAAATTTCAGGCCGGCGCTCTGAGCACCGCAACTGGGACACTGAACTGTCTGACGCATGCGCTAGCGAAAGCCTCTTGCCTCAGGCCCCGAAAGGAAGCTTGTAGTTGAAACCAAGAACCATCACGATGACTATAAGCAGGTAGACTACGGCGCCAATTAGCACCGTTAGTATCAACCATCGCCACCATAGGCCCCAAGCCAAACCCCAGGTAGGCTTGGTGGTTACCCGCTGTTCGGGGGCAGCAGGTCTCGCGACTCTGGCAGGTGTCTCCTGAGGTACCACAGCCGGAACCTGTTGAGCCGGTGCGCTCGGCACTTGCTGAGTTACGACAGCTGGCGCTTGCTGAGCTGGGCGAACCGCCACCTGTTGTGTTGCTGTAGCAACTAATTTTGTCCCGCAATTTCCGCAGAACGGCTGCCCCACGGCATTTTGCGTACCACAGTTGGGACACTTGATTTTGGGCTGCTGCGCCACAACGGTGGCCAATTTCGCTCCGCACTTACCACAGAACTGCTGTCCGGCAAAATTCTCCACACCACAGATAGGGCATTTGACCATCTGCTCCATACTCACCTCCTTACCTAGTTTAGTTGCATTATATAACTTGCCTTTACCACATACAAGACTTTTATACCCATATAAATGGAAAACGGTCATGGCTTAGGCCAAAATATGGTGATATGTTATAATCGCAACGATGAAGGTCTCCGAGTTAGGCGAGTTCGGATTAATTCGGCTTTTGTCAGATATTGTCGACAAAACCAGGAATTCTAAGGCCGTATCCTGGCAAAGTTTGCTGATAGGAATAGGTGACGATGCAGCCGCCTGGAAGGAGAAGGATGCCATCCATCTGGCCACTACGGATAGCCTGGTGCAAGGCACCCACTTCGATCTGGATATTACCTCGTGGGAGGACCTTGGCTGGAAGGCCATCGCCGTGAATCTGAGTGATATTGCCGCTATGGGCGGCATCCCCAAATACGCCCTGATTTCATTGGCTCTGCCCGGCGAGCTCCAGACAGAGTGCATCACAAGCCTTTACCAGGGCATGACTCAGATAGCCAACCAGCATGGAGTCGCTATAGTCGGCGGCAACATCGCTTCTGCCAACGAAACGATAATCACCGTAAGCCTCTTGGGAAGCCTCAACTCAAAACATCCACTCACCCGTTCGGCAGCAGTGCTTGGCGACCAAATAGCAGTTACCGGCTACCTGGGAGTATCAGCGGCCGGCCTTAATATGCTGAAACGGAAACTGCGTTTCGATGCCGAGTCCAGCTATTTTCTCACACAATCTCATCTGCGACCGGTACCCCGTGTATCCGAGGGACAAACCCTGTTGCGGCTTGGAGTAAAGGCTGCCATAGATGTAAGCGACGGCCTTGTTGCTGACCTGAATCACATGTGTGAGAAAAGCAAAGTCAGCGCCAGGATCGAGAAAGATTTGTTGCCCATCCATCCTGCAGTACGAGCCAATTTCAAAACAGACTACGTGCAACTGGCGTTAAGCGGTGGAGAAGACTACGAACTGCTATTCGCAGGCAGTAGCCAGCTAATAGACCGGGTAAAAAAAGCGATCTCTTGCCCGGTGACAATAATCGGTGAGATAACTGGAGGAGTGCCTGCGGTATCAATAATCGACTCTGCTGGCAGGGAAATTCCGTTACAGGAATCCGGCTGGGAGCATTTCAAATCTCAATCTTAAACGTCAAAATGACATTCGTGCGGCTCATATCCCACAGCCCCGAGCAAACTCAACGGCTGGGAATCCGCCTGGGTGAACTGGCCCAGGCCGGTGATGTTTTTCTGCTTATTGGCAATCTCGGAAGCGGTAAGACCTGCCTGACGCAGGGCATAGGTTGGGGGCTCGGCATCAAAGAATATGCCTTCAGCCCTTCCTTTGTCATAGCCAGAGAATATCATGGCAGACTTCCCCTGTACCACCTAGACTTCTACAGGCTCGACCGAATCGAGGAAGTCTTGAATTTGGGATTCGATGAATATTTTTATGGCCGCGGTGTTTGTGTGATCGAATGGGCAGACAAGGGCCTAGCGGCACTGCCTCGAGATAACCTTTCGGTCCGTATAAGCTACCTGTCCGACACGGAGCGTTCTATCAGGCTGGAATCCAAGGGTAAACACTACTCCGAATTGTTGAAATCACTCAATTTGGACTTAGAAACATGGAGCTAGCAATAGATACTTCCACCAGTTTCTGTAGCCTCGCTATATCCAATCGGGGAGAGGCCATAGCCGAGTTCACCTGGCACTCAGAGCAAAGCCATACCGTGGAACTCGTGCCCAACATAGTTCGGCTACTGGATCAGGTCAAAACCAGCCCCCAATCCGTTACTGCCATCTTCGTCGCCAAAGGCCCGGGCAGCTTTAACGGACTTAGAGTCGGCCTAAGCACTGCTAAAGGCCTAGCCTTCGCCCTGAATATACCTCTGATTGCCATAGGCACTTTAGAGATCGAAGCTTATCCTTTTGCTTTCACCAGGCTTCCAGTGTGCCCGATTCACCACGCCGGCCGCGGAGAAATTGCCACGGCCGTGTACCGTGGTAATAACGGCTGGCGCTGCCTCACCGGCGAACATATCACTACCGTCGATAATTTATGTCAAACTACCAAAAGAAAAACACTTTTCTGTGGCGAAATATCGCCACCCATGGCCGAGCAACTACAACAAGCGCTAGATAAATACGCCATAATACCTGGCGGGGCCGTTAGATTGCGCCGCGCCGGCTATCTGACAGAATTAGCCTGGCAACGCTTCGCCCAGGGGAAATACGACAATCCGGCAACGTTGCAGGCCTTGTACCTGCGTCAACCACCTATCACTCAGCGCAAAGTAAAATAAAGAAGGAGCCAAATATGGAAAGAAGCTTAGTTCTAATCAAGCCTGATGCCATGCAACGAGGACTCGCTGGAACGATCATATCTCGCCTCGAAAGACGGGGCCTCAAGATTGTGGCCTTGAAGATGCTGCAAATGGATAACGCCTTAGCTAAACGCCATTATGCTGTACATCAGGACAAACCCTTCTTCAGCGATCTCGTTAAATTCATTACCTCTAGTCCGATAATTGCTGCGGTATTTGAGGGAGAAAAAGCCGTAGAAGCCGTGCGCCAGACAATGGGAGCCACTGACCCGGTCAAATCACCTCCGGGTAGCATCAGGGGCGATTTTGGACTGGACATTCAGCAGAATCTTGTTCATGGCTCAGACTCAGCCGAAAATGCCAGGAAGGAGATCAGCCTTTTCTTCAATCCCGAGGAGATCTCAGGTTAGCATACACAAATTCTTGGAATTTTGGTAAGTCGGTAAGCTCTTACTGTATTCTAATAATCGGGGTGGCTTCGTGCCACAATTCGTCTAATTTATAATAATCTCGCTGAGATGGTGAGAATACATGGACGATAACTTCTGTTAAGTCGATTAGAATCCACCCTGAATCTGCTGTGCCTTCAATACGGAAGGGAACAACACCCCCACGCTTCATCTTTTCATGAATCTCCTGACGGATGGCCTCAATCTGCCGGATACTATCTCCACTGCAAATAACAAAATAATCAGCGAAGGAGCAAACCTGTCTGGTATCCAGCACGACAATATCGTCAGCCTGTTTGTCGGAAGCAGCCTCCACCGCAAATCGCGCTACTTCTATAGGTTCCAGTACTCGAGCCTCCAAACCAATCTCGCTGATAACTCCATAACAATTATACCATATCACCAGACTCACCTGATTGCCCGGCAAAAGCTTTCACAATCAATATGTGCTAAAATTGGTGCTCGTCTTGAACACCCGCGGCTTTTGGCGGATAATCAAATTGCACAAAACTCATTAAACAAATTTGAAAGGCAGGTATCAAGTTCATGCCCAAAGTTCAATCTACAGATCACAGCTTTGACCTATGGGTGTTGCTTAACCAAGTCCAAACTATGATACTGAATGCCAGAGAGTCAGAACTGATGGAAGATAGCACTACGGCTATGCAGGTCGCCGTATTGGTAGTCATTAACGCCATTGGCAAACCGGCAACTCCGGCCGAAATATCAAGGTGGCTCATACGTAAGCCGGCGTCAATCTCCGGCCTTCTGGACAGGATGGAGACAGCCGGAATCGTGGAGAGAGCCAAGGACATGCCGAGAAGAAACTGGGTACGAGTTAAGATAACCAAGAAGGGACAACAAATCTACAAACAATCGCTCAAAAGAAAGTCAATTCACCAGATAATGAGCAGCTTATCCGAAGAGGAGCAGAAGCAACTTGTCTCAATCTTGAGAAAATTGCGAACCAAGGCCTCAAAGGTGCTCAATTACAAGCAGAAAATGACCTTCCCTTAGACCTCAAATACAACAGCCAAACCTGGTACCGGCCGACAGCCGACGTTTATCACGACTTGCCGCTACTTTCTAATGACGGCGTTCCGCCGGCATCACGTTGTCGCGATGATATACAACCGTTCCGGCATCCTTTTTCTATATTCGCGGACTTCTGATATAATATTACCTGTATGAAAGCGAAGTGGTGGCAGGGTAGTTTATTTTACCTCCTATTGCTGGTGGCGATACTAGCATTGGCGTTCAGCTTCCTACCAACGTCCAAGAAACCTAAGGAAGTAGACTTCTATACTTTCGTCCAACAGGCAAAACAAGGAGACATCGACACTATTCAACAAAAGGGTGACAGCCTGATCGGACTAAAGGGTGATGAGAAGAAGGTAGAGGCGTCCTTCGTCGGCAGCACCAAGGAACTAATGGACGCGTTGAAAGACGGCGGGGTTGCGCTTGGCGAAAACGGTGTGAAGCTGGATGTAAAATCCGGCGGCTTTGACTGGGGAGGAATACTCATTAGCTTCATCCCTCTGCTTCTATTCGGTGCGCTGCTCTTTTTCCTTTTCCGCTCGGCTCGAGGTGCCAACACACAGGCCTTCAATTTCGCTAAAAGTCGAGCTCGGCTGGCATCCAGCAACAAGTCTACTGTCACCTTCGGCGATGTTGCTGGAGTTGATGAGGCCAAGGGAGAACTTCAAGAGGTAGTTGAGTTCCTTAAATCACCTCAAAAGTTCCTGGCTTTGGGGGCTCGCATCCCCCGAGGTGTTCTGTTGGTAGGCCCACCGGGGTGTGGAAAGACACTGATAGCCAAAGCTGTTGCCGGTGAGGCTGGGGTTCCTTTTTTCTCCATCAGCGGCAGCGAGTTCGTAGAAATGTTCGTCGGTGTCGGTGCTTCCCGGGTCAGAGACCTCTTTGACCAGGCCAAGCGCAATGCACCGTGTATCGTCTTCGTTGACGAGATCGATGCGGTGGGCAGGCATCGCGGCGCTGGCCTGGGCGGAGGCCACGATGAGCGAGAGCAGACGTTGAACCAGATATTGGTCGAAATGGACGGCTTCGATAGCAGCACCAACGTTATTGTTCTGGCGGCTACTAACCGTCCCGATATCCTTGACCCCGCTTTGCTGCGGCCCGGCCGCTTTGATCGACATGTCGTTATCGACCAGCCGGACATAAATGGTCGCAAAGCTATACTGGAAGTTCACGCTAAGGGTAAGCCTTTAGCCAAAGATGCTAATTTGGAGGTTCTGGCCAAGCAGACTCCTGGCTTCAGCGGCGCCGATTTAGCTAACCTCATTAACGAAGGAGCTATCCTGGCAGCTAGACGTGACCGCAAAGATGTCGGCATGAAAGAGCTGGAGGATTCAATCGACCGCGTAATCGCCGGCCCGGAAAAGAAAGGGCGTATTATAAACCAGAAAGAGAAGGAAATCATAGCCTACCATGAGACGGGACATGCCTTAGTCGCCAAAATGCTACCAAACCACGATCCCGTGCACAAAATCTCTATCGTGGCTCGGGGATTTTTTGGAGGATGGACACGTTTTCTTCCCACCGAAGACCGTCGTCTGTGGACGCGTGCCCAGTTCGAGGATGTGTTGGCAGGATTGCTAGGCGGACGAGCTGCTGAGGAGATTACGTTTAATGAAATATCTATCGGAGCCCGTGCTGACCTCGAAGAGGCAACCAACATCGCCAGAAAGATGATAACCGAATATGGAATGAGCGACAAGATGGGACCGCGCACCTTCGGCAAACGAGAGGAACTGGTTTTCCTGGGTCGTGAAATCCACGAGCAGCGCAATTACGGTGACAAGGTGGCCGATGAAATTGATGATGAGGTCAAGGTACTGATTCAGCATGCCCATGACACAGCTAAGAACATATTAACCGAGAATAAAGAACGGCTGAAGATGATCGCCGAACGACTGATGGTTGCGGAGACAATAGAAGAAGCCGAGTTCGAGTCGCTGATCAAAGAGCCCTTGCCTTCCCCCAAGCTACAAGCCACACCCGCCTCATAACACCTGGCGAATCCAAACTGTCCAAGCAATCTGCGGCGCAAGCCTTAACGATTCCACCAGTGTTTTTGTCTCACAATAGAAAGCACCGAATTCCGGTTCTATTTCCGGCGCTCGATGATGTAGGCAGCCAGCGCCAGCAACGCTCGACGCGCCTCGTTATCTTCAAGCTTCTCCACAACTCGCACGGCTCGAGAGCAATACTCCGAAGCTATTGATAAACACTCATTGATAACTGGTGAATTGTTGATTCTTTCCACGGCCAGTCCCACGCTCTCCTGATCTCTCTCTTCAATAGCTTTCCTTATCAAGGTATCCTCAGGATAAACCTGAGTAAAAAGTATCGATGGCAACGTCAAAGCGCCTTCACGCAAATCAGAACCTACAGGTTTACCCAGTTCATCTGCAGTGCCCACAAAATCCAGCACATCGTCCACAATCTGAAAGGCCATCCCAATATTGTATCCATAGTCCCTGACCGCCTCTATGGTATCCTCAGGTGCCTGACTCAAGACCGCTCCCGATTCCGTCGCTGTCGAAAAAAGACAAGCCGTTTTAGCGCTAATCCAGTCAAAGTAATATTCACGCGCGTGTCCTAAGTCAAAAGTAATACCGGTCTGTTTCAGTTCCCCACCGGATATGGTCATCAATGTTTGAGAAAAGAGTTTTATCACCCTCAAGTTTCCTGTGCTCGCTGCCAGACTGCCGGCTTTGGCAAAAAGGTAATCTCCGAGAAGCAATGCCCTATTTCCACCCCAGGCATGGCTGACTGTCGGTCTGCCGCGACGAACAGGCGAATTATCCACAATGTCATCGTGAACCAGGGTAGCCGTGTGCAATAGTTCTATAGCAGCCGCCATGGGAATGAGCAGAGAAAGGTCATAAACGTGAAACTTGCCGGCAAGTAAAGTCAGGGCTGGTCGAATACGCTTACCGCCATTTTTTAGAGTATATGCCAACAACTGGGAAAGTAAAGGAAATTCGGAGTCAGCTATCTCCTGCAAACTTCGCTCGACGGTTTCCAGGTCTCTCTGGATGGGTGCGTAAACAGCATTCATATCCACGGTTAGACGCTTCCCAAACGGCTTGTCTCCTCATCGACAATGCTATCATCCAGTTTATGGAACAACGGCTCAGGAGTCAGTAGTTTCTGTCCTGGTACCGGCGATTGAAGCTGCCAACCGGTCTTTTCAATGCTGCTTTCAAAACCGAGGAATTTATGAAGCTTCTCAGAACTAAAAGGCAAAAATGGGTAAAGAATGGTCTTCAAGACTGCGAGTACAGATAAGGCTACGTATATAGCCGTACCTGAAGCCTGCTTGTCTTGTTTGATTGCCTTCCACGGTGCTTTATCATCAAGGTAGCGATTGACCTCTTGTGCCAACGACATGGCCGCCTTAATCGCTTCTTTGAAGTGGCAATGATAGAGCAGACCGTCGACATTGCCAAAAGCTGTCTGAGCCGTTGCCAGCAACGCCTGACTTTGACTGTCAAGCGCCGCGGGCGTGGGTACTGCGCCATCAAAATTGCGGTAGCTGAAAGTGAGAACACGATGTACTAAATTACCGTAAGTGGCTACCAGCTCATCGTTGTTCCGGCGGAGAAATTCGCGCCATGAGAAATCGGTGTCTCCAGTTTCAGGCATGTTAACCGACAGAAGATAACGCAGCGGGTCGGGCTCATAACGCTGTAGATAATCAGGAACCCAAACAGCCCAGTTACGACTGGTGGAAAGTTTCTTGCCTTCGATGGTCAAAAACTCATTAGCCGGAACATCATAAGGTAGATTGAGTCCACCATAACCCATCAGCATAGCCGGCCAGATAAGTGTATGGAATGGTATGTTGTCTTTGCCGATAAAATAGTAACTCTTAGCATCGCCGCTCCAAAACGGCACCCAGGCCTCAGCGTCGCCGTGCGACTTCGCCCACTCTTTGCTGGCCGAAAGATAGCCTATTACGGCTTCAAACCAGACATATACGCGCTTTTTCTCAAATCCCGGCTGAGGCACAGTGACACCCCAGTTTATATCACGCGTTATGGCCCGGTCCTTAAGGCCGCTCTCTAGGATACCCAAGCTAAAATTGAGCACATTTTGGCGCCAGTGAGTCTGCTCCTTCATCCAGGCTTTCAATCTATCCTCGAAGGCGCTGAGACGCAGAAAGAAATGCTCCGAAACTTCAAAGGTCGGCGTAGCGGAACAAATGCGGCATCGCAGGTCCAGAAGTTCACTCGGGTTCATGGTTCGGCCACACTCATCACACTGGTCACCGCGTGCCTGGGGAGAATTGCAGTAAGGGCAGGTACCTTCAACATAGCGATCCGGCAAAAATCGCTGGCACTGTGCACAATAGGCTTGAGGCACAGTATCTTTGTAAATATAGCCTTTGTCCAAAAGCTTAAGAAAAATCTCATGAGTCACTTCGGAATGGTTAGGCGTGCTGGTAGCCGTAAACAAATCCCAGGAAATACCCAGCTTCTGCCAGCAATCGAGGAACTCCGCTTGGTATTTGGAGACTATCTGTTCAGGTGACTTCCCTTCTTGCTCAGCACGTAATGTGATCGGTGTGCCGTGTTGATCGCTGCCGGACACCATGAGAACCCTATTTCCCTTAAGACGATGATACCTGGCAAAGATATCCGCAGGCAGGTACGCGCCAGCAATATGCCCCAGATGAAGAGAGCCGTTGGCATAAGGCCAAGCAACTCCAATAAAAATATTCTCAGTCACGCGTACTCCCTATCAGCAAAATTCTAGCCCCCAAACGCTACTCTGAATACATCCTTGTCGGAAAAAAGGTCAGCACTTGTTCACCCTTTTCCTTCACATGAGCCGCGTAGCCTTTTTTTAAGCAGCAGTCCACACACAGGCGCATCTTCTTATCCTCGTTCTCTTCCATGAGTAAATAGCGGTCACCCTGCTCGATAAAGCGCTGACAGCTATCACATTCTATTTGTCCAGCAGCAACACAACCACGGTTCATTATTCGTTCCCTCCAGTCAGTCTTAGCCAAGTTTGATAAAGTTTCTTTCTCGATATGCCGCTTGTCTCAGACAGCCGAGTCACTGCATCCCTGGCACTAGATCCCGATCTGTAAACCCTCTTCATCTCCCTCTCCACCCGTTCGCTAACCTCAGCTTCTACCTTGATTTTGCCCTCGATAACCAGAGTAAACTCGCCTCTTGGTTGGCCAAAATGCTCTATCGCCTGGCTCAATTTTCCTCTAAACACCTCCTCATAAATTTTGGTGAGTTCACGACAGATCGCCACCTTCCTATCCCCGAAGATTTCTACAGCATCCTTGAGCGTTTCCAAAAGTCTATGCGGAGCTTCGAAAGCAATCAAAGTCCGCGGTTCATCAGCCACGGACCGCAACAGACGTCGCCTGGCACCCGGGCGGCGAGGTACAAAGCCTAAATAAATAAATTGATCGGTCGATAAACCCGAAACTACCAACGCCGTGACAACCGCTGAAGCGCCCGGAACCGGCACCACAGGAATACCACGATCAATAGCCGCGACAATCAACTCATAGCCGGGATCACTCAATCCCGGCATTCCAGCTTCAGAGACCAGTGCCACATCCTGTTCCTTGAGGCAGTCCAGCAAGTAACCAAGCTTAGCACGCTTATTATGCTCGTGATAGCTGGTTATTGGAGTCTTTATCTGATAAGCATTGAGCAAGTTGCGCGCTGTGCGGGTGTCTTCCGCCGCAATCAACTTCACTTCTTTCAACAGGCGCAGAGCGCGCAGAGATATATCCTCTAAGTTGCCAATCGGTGTAGCTACGATGTAGAGAGACGGCACAGCCTAATCATGTAGATTATAGCGTACCTCCCGCCGTGCGGTCTACCTACCTTAGCCTGCTGAGTTCAAAGTCCTAAGTTGATTTCCCCCATCCGAGTTATCTCTTGACTTCAAGCACTCACCTTTGCTATATTCTCCTCCAATCACCTCGGGCATAAACATGGCGGCACCAAAAACTAAGGAGATGCAACGCGCTTACGGCTTCGACGAGGTCGCGCTTGTCCCTGGTGATGTAACCGTCAATCCCGATCAGACCAATACAGATTTCAAAATCAGAGACTTCACCTTCGCTATTCCCATCCTCGCGTCAGCTATGGACGCCGTAGTGGATCCGAAATTCGCTATTCTTTTGCATAAGTTCGGGGGCCTGGCAGTTCTCAACCTGGATGGTGTCCAGGCAAGATATCAAAATCCCGAAGAGGTACTAGCTCAAATCGCCAAAGCGTCCAACGCCGAGGTCACCGCCCTGCTGCAGAAAATCTATTCAGAACCTGTGAAGGATGCGCTCATCGGTGAGCGTATTCAGGCGATAAAGCGTGCCGGGGCTATCTGCGCTGTCTCGCTAATCCCGGCTACCACCAAGCGACTGGCACCAATAGCCAAGGAAGCGGGAGCCGATATACTGGTCGTCCAATCTACGGTTACTACCGCCCGCCACATCTCCAAGAGCTATCGCGGCCTTATCTTCTCTGAACTTTGTCAGACTATAGGCCTGCCCGTCGTAGTCGGCAATTGCGTTACTTACAGCGCCGCTCTGGAGCTCATGAAAACCGGCGTAGACGGCATACTGGTTGGCATCGGCCCTGGGGCAGCCTGCACCACAAGAGAAGTCTTAGGCGTCGGCGTCCCCCAGGTAACAGCCACTATGGACTGTGCTGCTGCCCGGGATGCTTACTTCAAAGAAACCGGCAAGTATGTAACTCTGATTACAGATGGCGGCATCCGTACCGGTAGCGACATGTGCAAAGCTTTCGCCTCAGGTGCTGACGCCGTCATGTTCGGCTCTATAATGGCACGAGCCAATGAAGCCCCTGGCGGCGGTTACCACTGGGGCATGGCCCACTCGCACCCGACTCTACCCAGAGGTACCCGCATTAAGGCCGGCACTCGCGCTCCACTCAAGCAGCTACTCTTCGGCCCCACGTCAGCAACAGACGGAACTGAAAACTTCGTGGGAGCCTTGCGCACTGCCATGGGCGTCTGCGGCGCCCCGACCATTAAAGATATGCACAAGGTCAAAATGGTGATAGCGCCGGCCATAAAGACGGAAGGCAAATATTTCCAGTCGTTGCAGGGGACCTGCTAGCGACCGTTTTAGACGAAAACGGAAACGCCAAACCAGATACCAAAGCCTACCAGTACCGCAGCGCAGACAGAAAAGACAATTCGTTGAACTTTCGGCGTCCAGAGATGCCTGGTCTTGAACACACTCATCGAGACAATCTGCTCCCAGCCTAAATCGCACGCCCAGTGCACCGCGGCGAAGATAACCAATCCCCATATCCCAAACTGAGCTGCTGTGACTATGAGAGCTATGCCAATAGTCGCCCACCACAGAAAGAAATACGGGTTGGCTCCGGTCATCATGATACCGGTAACCAGAGAGCTATAAGGCAAATCCCTCACCTCGCTTCGGGCTTGCTTAACGCTCCGCGCCACCATCACCCCCATAGAAATAAGCAACAGACCACCAGCCAATCCGACCCCCATCTTAACTTCAGGAGACGCAAAGAAACGAGCAAAGCCAAAATAGATGAGCGCCATCAACGGCAGTTCGATAATGGCATGCCCCAAAGCTATGAACAAGCCAGCATTCTGCTCTCGATAGCCCTTAGCTATGGTAGCAGCCGTAAGAGGTCCCGGCATCATGACACCGGAAAGTGAGATTCCTACAGCCGAGAGGAGAAATAGACCAAGGCTCGCCGTCATAAGCGGAACGTATTAGATGTCCTCCTCTTCCACTTCTTCCGCCTCAGGCTCCAGTTCACCGGAAAGCCGTGGCAACAACGCAGCCGTTTTGGCTTTCGGTCTCCTGACGGACTTAGATATGCCACCAATTGACTTCTTCATGTCATTTATTGACTCTTTTGTGAATCTCTCGCCTAGCAACAGCCCGCTGATTCCGTCATCACACAAGCTGGCAAGCTCGCCACCGGTTAGTGGCGAATTCACTGTCACCAACAGCGGCCTGTCCAATAATTCAGCAAAACGCTGATAAATAAGTAACCGCTCAACGGTAATAGTATTATCCTCACCTGTTAACAAAACACCGTCAATAGTCAGAGGCAACCTGTTTATCGCCCGGACTAAACCCTGGTCTAGCGTAGGTTCTATCTTGAGAACTTTGCCCAGGTTCTTCTTATCCAATGCCGTAAAGGGCGTCTTCAGGTCAAAAACCACAAAGTCATAGCCCAAATTAATGGATTCGGCGATATCTACCTTGCTAGCCGTCTCCCAAAATAGCCCCAGAGGAGCACCATCCATGGCCTTGGTTAGTTGCGCCAAGCTCTTAGCATCAACGCCCTCACCACTAACGATCCCGGCGTCTATACCAGAGCCAGTCATAGCTTTAACCTCTGTCACGCTGGCTTTAGTCAGATTAGCAATCATGAGTAGAGGCGGCATCTCCACTTCTGCGGACCTGCGGAAACCCAGTGTCGACGTCGAGCCCTGGTGAATACGTTTTAGCTTCTCCGCTAACCTACTCATCTCACTTCATTTTTTGCGCGAATATGGCAGACCGTCAGATCAATACTAGACTGTAGCTCTATTCTAGGAGAAATCGAGACGAAAAGCAAAGCACCAGACGTCCGTATTGCCGAGCTGATGGCGTTAATGTTAACATGGCTAGCTTAGATGACAAGCCAGAACCAAGTAAAGATGCGTATTGAAAACTTGTGCCTTTCATTCGGTGGAGTCAGGGCACTTGCCAACGTCAGTCTGGACGTACGGAACAAAGAGATCCTGGCTATCATCGGACCAAATGGCGCGGGAAAGACGTGCATACTTAACTGCATAAACGGCTTCTACAAACCGCAAGAAGGCGAAATATACTTCGAAGGACGAAAGATTACCCGGCTCCGCCCCGATAGGGTTGCCCGGCTCGGCATTGCTAGAACCTTCCAGAACATCGAGTTATATTCTGGCTTAACTACGCTGGATAACCTCATGGCCGCCAGGCATGTCCTTATGAAGCAAAGTACGTTCAGCACAGCCCTATATTTCGGCCCGGCTCACAAAGAAGAAATCGAACATCGCAAGGCAGTCGAGGACATCATAAACTTCTTAGAGATCGAACCGGTTAGAAAAAAGGTGGTCGGAGCTCTTCCGTACGGAATGCGCAAGCGGGTTGAGTTGGGTAGAGCGCTGGCACTCGAGCCAAAAATATTACTTCTGGATGAACCTATGGCAGGAATGAATCTGGAGGAGAAAGAGGACATCGCACGGTTCATTGTCGATATATTCGAGGGGCAGGGAGAAACCTATCCTGAAACACCAATCTTAAGGGACGGAGTCAGCTGTATCATCCTGGTTGAGCATGATATGGGTGTGGTGATGGATATAGCTGATAGGATTGCAGTTCTTGATTTCGGACGGAAAATTGCCGAAGGTACGCCGGATGAAATCAAAACCAATCAGCAGGTTATATCTGCTTATCTGGGAACGGAGGAAGTAAAAGGTTAGAAATCAAAAATCAAAAAAGCATTGAAGCTTGATTTGTCATTTTGCCCTTTGATTTTTGCATTTTGATCTTTTATAGCCACCTCTTGCGCCTCTTATAGTGCTTCACCGACCGGTAGCTCTTCTTCAGTACCCACCGCGGAGAGCCCCATGTAGAACTCCTTGACATCTTCGTTATTCGTCAGAAAATCCGCGGTTCCATCGAGGACAACTCGACCGTTTTCCATCACATAGCCGTAGTGGGCGATTTTTAGTGCAATCCTGACATTTTGCTCCACGAGCAAAATAGAGGCCCTTCTCTCAACATTGAAGCGCTGTATGATATCGTAAATCTCTTCAACGAGCTTTGGCGCCAGCCCCAACGACGGCTCATCAAGCATCATAAGCTTCGGCGCCGACATCATGGCCCGTCCGATCACCAGCATCTGTTGCTCGCCGCCGGATAGGTAGCCGGCGATATTGCGCCGCAGACTCCTAAGCCGTGGGAAATAGTCGTAAACCATGCCCAGGTCTTCCTTGATAGCGTGTCTATCCGTGCGGTTGTAGGCGCCTACCATCAGGTTCTCCTCTGTGGTTAAATGGCCAAAGACCCGCCGCCCTTCTAATGCCTGAACGATACCCAGTTTGCCTATTTCAACGGCATTCTTCTTATCTATTCGCTGCCCATCCCACTCGATGCTGCCATCGACCACTTCACCTTCCTCAACCCTCAACAAACCTGATATAGCCTTCAGCACTGTCGTTTTGCCGGCACCATTGGCACCCAGAAGAGCTACTACCGAGCAGTCTTCAACGGCCAAAGAGATACCGTGCAGCGCTCGTATCACGTTAAGATACGCAACTTCAATGTTATTCAGTTTTAGCATGTTTCCCGTTGATAGGGTCTCCCCCTATCGGGGAAGACCCCAATTCCACTAACGGTGGCTACTTGCCGAACCAGTCATATTTTTCGTATTCAATCAAGGGCGCTTGCACCCAGTCACTTGCCTTGGTTATTTTGCCGCCAAGTATCTGGTAGACCCGGCTAGACTTATCAAGCCTGTTATCACCAGGTGTATAGCTTACCGGACCATGGAGTCCTTGAACATCGTAGTTTTGCAGCTTTTGTATGCCCTGAGTTTCCACGGCCTGCCACGCCGCCGCATCACCTTTGGCCAGAGCGTCGTAGCCAACGTTCTTCACCGCCAGCTCCAGAGCCTTGGCCACAATCAGACCCTGTGCCCAGGAGCCCATATAGTCTGCGTTACCGACATTCGCGGAGTGATACCTCTGGCAATAGTCCATCATCTTGGCCATGCCGGGCACGTTCTCTCCCCACAACACCGTCGGATATACGCCATAGACACCCTCGACAACATCGGCTCCACCCAGGTCAACGAGAGCCTTGGTCATGCCAGCATGACAGCAGCCGATGGTTATGCCAGGATACATGCCCAGGTCCCTGGCATTCTTGATAATGACCGCAGTGGGAGCCGGGGTGCTGGAAATGTACAGGACGTCGGGTTTCAACGCCTTGATGCGCGTGAGGGATTCCATCTCGGAGGTAGTAGTAGCACTATGCTCATCCATGGAGACGACCTCGATACCCAGTTGGTCAGCCATAGCCTTAAAGGCATCCCGAGCCCCGTAACCCGTGGGGTTATTAAGCATTTGCAGCGCAAATTTGGGCTTGCCAGTGCCCTTCCAGATGTTTTTCAGGTAATAATTAGCGAAAACTATGGCATCATCCCCGTAGTCAGGCGTCTGGCCGTAGATATGTGCCGGCGGTCGATACAACGAAGGTGCACTGAAGCTGGATATGCCCGGAAATCCAGCATCGTTAGCTGACCCCATGGCTGCTGACATCTCAGCAGAAGCCGCCGTAGTAAATAGTAGGTTACCACTGGCCATGAATCCCTTTACGATGGTGACAACCTTCGTAGGGTCATAGTTGCTGTCCAGAATCGTAGCTTCAATCTGGTATCCGCCGGCACCACCCAGTTCGTCGTTAATATACTTGATTACATCACTGTTGCCATTCATCATAGGAAGCCCTTTTTCAGCAGCTTTGCCAGTAGAAGGGTTCATCATACCAATCTTGAGCACCTGTCCTGGCTGAGCCTGAGGAGCAGCAGGAGCGCAAGCGCCGGCAAAAGGCAAAACTACGACTATCAATGCCAGGCACATAATTCCAGCTACAATTAGTGATCTCTTTGTCATTTCATATCCTCCTTTAAATTTTTTGCGACCTGAAGATTGTTTTTGTGAAACTACATATTCTTATGCCTCCTCGTTTAGTATGAGAATGGCCACAACCGATAAGCAGCCTTAAACAATGTCCAGCGATGAGCCAATCCCCGCGGCTCCAGTATTAGAAACAGTATGATTACCAGGCCGAACACCATCGGCCCCAGGCCGGTGGTAAATCCAGCCGACAACGTCGGTATAGCCTTTTCAATAAGCGGAGAAATGAATATCACGCCCTGTTGCAAAAGGCGGATAACGATAGCGCCGATAATGGGGCCAATAGTGGTGCCGAGCCCTCCGATAATTACCATGCCTATGTACAATATGGAATCAGTTAGGGTAAAGTTCTCGCCATTAATGAAACCGGTCCAGTGGGCAAACAGGGCGCCTGATATCCCGGCCAAAAAACAACCGACGAAGAACGCGAGGAGCTTGTAATATAGCAAATTGATGCCCATCACCTCAGCCGCCAGGTCATTGTCCCTGACAGCGATAAATGCCCTGCCCACCCTGCCCCTGGCCAGATTTTTGGCAAAGAATATGCAGATGGCCGCAATTATCATTATGAGATAGAACTGGCTGGATTCAGTTTTTAACGTCAGCCCCCCAATCGAAGCCCGCGGAACGTTCATACCAACGAACCCGCCGGTTACTGGCGTCCAATGGTTGATTACCCAAATAATGATGAATTGAGCGGCGATTGTGGTGATGGCCAGATAAAAGCCTCTGACGCGCACCGAGGGCAGGCCGAATATGAGCCCTATGAGTCCAGCGCTTAAGCCGGAACAAATAAGTGCGCCTAAGAACGGAAAGCCAAGCCTATGGGTCAGAATCGCGGTAGTGTAAGCGCCCACCGCCATAAAGCCGGCATGCCCAATTGAAAGCTGCCCGCAGTAACCGATAAGTATGTTCAAGCCCATGACAGAGATTATGGTGATACCAATCAAGTTGAACACGCCGAGCCAGTAGTTGCCTGCATACAGTGGAGCCGTAAACACAACGATCAGAAGGACAACAAACAACGCCCAATGTGTCTTGGTTCGCAACACTGCCATATCTCTGGCATAATCGTAGTTACGGGTACCGCAAGGTAAATCCACTCTCTATATCCTCTCTATCCGGGTTTCGCCGAACAATCCGTAAGGTTTGACAACCATAACAATGATGATGATGATGAACGGTATGATATCCTTGATCCCTGGGCCGATAAATGGAGTGAGATAACCACCGCCGAGGTTCTCGCACAATCCTATTATGGGCCCAGCTACGAGGCAGCCTACGAAAGAATCCAGACCTCCAAGTATCACCACTGAAAACGACTTCAACCCGGTTTCCACCAGACCGAAAGTAATACCACCGATGCTCGAAGATAAGAACGCCGCCGATGGCCGCCACAACACAGGCAAAAATCCAGGAGGTCGAGAAGACGCTAGTTACAGGAATCGCACATGCCTGAACGGCCAGCTGGTCATCGGCAGTTGCCCTCATAGCAACACCCATCTTGTGATACTTGAAGAACAGGGATAATAGGCCGAACAGAATCAGGGAAATGACAGCTGCCCAGACGTATTCCTGAGAGACCACCGCTGCGCCAATGTGCAGCGGTGCTTGCGGGAAGAGGCGAGGTAAGGCGGCCACGCTCATCGGCCAGACAAAGGTCACCACGCCTTCAAGAAAGTAAGCTATACCCAGGGTAACGGTAATGAGAGCCAGGATAGGTTGGGCGATCAGCGGTCGCAAAGTGAACCGCTCTATCAACCAGCCGAGGAATATAGCAAAGATAATGGTCAGCGGAAAGCCTATCCAGTAGGGAAACTTGGCCTGAACCAGCATCCCGTACGTGAACCAGGAGGAGATCAGTACTAACTGCCCCAGGGCCAGATTGGCCACGCTGCTGGACTTCCAGATCAAGGCAAAGCCCAGGGCGATTAAAGCATACACCATACCCACGGCAATGCCAGTAATCGTATATTGAAGTAGCTCGGTCATCTAATTCACTGTACGAACATTGATAGCGGTACGAGCCACGCCTTTTCTACCATCCCTGTAGGTTATCGGTGTCTCGACGATAAGGCTCTCTTTATCACTATACATGGCATCGATTAGATCCTTGTATCGCTGCTCCATGAAGTCTCTTCTCAGCTTCCTGGTCCGGGTAAGCTCGGCTTCATCAGGATCGAACTCCTTATGCAACAAGACGAATCTCTTTACCCTGGCAGCCTCAGGAAGGTAGCTGTTCACTCGGTTTAAGTCCTTCTTCACCAGGTCAGCAATTTCCTTTTTCTGAGACAGGTCAACGAAAGTGGTATACGGGATGTCATTTCGTTCCGCCCACTTCCCTACCATGGCAAAATCCATGTTGACTATGGCACTGACGAACTCATGGTCCCTGCCTCCAACAACCATGGCATCCTTAATATAGGGGCTGAACCTGAGCCGGCCCTCAATATACTGAGGCGCGTACTTGGTACCGGAAGCCAGCTCACCCATATGTTCAAGCCTATCCAGGAATACCAAATGCCCTTCGCCATTAATATGCACGGCATCACCCGTTCGGCACCATCCGTTCACCACAGTAGCCGCCGTCTTCTCAGGGTCTTTGAAATATTCTCTGAAGATGCAGTCGCTTCTGACCAGCAATTCGCCCTCATCAGTCAACCTTACCTCCACACCGGCTGCTGGCCGTCCCACGCTTTCGTAGGCGATCTCTCCTTTGCCATGCGATGAAATGAAACCAGCTTCAGTGCTGGCATAATTTTGCCTGAGCTCGATACCTACTGCATGAATTAAGCGAAATGTGTCCAGGCTCAAAACCGAACTGCCCGTGACTGCAAATCTGACCTCGCTCAACCCCAGCTTATCCTTCAGCGGTCTGAAGAGAATTGCATCTGCCGGCTTGTGCAGTGCTCGCCAGAACAAATTAGGTTTCTCTCCTGCAAAGTTTAGATCGGCAATTTTATAGCCAACGGGCATGAACAGCCCATAAAAAAAGCGCTTCAATCGGTTGGCATCCGTCATTTTTACCTGAATATCACTGACCAGGCTTTCCCATTGCCTGGGACCATATATTACAAAGTCGGGACCCACTTCCCTGGTATCTTCAGCAACGGTTTCCGGCTCCTCGGGGAAGTTAAGCCTGGCACCGGTTAACAAATGAGGAATGGTGGCAAAATAGCTATCTCCCACCCAGGCCAGTGGGAAATTCGAAACCAGGTCATCGTTTTCATACAACGGATAGCGACCGATAAATCCATGGGCGGTATTTATAAGTGCTCTATGCGTGAGCACAGCGCCCTTGGGCAAACCCGTAGTTCCTGATGTATAGTAAATAAAGGCTATATCATCACCCTTTCCCCCCTTCACATTCTCTTCAAATAACTGCGGGTGCCCTTTTTCGTATTCCATGCCCAGCTCCAGCACCTGGGCAAAACTGATAAGCAAAGGATCATCATAGTTCTTCAAGCCCTTTGGGTCCCAATAGATTATCTTCTTCAGCAAAGGTAGCTCGTTTTTGATATCGAGGAATTTGTCCGTCTGCTCCTGGTCGTTGACTATGGCAAATTTGGCACCGGAGTGACTGGCAATATATTTCACCTCGGAAGGAATCGCATCAACGAAAACCCCGGTCCCGATACCTCCGGCGGCTTGAGCTGCGAACTCACCCCATAACCATTCCGGTTCATTGTCGCCGATGATACATACCACGTCGCCGCGCGAAAAGCCCAAGCTGATCAGGCCTAAGGAGAAGTACTTCACATTCTCGTAGTATTCTTTCCAGCTATACCGCTTCCAGATACCACGATGCTTCATACAAAGGGCTGTCTTTTGCTCCCATCTTTGGCAATTATCCCTGATGATTTGCGGTATCGTTTCTCTAGCCTCCAATATCCCTTACCTCAATGCCAATCGCAATCGTCTCTAACAAAAAGCCTCCCGCCTGGGGGAGGCCTTCTTTTCGAGTTCTGCTATTCCTGCTCTTGGGTTTAGGTCACATCCCAGGCTCGCCGGCAGGCGGGCTAAAGAAAAAGAAGAAGCTAAAGAATCGAGCCTGAGTATTCATTTCGACCTTCGCGGGACAGAATAGCATAAGCTGCAAGGACCTGTCAATGCCATAGCACTAAAGGTAGTATCTCAATCATCGAATACTAAGAAATCGTTGCAAAAGATCAATCGGTTAGTCATAATAATCAGTGATTAAGGAGGATATGAGTGTGAAGTTCGCTGATCTGGAAAAACTCATCAAGACTCGACGTTCCATTCGCGTCTGGCAAGACAAACCGGTTTCTGAAAAGTTGCTGATGCAAGCTGTCGAGCTAGCTACGTGGGCGCCAAATGCGGGCAACCAACAAAACTGGCACTTTTACGTAATCGTAAGCCGCGACACCATCAAAGCCATCGCGGATGTGGTTCAGGCCAGCGCTGATAAATTCATCTCTTGGCCAGAGGCCGAAAAACTCGGTAGTGTCGCCATCAGTTACCAGCAAAGGGCTGGTTTCTTCCGGACGGCACCGGCAGCTATTGCGGTGGCTGCTAGCCAGTACCAATCACCGGTTGACCAGGTTCTGGCTGTGCGAGAAAAAGTTGACCCCCGAGCACGACAGATGCGCCAATGGCGTGACGAAGCTAATAGCCGTATTCAGTCCGTAGCCTCAGCTATCGCTTATCTACTTTTGATCCTGCACCAGATGGGTTTGGGAGCAGTGTGGATGACAGGTCCTCTACAAGCTAAGGGAGAAATAGAGAAGATCTTCCGGGTGCCCTCAGGGATGGACATTGTCGCCTTTCTGCCAGTCGGCTATCCGGCCGAAAATCCTGCTCCTAGAGAGCGACGCCCCTTCGGGGAGGTAACAGAAGTAGTTCGTGGATAGTAATTATCCTAAATGATCGGCTTACCTAAGCAATAAGTTGAAGAACTGGGCATATTGTGCAGTTTTGGCAGGTCAGGTGGACGCTATGGCTGGCATCCTATTGTAGACCTGAACATTCAGAGAATGAACATCTGGGTAAATAACTTATGGGTTTTCAAATAACAACTGAGTTACAAAATTTTCTTCTTCTAGAGGATATATGGGATTATCATCCGGATTATGATCCCTATGTGTTCGTAGCACGTTCATTGAGAAGAAAGGTAGATTTGAGCCAGGTTCAAGGCACACTTGAGGAATCGATTCATATCAAAACTTTCATGATTCCGATTGAACAAAAGAACCATATCTTAGGGAAAGTGAGTTACGAAGATATTTTCAACGAGGGACAGCCCTACTTCGAAGACGACGGGCGCTATGTTACTGGAGAGACTTTTGAACACAACGGTATCCAGTTTGAAATAATAGTTAATAGCCGATTATTTGAGGGCATAGGTTTAGCTTACTATGAGCCTACCGATCGCCTGGTTCTCTACCTAAACCTACACCGGGCAGGGAACAACTGGAACAATCCCTACAGTACGGATAACATCATTAAGACTGATGGTACAACGCGAGGATGGGACCCTCACGATAACTACATCTCTGTACGTAAAAGCGAGTTGAGGGATTATCTTGCAGCGCGCAAATGCGGGCTACTGATACTTCAATACTCAGAACGTATTCTTGAAACTCCCAATCAGCTAGACGGCTTGCCACAACCGTTCAATGATGTACCTACAAAATCTGGACGACGGTCGTGGATTATTGATAAAGCGGCCTCAGACAGAAACAAATACATGTATTTCTGTCGGCTTTGGGAGTCATTTTGGATAGACCCGGCGTCCCATCCTAGAAGATGGGACGCTCAGAGTCCAGAGGAGTTTAAGGACGGGGTTAACTTTGCAGTTGGTGATGGCGAGACCACTACATATAAACAAGATGGGAAGAACCGCTATTTTGAGTTGCTGTCCTTCAAACCAACCCTATTTCCGAGCTTTATATCTTTTCCTAATAATTCGATCGGGTTCCACTGCTTGAGCGACCTCGAACTACACTATGCTGACGGAGCCTCCCTGACTGGTTGTGTAAATTGCGAAGGACAATTTCAGACATTCTTCGGATCAGTAGCAAAGCTAGACATAGAGAAACAGAGGCATCTTGCTGGATTTTCGGAACCGCGTAAGGCCAAGCCCAGCTATGAATACTTGCGGACCCATATAGAAGCTAAGTGGCCGGAAACTCTGCCGTTTTGCTGGACTCTCTCTAATTGTCTCCAAAGTGTGAATGCTGTCTGGCAGGCAAAATATGGCGAGACATTATTTCTTAGTCCAACCGAGGACCAGATACCAATTTCCATACAGATTGGCCCAACTTCAGCGGATTATGATGAGTTAGCTGATAACATGATGGATCTTCAAAAAGCCGTGATTTTAGAAGCCAAGATCGATAATATCAAGAGTCAACTGGACTACAGTAGCTTCGCTACAGATCCAGCGTCATACATTAATACGCGTTCTATTGGATTCACCAGGCTATTGTTTCAGGCAAATAGGTCCGACCGACAAGACGGCGAGAGCTATATCCTCAGAGTAATCAACGATTTAAGGAACTGCAAGGGTCATCCCAAAGATATCCGACAGACACTTGATCAATACAGAGTACCAACTACCAGTCCGCGCATGGCATACCTCCACATCATGGCAGAGTTCTGCAACTTCATATTAGTCTTCAAAGGGATTACTGAGAAGCTTTTCGCCACTAAAATCGGTATCAAAGCCGAAAAGGTGAATGACCCGTGGAATCAGTTAGAGATTGCACAAAAGTACTTCCGTCAGCCATTCTGAATTGACTCAGTAGTCCTCTTCTCCCAGTCAACAAAGCTCGGATTGTTGGCTGTGAGAGCGCAGATAAACTAAGTTCAGTTACAATTTGATATTCGTACCCTCACAAAATCAAAGTCTGACTGCTGAATATATGGTTTAGGCCCAGTTTCTGTGAAAGACAAATCAGGAAGATTATCATATCCTATAAGAGTGGGAACGGGGTTATGTAGGAGTAGCCACGATGCAATAAAAAGATTCAAAGATGAGCGTGCAACGCGACAACCACCGTTTTATTCAAAGGCTTGTTGGATTCGTGTATGATAGGTCGGGTGACAATGGCGAGACCTACGATACCGGGTAAAAATGGCTCATCATTAGAGCAATTAGTAACGCCAATTTTAGTTTGGTTGCCTACCGAGTTGCTGCGATAGTATAAGTTATAAATATGGTCGTATGCACAGGTCATGCAACAAAAAATCCTACACTTAGTAGGAACGGCCACTATGGCTGGTCCATCTTCAACAGAGGGCCAAGATGGGTAGCCGGAGTAACATTTGCCTGTTTTGTGTAATCGGCTGTTATCCAGATAGGCTGAAGTGAAGACGAAAAGTTCTGTCGATTGTACACTTTGGCCCACCAACTTAGGTGATATTATTACCTAACTTTCGATTCGATTTGTCTACCGTAGTCCGAAATAGCCCATTTTTCACTCGTGAGTGTGGTGATGTTATTACCAGAAACTAGATATACATCATCTGTTTGAGATATTGCAAAGATATTGCAAAGATACTGCGAATTATCAGTGATTATCCACCAATTTATGGGCAAATGATTTATCACATCTGTATCGGATGATGTTGTATAATGAGCACAAGACAATCATAAAATAATCTTAACAAAGAATGTTCAGTCTAAAAGGAACAAAACACAAATGGCAGAAGAGTCATCAAGCAAAGATGAGATTTTGAACGCAATCAGAAATACCGCGTCTAAACTGGGAAAGCGTCCGTCACGGTCTGCATTTGTTGGTTATACAGGAATAAGTGAGTATCAGGTTTTGAAGCATTTCCCAAGCTGGAACTGTGCCATTGAGGCCGCAGGACTAGAACCAGATACGACTAACGTCCAAATCAACGACGATAAGCTGATAGAAGACTGGGGAAGACTTGTGCGTCAATTGCGCCAAATCCCTACTCGTACTCAATACAGACATCATGGTACCTACAGCGCAGGATCTTTCGAGCACCATTTCGGGCCGTGGTCACGGTTACCAGATAAATTCAGGGAATTTGCAGCAGACAAACCCGAATGGAATGATGTTCTTCCCCTACTTCCAGTTCAGAGATCTGAGGCCAAATCGACAAATACAAATGCTGCTCATCAGGATATTCCGCACAAAACAGACATGCCCGTGCTCTCGTCAGTTTTACAAAAACACTCGAAGATAGGTAATCGGCCAGTTTACGGCAACCCTATAGATTTTCGCGGCCTTCGACATGAGCCAGTAAATGAGAATGGAGTCATTTTTCTCTTTGGCATTGTTGCACGTGAACTTGGCTATTCCGTTGAGGCAATGCAAGCAGGATTCCCTGACTGTGAAGCTAAGAGACAGATTGAAGTAGGCAAGTGGCAACATGTTCACATTGAATTTGAGTATGAGAGCCGAAATTTCCGCGACCACGGCCATCCTACTGATGGTTGCGATGTCATTGTCTGTTGGCATCACAATTGGCCTGATTGCCCTCTAAATATTGAAGTGGTGGAACTTTCTGAAGTCATAAAGCAATTAGCTAGATCCGATGAATGAGAATGTCCAACAAGCTACTTCAGCCATTGATTGGGACTGCTGCAACGTAAGTTAATAGGCAACGGTCTAAAGTGCGGATGCGCTTAGTCATTACGTAACTAAGTATTAGATGGTTGATGCAATACCTGATTTATGCAAAGGCTAACCATGGATTAGGAGATATTTAAGTGCTTCAATAATGGAATAGGCCGCTGCTTCTCAAATAAAAGTTCGGAAACTGTCCATAATGCCCCACCTAGGGGCACTCGAACCACTAGTCAATTGACTGCGGGCAGGGTCTTCTTGAAACCTTTTTACCTTTCATTGTGTGCAATCCACTATCGTAGCTTTCGCAAGAGCTTCGCACATTCTGGCTGTTTATCTAGATATGCCTGCCTACCGCCTCGGCAATAGGCCCAAGCTCCTTCATCAACCTGGCGAAGTCTGACGGAGTAAGAGACTGCAGGCCATCCACCAGGGCTTCCTTTGGGTTGGGATGTACTTCGATGAGCAGCCCATCAGCCCCAGCTGCTATAGCTGCCTTAGCCATTGCCGGGAACTAGAGAATAATGACCGGCAGCATGGCTGGGGTCAACAATCAGGGGCAAGTGGCTGGATTTCTTAATCTACCGGAATCGAGCCGATATCAAGCGAAAAACGCGTGCTATCCTCAAAAGTTCTGATACCTCGCTCACACAGTATGACCTGTTCATTTCCCCCGGCCAGCAGATAGTCGGCGGCCGTGAGCCATTCGGTAACGGTGGCTGACAATCCCCGTTTCAGCAAGACAGGACACTTGCTCTTGCCTATCTCGGTCAGTAGCGCATAGTTCTGCATGTTCCGTGCCCCAACCTGGAGTATATCAGCATATTCCACCACTTTAGCTACATCGTTGGGAGCCACCACCTCAGTTACCACAGGTATATTGAATTGTTTCTTGGTTTGTCGTAATAATTCCAGACCTAACTGCTCCAGCCCCTGAAAAGCGAAAGGTGACGTGCGCGGTTTAAAGGCACCACCGCGCAGAATGCAAGCCCCAGCCTCTTTTACAGTCGCGGCTGCAGCCATTAACTGCTTCTCATCCTCGACGGCACAGGGGCCAGCCATGACAACCACGCGCTTGGCACCGATCACAACCCCATCAACCGAAACTACGGTCGCCTCTGACTTGAACTCCCGAGAAGCGAGCTTATAAGGTTTCATAATCCTGGTGACACGCTCCACCCCGGGCAAAACGGCAAAAACGTCAATCTGCAACTGGCCGGTATTGGGGCCCAGCAGAGCTACAACCGTCTTATTTGTACCCAGGTTCAACTGCACGCCAAGGCCTAGCTTTTTGGCCCGCTGCACTACGCTGTCAACCTCTTCCTGCGGAGCGTTGGTCCTCATTTCAACTATCATGGCTGTTTACCCCCTTTTGAATTTACGATAAGCTCCAAAAACAGAAGCCTCCCGCGGGGCGGGAGGCTTTTCTTACTTCGAGTTATTTCTGCTTTTCTAGGCCAATTCGCTCCCGGGCCCGCGCCAAAACGCGCCAAAAAAGAAGAAAAACCAATTGTAGCTGCGAACCCAGTTACGCATTTCGGCCTTTACGCCCAAAATGATAGCACTTACTGCAAAAAGATGTCAACTTCCTTGACGTAGTGAATACCAGCTTATAGAATGTGCAGGGAGACTGGCAAATGCAAAAACAGAGGGTTTTAACTACCCAGATGGTAGAGGAAATGCTAGCCGGAAACGTGCTGGCTCTGGCACGGTTGATTACAAGAGTCGAAACAGACGGAGCCGATGTGCCAGAGATAATGAAGCAAATCTATCCCCACTTGGGCAAGGCTTACTGCATAGGCATAACCGGACCTCCGGGTGCAGGCAAGAGCACCGTGGTTGACCGGTTGACGGCATTGTTAAGACAATCCGGTTTTACAGTGGGTATAATAGCCGCCGACCCTACCAGCCCGTTTACCGGTGGCGCAGTTCTTGGGGATAGGATAAGGATGCAACAGCATTACCTGGATAAGGGCGTTTTCATCCGAAGTATGGCCACACGTGGCAGCCACGGAGGTTTACCCCGAGCCACAAATGGCGTGATCAAACTGATGAGTGCCTTCGGTAAGGATTTCATACTGGTGGAGACAGTAGGCGTAGGCCAGACCGAACTGGATATTATGCAAGATGTCGACACTACGGTGGTAGTACTGGTCCCTGAAGCTGGTGACACTATTCAGACAATGAAGGCGGGTTTGTTCGAGATCGCGGACATCTTCGTAGTCAACAAGGCTGACCGGCCGGGGGCTGACAATCTGGTAGCTGAACTAAAGACAATGATCCAACTTCGTTCTGAGGACAGCTGGTGGGATGTGCCAGTGATTGCCACCGAAGCCATCAATAACGTGGGCATTGAGGAACTCCAGCGACAAATTGATAGACACCGACAACTGCTCACGGAAACAGGCCGTTTGTCGCAGAAGCGACAGGAACAGCGTCGGCGAGAATTATTGGAGATAGTGGAGAGCAGAATATCTGACAAGCTTCTGAAGCTGGTAGAAAAGGATGGAGCGCTAGGTGGACACATGGCAATGGTGGAGGCGGGTGACATAGACCCTTATTCAGCGGCGGAGGAGATCCTTCGGCCAGGCACGCTGTTGGCCGACTGGTCACGGCAACTGGCCGAAAGAAAGCCCGATGACTAAGGCAAGATTAAGCGGCTTAGGGGATGCAGTGCCAAGCCGACAGTGGCCACATCAGTAAGTACGGAATCAGACTTCCACAGTTGACTAAGCATGACCAAGAAAACCAGTAAATATGACGTAATAATCGTTGGTGGCGGTCCGGCAGGTATATTTGCCGCCATGGAGCTGTGCCAATCCAGTGACGCTAAGATCCTGCTCCTGGAAAAGGGCAAGGACATAGATGCTCGCCGGTGCCCACTTCAAGAGACTGGCAAAACGTGCCTGTCTTGTTCACCCTGTCATCTGGTTAGCGGGCTGGGTGGTGCCGGAGCTTTCAGCGATGGAAAATTAACCCTGTCAACCGCCGTGGGGGGTCGGCTGGGCCAGCTAGTGGGAACTGAGGAGGCACAAGATCTAATAGATTATGTAGATAGCCTGTACCTGAAATTCGGTGCGGACGATAGGATTTACGGCGTGGGTGAAGGAATCGACGATCTGACACGCCGGGCAATTCTGGCGGAATTGAAGCTAATCCCAGTGAAGATGCGACATTTTGGCACTGAAAGGTCACGGCTGGTGCTTAAAGAAATGCGGGATTTCATCGTCCCCAAGCTCGACATTAGATTAGGGGAAATGGCAACCGGCATCATAGTTGAGAATGGCATGGTAGCCGGAGTGAAAACAAATCAAGGAGAACGATTAGAGTGCCGATACCTGGTCCTGGCGCCGGGTCGAGAAGGCGCGGAGTGGCTGACGCAGGAAGCTAACAGGCTCAAATTGAGTCTGAAGTCTAACCCGATAGACGTCGGCGTTAGAGTAGAAGTGCCAGCACCGGTGCTTGAAGAGTTGACATCGGTACTATATGAATCGAAGCTCGAATTCTTTTCCAAAAGCTTCGGTGACCGGATTAGGACATTCTGTATGTGCCCTGGCGGGGAGGTAATTATGGAAGCCACGGGCGGGGCGGATCAGGTGGTTACCGTCAATGGCAATAGCTACGCAGAACGCAAAACGGCGAATACCAATTTCGCCATACTCGTCAGCACCACCTTCACCGAGCCGTTTCACGAGCCTATCTCTTATGGGAAATACCTGGCACGCCTGGCCAACATTCTCAGCGGCGGTGTGCTGGTGCAGCGTTTTGGTGACTTAATGGAAGGACGCCGCTCAACACCTGAGCGTATTCGACACAGTATCCTCGAACCCACTTTGAAGGCTGCAACGCCGGGGGACCTGAGCTTTGCTCTCCCCTTCCGCCATCTTAAAGGAATAATGGAGATGCTTCAGGCAATGGATAGGTTGGCTCCCGGAGTAGCCTCTCGGCATACCCTGCTCTATGGTGTCGAAGTCAAGTTCTATTCCAGCCAGCTCAAGCTGAGCTCGTGTCTGGAATCAGAAATCGGCAATATGTTCGCGGCTGGTGACGGCGCTGGTGTCAGTCGCGGCTTGATTCAAGCTTCAGCCTGCGGAGTAGTGGCCGCCAGAGAGATACTGAGAAGACTGGGCAAAACCTGAAGCAGGCTCTATCTATTTATCTGTAGCTACGGTCGAAGAGGAACCGGTTAAGCAATATACTCCTGACGCTTATGCTAGCTGTTCGCAAGTCGGCACCCAGCCCAGCGGTGAGGCGGCGAATAATAATAATGATAAATATGGCTACGAAGGACAGGACCATTTCAATCGGTTGTCTCAAGCACCAGGCGCTTAACGGTGCCAAAACAAAACCAGTACCCATACCCAGCGGCATGCTATTACCCGCCGGGCCGCCGAAGTCAAAGCGTTCATGAATGGTTTGGCCAGGTGCTCTAAGGCGCGGAACAGACTTGATACCGGCACCAATCAGGATCGGTACGACAAAAGCAATAAGTACGATGTAGGCCAGTGGAGAGCTAGTCAAGCTAAGCCATATGGTCAAGGTCAATATGACCCCAATGCCGGTGGTATTGCCCTTCTCGCCATCAAACCTTCTGAATACGGGCCACATCTGCCCCGCAACCGCGGCTACACCGGCTATGGCAATCACGACTAGACGAAAATCAAAGATAAAACCCAAAGCGACAGGTATAACGCCTTTCAAGATATCAATCACTATTGCAGAAATACCTTCGAGGCGCCCCATCCTGTGCCACACTGCCATGTGCAAGTCCGGTTCACGGGAGAAATCAAAACCTCGAGCACGGGCCAGAAGAACCATGTAAGGCAGCGAACCCAGAAGATAAGCACCCACCACCAGAGCAATATCGGCTACTAGCATCTAGTGAATCTCATTAAGCTCATTGAGTAAACATAAATAAGCATGAATTGTATGAACGATCTGCTAAGTCGGCCCAGGGTCTAGAAACTGATGCTGAATAACCCTGACGGAACTGAACATACCGTGTAAGTGGCTTGTCCCGCCGGCTGTTCGGCTATGCCAGAACAGAACTACAAAGTCTTACCGTTCCACCACCTCAGTTTTATAGCCCTTATCTGCCAGGTCTTTCAGAAGCTGTTTCACATCTTCCGTATCAAGATGGATGCACAGGTCATGTTCCTTGCCTTCAATCGGTGGCACATTGTGTAGGGATATCAGTTTGATTCCAGCCTTTTTCACAATCTCCAGAACTTCTTGAAGGTTCTTGAGTTTGCCACCATCCGTGATGTTTATTCGAGTACCTGGCTTGCCTATTCCCAATAACGGATTAAGTATTTTGTAGAAGAAATCGTTGGTTGTACATATACCTATAAGGGTATGATCTTCCAGCACTGGCAGGGCGCCTACGCCTTTAGTCTGAGCCAAAGTTATGGCAGCTTCAACCGGCATGTCAGGAGTGACCGTGACCACATCCTTTGTCATGATATCTTTAACTGTCATTTTAGCCAGAAGGTAATTAACTTCCCAGATGCTCAGACTGGTAGCTGGAGATGGGCTGGCACGAGATATGCGCTCCTTGCTTACCATGCCGACTAGCCTGCCCTTATCAACAACCGGCAAACGCCGGACGTTATGTGCGTCCATGATCTTCCTGGCTTCGATTATAGGCGTATCGCTCGACACCGTAACCACATTCCAGTTCATGACGTCTCGAACTTTCATTTTCTGCCTCCCTCTAAATTCCTCGGTAATTCTATCATACACTAAAGATACTTAAAAGCAGTGCGGAGCGCGCCACGCATCAGAATTTACAAGAATTTAATTTTTCCCAGCCCAATTTTATGACATTGTAATGATTCACATGGTTAAATTGATATCATAAGCTGAGGCTTGCGACAAAGATCTGCACTATATATGCCGGAAAGACAGCGTGAACACCAACGTCCTCTACTGCATCGATAACCTCGAAGTTCATGCATTGTATATTGATGACAAGTAGATAAATCTTAATGAATACCACAATTTTCCTTATTCTCAACCTTGCTGTCGCTTTCTATAACATGGGTACGATTTGGGCGAACGAAGTTGATATCTTCAGGTCATGGAAACTTATCGGCAAAGCGGATTTTCGACACGTGCAGGAGGTTCATTGGAAGAAACTTCCATATTGGGTTCTGTTCCCGTGGGGCTTGGAGATTGCAGGTTCGACAGTACTTATCTGGTACCATCCCGCGGGATCGCCCCTATGGGCTATCTATGGAGGTACTACATGCTTATGGCTCTCGCTCATCCTCACCATATTCATGTGGGGTCAGTGGCAGGGAAAATTATCTCGAGATCCGCTGGGATCTAAAAGCCCGTATCTTGTAAAAATATTGAAGACGAACTGGATACGAACCTTACTTATCAATGCTTACGCACTTATCGTGCTTATATGGGTATTGAAACTTGTGAAGTAGAAGTTAGTCAATTCAACATTCATGGAAGCAACAAATTTATTATAGATACCCGATTAAATAACAGACTCTCGTCTTTAAGATAATGCCAAAATTAAAGGAGGTCAAATCATGAAACGCGGTGGGTTAATCACGGGGATAATTGCTATCGTTGCCGGTATTCTGATACTGTATTCTGGGTAGGTAAAGAGGCATAGAACAGGCTACATAAAAGCTTTACTACCTCACTACAAATATTTGATGACCATTAATTAAACGTCTGTGTCGGGTAATTATTCGTAGCGGAGAAGGGACTATGAGTATTTTATTGATTATCGGCATTATTATCCTGGTTTTGTGGCTGCTTGGGTTTGTCTTTTTCCGTAGTTTGGGTTTTCTAATCCATATAGCACTGATTATTGGAGTTATACTCCTTATCATCTGGCTGCTGCGGAGTGTGCTTCACCTGTTCTAAGTGCTTACCAGACAATCACAAACCGCCTGATCGTATCATCGCGAGGTGCGGGTGTGAAGGCGTTAGTCGCCGCATAGATCTTTCCCACTATGAGTTTCACCTCCTGATCAAACTGGGGCTCAATGAAGACTAATCCTTTATCTGTGGTTTGAAAGGCCACTATGGTGTGCCCGTATCCATCAGGATAGAACATATCTACGGTTGCGCAACGAATACCCTTGGGCACGGCATTATTGGTCACTGCAGCCGCAAAATCCACACAGACGTAGTCTTCTTCTCTATATTGATTAAGGTTTGTGGTATCTTGTGCCAGAAAGGCCTTCATTTCCTGATACGTGGGATTCCGAAGCGTAAATCCGCCGGATGTCGCCGCGCTCGTGACAGGCTGGGCGCCAACCTCAATACCGGACTTGTAGCCGGATTGATAAGCTTCATTTTTCCCTTGACTATATTCCTGGCCGTGACTAGTATCCTGACCGACCCTGTAGCCGTATGTGTAGCTGATAAACCCCAGACCCCCACATATCATAACAACCGCCAGAAATACGGCAATTGCGGTAGCCACTTTTTGACTGAAATCCATTACGAACCTCCGTACAACGTCGATACAGGTCTAAAGTGCATGCCCTCTAATAAAACGTTGCCAACCCGGCCATTAGTTTACCCTCTTTGCTCATTTTCAGGCAAAAAATTCTTGACGATAGTGGCTGAATCGGGTAGGCTATTAGGCTAACCGTGAAGGAGGCGTAAATACAAATTGTTGTGCCGAGGCATTAGGGGCGCTATAACAGTGCCGGAAAATACCAAAGAGTCTATAATAGCGGCAAGTACGGAATTACTCCAGAAGATCATCACCACCAACAAAGTCGAAATAAGCGATGTAACTTGTATTGTGTTTACCACAACAACGGACCTCAATGCCGCGTTTCCAGCGGCCGCCGCCCGGAAACTGGGCTGGACACAGGTCCCGTTGATATGTGCACAGGAAATTGACGTGCCGAAGAGTTTAGCCCGCTGTTTACGAATCCTGCTATTGTTCAACACCGACAAGTCGAATGAGGAAATAGTGCACGTTTACTTGGGAGGCACGGAGATACTTAGAGAGGACTAGAACCTCAGAGGATAAACGAAAATGATAGTGGTCATGAAACCGGGATCCAGCGAAAGGGAAATCACTGGAGTGCTCAAGCGGATCGAATCCGCCGGTTTGAAGACACACGTGTCTCAGGGTGTAGAGCGAACAATTATCGGTGTAGTCGGGCAAATTTTCCCGGAACTAGAGGACATGCTGGAGCTGCTTCCCGGTGTCGATGAAGTTATCCGGGTCAGCAAACCGTATAAACTCAGCAGCCGCGAGTTCCATCCTATAGATACTACAATCAAAGTTGGCGGAATCACCATTGGTGGCAAAGAAATAGTGGTTATGGCGGGACCCTGCGCTGTCGAGAGCGAGCAACAGCTCCTGGAAACAGCCAAGGCAGTAAAAGCAGCCGGAGCCACGCATCCTGCGCGGTGGTGCTTTTAAGCCAAGTACATCCCCATATCATTTCCGCGGGTTAGGCAAGCCTGGACTTGAGCTTCTGGCCCAGGTCAGGAAAGAGGTTGGACTGCCAATCATTACCGAAGTGATGGCACCCTCTGAGGTCGACATGGTGGCAAACTATTCCGATATCCTACAGATAGGCGCTCGTAATATGCAAAACTTCAACCTCCTTGAGGAAGTCGGCAAAACGGGCAAACCGGTGATGTTAAAACGTGGCATATCGGCCACAATTCAGGAGTGGTTACTGGCTGCCGAATATATTCTGGCTCAGGGTAACGGACAGCTCATGCTTTGTGAACGAGGTATCCGAACCTTTGAGACCTATACACGCAATACAATGGATATAAGCGTCATCCCCATCATTGAGAAGGTCAGTCATCTGCCGATCATAGCTGACCCCAGCCATGGCACGGGCAAGTGGTATTTGGTCACTCCTATGGCTTTGGCTGCTATAGCCGCCGGCGCTGACGGTTTAATGGTAGAGGTCCATCCTAACCCGGACATGGCTCTTAAAGATGGCCCCCAGTCACTCACTTTTGATAATTTCCGGCAGCTTATGTTACAGGTAAAGTCCGTGGCTGAGGCTGCAGGTCGGTGTCTGGCCAGTCCCTCGGCCAAAGTGAAATCCTAGCTTTCACCCCAACGATAGACAAGGAACCGGCTATGCTAGCTATTAAGAAAGAATTGGCTAAAGTAAGGCCACAAAAAGACATGCTGCTCACCGTCGGGGTTTTCGATGGGGTTCACCTCGGCCATCAGCATTTGCTAACTCATCTGCGAGACGAAGCGCGCAGACTAGGCTACCTCAGCGGGGTAATCACCTTTAAATCCCATCCAGAAGCAGTGCTATCTTCAAAGAATAAATTGCTCTATTTAAACGATTTGGCTACTAGGATCTCTTTGCTCCGGCGTTTGGGCATAAACGTCGTTGTCGCGTTGCCGTTTACCGCTGAGACCATGGGGATCAGCGCCAAAGAATTTATCAAGCTATTGAAGGATTATTTGAAAATGCGCGGAATGGTGGTCGGCCCTGACTTTGCTCTGGGCAGAAATAGAGAAGGCAATCCGGACAGGCTGCGGTATCTGGGACAAGAAATGGGGTTTAGCGTTGAAATAGTGCCACCAATGATTCTAGACGGTCAGGTTGTAAGCAGCAGCGCCATTCGTCAAGCTCTGGCTCAAGGAGACATGACGAAGGTGCGGAAACTATTTGGGAGGCATTTCAGTCTCAGCGGTCGAGTTGTGCACGGTGATGGACGAGGCAGAGCGCTTGGGTTTCCTACTGCAAATCTGGAGGTAAAGTCTGAGCAGGCTTTACCCGGCGACGGAGTTTATGTTACTATCGCTCATGTCGGCCGCAGGCAAATACCTTCGGTAACCAATATCGGTCTTCGCCCCACATTTGAGGGAACCACACGGTTGATCGAGACTTATATTCTCGACTACAAAGCAGAGTTGCTCGGACGCAGGTTAACGATATACCTCGTCGACAAGCTTAGAGATGAAAAGCGTTTCGACACCCTAGAAGAACTGAAAGCTCAAATAGCAGCAGATGTGAAAGAAGCACAGCGGATAATGGACAAACGCATGAAAAATAAAGGCCCACTAAAACATGGCCAGTCCTGACATCAGACGGCTGTTAAAGCGCGGTGTAGCTGAGACTATAGTTGAAGCTGAATTGGTGAAGCTACTCGAATCTGGTAAACCGCTGAAATTGAAACAGGGCTTCGACCCCAGCTGTCCGGATATACATCTGGGCCACGTGGTTGGCCTTAGAAAACTGCGTCAGTTCCAGGAACTGGGGCATCGTGTTATACTGATTGTTGGGGACTGGACGGCGCAGATTGGAGACCCTAGCGGTATGTCGACTACCCGTACCATGCTCTCTCCCGAAGAGGTACAAGCTAACGCGCAGACCTATATGAAGCAATTTTTTAAGGTTGTGGATAAAAAGAAGACCGAGGTTAAGTGGCAGAGTGAATGGTTCAAGCAGTTCGGCCTTCAAGATGTCATCAGCCTGACCAGCAGGTTCACCGTGGCTCAGTTTCTGGCCAGGGAGGACTTTGGGAACCGGTACAGCTCAGGAAAACCGATCGCCATCACCGAACTGCTCTATCCTTTGCTCCAGGCCTACGATTCAGTCGCTATAGAAGCCGATGTTGAATTCGGTGGCACCGACCAGAAATTCAATTGCCTGGTAGGCAGAGAATTGCAGCAGATGATGGGGCAGCGGCCTCAGCAGGTGTTCCTCGTTCCACTTCTCGTCGGCACCGACGGCAGCCATAAAATGAGCAAGAGCCTGGGTAACTACATAGGCGTGGACGAACCGGCGGATGAAATTTACGGCAAAGTCATGTCCATCCCAGATAGCCTGATCATTGATTACCTTGAATTATTGACTGATGTGCGCAATGAGGAAATTGCCGAACTCAAGGAACAAATAGCCAATAAGTCAATTAATCCTATGACAGTTAAGAAGCGATTGGCTCATGAAATCGTTGCCCAGTTTCAAGGCGTGCAATCTGCGCGAGAAGCCGAAGAGTATTTTACCAAGGTATTTCAAAAAAGAGAGCTGCCGAGAAGATTAAGGAGGTTGAGCTTCGTGCTTCTATTAAACTAGGGGCTACGGCAGAAGTTGAGGTTGAGAGAAACATTCCCAGGTTATTACTTGATGCTGGCTTGGTCAAGAGCCTATCTGAGGCAAGGCGTCTATTAGCTCACGGTGCCGTTGAGGTTAACGGTAAAAAGGTGAGCAGTGACCTTGTTAAATTAGAAGACGCGGACGTCATCAAAGTAGGCAAACGTGGTTTTTTGAGGATGACTGATAGCGCAAAAAGAAAATTTGAAGTTTGGTAATCCTTAAGATTGGAGGCGATAATATGCAATTAAGAATACCTGGCCCTACCCCCTGCCCCCAAGAAGTGCTGAAGGCTATGGGCAGGCAAATGATTAACCACCGTGGCAAAGAGTTCGGCGATATGCTTGGACGCATTACGACAAGGCTGAAGGAACTATTCCAGACCAAAATGACCTCTTCGTACTTACCGGCTCCGGTACCGGCGGCATGGAAGCCGCAGTCGTCAATATGTTATCGCCTGGTGATAAAGTGCTGTCAATTTCCAACGGCGTCTTCGGCAATCGCTTTGCCGACATCGCTGAATGTTATGGCGCTGAGGCAGCACGGCTCAAATTCGAATGGGGGAAGCCAGTTGACCCGGACGCCGTGCGTAAGGCTCTGAAGTCGGACTCTAAAATCAAAGCCGTCCTGCTGACTCAGAATGAGACTTCTACAGGCGTGACCAATGACCTAAAGTCAATCTGCGCTGCCATCAATGAGTTCGACAAGCTCATCATTGTCGATGCCATAAGCGGCCTGGGCTGCATTGACTTGAAGACCGATGCCTGGAAATGCGATGTGGTTGTTACCGGCTCTCAAAAGGGCTGGATGGTACCGCCAGGCCTGGCTATGGTTAGCGTCAGTGAAAGGGCCTGGAAAGCTCATGCTCAGTCAAAAATACCTAAATATTATTGGGATTTCGCCAAAGCCAAGAGCTATCTGGAAAAAGGGCAGACCCCGTGGACGCCTTGTATTTCTGTCTTCTTTGCGCTGGATGTCTCGCTGGACATGATGCTAAAGGAAGGATTAGCCAATATCTTCGCTCGCCATGCTAAGCTGGGCGATATGACCCGAAAAGGAGTGAAAGCCCTGGGACTATCCCTGCTGGCTGCCGATGAGAAGTACGCCTCCAACACCGTTACGGCAGTTAACGCTTCGGAAAAGATGAATGTATCGAAACTGCAGCAGGTACTTAGAGATGAATACAAGGTGGTAGTGTCGGGAGGTCAAGGCGACCTGACAGGTAAGATCTTTCGCATCGGACACCTGGGCTGGGTCACTGAATCTGACATAAAGGAAACCCTGGGGGCTATAGCGAAAGCTTTGCCGAAGGCAAGCGCCTGAGTCAAGGACTGGGGCGCCTTCCCGAGGAATTTAGTTGCCATGAAGATTCTTGTTGCCGACCCGGTAGCCAAGGAAGGAATAGAAGCTCTGAAAGCTCAGGCTGAAGTCGATGTAAAAATTGGGCTTAAGCCAGAGGAACTTAAGAGCATAATCGGTGACTACGAAGCGCTGATAGTACGCAGCGAGACCAAAGCCACCGCTGATATTATCCGGGCCGGCAAAAAACTGCAGGTTGTCGCCCGGGCTGGTGTCGGTCTGGACAACATCGATGTGGACGCCGCCACCAGGCAGGGTGTGGTAGTTGTGAACGCGCCCACCGGCAACACTATTGCTGCTGCCGAGCATACCATGGCTATGATGCTATCTCTAGCCCGGCATATTCCACAGGCTAACGCTAAGCTCAAATCAGGTGTCTGGCAGCGGAGTGACTACATGGGTATTGAGCTCAGAAGCAAGACGCTGGGTATCATCGGTCTCGGCAACGTAGGTTCGGAGGTAGCCAGACGGGCTCAGGCATTTGACATGAAGCTAGTCGGCTATGATCCATTTGTCTCGGCGGATTATGCCCGCAATCTACATGTGGAGCTGGTTCCCCTGGAACAATTGCTTAAGGAGTCTGACTTTATCACACTCCACCTGCCGTTGACAGCACAAACCAAACGGCTGATTGGTACTAAAGAACTGAGCAAATTGAAGCCGACAGCGCGGATTATCAATTGTGCCCGTGGCGGCCTTGTGGACGAAGAGGCCCTGATGAAGGCGGTGGAAGCAGGCAAGATAGCCGGTGCGGCTGTAGATGTATTCGCCAAGGAGCCGGTAACTGATAGCGTTCTTTTCCAGAGTGGCAAGATTATCGTCACTCCTCACCTGGGCGCCTCTACCACGGAGGCGCAAGCTGGTGTGGCGCTGGAGGTTGCGGAGCAAGTTATGGCCGTATTAAACGGACAGCCAGCCAGGTATGCTGTGAACGCACCGCAAATTCCAGCTGAGCTTCTGGCAGTGTTGTCCCCCTTTATGCAGGTGGCCTCAACGTTGGGCAACCTGGCCAGGCAACTTATGGAAGGCCAAATAAACAACATCCGAATCAAATACAATGGTGAGATCGCCAACTATGAAACCAGCGCCATTAAGGCGTCAATGATCGGCGGTCTGCTCGAAGGAATCAGCGAGGAAAGAGTTAATCTCGTCAATGCAAATATTATTGCCACCCAGCGCGGCATCAAGATTATTGAACAGAAAGACACTACGTGTGAGAACTATGCCAGCTTGATTACGTTGGAAGCTGTCACAGATGCTGGAATGACTACGGTCGCAGGCACTGTTTTAAGAGGAGAGACCCACATCGTCCGGGTAAATAACTTCTGGCCCGATATTATGCCCACCGGCGGCTACTTCCTGTTCAGCGATCATCGTGATCGCCCCGGTCTCATTGGGGCTGTCGGCTCCATAACCGGCAAGGCTGATATTAATATCAGTTCCATGCAACTGGCCCGCCTGCAGGCCAGGGGGCAAGCTCTTATGATCCTGGCCCTCGACGAACCGTTGCCCGAAGAACGAATACAAGAAATCCTCAATCTGCCAGACGTTCATACAGCCAAGCTGGTGAAGCTCTAGCCAGCCTGCATTCGCGCTATTCACCGTCAAACAATACGTTCTTCTTTAAGTCTGTTGATTTCCTCGCGGGAAATCCCTAACAGACCGGTCAGAATCTCCTCAGCATGCCGCCCCAGATCAGGAGCGGTTTGTCCGATTCGGCACTGACTTCTGGAGAATTTGAATGGCGTGTTTACGACTTTCACTATGCCTGCGGCAGGATCATATATCTCCGCAATCATCTGTCTGGCTGCCACCTGGGGATCGGCAGCCACCTGGGGAATAGTGTTGACCGGGCCGCAGGGTATTTCCGCTTGCTCGAGTTCCTTGATCCACTCGCTGGTAGTCCTGGTTTTCATCGCCTTGGTCAAGATGGGTTCCAATATCTTGTAATTCTGGGTACGAAGCCAGCCGTCGGCAAATCGCGGGTCATCCATAATATCCAGGCGGCCGATAGCTGCACAGAAAAGGGGCCATTGATCTTTCATGCCACCTCTTATAGCCACGGCCACATAACCATCCTTTGTCGGAAAGACCTGAAATGGCGTAATAACGGGGTGCCTTGTACCCAGGCGCTGTGGCACCTCACCAGCATTGAGATATCGGGCGAAAGCATTTTCCTCTACGGTTATCTGGCAGTCCAGCATGCTTATGTCTATATGCTGCCCCCGACCGCTCATCTGGCGCTCGTGCAACGCGGCTAGAGTGGCGATACACAGAAATAAACTGGCGGTAATGTCTCCATAGGATACCCCCGGCCTGATCGGCGGCCCGTCTGGCTCTCCGGTAATACTCATTACACCGCCCATGGCCTGGATTATGACATCGAAAGCCGGCTTGTGCGCGTACGGTCCGTTCTGGCCAAATCCCGAGCCGGAAACATAAATGATCTTCGAATTGCGCGACTTTACAGTCTCATAGGAAAGACCGAGTTTTTCCATTGTCCCTGGTACGAAATTCTGAACCAGCACGTCGGCATGTTCCGCTAATTTCAAAAATATTTCCTTGCCTTGTTCACTGGCAAGATTCAGCGTAAGGCTTTTCTTATCATGATTAAGGCTGAGAAAATAAGTGCTTGCCCCGTCTATAAAAGGACCATTGCCTCGAGCGATGTCGCCCACCTCTGGTCTCTCGATCTTAATCACCTCTGCGCCCAAATTTGCCAGCAGCATGGTAGCGAACGGCCCGAACAATACCTGCGTCAGGTCCAGTACTCTAATCCCTTCCAATGGCGCGCTCATGTTTTACCTCCGTAAATGTGGCTCTATTGAATTCACAGCTTGCCAAAACGAATGCATCAAGCTAGCAAAAGTGTAGCGCAGGTGCGCTCGACTATCAACCCGCACGTTGATTAGAAACTATAATGCGAAGCTTTAATCGTTTGCCAAGTGTGGTATACTAAACTCGAGTTGGACAAGGCGAGTATCCCCAAAGTCGACGGACGTTCCCCGACACGCCAGCGCGGGCAACATGAGCCGAAGGAGTCGCCGGAACTGGCTCAGGCTCTGCTGCGCTGTGCCGGAACCGGAATCTATATTGTCCAGGAGGGCATATTCCGGTACGTGAATTCACTGTTTGAGGATCTGACGGGTTATTCAGAGAAGGAACTCTTGCACACATATTCCCTCGACTTAGTTCATCCCGACGACAAAGAGACCGTTAGGAAAAAGGCTATCGAGAGCTTGAAGGGTGATGTCTCGCGCCCCTATGAGTACCGGTTCATTAAAAAAAATGGCGATACAATCTGGGTTTTGGAAAAGGTTACTTCTACGCTGTACAACGGTAAGCGCGCTGCCGTGGGCAGCTTCATGGACATTACCGAACACAAGCTGCTGGAGCACAAGCTCGCTGAGATGGCGACGCACGATTCCCTAACCGGCCTGCCCAACAGGGTACTGTTAAACGACCGCCTAGTTGTTGAGTTGGCCAAGGCACAGCGCAACCATACCAGGCTGGCCGCAATCATGCTCGATTTGGACAGATTCAAACATGTCAACGACATGCTCGGACACGCCATTGGAGACCAGCTGTTGGGAGCCGTCGGAAAGCGACTGACACAACTCGTCCGCAAGGGAGATACCGTTTCACGTATAGGTGGAGATGAGTTCGTGTTGTTGTTGCCACAAGTAGGCAGGATCAAAGATGCGGTCAAAATCGCCCAGAAGATATTAGCAGCTTTCCGAGAGCCTTTTGCGTTGGAAGACCATCAGGTGCACATAACTACCAGTATAGGCATCTCACTATTTCCCGAAGATGGGGAAGATGTGAAGACCTTGCTTGGTAATGCCGATACCGCGATGTATTGGGTCAAGGAACAGGGGCGAAACAACTACGAGTTGTACTGGTACAACGGCACAGATCCCGCTCAAAAGATTAAGAGCTGAGACGGAGTCGCCCACACTCCATAGACCTACCTAACGATAGAATCCCCAGACATTCATTACATGAGAACGCATTTGGCAGGCTCTTTGTCACCTGTGTGCCAGCGAGCCACGAGGTCCGGTTCCTTAATGAAAGGCCGGCACATCGAGATAAGGTCAGCATCACCGCTATCGACAATACTGGCCGCCATCTCCAGGCTTCGTATGCCGCCTACAAGCATAACCGGCACCGCCACTGCTCGTTTGACGGCAGCGGACCTATCACGAAAATATGCCTGCTCTGGATCATGCCTCAGCACATTCAGAATACCTCCCACGCCTGCGCTGACTTCTATGGCGTCGATACCCATCTCAACCATGCTCTGCGCTGTATCCAAACCTTCTTCCAATGACAGACCCCTGTTATAGTCATCCTGAACTCCAAATTTGATCATGACCGGAAAGTCAGCGCCTAATGCATCACATATCCTCCGTACCACCTCCAGGTGAAACCTTCGCCTATTCTCCAGGCTACCTCCCCACCTATCGGTACGGCAATTGAACAAGGGGGAGAGCAGCTGGCTCATCAAATACCCATGAGCACCATGAAGCTGCACCGCATCAAAACCGGCTTCTCTACCACGCGCCGCAGCCGCGACAAAGTCAGAGACGATAGTCTCGATTTCTTCGTTAGTCATCTCCCTATGCGGTGCCCATATTCCTCGCAGACTAGATACCGCCAGCGCCGTCACACCCATGTCATGCAAATAATTGGAATTGACGCCAGCGTGAACTATTTGCAGCGCGATTTTGCCGCCACCCCGGTGAACCGCCTTCACCAGGCGCTTAAGTCCTGGAATCATGTCGTCGTTATGGGCGCCGTACTGCCCGGGGACAGCCTGGCCCAGAGGTGACACAAAAGCATAGCCGCTAACTATAAGACCGATTTCCCCTTCGCCTAGCTTACGGTATAGAGCCTCTGATTCATCGGTGACCTTGCCTGATGTGTCTGCCATCCCATCCCAGGTAGCCGATCTCACAAAGCGATTTCTCAGCTCAAGGTTAGCGATCTTGTAAGGCTCAAAGAGAGATATTGACATATGATTGGTGCTTTAGTCTGGTTGTGTCTAATCCCCAGGCATTCTAGCTTGGCTGCTACTGTAGCCAGCTGACCACGCCTGCCACCAGCCTATATGCCCAAAATGCGCCGCTTATAGTTTTCCCTCCAGGCGGTTCATGACCAGCCCTGTAGGCAGTTTGGGATAGAAGTAGGTAGATTTTCCCGGCATTCTATCGTTAGAATCTGCTATCGTCTTGATTGTTGCCACAGACATAGAACTCATAAGAAAGGCCAGATCAAAGTCACCATTTTGCACCAGCTTGCGAGCCTCGATTGCGTTCGGTGTATAGGCAATGCTGCAGTTCTTATCCAGATTTCCCAACTTCTCGATAATCAGGTGCTGGATAATGCTAACATCTAGCCTCTTATAGGCATCAGAGTGGCCCGCCGGCATCATCCCCTTAAGCGACATGGCTTGACGAGGTCTCAAAGCTACAACATTGCCCGGCTGCAGGCCCAAGACAGCTGTGGTGGCTCCTCCTACCTCCGGCATTCCATCTGGATCCAGAGGTGCAGACTGCAGCTCGAAGGCCGCTTCCAGCTCGGCTTTGAATTGCGCCTTCGCTTCTGGAGATAGATTGCGTACCAGACGATGGACGGGCAGCATAACCAACCCCGGATCGGAGAATGACACCAGTGTCATCATGACAAAATTGAAAGCCTCATCTCCCCTCATGGGCGAAGTTTGCTGCCGCTTTTCATTTCGGTAAGCCAACGCCGTCTCATAACGATGATGTCCGTCTGCAATATAGATGGGCTTAGATGCCAGAAAATGGCTGATTCTCTGTACGAATTCAGGCTCATTGGCTATCCACAGCCTGTGTGTTTCGTTACCTTCGGCAAAATCCTCTGCTGGTTTACGGGTTATCCGGGAAGCCAACAATTTGTGAACCCTTTGCCCCGGATCTTCATAGAGGCCAAGGATTGGGCTGAAATTTGCCGCACAAGCTCGCATCAAGTCCAGACGATCGCTCTTTATACCGGAAACGGTACTTTCGTGAGGAAATACGATCTTATTCTCCCACGGCTCAATCCTGACGCAGGCCATCACGCCCAGTCGGCGTTTTCTTATGTTTTGATACGTGAAACCTTGGTCGTGAATGTAGAATGAAGGCACTTGGTCCACTATCAACACTTTTTCTTTCAGCCACTGGTTAAACGCAACGCCGGCCCGGGTATGCTTATTGTTGGTCTTCGTGTCGTCAGGCATCTCCATTCCATGCTCGAGCCGGACGGCATTATACGCACTTCTCTGGTAGTAAGCTTTCTGCCCTTCCGGAGAGATAACATCGTAGGGCAAGCAGATAACTGATGCTAAATCTCCCACAATGTCTTGATTGTAACGTACGCCTGCAAAAGGGCTGATTTCAGCCAACTGCTTCCTCCATTACAATAATCTTTCCAGACCACCCCACCAGGCGTCCCCAACCTGCTTAAGAGATAAGTCTATATAACCTTTAAATACTAGCCGCTTGCCGCCAACCGTGCCAAGTCTTTTGGCCGCTACCTGATAACGAGCTGCCAACCTTATCAACTTCTGGGCTGCCTGCGGCGCCACTGATACTATGATTCTCGATTGAGCTTCACCAAAGAGAAAAGCATCCAATCTTCCTGAGGTAGCCGCACCGTAACTAACGAAACCGAGATCATTTGCCAGACAGCTTTCCGCCACCGCCACAGCCAGACCTCCCTCAGAACAATCATGCGCTGAATTAACTATCCCGCGCCTGATTGCCCCCAGGCAGCAACGATGCAACCGCTTTTCCATTCCCAAATCGATGTATGGGGTCCCCTTCACCATACCATGGGTTAATGCCAGATATTCGCTGCCGCCGATGCTGCTATCAACGGTTTGCTTATCACCCAGCAGAAATACCAGGTCTCCTTCATTCTCGAATCCATAAACGCCATGTTTGTCTACATCATCTATTAATCCCACCATCCCCACTACCGGTGTGGGATATATGGCTTCGCCTTTAGTCTCATTATACAGGCTGACATTGCCGCTAATAACCGGGATTCTCAGTTCCTGACAGGCCCGGGACATACCGGCAACGCACTCTTTCAGCTGATAGTAAACATCGTCTTTCTCGGGATTACCAAAATTAAGACAATCGGTGATAGCCAACGGCTGGGCTCCGCTGCAGGCTAGATTTCTGGCCGCTTCAGCCACAGCTATGACTCCGCCAACGTAAGGATCGATATAGCAGTAGCGGGCGTTGCCATCCGTGGTCAAAGAGATAGCCCTCTTTGTCCCTTTGATGCGCAGCACAGCGGCATCACTGCCAGGAAGCACTACTGTATTATCGCCCACTTGATGGTCGTATTGGCGATAAACACAACGCTTGCTGGCGATGTTCGGCGATGCCAGCAGACGGAGAAGTGTCGAGCTTGCCTTCGTCCGTGACAAATCATGAATCGAGTCAACGTCCAATGCCTGCAAGTTGTTTAGCCATTCCGGCTTCTTGACTCGATTCCGGTAAACGGGCGGTGAAGTCAGCAGGTTTACCGGAGCCTCAGCTACAACTTTCTGCCCCTCTTTAATTCTGGCCAGGCCGGTGCCCGTCACCAGGCCTATTATGTCTGAGCGCAGTTCCCACCTACCAAAAAGAGCCTTTACCTTGCTCTCATAGCCTTTCTTCACTACTACCAGCATTCTCTCCTGTGACTCAGATAGCATGACTTCATAAGGAGTCATGCCCTTTTCACGACGTGGCACTTTCAGCACATCGATCTCTATGCCACCAGCTCCCCGGGCTGCTGATTCCACGGCCGCGCTTGTCAGTCCGGCAGCGCCCAGGTCTTGCATCCCCGTAATCCAATCAGTTTCAGCTAGTTGTAGGCAGGCTTCTATAAGCAATTTCTCCAGGAAGGGATTGCCTACCTGCACCGTTGACCTCAGCTCCCGTTCCTCCTCGAACGTCCTCGAGGCCAGGCCCGAGGCGCCATGCAGTCCATCACGGCCGGTGTCAGCTCCAACCAGCATCAGCAGGTTACCCTCTCCGGAGGCTTTGGCGCTGACCAGGCTCTTGGCTTCGGCAATGCCCAAACATAGGGCGTTAACCAGCGGGTTGCCTGAGTAACAATCGGCAAAGAAGACTTCGCCGCCGACATCGGGAATTCCCAGGCAGTTACCATAGCCGGCTATGCCACCCACTACCCCACCAAAAAGGTACCTGTTATGAAGATCGGTCAGAGGACCAAAGCGAAGCGAATTCATAAGCGCAATCGGGCGAGCTCCCATGGTGAAGATATCACGGACGATGCCACCGACACCGGTAGCTGCCCCCTGATATGGTTCAATTGCCGAGGGATGATTGTGAGACTCTACCTTCATAACCAGCGCCAGCCCTTCTCCGATATCTACCACCCCGGCGTTTTCCTGCCCGGGCTTTACCAGAACACGTTTACTTCTCGATGGCAGTTGCTTGAGCAGCGCCTTGGAATGCTTATAGCCGCAATGCTCGCTCCACAGCGAGCCAAACATCCCCAGCTCGACATTGCTCGGCTCTCTGCCGAGCATTTTCACGATAAGCTGGTATTCATCCTGGTTCAGTGCAACTTCGTCAAGAGCTTCTTTAGATACTGGCAATTATCGACTCCCAGATTGGATTACCATCGCAGCTGCCTAGCAGAGACTCGCAGGCGCGTTCAGGATGCGGCATCATACCCAATACGTTGCCCTTCTTATTGATGATGCCCGCGATGTTGTTCAAGGAACCATTGGGATTAGCGGCAGCGTTCACCTCGCCTGCTGAAGTTGCGTAACGAAACACAACACGCTTATCAGTCTCCAGTTCCGCTAGCACGGTATCGTCGGCATAATATCTACCGTCATAGTGAGAGATGGGAATTTTCAACAACTGACCGTTCTTGCAGCGAGAAGTGAAAGAAGTCGAACCGTTCTCCACCTTCAGATGAGCCCATTGGCAACGGTATTCCAGATGGTCGTTAGTTAACAAAGCTCCGGGAAGCAGCCCGGATTCGCACAGGATCTGGAAACCATTGCATATGCCGATAACAGGCTTGCCTTGAGAGGCAAAACGTTCCAAGATGTCATGACTGGGGAAAAGCGAGCGATGGCTCCCGGCCGCAGGTAATCGCCATAAGAAAAACCGCCGGGCAATACCACGCAATCATACTCGGAAAGATCCGTTTCTCTGTGCCATACATAACCGGCTTTCTGTTTCAGAATATCGACAAGAGCGTAATGGCAGTCTCTATCACTCCAGGTACCGGGAAAGATAATAATGCCGAACTTCATAATCGCAGCCTGAATAAAAAGATGGCGGCAATCTCTGCCGCCGAATATTATCCCATCATGGAGGATAAAAGAGCAACACGTAATGGCTAGGTGCCGCTCAGAAGTTCCGATACAACATCACTGACTTCCTGCCCTTGAGCTTTCCCTCTAAGCTGCGGCATGAGCTGGGACATGACTTTGCCTTTGTCCTTCGGGCCCGAGGCCCCCAGTTCACCGATTACCTTTCGCGCCGCGGCCACAATCTCCTCTCGACTGATCTGTGCCGGGCAGAAATTCTAGAAGGATTCCTAACTCTGCTTTCTCTTTGGCCACCAGGTCGGGGCGGTTGCCTTTTTCGAAAGCCTCGATGCTTTCACGGCGCATCTTGGCTTCCTTCTCTATGACAGGTATTATCCCGCCGTCATCCAAATCTTTTTGCTGAGCAATTTCAGCGTTCCTTACGCTCGACAGGAGCATTCGGAGCACTGAACAGCGTAGTTTATCACCTTTCCGTAACGACTGTTCCAGATCGGCCCTAATTCGTTGAGCTAGAGCCATTCTAGCTGCTCCTGGAACTTTTGCGTCGTTTTGCCGCCTCTTTCCGCTTCCGCTTTATGCTGGGCTTCTCATAGAATCCACGACGGCGCGTTTCACTGATTATGCCTTGCTGCTGTACCTTTTTGGTGAAACGCCGCAGCAGACTCTCAAAGCTTTCTCCCTGCGAAAGTCTTACCTCAGACACATGCCATCACTCCTTCCTTCTATGAATTGACTACCGGCCTGAATACAGGCAATTGGCAAAGACCAATTTTAGTTGTTCTGCTTCACACTGTCAAGGAAGGCACCACCAAGGCCGTACTGTATAACTCGGTGGTCAAAGTTAGGCCGGCTTTACCCGTCCGTAGCCGGCCAAGGCAGCAGCTCCCCGGCAATTATTTTACCGGTGAACATGAGCTACGGAAAGGGTACTGATTACGAGCGTACGGCCCCGATAATTGACAGAACGGCAATTGCCACGCCGCACACGATGCCCGCCCAGTTAAAATTGCTCATAAGCGCCGTGATTAAGATCCAGAGACCCAGGACGAACAGTGACCAGCTAATCCATTTCATTAACGTCTTACCTCCATCTGTTACTATTATCTGAAGCTGCCGCCTTAGCCTCTCGTTGGGATAGATTGGAATAGGTAATAGTACATCGATAACCGAGGTACATCGTATCACGAGGTATTACTAAGTGTCAAGGGGGATTGTGGAACCTCCTGAGGCTTTGGCTGTTAACATCCCTAGGCAGGGGGCTGGTATTTCACCCTAACTCAGCATATAATTACTTCAACCGAAATCGGACCAAGAGGAGGTAGTGATGGCCGTCTATCTTATGTTAACCACACTTAGCGGGGAAGGCAGGCGGAAAATGGAGGACTATCCCGAATGGCTCAGAGAGCTCAACAAGGAAGTGGAGTACATGGGGGTCAAGATACTGGCTCAGTACGGGCTTCTGGGACAATATGATTTCGTTAACATCGTTGAAGCGCCGAGCGACGAAATTGCCGCCAAGCTGGCGGTACATCTGAGCGCCGGGGGCGGCCTTCAGACGCTAACCCTGACTGCCATACCTCTGGACAAATTGATCACTGCTCTGAAAAAGAAACCGGAAGCGCCGTTCTAGATATTTTGGCATTAGGCCGCACGCTCACTGAGAAGCCCGGCATACATCAGAATTTTCCTGATAACCGTGGCTAAGACTGTTACCTGAATTTCCCTGTCCATAAAGCTAAGTTCATTTTTCTGCAATATCTCTACATCGGCTCTGCGCACCGTGGCGTCAAAGTCCTGCGTTTGCCGGTACAATTCCACGATTCGCTTCTCGAACTTTTCTATTTGTTTGGGCCCGTCCCGCAAGACCAGTTTTACCTGATCGCCAGTAACCACGCCAAAGTGCTCAAAAGCCAATGTTTCAACGTCACAGCTTGCCAGCTTTTCCATTGATTTCTTGTACATGCCAAAGTCATATTGCGGGCCCGGGACAAATACTGCGCCGGCGTTATCGGATGGAGGCGGCAGGGCATCCGCGGGGAACAGGGCTTTCAACTTCGGCACATACGTAGCAATAGAGCACCGCGTATGGCCAGTCACTTCCATGAAGTGGATTTCTATATCCCTGCCCAGGTCTAGCACATCATTATCGCCGACGATGCGGTCAACCTTTATGCCGTCAAACTTCAAATTCAACCTGTCATATTCATTCTGCAACCCCAGCTTATCGATCATCTGCTTGTTGGCCGCCGCTATGAAGTTAACTGCCTTCTCCTTCGAGAAAACCTCCGCTGCATGCGCCGAAGCCAGTGTTTGGATGTGAGGCAATTTCCTTTTCAGATAAGGCACCGCGCCTACGTGGTCTAAGTGTGAATGAGAGATTATGAGATACTTGATCTTACCCAGATCAAGGTCCATCCTCGATAGCTGTGCTTCTAGAGACGGTACCATGAAGCTCATGCCGCCGCCGAAAATGGCCGCCTCTTCGCCCCTAAGCAGATAAAGGCAAATATCAGAAGTGCCCAGAAAATCTAGCCTTTCATTAATCTTGCCCGGCTGCTTTATCCACATGTAAAACCTCGTTTTTCTAGAAAAGTGCCGATTACGCATCGGCACGAAGCGTTATCATATCACGGCCACTTTTCTCGGGACAACTGGAATTATAGACGTATTCTCCGAATTCTGGTATTGTATAGTAGAAAAGTTAATAACAAGTATCAAGGCATTCGCCAGGAGGTAAAAGATGAGTCTTAATGATCAAGACAGGCCTGGAGGTTGGTTGGGATTCAATCTTAATCCCTGGAAAGCCAGCGCCATCGGCTTGGCTTGCGTGATCGTGCTTGTTTGCATTATTTTTGCCCTTCCCCTCGTGAAGGTGCCGGTACAGGTCACCGAGAAGTATACAGAGACCGAATACCAACAAGAGGCCTACACCGAATCCGAGCCTTATACGGTTCAGGTCACTTCGCCATCAACAGAGGACAAGTCACAGACTTTATTTGATGGCTCTCTGGTGGTTTTGTGGCATCAAATATTGCCGGATAGGTGGGGAACCGAGCTCGATTTCGACATTGATTTAGGGGGAAAGTCTAATCCGGTGGTTACGGGTTCCTGGGAAATTGCCGATGTAACCAATACCTTTTATGTTACCATCACTGATCCTGGCTACATTGACGTCTACAAGTTTCGTGGTATACAGAATGCGCCCCAATCAGACAACGTCGAGTTCATACCAAAGCTACCAGGAACGTACGTTATGCGCTTCTCCTCGGATTTCGTCAGGCTGACCAAATATGCCAGATTAAGCATGGTTCTTAAATGGAGCGAACCCATAACGGTAAACGAGCAGCGTACTGAATCCAGAGACGTAACCAAGTACCGCCAGGTACCGGTGCAGGTCCCCAAGGAAAGGACTGTAACTCAGTACAAGTTCATCTCAATATGGTCAAAACTATTCAGCCCAACTCAGGGCGAGAGCAGCGACTCTGCTGGCACTTAAAAACATCAATTCGAGTGAAGAGAGCGTTTTCCGTCTAAAGCTTCCCTTATATACATCAGGCTGCCCAAGATTATTCGAACTCCTCCTTGGACATTGCCGTAATAACGATGGCCGCTATTCCCAGCAGCCAGGAGGTGAAGAAAGCGCCGATGGAGCCGGCCAGGGCTAAACCCCACATTCTTCTGTGCAATGCATAGACGCCGCCTACTATAGCCAGAATGCCCAGAATAGCCAGCGGTACGGAAATCCCCACGAAAATAGGCGCCAGAAACCTTGGTACCTCTGGCACAAACCGCGTGATACCGGCTATCAAGTTAAGCACGCCGGCGGCAATCACACCGAAACTGCCGGCAATTATCTCCAGAATCCCGGCCGTCGTTGGCATCCACGTCTTATTATTGGCCATCTGTTATTCCTCCTTCATTTACGGTCGGCTTGATATTTCAGTGTCTAATGCACTATTTACCACAAGGCGTCGGCAATGTCCAGTGGGCAAAATCTCCGGTAATTATGAATTATTGACGAAGGTCATCTAAATTTCTTATCACCTGCATTCCAAGTTCTTCATCACCACCATTCCGTTGTTTTTCACCATCATTTCGATTTTTTTCATCGACGTCGTTCCGAGTATTTCATCACCGTCATTCCGAATTTTTTATCGTCATTACGGGCGGAGCGAGGAATCCCATCCAAATCATTCCCAGCCTTTCCTGCAGCATCATTTCAAGTTTCCCCGCACCGTCATTCCGAGCGCTGCGAGGAATCTCATCTAAATCGCTCCAGTTGACGTACGGTCTTCCTTCGGTTAATCTAGCCTTGTCATCTGATGACTGCGACATCAATCCCATTGCTCAAAGCCCTGACTCAGGCTGGAATCGGCTCCAGAAGGCGGATAGCCGATGCCATAAAAAATGGCCAGGTGACGGTGAACGGCGAGCCGGTTGAGGACTTCCGTCATCCCGTCAATCCGGAAACTGACCGCGTCTCGGTGCATGGTAAACCGGCCCACCTCAAGCCAACCGGCACGGTCTACCTTATGCTCAACAAGCCGGCGGGCATCATAACTTCTACCAGCGACGAGCGAGGCCGCCAGACTGTCCTGGATATCATGCCCCAGAAATACCGGCACCTGAGGTTATACCCTGTCGGCCGCCTGGATAAGGACAGCACCGGTCTGCTGCTTTTGACCAACGATGGCGAGCTTACTTACCGGCTCACGCATCCCAAGTTCGAACACGAAAAAGAGTATTTGATTCAAATAGCAGGCACATTAACGCCCGACGAGAAAAGAAAGCTGCAGAAAGGTGTTGAGCTCGAGGATGGTATGACATACCCCGTTGTCATACACGAAGTCAGGTCAACGCCGCCTTACCAGTACAGCGTAACCATGCACGAGGGCAGAAAGCGGCAGGTACGGCGCATGCTGGCCAATCTGGGCCATCAGGTCCTGGCCATCAAGCGCGTTAGAATGGGAAACCTGCACCTGGGCAATCTATCAGAAGGCGCCAGCCGAGAACTGACCCCAGCGGAAGTCCGCGCGCTCACTACAAGCAGTCAAAGAACCGGACGTCAGAGATCAAAATGACGCCACCAAAAGCGTAAATACGCTTCCCTTTGTTAGCTCAAAACATATCCCCATTCTGATTTTTGATGTTTTATTTTTTACTTTCCAGATATATAATAGCTTGTGCGCCAGCGTAGCTCAGTGGTAGAGCAGCGGTTTCGTAATTATAGGCTAGGTTTACTGACCTACCCCATTAGATACAAACTAGAACTGTCGTATCAATCAACAAAACCCTGTTTTGAAGCTAATATCCTCTTTCGTGATAACCACTTCTTTTTAGTTTAACGCCAAATTAACGCCAACTTCTTAGCTAGGATATGAAGCTGGGCAAAAACACAAGAAAGTTAAGGGCAGTCGCCTCTAACCTTGACTGCATCGGGCTTGATGTTGAGCACATAATGAGGCTGAGTGGCTGGAAAAGCTTTGAAATGGTAAAGGATACAGATGGTCAATTACTTTTCAGGATAGTCTTAAGTTTGACAAGTCGCCGCTAGCCTGAATGTCTTGCCGGAATCAGTCAACCCAATCCCAGCCTACACCTTTGCAGTGAGGGCAGTCTCCTCCCAAGGGTCCCCCGCCTACCAGAACCTCCACACCAGCCCGTATCTTGCGTCTGGGCGGGTATTTGCGTCTAGACGACGATTTGTAGTAGCCTTCTTCCTCCTTACCTGGTCCTGCGCCACGTCCTGCCCAGGACAATCGCCATTGCCGTACATAAGGTATCTACCCTTTTATCAGTATAACCCCCCCCCTATGATTCTTATCCTGATGCCCATTCCTAAAGACCTCAGGGGCTACAATACCTCCCGTTTCTCCCACATTGAGCAGGCATTTTGAAGGTAAATGCTGGTTTGAATTAACTGTGTCATATCAATACTTTAGGCAAACTTCTCAAAACTTCTGTGCAAAATTGAAAAAAGGATTGCTGAACTCACCGAAGCAGCCGCTATTCTCAGGCGTTCTGCCTCTTTCTGAACAAGATTGACTCGTCATTTACTACTCCTAATCTCAAATCTCTTCGATGTATTCCTAACCAGACAGCGTAAACCAAATCGCCACTACAAGACAAAGCATGCAGATACGCCATCCAGATAAGAATAGCCTGAACCGCAGGATTTGCGAACATTGCTATAACTATCAATACCACCGATATTGAAAACAGGGGCGATAACGTACATATTAACCCCTGGTCTCTCAAGACAGAAGCGCTTAACTTAGAATACGGAAAAACATAATACTTAAAACCCAATTCTGGTCTTGCCCTGCTGTATCGCCACTGCAAGTAGAAATGTATTCTCTCATGAATTAGCACTAGCAGGTAAACCAAAGGCGCAAGCCATATCACTAAATATGCTGAATGATGAGAAGAAACCAACAGGAGAATGACCGTAAATAAGACTTTATAGATTGATATGGCGAGAAGAACAATGCCCACAACTACGCCAATAATAAAATGCGGGTTTACTTTTAATCTGGCGTCCACCTCACATGTATCATCGAAATAGATTGGCAAGGTACTATTTTTCAACTTTGCCGATATCCTTCTTCCTCGGTCTATCCCAGTAGGGAGTCTTACATCTAGCACAGCGCAACGGTCTTCGCTGTTTGCTAGCCCACTCATGTCCACAACGTAAGCATTTATGTATATATATCATGTTACTTGGTAGTGTAACACTTATAAGTAAGTTTGTCAAATATTTATCTTACGGTATTCTGGTACATCTAAGACGTCGAGAATATCAAGGGTATCATATGCTTTTGGTTAGGTGTCATTCTTGAAGCAAGGCTCTAGGGCACAGCTCGGTAGCATTTACAATGGATGTCTACAGCCATATAATTGAGAGCATGCAAGGGGACGCTATGGCGCTATTGGACGAAGTGCTGTCGTCGGGGGTAGCCTGCAGCGGCAGAAACCTAGCCTTGCATCGTGCGTGCCAGCGTAGCTCAGTGGTAGAGCAGCGGTTTCGTAAACCGCCGGTCGTCAGTTCGACTCTGACCGCTGGCTCCAACCTATAGTTGAGTCTCGATTTGATCGATTAATAGCCTCGATGTGCGACCTCAAGATGGGGGCACTAACCGGCTTTTGTAAGTAGATATCGAAACATGGTTTGTTAGTCTCCAACTGTGCGTTGTTGCGTGCTTTGGTGCCAAGAAAAATTATTGGTACCTCTAAACATCGCCGTATTTGTTGGCAAGCCGTGTAGCCGTCCGTATCAGGAAGCTCTTCGTCAATAATGATAGCCTCAATGCCATTATCACTGGCTATGATGAGACCATTAGCAACGTCTGAAGCCTCAACCAATGCGAAGCCGTTTTGAGACAGAGCATCCCGGGTCTCTTGTTTCACCCTCCAGTCGTCCGACAGCAACAAAATGCGATCCATTGTTATATACCTCCTGTCCCCAATACCAGCCTAGCAAGTCGAAGGTAGCAATACAGGCCGGTATACAGAGGAATTTAACTGAACCAAATTATAAATCTTCTAACTTCAACGTGAGCCCCTACAATAGTCACGATTCATATAGTAATTTATTCCCATAATCCCGTATCACGAATACAACCGACGATGGCTTTAACCAATGCATCATTCTTCTTCTCCTTGAAGTAAGTGATGCCACCATTCCATTCCTTTCGTATGCACCGACCATCTTCTTTAATATCAAGACAGCCTCTTTGCTTGCATTGTCTGGTTGCGGACATCGCCAGCTCATAAGACCCCCAGGAACTTCAATCCTACTATCATTTTGTCACTATATAATTGATGCCACAATTGATCCCCCTGATTGGATATTGATTGAGCGATGGCACAAGGAGTACAATCAGGTGCGGCCGCATAGTTCTTGGGGATGCCGACCAAAGGATCCAGAAAAGCTACTGTACTAAGAATATTACCTTAAAGGGTGGACCAACTATCGGGCAGTCACTGGGAAGGAAGCCGATGTCCAAAACGAAAGAATCACGAAGTGCCCAGGAACCCTTTATCGCTCTCCGCGGAATTACCAAATCATTCCCCGGTGTGATTGCCAACGATCACATAGACCTTGATATCTATGGCGGAGAGGTGCATGCGTTATTGGGGGAGAACGGTGCCGGCAAAAGCGTGCTGATGAAAATTCTGTACGGCTTTTACCACGCCGATGCAGGCCGAATTCTGCTTAACGGAAAGCCTATCTCCATCCAATCGCCGCACGATGCTCGAAACGTGCACATTGGCATGGTTTTCCAGGACCTCAATTTGATCCCGGCCTTTACCGTAGCGGAAAATATCGCCCTATTTCTACCGGGCATGAAAGAGATCCTAAACTCGAAGGAGATACACCGACGCATCATCGAAATCTGCGAACGCTACAACCTTAAGATTAATCCGCAAGCTTTGGTGTCAAGGATTTCCATTGGTGACCAGCAAAAGGTAGAAATCCTTAAACTGCTGCTTTCCGATGCGCGCCTGCTGATTCTGGATGAGCCAACGCGCGTGCTGGCTCCACACGAGGTGGAGGCTTTGTTCGGCGTATTGGATGAATCTGCGCAAAGATGGCTACGCCATTATCCTGATTACCCACAAAATGAAAGAGGTGCTCGAGTGCGCGGACCGCATTACAGTGCTGTGCCGTGGCCGCGTTGCCGGGACTATGCCACGAGCAGAAGCCAGTGAAGACAAGCTGATAGAGCTAATGTTCGAGAAAACGATGACGGCGTTGAATATCACCCCAAAAGATAGCGTGGACAGAGCACTGGAACCCCTGTTGGAATTGCGGAATGTGGAAACACGCAGCACGGGAACCGGCATCAGCTTGAAGGGGATTAATCTGAAAATCTATCCCGGCGAAATTCTGGGCGTCGCCGGGGTTTCCGGTAATGGCCAGAAAGAGCTGTGTGATGTCGTACTCGGTATGGAATTTTGCACAAAGGGCCATAAGTTTCTCTATGGCAACGACCTCACCAATCGCTCCATCCGCGCCATGCGGAAGAACGGGATTTCTTTCATACCTGAGAATCCGTTAAGTATGGCATCGGTGCCGTTCATGACAGTGCTGGAGAATATGGCGCTGACCAACACTTCGCGTTACGCGCGGCAAGGCGGTTTCTCAATAGACTGGCAAGCGGTAAAAGCGGATGTTGAAAAGAGTGAAAAGGAGTTGGGATTCTCTGTCAACTTGTATACACTGGCTAGATCACTTTCCGGTGGAAATCAACAGCGAATGGTCATCATACGCGAGATGGCTCACGCCCCGCGGCTGATCATTGCATCATATCTAACGCGCGGGCTAGATGTGCAAACCGCCATTGCCGCCCGGCAGGCGCTTGTACAGGCGCAACAGAGCGGGGCTGGCATTCTTCTTGTTTCGGAAGACCTGGATGAGCTGTTTACGCTCAGCAGCCGCTTGATCGTACTTTATGGCGGCAAAATCGTGGGGGAGTTCAGACCACAAGAAACGAATATCTACGAAGTCGGTCACCTCATGACCGGTTCAGAGGTTCAGCATGTGGCAAAGGGTTAACACGTATATTCGTTCCACTTTCCCTAGCCCAAAAGTCCAGGACGTTGTGGTCCGGTATTTGATCATGATCTTGCTGGTCTTTGTGTTCTTCGGGCTGATACTGGTGCTCTCCGGCAAAGATCCCATTAAATCATATGGAGACATACTTGGCTCTACGTTCGGCAGTACTTACGGATTTTCTGAAGTCATCGTCGCAATGATCCCCATGCTGATCACTGCCCTGGCAGTCGCCCTACCCTGGCGGGCCGGACTGATCAACATCGGCGGCGAAGGGCAGCTATACATCGGTGCCGCCTTTGCCACCTGGGCTGCGCTCACTTTTACAAATTGGCCTGCCTGGGTCTTATTACCGGCAATGGTGCTTCTAGGCATGATCGGCGGAGCACTTTGGGCTTTTATCCCCGGTTTCCTTAAGGCAATTGGACTGGTGAACGAGACAATCACTACTCTGCTCTTGAATTCTGTTGCGCCCAAGATCGTCGCTTTTCTCATTTTTGGTTTCTGGCATTCAGCTATGGATACTGTAAAGACCGCCAATTTCGTTCCAGCGGCACTGCTTCCGACATTTTTCGGCACGCGTATTCACCTTGGCTTTGTCATTGCGCTTATTTTGCTGGCATTGTTCTGGTTTGTCATGAAATACACCCGTTGGGGTCTGGAAATACGTGCCATCGGTGGCAACGCGCAGGCGGCACGGCGCAATGGCATTCCGCTTAAAGGCTATTTAATCATTGTCATGTGCGTAGGCGGCGCTATTGCCGGGCTGGCGGGAATGGCGCAAGTTTCCGGATTTTACGGTGTCTTGTTATTGAACTTTTCTGCCGGGCTAGGTTTCATGGGCTTTCTGATTTCCTGGCTGGCAGGCGGTCAGCCCATCGGCATTCTTGTGATGTCGTTCGTAGTTGCGACCATCACCACTGGTGGCAATCTTCTACAGCTTACCCGCGATTTGCCTTACGCGGTTATTAATATCTTGCTCGCGTTCACGCTGTTCATAGTCCTTGCCCGTCCCAAATTCTTCGAAAGGAGAAGCACATGAGCCTGTTAGCTATCCTCGGCGTATTGTCCAGTGCCATTTTCTCCGGGACTTCCCTGCTCTATGCCACCATCGGCGAAATTATTGATGAACGCTCGGGAATCGTCAACCTCGGACTGGAAGGCGTCCTGCTGGTCAGCGCCGCGGCTGGCTTTGCGGTGACAGTTGTGTCCGGCAGTCCATATCTTGGCGTTCTGGTAGCCGTCGTAGCCGGTGGATTGATGAATATGATCTTGGGTTACCTGGTAATCAATCGTGAGGCCAACCAGCTGGCCAGTGGTCTGGCGCTGATGTTCTTTGGCTACGGGTTAAGTGCGCTGATCGGCAGGCCATTCGTGGGCGCCAAGATCCAAGGACTGCCCAGGATTCCCCTGCCGGGGATTTCCAACCTGCCGACCTTATATACTTCGCTGTTTAGTTTTGATATGTTGATATATCTGGCTATTCCCGTGGCTATTTTGGTCTGGTGGCTGCTGTTCGGCACGCGTTGGGGGCTGGGACTGCGCGCGGCAGGCGAAAATGCAGATACGGCTTTTGCCTCCGGTCGCAACCCGCGTCTGATCCGCTATCAGGCGCTCTTCGTGGGAGGGCTCTTTGCCGGGCTTGGCGCGGCTCATTTATCTATTGCCTATACTATGCACTGGGCCGAATACATGACAGCTGGTCGAGGCTTCATAGCGGTGGCGCTGGTGATATTTTCAAGATGGAATCCCTTGCAGGCAATTGTCGGCGCGCTAGTATTCAGTGGAGCTGTGGCTTTTCAACTACTGCTGCAATCCAGCGGCGTCCAGATTTCGCCTTTGCTGTTGGACACCATTCCGTATATCATTACACTGCTGGTGTTAATTGCCTGGGGCGGCAACCGTAAGTACTCTGCTCCCGCCAGCCTCGGGCGTATTTACCACGGTAGCGAGTAAACAAACAGGGCCAATTATTAAGGAAAGGAGGCGTTACGAGCATTAACCAACTTTATCAATCGGCCTATCAACGAATCTGGTCAAGTTTCAAAAAGAGGAGAGGAAGATGAACAGAAAATGGTTTTACCTCATCGGAGCTATTGCGTTGTGTACGGCAATGCTGCTCCCTGCCTGTGCCCCAGGGAAACCCGCGGCTCCCACATCCCCTGCGGCACCTCCTGCACCTACCACTGAAGCCGCGCCGGTGTTAATTATTGGCGCTCTTTACGGTGGCCCCGTTAACGATGCCGGTTACAACCAGGCCATGCATGACAGCGTGATGACCATAAAGGAGAAAATCCCGGGCGTCAAAATCATTGAAGCCGAGAATGTGCCCGACGAGGCTGGCGCTACCTCAACCATGGAAAACATGATCAATCAAGGCGCAAAAATGATCATTGCCACAGCCTTCAATCATCAAAATCCAGCGTTCGCCCTGTCAAAAAAGTATCCAAATGTGATATTTGAACATGCCGGCGGTTGGCTAATGGGCCCCAACTTCGCCAACTTCTACGGCAAACCCCCTGATGCCTGGTATCTGATGGGTATTGCAGCGGGCAAGATGACCAAGTCAAACAAATTTGGTTTTGTTGCCGCCTTCCCCATGGGTTGGACTGCAACGTTTATCAATGCCTTCGAGATTGGTGCTAAATCAGTAAATCCTAAAGCGCAAACTACTGTGGCGTATACCTTTAGCTGGGGTGACAGTGCCAAGGAAGCGGATGCGACCAACTCTCTCATCAACCAAGGTGTGGATGTCATTACCATGCATGTTGATTCACCGGCGACAATCATTTCTACCGCCGAATCGCGCAGTGTCTATTCCATCGGCTTCCAATCACTGGCAGCTCAGAAGTTCGCGCCCAATTACTGGATTACTGGTACCGGCTTCACGCTCGGTGACAAGCTGACCTGGCTTGCTTCCACGGTGATTGACGGAACCTGGAAACCTATTTTCCTGCGCTGCAGTATGGCTGAAGGCTGCATGGCCATAGCGCCTTTTGGACCTAAGGTCCCGCAGGAAGTGAAGGATGCGGTCAATAATGCGAAGGCAGATCTGGATGCTGGCAAGATTGTCGTCTTCAAGGGCCCGATCAAGGATCAGGATGGGAATGTGAAGGTTGCCGAAGGCGCAGTTCTCACCGACGATGCCATGAGTTCGGTTGACTGGTTTGTTGAGGGCGTAATCGGCAAGCCGAAGTAACTCTGCACGTGCATATTGGAGTATCGGCGGGTTCCTGTCGATGCTCCTAATGGTTTGAGGAGCACTGTGACGTCAAGATTTCGCTCCTGCCAAATGGGCGAAACCGCCCGTAGATTGCTGACGCCGGGGGCGTGCGGTCAGGTGTTGGCTGGTTTCTCCATGGCAGCCTATCTCGTTACAAAACAGGGGGAGTATTCTGGCTAGCTTCAGAGAACGCCCCCATGCATACACGCGGATTGCGAATAGCGGGTCATTTTCCGAAACTATGTGGCAGGAGATAATTTTTTCATCGAAAACGAGTACATCAACAGCGCTCCCGATATTAAAGTGGACTTCGGAGATGCGTCCACTTGGACAGTGCCCCCCATCCCAAACAACGCCGCTCTAGGAATCAAACAAATACCCGCAAGGGTGAAGGACCTTTTTTCGACCGCTTTTGATTTATCGCCAGCGAGCGGCTTTGGCCGGCTGATTCCAAAAATTCTTTCGCTGGCAGCAGGTCGACTGGACGAAGAACCTGAAATTGATCCCGTCCTGGCGCTTGGTG
>CAVVVB010000024.1:0-35548 GCA_963751585.1 uncultured Chloroflexia bacterium | reverse complement strand
GAACCAGTTGTTTGCCTGCAAGCCCTTTCCTAGTGACGTCTGGCGGTCAGCCCCAGCATGTGACGGGCGGAGAGTCTTTTGCCAGTGATACGCACACTGCGTTTTGCGGGCAGTCGATAAGGCACCATCCACATATCATGCAATCTTCGGGATACTGGATTACGGCCTTTTTCTCTTTCTCATCCATCCTTATAACATCCATCGGACAGCTGCGAATACAAGATCCGCAGCCGTTACAAAGATCGTAGTCAATAGGCTCAATCGACATAATGTTTGCCTCTACTGACAGTCAGATTTTATCTATGAAGCACCTGTAGTCCTAAGCTCTTCTATCAGGCTGCACAACTTCTCCATGGAATCGTGAAGCATATCTCTTTTCGCATGGCTTAGACAGGTCGGCCACCATTCTTTTGGTACGGCCCTCTTGAAAACTTTCATCCGGCTCGCGCTGGTTTCAATACAACCCAGGCTAGCCAGATGGGGTCGTCTCTGAAAGGGTAATCCTCGCGATAGTGTGTGCCCCTTTTTTAACCGGGAATTAGACTTTTGGCCACCCCTTAAGCTACTACTGGCTATTCCCTGCTTCTTCTAGAGGTGCTACAGTGCATTAGGTTTAACATGTCGAATTCGATATTAGGACATGCATAATGCCTGCAAGGGGCAAGTTCCAACTGGCAATTTGGACATACTTAGAAATCAAATGAGCAGTCTATCAGCGGTGAAACTTCCGAAGCGCATTGGTGGCCTGAATGAGCTGGCTTACAATTTGTGGTGGAGCTGGCATATAGAGGCACGCGAACTTTTTAAGTCCTTGGACCGCTCGCTATGGAAGGTAGCAGGCCACAACCCAGTCAAGTTATTGCAGCAGATTCACCCTTATCGGTTGGTAGCGGCTTCCGAGGATTCCGCTTTTCTGAAAAATTATGATTTAGTTATGAGCGATTTCAGGGACTACATGTCATCGAATAATAACTGGTTTGGTAATGGATACCCTAAGCTTGCTCAAACAACCATTGCCTATTTCTCACTGGAATTTGCCATACACAACTCGCTCCCTATCTATGCAGGTGGCCTGGGCGTTTTAGCTGGCGACTATTGCAAAGAAGCAAGCGACTTAGGGTTGCCTCTGGTCGCAGTAGGGCTAATGTATCCTAAAGGGTATTTTCGCCAGCGTATTTCGGCCAATGGCTGGCAAGAAGAGATATATGAGCAACTGAACTTTGCTGAAGCACCTATAACTCCAGTGCGTACACCTCAAGGCCGACAAGTAAAGGTTGAGCTCATCATGGATGATAGGCAGGTTAATGTTGCTGTATGGCAAGTCAATGTTGGTCGGGTTAATGTCTATTTATTGGACACTAACGTTGAAGGTAATTCCTCGTCCGACTGCGAACTTTCTGCTTGCCTTTATGCAGGGGACAGAGAGTTGCGCTTGCAGCAGGAGATCGCTTTGGGTATTGGCGGTGTGCGCGTTCTGCGAGCACTCGGAATCAACCCCGTGGTGTGGCATGCCAATGAAGGACATACGGCATTTATGATGCTCGAACGCGTTCGGGAATTAGTGGAGAGAGGCAAGGCTTTCAATGAAGCTGTTAATGAGGTTCGGGCTACAACTGTATTCACTACGCATACACCGGTTGCTGCTGGCAACGATGTGTTTTCACTTGACCTGATAAAGAAATACTTTCACCGTTATTTGGACTCATTAGACCTTGACCGGAATACTTTTCTAAAACTTGGCTTACAGGATGGTGATAGTGGGGCTTTTAATATGACTGTGCTGGGTTTGAAGATGGCCGACCGACGAAATGGTGTCAGCCAACTTCATGGTGCAGTATGCCGCCGTATGTGGCATGGTTTATGGCCTGATACGGAAGAGACAGACGTGCCGATTGGTTCGGTGACCAACGGCATTCATGTTCCAACCTGGATATCACCACAGATGGCTCGGCTATATGAAAAGTATCTCAGTTCGGAATGGGCAAAAAAGCATGATGATCCGGCATTGTGGGAGCACGTGCTGGATATTCCGGACGAGGAAATATTGGTGGCTCGTCGGTGGTTAAAACGAAAATTGATTAGTTTTGTGCAGAATCGAGTGCGCAAACGCCTTAGCGAAGACCATGTGACGTCTGAACAGGCACTGGCAATGGGTGGTTTATTTGATCCCGAAGTACTTACACTCGGTTTCAGCCGTCGTTTCACCGATTACAAACGTGCAGCTCTCGTCATCCGCGATGTCGAACGCTTAAAGAAAATGCTCCGAAATGACTTGCAGCCAGTCCAGATTATATTCGCTGGCAAAGCTCATCCCAATGATGAGCCGGGGAAACACCTTATCCGGCAGGTATACGATTTGGCCAAGGACAAAGACTGCGGTGGACGCATAGCATTTATCGAGGATTACGATATGCATATAGCACGCTATCTCATACACGGGGTAGATGTATGGCTCAACACACCTCGGCAGCTTCAGGAAGCCAGTGGAACCAGCGGAATGAAGGCAGTTCTTAATGGCGTACTACATCTCAGTGTGCTTGATGGTTGGTGGTATGAAGGTTACAACGGTGCCAACGGATGGGCAATTCAGAGTGATGTGAATAATTACCATTCAGATGAGCAGGATAGACTGGATGCGGAAGCGTTGTACCGATTGTTGGAAGACAAAGTTATTCCACTGTACTACGAGCACTACGTAACCGGTATGGCTCATGGCTGGACAGGAATGATCAAAGAATCTATTCGTACAAATGTAGCTAGATTTAGCGCACGACGTATGGCAAAAGAATATACTGAGCAGATGTATCTGGCTGCTATCCGTGCCGCGCAGGCCGCTAAAATGGGAGAAAGTCAGCCGGCTGTTTCCGATGCAGACTCCTGTTTTGATCGCCCAGCAGAAGCGCTTGGATCACTTCGACCGTCCATCCCTCTGCACTTCAAAAAGATAGAACGATGATATTTAGTGAATTTGCCCGTAGTAAGCTTTCTATGGAAATGTCAATGGAAACAATTATGATTTTTGAACAAGGAGGCGGAAGTAATTAGAGTGTTGAAGATTGGTGTGCTGACTAGTGGTGGGGATGCTCCAGGAATGAATGCCTGTATTCGGGCGGTGGTTCGCAGTGCCTCACAAAAGGGAGTTGAGGTGGTGGGTATCAGGAGGGGATATAGCGGGCTCCTAGCTGGAGATTTCGTTAAGTTGAACCGTCGGATGGTGGCCAACATTATTCAACGTGGTGGCACAATTCTGGAAAGTTCACGCTGTGACGAATTTAAGACCGCTGAAGGTAGAAGTAATGGGGTTCAAATACTGGAGCACGAAGGGATTGGCGGCTTGGTGGTTATCGGTGGAGAAGGTAGCTTCCATGGGGCTGCGGCTCTAGGTAATGAAAGCCAAATAAAAACAATTGGAATACCGGCCACTATAGATAATGATGTTTATGGCACAGATTATAGTGTCGGTTTCGACACGGCTATAAATACTGCTTTAGAAGCTATAGACCGCATCAGAGATACGGCAGATGCCTTCGAGCGTTTATTCTTTGTGGAGGTAATGGGGCGATTGACGGGTTTTATCGCTCTTGAAGTGGGCATTGCAGGTGGTGCCGAGGAAATAATTTTACCTGGGGTAGAGGTGGATTTAGAAGAATTGTGCCACAATTTGAGGGATAGCTTTAAGAGAGGGAAACGAAGCAGCATAATAGTGGTAGCCGAAGGCAACGAGGTGGGACACACCCTGCAGATCGCTCAGTACGTCCAGCTTCGTCTCAAGGTTAGTTGTCGCGTCTGTGTGTTAGGCCACCTGCAAAGAGGCGGGTCACCCACTGCGAGAGACCGGGTATTAGCCAGTAAACTAGGCATTGCGGCTGTTGAAGGCATTCTTAACGGAAAGCACGGCTGTGCGGTTGGAGAAAGGAAGGGGGAAATGGTCTATATCCCCTTGCAGGAGACATGGGAAGGGAGAAAGGACCTGGACACATATTTGTTGGAATCGTCTAAGGTTCTAGCCGCATAAGAATTGGCAGAGACAGATATGAATAAGGTGTTAGCTATGATTCTCGCCGGTGGCAAAGGGCAAAGGATGGATGTTCTATGCCGGGAACGTCCGAAGCCGCTCTTGCCCTTCGCGGGTAGCTTCAGAATTATCGATTTTAGCCTGAGCAACTGCATTCATTCAGGGATTGGTAATATTGCGGTTGTGGTTGATTATCAGCGTCAGCACTTACTGGATTATTTAGTTAGTGGGTCCCCGTGGATGCCAAATGCCAATAGCAGTTTGAGCATCTTAGAACCAAAAGTCGGCTTTTACATGGGCACCGCAGATGCTGTTTACCAGAACCTGGAATATATCCAAAGACACGGACCCGACTTAGTGTTGATCTTGGCTGCAGATCATGTCTACAAAATGGACTACAGTAAACTGCTTGCCTTCCATGAGCGAGTAGGAGCTGAACTGACTATAGGAGTTGCGTCAGTGCCAATTGAGAAAGCCGATCGTTTCGGCACGGTCTTTATAAACACAGAAGGCAGGATAATAGATTTTATAGAGAAGCCGGAGGTCCCTAAAAGTAATCTGGTCTCTATGGGCATCTATGCCTTTAATAGAGATGCACTGGCCGAACTTCTCATTGAAGATGCTGCCCAGCAAGCGTCGCCGCATGACTTTGGGAAGGCTATTATTCCCAAAATGGTGAAGCGCAATAAAGTTTTTGCCTACAAATTTAATGGCTATTGGCGCGATATTGGCACTATCGAAGCCTATTATGAGGCAAATATGGACCTATCCGGCGACCTGTCATCTTTTGACCCATAGTGGCAAATGGCCAATATTCACCAGAAGTAATAATCTGCCCCCACCCAGGGTTCATCCGCAAGGGAGCGTTAAGGATAGCCTTATTGGATCGGGGTGTGTAATCAAGGGTAATGTTATAAACTCCATTCTGACGGCGGGTGTGACAGTGGAGGAACAAGCAACATTAAGAAATTCCATAGTAATGGCCAACACGACTATAGGCAAATATAGTCAGGTTGACCATTGTGTTCTGGATGAAGAGGTAAGTATAGGCGAACTTTGCTACATTGGATTTGGTTCCAATCTCAGCGTAGATAAGCATGATATTACAGTGCTGGGCAGAGGGGTCACGGTGCCATCTTATACCGGGATAGGTCATAGCAGTAAGGTTTTGCCCAATGTAGGCCCACTGGACTTTGCTGCGAGTGCCATTCCTGCAGGTGCTGTTGTGTCGCACCGCTGAACATTTTATGGTTGAGTCCATACAGTAAAAACAGAGGGAGGATATAACAATGGAGTTAGTGAAATGGTTCAATGAACTGGGCAGCGCAGATGTTGCTCAAGCTGGCGGTAAGGGTGCGAACTTGGGAGAGATGACCAAAGCCGGACTGCCAGTGCCGCCGGGCTTTGTAGTGACTGCCCAGACTTATCAAAGATTTATCGAAGATAATGGCCTGGCAGCCAAAATAAAGAGACGATTAGCTGGGATAAATGTGGACGACAATATCCAGCTGAGCCGAAAGGCAAAGGAAATTCAACGGCTGGTCACTCGAGCAGAAGTCTCGTCGGACATTCGGGAGGAGGTCGTCCGATCATACCGCATACTTTCTCAGAAGGATGGGGTAGATGCGCAGTTTGTGGCAGTGCGTTCCTCCGCTACCATGGAGGACTCCAGCGCCGCTTCCTTTGCCGGTATGAATGCCACCTTTCTAAATGTTAATGGGGAGTCCGCCTTAATCCAGAAGCTGAAGGAATGTTGGGCATCGCTTTATGGAGCTCGAGTTATCTTCTATCGGGATAAAAGAGGTTTTGTCGATGAGCCAGTTATCGCCGTGGTAGTACAGAAAATGGTGAACTCGGACAAAGCTGGCGTAATGTTTACTGTCAATCCTGCTGACCAGGACGCTCGAAACCTGGTAATAGAGGCGGCCTTTGGGCTTGGCGAAGTAGTTGTAAGTGGTAGTGTCACGCCTGACTTGTACATAGTGGACAAAGCGAGCCTCCAAATCAAAGAGGCACAGACCGGTCACAAGGATTTTAAAATTGTGCGTGCTCCCGATGGCGAAAATGAGCTGATAAATCTTTCGCCCTTGGAAGCAAGCGCGCCGGTGCTTAGCACTGAAGAGGTTACAGAGATTGCCAAGTTGGGTCTTCAAGATGAAGCACACTATGGTAGCCCACAGGACACTGAGTGGGCTATAGAAGGAAAGCATTTATATCTGGTGCAATCAAGACCAATCACCACTATTCATAAGGCCGACGAGTTACAGAAAGAGGGCAATAACGATATACATATAGAGAAAGAAACAGAGGCGAAGGAATTAGTCAGAGGTTTAGGTGCTAGTCCCGGCAGGTCCAGCGGCCAGGTTAGGGTATTACTGTCACCAAACGGTGACAACGGATTGAAGCGAGGTGAGATACTCGTGGCGAGCATGACCTCGCCGGACTGGGTACCTCTGATGAAAAAAGCAGCAGCCATTGTCACGGATGGTGGCGGTATGACTTGTCACGCTGCCATCGTATCCAGAGAGATGGGCCTACCCTGCATTGTCGGCACAAGGTCAGCTACTAGGTTGCTTCAAAATGGAGATTTGATTACTGTTGATGGGACTGTTGGCGTAGTCTACGAGGGAGATTCTGGCGCGGAAGCGAAGACAGCCAAAGACACCGGCACGGTAACGCCTGCCAGAACGGCACGTCCGGTGACTGCCACCAAGGTCTATGTAAACCTAGCCATGCCTAACGAGGCAGAACGGGTAGCCCAGGAAGATGTCGATGGCATAGGTCTGCTCCGGGCTGAGTTTATGGTAATAGATGCCTGCGATGGTGTGCATCCCCGCCAACTCATCGATAACGGCCAGGGAAATAGTTTCGTAGATAAGATGGCCAAAAAGCTAAGTGTATTCACAAAGGCCTTCCACCCCAGGCCGGTTATCTATCGAGCCATCGATTTTCGTTCAAATGAGTTTCGGAACCTCCAAGGCGGCGAGAAATACGAACCATCAGAACAGAATCCAATGATTGGATTCCGCGGATGTTATAGGTACATCCAAAATCCGGAGCTTTTTGAACTAGAGCTAAAAGTTTTACAGAAAGTCCGAGAGCAATATGACAATTTGCACCTGATGATTCCCTTCGTGCGCACGCTTTGGGAATTCGAGCGCTGCAAGCAGATTATCGATTCCAGCAATCTGGGCAGACAACGGGATATGGAATTGTGGACAATGGCTGAAGTACCATCGATTGTTACCTGGCTTGAAGATTACGTGAGGTTAGGCATTACCGGCGTGTCTATAGGTTCTAATGATCTTACCCAGCTTGTCCTGGGCGTTGACCGGGATAGTGAGATATGTGCTCCCCTTTATGACGAGCGGGACAAAGCAGTATTGGAAATTATCCGCACCATCATCCAGACTTGCAGGAAACTGGGCATAACCTGTTCTATCTGTGGCCAGGCTCCCTCGAATCATCCTGAATACGCCGAGAGACTGGTTAGATGGGGCATTACTTCGGTGTCAGTAAACCCTGATGCTATCGATCAGACCCGACGAAATATAGCCGCTGCCGAGCAGCGCATGGTATTAGAGTTGGCCAGGACTGCTCTGTAGAACTTCGAAGGTACTATCTGGCTAAACGGGGAGCGAACCCTTCAGAACAATGATCAGGTCCCAGAGTATGATGGCGCTGTAGGATACTACTATCGCCGACGTGGCAGTCACTGCGATACGTGGAAAACGCTTGTATAACAGATACAAAACCGCTGCAGTGAAGAGGGCACCAATAACCTTTAGTAGCAAAAAATTACCCCCCATCACTATCGGTCTGGCAAACGGATTACCTTCGGTAGCTAGACCATTACCAGCAAAAAACTGAGTAATTGCGCCGTCGGCGATCTGAAGCCCGCTGAGGGGGATTAACAAAAATTTCATTGCAGTACGTCTGTTTCTCAAGCTATTGTGAGACAAATGGCTCAAAAAGTCAAGCTTGTTGGCTCATGAGGAAGGCAAGATAATTCCCAATTAATGTAGGGATCTGGGGGGAGGCGAATTCTTGTGGGTCTTACTTTCTGCTTATTCCACTATCACGGAGAGAAAGATAAACAGGACGACGTACGGTATTTATGACTTGGTTTTATCGACGGGCGCGAGTGTACAGTCTGATTGCAGCGGGCAGTTTATCAGTCCAACAGACGATTTTCCAGGGCGTAACGGACCAGCTCCGCATTCGTGCTCATGTTCATTTTCTCCAGGACGCGCGACCTATAAGTGCTGATGGTCTTTGGACTCAGCGAGAACTCGTCAGCGATCTTGGTGATGGATTTTCCAGAAGCTATCATCAGCATTATGACATATTCGCGTTTGCTAAGCCTTTCATGTGGTCTCTGGATATGTTTAGTCTGCAGATTAGAGAGCAGTAGTTCAGCCAGGTGAGGGCTCACATATTTCTTGCCATGCGCAGCACGGCTAACGGCGGTCAGAAGTTCCTCGGGGGAGGTATCCTTTGTCAGGTAGCCACTAGCACCTGCCCTGAGGATTTCCATAGTGCCTTCTTCCTCTGGGTTCACATTTAAAGCCAAAATCTTTAGTTCAGGCCTTTGGATTCTCAGTTGGTTTAGGGCTTCAGAGCCACTATTCTCCGGCATGGTAACGTCTAATAAAAGCAGGTCATAATCACTCTTGGCTGTCGTGTCGAGTACCTCGTCGATACTGACGGCCTCATCAACTGAGAAAGACTCTTTGGCAGATGCCAAGATCTGTTTCAACCCGTATCTTAATATGGGATGATCTTCGGCGATCAATATTTTGCGCATCGAGTTTTGATTAACCTAAACAAAAAGTACTTCCACAAAGTAGGAATTAACTTTCTAAAATTGAGCAAAGACCTACATAAAATAGGATTTACCTCATATATTTACCTGCCCTTTCCATATAAAGTAAGTCTTAGCCTACATCAATCGAGCCAAATACTTACATAAGAATTAGGTTCTATCTGACATCTTTTGCCTACACTTAAGTGTAGCATCTTTCGCTAGATTTGTATACTATGATGGTCATTTAGGATGGTCGTTTAGAGTGTTTCAGAATTAGTTCCCTCCATTTCCCCCGCTAGTTGTACTAACTTGTACGGAAACCTTTCAATTATGAGATTTGAATTTGCGCGCTATGGCTGTTTAGCCAACTGGCTCATGATAGGTAGCCAAATGTCTCTTGCTGTGACTTTGAATAGATGTGAGAATGTCACCGACTATCAGCCCCGAAATACTGTCTCATTTGGGCGCATAGGCGTATCTGGGAGCAGGTGGCGGTTTTTGCCCGTTGGTATGCTGAGCGAATTGGCAGTTGGGGTTGACGGTTATTGCGAGGGGAGTCCTGTTTGATAATGAGATTAGCCAAAGAATTAATACGTGAAGTGGTTGGTATGAGGTATCCCCCGGACTGCAATCTGTTGGAGAGGGTACCCACTCAACAAAGCGGTTTAGCCGAAGAAGAGATGAAAGTTTGGAAGAGGTTGGCTACCAGAGCTATAGGACGGGCTATAGGACATTTCTCGCCAGCGGGATCGCGCTATGAGGTAAAACTCGCTTCGATAGAGCTAAGATCAGCGCCGGCTCGAGATATCATTGACGTGTTGGGGGGGCCTGAATCAATTACCGTGGGTATCTATTCAAGCTTCTCCGGTAAAACCAGCGGTTGTCTTCTATTAGCTCATCAGCCTCAATTACTTTGTCTATTATCAGATATCATCCTACAGAATGCTCCGGGAACCAGCCGTGGTCTAGTCGGGATCAAAGAATCCGTCCTGGGAGAAGTAAGTAATGTGCTAGGTTCTTCGTTCCTGGACGCTACATCCGATTTGGCTCGCACGTCTCTTCGACACTCGCCTTCGATGGTCTTTGTTGATATGGCTACGTCCATTATGGAGATTGCTTTGGTCGATGTGCTCGAAGATAGTAACTATGTGATTGCTGCTGACACTGTTTTTCTGGCTCCCGGCTATAGGGTTGACAGCAAATTCTTGTTAGCTCCTTCACCGACATTAACAGAATTGGTTATTGGCAGACAAATGGAGCGGCATAATGACCGCGAGGTCGTTTGCACAGGGCGGACGGCTTCGGCCTCCAATTTAAGTCTGGATTCTGCCTGAGAATCATAATATGCAAAACTTCGTAGAAGATGAGGCATAGTGGTAAGAGAAACAATTCTAGTTGTAGAAGATGAAGTCGCTCTGCTACAGACAGTGCTGGACACCCTGATGCGTGAAGGGTATGTTGTTACGGGTGTCAGTCGTAGCTATGACGCCATAGGAGTCATAGCCGACAACAAGACGGATCTGCTCGTCACAGATATTTCCCTACCCGATGCTAGGGGTATAGACCTTGTTAATCGTGCCCATCTATTTGACCCCGAGATCGGTACAGTCGTTATGATACGGGATTGCTCGTCTGATGACATAATCGAAATCGCCAAGTCTGGTGTGCAATCAGTCTTAACGATGCCTTTTGGTCCTGACCAGCTGGTGAGTGCCTGCGCAGAAGCCATTGCGAAGTCCCGTGCCTTAAAGGAATATATTCGCCTCAAGGCACTCATGCCATTATTCGAAGTTAGTAAATCACTCATGTCAGAATTGAGAATCGATAGGCTCTACGATGACGTTGTGCGTATAATCAGCGTCGAAACGCGGGCTGATGTTGTGAGTTTGATGCTTTTAGACGAGCTATCCGGAGGTCTGGTGCTTGTAGCTGGGGTTGGGATACCTCCGAAGTCCGTTGGCAAGCAGGTGCTCAGAGTAGTTGACATCGCACCATACAGGGCTGTTGAGAAAGGAACTTCGGTTATAGTCAATAATACATCAGGCACGCAGAATAAAGCCTCTGGCCGATTTGCTTCAACATTGGCTTTTCCACTTACAAACGGAGGCAGAGTAATAGGTGCTTTGAAAGCCTGCAAAGCGGCATCGAAGCCGCCTTTCACCGAATACGATATAGAATTGCTGACAGTATTGGCCGGCCAGGCGGCGACAGCCATAGAAAATGCTACCCTTTTCGACAAAATCAAGATAGAAAAAGGTAGACTGGCGCGCCTGGTAAAGAAGGTCTTTAAAGCGCAGGAAGACGAGAAATCCAGGATATCAGAAGAGTTACATGACACGGTAGCCCAGTGGATGGTAAGCGCCTCTTACCATAGCCAGTCGTCAAAGGAACTGATTGCTCAATCAAGATATGATGAGGCTATCAGCGAGGCAGACCAGGTTAAAGTTATTGTTGAGCAATGCGTTAGAGAGATTCGCCGTGTGATGTTAAACCTGCGTCCACACTTGCTTAACGAATTAGGACTGGTGGATTCTTTGCAACGACATCTCGAGGCTTTGGGAGAAGAAAAAGACCTGAAGTGTAATTTTACGATGGAAGGTAAACCATCAGTCTTGCCTTGGACCCATGAGGTTGCTATCTACAGGGTTGCCCTAGAAGCCGTAAGTAATGTAAGAAAGCACGCCAATGCCAGCGAGGTATCCCTGAAACTTCAATTTAGTTCGGGCATGATACAGGCGACAGTCGTAGACAACGGTAAGGGTTTTGATTTTGCCAAGGCCATGGAGAGTGGCAATCAGGCTGGATGTATGGGGTTAGTGGCTATGCACGAAAGGGCAGAAACGGTTGGTGGCGACCTGAAAATAGAATCAGTACCGGGCCTAGGGACCAAAATCGTCCTGACAATTCCTAATGCCAAGAAACGAAATGGCAAGAATTCAAACAGTCTGATCTCAAGCTTGGTCGCGACAAAAGGAGGTGATTCGTGAGCGCTATTAAAGTAATGATAGTTGATGACCATCGTGTGGTTCGAGAGGGTCTGAAATGCATGCTTCAACTTGACCCTACATTCAAAATCGTCGGCGAAGCCGACTCAGGCGAATCGGCTATAGTTGAGGCAGAGAAACTATGTCCGGACGTCATATTAATGGATGTCAAAATGCCGGATATGAGTGGCATAGAAGCCACGCAACAATTGAAGACGAAGGGGTGTAGATCTAATATCATCATCCTTACTGTATACGAAGATAGATATTTGGCGCAAGCTGCCGAGGCCGGTGCCGTTGGATATCTGCTGAAAGATATTAGCCGTGAGGAACTGGCGGATGCCATAAAATCTGTCCACGTAGGGCGCTCGCCACTTTCGCCAGGTGTCACCCGCAGTATGTTCCAGACTTTCGCTTCCCTGTCGCGGCATAGCCGCAACACCATGTTAAGCACACGGCAGCTTGAAATCCTTCGACTCATTGCTACCGGTGCTACCAACAGGCGAATCAGCGAGAAACTCTTCCTAAGCGAAGCCACGGTCAAAAGAGAGACCAATACGATCTTTGTCAAACTGGAAGTATCCGATAGAGCTCAGGCGGTAGCTCAAGCCTACGGAAGAAATATTCTTTAGCCACCTCGCATAGAACACCTTATGCCGGATAGAAGGCTCCCGCTAGGGAGCCTTCTTTGTTTTACGGACATCCGCCGCCGGTCGAATATGCTGGGCGATTGGTTCACAAAACTCTGGGTTTTTGGGTCGCTTTTATTAACCTATTTGGGCCTATGCCGGCTTCTTCAACAATGCAATAATCTTCCAAGATTCCTCCGGAAATATTTAAGCGGTGAATCGATGGATATTAAAACATGTGGCCGGGTTACTGACCAGGCGTGTGATGAGCATGAAGACGTCATACGTGTGATGTTGATTCACAGGCGGCAAGCAATGCGTGAAGACCTGCGCTGGATGTTGAGCGGCGAAAATGACATAGAAGTAGTTGGGGATGCGCCGGATATGTACGTAGCTGCAGAACAGGTGGCAGATACATCCCCGGACACGATAGTCATGGACATTGAAATCGATGATAACAACAGTAGCGACGTCGCACGTTGCCTGAGAAAGATCACCCGTCCGGTGAAGAAGGCGGGGAAACAAACCAATCTCATCGTGCTGAGTGATAGACATGAACTGCTCGTACCGGCTATCAAGGCTGGAGTGGTAGCTTATCTTACTAAGAGTGTTAGCCGTAATGATTTGATATCTGCTATCCGTATTGCGTACCTGTGGCGACTGATACTGTTTCCTCGCGCGCAGAGCGGGTTCACCCTGGTAAAGCTGTGAATCTGTTATTTACATAATCCTAAACTTAAAGGAGGTGATTAGAAAAGAATGTGAAAGAACGAAGTGTCAAAAAGGCAGACGACTAATCATCTGAACACGGCATTCAATAGTACAGTAAGGAGGTAAAGAATCATGAACAAGTTTTCCAAAGCCTTAGCCAAGATGCACAGAAACGAACGAGGAATGACTGGTCTGGAAACAGCGATCATACTTATCGCTTTCGTTACAGTGGCAGCAGTGTTTGGCTATGCAGTGCTGAGCGCGGGTCTTTTCTCTGCAGAGCAGGGCAAGTCGGCCATCTATGCCGGCCTCCAGCAGGCCAAGAGCAACATGGATGTCTCCGGCTCGGTGATAGCTCTGTCCGACAATAATACGTTGACCACCATCAAGGTGACAGTTAAGAATGCGATTGCCGGTAATCCGATTGACATGACTCCATGTACCGGTACGGCAGGCTCGCAGAACAAAGTGGTAATAAGTCTTACCACTGCCGCGGACTATCTTAACAACATAAAGTGGACAGCGGTACCCATCGGCGCTGCAAATACGAACAACCTGTTGGAAGTCGGAGAGCAGTTTGAAATTAACATAGACCTGGCTGACCTTGGTGACGGTCTGGCCCTGTCTACCCCACTAGTAGCTAACAATACCTTTAGCTTGCAGCTAAAGCCATCGCTGGGCTCTACCATCACCGTAGAGAGGTCCCTGCCAGCTGCCTTGGATCCGGTAATGGATCTTCACTAGTAATAGATAGTAAATAGTGTGCCAAAGTTTTAGTGTGGCCTCCCGGGTGGTTCCAGGGCGTTCCTTAGAACGCCCTGGAACCAGGAAAGGGGTTCTCCGATGAAAGTCGAACCGAGAATTGCGGCTCTTGAAGAAGAACTGAAAGTTCTAAAGAATGAGATCCATTCAATTCTTCTTGATATACGTGAACATTACATGAGTGCACAGAATCCCTTCAGTGGGTTTAACAAAATAAATGTCCGTGACATTGATGGCGATTTCGTCTCGGTCGAAAGCCCAAAGCACGATAGACCTAAAGACGAGCAGGCCGTGGCCTCAGCGGCGGGGGATGAAAAAGCTCCCTCTGCTAAGGAACCGGTGACAAAATCACACAGACGCGAACGAGAAGCGGAGCCGATGGCTGAGCTACCTGACGAGTCAATCAGACCTGCTGAGTCAATAAAGAGAAATCATCAGGCCGATCAGTTCAGCAACGGTGGTAATGTCGACCTGGTGGTCATCGCTGCCCTTACCCAGTGGGCGGATCAAGCCACTGCCATGCTGGGTAAGGATAGAGCTGAGGCATTGGTCGAGATAGCGCATGCTATGCGTCGATTCCCTGTGGAGGTTAAAGATGTCCTGGTAAAGCTAATACGACTGTCTCCGCATCAAAGCACAAATGGCAAGATCGTAAGCACCAAGGAGTATCTGGGTGTCCTAGCCCAGCTGAACAATCTTTTGGCCAGCGGCCGTAGTGAGGATGCACTGTTATCGATTCTATCCATGACGGAGCCTTTCGATGGATAAAGCACTGGTGACTATTTTGCTAATCATAGCTGGCGTGGTCTGCACCATGGTGATAGTTAACGCGGCATACCCGGCCATAACCGGCACCACCGGGGCACTAAGTGAGGCCGTGAGCAAAGTAGACGACCGAATTAAGAGCCAGGTTGAGATTATTCAAGTCGCCCACGAAGATACAGAAGTCTACGTTTGGATCAAAAATATCGGCGCCTCGACTATAGGCGCCATCGAACAGAGTGATGTCTTTTTTGGCCCGGAGGGCAATTTTGCTCGTATACCATACAGCAATTCCGGATCCGGCGAGCCCTACTGGGACTATGCGTTAGAGAATGGCGATAAATGGACGCCAACTACAACTTTGAAAATTACCATCCACCTCGCATCAGCCCCGTCAGGCACGATCTTTGTGAAGGTGGTTACTCATAATGGGATATCGGACGAACAGTTATTTAGCATGTAGCCGAAGCTATGGAGAACTTAATAATATCTCTGGCATGTATCAGTATCATGCTGTTTGGAGCGGTGAGTATGAGCACGAGTTCTTTGCATTCGATAGATATGGTTTGCACTTCCTGGAAGGACATCGAAACCAAGATAACAGACAGAAGTAATACCGACATAGAGGCCATGACTTGTGAGGTGAGCGACGATGGAGACGTGGCAGACATGGTAGTCAAGAACATCGGCAACACTTCCTTGGCCGAATTCGAACGCTGGGATGTGATTGTAATGTATGGTGATGGTGGTGTGTACTTCCTGCCTTACGGGCAAACAACACCTGGCTGGAGCCTCGGTGGTATTTCATTCGAGGGGCATCCGGAGACTTTTGAGCCTAACATAGTGAACCCGGGAGAGGAGATGAGTATTATCGCGAAGCTCTCACCTCCAGTTAGCGAAAACATTACCAACATGGCCACCATTTCAACATTTAATGGTGTTAAGACACAGATTATGTTTAGCAGGTAGGGTTTAGAAATGACAACAAGGGATCAAGAGCCAGACGCAAAAGGCATTGCAGTTTGCACCGGACAAGGCGAAATAGACAAAAGGCTTGGCGGTGGGATTCCTGCAGGCTCTTTGGTCCTGGTTGAAGGTCAGTCTGACGCCGGTAAATCGGTGCTTGTCCAGCAGATGATGTGGGCTTCACTCAGGGTGGGCCAACGCATTTTATTCTTTACCACCGAGAACACCGTGAGAAGTCTGGATAAACAAATGGATAGCCTGGGACTGAACATTTTTAACTATATTCTGCTCGGATGGATGAAGATATTCCCAATTACGATGTCTGTGATAGCGCGGGAGGATGCGTTTGACGCCATTGTTGCCGGGATCCAGGAACATCCGGACCACAAAGTGATCGTCGTGGACGCCATAACTCCCGTGGTGGCGCACACAAAAACTGAGGACGTTCTCCGCTATTTTGAGCTGTGCAAGAGTTTATGCGATAGCGGCAGGACTATCGTTAATGTAGCCCATACCTACGCTTTTGATTCTCAGCTGCTGATCAGGATAGGTTCAGCATGCGACGGCCACTTACGCCTACGTATAGAAGAAGTAGGCGAAAAGCTGGTTAAAGTGTTGGAAGTGTCTAAAATCAGGGGCGCTGACAAGAATACAGGCAACATAGTGAGCTTTGACATAGAGCCTGGAATTGGATTGAGAGTTATGCCTATTGGCAGAGCCAAGGCATAGAAAGAAAAGAATGACGTGCCACAAGTAGTGCTACCGCGTGAGCTTAAACTGAACAGGCGAAGGGATGACCCTGCTGTCAAAAGCAGCCTGTTTCAGAACCTGCCCCAGGAACTTCAGGCCGCGGTCAGGAAGTTCCCCTATCTTCTTCACTATCTTCTAATGTTGCCACTCAAGGAGATTGGCTTGCCACAATACTGCGCTTCTCTTAATCGGAGTATGTCCGATAACCTTAAGCCAAATCTTATCTATCCCGTTAAGGGCGGCACTTTCGTACACATTTTGCATGACCCCGAAGATGCGCGAAACACCTATATAAGCATCGAACCGTCCTTTGATGACAATATCGACCCTCTCATACAGGAGATTGAGAAGAAATTATTGGATATGTCCGGCTCTCTGGTGAAATTGAAATCAGACAACGAAGAAGGTAGAAGGGATGCGCTTCTTAAGCTAATGGACCAAATATGTGTGGTTAACAGAAGCGCTCCGGCAAGATACACGACACGGCCAAAATCAAACAAGAACGGCGGGAGCGAATCGCCAATACCGCAGGCGATAATGAATCTGCTATCCAAGAAAGTCGAAAAGATTGAGGTCACGCCGTACCAGCTACAGTGCCTGAAATATCTTGTCATCAGGGATAAGATAGGCCTGGGTTTTCTGGAACCTTTGGTCAGTGATACTTATGTGGAAGATATCAGCTGCAGCGGACAGGGTACCGTTTACGTAGAGCACAAAATCTTTCGAAGCTTGAAGACAGTGGTTACCTTCTCCAGTCACGAAGACCTCGATTTGTTTGTGATGAGGCTGTCCGAAAGAATGAAGAAGCCGGTAAGCGTACACAGTCCTATCTGCGATGCCACGCTGCCAGATGGCTCCAGAATTAACATAGTTTATGGCCGAGACATCTCTAAGCGTGGTTCCAACTTCACTATCAGGCGGTTCAGCGAGGTGCCCATGTCTATCATGGAGCTCATTGATGCGGGGACGCTCGATTACAATATCGGAGGCTATCTGGCCGTAATGCTGGGTGAGGGCATGAACACTTTCATTTGCGGGGAGACCGCATCCGGCAAGACGACCACGCTAAATGCTTTGACCTTGTTTATCCATCCAAATGCCAAAATAGTCAGCATAGAAGATACACCCGAACTTCAGGTGCCTCACAAGAACTGGATCCGCGAGGTTGTGTCATCGACAAAAGAAGGAGCCGACGGCGGAATAGGCATGTTTGACCTTCTCAAAGCCGCACTGAGACAGCGACCTAACTTGATAATAGTCGGTGAAATCCGTGGCGCGGAGGGAGCCATTGCCTTTCAGGCGATGCAGACAGGCCACTCGGTGATGGCCACTTTCCACGCGGCCTCGATAGAGAGGCTGCTTCAGCGATTGACCGGCAATCCTATCAACGTTCCTAAGACTTACATGGACAATCTGAATCTAGTCATTATTCAGAGCGCGGTCAAATTGCCCTCCGGTAAGAAAGGACGAAGAATAGTAAGTATCTGTGAACTCGTAGGTTATGACACAGTAAATCAGTCTTTTTCGTTCGTCGAGGTATTTCGCTGGGATTCAGTCACTGATTCCTTTGTTTATAGTGGATTAGGCAATAGCTATTTGATGGAATACAAAATAGCTCAGAGGTTGGGGATTCCCGGCAACCAAAAAAAGCGAATCTACGCAGAGATAGAACGCAGGGCAAAAGTCTTGGAAAAACTGCACAAGCAAGGAGTAAGAGATTTCTATGAGCTTCTTGGGATTCTTGCCAAAGCTAAGAACGAAGGCCTCTTCTGAAGTAGAGGACGCCGACAATACCGAGGGCACATCGGGTAAGAAGCGATCTATCAACAGAGACCTTTTACCCGTGGACTTGTTCTATCATTTGAACTATATGGCGGCTATTTCTACTTCAAAGCTGCCCCGCCATGTGCTTTTCCAATATGCCTCGGTGCTTCCGTACACCTCATCCAAATATTTGAAGGATATCATGTTTCTGACGCAGCAGTTAAATTACGACTATCCCGAGGCATGCCGCACCGTGGGGGAAAATGCCAAAGAGCCGGAAGTGAAAGCTCTGTTCTTGCGAATGGCCAACGCTCTGTCTTCTGGGGAAGACGAGAGCGAGTATCTGGCACGCGAGGCCTACGTGGTGGGAGAAACGTACGGTGATATATACTCGCGAAGCATCGAAAGCCTCAGAAAATGGACAGATGCGTATGTGGCATTGATGCTTTCATCGGCCATGGTTGTGGTCATTTGCTTTGTAGCCATGATGATTTTTCCTATGGATGCAAAGACTGTTTCTGCGCTTTCGTTCTTCACGCTCATTGTCGTTTTGCTGGGTGGCCGGATCATATACCGTGCATCGCCGAAAGAGATAAAGACTCATTCCCTGCGTTATAAGTCGGCGGAGCAAAAACTGGCGGCAACTCTCTTCAAATTTGCGGTACCGCTGGCCATAATCGTTTTGATTGTGACGCTGTTGGCAAAGCTGCCCATGGGCTTAGCCATGCTGTTGATTGGAGTAATTATACTTCCCGCAGGTTTCATGGTCATCAGGGATGACCGCAAAATAGACAAGAGAGATTTCGAGATCGCTGGCTTTCTCAGATCCCTGGGCAGCATGAGTAAATCCATAAGAGCGACTATCACGGAAACGCTCGGTAGATTAGACTACAATGCCCTGAGTAGTCTGCGGAAAGCGGCACAAGAGTTGAATGCCTCACTGAGTTTTGGCGTGGCACCGCTTTTATGCTGGCAAAAGTTTGTCGGTGCGACCGGCAGTGAGAACATTCATAGAAACGTCCGAACTTTCTACGATGCCACGAGTCTAGGTGGCGATGCCGGAATAGTCGGCACCGAATGCTCGGATGTGGCTATGAAAGTATCGCTTCTGAGGGCGAAAAGAGGTTCGATCTCCTCTGCTTTCTCCTATCTCTGCATCGTGATGCATGCCGCCATCGCGGCCTTATTAGTTGGTATCCAACAGATAATGATGACGTTTTCCCAGGCCATGCAGAGCATGCAAGGCGCTGGTGCGGGGGGCATGGCGGCACTTAGTGGGTTGCCGGTATTTCAGATAGCTCAAAATGGCGGCCAACTGGCCCCTTTACATAATATGAGCCTAGCTTTGATATGTGTTCTCACCATAGTTAACGCCGCCGCCATAAAGGTGGTAGAGGGCGGCCACAACTATAAGTTCCTGTTCTATCTCGGTATTATGCTGGCCATATCTGGAGCCTGTCTCCTCTTTGTACCAGGTATGGTCACCGCCATATTCAGTGGTGTACAGATGACTAAATAGGTGATCTTGTTATGGATTTCTGGAGTTTTGGCATATATATCATCATAGTAATAATAGCCTTTTTCTTTGTGATGCTGGCGATACTGCTTATGCGTAGGCAGATGAAACGAAAGGGGAAACGCATTTACAAGAAAAAGGAGGTTTATCGAGAAGCCGCCGGAGCTGAAGAAATGGAGGAGCACCAGTTGCCGCCAGATAGCTTGACTGAGCTACCGGTGGTTGAGAATATGACCGCGAGCCCGAAGAATACCAATGTCGCCGGCGCTTCGCGCCTGCCAAATACAGAATCAAGTGCGATGCACAAATTGCCGGCAAGTAGTGGGATGGCGCCCAAAGCACTCGAAAGCGTGGCATTAGCCTCTGAGGAGGCGCAGACTAGCAAAACGTTAGGCCCGGATAAAGAGGCTGCAACAGGAATTGACACAAGTCCAAGCAGTAACGCCATAACAAATGCCGCAGCAGATGCGGATACAGATGTGGACTTAGATACAGATACAGACGAGATAGAAACAGGTGACGAGGATGATCCTATGGGGCTCTTCGCGGTTGACGATACCGAAGAGCGTGTACTTACGGAGCTTGCCGCAAGGCTGCCAGACGTGAATGTGAATACCCTGTGTGAAGAGTGTGCAGATGTGGCCAAAATGCTGCGAGCCAAAAGCAATGTGCCAGAGTAGCAAATTCGATTATTGTGAGGAGGAGCCATGGACGGCAAAATTAGGTTTAAGGACAGTATCAGAGCATCGCTGCCCGGGCTTTGCTTTTCTAATTGCAGGCTGCGGCCTGCTGTAAAAAGATCACTAGAGTCACCTCAGGGATTCGCAACGGCTCTTTCGCTCCGATTTGCGATATGTGGAGCCATACTGCTTCTACTTGCTCTAACGACAATCGTTCCCGTCCGCGCAGATGATGCCGCCACCACACCGACCCTGAAAATTTTGCCAGGGACCGGGCCGGTTGGCACCGAGATCATTGTACAGATTTCAGGCTTTCCAGCGAACACTGGGATATTAATCGCTGCGCAGGACAAGAACGTCATAGTACAAAAATCGATAACGGACTCCGATGGTAATGCTGCGGTTACTTTCACACTTCCGTCCCAGCCGTCCGGCTGGTGCGAGATATGGGCTTATGACGACGTGAATGAGGCCTGGGCGATGTTTACCGTTGTGCCTTCCGTCGAACTAGACAAGACTTCGGGGTACGTGGACGATGAGGTGGCCATAACGGGACACGGTTTTTCGCCCGATAACAAGGCGACAGTCTATTTTGATGGTAAAGAGATTGGCGAGGGGCAAACAAGTGATGAGGGTGATCTGACCGATCTTAGCGTCAAAGTGCCCAAAAGCTGCAAAGGGAAGCATGAGATATCCGTTGGCGATAGCAAGAACGCCCCGTGCACAGACACCGGCGAAATTCCAGCTAACGCAAAGGAACAGGGCCTAAGCTGCGTCAATAGTGCGGAATTTCTCGTTCGGCAGCAACTGAGTGTTTCCCCAAACCCGGCAGAGGTGGATAGTAACGTGCGACTTATAGGCACCGGATTTAGTGCCTCTACAGACGTCACGGTTTACTTTGACGATCAGGATATTGACATAGCACCGGCTGATGACCACGGCAGTTTTGACATATCCTTTAGAGTGCCACAGGCTGGTGGTGGTGAGCACAAGATTAAGTGCGATGATGGCGCGAATAAATATTATGCAGATTTTACTGTGAATGCTGGCCTGACTTGTAAACCGTCGGAGGGTAGCATAGGCCAGAAAGTAACGGTCGAAGGTGCCGGTTTCAGAGCCGGTACTCCTATTACTGTGAGCTATGACAATCAACAAATAGAAACGATTACTTCCAGTGCCGAAGGGGCATTTACCTTTGGTTTCGATGTGCCACCATCTATTCATGGTGATCACAAAATAACTGTCAGCGATGGCTCTACTGTGAAGGAAGCCAAGTTTATCGTGGAGTCAGACCCACCTCCAGCTCCGACGCTAATTTCCCCCATCAGCGGGGCGAGGCTAACAACGGCAGAAAGCTTCGAGTGGGAGGGTGTCACAGATCCCAGCGGTGTCAAGTACATGTTTGAGATAGGCGCAGATGAACAATTTTCGACGATGATCCTGACCGAGAATAATATCTCAACTACTCAGTTCAGTCTGTCTGAAGAGCAGCAGAACCAATTACGGCCAGGCAAGACCCCCTTTTACTGGAGAGTTAAGGCAATAGATGGTGCTTCTAACGCGGGTCAATGGTCGGATGTGAACTCGTTTGAAGTTGGGCCATCCGTTTCAGCAATCGTAAAGAACATGCCTCCGTGGGTAACCTATTTGCTGGTAGGATTCCTAATTGTGTTGGTTGCTACCTTCTTCTATACACTGGGAAGCCGCCTCAAGAGTCCAAAACAAGTTGAGTATGAGGACGACTCAATGTACGAAGAGGATCAAACATCCTATTCGAACCCATATGATTCAGTTAGAAACCAAGGCGATCGGCGCAGAGTCAAATACAAATAAGGAGAGAAAAATGGCAAACAGATCGTTGGATGGAAGCGCAAGAATCGAATCCAGACAGCTTAAATGGTTCATTTTGATAATGTCCGGTGCCATGATGGCGGCCATGCAGATAGTGGATTGCGTTTCTTTGTCTAAGGAGCTATATCGATGCGTGCTCGACTGGGTTTTCCCGATGGCTTTAGTGACTCTATTAGTACTGTTCAGTTTCCGCCGTATTGACAAAGTTCAAGCGGAACTCACAGCCAAAGAAGAAGAAGCCAGTGAGTCTGCCAGGAGTTTACAGCATATTATAGACCACACCGAAGATGCCGTCGTTATGATTGACACGAAGGGTAACTACACTTTCGCCAACAAGGCAATAGAGAAGATCACTGGTTATCCGCTGGAGAAGCTACTAACGATGAATTTACGTGACACGGTTTGGCCCAGAGACTATCGCTTTATTTGGAATAAATTGGAAAGCAGTCCGATTGATGAGCTTCTTCACGAGAATTTTTATTGTGACTTGATGCAACGACACGGCAACAGGATTTCAGTGAGAATGCACTTCATGCCGATCAAAGGCGGAGACGGGCAGCTATCAGGGTTTCAAACACTAATCCGGCAGATCGGAGACTATAGCGAGATTGAAAAATCTCGTCAGGAAAAGGAACGTTATCTCAAAGCTATTATCGAGCTTGGTCAAATAGTTATTAGAGCCAACGAGGAATTGCCCTATGACGAAATCCTCCGAGTTATCGGCTTGGCAGCTGGAGCCAGCAAGGCCAGCATAATACTCCGTGGTGATGGCTCGCCTGGCCTGCCGACAACTGAGAAGTCAGCTGAGTGGTTTGCCGAAGATACTTCACTACAAACGGCTGAAAACAACCGTCAATGCCTGGTTGGAGATAATGACAACATTGAGGAGCAGGTGAAAGAGACTTTGCGTTCGTTTGTTCCCCGTGGCAACGGGGGCGCAACTGTGCAACCGAGTTCTGACGGTGCCGCATCTACATTGATCCTGCCGCTAATATTGACAGAAGGTTTTGCTGGCCTGGTTACATTCTCCAAGGTCAACGAACGTGGTGGATGGAATCCGAGGCAGGTAAGTATGCTACAGACCGTAGCCAGTATAATTTCGACAGCAATGGAACGACGCAGGGCCAATGAACAGCTAAAGTTGCACTTTCTTTCCTTAGCAGAAGCCGTATCAAATTCTATGTCATTTGTTGACCCTTACACAGCGAGCCACCAGGAGCGGGTGGCCAAGATGGTTCGCGATGTAGGAATAAGATTAGGGCTCGATGAGAATGATTGTCAGTGGTTATATCTCGGTGGGCTGCTGCACGATGTGGGAAAGACCACCATTCCAATCTCAATTCTGGCAAAACCCGGCCAGCTGAGGGTTGAGGAATGGGGGCTAGTTAAGTCTCACGCGCGACGTGGCCACGAAATACTTGAGAAAATTGATCTACCTGAACGTGTTGTTGACATGGTGTTGCATCATCATGAGCGTCTGGATGGGTCTGGTTATCCGGATGGCATGCGGGGCGATGATATAGGTTTGGAAGCTCGTATTCTGGCAGTTTGTGATGTTGCGGAGGCAATGACTTCTCACAGGCCATACCGCCCGGCGAGGAGTTTGGAGGAAGCACTCGCCGAATTGCAGACCAATAAAGCGCGAAAGTACGACCCTCAGATTGTGGACCTTTTCGTTGATATGATGAAAGAAGACAATATGAGTATCTGCAACGCCATCAGTACGTGTTGATAACAGATACAACAAGGTGAGACGAAAAGAAAGATTAAATTAGACTAACGGATATATGAGCCATTTGAATATGTACATATAATAGGAAAATCGCATCTTAATTGGTTAAATTGATGAACGTGACCAATATTGGGGGAGAATAAAGACATGCAGACTAGAATTAGAGAGCTACAAAGAGAACCAGCAAGTCGATCGTCTATAGACGCTGACGGGGATGACGGACTTTTACGCCTTACGTTTGAGTGCAGTCCCACTGCTATTTTGGTATTTGACAAGGATGGAACCCTAAGACTGCTGAACCCTACTGCCGAGCGTCTCTTTAATCGGCCCTCCGACCAGATAATCGGTCAGAAGATTCGGCTTCCCATACAGGTTGGCGAACCCAAAGAGGTGGATATCTCACGTCCGGGAAAAGATACAGGCATCGCAGAAATTCGCTCTAACGAGACAATCTGGCAAGGTGAGACGCTTTATGTATCGACCCTGCAGGATGTTACGGAGCTCGTACGATTGAGGGAAGAATTGCGTGCCTTGACATTTGTAGATGACCTCTTAGGCCTGTTCAACAGGCGAGGCTTTTTCTTACTAGCGCAACAGCAATTGAAGCTAGCTAACCGAACCCAAAAGGGATTCTATCTACTGTTCGTTAATCTGGATAACCTTAGATCAGTCAATGAAACTTCAGGCAATCAGGCGGGTGACAAACTGCTGCTCAAGGCTGCCTCAATACTTAAAAATACGTTTCGAAAATCTGATATTATCGCTCGGTTTGGCGAAGAGACATTTGCCATTTTGGCAATAGAAGCTCAAAGCGGTAGTGACGATGTCATGACTACCCACCTGCTTAGTAGCATAGAGAAGTACAACGCGAAGGCAAGCCCCGGTCGCAAATTAAAAGTGAGCACGGGAGTAGCCTACTACGACCCAGGAAATCCATGCTCAATAGACGAACTTATAGGGCATGCAGACATGTTGCTCAGCGGGCACAAACATGGCAAACAAAAATCAGCACTTCTCAGTTATATCGAGAAAAATAAATGCTCTCAGGGATTTTCTGGAGGGGCATAGCTTACTTACGCTAATTGATGTGTTGGCATCAAATTACCAAATGTCGGTGTCTACAAAACGAAAGGAGGCGACTTTAAGCATGGCAGTCATCTGGTCTATAGCAACAGTAGCGGCCTTGTTTGGCGCAATAGCAGGTGCTCTATTTCAAAACACCCCACTTCTGGCCGTGGCCTTTGCCTTGATGGCAGTAGCTTTTGCTATTGCGGCCTACCGGGAAATTTCCAGCAACAAAGAAATATCCAGACGTTAGCACCGGAATAATTGCACTGACTCATGTTCTATTAATCAATCCGGGATTGAAAGCCGGTGACTAACCCCAGCATGTGATGGGGGGAGATTCCTTTGCCAGCGATACACGAACTGCGTTTTGCGGACAATCAATAAGGCACCATCCACATATCATGCAATCTTCAGGATACTGGATTACGGCTTTTTTCTTTTTCTTATCCATCCTGATGACATCCATCGGACAGCTACGAACACAAGCTCCGCAGCCGTTACAAAGATCGTAGTCAATACGTTCAATCGACATAATGTTCGCCTCTACAAACCAAGAATTTTGTCATAGTATGCAAGACTCTGCTAACTATGATTCTTTCCTCGGGACGGTATAACGTCTCCCGGAAATCTTGCAGCATATCTCTTTTCGTATGGCTTAGACAGGTCAGGCCACCATTCCTTTGGTACCGCTCTCTTGAAAACTTTCATTCTGCCTCGTTCTCGTTTCAATATCACCCATGCCAGCCAGGTGGGATCGTCTCTGAAAGGGTAATCTTCGCGATAGTGGGTGCCCCTGCTTTCCGTTCTAAAGAGCGATGCTCTAAGCTTCATCTCAGCGTTGAGCACCATGTTCCTGGTCTCATGCGCTAGCCGCAGTTCATGCGGATCACTCGCCACAAGCTTAGGAACCAGATGATCTTTAAGAAACTCAACCGTGGTTAATGCCGCTTTTAGCCGGTCCTTATGCTTAACATACAAAGTGAAATACGGCACCATGGTATTCTGCAACACCTGAGTCACCCACCTGGGGCTAAAACCGCCCTTCCGCTCAATAGGCTGGTGTATAACATCCTTTAATCCCGTTATTTCCTTCCGGCTGATTGATGGTTTGTCTGTCTGTAAGGCGTATTTGGCAGCGCCGAGTCCGGCCCTGGCTCCCGTAACCGCAGCACCGGCGAGGCCAGCCCCAACTCCCGAGTACATAGCGCCGACTTGCATTGTGCCGCATGAATCGCCGGCGGCGAACAGCCCTGGAATACTGGAAGCACAGCTTTCATCGATAGGCCACATGCCCTCAGCCGTATGAATCGACATGCCTGCGGAAGCGCCTCCTACGATAGGTTGCATGGTGCCATCGGGAGTCTTTCCCTGTATCGGTGCCCGGCCAGCGTGTGCTTCAAAATATATATCGAGAGTTAATGCTCCTGGAAGGCCTCGTATCTCGGTGCCTTCCGCATTGATGCCTTTTAAAGGATTCATCCAGGGAGCCGGAGGGCACTCTACTTTGCCCCAGAGCATGCCCAAAGTGGTGGCTGGGTGCTCGGCATCAGTGTCATGCGTATCATTAAATTCCTTGCCTGTGATCTCTGCCCCGGCCCTAAAAGCCATGGCATCACCATCAGCAGTCAACTCAGATACCGGCCATCCTACGGGCTTAAAGCTAGCGCAGCCTGCGGTCATTACCGTCGCTTTAGCCTCGAAAACGTACAGCTCGTAGCTGTCTAACGGGATACCGACAGCGCCGACAACTCGTCCGTCTTGCTTGATCAGTTCGGTGATCATTATTTTGTCGAGAACCCTGACCCCTTCCTTGATAGCCTGCTTTCTCAGGACGTGAGCAAACTCTCGCTCTTCTAATATGGGAGCCTCGACAACTGTAATTGGTGGGCCTCTTCTTATGATCTCGCCATTCTCATCTTTCAAGAATTTCACTTCCCAGGACATGAGATCTTGAAACCTGGCCAGTGAGTCCTTAAAGACGATCTCGGTCCACATCCTGTTGTTAATGTACTCGCCGCGTGTATTTACATGGTTCATCCATTCATCAAGCCGATGACCACGCTTTGGGTCAAAGACCTGAAAATGGAAGGCATAAGGCGTAGACCCTGATTTTCCCGCGTACCCCTTGTCCACCAGAGTAACATCGAGGCCTTGCTCTCTGGCTTTTATGGCGGCAAAGCTGCCCGCCATACCTCCACCTATTACCAAGACATCACTCTCGATAAGTTTGTACTGCATTATCTGCCTCTCTGCAAGCAACCGGATTGCATCAAATTAATCTGGGTGCTGAATTTGATTATCGGGTATGAAAGGCGCCGACTCCTGCCAGCGAATACCATAGATGTCAGGTCTGCCATCCAGAAACATCCGTTCATGTGGCACGGGCAACTTGAATACTCTGGCGGCATTGCCACCTAAGATCAGGTTGATCACATCTTGCGTTACCCAGTCTCTGATCTTGTGGATTTGATGTAATTCCCAGCCCCACCAGTCAGCCTGATATGTGGGCACCGGTGCCCACCTTTTCATGGCGGTTGAGTAACTTGATGGTTCCCGCCCCGGGTCAGAAACTATATATTGCGGAACGTGCCCGTAATCTCCACCCCATAGCAGCTGAGTCGGCCCCACATTCGGGTCTTTTAGGGCAATCTCATAAAACTCGGCAGGCCATGTACCCGTCTCAAGATAGATGTTATTGTTCGCTCCGGCAACCCCGCAGCCTTTGCGTACCACGCTGGCACCCTCGGCATAAGCGCCGATGGAATAGCCGCCATGGCAAAAAATGATGGACACATTTTGGATATTCCTTGGCAATCCGGTTCAGCAGAGCATAGCAGTCCCAATCGTGACCCCAGGCAAAGTCATGAAAATCCAGTGTAACATCATATTTTTGTGCAAGCTCGGCAAACACGCGATATTCTTCGAGACGCTCTTTGAAGGTGTATATTCTTTCGCGGCGCGTATCCATAGGAACAAACTCACCTATCCCTATGTATTTTCCCGTCTTCAGGGCGGCTTCAACCTCTTCGGCTGCAGCGTCCAGAGTCCATTTAGCTTCACCGCGGGCAACCCTCCCCGGAGCTTCTGGTCGGCGCAAAATGACCGGAATTTGTCAGGATATTTCTCCACTATGGCAAGCTGTCCTTCGTTGGTGGTACCGGGCATACTCGGCTTCAATAAGACCATGTCTACACCGTACCGTTCCATGTCGTAAAGGCACAGTGCCGAGTTGTCGTAGGCTTCGACCTCTCCTTCATCGGGGTCCCGTGGTAATCCGGTCCATTCACCTTTGGGCTTGCCCTTGGGCTTATACAATGTAGTTATGTGTCCGTGGGTTTCGACGACAAAGCGGGCTTCGTATCTCATGTCTTAGCGGCCTCCTGAAATCGGTGGGTAACCAAGATATCATATCAGAAAAAACCCTTAGTCTCCAATGTCCGGCAAGGGCTGCGTGGTCGTAGAGCCGGTGCCAGTGTTAACTTTGCGCCAAGCCATGTTTGCAGGTGGATAGCGGGCTTTTTGGGCCAGAGCGTGCCGATGGAAAAACTTGAAATAGTGCATGAATAATCCTATACTGGGAGAAAATGAAATATGTATATGTGCTGGTTCTGGTCTTCCTCCTGGTTATAGCCGTTGTTCCCGATAGCGTTCACGCTTGAGCATCCGCTGGTGCCAGTCTGGCACCCCCGACTAACCTCACCGCTGTCGCGGTATCCCCCAGCGAGATAGACCTGACGTGGACTTATAACAGCACCGGCCAGCTCGGCTTCCAGATACAGAGAGCGGTATATAGTTCCTTGTGGGGTTCCACTGTCACGGTCCCAAATGCTAATGCTATCAGTTTTCAGAGCACCGGTCTTGCCGCCAGTACAACGTACCTCTACACGGTGAGGGCATACTGCGCCGCAGGCCCCTCAACCCTCTACTCCCAGGCTAGCGCCACAACCTGGCAACCACCCCCGCCCCCCAATGCGCCTAATCTTAACTCAGCTTCTGCAGTATCCTCCTGGGAAATAGACTTGGCCTGGACGCCCACCTCCAACGACCAGACCGGCTTCAAGGTGTACAGGAATAGGGCTGGCACCAGCACGTGGGCATTGATTGCCTCGCCGGGCGCCGCTGCCACCAGCTATAGTAACTCTTCCGGCCTCTCCGCCAGCACCGCATACAATTACAGGATCACCGCCTGCGGGGGAACTCAGTGTTCCGAATATTCCAACCAGTTATCCGCCATTACCATGGCGCCGGGGCCACCGGCACCCACGTTGAAGTATCCAGGTAGCGGTGCCGCCATAGGTGACCTGGCCGTAACGTTGCAATGGAACCCATCCACGGGTGCCGCGACCTACAGCGTGCAGGTTGCCAAAAACTATGGGTTCACGGATAGCGTCGTCACGTATCTCAGCATGGATACAAGCTATAACCTGTCCGGGCTGGACTGGACCTCACGCTACTACTGGCGGGTAAACGCCGTAGACAGCGCCGGCAGCCCTTCGCGTTGGTCAGCGTACCGTTATTTCCGGACGCCGGTGGGACCGCCGCCCTCAAATCTTGTGGCCACAACTTTTTCAGCTACTCAGATAAATCTGACGTGGCAGGACAACTCCACAGGTGAGGCTGGCTTCAAAATTGAGAGGAGCACGAACGGCGGCGTTACATATAGCCAGATTGCCACCGTTGGTGCCGACCAGGGGAGCTACAGCAGCACCGGGCTGCGTGCCAGCACCACATACTATTACCGGGTAAGAGCCTACCAATCGACCCTATATTCTGCTTACACCGATCCCGTTGCCTATGCTACCACGCTGCCACCGCCGCCGCCGGTGCCAACATTGAAATCGCCCCTCAGGGGTACAGTCGTTTCCGGGCTCAGCGTGACTCTGGAGTGGAACGTTTCGACAGACGCCGCGACCTATGGCGTGCAGGTCTCCAGGAACTCCACTTTCACGGACCGGGTATTCGACCAGTCAAATATTGGCGTTACCAGCTATCCAGTAAATGTGCCCGACTGGAATATGATCTATTACTGGCGCGTGAACGCTACCAATGCTGACAGCAGCACCTCCAGGTGGTCTACACCCTGGTATTTCAGGACGCCTGGGCCTTAACGAGAACTCAGCCACTGATCACAGCACCCCCTGTGAGGCAGCGTCTCTATTGTCTCGAAACGACGCCGATTGCGTCTATTTCAACCAGAAATTCAGGTTTCGCCAAATTGACTTGCATAAAAGTGCTGGCCGGCGGGTACTCTACAAGCAAGGGGGCGTGCTTCTGATAATACTCTAACTCCGTCTTTCGCATTCGTGGGTAATCCTCCAAATGTTTTAGAAGCATTATTGTCTTGATAACATTATTCATAGAACTACCTGTCTCTTCCATGGCGTTCCTGACCTTGTCCAGGGCTATCACCATCTGCTCTTCAAAAACGCTTGTTTCAACCTTAACGGTCTTGTCATTCTGGCCCTGGCAACCGGAAACAAAAATCAAGTTGCCCACCACGACGGACCTGGCAAACTTAGGGGACTCGGCGGGCACGTTGGGATAAACCAACTTCTTTCCCGCCCAGTACTCCGGATAGTATTTTACTTTGTCCATCTTTTTCCCTCCTACGACGTTGTTTATGTGTCTCTCTGCACCCATTGTGATAGTAGAACATATCAACCGATGAATCAAGGTATTGTAGAAAGCCGTTGAGTACGATGATAGTTTCGCATGGCGGTGTTAATTGCTAATTGTCGCAATCCATGGTAACGCAGTAAAATAGTCTACTTTTCACAGGAGCAATATTCTATGGAGATTCCTTACTCGAGATGGTATGCGGCTATAGAGCATCGCAGGTCGCGGAGGCAGTTTAGCCCAGTGAAGCCCATTCCGGACCGTATATTAAAGAGCCTGCAAAGGGTCTGCCTTGAATTTTCACCGTTTTCACATGCTCGTGCAGAATTGATTACGGAGCACTGTGACCAAGTCTTTAAAGGGGCAATAGGCGCGTATGGCAAGATCAAATGTGCCAAAGCTTTTATTGCTTTTATAGGAGATAATACTGACGAAAACGTACAAGAGAAAGTAAGTTATATGGGCGAGGGTCTTATTCTAGAGGCAACAGCTCTGCAGTTGTCTACGTGTTGGGTAGGTGGATTCTTTAGACCTGAGCTTGTAGCTTCGCTTATCGAAGTACGTGCTACTGAAAAGGTTGTCGCGGTTACACCGGTTGGTTATGCAACAGAAGTGGAGTCACTGGAAGAAAAAATCATGACGGGCTTTGGCCGAACTCATAAACGTAAACCACTATCAAGCCTTGTTACCGGCCTTCAGGAGAGCAAATGGCCAGCCTGGGTCAAAACGTCTCTTGAGGCAGCCAGGCAGGCTCCTTCTGCTGTAAATCGGCAACCGTGGCGCTTTAATGTGGAACCTGATGCTATCACCGTGTCAGTAAGAACAACCGGGCCCGAATTCAACGTATCAAAACGCCTGGATTGCGGCATTGCTATGCTCCATATCCACGTAGCATCCATGAACAGTGGAATCGTGGGAAAATGGGAGTTGCTAGATAGCCCTTCTGTAGCTCGCTTTTCAATTGTGTCTGGTCAATAGAAAGGCCGTTCTAGCAGGTTGAACCTTCGTCTCTTTTCGATGATTTGTTAGCTCATCCTTCTCGCAATATATCTTTAATCCGTTCATAATGAACTTCAGCTTTAGCCGGTGCATCGTTTTTTCTTTTGCTCGAAGAAAGTGATACCACCACTTCATTCCTTTGGTATACACCGACCATCTACTTTAATATCGAGACAGCCTTTTTGCCTTGTCTCGCTTGGTTGAGGACATCTCTATTACCCCTTCGACAGTTTATAAAGCGCCATTGGAGTCCCGTACTATCCGCGTTCCGGCTTCTCCTCTCAATGCTTCCGTCGCCTTTTCAGGTATGGTGATTATCACCTCAGGCTCGTGCTTCCCCTGGGAATCTTTGAGGAACCTTATCGATGCGCGTATCTTCGGCTCCATGCTGCCGATCCCGAATTGTCCTTCTTCAAGGAGTGACTCTGCCTCGGTGACGGTAATAAGACGCAAAGGCTTCTGAGAGGGCTGGCCGTAGTTAACGAAAACGTTTTCCACGGACGTGAGGATAATGAGAGTATCCGCGCCAATGTCAATTCCCAGGCGAGCCGAGGCAAGGTCCTTGTCTATTACAGCCTCAACGCCGCGAAGAGACTTATCGGTGGCTCTTATTGACGGAATACCACCGCCCCCGGTGGCGATTACAATTTCGCCGGCATCGAGCATGCTTCTTATTATCCTCGCCTGCTGAATTTCGAGCGGCTCCGGTGATGGGACGACCCGGCGATAGCCGCGAGTGGCATCCTTAATCATTCGCCAACCTCTTTCCCCCTCCAGTTGCCCAGATTCCTCGAGGGTGTAAAAAGGGCCAATAGGTTTTGTAGGATGCCGGAAGGCGGGATCATCTTCGTCCACGATTACTTGAGAGATGACGGTGGTAATATTGTGCGTTAGACCTCTTTCCCTTAGACAATTGGCCAGGGACTGCTGGATCATGTACCCCATAAACCCCTGCGTTGCGGCGCCACAGACGTCAAGCGGCATTGACGGCACTTCCTTCGTTGTCTCCAGGGCAAGAAGAAGATTCCCTACCTGTGGTCCGTTTCCGTGAGTGATGACAACGCGGTTGTGACCTGCCAATAAGTCGAGCAAGTGCCTACCAGTCCGGTCCAGGTTTTGAAGCTGCTCTTCTACCGTGCCCTTCTGGCCTGCCCTCAGAATCGCGTTACCTCCTAGAGCAACTACATACGTCCTCGATTCTCGCTCGGTCATATACAAGTCTCCTCGGGCAGCTGTTCCGTCAGCATCTGGCTTTAAGGGTATAGTTCTCAAACCGCATCCATCTCATCGTTTTCCCTAAAGCAATTGGTCCAGCAAATCTGCCATGACTTTATCTCCGCCGGCCGGAGGAATCCAATCCACGTGAATGACGTCGACCTTCTGTTCTTCGAGGCTTTCGGCGAAGTTCTTGAGTCCAAGGTTGATGACAACCAGTGGCTTTTGCAATAGTTCTTCGACTCTTGTCGGCATAACATCCTCCTATTGGCGCTTGATTAGGTCGCAACAGAAACGCGCCGCTTTGGCATTGCTGCGGAAAACAATCACGCCGCTTTCCTTGAGCATCCTTGTCTGCAGGCTCAGGTTTTGTGGATCATCGTCGGTTCCGCAAATAGATGCGACCACGGTCAATGAGCCGCCTCGCTTCTGTGCCGTTTTCTTCACTTCAACAATTGCCTCCAGTAGTTCGCTGACAGGGTCCATCGAGGCGTTGTAGCCCAGGATGAAATCCAGCAGTATAATGGCAACCTGCGGGTCGCGACCTTCGACTAGAATTCTCTGTTTTCGCATGGTGCCGTCGATCATCGGGTGTGGCTTTCCTGTGGTGTAATAGTCGTCGCCCATGTCAACTATGGTATGCTCAATGCTGTGGTCAGGGTCAGCCAACCTGTATTTTTGGTCGAGTGGCGCGTTCGAGTGTACTGCTATGCCGGCATCCCGGAAGATCTGCTGAGACTGGTAGCAGAACGTGCCACCAGCAAACACGCCCCGGACGTATTTCTGCTCTGGTGACCAGGAGGACAGCTCCCTGCTCGTCACCTCCGATTCTGGCGGGAGATGATCCTGCAGATTGACTGGCGTACCACCGATCAGTGTGACGGAGAGGCGAACGGCCTCGTCAATCAGATGAGCTTGCCGGAAAGATGTGCCCGCTTCTATTTCGTTTGGTATGCCCAGAAAACAGCCAACTACCGGCTTCCTGCAGGCTCTCAAACGTTCGCTGAGTTTCGCCAGCGCTTCGGCCCCTGGCGGCTTCGAAATCAAGGCAATAACTTTCGTCTTAGGATCCGCCTCTATTACATCAATGGCCATGAGGGTCGTCAGTCCGCCGATTCGGTCAGAGAGATCGTGGCTGCCCGTGCCGATGGCGTGAGAAATGCCGAATCCTTCATTATGCACCTGACTGGTGAATTCCTGTAAGCCGGTGCCGGACGTGCCGATTACGCCAATTGAACCTTTGCGGACAACATTGGCAAAGCCGATGCCCACTCCGCCAAGCAGGCTGGTGCCGCAATCCGGCCCCATGAGGAGCAAGTTCTTCCTAGCTGCGATACGTTTTAGATCCAGTTCATCGTCAATGGATACGTTGCCGCTGAACAAGAACACGTTCAAGCCAGATTGAAGCGCCTTACGGGCTTCTCGCGCTGCATATTCGCCCGGGACGGAAATCATCACCAGATTGGCCTTTGGCTTTTGAGCCAGGCCATCCTGCAATGAATGCAGGCTGGATGCAGAGGCGCTTGGCACCCCACCTTCCAAATATCCATCCAGCTTTTCCAGGACGTCATCGACAATCTGCGATGTATCGGCAACGATAGCCACAATCAGATCGGTGGGGCTTGCGGTATCTATTTGTGCGTTCCGAATGCCGATATTAGACAGAAGTTTCTTATTCGTATCGCTTCCCATCAACGCTGCATTCTGTTGAACGCCCTTAGTACCTGCTATGCGCCTGCTGACCCTCATCAGAAAGGCGGAGTCATAGTACTGGTTCTTTCTAATGACGAAGCCAAAAGCCATAGGATATCTCCCTAATTTGCGGCATATTTCTTACTGAAGGCGATCAGTGCCTTCTTGAAGCAGTCCGCAGGTGCACGCAGCAGGCCGGCGCCGATCTTGGGATAGCCCGGGTCTTTGTGGGCAATGGCAGTGTCTATGATAGGAGTGATATTTGTCTGAACCACCTGCCGGATATCGATTCCAATGGGAACGCCCACAAAGCCGAGGGCAGGCATGCGATAGGTAGGGTGAGTGGTGACGGTAATTTTGCGCATTTCCCGCGAGTACCCCAACGCTTCCTCCGGCGTGCCCCCCACCAAGCTTAGGATGCCGGGTGCACCGCCAAGCACAAAGCCACCCCAGCCGACTGTTTCGGTGATGGCTGAATCGCCCATGTCCAGCCCGGCGTCCTTGGCGGAGAAGCCGGGTAGATAGAGCCCATCCACGGCGGGAGACGGCGCGGTGAACCATTCGTCGCCTAAGCCGCTGACGCGTATACCGAACTCAACGCCGTTGCGACACATGGCGGTGACGACCGTACTGTATTCGATGTCACGGGCGGGATCGGCTATGGCTTTACCAGCTGCCATCGCGGGGCCAAGGAAGATCAACTCGTGATTAGTGAGATATTTTAGCGTTCCGATCATCTCACCTTTGTCGGGAAGGTCGGTCTGCGCCATGGCAACGGCCATGGCATTAGCGAGGAGGCTAGAAGATGCGGTGTGACGATTGTGAAGTTCGTCGCCCATCTGTAGCGCCTTGGTGATGATCGATTTCAGCTCCAGCACGCCGATGGTATGCAGAGCCTTGCGCATGATTGGCGCCCAGACGTCGCGCCACATGAGCAGCCCTTGCAGAGCCTGGTCGCTGTAATCGCCGAACTGTTGATTACCTTCCACCTGCCGGCAAAAGGCGCGGTTGCCAAAAGCTTTGTTCTCT
>CAVVVB010000023.1:0-227723 GCA_963751585.1 uncultured Chloroflexia bacterium | reverse complement strand
GGGGCAACGTGGTGTCATAGTAGACCTTGAATATTCCCAGCTTCACGGAGAAGAGCAGAATGAGCATAACGCCGAGCCAGAAGTTGGGGATCGATATACCCATAAAGGAGAAGAAGGTGAAGGCATAATCTGCTTTGGTATATTGCTTAACCGCCGAATAAATACCGATCAAGATGCCGATGATGGCGGCAAATATGCTACTCAGGAGTATCAATTGAAACGAGTAAATCCAGTGAGTCTTGATGAGTTCCATCACCGGCATTGAGGTGCTTAGAGACCATCCCCAGTCACCGCGGAACAGGTGTCCCATGTAATCCGCGTATTGCGCTAATAAGGGCTTGTTTAGGCCATATCTGGCCTCAATAGATGCAATTACTTGTGTTGGGTCTTGTCCCCTGGCGGCTATGTTGGCGAGATATTTGTCGGCCGGTGAGTTGGGGCCGACCCTGATCAAAATGAAGGTGATGGTTACTATGCCCCAGGCAATAATTATGGAGTAGAGGAGCCGTTTGATTATGTAGCTTCTGAGCCAGCTTTTTCCCATGGTTGTGAAATACAGGAGTATCGGCTGCTAACAAGGAACGTTGGTTAACTCTGCGAAAGCCTCATTTCACTGGTTCGAAATACCACAGGTAATAATTGTAGCCCATGTTTATGCCGGGTTCTATGCCCATGACATTCTTCTGGAAACCTTCGTTGGCTCTATTGAAGATTAGAAAATCAACCGGCTGTTCTTCTGACAGTAGCTGGGACAGTTCAGCGTAGATTCCCTTTCTGGCCGCTATATCAAGCGCCTCCTTTGACCTGGCTCGATTGAATAGCGCGTCAACTTGGGGATTTGAATAGCCGGTATAGTTAAGCCCACCCTGGCTGGCAAAGAACACGTGGCTACCAGATGGAGACAGTAAATCTGTACTGAATCCCATCAAGATGAGGTCCCATGATTCCTGGCTGACCGCTTCGGGCCCGTTATTATACGCCGGTTCCTGCTTGGATTTGGGCACTGTATTCATCACGTATTGCCTCAATAGCGTTGCCCATGGGACCAGCTTAACCTCGGTTTCAATACCCATATCCGACAACTCTTTTCTTACCAGGGCAGCCATATCTTCAGCCGGCTGGCTGCCGGTACTCACCACGAGAACCAGGTGGAGGGGACTGCCGTCCTTATTGGTAGCCGTTATGGTCCCGTCGTCTTTCATCTTCCCATAGCCTGCCTGATAAAGGAACTCAGCAGCTTTCTTTTTGTCATACAGCGGTCCAACTCCGTATTTGGCAACAGCCTCGTCCGTATACCACGGAGAGGTTGCCGGGATAAAACTGAAAGCTGGCTCAGCAAAGCCGAGCATGATTGCTTGGCTTATGGTTTGCTTGCTGATGGCCATCGACAGGGCTTGCCTGACCGTCTTTTCCTTGAGTCCGCTCCAGCCGTTAGCCCGCAGGTTATAAGCCAGTAGCGTGTAGCCTCTGGTTGGAACGGTGTACACTTTAACGTTTGGCAGGCTTCTGAACCTGTTTACCTCAGCCGGCTCAATTCCAGATTCGGTTATATCTCCGGCCTCCAGAGCCGCTTGCCTGGTGGCAGAAGTACCGAAGAGCTTGATAATGTACTGGTCGAAATAGGGTGCGCCATCAGCTTTGCCCAAGTAGTAATCTGGATTCCGCTCCAACACGAACCTGTCGTTCCTGATCCATTCTTTAAAGCGGTAAGGTCCCAGGTTTCCGGTATAGGTGAGATTATTGAACTCCGGAGCTTCAGTAAATGCTTTGACATCGCCCTCGTATTTGGTGGCGATATACTTGGGGTAGGGCATCAAGTTATAGATGGTGTAGATGAACTCAGGATAAACTGTCTGGCGGGTTATGGTAAAGGTGGTTGGGTTCACTACTTGCGGTGTAACGAAGACGGTCTTGCCATCTACCTCTTCTTGCCAGTCGCTCTTGTAATTATAGTTGAGCCAGTCAGAGAACATGAGGTTTTTGAGGGTATACACATAATCATCGGCGGTAACCTGTGAACCATCGCTCCATTTCAGGTCATCCCTGATAGTGACCGTATAGACGAGGCCATCTTGTGAAACTTCTACATCCTTGGACAGGCAGCGCAACTGGAGGTTCCACTGGTTATCGAACGTTGCCAGCGAGTCCATGGTATTGCCGGCATAGCCGAGAGAACTGGCATCGGCAGCCAGAATCCAATTCAACGTTTCGGCGTCACTGCCTGATTCCCCCACCACGAAGTTACCCCTGCCCGAGACTTTCTCTCCCTTAGGTGCACTCCCAGCGCATGCTGTCAACAATGTAGTTAACACGAGTACTAGCGCAAATAATATGCCGAGTTTTCTCATATGTTTACCTTTCCTGATTTCATTGGAAACTATCTCGAATAACAGCATTTACTGTTGCTGGCTGCTTTGTCGTTCTTATCTGCCATTAGTATTGGGCAATTTGTCCTTGACCTAGCTGTTTGGTTCTACATAAAGCTCGACTTTAGCTGAAATATCGCTTCATCTACACTCTCTGGCGTCTCCAGGCCGATATTCCTGATAGCTTCATCAACCTTTTCATGTTTATAAGTATCGTAGATGTCGTCCAGTTTTTCGTAATACCCGGCTCTTCTGCCGAGCTTGAAATTGAGTCTCTCCGAGGTTGGTAATGTAAGATATTTGTTTATTGTGGCCAGACATGCTGACTTAGCTTCGGGGAATTTGCCTTCCAGATCGGGCAGCAGGTTCAGTATATGGTCACTCTTGAGTTGGCTGGTGACCTCAAGCCCTTGGATGAGTCTGCCGAGTTCTTCGACTATCTCGTCTTCCGACTGCATCTCGAAACTACCGGCTTCCACTTTTGCCCACAAAGGCATGCCCTGGTGAACGTGTAGTGTGCGTAATCTTATGTAATCGGGATCAATCGCATTGAGGACGGCGGTTGTTCCTATTACGTGATCCGATGACAGTTGCCTGCCACCGACTCCGGGCATAACATACTCACATAACGAGATACCAGCCTCTTTTATTTTCTTGCCACCTGAGACGTGTTCGTCAGCGGTGACACCTTTGTCCATGAAGCTTAGCACGGTATCAGAGCCGCTTTCCATACCGATGTGAATTCGGGAAAGGCCGGCATCTTTTAGCTCTTTCAATTCATCTATGGACTTCTTGGCGGCAGTTTTTGAACGAGCGTAGGAGGTTATCCTGCTTAACTCTGGGAAGGTTTGCTTCAAAAACGAAATCACTTTAACCAGATCGGGCGTCCTCATTATCAGTGTATTACCGTCCTGAAGAAACGCGGACTCGCCACCTGCCCATAACCACAACGCAACATTCCGGATACCCGCATTATGCTGGTAATTGCGGAGCACCGCTGCAGCGACATTCTTGAGCCGGCCGCCATAACCCGTTTTCCAAGCAAGTTCTCTTATCTGGTCAGCCATGAATTTAGCGGTTTCTATATCCTTGATTATCTCCTCTGCTGCTCTCAGTTCGAACTTGTGTTCCTTGTAGACTCCGCAGAATTGACACCGGTTCCAGGGACAGTTTCTGGTTGCCCTTATAAGCAATGAATAAGCCTCACTCGGCGGCCTTATTGGGCCTAGCTCAAAAGAATAATTGGCTAATCTCTGGTCGGTGATAGAGCTATTCAGGTCAATCATATTTGTCCGTTTTCATTTTAAACTTTACAGGATTAAATTTCCAATTGTGGACTGGCAATTTGCTAAAATGTTAACATCTATTGCTCAAAATCGCCTCTATATTTCTCATAGAAGGATCATGAGATGATCAGATCCAATGAAGTTCAGAATAGTCTCTTTTGATGTCGAAGGAACTCTGGTAACGCCCGATTTCAGCTATGCCGTGTGGTATGAAGCGATTCCGGCGCGTTATGCTGAAAGCAACGGCATCGACTTAGAACAAGCCAGACGGGTCGTGGAGGCAGAATACGGGAAAGTGGGAGATCAGAGGCTGGAATGGTACGATGTTCGATACTGGTTCGAAAAGCTGGGTTTAGGCGCGCCCGACCGCGTCTTGGAAGAGTGCAGAAGCAGGGTCTGTTATTATCCCGAAGTGAAAGAGGTTCTGGCATCTTTGAGTAACAGGTACGGACTTGTCGTAGCCTCTGGGTCTATGCGAGATTTTCTGTACCACCTTCTTCAGGAGATTGAGCCTTACTTCAACCGGACCTTTTCTTCGCTTTCAGATTTCAGTCAGCTGAAAACGCCCGACTTTTACTTGAAAATATGCCGGGCTATAGGTGTTGAGCCCAGCCAGATGGTTCATGTCGGTGACAACTGGCAGTTTGATTTTGTGGCTCCGAGCGAAGTCGGTATCCAGGCTTTCTACCTTGACAGGAAACAGCAGACCAATCACCAAAAATCCGTGGCGAATCTGCTACAGTTGACTGAACGTTTGATCAATGACTGAAGTGCCTACTACTGGCAGTTACAAAAAGCCCTGACGGGCTTTGATCACAATTTCACTACCTTGACTCGGTGGAGCAGTTTTTCTACGTCTTGCATGCGGCAAAGCTCGGTGCCCGGGGTTAAAGTAGCTGACGTTCCGGCGGCTACTGCCCAGCGAGCGGCCTCCTCGATCCCGGCTCCTTGACTCAGTTTTAACACGAGCCCAGCAATGGTTGAGTCACCGGCACCTACGGTGCTACGCACCTCAACGCGTGGTGGTATCACCTTTATGAGGGTTTCCCTGCTACCGACTATAAGCCCGTCCTTGCCTCGTGAGATTACTGCAACCTCGATGCCTCGCCTGACTAACGTCTTAACCGCTTTAACGATTGCCGCTTCGTCTCGTAATTGTCTTCCGAGCAATTCCCCGGCTTCGTGTACATTTGGCTTAATGACATTTGGCAGGGCCTTTATCCCTTCGGTTAGCCACTTATTATCGGAGTCCAGGACGGTTTTTATGCCATTCTTTTTGGCCGCATCTATTAGCTGTCGATAGATATCATCGGGTACTCCAGGTGGTACACTTCCGGCCAGAACAAGGAAATCGGGCTTTGGCTTGATTCGCGATATTTTGGCTGTCAACTTTTTGAGATGACTCTTTGAAATTTGTGGTCCAGGGGCATCAATTCTGGTTTGACGCCTGGTTTTCAAGTCGGTAATTATGAAGTTGCTCCTGATCTCGCCATTGATCGAAGTGAAATCAAATCGAACTCCTTGATGCCTAAGCAGGTGCTTCAGTGTTTCCCCGTCAATACCACCGATGAAACCGTAGGCGATTGTCTTACCACCCAACTCGTGAACTACCCGGGAGACGTTGATTCCCTTGCCACCAGGATCTCGACGCAGATTAGTCCACCTATTGGTTTCATCCAGCACCAGCCCCTCGACGGTAACCGTTCTGTCCAAGCTCGGATTCAAAGTCACAGTAGCAATCATTTTACCTGCTCCACTTTTAGTAAATTTGTGGTGCCGGAGATGCCTATGGGCACACCGCCGGCGATAACAACCAGGTCTCCGTCATGAGCCAGCCCGCTCCGTTTGGCGACTCTGGCTCCCCGCGTAAAGAGCATCGCCATATTCGATGGCTCGGGGATTTGGAATGCACGTACTCCCCAGGAAAGTGACAATTGACGATATGTAGTTTGGTTTGGGGTAATAGCCAAAATCGGTACTCCCGGCCGGTACTTGGCGACTCGACGGGCGGAACTGCCGGATGATGTGAAAGCGACAATAGCTGCCGCCCCCAGTTGATGGGCAGTGTGACAAGCCGCATAACTGATGGCGTCATCAGTCTGGGGTTGGATGTCTTTGCCTTTGTTTGTCAGAATTTCCTCGTAAGGTAAAGCCGCCTCTGCCTCGAGGGCGATTAGTGCCATCATGGACACAGCTTCTACAGGATAACTGCCGATCGCGGTTTCCTCTGACAGCATAAGAGCGTCAGCGCCATCGAAAATTGCATTGGCTACATCGGTGGCCTCGGCACGCGTGGGACGTGGCGCATTTACCATAGACTCCAGCATTTGAGTAGCCACGATAACTGGCTTTCCGAGGTGGTTGCACTTCTGTATTATTTCCTTTTGGACTATAGGCACTCTTTGTATAGGGATTTCTATGCCCAGGTCGCCGCGGGCGACCATGGCTCCATCAGCTACATCCAGTATCTCATCGAGATTGTCCAGGGCTTCGCGCCTCTCGATTTTGGCAATGAGTGCAGGGGTTCCTTTCTTTTTTGGGAGGGAATTTCGTATTTTGAGAATGTCCTTGGCTTCCTTGATGAATGACAAAGCTATGAAGTCCACATTTTGCTTCAAACCAAAAAGCAGGTGATTCTTGTCTTGCTTGGTAATTGTATCTATACCAGATTCCATACCGGGAATATTTATGCCCTGCTCTTCCCCGAGCTTGCCGCCGGACACGACCTGACACTTGACTTCGCTCTTGCTCGTGTCTATAACTCTTAGCTCTATGGCGCCGTCATTAAGGAATATCGCGTCACCCGGTTTGGCATTTTTAGGCAAGTCCGTCAGATCTACGGATACTCTGTGTTCATCTCCCAGCACTTCCATCGTTGTCAGGACAAAATCGGCATTCTCCTTAAGTTCAACGGTCCCCTTCTTGAGTTTGCCGGTTCTGTACTTGGGGCCAGGCAGGTTCTGCATTATGGCGAGTGGCAGCTCGGCTCGTTTAGCGGCCTGCCTAAGATTCCTTATGTAATCGGCGTGCTGCTTGTGCGTGCCGTGGGAAAAGTTTATTCTAGCCACATTCATGCCAGCCTTGAGTAATTCTTTTATCATTGTGGATGAGCCGGTACTCGGCCCAATGGTGCAGACTATCTTTGTCCTGCGGTATGTATGCTGTATAACATCGTTGGCCATTCTAACTACTCGAACAGTTACTGATTTATGTAAGAAAGCTCATTTATATTTGCCCTTGTTAAAGACTATAACCTTTTGTTGCTTATCTATCAAGTCCCTGATTATGGGGACAGAAGCGGAGTTTGCGTTATTGGAACATAGCCTGACCAAGGTATTGTGCTAAAATAGGGCCTGCTAAATAGCTATAATTTTGCGTTGACCTCGCTAACCAATGGAATTTACTAGCTAGATTCCAGATCGTATTATCTAGCTTCGATCACTGAGGAGAACGGCAATGAGTACTGAGAAATTTTTATCCAGGTTTGAAGTTTTGGAGAAGATGTCCGGTGAAGAAAGGCGGAAATATCTGGATGGCAGATTAAGAGACTTAGGCGCCTATGCGTATGATAGGGCTCCGTCGATGAAAGCTAGATTTGACGAAGCCGGTATTACACCATCAGAGGTATATGGCATTAGTGACTTGCAGAATTTGCGCATACTCAGGAAAGATGAACTTGTGGACTTGTATAAAGCTAATCCGCCACTTGGCGGCTTGGTGACTGTGGCTATCGAGGATTTGGACAGGGTATATGTGTCCCCCGGGCCGATCTATGATCCTCATCACCAAAATGAAAATTTTTGGCAGCGGCACGCACACCTATTCAAATCACTTGGTTTTCGTAAAGGAGACTTGGTCATAAATACGTGGTCTTATCACCTGGTGCCGGTGGTCACATGTTTGACGAAGGGTTGAGACGAGCTGGGGCTACCGTTATTCCGATGGGAGTAGGAAATACCGAGCTCCAAGTTCAAGTTATGCATCAGCTTAAAGTCACGGGATTTCTGGGCACCGCCGGCTTCTTTGCGAATATCATCAATAAAGCAGAGGAAATGGGTTACGATATCGGCAAAGATTTCAATCTCAGACTACTATGGATAGGTGGTGAGATGGGTAGTGGCCCGGTAAGGAGAATGGTTGAACAAAAATATGGTATCGCTACGACAGATGCTTACGGGACTTCCGATGTGGGTCTGGTAGCTTATGAGTGTGGTCAGAAGAATGGTATGCATATCACTGACGACGTCATAGTAGAGATAATCAACCATGAAACAGGGAAGCCGGTTGGTCCCGGGGAGTTGGGTGAAGTAGTTGTGACCCCAATTGATGAGACTTATCCGCTTATACGATTCGGCACCGGAGATCTTGCGGGTTGGATCGACGAGCCTTGTCCCTGTGGTAGGTCTGCCCTTAAGATGACTCATCTCTTGGGCAGGATTGGTGATGCCGTGCGAACTAGAGGCATGTTCATTCATCCTCGCCAGCTCGAACAGGCTATGGCCAGGTTTCCGCAGGTTGCCCAATTTCAGGCGGTAGTGACCAGGTCTGGCCATAGGGATGAGCTGACACTCAAAATTGAGCTTAAGTCTCTGGAAGGTATGGAGCAGGAAAAACTGGCACGTGAGTTAAATTCAGTCGTCAGCGATGCAGTGAGAATCAAGGTCGATCGAGTAGAATTTGTAGCCAAGGGTATGATCCCCGAATCGCACAAGCTCATAGTTGATGAGCGCGTCTATTGAGCTGGACTTAGTCCTGTTTCGAGTTTCTTCTGCCAGGTAGCGGGGCTGTAATTGCTATCTGTTTATCTCTTGCTGGGATTGCAAATCCCATTCGAATTCCTCTCTTCTGCACTCGAAGTATGGTAAAATAGGATTGAATTTACCGGTGCAGAGGTTTGGGATGACTGTTTCTCATAGATTTGTAATAGTTGCTGCTCTCTTTGTTACCTGTCTGATCACAGCTAACATTATAGTTGTTAAGCAGATAAGTATTGGCGGTGTAGTTCTCCCGGCAGCGATAGTCATTTTCCCGCTGAGCTATATAATCGGGGACATCCTGACTGAGGTTTATGGTTTTAGGCAGGCAAGGCGTGTAATCTGGCTGGGCTTTCTGTGCAATTTAGTCGCAGTATTGGCCATATGGATTGCCCAGATACTACCTTCGGCGCCGGTATTCGAGGCGCAAAACGCCTATGTGCGCATTCTGGGTAGCACGCCTCGCTTTTTGGTAGCTTCTTTTGTGGCTTATCTTATTGGTGAATTTAGCAATTCTTTTGTACTGGCTAAGATGAAGATAATGACTAATGGCCGGTGGCGATGGACGAGGACTATCGGCTCCACGCTTGTAGGACAGGGTTTGGACACCCTTGTGTTTCTAAGCATAGCTTTCTTTGGTGTGCTGCCGTTCCCTGTACTGGGCATTATGATATTGGGCCATTGGTTATTTAAGTGCGTCTATGAAGTCGTAGCTACTCCTGTAACGTATGTCGTTGTAGGTTATTTGAAGCGGAAAGAGGGTATTGATGTATATGACCGCGGGATCGACTTCAATCCTCTGCGTGTAACTTAGCGGCTGGATTTGGAACGAACATGGAACTTAGATTTATTGTTGATAATAATGTTGGCAAACTGGCGAAATGGTTGAGGATAATGGGATATGATGCCTTGCTGTTTACAGAAGAAGATGACGGTAAGATGGTCAAAGTCGCCCTGGCGCAAAACAGGGTGATACTTACCAAAGATACTCAGATCATGAGGCGGCGTCTGGTAACAAGTGGTAGACTAAAGGCTATCCTTGTCCAGGAGAGTGACGCTAAGGCTCAGTTACAACAGATTGTGGAAATTCTACATCTGGACTATCAATTCAGGCCATTTTCCATCTGTCTCGAGTGCAACCAGAGCCTGAGGGAGAAAGATAAAGATAAGGTGCGTGATTCAGTCCCGCCTTACGTACTTGAGACCCAGAGCCTGTATATGGAGTGCCCAGCCTGCCATCGAATTTATTGGCGCGGAACGCACTGGCAGGCTATGAGCCGGGAGCTGGAGAAACTCACCGCACAGAAATCATAATGATTTGAAGGTGATTTCGAAATGAAGGTTGTTACCGCTGAGCAAATGAGGGACATTGATCGTGCCGCTGCCAGCGCCGGTTTGACTACCGACATATTGATGGAAAATGCTGGGCGGGCCGTGGCCGAGGAGACGAGGAAATTCATCGGCAGTACTACCGGCAGGCGTGTCTTGGTGGTAGTTGGTCCTGGTAATAACGGTGGTGACGGCTTGGTGGCAGCTCGTTACCTTAAAGATTGGGGAGCTGAGGTAAATCTTTACCTATGTAGTCCACGCGCTGCGAAGGATAAGAACCTGGCGTTGGCTCGAGAGCGGAACATAAATGTCGTTCAGGCTGACCAGGACACGGATTTTGCCCGATTGTGCACTCTCTTAGATTCAGCTGAGGTGGTTATCGACGCTGTTTTTGGGACGGGCAGGAGTCGAGCTGTTGAGGGACTGTTCAAGCAAGTGCTAAGCCAGGTGACAGCAGCCAAGAATAAGAACCTTGCGCTTTCTGTAATTGCCGTGGATCTACCTTCCGGCCTTGACTCTGATACCGGAGGCGTTGATGCAAGTTGTCCCTCTGCTGACGTTACTGTCACTCTTGGCTATCCGAAACCCGGACTGTTCAGCTTTCCGGGTGCTGAAAGGGCTGGTAAGGTTGTGATAGCTGATATTGGCATACCAGCGAGGCTGGGCGAAAATATACCGGTTGAGCTGATTACAGAAGATTGGGTTAAGTCAGCGTTGCCCAAGCGTCATCCCGGTGCTAACAAAGGAAGTTTTGGTAAGGTACTGGTGGTTGCCGGCTCGATTAATTATATTGGAGCCGCTTACCTTGCCTGCATGGGAGCTGCCAGGGTGGGCGCTGGCCTGGTAACGTTATCTATTGCTGCGAGCCTTCAGCCGATTTTAGCGGCAAAAATGACGGAAGTAACCTATGCCCCTTTGCCGGAAGATGAAGCCGGCGTAGTTTCGTCCGAGGCGGCATCCGTATTAAGGCAATGGTTGCCCGGCTACGAAGCTCTGCTTGTGGGATGTGGATTGGGGCAAGCGGTTCAAGTTGTGGAGTTCATCAAGTCCACTCTGTTTGGGTTGCCAAAGGCTTCCTGTCCAGCTCTGATCCTTGATGCGGACGCTTTGAATACGCTGGCAAAGATATCAGATTGGTGGCAGAAGCTAAGTGGTGATGCTATACTAACGCCGCATGCTGGCGAAATGGCCAGACTGGCTGCGGTTTCGGTAGAGGAGGTACAGCGGCAGCGTTTGGAGATTGCCCAGAAAACAGCTAGGGAGTGGCGAAAAGTGGTTGTGCTTAAGGGGGCCTATCCCGTAATAGCGGCATCTGACGGTCGGGCTGGAATTTGTCCGATAGCCAACCCGGGGTTGGCTTCAGCGGGGACTGGCGATGTTCTGAGCGGTGTCATTGCCGGGTTAGTGGCTCAAGGGTTATCTCTTTTTGATGCTGCATGTTGCGGAGTTTATCTTCATGGTGAAGCTGGGGAGATAGTCAGACGAGAGATAGGGGATGCCGGCATGTTGGCTAGTGACCTTTTGCCGGTCTTGCCCAAAGTCATAATGAAACTCAAGCGGGCAGAAGCTTTCTGAGGTGGTAGCTATCATGTTGTTAGCTATTGATGTCGGCAATACCAACTTGACCATCGGTATCTTCGATGGCGGCAAGTTGAAGGCAACCTGGAGGATAGCTACTGAGGTTCACCGTATGCCAGATGAGTATGCCAGCTTACTTCTCAATCTCTTCGATCGCCATCGTATGCCGGTTTCAGACATCACCGACGCAATACTGTGCAGTGTGGTACCTCCGATGGTTGGTATTTTTGAGGAGGTGTGCCGACGGTATTTGAAGATTTCTCCTCTGGTGGTAGAGGCCGGGGTTAAGACAGGGGTGCGGATCTCTATGGATAACCCTAGGGAGGTTGGGGCCGACCGAATAGTTAATGCAGTAGCAGCTCATCAGATGTACGGGGGCCCGGTGATTGTTATCGATCTGGGGACTGCTACCACCTTTGACGTTGTATCCAAGGAAGGTGATTATCTCGGTGGGGCTATTGCTCCGGGGATCGCTATTGCCACGGAGGCTTTGTTCACTAAGACTGCAGTATTGCCACGGGTCGAGTTGGGACACCCTAAGAAGGCCATTGGCAAGAGTACGGTAGCCGCCATGCAATCGGGAATAGTTTTCGGTTATGCCGGGCTTATTGAAGGTATAGTGGCTCGGATTCGGGAGGAGCTGGGAGCCAAAGCCAAGGTTGTAGCTACTGGTGGCTACGCTGACCTACTGGCTAGGGAAACACCGGTTATCGATGTGGTGAATCCTGACTTAACACTAGTAGGCTTGCGTTTGATTTACGAAATGAATAAAGTTGAGGATTAGGGACATGGGATTGGAAAGCAAGACTATAATGCTCGGGGTAACGGGAAGTATTGCTGCTTATAAGGCTGCGGAATTAGCCAGCCAGCTGACTCAGGCAGGGGCTAAGGTTGAGGTGATTATGACTGCAGCAGCAACTGAATTTATAAGTCCACTCACTTTCCGCAGCATAACCGGCCGGCCTGTCGTTACCAAGATGTTCGAACTGGCGTCTGAGTTCAGTGTCGAGCACGTGGCTTTGGCCGAGGCTGCCGATGTGGTGGTCATAGCTCCGGCCACGGCCGCTAGTATCGCTAAGCTGGCTGTCGGTATCGCCGACGATATGCTGGGTTGCACGGTATTGGCAACGAAGGCGCCCATTATTGTGGCTCCGGCAATGGACGTAAATATGTATGATAACCAGATTACACAAGATAATCTGGCCAAACTAAAAGCGCGCGGTTTTACAATTGTTGGGCCGGGCTATGGCTGGCTTGCGTCCGGCAAAAAAGGCCTCGGTCGCCTTATCGATGTAAATGAGATTCTAGGTGCCATCTATCAGGTTCTGGGCAAAAGGGGTAATCTAGCGGGCAAACGAATTGTGGTTACTGCCGGCGGCACGCAGGAACCGGTTGACCCGGTGCGGTGTCTGACTAATCGTTCTTCAGGAAAGATGGGCTATGCTCTGGCTGAGGCAGCCAGAGACCGCGGCGCACAGGTGGTGCTGGTAAGCGCGCCCAGTGCTCTTTCTAAACCATTTGGCGTAAAAGCGGTAGATGTCGGTACGGCTCAGGAAATGTATGAAGCGGTGAACAGGGCTGTGGCCAAAGCTGACGCTTTGATCATGGCAGCGGCGGTAGCCGATTATCGGCCAAGAAATGTCTCTAAGAATAAGATTAAGCGGACGAAAGCTGCCAGCTTGACCTTGGAACTGGAAAGAACACCCGATATTCTAGCGAAAGTCGAGGGTAAGTTCCTTAAGATCGGCTTTGCCGCTGAGAGCGAAAATGTTATGGCCAATGCCAAAGAGAAGCTGGAGAAAAAACGGCTGGACCTTATAGTGGCCAATGACATTACGGCTAAAGGTAGCGGTATCGGCGCCAATAGTAACAAAGTGATAATCATAGACCGCAAAGGTAAAGTCGAGAAATTGCCTCTATTACCCAAGCGGGAAGTGGCAGACAAGATTCTGGATAGAGTAGTTGCTCTACTTGCTGCAAAGAAAATGTAGGGACGGGTCTTTAGACCCGTCCGAGGCGGACAGACCTGAAGGTCTGTCCCTACAAGGCCTTAAATAAGCTTGTAAATTTAAGTAGAAGAATAACTATGAATCGCGACCTTAAGGGTCGCATTCTTTGTAGCTGGGGTTTGTAATATGTCTGAAATTCCAAAGGCTTACGAACCAGGTCAGATTGAACAGAAGTGGTATCGCTTCTGGATGAAGCATGGCTATTTCACTCCCAAAATAGACCGTAGGAAGAAGCCCTTCGTGATCATCATGCCACCGCCCAATGTTACCGGCGAGCTTCATTTGGGGCACGCGCTGACGGCTGCATTGGAAGACATAATGATTAGATGGCACCGAATGAAAGGCGAGCCGGCTCTGTGGTTGCCAGGCGTTGACCACGCCGGCATTGCTACTCAGGTGGTTGTGGAGCAAAAGTTGGCTGGGGAAGGACTGGACCGGCATAAATTAGGCAGGGAAAAGTTTGTTGAGCGTGTCTGGGAATGGGTACAGAAGTCGCGGCAGTCAATCACCTATCAGCATCAGAGACTGGGGGCTTCTTGCGACTGGACTCGAGAGCGGTTCACTCTCGATGAAGGGCCCAGCCGGGCGGTACGCACGGCTTTTGTCCGTCTGTATAACAAAGGGCTGATTTATCGGGGAGAGCGGATTATAAACTGGTGCCCTCGCTGCCAGACCGCTATTTCTGATTTGGAAGTACAGCACAAGGATATTACCGGCAATCTATATTATCTTCGCTATCCTCTGGCTGATGGCGATGGCTACGTTGTCGTGGCAACTACCAGGCCAGAGACCTACCTCGGTGATACCGCTGTAGCGGTTAATCCCGATGACCAGCGGTTCAAGAAGCTGGTGGGCAAAAAGGTGATTCTTTCCGTTATTGGACGGGTGATTCCTATTATCGCTGACAGTGCCGTCGACCTTTCTTTTGGCACGGGTGCCGTCAAGATTACCCGGGCCATGATCCGGTAGACTTCGAAATGTCTGAGCGACAGCATTTGCCGGTGATAAAGATATTGAATCCGGACGGAACTATGAATGAACAGGCTGGTCCTTATGCCGGGCTTGACCGTTTCGTTTGCCGACAGAAAGTACTGGCGGATTTTGAAAAGGCTGGGTTGCTGGAGAAGATCGAGCAGCATCATCATTCCGTGGGGCATTGTGACCGCTGTCAGACTATGATCGAGCCGGAGGTTAGCAAACAGTGGTTTGTGAAAGTGGCACCGCTGGCCGATGCAGCAATTAAAGCGGTGACCAGTGGTCAAATTGCCATAGTCCCGGAGCGTTTCACCAAGGTGTATCTGAACTGGATGGAGAATATCCGCGATTGGTGCATCAGCCGGCAGCTGTGGTGGGGGCATAGGATTCCGGTGTGGTATTGCCAGAAATGCGGTGAGTTGACAGTAGTTGTTGACGCGCCTTCAGGCTGTAGCCATTGTGACTCCAAAGACATGGTTCAGGACCCTGACGTGCTTGATACCTGGTTCAGCTCAGGACTCTGGCCACATTCAACTCTAGGCTGGCCTGAGGATACTGAGGACTTGAGGTATTTCTACCCAACGTCGGTCATGGAGACCGGCTATGACATACTGTTCTTCTGGGTTGCCAGGATGATTATGATGGGATTGGAGGATACAGGCGATATTCCGTTTCACACTGTCTATCTGCACGGATTGATTAGGGATGAGAAGGGCGACAAGATGAGCAAGATGCGGGGGAATGTGCTGAATCCCAACGTTGCCATCGATGAATACGGCGCCGATGCGCTTCGCTTTGCCATTACAACAGGCACTTCCCCGGGGAACGATATAAATCTCGGCCCGAGCCGGCTGGAGGCTGGACGTAACTTCGCTAACAAGATGTGGAATGCTAGCAGGTTTGTTCTCCAAAGCCTTGAGACTACCATTGACAAAGATATAGACAAGGCTGCGTTATTTGCTAAGGTAGGAGGAGAAGATTTTTTGCAGTATCTGGCGAGTCTGCTGGCTCAGCACTTAGAGCTTGTAGAGGACCAGTGGATTCTGAGCCGGCTTAATCGCCTTATTTCTAGTGTGGATGAGTCGATGTCTAATTTTCAGTTTGGGGAGGCCGAGCGGCAAATCCACGACTTTTTCTGGGGCGAATTTTGTGACTGGTATATCGAAATGGCTAAGCTCCGGCTGTCTCGGTCTGATGTTACTCCTCTGCCTGTCTTAGCCTTCGTCTTGGAGACGGCGCTGCGATTACTCCATCCCTTTATGCCTTTCATCACTGAAGAACTGTGGCAGAGCCTGAGGGAACGTCTGCGCGTAGGAAGAGTTGACTCAGCCTCACTGATTATTGCATCGTACCCGATTGCTGACAAAAAATTTCTTGACCCTGAAGCTGAGCGGGTGATGGGATCGGTTATAGAAGTCGTCCGCTCTATACGCAATGCCCGTGCCGAACACAAAGTGGCGGCAGGTAAATGGATTGAAGCGCGCATTTATGCCGACGAGCTTCGGGCGGACATAGCGCTGCAATCTGAGAATATGGAGATACTGGCCGAGCCCGGCCGATTGCTGTTTTGAGTCGCCAAGAGCGGCAGACAAGAGAAGAGAAAGCCCTGGTTCTGGTGTTGAAGGAAGCCGAGGTTGTTTTACCCTGGGCGGGTATGGTTGACCTGGCTGCTGAGAGACGGCGTTTGGAAGGAGAAATCGATATCATCGGGAGGGAAATCGACCGCCTTGAGCAAAGGCTCAAAGATACCGCTTTTGTGTCCAAGGCGCCAGCAGAGGTAGTAGAGAAGGAAAAGGGCAAACTTCAAACTTATAAAGACAAGTTGCTGAGGCTACGACAGGAGCTGGCACAACTCAGCTAGATGCCTAGATTCTAGGGAAGATAGAGTATTTATGAGAAAGGTTGGAGAGATAGGAGGGTGGCTTGCCCCGTCTCTCCAACAAACGTACACGAGTAGTTATTTTTCCTCAACTAGGTCGTAAGGAATAGGTGCCACCCACTTCGGTTCCAGCTTGCCATTGGTATACTCTTGGACAAGTGTTGGACCTAAAAGAAATCGGCTGATCCCATATAGCGGCTTTCCTACCCAATAATTTTCAAATCCAAATAGCCCATTCCAGCGGTATTTTTCAAAGCCCTGCATCCATGCGGCACTGTCCATAGTATTCTGGCCATTGAGAAACTGTAATAATCCCTTCACCGGGTTGTACTCAAAATACGCCAAGTTGGTAGGGTCGGTGTTGAACCTCTTCTGAAAGCGCTCATTGAAGCTGCGATAGGCATCCCCGCCTATAGGACTATTCGGATCTACCTGGTCACAGATAAGCTTATACAGATATTCCTTAGGTACGACCTCCTCAACCATATCTGTAAGAATACTACCTGGCACCATAATAATGCCCTTAAAGCCTGCCTCCCGTATCTGCTTTATTTCAAGAGCACCTACCCCTCCCAGGCTGCCCAATTGGGCAACATCTATAACATCCGGGTTCTTAGCCAGTACCCTTGAAAGCACTGGCATAAAGTCCGTAATGTCGACTGGGAACTTCTCATAGCCTAGCCACTCCAAGCCATAGCGAGGGCACATGGCTTTAGCCGAATCCATGAAAGATGTCAGATCAGGCAGGTCGACTGGCATACTGATTACCCTTTTCGCATCGGGGTAGAACTTTGCTAAATAGGCACATGGGGTATCGTACATTTGAAGGAAAAGGGCGCCAGTGAAGAAAGTGTATGGTTTATTTGGGCCGGTCATCGAGGGTACAACGGGTACTAGGGCGAACAAAATGACTTTGTTGGGTTCGGTAACAACCTGGGTAGGTATGGAATCCTGGACAAAAGTCCCGGCAATAACCTTTACTCCTTTATCCAATACCAATTCTTCGGCGACAGACTTGCTTGTCAACACATCCCACTTATTGTCGCGGATGATGGGATTCAGCGTATATTTTTGCCCGGCAATGGTAACTCCGCCTTCATTATTCTGGTCTTCTATTGCCATTAGTATGCCATCTTGAATCATATTGCCGTGATGTGCTGCTGTACCGGTTAATGGGGTCGAGATGCCGATATCCAGCGTCTTTGTTGGTGCCGCAGTTGGCGTCGGTGACAGGCCTGACTCAGGCTTGGCACAACCGCCTAGGATAAGAGCCACGACAACTATAACCAGCAACAAAACCGAACATAACTTTAACTTTTTCATATTCTCCCCTTCTGGTCTCAGGTAATATTGCGGAGCTATTTGCAGATGTTGGAGTTTAACGCTTTTGTTGAGACCTTGTCAATGACCTGGCTTACGTCCGCAATAATTTCGAATTGCCTCTGAGAATCCAGAATTGATTCGGGCTCTTACACGGATGTCGATTTCTTTGATAACAGGTTACTCTGCATTCTTATCAAGGCTTTCTTGGTATCGCTGGCTACGCGGGACTTATCGCTCCTTTTCAGTCTGTATCTGAATAGCCAGTAGGTGAATTCCTTGAGCTCACTCAGATTCATAGATTTCCGTCTCGGATATCGTTTGTCTTTTCTGAACAATTTGAGCAAAGACTGCTGATCGTCTCCGTAAATTCGGCGGTACGCTGTATCAACTGTGTCCTGTTGCTGATTTGACCCTGACGACAATCTCTCTTTTCGGATCTCCTCCATGACGGCAGAAATCAGATTTTCCTCTACCAGCACGCCGTAAAGATAGTTTAAATACGCGCGGTATTTAGCCGGGCCGATTAATTTCTTAAACTCCTCCCTGGTGAGATCCAGCGGCGGGATGTCGAAGAAAAGGAGATTTATCCTCTCCTTTTCCGGGACGGAGTCCTTTATTTCCTCGCTGAGACGCTCAGCTAGTAAGAGCCAATCGAAAGCCTCACCGTTGATAAGATACTTGTAGTGGCGATTTTGATAGTCTTCTTCAGGGCTTTTCCACAACCTGATAGCTTCGAGCAAGACTAAGTACCAGTGCTTGCCCCCGGCTACGGCTTGTTTGAGATGCTCGATGGCTTTGGCGTCACCCGTAGACGTGGTAGGTTTGCGTTTGCTCTTTTCAGGTGACATTTTGATTAACTTTCCTTAGGAAGGACTTCACCAGGTTCAAAGATGAAAACTGCTGCTGAGTTAAGTCGGCTAATACGGACTCGCCTCCGAAAATATGCTGCATGATCTCGTTTGGGGATCGGTTATTGTCATAAAGCTCGATGATTTTGTGCCCCAATTCTTCCAGGTATTGGATTGTCTGTTTCAGTACGGGAATGGGTTCGGTTACTACTTTTCCCGGGGCAGGGAAGATGACTCGTGGCGTTAAATCTCTGATTTTCTTCAGGTCGACTATGATTTGCCACGCGTCATCTTGAGGACGGACTACGTTGGGGTGAGTACCAATGAACAAATCACCGCTGAATAGCCAGCCGTGTTTTCTCTCAAAAAGGCAGATGTGGTCGAGATCGTGCCCAGGAGTATAGATTACCTCAAATTGAAAATGATTGCTGGTGATACTGTCGCCAATTTCCTTAACCTGGCTGGGAATATGGTATCCCCAGACCTCTTCCTGATAAGGATAGAGGGTCGCCGGTCGATTGATTTTGTTTACGGCCAGCGGATGAGCCAAAAGCTCGACGCCGTACCTTCCCTGGAGCAGCGCATTGGCAGCTATATGGTCTTCATGATGATGCGTGTTAACTACGGTTTTCACTGGCTTGTCCTTTAGGAAGTCAGCCAGTTCCTTGGCGGTGTGTGCCGGTCCACTGTCGACCAGCAAGCCATCCACCAGGTAGGCAGAGACGTAGGTGCCAGGCCTGAAATCTGTATATCGGCATAGCCTAATCTGCGTAACCTCTTCGTATTTGGTAACAGCCAACAAGGCTTATCTCCTGAGAAAAGCCAGTATTTCTTTTAGGGGTCTGGTGTTGAGTATATCTTTGGGCTGGCACCAGCCGCGGCGGGCTATACCGATGCCAAAGCGCATGAAGCCCAGATGTGCCGTGCTGTGAGCATCCGTGCCCATGATTAGCTTCACCCCCAATTCCCGAGCCCGGTAGATGTGGATATCTTTCAAGTCCAGTCGGCTCGGCATGGAGTTTATTTCCAGTGCTTTATTGTATTTGGCGGCAGCCCGGAAGACGACCTCCAGGTCAACGGCGACCGGCTCTCGCTCACCTAAAAGGCGGCAAGTGGGATGAGCGATAACATCAACATTCGGGTTTTCTATGGCGCTCAGCATGCGCCTGGTGATCTGCTCCTCGCTCTGAGTCATACCTGAGTGGATGGCGGCGGTGACGATATCGAGTTCGGCCAGAAGCTTCTCGGGCATGTCCAGGCTACCGTCGGCGCGGATGTCCACCTCCATGCCGGTAAGGATACGAATTCCTTTCAGTTGTTGGTTGAGCTGCTTGATTTCGTCCATCTGTTGCCGTAACCGCTCCTCGCTCAATCCGCGGGCGATGCCCCGCCCGGCTGAGTGGTCGGTGATTGCCAGGTACTGGTAGCCGAGAGCTTTGGCCGCTTTGCCCATATCTTCGACAGAGTCACGCCCATCGCTCCAGTTGGTGTGAGCGTGCAAGTCGCCTTTAATGTCCGATAATTCCACAAGCTTTGGCAGTTCGCCTTTCTCAGCCAGGTCTAACTCGCCCTGGTCCTCGCGAATTTCTGGTGGTATGTATTGCAGTCCCAATCGGCGGTAAAAGGCTTCCTCGGTAGCAAATTTCTCCAGCTTATTAGTCTTGGTGTCAGTTATGCCGTATTCGCTCAGCTTGAGGCCCCTTTTCTGTTCTTTGGTCCTCAAGGCAATGTTGTGCTGCTTGCTACCGGTAAAATACTGGAGCAGTGAGCCGAAAGAGTCGTGCTCAACCATCCTCAAGTCAGCCTGGAGTCCACCGGGCAGAATGACGGTGGCTTTAGTTGGGCCTTTGGCCAGCACCTCTATTATCTGCGGCAGGCTGGCGAAGGCGTTGATAACTTCTTCAGGGTTGTCGGCGGTGCCCATAAGGTCGATATCGCCTACAGTTTCTCTGAAGCGGCGCAGACTGCCGGCGGGGGTCAGGTTCTGGACCCCGGGCAGTTGGCGCAGAGTATTCAGGATTTCATCGACCACGGGCAGTGCTTCGCCGATGGGTATACGCTGGTCTTTGCGACGCAAAGCTTGAATTTGCTGGAGTATGTTATCCGCTGTCTTGTCGCCGAGTCGAAACAGCTTGGCTACCCGGCCGTCCTTGATAGCTTCCTCTAGCTCATCCACGGACTTAACGCCCAGCTCGGTAGACAGCCTGTTTGCTGTCTTGGGGCCTACGCCAGGTACTTCAAGCAATGTAATTATACCTTCGGGAAACCCCGCTTTCAGTTCCTCGTAGGCGCCCAGTTTACCGGTGTTTATCAGTTCGATGGTTTTTTTGGCTATCGCCTCGCCGACGCCAGGTATAGTCTGTAAGTCCTCGCCTTCCTCGAGCATAATTCCTATTTCTTTAGGCAGGTACTCGATGGCTCTGGCTGCCCGCTGGTAGGCTCGGATCTTGAACTTGTTTTCGCCCTTGAGCTCCAGCAGGTCAGCCATGTCCTGGAAGACTCTGGCAATAGCGGTGTTTTTCACTGAATTGTTCTCTTGTAGTGCGACAATACAGCAACACCCTGAGGTTCAGATTCTATTTCCCGCAGCAGCGCTTGTATTTCTTGCCTGAGCCGCAGGGGCAAGGATCGTTGCGGCCGACTTCTTTGCTGGCGGGAACCGCAACTCTCTGCGGTTGTCTCTGGGTTGGGGCAGCCGGGGCTTCTTTTTTGGCGAGGCTGACCTTATATATGGTGTGGACGACGTCGTGCTGGATGCTGGCGATAAGGCTCTCGAACATAGCGTGGCCTTCTTTTTTGTAGACAACTATGGGCTCAATCTGCCGCATGGCGTAAAGTCCCGCCTGCTCGCGCAGGTGGTCCATGGCAGTCAGATGGTCTTTCCATAAGCTGTCTATGGCTCGGAGCATGACCAGCCGTTCCAGAAGCCGCATAGTTTCGGCACCTTGCTCTTTCTCCCGCTGCTCATATAATTGCTCGGCGTATTCAATTAAGTTTTCTGATATTTGGCCTGGTTTCATCCGGGCAAGCGCGTTGGCATTAAGCTCAGGTGGCAGCGGGAATATGGTGGTGAGTTCTTCGATCAAGACGGTGAAATCCGGCTCAGCAAGCTCGTGGCTGGAACTGGAAGCTACCAGTTTTTCGATTTCATCACAGACCATGGATAGTATGTTCGACTTGAGGTCAGCGCCCTCCAGTATCTTTCTTCTCTCCTGGTAGATAACTTCACGATGCTTGCTGACAACATCATCATAGTCAACGAGGTGTTTGCGGATATCAAAGTGGTAGCCTTCAACTTTGACCTGCGCGTTTTCTATGCTTTTGGAAATCATGGAATGCTCAATGGGTGTGTTTTCATCGAAGCCTGCCCAGTTCATGAAGCCCTTGATGCGGTCGCCGCCGAAGCGGCGGACGACATCGTCTTCGAGGGAGACATAGAAACGGGAGCTGCCCGGGTCGCCCTGCCTTCCAGAGCGGCCGCGAAGCTGGTTATCAATGCGCCTGGCTTCGTGACGCTCAGTGCCGGTGACATGCAAGCCGCCAAGCTCAACCACTCTATCGTGTTCTCGCTGCCAGTTCTCACATTCTTTCTGCCACTTCTGGTGTTCTTTTTGCCATTCCTGTTCATCCGGGAAATCCTGGCGTTTGGGTTCGTCGGGTTTCTTGCCTCCAAGTATAATATCGACGCCGCGCCCGGCCATGTTGGTGGCAACGGTAACGGCTCCCACGCTTCCAGCCTGGGCGATGATATTGGCTTCCTTTTCATGGTTTTTGGCGTTGAGCACCTTGTGCGGTATGCCCCTTCTTTTGAGCAGGTCGCTTAACTTCTCGGACTTCTCAATGGAAACGGTGCCTATGAGCACCGGTGTGCCCTGCTGGTGCAGGGCCCCGATTTCGTTGGCGACAGCCTTGAATTTGGTGTCTTCGTCCTTGTAAATCTGGTCTGGGTTGTCGACGCGAATCATCGACTTATTGGTGGGTATGGCAACAACCTCAAGCTTGTAAATCTTGTGAAATTCTTCAGCTTCAGTAGCAGCCGTGCCGGTCATGCCGGCCAGTTTCTGGTAAAGGCGGAAATAGTTCTGGAAGGTGATAGTGGCCAGAGTTTCGCTCTCCTTCTCGATCTTGACCCTTTCCTTGGCTTCGATGGCCTCATGTAAACCTTCGGAGTATCTGCGGCCGAACATAAGTCGGCCGGTGAACTCGTCAACGATGAGGACCTTTCCATCCTTGACCACATAGTCGCGGTCTTTCTGGAACAGTACATTGGCTTTCAGGGCATTTTGCAGGTATCGAGTCAGACTGTAGTTAGCCGGGTCATACAGGCTGGGGGCTTTGAGTAAACCATCGCTGCGGAGCCACTTTTCTAACTTGGTTATACCGGAGTCAGTGAGGTAGGTCTGGCGCTCTTTTTCTTCAATGGTGTAGTCCTCATCTTTTTTAAGCTGAGGCACCAGGCGGGCAAAGGTGTGATATTTTTCGGCGGGTTCTTCGCCCGCGCCGCTGATTATTAGCGGAGTGCGGGATTCGTCAATCAGTATGTTGTCCACCTCATCGACGATGGCATAATTAAGCGAACGCTGGACATATTGAGAAAGATCCAAGGCCATGTTGTCTCTGAGATAGTCGAAGCCGAACTCATTGTTTGTGCCATAGGTTATATCAGCTTCATAAGCCTGGCGGCGGGTGACAGGACGGAAGTGGGGCCACCGAGTGTCCTTTTCATCGGTGTAATCGGGGTCATAAAGGCGGGCGGGCAAATGCTCAGCTGCGCTTTGCGGTGGGTAGATGCTGGCGACGGTTAAACCGAGCGCGTGGTATATTGGGCCCATCCAGTAGGCATCTCGCCGTGCCAGATAATCGTTTACCGTAACCAGATGGCATCCCTGCCCGCTGAGGGCGTTAAGATACAGGGGCAATGTGGCAACCAGCGTTTTGCCCTCGCCGGTCTTCATCTCGGCGATCTTGCCCTGGTGCAGGACAATGCCGCCCATGAGCTGGACGTCGAAGTGGCGTTCGCCTATGGTGCGTCTGGCAGCTTCCCTGGCGGCGGCGAAGGCTTCGGGAAGGATATCGTCCAGAGTCTCGCCGCTGCTTAGCCGTTCTTTGAGCTCATCGGACTTGCCGCGTAGCTCGGAGGCGCTGAGTTTCTGGAATTCAGGCTCAAGCGAATTTATCTCGTCTACAGTAGGCTCAAGACGCTTTATCTCTTTCTCATTGGAATCAACCAGGCTACCTAACCACTTAAGCATTGTTTCTACTCGAACATGGAGCCTATAGACTGGCCGGTGTGAATGCGGCGTATGGCTTCGCCGAGAAGCGGAGCCACGGGTAAGACGGTGATCTTGCCCGTATTCTTGTTGTGGCTAACCGGCAGTGTGTCGGTGACGACAACTTCTTTGACCCGCGACTTGCCTATTCGTTCTATGGCTGGACCTGAAAAGACGGGATGGGTGCTGCAGGAAAAGACTTCGGTAGCCCCGTGTTCCAGGAGAGTATTTACGGCACCGACCAATGAGCCGGCGGTGTCGATTTCATCATCGATGGTCAAGGCGCGCATTCCTTCAACGTGACCTATGATATCAAGTGTTTCGGAGACATCGACATTGCCTAGCCGACGCTTTTCGATGATGGCCAGCCGGGCATTAAGCTTGGCTGCCATATCCCGGGCCGAGCTGAAATGCCGATGTCGGTAGCTACCACGGACCAGGTTATCCAGCTTTTTCTCTATCCAGTAGTTGGACAGTATGAACAGAGCAGTGAGTTCGTCAACGGGAATGTTGAAGAAGCCCTGAATCTGGGCGGCGTGAAGGTCCATCGTCAATAGGCGGTTGGCGCCGGCGACGGTGAGGAGGTCGGCTATCAGTCTGGCGGTGATAGGCACCCGTGGCTGGTCTTTTTTGTCGGTACGGCCATAGGCGTAATAGGGGATGACGGCGGTAATTCTACCGGCGGAGGCCCGCTTGAAAGCATCTATCATAATGAGGAGTTCCACCAGATTCTTATTGACCGGCGAGGACAGCGGTTGAACAACAAAGATATCTCGCTCACGGACGTTTTCCAGGATGCGGACGAATATGTTCTCGTTCGAGAACTCGAAGACCTCAGCCTTGCCCAGTGGAATATTCAAGTATTCGCATATGGCCTGAGCTAGTTTTGGATGGGCATTGCCGGTGAATACCTTCAGTTCATCCATGAACATCTCCATTTATTTAGTGAAATCATTATAGCACCAAAAGTATCATGAGTCCCAATCTGGAGCGGCCTCTTTTGGGTTCGCTTGTGGGTCGGTGAAGGCGGTCTGATTCATCGGCAGTTTACCAGGTGTATAATATTTTGTGTGAGCGTTGAAGAGATTCTAAAGCTGCTGACCCGCGAATATGGGGAGTGGAAGTGGCGACAACGACAGAGCCCGATAGCAGAACTGGTACAAACAATACTTTCTCAGAACACATCGGATAGTAATTCCAGTCGCGCTTACGAGCGGCTTCTGGCTTCGTTCGGTGGTTGGCAAGATATAGCCGATGCTGATGTCAGTCAGATTTCTCGTTCCATCAAGATTGGCGGTCTCGAGGAAGTCAAGGCCAGATACATAAAACAAGCGCTGGAGGAAATACGGCGAAGACATGGTGGGTTCGACCTGGAATTTTTGAAAGAGCTGCCACTAGATGAAGCCAGAGATTGGCTCAGACAATTGCCGGGCGTAGGCATGAAAACCGCTAGCTGCGTGTTGCTGTTCTCTCTGGGGATGCCAGCTTTGCCCGTGGATACCCATGTTTTCCGTGTCGCTAAGAGGCTGGGACTAGTTGATGCCAAGGCTTCGGTAGAGAAAGCGCCGCGGCAGCTTGAAGCTAGCGTACCGCCTCGAAATATCTACCGGTTTCATGTTCTGTTTATCCAGCATGGCAGGAAGGTATGTAAGGCACAGCGGCCTCGCTGCCCGGAGTGTGTGTTGGGGGGATTGTGCCCCAGCTATGAGAATTTTGTGGCCGAATATTGGAGTTGATTTTGTGGACCGGGACTAGTCTATTCCCGGAGTGGGGAAGCGGTGGCATATCGAGACGACCTGCTCAGCTATCTCTTTTTGTATTTTCTTATCTTCAGGATGAGAAAGCACTTTGATTATTAAAGAAGCAATCGTTTTCATTTCTTGAGGACCAAAACCCCGTGTGGTAAGAGCGGGTGTGCCCAATCTAATGCCGCTGCTAATTTGCGGTGGCCTCGTATCAAAGGGGATGGCGTTCCTGTTTACCAGGATGCCGGCAGCTTCAAGTGCTTCTTGAGCGGCTTTGCCGGTTATCTCCGCCTGGCTAAGGTCAATTAGAATCAGATGGTTGTCGGTGCCACCCGAGACCAATCGGAAGCCATGTTGCTTTAGTTCATTGGCCAGAACTTGAGCGTTTTCCAATGCTGCCCTCTGGTAAACAACGAAGCTGGGCTGCATAGCCTCGAAGAAGGCTACGGCTTTGGCAGCGATAGCATGCATCATCGGTCCGCCTTGCATCATGGGAAAGACAGCGGCGTCTATTTTGGAAGCCAGCTTTTGTCCGCATAGAATGAAGCCGCTGCGTGGACCGCGCAGAGTCTTATGGGTGGAAGAGGTGACTATTTGGGCGTAAGGCACCGGAGAAGGATGCAAATCGGTGGCCACAAGGCCAGCTATGTGAGCCATATCTGCCACAAGCTGAGCACCGACCGCATCAGCAATGCTGCGAAAACGAGCGAAATCGATGATGCGAGGGTAGGCACTGGCACCGGCGACGATAAGCTTTGGTTTGTGTTCTTTTGCCAGCTTTTCAACTTCATCGTAATCGAGTCTCTCAGTATCTCGGCCGACTCCGTAGGGAATGAATTTGTACCATTTTCCTGAGAAATTCGCTGGAGCGCCGTGGGTAAGATGGCCTCCGTGGCTGAGGCTCATGCCCATGACGGTGTCGACCGGGCTCAGACAGGCAAAATATGCTGCCATGTTGGCTTGGCTGCCGCTGTGGGGCTGAACGTTAGCATGTTCAGCGTGGAACAGCTTCTTGGCTCTTTCTATAGCCAGGCTTTCAATGGCGTCCATATTGGGGCAGCCCGCATAATAGCGGCGTCCAGGGTAACCTTCGGCATACTTGTTGGTTAAAATGGATCCCTGAGCTTGGAGCACCGCCGTGCTGGCGTAATTTTCAGCTGCAATGAGGTTTATGGTTTCTTTCTGCCTCTTGGCTTCGAGTAACAAAAATCTGGAAATTTCAGCGTTTTGGGCGTGTTCAGCCAATCACGTATCTCCGAGATATTTAATGGTGAATGATATCATTTGCCTTTCGTTCAGGTCAATATTGGATTTGGCGTTATTCAGTAGGCATTGGACTGGGTTTTCTGTTCCTCATGGAGCCATGTGGCAGGAAGAGCGCTGGTATTATGCCCACAAATACTATCAGCGCACTTATCAGGTAATTTTTATCAAAGGCCATAATAAAAGCCTTGAGATCGATAAGCTGGTAAAGTACCCAGGTACCCAGCTGGCGGGCAGCCTCAACCGTGAATCCGTAATGGAGCGCATATACCCGTACGATGGACAAAATGTGGAGTGCTTCACCTGAACTTGGGGTAACCGTCTGGATAAGCGTACCAAGGTAGCCTTTGTGGAACTGGTCGAGCAGGCTGGCGAACATAGCAGTGCCCAGGGCAGCGAAAACTGTACGTGTAACATTGGTCAGCGACGAAGCCTGAGCCGTCATTTTTAAAGGTACCGCTGCCAGGGCGTAGGTCATTACAGGCATCGTGACCAGACCCAGCCCCATTCCCCTCAGAAAGAGCATTAGGCGGAGAGCAGAATCGGAGGTATTTATGTCTAATCCCTGTAGCCAGAGGGTCGTGATGGCTGTCACTATAAGGCCTGCCAAAACCGGTACGCGTGGCCCCATTCTATCGTAAAGGCGGCCACTGATGGGCATAGTAATGATAGAACCCAAGGCAGCGGGCATGAGCAAGAGGCCCGTATCGAGGGCCGAGAGTCCCCGGAGGTTCTGCAGAAATATAGGCAATAGGAATACGGCTGAATAAAGACCAATAGTGGTTACCATGTTTAACCCTATAGCCAGGGAATAACCACCATAGGTAAAAATGCGCAGATTGAGCATAGGGAATTTCTGTCTTAACTCTAGTATTACCCACGCGAAGATAGTCAGAATACCCACGGTTACTAGTCCCAGGATTCTCCCATCATGCCAGCCCCACGTTGGGGCGTAGGATAGTCCATACAGTACCAGGCTGAGGCCGATGGCTGCGAGGAAAAATCCTTTGTAGTCAAATGACAACATGGACTTTGAGGTATCTTCAATCCAGGAAAGCCCCATGATGATGGCAAGTATAACCACGGGCACATTCACGTAGAAGATCATGCGCCAGCTCCAATCGGTCACGAGGTAGCCGCCGAGGGTGGGCCCGATGGCCGGTCCGAGCATCATGGGGATACCGAAAAGAGCCATGGCGGTACCCCGTTTTTCATAAGGAACGCCGGTAAACAAAAAGGTCATACCCAGAGGCATGAGCAAACCGCCGCTCAAGCCCTGTATGACACGGAAAATAATTAGGGTAGGTATATTCCAGGATAAGCCGCAAAGGAGTGAGCCGGCAAGAAAACCTGCCTGGCCTAGTAGATAGATTCTTTTGATGCCAAAACGTGTACTCAGGAATGCAGCGGCCGGCGCGCTGATAGCCGTGGCCATCAAATAAGCGGAAATTACGAGTTGAGCCCGGTCAGCGGTCTCATTGAAGACTGCCATTATGTGTGGCAAAGCCACATTCACAATGGTCTGGTCTAGAATGACCATAAAGGTGCCGGCTACGGCAACCAGTATGATTTTCCATTCAGTCGTCTGGGGCATGCGTGTTTGCTTATTCAGGCTACTTTATAGCGATTTTCACTTCTACGGAAGTGCCGGGGATGAGAATGTAGCTGCTAGGGTTCTCGACTGTAATCTTGACCGGCACGACCTGCGCTACCTTAATGAAGTTGGCGGTGGTATTATTCTGGGGGAGAAGGGAGAATGTAGCTGCGGTTGCAGCCGCCACACCTTGAACTTGACCTCTCAGTACTGCACCGCCAAGACTATCGACGGTGATTTCGACTTCCTGCCCCGGCTTTATGCGGTAAATGTCTGTCTCGGTTGCGTTGGCTATCACCCACGTCTGGGAGATATCATACACCGTCACTATCGGCTCTCCAGGACTAACTACGGCACCGGGGTAGGTCCAGACAGCGGCTACATAGCCGTTCACAGGTGACTCAATACTGGCTCGACCTATTGGAATCTCGCTTAATCCTTGCATGTCCAGAGGGTTGGCAGAGCGAGGCGTTCCAACGACTGCAATGCTCTGCCCCTTCTCCACATAGCTGCCATAATCAGCGTCGAGGCTGATTATCTGACAGGGTGTAAGTGCGCCAACAGGTACTAGCGGGGCTGATATATACGCATTGTCAGTAGTCACATATCTATAGTTTTGATACCATATGTTGGCGCCAAAAGCGGCGCCTCCAATTACAAAAATACAGATCACAGAAAAGATAATCTTGCCTACCGTAGTCGAAAGCCACGATTTCATTCTTCCGCCTGATGTATTTGCCATAAAATGCCTCCGAAGTACTTACAGTTAACCTGCTAGTTATCAGTCTGGTGCGGCACTATTCAGTGACTTAGCAGGTACAGTGCTATTTCCCAACAGTACCTTTTCGCCTTCCTTCAAGCCCGACAGAATCTCGGTTTCGGTCTGGCTTTGCAGGCCAACCTGCACTTGCCGCTGCTCTATCATGCGTGCCTGATCGTTTATTATGTAGACCCAGCTCTCGGTTCCTTGCGTGTGTAAGGCGCTATTTGGTATGAGTAAAACATCTTTATGCGTGTCTACCGTTATAACAGCTGTAGCAGTAAGCTGGCCCGTAAGATATGCAGCATCGTTTGGATCGAGCTCAATTTCTATCTCATAAGTGGCGGTACCTGTCTGCAACGTCCCGTACGGAGAAATGAATCTTACTTCGCCACTGAATACTTTGCCAGGAAAGGCATCAATGAAAACTGAAGCTTTCTGGCCTTTTAACAGCTTTGCTGCATCCATTTCATTGGCCGTGCCGATCATCTTTACTTCCCGGTTGTCTGCTAGTTTGAGGACGTAAGTATCGATAGGCAGGCCGGTAGCCGAATATCTCTGAGTTATCATGTCGCCTTCGTACAGATTCACATCTACCACCTGCGCGTCGAACGGCGCTATCAGCTCAGTCTTGAGTAATGCTTGCTTAGTACGATCGAGGCTGATTAGTGCAGTCTGGATATTAATATTGTAAACGCGTTCCGCGTTCAAATTTAGGCCCTGGCGAAAAGTGGTTACGTTCTCCTGCAATATCTTATTTCCAAGCTCAAGGTCATGTATAGCTTCGCTCAGCGTTAAGGCATCGAAGTTTCCAGTGCTTGCCTCCTGTTTTACCTCGGCAAGTTCGGTGAGTGCCTCATTTATCACCGTGAACGTTGTGCAGGTATCCGGACACGTATAATCCACCTGCAGATGGTTTAGCCTCTTAATGACCAAGTGGGTAGTTGACATATCCGTTGATAGCGAGTCCAGCATCTGTTTGAGCTCGTCATATTTGCCATCTCTAATTTGTTCCTGGATTGCGGACAGATTATCAATTTCACTGGTCAGCTTGCCAATTGCAGTATTTGCATCTTTGCTTGAGGTTACCAACTCGGGCAAGCTCAAGTCCTTCAGTTCGGTTCTGAGGTTTATGAATTCGGGATCAATATAGATCTTTTTCGCCCCCTCGAGATCATATTTGGCGAGCGCTATTTGAGAAGCCGCGTCTTCAAATTTGCTATCAGCTAGCAGAGAAGGCGTTTCCTGTACTTCCTTCATAGCGGCTTCATATCTTAGCAAAGCCACAGCGTCGCTATAGAATGAAGGTGCGCGTGTGACGCCACAGCAGACCGTCTGTACCACGTTGTTTATAGCAAGTTCCAGCGCGTACTGCGCGGATTCTACAGCCATGCGCTCGGTAGTATCATCCAGCTTTGCCAGAATGGTGCCAGCTTTAACCATATCGCCCCTCTCGACGTATACCTTATCGATTCTGGCGCTATAAGGAGGAGTGAACATGGTTGTATCAAAATAGGCGTTGACCGCAGGCCGTGTTTCTATGTACCCGTACACACTTACCTTCACTTCAAGATCACCTCGTTCCACGGAGGCTAGCGTTCTCATTTCAGTAACAGGTTGGCCAGGCGTGCAACCGGCAAAAGAGATTGCTACGGTGAGTAGCGTAGCCAGCATTATGATAAGTGTTTTATTGCTCATATTACTTCAACTCCTGCAATAAAATGCCGCTTGCTTTTCAGAGAAGGACAATCGCTGCCTCTTGAATTGATTTCCTCTTGGATATATCGGCATGTGTTCTTATCTTCAGTGAAGCCCTTTCAGATATCTATGTTGGTTCTTCTTCTTGCTCGGTTTCCGTAGCCCTGACGAGCGCGCTAAGGCCATGGGCTAGAGCGGTGAGCTCCTCTGTGTTCAGCCGATTTAAGATATGAGTGATACGAGCAGTCCTGCTGTCTCTTAGTCTGGACAGCAGAGTTTTCCCCTTTTCCGTAGGCTGTAAGAGTAGCATCCGTCGGTCTTCAGGATTTTCCCGGCGACTCACCAACCCCTGTTCCACCAGGCGGTCCACAATTCTGGTGACGTCTGGAGGAGTGACACCCAGTGCCGTTGCCAGCTTCCGGAAATTGGCGCCTACCTCAGAATCGATATAGACCAGACTCTTCAACTGGGCAATAGTCAGGCTCAGTTCCAGCCAAGCCTCACGTGTATCCTGAGCAATAGCCTGGTTTGCCTGCCGCTGAAGACGGACGATTTTCTCGGCTAGTTTGGCCCTGTTAGTTGTCAACTCAGAAATCTTGAAGCCTTGTAAAGATTGTTTCATCTTATGTTAATAGTTTACTACATGTTACCGACAATACTCAAGCCTCTCCTGAATCTTGCCAAAACCAAGACGGGTGTATATACTTTGACTACTTCGTTCTAGTGGCAGAAACCCAGTGGAGGTGCACGTGTCGCGGTCGCTAGCGAAGTGATGTGGCTCAGGTACCTCAGGAGGCAGAATCGTTTATGAAAACCAGGCTGATTATTGTGACTGCAATAGTGACATTGGTGTCACTAGCTTGCATTGCCGGGTGCACCGATCAATCGACCAGTGGTTCAGCAAAAGAATTGAAGATACTGAACCACAGCATGACCGTCCACTGGTTTGAAGCTGGTGCTCTACGCCCTGGGGAGGAACCTAATAGCTCAGCCGTGGTTGTGGGCAGAGCCCAGAATATTAGCGAGGGTACTATTAGTTTGGCTACTGTAGCAGTCAATTTCTACGACAAGGACAAGAATCTCATAGCTACCGCGTCGGCTGTTAGGCAGAGCTTGCAGCCAGGTGAGTTTTGGGATTTTGGCGTTACGACTGTTGGTCCAGATGCCTGGAAGATAACGAGCTACGACATCGCTACCGGCGCGAAGCACTAATCCAGAGATTCCCAAGTGGCATACTCGATTGTAGGCATCTATTGTATGCGATATAATCTACGGTAAGGAGGTGAATGATGTTGAGCCGTTTTGGATATGGTTTCGGCATTATGCTGATTATGCTGACGTTAGTTGCCATACTAGCCGTCGCCTGCGGGCCGAAACAGGCACCGCCGCCGGCACCAATACCTACTGGCAACCAGCCGCCAGTGATCACAAGTTTACAAGCGCAGAACCAGCAAGTTTATCCCTCAGGCAATACCGAGATTCAGTGCCTGGCCCAGGATGCGGATGGCGATCGGCTGGATTTCAAATGGGCCGCCACAGGCGGTAAGTTTAGCGGTGCCGGTGCATCAGTTATCTGGTCGGCTCCGCCGAATTATGGGACTTATACAATTACGGTCACCGTGGAAGACGGTAAAGGTGGTTCGGCTCAGGCCAGTGTGCCTATAACAGTCGGCGCAAATCAGCCGCCGGTAATTTCCAGCCTGACGGCCAACCCGTCCGGGGTGTTGTACGGAGCGAGCACTACAATTACATGTATAGCAAATGATCCTGATGGCGATACAGTCAACTACAGTTGGTCAGCCAGTGGTGGTAACCTGACCGGAGTGGGCAATATCGTCACCTGGACGGCACCACAGATGGGCGGCAGCTACACTGTGACAGTTTTGGCCAGCGATGGCAAGGGCGGTCAAACTACGGGAAATATAGCTGTGACTGTTTCGGCGGCCATAAATACAGTAACGATAACGCCGATTGCAAATGAGACGGGTAGTGTGTCCTCGGAAGGAGACAAGGACACGTCGCGGACGCGGGCCGGCGATGACGAAAAGAACGTAGGCTACTGCGCTTGCTGGAGCTACGACATTTGGAGCCTGCAAGGAAAGAAGATACAGAGTGCCAGCTTGAAGTTCACTACGAAGAGTGTAGCCGGCGATCCATTCCCGAGCACTACCGGTCTTGGGGGATTATGGCTCTGGTCGGTGACCTACGGAGGAGGCGGTCTGCCAGGATTTCGCTATCTCGGCAGCCCCTTGAAGAATACCGTTGCACTGACCACGCCGCCGACAGCCATAGACGTGACCCCAGATATAGCCTTTTTAGCCTCCTCGGCAGCTCAGCGCTTTCAGGTGGAAGCGGTTTTCAACAAAGTGACTAATGGCAACCTCACGACCGATTTGATTGAATGGTCCCAAGTCGTTCTTGAGGTCAATTTCTCGGAGAAGTGAAGAACTTTTTTGTAGGTACTCTCACAAGGCGGCTCTGCGGGGCCGCCTTGTTTATGTTTATTGGTTTTGACATGTTAGCCACATAATGATAGATTATAGTGGTTAGCAGTCTTAGACGGAGAGTGCTAATGATGATGAAAGGTTTTACTTCCAGAAGAAAAGCTGTTCTTAAAATCATAGTCAATGAATATATAGCTACGGCGCTGCCCGTAGCTTCAGATACCATTTATCGTAATTATCGCCTAGGCGTGAGCCCGGCGACTATTCGGAATGACATGGCTTACTTGGAGACCGAGGGCTATATTATCCGCCCCCATACGTCGGCCGGCAGTTTTCCTTCGGATAAGGGGTATCGTCATTACGTGGAGTCCATGACCAAGGAAGCCGAGCTTTCCACTGAGGATCAACATCGAATTCGCGAGCTTTTCCGCGAGGTCGGAGAGGAATTTGAAAGATGGACGAAGTTGGCAGCCGCCGTTATGGTACGGCTGGTTGGGAGTGCGGCATTGGTAACTTCTCCTAAACCGAGGGAGTGTCGGTTCAGGCGCTTAGAGCTTGTGGCCTTACAGGAGTCAGTAGTGCTTATGGTTTTGGTGCTCAGTGAGGCTCTTATCAAGCGGCGGATTTTATCTTTCGATGGGCCATTGAGTCAAGACCAGCTAACCGTCTTGACGAACAAATTGAATGCAGTCTATTCGGGGCTAACGAGTGCTGAGATTTCGACTAAGAAGCCAGGACTTCCCTCAGAGGAAGAAGAAATAGCGGAAGCTGTGATTGACATAATGGCTGCCGAGGATGAACTGGAATACGAGGAACCTTATGTTGACGGGTTGCCTTTAATGCTTGGCCAACCTGAATTTGCTCAGAGGGAGCGAATGTTGAGCCTTATGGAGATGATGGAGACCAAGCAGTGGCTTAATTCAGCCTTTTCTCCTCGGAGCAACGCTGTTGGGGTTCACGTGTTAATCGGTGAAGAAAATCGAGAGGAGACATTTCATGATTTGAGTTTGGTTTATAGCGGATACGGTATTCCTGAACGGGTTGGTGGCACTATTGGTGTGATCGGCCCGACCCGCATGAATTACCATCGAGCTATTTCTACTGTTGGTTATATGTCTGAGGTATTGAGCGACCTAGTAGCTGGAGTTTGTAGCGGCGACTATAGCCGCTATAAGGAGGCTATGGATTGACTGAAGAACATAGAGCGGTACCCGAGGATGAAGTCCGTGAGCCGGCCCAGCAGGATATGGGCTCTCTAGACGAAGCTCTCGCTAAAGAGAAAGATAAGGCAGAACGGTATTTATCCAACTGGCAGAGGGCCGAGGCTGATTTTAGAAACTACAAGACACGCGAGGAACAAGAGAAGAAGGATATAATAAACTGGGCAAACTCCACGCTAGTTTGCGATGTGCTGCCAGTCCTGGATGCCTTCGACCGAGCATTTCAAGGAGATCCCCCGACGGGTGAAAAGCTGAGTTGGATTACCGGCTTTAGGCAAATTCAAAAAATGTTAATAGACATTTTGAATAAACACGGGTTGGCCGAAACTAAATGCGTGGGTGAGATATTCGATCCGAGCCTTCATGAAGCGGTAGCCCAAAGGGATGGTGCTGAGGGCTTGATATTAGACGAAGTTCGAAAAGGATATAGGCTCAAAGACAAACTAGTCAGGGCACCACAGGTTGTGGTGGGAAAAGGTGACGTATCGGCCGCCGGAGAAGCGGCTAAAACAGAGTGATGACGATTTATCCGGGAGGCGGCTAAGAGTGAGAATAATTACGTAAAGCGTTTGTGAAGGAGGATAATATGGCCAAGACAGTTGGTATTGATTTGGGAACGACATTTAGTTTGGTGGCTGTGGTTGAGGGTGGTGAGCCGAAAGTGATAACTAATGCTGAGGGAGAAAGGCTGACGCCTTCAGTAGTTGCTATCGACAAGAAGGGCGAGCGGCTGGTTGGGCTATTGGCCAAACGGCAAGCAATAACCAACCCTGAGAATACGATTTTCAGCATTAAGCGGTTGATGGGGCGTAAATTCAAGGAATCTGAAGTACAGTATGACATAAAGCGGCTGCCTTACAAAATAGCAGAAGCCAGTAATGGTGATGCTTGGGTGGTGATGGGGGGCAAGCAGTACAGTCCGCCGGAAATCTCCGCCATGATCCTGCAAAAGCTGAAAATCGACGCTGAGGCGTATCTCGGTGAGAAGGTCACCGATGCGGTGATTACGGTGCCCGCGTATTTTAATGACAGTCAGCGACAGGCGACGAAAGATGCTGGCACTATTGCCGGGTTAAACGTCATACGTATAGTAAATGAGCCAACCGCTTCAGCTTTAGCCTACGGGATGGATAAAAAGGGAGAGGAAACCATCGCCGTATATGACCTTGGCGGCGGCACGTTTGACATTTCCATACTCGAGCTTGGTGAGGGCCAGTTCCAGGTCAAGTCAACTAATGGGGACACTCATCTCGGCGGCGATGATCTCGACCAGAGAATCATGGACTGGTTGTGCGAGGAGTTTAAGAAGGAAACGGGCGTAGATTTAAAGCAAGATAGGATGGCGTTACAGCGCTTGAAGGATGCTGGCGAAAAAGCGAAGCGGGAGCTGTCTACGGTCGGGCAAACGGAAATCAATTTGCCGTTTATCACCGCTGACGCCTCCGGCCCCAAGCACATGAATATTACTCTAACGAGAGCTAAGTTGGAGCAATTATGCATGGATTTACTTGAGAGGAGCATTGAGCCATGCCGCAAGGCTTTGTCGGACGCCAAGCTCACCACAGCTCAGATAACTGATGTGATTCTGGTCGGTGGGCAAACAAGGATGCCTAAGGTTCAAGACATGGTGCGCCAATTCTTTGGCAAGGAGCCTGTTAAAGGTGTTAATCCGGATGAGGTGGTAGCGTTGGGCGCAGCTATCCAGGCTGGCGTTCTTAAGGGGGATGTCAGAGACGTTTTGTTGCTTGATGTTACCCCTCTCACCTTGAGCATAGAGACATTGGGTGGTGTGGCTACACCGCTTATACCGAGGAACACGACGATACCGACCAGGAAGAGCCAGATTTTCAGTACCGCGGCCGATAGCCAGCCCAGCGTAGAAATCCATGTTCTTCAAGGAGAACGTGCCATGGCGCCCGACAACCGGACTCTCGGTCGTTTCATGCTTGACGGCATACTGCCGGCGCCGAGAGGGGTGCCTCAGATTGAGGTTACATTTGATATCGATGCTAATGGCATCCTGGAGGTAAAGGCCCAGGACAAGGGTACGGGTAAAGAGCAAAAGATTACCATTACGGCATCCAGTGGCCTGAGCAAGGATGAGGTTCAGAAGATGGCTAGAGAGGCGGAATCTCATGCTGCTGAAGATTCCAAAAAGAAAGATGAGGTGGAAATTCGCAATACGGCTGACACATTAGCTTATACTTCTGAACGGACACTGCGTGAACAAGGAGATAAGGTCCCAGCCGATTTGAAGCAACAGCTGGAGGGCAAGATAGCTGCAGTGCGTTCGGCTCTTCAAGGCACGGACACAAACTATATTCGCAGTACAACGGAAGAGCTGTCTCAAACGATGCAGAAAATCGGTGCCGCTGTTTATGGCCAGCCTGGGGCACAGCCGCCGCCTGGTGCGGCGCCTGGAGGTGAGGCTCCGGGAGGCGAAGCGCCGGGTGGACCACCCCCTGGAGGTGAAGAGGGAACTGTCGAGGGCGAGTTCAGAGAAGTGTAAGGCTGCTTTGTTGTCTTAGCCGCTATAGCGGCGGATGTTGTCTGAAGTGTAACATCCGCCGCTTTTGTTTTAGATCGAAACGGTAAATATCAATCAAAAGTATCTACGTAAAGAGATCACTGCAGGGTATTGACACTGTGCTGGTTAACAAATAATATGTAATTAAAGTATCACATGAAGGAGGTTCAGAACAGCATGGCAAAAGGAGGCATAACCGTTAGCAGCACGATCATAGCGATAGTAGCCATAGTGGCTGGTATACTGGTGATATGGAGGCCCGACATAGCCGCCATTATTATCGGTATCATTCTGATATTGTGGGGTATATGGACCCTGATAAAGGATCGGATAAAGACTTAATATTATATTTTTTGTTTCACTGGAGTGATATTTTTCTAGGCTGAGGTGCGTTTCTAATATATAAGAAGGAGGATATGTATTATGTTTGGCCTAAATTTGCATCCGATAACCGGTTTAATAATGGGTATAATAGCCATTATCTTCGGCATCATAGTCATGATTTTCCCTAAAATACTAAACTATCTGGTGGGAATTTACTTGATTATTATCGGGATATTGGCTGTTATCTCGGCCCTGTAGCTCGCCATTTGGAAATTGCGGGTCAATAGCTGCGAGTTTCGCTGAAAATATCGCAGACTTTGCTTCGTCCGGACGCAGAACGCGAGATTCTTATTTTGGCGTCTCCGGGTTTGTGGCATGGCTTCAGTTTTTTGCCCTAGGGCAATACTGAATGCGGAGTGAACTAAGTAGTGCACTCCGCATTGATATTGGGCTAATTCCCACCTTGAGCGATCGGCAATGTTGGCTAGTCCCACCTACGGTCGACTAGCTTGCTTTCGTAATTGGCATAGGCTAGAATAGTCTCTAAATTACGAGGGGATAGGTTTGCGGTATGGCCAGTTCTACCGAGCTCTATGAACGGTTAAAACAAGAAAAGGCGCAACTCAATTATGAGCTGCAGCAGCTCAAGGCTGAGGAGAAATCTGCTGATGACCAGAGGGAAGGCAGTCCTTTTGGGAAGCGAGAAGAAGGAGCTACAGAAGCTTTTGAGTTGGAGAAGAGGATGGCTTTGGAAGTGCGATTGACCGATGCCCTGGCTGAAGTAGAGCATGCTTTGAAAAAATACGAGGATGGCACCTATGGCATATGTGACCTGTGCGGCCGATCTATAGAACTGGGCAGGCTTGAGGCATTACCGCAAGCGAATTTGTGTCTTGAGTGTAAAGCGCGCCAGGCAAAGAGTTCCAAAAGCAGAGCGGCTAGGTAGTGGGTGGCGAGGAGGATTATTCCTCATTATTGCCGCCTTTGTAGTTTTGTTAGACCAGCTAAGCAAATTGTGGGTCAGGTCTCATTTACCCCTCAACGAAACGGTTCCTGTAGTTGGCTGCCTGAGTTTGACAGACATACGAAACACGGGCTCAGCTTTTGGTCTATTCGCTAACCAAGTTTTTCTGCTAACCCTAGTCGCTGTCATCGGATTGGTGGCCATTTTGCTGATTTACCGCCACCTTGCCCAGATTAGCTGGTTGGGCAGTCTTGCCCTGGGTTTGATCTTTGGTGGTGCCGTTGGCAATCTGATAGACCGCGTCACTTTTGGTTATGTTACGGACTTTGTTTTGGTTCGCCTGTGGCGCGATTTCTATTGGCCAGCCTTTAATGTCGCTGATTCGGGCATAACGGTGGGCGCAATAGCTTTAATTGCTTTTATCTTCTGGGCAACGAGAAAAGGAAGTGTCAAGTCTACAGGAACCAAAAGTTAATATTGTGCCGGTCGGAGAATCAGCGATCCGCCTGGATAAATATCTGGCCAAGGCATATCCTGAGTTGTCACGCTCTCGCCTGCAGAAGTTGATCGAACAGGGCTGTATCTTGGTCAATGGATGCAAAGCTAAGCCAAGCCAGAAATTGAACATCGGAGACAGGGTTCATGTCAGTATGCCACCAGCCGAACCGGTATCACTGGCTGCGGAATCTATACCTATTGACATAATCTATGAAGACGAGGATGTCCTGGTGATAGATAAACCGGCAGGGTTGGTCGTTCATCCGTCGCCGGGTCACAGCTCTCATACTCTGGTAAACGCCCTCTTAAGCCGTTGCCCGGATTTGGCTGATTTTGACGATGCTACGCGACCAGGTATAGTGCATCGTCTAGACAGAGATACATCCGGGTTAATGGTCATTGCCAAGAATAGCCTGGCTCAACGATATCTGATTAATCAGTTTAAGACGCGGTCAGTTTCCAAGTCTTATCTTGTCCTGGTCAAGGGTAAGCTTGCTCCAAGTAATGGAATCATTGAAGCTCCGCTGGGGCGTGACCCATCTAATCGTAAACGGATAGCGGTAGTGGAAGGTGGCAGGGAAGCCAGAACCAGATACAAAGTGTTGGAGTATCTGGATAACTACACTTTGCTTGACGTTACCACTGAGACTGGGCGGACACATCAGATACGCGTTCACTTCGCAGCTATTCACTATCCGATTGTTGGGGATCCGGTATACGGTCTCAGGTCGGCTTACGTAAAGCGGCAGTTTATCCATGCTTACCGTCTACGATTCCGTCTACCTTCCAGTGGTGAGTATAGAGAATTCACCTGCGACTTGCCTTCGGACCTGAGGCAGGCGGTCAAACTCATCGGCGGCAGAGACTTCCGTATTTTGCCCTTGACTATTGCCTAGTACGTTGATATTATGCTAAATTGTATCGAAAGAGGTATTAGAGATGAAGGGTGCTGATAAGTCCTTTGGCCAGATAAAGAAAGATCAGATGGGGCGGGAGGGTGAATTATATTCGAAGCTGTTGAACGAGTCCGGGGAATATGGCAATCTGGAGAACTTTGAAGCTTCTTCTGCTGTTCGAAGGAATGAATTATTGTTCAAACTCCAGGGGGACGTTGAGGATACAAGGAACGCCTTAAAGCAGGCTGAAGAGCTAACCGCTAGGCTCAGAAGACGATTGAATGAACTTGAGGGTATGTATCGTATTCTGACCAAAAAGTAGAGATCTTATAGTCAGCTATCAATTGTTCTCCCGTATCCTTTCTCGATGTTCTTCAATCACTTTAGCACGTGCTGTTGTTTTGTTGTTTTTGGTAGGTTTGTAATACATAATAAAAGATAGAGTTTTCAAAAGGAATTGGGGTTGGACAAGAGGCCACGAGAGCTTGCCCTGGAATATGCTGGCTTCTGGATCAGGTTGGGGTCAGGCATAATCGACCTCTTGATCTTAGGGTTAATCGTTCTGATCATCTCCTATTTTTTTTCGGGCGTGATAATCTTGGTAGCCAGCGGGTTGGTAATATCGGTTGCCTACTGGTTGGGCTTTTGGATCTGGCGCGGTCAGACACTGGGTAAGATGGCAACCGGGATAAAAATTATCAGGACAGATAGTTCTCCGGTTAGATGGCAATGTGCATGGCGTCGCCTCGTCGGTTATGTTGCCAATACGGTGACAATATTTATCGGCTTCATCTGGGTGGCTTTTGATCCCAAAAAGCAGGGGGTACATGATAAAATCGCTGATACTTATGTAGTGAAGTTACCCGTCAGGCGGGTGGCTTTCACGGGGCACTATGCTCGAGGCCAGGCCGGTTATGTCTGAAATAGCGGTTCGAGTTCGCTTTGCGCCCAGCCCGACGGGCTATCCACATCTCGGTAACATCAGGACTGCCTTATTTAACTGGGCGTTTGCCAGACATAATAACGGTACGTTCATCTTACGTATCGAAGACACCGATGTTACGCGTAAGGTAGAAGGCGCGACAGAAGTAATTGTAGAGAGCCTCAGCTGGTTAGGCTTAGACTGGAATGAAGGACCGTATTTCCAGTCTAAGCGTCTGAAGTATTACCGCGAAGCAGCTGATCGCCTATTGAGGGGAGGAGCTTGCCTATCGTTGCTATTGTTCTCCAGAAAGACTGGACTCCATGCGTCAGGAGCAGATGAAGCGAAAGCAACCGCCTGGCTATGACCGTCGGTGCCGCTGTCTGACGACGGAGCAACGGGCAGAGATGGAAGCCAGCGGTACGGTTCCCGTGGTACGTTTTAAATCACCTCTTGAAGGGCAGACTTCGTTCCATGACTTGCTGCGCGGCCAGATAGTCTTCGAAAACTCCACCCTGGATGATTTTGTTCTCCTCAAGTCTGACGGCTATCCTACTTATCATTTGGCCAATATCGTTGATGACCATCTAATGACCATCTCTCACGTACTAAGGGCAGATGAGTGGCTTTCCAGCACACCTCGCCATGTTCTGCTGTATCAGGCACTCGGCTGGCAACCGCCGCAGTTTGCCCATTTGCCCATGATCCTGGGGCCTGATAGGTCGAAATTGAGCAAGAGGCACGGAGCCACGGCTATTAGCGAATATCGAGAGCGAGGCTATCTGCCGGAAGCGATGTTCAACTTTCTGGCTCTGCTAGGTTGGTCGTTGGACGATAAGACGGAGCTTTTGACACGGGATGAGATAATCAAACATTTCACCCTGGAGCGGATAAGCACAACCGCCGCCGTATTCAATGTGGACAAACTTGATTGGATGAATGGGACCTATCTCCGTGGCTTGAATTTGGAGGATTTTACACAGCGTTCTTTACCCTTTTTAGAGAAAGAATTGCCACCGCAAATTAATCGTCCTTTAGACATTGGTTATATCAGACGGATTATGCCTCTGGTTCAGGAAAGAGCTAAGACTTTAGCTGAAGTGCCTCAGCTGACTGATTTTTTCCTCGTCGATAGTCTGGAATATGATGTTCAGTTGTTGCTTAGCAAGAATGAGAAAACTGAGGCGAGCAGAAGCCTTCAGGTCTCTATAGACAAGATGGAATCCTTGATGAACTGGGATGCGGCTTCTCTGGAGGCTGTTTTTCGCCCCCTGGCGGACGAGCTTAAACTGAAGACCAGCCTGTTTCTTTGGGCTGCTGCGCGTGGCAATTACCGGAAGGACGGCAGCTCCGCCACTATTTCAGACCATGGAGGTGCTGGGCAAAGAGCGGTGCCTCAAGCGTCTTAAAGTGGCTTTAGATAAGCTAGCGGTTTCTTAGACCAGATCAAGCCGCCAATTTCTTCAACTGCCCCGAACTTAAGCTTATCCAAGCTTCTGGCAATGAGGGCAATAATAGCTGCCACGGTTTCTAATGGCGAGGCGCTGGATGGGCGTGCCACAGATTGGGCATGCCTTGCCTCCCCTGTGGGCGACGCTGAAGCCAAGATGTGCGGTGCCCCGCTGGCCATCGGGACGCTTGTAGGTGTCGGTGCTGGCGCCTTTGCTATCGATGGCTGATCGCAGGACGTGAACAATAGCCTCATACAGAGTCTTGATTTCTTTGGGTGACAGTGTGTTCGCTTGCCGCAAGGGATGGATCTTGGCCGCGAAGAGGGCCTCGTCAGCGTACATGTTGCCGATCCCGGCAATAAAAGCCTGGTCCAACAACACGGCTTTAATCGGTGCCTTGTGCTTCTGCAGCCGCCCCGCTAAGGCCTGAATGGTGAATCCCGGAGCCAGAGGTTCCGGGCCAAGCTTGCCAATGACAGATTGCTCATTTTCTACGAGCCACACAGCTCCAAGCCTTCTGCGGTCGCTGAAGGCAAGCTGGCTGTCATCATCAAGATGAAATACGACTCTGACATAATGGTCAATTTGGTCGGGGTTCAGAAGCAAGGCTCCTGTCATTTTGAGATGAACAATTAGGGCTGAACCGCTTGACAGATGAAACACAAGGTACTTCCCACGCCGTTCGAGGCTGTCTATTCTCTGGCCGGGGAGCCTCTTCTGGAATTCTTCGGTTGTGGGTTCGCGTACTGGCTTCGAATTGATGACTGTGACAGCAGTTATTTGCCGCCCGATTACATGAGGAGAGAGTTCGTTCTTTATGGTTTCAACTTCAGGTAGTTCAGGCAATCTTTTAGCTCAATCCAGGATTTCCTTAACCAGTGCGTCGATTTCTTTCAATCCTTCTCTTAACATCTCCCGTACCGCCCGGCGCAAAACGCCGATGCTTTTCGTTTTACCGGCGCCACCGCCTGCTAGCCAGCGTTCTACTTTGATGCTGCAATCCTTGCTTAGCTCAGCTAGCCGCTGATGGGCAGGGTTCTTGGCGTCGAATTTGGGAATAGCTAATTCGAGAACCTTCTTGCAGATGTCGCGTGGTCCCCACAGGCCGCGGCTCTGCATGGGCTTGATCCAGGCGTCTACGGTGGGTGCGTTCAGCAGAGCGCTCAAATAATAGGCCTCGTTTGAATTTGAAGTTTCCAAATAGTAAGTTTTATAGTCGGCTAAGAATCCCCCCGCCATGATTCTTTGCCCGCCGACTTCAAATTCTATCGGCCTGTCTTCGATGACAGCCGCTGTCAGAAAAGTGCCTGAAGTATTGTATATGACGCGATACTTTGGCTGCGGGTTCTGAGCCGTTAGCTTTCTACGATAATCCAGCCAGTCTAGTGCCGTAATAGGCTCCGCATTGGTTGCCGTAATTCGCTCTGCCTTAGTGCCGCGCCGCTTTGTCCATTCCGCCTCTGTTTTCTCCAGCCATCGTGCCAGATGAAGAAAGCCGCGCCGGCGTGCTTTATCGACATCTAGGACTTTGTAATGGCCTCCTTCTGGTTCAATCGGCAGCACAACCAGACGGTAGTCAAGACGACCGAAGGGAAGCAAATCCGTGGAGATAAGGGTGGCATAGAGGAAGCGGCTCTCTACGGTGTCTTTGAAAAACACGCTTTTGTAAGCGTCTTTGGCTTTCTCCCTGGCGCGGTCGGATGTTTCCAGCAAAGGCAAATCAGGATTGAAGCCAAGGGGTGACGGCTTTATCTGGACAAACCAGAAAGAACGAGGCACAATAGTTGCCCCCTGGGCAAACCGTGTCTTGTAATAACTGTGTACCTGTACTCCTGCAGCTTTGCCTGTCGCCCAGAAGGAGCGCTTGCCGCGGGTGTGTAGCGAGAACTGGACATCCTCTACGGTGAGGGTTCTTTCTGTCTCTGCCAGCGAGGCGTTTTTCCGTTCTAGCTTACCGCTCAGAATCTGCCCGGCAACAGGATATTTCAGCGATGCGAACTCGTCTTTGTGTGCTATCAGCACACAGGCCGGCACATTGAAGAGAGGGGAGACATTCTCACAGTCCCAGAGCTGGTTCCAGAAAAGACTCTGCATGTCATCTTCGCTGAATTTGAAGGCACGCTGGCGCAGCCCATCATGTTGGTCGGCGCTGAATAGGCTTTTGGGCAGGACGAAGGCAATTGTCCCACCTGATTTGAGATACAAGTCGGCAGCACGGACGAGGAAGAGCGTGGCAACTTCAAGGTGGGTAATAAGCTCCCCGCGTCCCGTGAGCAGTTTGTATTCTGTGGTGATTTGCCGTTTCAGAAATGCTTGATAACCTGGTTCCATGAAGCGGAAGGCAATCCACGGCGGATTGCCGATGACGAAATCGAATTTACGTTTGAAAAAGAGCGGCTTGTAGATGTTTTTCAGGACGAAGGCCCAAATAGTGTCACGGTCAGTATCAATGAAATGTTTTAACGTTTCTGCAATTGTGAATAGTGCCTTGACGAGGGGTGCATCATCTGCCTCTAGGAAACGCTGTGCTGTGAGGAAATTGCGGAATCGCTCTGGCGTGATAGCTTTATCTTTGTTCTGGCGTGCGAACTCCTTTGCCAGTTCAATCGCCTGGTCGTAGAGTGTGAGGTCTTTTAGCAGTGATTCGGGCACATAGACGGAGCGACTGTTGATGGTTACTTCGTAGTCCGCGGTCTTGGTTTTCATCCATCTTTCAGGTGGGCGGAGGGTATCGGCAAGGTAAATTGGGATGGCGATGGAGCCTTTACGCTTCTTTAGTAAATCACCGAGGGCAAGAATGTAGTTGGTCTTGGCGATGATGACGGCAAGTGGATGAATGTCAGCACCGTACACGGAATCGAGAATGTGGCGCAGGGTGTTTAACGAATCACCAAGCCTTTGCCGCTTTTCTCGAATAGCCAGGTAGAGAAATGTGCCTGAGCCACAGGCGGGGTCGAGCAGAGCACCGTTGGGGTTAACATCGAGCAATTTGCCGACCATGCGGTGAGCCAGCCAGTCAGGGGTGTAGAACTCGCCCAGGTCATGCCTTGTTTCAGGGTCAACCAGTTCCTGGTATAGTGATTTCAAGACATCCTCTGAGAGTTCACGCAGCCTGTAATTCTGGAGGAGGCTGAATAACAGGCGCACCATGTTTATACTGACCTTCAATGCTTCTGCCCGTGCTACCCAGGAGAAGAAATCTTCTTCGATGAAATTCTCAATTCCTTGAGCCTTGAATAATCGCCCTTCAAGCATTTCGATTATTTGGGCATTATCAGGTAAAGTCGTGCTTTCACTAATGCGTGCCCATGACATCAGTTTTGCCAAGGTTGCCAGATAGGTGTGACGGATAAAAAGCTCATCACCAGCAACTTGGCTGCCATAGACGATACGCAAATATTTTTCCCAGCTCTCATAAATAATGGAGAAGGCAGTATGCGTCTTGATTTCTTGCCATGCTGCTGAGAGCGCATTGGTAGTGATTTGAAAGGCGTGACTTCTGACGCCGAAGTCGCGGACAATTGTCTCGCTTTTCGGATATAAGATTTCCTTGCGCTGAAAATAGCGGTCGAGCCAGTAGTAGACTTCGTCGGATTCGAGTTTTGTCCAATCTGTATCTTCCAGCACCTGCAGACGCACATCATCAGGTGTTATGTCCTTTTCTGTGGGGCTTGCTAGGGTCGGTGAGTAGGCAATGAAGCGAACACCATCTGTGGCAATGCACAGATATGGTGTGCGAGCCTCAAATGGTTCCTGTGACCAGAGGATGGCGACATATCGGCATAGTTGGTCTTCGGCTTCAGTACGTTTTTTCGGGACATTTGTCTCGAACTCGATGATGACATTGCCGAAGAGGTTATCTGCTCGGCCTTTCAGGATACGGTCTTTTTGTCTTACCTTCAGGGATTGCTCGATACCGCTGCTGTAGGTCTCGATGAAGTTGGGTTCAAAGCCGAAGAGTTCTTGAAGGAGCATGGCAAAGCGGTGCGAACGTGCCTGCTCTTTATTCAGTGGCTCGACATCATGTAGGTATTGTTGTATGGCTTCTGCCCAGCGTATCTGACGGGTATCGGGGATGCGTGTAGCTTTTTCGGTGAGCTTTGTTTGTTTTTTCATCGGAGGGGGCTTCTCCTATTGGCTGCCAGACGGCGGGCTAATTCAAAAGCGGCGGCGATGCGGATGATTTTGACATCGGCGAGCCCCTTGATTTCCAGCAAGTTCTCGAGTGGCTGATTTGCCAGTCCTTCGAGGGATCCAAATTTTTCAAGTATCTCTTGGGCGATTTTCGATGCTGGCTTTCCTGGTATGCCTGTGGAAATGAGAATAGCCAGTAGCTCCGTGTCCGTGAGGCTAGCTGCGCCTTGTTGTCTCAGTTTCCCACCGGGACGCTTCCATTTGGCTGTCAACAGTTTGTCTCCTCTTGTTGCCTTTCAAAGTCGCTGCTTTACCTTCTGCTACCCAAAGCGTTCTAACATTTCTTGCAAAATCTTGTTACCTTCTTTTACAGCTTTTATATAATTGCATAATCTTTTGTATTCGGATTTTAGTTCAGGACAACTTTCCCAGACTTCATGATTGGTGATAATTCTTTGTATCGTACTATCCAAAACATCTACACCTGCCCAACCTTTAAGAATCTTTGGGCTGAAGAGCACCCAGGCAAAAAATCCCTCCCAATACTCCCTCTCCGGATGTGAAAGGACGTCCCATGTTTTATCAACATAATCATGATCAACCCATGCCATCTGTTCCTCAGTTTTGTCTGCCCCTTTTTCATTTCCTAATATTCGAATAGATTCTTTTAGCCAAGCAGGAAAAGGCTCGCGGAAATTCCAATCTCTCCCGTAAGCTTGGTACCAATCATGGTTTACAATCCTATGGTTTGGACCCAAGAGCTCGTGTGGTTTATCCTTTTCCTTATGAAGACCGAAGTAAGGTCTTCCATAAGCGATTAAATCTATTACTGCATGTATCCATGCACTTGGCATTTTATAAGTCCTTTTTTCCGTTAATCTGATTCGAGATAACAAGCATATAGATCGACTCTGAGTTCGCCTAATCAGTCCTAGCTTGTCTCATTAGTATTATATCATCCTCACCTTAGTCCTCTCCCGTCAAGGGAGAGGTTAGATGGGTTCTCTTACATTTTGCTGTAGCCTCTGATATACTCCTCTTATGGCAAAATCACGAAAATGTGTTAATGACAAAGGTAAAACGACCTGTGCGGATAGGAAAACTTTTACTAAAAAATCACCGTTCATCAAAAAAGCACACCTCGAACAACCTAAATAGCCGAAATCCATATCCAGCAAAATACCAATGCAAATTGAATTAAAGTGACTATGGATATAATTCTTATAAGCCAAGCATTTAGTAATAGCCTACATTCGTTTTCTTTTGATGCCTTAGCTATATAGATAAACATATCCCACCAAAATACCGCCTTAGTTCCTTTTGAAAAGTTATTCCATAAGGTATCAAAGTCTGCAACATCATTAAAAGGTTGGGGAAATATTATTATCCATGACAAAATTGTAGTTACGCTATAAAGAGCCAAAATGCAATATAATATTGGTGAATTTAAGGCTATCTTCCCAACCTGATGTGCAATAGGAATGACAATGCCTAAGATGGTTGTTATTGCTCCCCATAAGAAAGTAGCTTTTAGACTTAAAACTGACAATTTTTGAGATTCTCTGCTTAACGTATCTTTAATATGCTCATATAAAACCTCAAGGCTTGGATACTTATTTAATAATTGCTCACTCATAATAAACCTCCTAAAATCCGAATGGTGTTTTTTGCCTTAGATTAGCTTGCTGAAAAGAAGTCTTATTATGCCTCACTACATCAGCCCAGTTCTTGAACGAAGAAGTTGTACATGGAGGCAACGTGCATTTAGTTGGTTCGCTAAGTGAGCATTTATTTGCTTCATTCATTAGTCATTCCTCAATTTCCTTTGAAGTCCACTTTCTCACCATATCCTATAACCCCCTCAGTTATAGGATATATTTTACTTCTTATAATTCGGCCCCTTGGAGCGTTGTTCGTTTGCCCATCTTCGTAGCTCGACATCGGGAATTTTATCAACTTTATTCTTGATACGGACAATCATAGTCAACGTCACAGTAAAAAATATCACCAAACCTATTGCTAGCCAAGTATCTTGAGACAATCCCAATGAGATGGTTTTTGTAAATATTTGAACAATAGTATTTATAGCATCCGCGATAGCCACCACCAATAGTATTTGGTCAATACGTCTGCGCATATTTTTATCCCCCTTGTACAGAGACAGATTTTATTTGACATCATCTGACTCCGTTAGGGGCAGTGTAGCATTTTTGGGAGGAACTACAGCATTATGCAAGAGAACCGTTAGATGGGGGTGACAACGAGTGTTATCCCATCTCAGCCCAGTTTTTACCGAGCTTGATATCTATTTTGAGAGGGACGACTAGCTTCAGGGCATGAGGCATTATTCTTGAGACCAGCTCTTTCATTAATTCTATTTCGTCAGTGGGTACTTCGAAGACAAGCTCGTCGTGGACCTGCAGGATCATTTTGCTGCGCAAGTTTCTCTTTTCCATCTCGCGATGGAGGTTTACCATAGCGATCTTAATGATATCCGCTGAGGTCCCTTGCACCGGCATGTTAACGGCCATTCGCTCGGCGGCTTCTCTCACCTGCCGGTTTGGTGATTTGATTTCAGGTATATAGCGCCTTCTGCCCATTACCGTCTGCACATACCCCATCTCCCTGGCCTGGTTCTTCGTTCTTTCGATGTAATCTCTGACTTTAGGATACTTATCGAAATAAGCGGAAATGAACTGTCCTGCCTCTTCTCGGCTGAATTCGGTGGCTTGCTCCAGGCCGTAATCGCTCATACCGTAGATAACTCCGAAGTTGACCGTCTTAGCCACGCGCCGCATTTCAGAGGTTACATTCCCTGTGGCTACGTTGAATACGCGGGAGGCGGTAGCTGCGTGGATATCCTCGTCCCGGAGGAAGGTAGCGATAAGCTCCGGGTCGTTAGAAAGGTGGGCCAGTACCCTGAGATCAATCTGTGAATAATCGGCTGACATGAGGCACCACCCGGGCTCTGCGACAATCGCTTGCCTTATACGTCCGCCCAACTCACCCCTGACGGGGATATTCTGCAAGTTCGGCTCGCTGGAAGAGAGACGGCCCGTGGTCGTGCCTGTCTGGTTGAAGCTGGTATGAAGCCTGCCGGTTTTGGGATTGACCAGAGACTGGAAGGCATCGAGATAAGTTGACTTCAACTTAGCCAACTGGCGAAACTGTAATACGAGTTCGATAATGGGGTGAGTCCCTTTCAGGTCTTGGAGCGCTGCAGCTTCAGTGGAATAGCCGCTTTTCGTTTTGCGAGGCTTGGGTAAGTTTAACTCTTCGTAAAGGATTCGAGATAACTGCTGTGACGAGTTTATGTTGAACATGTGTCCGAGACTATTGTAGACGTCCTTTTCTATTCTGAGCATTTCCTTTCCCAGGCTATTAGACATGTCTCTCAACAGTTCCACATCCAGGCCGACTCCGTTTCTTTCCATAGTTACCAGCACCGGAATCAGGGGCATCTCCACTTCATTAAAAAGTTGCCATAGGCCTTCCTGTCGCAGTTCCGCGTCGAGCACGGTTTTGAGTCTTAGCGTAATATCCGCATCGGCGCAGGCATAGTCACAAACCTGTTCTATTGCTGTCACAGCCATGGATAGCTGCTTAGCACCTTTGCCTATCAGGTCGGTAATCGGTGTCATTTCCACGCCTAGCCTGGTAAAGGCCAATGCCTTAAGGCCAATGGATTTTTCGCCTAGCAGGTACGCGGCGATCATGGTATCGAAAGTCAGATTCTCAAGGTTTATTCCGTGTTCAGCCAGCACCGTCATATCAAACTTGCCGTTCTGAGCTATTTTGGGGATTTTCTTGTTTTCGAGAACGATCTTGAGTTTGGCGACTACCTGGGACAATGGTAGCTGTGATATCTGGCTTAGTCCTCGGTGTCCCACCGGGACATAATAGGCTTCACCTGGCACCGACGATAAGGAGATGCCGACGAGTTCCGCAGTCATGACATCCTTGGAGGAGGTTTCCAGGTCAACGGCGAACTCGTCGGCGCCTGACAGTTTAGCAACAAGCTCATCCAGAGCCCCCTCGTTGTCAATCGTGGTGTAGTTGGTAGGTAGCTCGGGTTTGCCCTTGGCCACCGTAGTTGTTTCCTCTATTTCCTCTGGTAGCCGGGACAACAGCTGGACAAAGCCCAACTCGCGAAACAAATCGACCACTTTCTGTCTGTCATAGGAACTTACCCGGCACGAATCCAAGTTCAGGCTTATTGGCACATCGGTAACTATTGTCGCCAACTCGATATTTTGAAGGACTTGAGATTTATGGTCACGGAGCAATTTCTGTAACCTTTCAGGGCTTATTTCGTCAATATGGCGGTAAATTTCGTCGATGCTTCCGAATTGGTTAAGCAGCTTTGCTGCTGTCTTCTCACCGATGCCCGGTACGCCTGGAATATTATCAGAAGGGTCGCCGGTCAGAGCTTTGAGGTCGGCGAGTTGCTCAGTATGTATACCGTATTTTTCTTCTACGCCAGCCTCGTTGTAGATTACCGTATCGCTGAAGCCCCGCCTCGGCGACATTACCTTTGTGCCTGGTGAGACTACCTGTAACATGTCATTGTCGCCGGTAACAATAAGAGTGTCCACATTCTTTTGGTTGGCTTGTTTGCTTAAAGTTCCCAGGACGTCATCAGCTTCATACCCGTCGATTTCGAAGGTGGGAATGTGGAAAACGTCGACCAGCTGATGAACTCGCTTTATCTGACTGACAAGCTCGTCCGGCGCCTTGGGGCGCTGAGCTTTGTAATCCTGGAATTTTTCATGTCGGAATGTAGGTGTGGGACGGTCGAAGGCAATAGCCCAATAAGTTGGCTTGATTTCGTTCAGTACCTTTAACAATGTGCTGGCGAAGCCCTGGACGGCATTAACCATTTCGCCGGTCTTGGATAATGTAAGGGGTGGTAAGGCATGGAAAGCCCGGTGTATTAGGGCATTGCCATCGAAAAGCAATAACAGTGGTTTGTCTTGAGCCATTTTATGAGACTTTGTGCGCTTGCCAGGAGTCGAGTTCAGGTTCATTATAACTCAACTTATCAGCCGTGGTATACTATTACGTACTTTCGAACTAGGTGATTAAAGTGAAGAAGAAGGACTTGCTTTCGGTAGCCGATTTGAGTGCTGCTGAGGCTGAAAAAATCGTTTCCCGGGCATTGAAAATGAAGCATAAGCCGGCACCACAGGTGTTGGCTGGCAAGACATTAGCTCTCATGTTCGAGAAACCGTCTTTGCGGACGCGGGTTAGCTTTGAATTAGCCATTCACCAACTGGGCGGCTACAGCCTTTATTTGTCACCCGATGAAGTAGGTTTGGGCAAGCGAGAGCCGGTTCCCGATGCCGCGAGGGTACTAAGCCGCTACGTTGATGGCATCGTAGCCCGTACCTTTTCGCATGACACTCTCCAGTCGTTGGCTCGTTACTCGACCAGACCGGTAATTAATGCGCTGTCCGATTTGGAGCACCCGTGCCAGGCACTGGCCGATGTGGTGACTATTCTGGAGAAAAAAGGGAAACTGAAGGGTTTGACTCTGGCATATATCGGCGATGGCAATAATGTGGCTAATAGTTTACTGATTGCAGCGTCGCTTACCGGAATTGATTTTCATATCGCCTCTCCACGTGGCTACACGATGAAGGATGAGATACTCAAGACTGCTGAAGCTCTTGCGGCACGTAGCGGCAGCCGGATAGTCATGACCAAGGAGCCACGCCAGGCGGTTAAAGATGTTGACGTTGTCTATACTGACGTCTGGACGAGCATGGGGCAGGAAGCAGAAGCCGAGCGACGCCAGCGAGCCTTCGCCAACTATCAGGTAGACGGAGATTTGTTATCTTTGGCCAAAAAAGATGCCATATTCATGCATCCTCTGCCGGCTCATCATGGCGAGGAAATCGCTGCCGGACTTCTTGATGACCCGCGCTCTGTGGTTTTCGATCAGGCCGAAAACAGGCTACATGCACAGAAGGCGCTGCTAGCTGAGATGTTCGATTAAAGTTGGACTGGGTCGCTGGCAAGTGGTATCCTTTTACTAGATCCACAATTTCCCCACAAGGTAAGTAAGATATGAAACCGGTCGTAGCTATCGTAGGCAGGGCGAATGTTGGCAAATCGACATTATTTAACCGCCTGGCAGGCGCGTCTTTGGCTATTGTCGAAGATCTGCCGGGGACTACGCGCGATCGCGTGTTTGCCGACGTTTCGTGGCAGCAGCACGAGGTGACGTTGGTAGACACCGGGGGTTTGGAGTTGAAGCCCGGCTCTTCTCTGGGTCAAAAGGTGAAGGCTCAGGTGGAAGCCGCTATTGCGGAAGCAGATGTGATTGTTTTCGTGGTGGATGTCGCTGACGGAGTGATTGCTGCCGACAGTGAGGTGGCCGACCGGCTGCGTAAATCTGGCAAGCCGGTAGTTCTGGTGGCTAATAAGGCAGATAATCTAAAGTTGGAGAGCCAGACGGCAGTTTTTTACCAGCTGGGCGTAGGTAACCCGCTGGCTATCAGTGCTCAGCACGGGCGGGGAATAGCCGATGTCAGGGAGGCGGTTATTTCGCTTCTTCCGGAGCCTTCTCCAGGGATCGTAGATTCCGACAGGCCCAAACTGGCCATTGTCGGACGACCCAACGTAGGTAAATCGATGCTGTTGAATGCCATCGTAGGCGAAGAGAGATCTATCGTTGACCAGGTTCCCGGCACCACCAGAGACGCAGTGGATACCAGTTTTTGCTACGATGGACAGGATTTGTTGTTGATAGATACAGCGGGAATCAGGCGACGAGGGCGTGCCGGCGTTGGAGTAGAATATTACAGTCTGATTCGTGCTTTGCGCGCTATAAATCGCGCCGACATCGCCTTGCTGGTTGCTGATGCTACTGAGTTTATGGCGGCTCAGGATATCCATATTGCCGGCTATATCAAGGAGGCCGGCAAGGGCATGGTGTTGGTGATTAACAAGTGGGACCTTGTTTCCGGGCAGCCTAAGGAAGCATATGCTCAGGAAATTCAACAGCGGCTGAAGTTCATGTCTCACGTGCCCTTTGTTTACGTTTCGGCCAAATTCAGGACAGGCGTGGACCAAATAATACCCAAGGCTCTGGAGGTCTGGCAGGAAAGACGTAAACAGTTACCGGCCCAGGTTGTGGATAAGCTTGTCAAAGATGCCGTAGTAGCTCATGTGCGGCCACGAAAGGGCTTGAGGCAGCTTGAAGTCGTCCGCGCCTATCAGTCGGGGATTAATCCGCCCAGTTTCGATTTTCTGGTCAATGACCCGGAACTGGTGCACTTTTCTTACCAGCGTTACCTGGAAAATAAGCTACGGCAGACCTTCGGGTTTTCCGGTACCTCCTTGCGGCTTTTTTTCAAGAAGGCGCGATCAAGGAAATTCGCGAAGGCGAGAGGTCGGAAGTCGTGATAATCGCCAAGTTTGTCCTTGTCGCGTTGCTCGGTTACCTTATGGGTGCAATTCCGTTTGCCCTGATAATCAGTAAGCGCATGGCCGGAATTGATATTTCCCGAAAGGGCAGTGGCAACATTGGCGGTACCAATGTATTGCGTGTTCTGGGCTTTAAAGCAGGCGCCACAGTTATGGCTCTTGACCTGGCTAAGGCGTTTATACCAGTCTTTGTGGCCAGATTCATCATAGGTGACAGCGTGCTGCACGTGGGCAGTTTTGCCATTAATTCGCTGGTTGGCCAGTTCATAGCTGCCTTTACCGTGATGTTCGGTCATAACTGGTCAGTATATATCAAGTTTCGTGGCGGCAAAGGTGTAGCTGCTTATTATGGCAGCTGGTTTGCTATCTGGCCGGTGGCTGCTCTGGTCGGCGGCGCAATTCTGATACTGACTGTTTGGCTGAGCAAGTATATGTCTCTTGGCTCCATTTTGGGTTCTCTTGCTATCTTGTGCCTGTTTATGATATTGACTGCGGCCAATTTATTTCCGCCAATCTATCTGGTTTATAGCGTTATAGCGGCGGGTTTGATTGTCTATCAGCACCGTAGTAATATAGGCAGGATACAGTCCGGGACCGAAAATCGAATGGACCAGGGGCAACCAGGTTAGACTGGTGATTGTCGGTCCCGCAACCAGCATCGATGAAGATTTCCCCGTCCTTTTGAAGGTGACTAATTATGCCTGAAGTTGTTGTCATCGGCTCAACTACCTGGGGTACTACCCTGGGCAGACTGTTAGCGGATAAAGGAGTACAAGTCAGCATTTGGACCAGAAGCGAGGCCCGTGCTGAAGAGCTGACTCTCGAAGAGCGGAAGCGCCTGGAGGAAACTCAGTCCCAAAAGGGTCTTTCCTTCACCGGCGATCTTGGCGAAGCCATGTATTCGGCCGCGTTCGTCATCTGGGCAGTGCCGGCTCAACGAATGAGGCAGAATGTAAAGCAGGCTAGCCGCTATGTGCACTCCTCCATGATACAGGTGAGCGTAGCTAAAGGCCTGGAAGCGGCAACGGGCAAGAGAATGTCAGAGGTGATAGCGGAAGAAGCGACCCACGTTTCATCCGAGAGTATATGTGCACTTTCGGGGCCGAATCTCTCCCAGGAGATTAATCAGGGGCTACCCGCCACCTCAGTGGTGGCCGGAACTAATATCGAGTTTGCAGAGAAGGCGCAGAAATTGCTGGATTCGCCTAATTTCTCCATATTCATTAGCGACGATATCGTAGGTGTGGAGTTATGCGGCGCCTTAAAAAATGTGATTGCTCTCGGCGCTGGAATCTTGGATGGTCTGGAAATGGGCAATAATGCCAAAGCGGCTTTTATCACTATCGGCTGGAGTGAGGTTGTGTCCCTGGGGATAGCTCTAGGGGCCAGGGCAAGCACTTTCTTTGGATTAGCCGGGCTGGGCGATCTTATAGCTACCGGCAACAGCCCGCTGAGTCGAAATCACTACGTTGGTTACGAATTGGGTAAGGGACGCCCTTTGAGAGATATCATCGCGTCCATGTCTAATGTTGCTGAGGGTGTTGACACGACTGTGGCGGCCTACGGTTTGGCCAGCAAGCTAGAGCTGAATGTTCCCATTATAAATCTGGTGTATAGTGTGTTGTTTGAATCTTTGCCGCCGGCAGAGATATCAAGACGATTTAAGAACGGGTTGAAGCCTGATTCGGTAGTCTAGCTTGTGCAGCAAAGCAGCTGCTCACAGGGCCGATTCGTGGTCTTTATCTTCAGGCATTTGCGCCGCAGGTAGTGTTTTTGCCAGTTCCTCGAACAATTTCCGTTGAGTGGTGTCCATCGATTGCGGCGTCACTACTCGCACCACAATTACTTCGTCACCCTTGCCTCTGCGGTTCAGATGAGCTATTCCTTGCCCCTTGATGCGGAATATTCTCCCGGTCTGCGTGCCCGCTGGTATCTTCACTATTGACTTACTGCCCAGCGTTGGCACTTCAACGCTGTCTCCCAGCGCGGCCTGCGCAAAATTGATGGGCAGCTCGTAAAGGATGTCGAATCCTTTACGGACAAATGACTTGTGTGGTGTTATGGAGAAGTTGATGTAGACGTCTCCGGGTGGGGCACCATATCTTCCGGCATCGCCTTCATTGCTTAGGCGCATTTGATAATTCTCATCGATCCCTGCCGGTACGTTAAGCGTAAGCTTGCGCTTTATCCTTTCTCTGCCGCTGCCTTTGCACTGACGGCACGGGTTGCTGATAATGGTACCTTCGCCTTTGCATTGGGGGCACATCCCGGCATGGACGAAACGCCCGAAAAGGCTTTGTTGGACCCGGCGTATCTCACCGTTGCCGTTGCAATCGGGGCATTTTTGAGGGTTTGTTCCCGGCTGGCTGCCGATGCCGTGGCACAGCGAGCAGTTCTCCACGCGCGCGACCTCGAATTGCTTTTGGGTACCGAAAACGGCTTCCTCGAAGGAAATGGTGAGATTAGCTCGCAGGTCATTTCCCTTTTGAGGGGCACGACGTTTAGCTTTGGTGGCGGTGCCGCCGAAGAAGGCATCGAAGATATCACCAAATCCACCCAAGCCGAAATCTTCGAAGTCAAACCCATCCGCCGTAGCTACTCGACCAAAACGGTCATAAGAAGCACGCTTTTTGTCATCGGACAGAACTTCGTAGGCTTCGTTGATTTCCTTGAATTTCTCTTCGGCTCCGTCATCCTTGTTGTGGTCGGGGTGGTACTGGAAGGCTAATTTGCGGAAGGCTCTCTTAATTTCTTCATTACTGGCACTTCTAGGCACACCCAGAAGGTCATAGTAGTCCCGGTTCGTCGGCATAAATTACAAACCTCAAAGATATATTGTAGCTGATTAGACGATTTTCTGGCAACTTTTAGATAGGTTGGCTCATTAAAGCCGGTAGGTTTGTCTTGTAAATTAAGGTGGTGTATGATTGATTTTTGATGAAAGATAAGCTCAGACAAATCCTAGCTTCGCGGAGGAAGATTACCACGGATGAACGAGGATTGATTGAGGCGGCGGTCCTAATTCCGATTTTTTGCAAGGATAAGGAGTACCATATCCTTTTCACACAACGCAGCGAGAAGGTGCCGCATCATAAGGGGCAGGTGGCATTCCCTGGTGGAGCGCGCAGCCAGACTGACTCCAGCCTCTCGGATACAGCCCTGAGGGAGAGCTGGGAAGAGATCGGCCTTGAGGCCAAGGACGTGGAAATTATTGGGGAACTTGACGAAATGCCCACGACATCGGGTTACAATATATCGCCCTTTGTAGCTTTTATTCCCTATCCTTACGAATTCAGACCGAATGACGATGAGATCGATGCTATTTTCAGCGTACCCGTATCGGTCTTACTGCACAGGGCCAAAAAGAGACACCAGGATTACACTATTGGACATCAGGTGTTTCATAGCTACTCCCTAGAATATAAGGGGAGATTGATCTGGGGGGCTACAGCCGAGATCGTCCGGCGATTCCTGGAGATTTGGGAATCAGCAAATGAAGCTAATTGACTGCTTTCTGGACTTGGAGCTCTTTCCTATTTTCTATGGTGAGCTTCAGTAATAGTTAAAATAATTTGTTAAGATAACTAATATAATAATATTAGTTATTATGAAGTTGCTACTTGACAAATATTCATATTTAAATTAAAATATTGTTCGAAGGTTTAAGCTATGCCAGGTAAGGATTATTATTCAATACTAGGGGTAGGGCGCAGCGCCCCGGACAAGGAAATAAAACAAGCTTATAGACGGCTTGCCCGCAAATACCATCCTGATGTCAACCCAGGTGACAAGTCGGCCGAATCCAAGTTTAAGGATATAAACGAGGCGTATGAGGTCCTTTCCGATCCGGAAAAGCGGCAGAAATACGACCGTTTCGGAGACCAATGGCAACATGCTGATCAGTTCACCAAAGCGGGACAGGGGCCGCAGTGGGATGTTCGTGGAGCTGGTGGGCCTACGACCTTTGAATTCGGCGACCTGGGTGGCGATTTGGGAGATATCTTTGGCGACGTACTAAAGGGCTTCGGGGCCAGGGCAGGTACACGTCGACGTCCCGCCCCGGCCAGGAGCGTAGAGTATCCTGTCGAAGTGACTCTGGAGGAATCTTTCCAGGGAACGAACCGTATTCTGCAAGTCTGGAATGATGAGCCGTGCCCAACCTGTCGCGGAACCGGCCAAGTTCGAGACGGCGCCCGAACTAAGCCGTGCACCGCGTGCGGCGGCTACGGAGTCATCAGGAAGCCAAAACGGCTGGAAGTCAAGATTCCGCCGGGGGTTAGAGATGGTTCCAAGGTTCGCATTGCCGGACAGGGCAGCTTGAGCGCGGACGGAGTTAAAGGTGACCTGTATCTGGTAGTGAAGCTCATGCCTCACCGGCTGTTTGAACGTAAAGAAGATGACATTTATGTTGGCGTTTCCATTCCCCTCGTCGTGGCCATGCTCGGTGGTGAGGTGGAAGTGCCGACACTCAAGGGCAAGATAGCTCTGAGAATACCACCGGAAACACAGAACGGAAAGATATTCCGGCTGGCTGGGCAGGGCATGCCGCACCTTAATGACTCCTCCCGCGGTGATATATTCGCCAAAGTTAATGTGGTGTTGCCGTCAAAATTGACGTCACAGGAGAAGCAGCTCTTCGAGCAACTGCGGAAATATCGTCCTAATTAATCATTGTTTTGTATAGTCCAGGTGATGGGTAGTATGAATTCAGAGACTTCGGAACCAAGATACGTAATAAGCATTGCGTCCAGAATAGTCGGCATCGAGACGCATACCCTGCGCTACTACGAAAAGATCGGCCTGGTGCAGCCGTATCGCTCGAAAGGGAAGATTCGTTATTATTCGGAGGCCGATATCGACCGTCTGCGCCATATTAAAGCCTTGATGAGTGACCTGGGAATCAATCTGGCTGGTGTCGAGGTGGTAATTCGCATGGCGGAAAGAATGGCAGAGATGCAGCACCGAATTCAAGAAATGGAGTCCGAAGTGGACCGTCTGCGCCATGATTCAACACGCGAAAGGAAACCTAAAGGGAAGCATTAGCATGGCTAAAACGACCGATACAGAGAAAGAACTGCCGCCTGCCAAATGGCAGATTACGGCTACTACCATTCACTGTGATCTGGTTGACGAATTCGTCACCCTGATGGTTAAGAAGGAATGGCCGGCCAGTTGTGCCTGGTATAAACGGTATAAACAGAAGATTATGGAGGACAGGAAACAGAAGTTCGATAAAAAAACTATGTTGAAGATAGGAAAATGTGCCGGTCCCGATTGTGTGTATGTCACCGGGTATCGTGATAAGCTAATTAAAGAGGAATTTGGAGATTAACGGAGAGGCTTATGAGACCAGAAAAGTTTACAGAACAGGCTAGAGAAATACTTGCCGCTTCGCAGAGTATTGCCAGCGGCTACCGTCACGTCCAGTGGGACGTAGAGCATATTCTGCTGGCGTTGCTGGGGCAAGAAGGCGGCTTGACGTTGCAGATTCTGGAGAAGATGGGTGTTAATGTTCAGGCCGTAAAAAGGCGGGTCGAGGAAGCCCTCGACCGTGCTCCCAAGGCAGCGCAGGACGCAGTTCAGCTTTATGCTACGCCGCGCATTGCCCGGCTCATGGACAGCGCTAATCACGAGGCTGAACGGCTCAAAGATGATTTTATCAGCACGGAGCACCTGTTGATTGCCATCGTGATGGAAGGGAGGGGTGAAGCGGCCACGATTCTAAAAGAGTTCGGCGTGGACCAGGAGAAAATCTATAAGGCGCTTCAGGATGTTCGCGGCGGTCACCGCGTTGATAGCCCTACAGCCGAGAGCAGGTACCGCTCGCTGGAGAAGTACGGGCGTGATTTGACCGAACTGGCCCGTCAGGGAAAGCTTGATCCGGTCATCGGCCGTGACGATGAGATAAAACGGGTGATGCAAGTACTGACCCGCCGCACCAAGAACAACCCGGTAATCATCGGCGAAGCTGGTGTTGGCAAGACGGCTATCGCTGAAGGGCTGGCCCAGAAGATCGCCACCGGCGATGTGCCGTCCTCTCTGAAGAACAAGAGGGTGATTGCGTTGGATATGGGGTCGCTGGTAGCCGGCAGCAAATTCCGCGGCGAGTTCGAGGAAAGGCTGAAGGCGGTCATGGACGAGGTCCGTCAGTCCAGCGGTGAAGTAATTTTATTCATCGATGAATTGCATACCGTGGTTGGTGCCGGTGGCGCCGAGGGTGCTATCGATGCCAGCAATATGTTGAAGCCAGCATTGTCTCGTGGCGAACTTCAGTGTGTTGGTGCCACGACTCTGGACGAATATCGGGAGCATATCGAGAAAGATAAGGCGCTCGAGCGCAGGCTGCAGCCGGTGTTTATCGGCGAACCCAGCGTTGAGACGACAGTAGAAATGCTGCGCGGGCTGCGTCCCAGGTATGAAGCGCATCATAAGATAAAGATCAATGACGCTGCACTGGTGGCTGCGGCCAAACTTAGCCAGCGTTATATCGCGGACAGGTTTCTTCCGGATAAGGCCATCGACCTTATCGATGAGGCAGCCAGCAAGCTTAGAATTGACATGGAAAGCAAACCGCCGGAGATCAAGGAGCTGGATAGCAAGATAAAGAACCTGCAAGATGAAGAGGAAGCCGCTTCCCAGCGAGGTGACTACCAGCGCAGCGCCGAATTGAGGTCGGAAAGGTTGCAGCTCCAGCCAGAGCGTGATGCTAAAGAAGCCGAGTGGCGCAAAGAGAAGAAGATCGACAGCGTTGTCGATGAGGAAACCATAGCCGAGCTAGTTTCCAAGTGGACGGGTGTGCCGGTATCCAGGATGTTGGAAGGTGAGGCTGAGAAGCTAGTTCACATGGAAGAGCGGCTACATGAGAGGATTGTTGATCAGGAGGAGGCGGTTTCAGCCATATCGGAGGCTATCAGGCGGGGCCGGGCCGGGCTTAAAGACCCCAAGAGGCCCATAGGCAGCTTTATCTTCCTGGGTCCTACCGGTGTGGGCAAAACCGAGCTGGCTAAGGCATTGGCACAATTCCTCTTCGACGACGAAGATGCCATGATACGGCTGGATATGTCGGAGTTCCAGGAGAAGCACACGGTATCTCGATTGATCGGTGCACCGCCCGGATATATCGGCTACGAGGAAGCCGGGCAGTTGACCGAAGCCGTGCGCCGGCGTCCGTTTCGGGTGATTCTTTTCGACGAGGTTGAGAAGGCGCACCCTGACGTTTTCAACATTCTGCTGCAGATACTCGAGGACGGCAGGCTGACGGATGGCCATGGCAGAACGGTTGACTTTAAGAATACCGTGGTGATAATGACCAGCAATCTGGGCACGCAGGAGTTTCAACGTCAGGCTATCGGCTTTACCCACCAGGAGAAAGGCGAGCAGCAGCGGCTGAGAAATACCGTGGAAACCTCTTTGAAGCAGACATTCAGGCCTGAATTCCTAAACAGAATAGACGACATCATTATTTTCAACCCCCTGACCGAGGAGGACCTGAAGAAGATTGTCTGCCTGCTGGTACTAGAGGTGGAAAAACGGCTGGCTGACAGGGACATAAAGCTCGAGCTGAACGATGAGGCCAGAGCCTGGCTGCTAAAAGAAGGCTTTGAACCTGCCTACGGCGCGCGTCCGTTACGACGAGCCATACAGCGTTACGTGGAAAATCCTTTGTCGAGCCGAATACTGCAGGGCGAGATAAAGGACGGAGACACGGTATTTGTAGGTCTCAGCGGAGATGTGCTAAGCTTTAGCACCAAGAAAAAGGTTAAAGCAGCCAAGTGACGCAGACTTCTCAGGGGATGGAGGCAGCCAGGCCGAGATCGCGAAAGATAGAGTACCTCGTAGGTGCTCTGGCGTTAGCGGTTACGGTTGGCGCCTGTATTGCGGTCGTTTTCTACTGGGATTACGTTAAGCAGGCCCAGCAGTATGGCTACTTCGGCGCCTTCATTATCAGCATACTGGCCGGCGGCACGGCCTTTGTGCCCATCCCTGGTATTCTGGTTGTATTCACCCTGGGCAGCGTGCTGAATCCGGCTCTGGTGGGGATTGTGTCTGGCCTGGGCGAAGCGGTGGGTAGTATCGGCATTTACATGGGTGGCCGGGGTGGCCAGAGGATCGTGCAGAATCTCAACCACCACCGATTCTTCGATAAGTTCAGCTACTGGCTACGCAATCGCGGTTCGATAGCTGTATTTCTAATGTCGGTCATCCTGAACCCGCTGTACCTTCCGTTCACAGCCATCGCCGGCATGATGCGGTTCGGGCTGGTCAGGTTTTTCTTTTTGTGCTGGGCAGGCAAGGCCATAAAGAACATGGCGATTGCTTACCTGGGTTTTCTCGGCTTACGTTCCGTATTACACTGGGTAGGAGCGCCAGGACTATAGTCTATGCCTAAACCCAAGCCCAAAGAAAAGAGCTGGCTTGTGGCCCTTCTTCTATCCCTCTTCCTCGGCCCCTTCGGGGCTGATCGTTTTTACATCGGCAGGACGCGGTCAGCGATCGTCAAGCTTTGTACGCTAAGCTGTCTTGGTGTCTGGTGGCTTACGGATTTGATACTTATCGCCGGCGAGTGGCGGCGAGATGCCTGGGGTCGGCCTCTCAAGCACTAATCTCGTTTGAGTTTCCCTAAGCTTTTTGCTAGACTTCTTTTCGTGGGGCTGTAGCTCAATTGGGAGAGCGTTTGACTGGCAGTCAAAAGGTAGTGGGTTCGAATCCCATCAGCTCCACCATTCAAACCACCATTTTTTGCTAACATTTTGCTAACGTCTTCAACTTCAGGCACCTTTGGTTTAAGCATCTTGTCGAAGCTCTCAGCCGCGGCCTCTTGCAGCCCGGGCAGTATATGGCTGTAAATATCAAGTGTTATAGAGATCTTGGCGTGCCCCAACCGCTCGCTCACGATCTTGGGATGCACCCCGGCCTTTAGCATCAGAGTGGCGTGAGTGTGCCTAAGGTCATGAAATCTCAGGTGGGGCAGCCCCGCCTTCTGAAGAATATTGCCAAATGCCTGCGTCACGGTATCAGGATCAATTGGCTCTCCATCTATATGCGCGAATACAAAGTCGTTTTCAGCCAGAGGCTTGCCCACCATTTCCCGCTGCTTTGCCTGCTCAATTCTGTAATTGCGTAGCATCAAAGTCAGCGTGGGCGGCAAGGCTATCATCCTTCTGCTGTGCGGGCTCTTAGGCTCTTTTATCACGTATTGCCTGTTCAGCCGGTATATCGAATTGACCACGGATAATGTCGCCATTTCTAGGTCAACGTCCCGCCAACGCAGTGCCAGCAGCTCGCCCCTGCGCATGCCGGTATAAAGCGCGGTGAACAGTAGCGGATAGTAAACCGTCCTTTTAGCAGCCTCGAGAAATCTAGACAGGTCCTCGGGAGCCAGGACCGACAGGGCTTTTCGTACCAGCCTGGGTGGATCAACTGCCTGTGCCACGTTCCGACCGAGCACCCCCATCTTGACCCCGTACCTGAGCGCATTGGAGATGATGCGGTGCTGATACTGCACTGACCGATTCCCCAGCCCGCCACCACCGTTCAGCCTGCCCATGGCCAATGCCTTGGCGTAATGACTTTGCAGGTGCCGGGGTTCAAGCTTGCTCAATTCAATGGCACCAAGAGCTGGTATTATGTGCCTCCGGACAAGAAACCTGTAGCCTTCGTACGTCCTCGGCGAAACGTGCAACGTCGCATAACTCGCCAGCCATTCCTCAAGCCACTGGCCCACCGTCATCTTGCTCGGCTTAACATACACGCCCTTCTCCAGCGCGTCGAGCACCTCCCTCAGCTTCGTCTCCGCCTCTTTCTTCGTCCCCCGCACCGTATGCCACTGCTGCTGCCTCTTCCCGGTCTGCGGGTCTCTCCCCACGTCGATCACAATACTCCATGACCCCTTAGCCCTCTGCTTGATATGCCCTCTCATAGCTCGCCCCTTTCAACGCCCATTTTACCCGAAAACCGAAGACGACAAAATATCATTGACTGGTTAAAACACTTGTTCTAGTCTGGTTAAAACACTTGTTCTAGTATAGTAAACATCCCATCACCTGTCAATAGGAGAGCAAACGCTATGACAACAGAAAAACTCACCTTCACCGTTGAAGAAGCCGGCAAGCTCCTAGGTATCAGCCGTGCCCTGGCCTACGAGATGGCCCGTATCGGCAAGCTCCCTACCCTTCGCTTTGGCAAGAGGCTTGTCGTCCCCAGGAAAGCCGTCCAGGACATGCTAGAAAAAGCCGGCACGCCCAGCTAGGAAGCCCACTGGAAGGATGCCCAATGCCCACCGCCCGTCTAGACCATTCGAAGATCCCCGATGGCGCCTTCATCATGCCGGCACAACATCTCGATGGCACCATCATCCAGCAGGTGCACATGCCCGATGGCTCCATCCGCCCACTGGAAGAATTCACCAGGCCAAGCAAGAAGCCCGCGGCTCTTACACCCTCACCCGCAGCCGAATCCCCCAAGAAACAACCAGCTACCCAGTCCTGCTACCTGGCTCGCTTCCCCAACCTTGTAGACATAGTCGAAGACAACGGAGAGCTAGTCTACTTAATCGCTGAAGGCAGCCAGCTAAAGACAGTCCCCTCGGTAACCCTGGGCGGCAAGGTGGCTTTTCCACCACCAAAAGAGCAGCTCCCCTTCCTCATCCCCCGCTGGAAGGAGATCAGCCATGCCTATCACGAAGACACACCCCAAGCCCTCTTCCAGGACCTCGTCGACTACCACAAGTCCTTCTCTCAACTCCCCAGCGAAGCTTACTACGTCCTCCTTGCCGCCTGGGACTTCTCCACCTACATCATCGACCACCTCAACTACTCTGGCTACATCTACCTCTATGCCGTCCCTGAAAGGGGCAAGACCAAGACCGGCCAAGCCATGATCTACGTTTCCTACCGTGGCATACACCAGGAGAACCTCAGGGAAGCCAATCTCTTCCGTTCCTCCCACGACCTGGCTGCCACCCTCTTCATCGATGTCTCTAACCTGTCAAAGAAAGCTATCAGGGAAAGCAGTCTTGATATTATTCTGCAGCGCTTTGAGAAAGGTGCCAAGGTCCAGCGCGTGCTTCATCCTGAGTGGGGCCCCTTTAAGGACAGCCGCTTCTACGACATCTTTGGTGCCACCGTCATCGCCACCAACGAGCCTATCAATGAGGTCATGGAGAGCCGTTCTTTCCCCATCGATATGCCCTTCGCCCACACTAACTTCCCCAAGCCCCAGCCACAACACGGCTTACCATTCCGGGAAAGGCTGCTCGCCTGGCGTGCCCATTTCCTGATAGACAAGCTCGCCCTTCCCCCAGCACGTCAGTTCCCTATGGGCCGGCTCAATGATATCGCCATACCACTGTGGCAGCTAATCAAGCTCGTGTCCCCCTCTCATTGCCCCCATTTCGAGGAACTCGTCCAAGAGTTCAACGAAAAAAGGCGCCAGGGGAAATCGTCCACCTTGGAAGGTGAAGTCATAAAGGCGCTTCTGGACCTACGGGGCACGGTCGAAGACGGCAAAGTCGAAGTTGACAGGATAACCGATAAAGTCAACGAAGGCCGCAGAGATCTCCACAAGGAGTCACCGGTCTATATTGGCAAAGTCCTCCGCCGTCTGGGCTTCCAGTTGTCCCGAAGACACGCCAGCAGGAGACGCTACCATTATGATGTCGAGCTGCTGAGCCATCTCACCGCAGAATATGGCCTAAGTGATACGCCCCCTGATTTTGCGTCCCAACCGTCCCATTCGTCCCCCCACATAGCGGAAAACCAGCTTCAGGGGGACACTGGGGACAGAAGGGACGCATTTTCTGAGGACGTCCATATCCCTGCGGAAACTACCACCGAGGAACTCCTGACCACCAAGGGCTGGTGCCTGTGGCAATGCAGCGCCCTTGATGGCGAGATAATTGCACTGGTAAGAGATGAGTCAGTCCAGGACGTCCCCGAAGGCTACGTGGTCTATACCCAAGCCGAGATGGCAGAAATCGGCAGGTTCAAAGTCCCTCAGTCAACCATCCGTATCGTCCACGAAGCTAAGAAACGCACTAGCGCCACAATAACTTCAGTGGAATCAAATCATAAGGAGAAACCGGCATGAAACTATTGAAAGCCGCCCTGGAGCAACAAAATTATGATCTAGCCGCCCGAGTCTTAGTCTACGGGCTGCTAAAGGCAACGGTGAACGTAATTGAAAAAAAGAGGCGCCCCAAAGGGCAACCAGAATGCCCGGAGGCACGGATTCTACAGCCAGGTACTTGACGAATCCGAGAAGTTACAGCTCGAGGCAAGCCCGGGGTATTGAAGGCATCGATGAGGAGATCGCCATCCTCAGGGTAAAGCTCCGCGAGCTTATCGATAAACAGCCGGATAGGTTCGACCTGCACCTAGAAGCCGCCAATACCATCGCCCGGCTTGTCCGGACCCGTTACAGCATCACCAAGGAGCAGAAGAAGTCCCTGAAGGAAGCCATCACCAAGGTCTTAACCGATATCGCCGTGCCGCTTGGCATCAAAGCCCTAATCAAATAGCCGAACGGGAATTGTTTTCCCAAAAAATTTATTTGCCACCCTATCAACCAAACCACGCCCTATTGTAGACAATATGCCTAAAGTCCAGAAGCACCGGCACTGTCCTAGAGCGCCGCTCCGGGAGATAACCACCCCCAGGGGCGTTAAGTTAATGTGCCCCATGGGAGACATCAAGACTGTCTATTACCGCAAGGGTAAGACCTGGCGCCGCATCGGTACGCTTTGCCTCAATTGCCTCTGGTTTGACCCAGACCCCAACTTCATGCCCACCGCTACACAGCCCCCACATACAATCCCACCTCTACGAATGTAATAACAATCCTTTCCCTTCATAGGGGAGTCAAACACACTAATTACAGTGTGCTAACTCTACTCTTATTCCTCGGCTTTAACTCAATGCGCAGGTCAGCGTCCAAAGCCTTTGCAATCTCAGCAAGTGAGGCAAGTGTGGGGTTCGCATTACCACTCTCTAACCTTGAGATAACCGCCTGTCCCGTCCCCAGTTTGTCAGCTAATTCCTTTTGAGTCATCTCTAGCTCCGCGCGTCTCTTTATAATCGACTCGATTAACTCGAACTCTGGCCCCAGCGCCTCATACTCCTTGCGAAACCCAGAGTCAGCCAAAAACCTTTTCTTTACGTCCTTATATAGTCTCACAATATCCCTCGTCCAACGCACAGAATTATGACATATACGTTATAATCGCTCAACTCCTACCTTAAAAGCACTTGCTGCCGCCCTAAACCACTTGACATTGTAAGACACATAGTAGTATCATTGGTATGATAATGCACGATACAAGCAGGAGATAATTCAATGGTTAGTAGAGACAAAACTGAAAAGGTATCAGTGACGCTCCCCAGGAAGCTAGTGGCCGAGGTTAGAGAAACCGTACCTCAGGGGGAAGTGAGCGCGTTCTTTGCTGAGGCTGTCCAGCAGTATCTAATACGTCGCCGTCAGAGAGCAGCTCTAGAAAAAGGCTTTGGTGCTTGGAGAAAAGAATCGCACCCCGATCTAGCAACCCCCGAGGACTCCACCGCCTACGTCCGCTCCATCCGTGAAGCGGGTAAGGAGCGGATGGCTCGACTACGGAGCGATAATGGGAGGTAGCCAAGCCAGAGGTATTTCCTGTCTGCTCGACACTGATATCGCTATTGATTTTCTCAGGAAACGCGATTACGCCAAAAAGCTCCTGGAGAATTGGGCTAAGCAAGGACTCATCGCCATCAGCACGCTTACCCATCTGGAAATATACCAGGGGATGAAAGCCGGTGAGGAAGAAGCTACAAACGCTTTCCTAGATGGACTCCTATCAATGCCGGTCGATGTCTCTGTTGCCCGTCGAGCTGGTAAGCTATTAGGCGATCTTCGGTCCACTGGAGTTACTGTAGGCATTGCCGACTCAGTTATAGCCGCAACAGCCATTGAACTAGATGTTCCTCTCGTAACCAACAACGTTGACCACTACCCCTTCCCCGACTTGAACATTATCAGAGGCCTACAACACTAAACTAACAACTATCATTTTAGCCCACCCACAACCGTTGGCGCTAACACAACCCTATCTCTGCCCACCCGCTGTCAATACCACACACCAAAGACATAACCCCCCCCGTCACTCCCTTTGTCTAGTGCGTCTCAAAATCATTATATGGTGTTTTCAGAGCGATGTGAGCATATACTTCAAAAAGGGTCTGAAGAATCGCATCATCAATCTCAATAACCTGAACTGACATTCCCGAAACTCTTTCTTTCGCTTTTATGAACAGGTCGCGAAAAATTGGGTCGTTTTGGAGTTCATCTCGATTTTTGCTTACGTCAATCCGTTTCCGTTCCGCGGCTTTAAGCGCTAATATGAAAGCAAACGTAGCGCTATTATGCCTTGAACTCAGCCGGCCATGTTCCAAAATCCTTTTCTTCATTCGATTCGTCCGCCCAACGTATATCGGATTCCCATTTTCATAAAATACGTATATTCCCCTCTGTGGAATATCACCTAAATCATTTCGTGACCTAAGTTCTCTTTGCCTTAGCTTTTCCATAAACGCCGGGAGCTGGTCAATATATTCTTTGAATCTTGTGTCCATATCCTGTGCCCCGATTATACATCCAATCTAATTAAACTAATACCCCCACAACCCCCAGAGACATTACTCCCCACCCCCGTCACTCCCTTCGCCTATCGGCACGGCACAGCCTTTGACCAAGCTCGCTTCGCTCGACACGCCAAAGCCTGTTTCTTCCGTGCCTTAACCCCCCACCTGTGCTGTCTGGCTACCCTTTAGCAGCGGCTTCCCACCGTGGCTCGCCCCGATTGCATCGGGGCTCAGTCAGCCCCTGCTCTTAATCGGCTGCATCGCCTTCGCTACGCTCAGGACATGCAGGCCATCCAGCACCCCCACCCCAGGCGAAGCCAGTGACCTACCCCACAAAAGGCTACAACCGCTATCGGATGACCTTGCCCGCCGTGTTCTCCTATTGTGTGACATCCTGGTTAAGCTATTTACGGCGCAAGGGTCTCTGATAAACTGCGCCCTCCGCCTGGTGAGCACTCTCCCCTATACCTCAGCTCTGCTCCCCCCACCCCGTGCTATGTTCCGCTTCACCATGGCATCGTGCTTGCCCTTGCGCTCGGCTAGGTGCTTCGCACCGCCTTCCGCTTCCGAATGCCCCAGTTCGCTCTCGCTCACTTAGGTCATGGGCATTGCCACGGCGGGCTTCGGTTCGTCGTGAGTTTTGCCAGGGGGTGCGTCGTGTCTTCGCTCTGCGGTCGTTCCGTCTGCCTTCGTCTCTGTGCCCGCGCCTGTCACTGTCAGGCCGGCCTGACTCGCCGGCGTGATCTGCTCCGCCAGCAGGCGCTCCGGCGCAAGTCCCGTCGGCAGGAAGGGGGAAGACATGATTAAGGCCAGGAACTGGTTTCAGATCGAGGTCTGCGGTGCTGTCAGGGCAGCCGGTCGGTGCCCGTCGCTTTGCCAGAGTCAGGGCGGCTGCTTCTGCTCGGATTACCCGGGGCCAGGATCCTCGCTTAACGTGACAGAGCTGAAGCGCCGCTGCCATCGGTCGCACCGCGTCATGGCAAAGCTGAACACATTAAATCGAGGAGGTGGATTATGAATAAGCTCAAGCGGAAGCCCAAGCCAGCCATCGGCTCTCATTCAGTCCTGCATGTCTGCAAACAGTGCGGCTGGGTGGGAACGTATGACGAGCTGGACCTGGGGGAAATCGGCACTTACGGCTACGCAGAGGACCCGAAATGCCCCAGGTGCCACAGCAGCGTCTAGAAAGGAGAATGTGAAATGTTACAGCAGATTTTGTTTTCGTTAGCCGAGGTCGAAACTATGGTGGCAGCTGCCTATCAAAGAGGTGTGAATTACGGATACATGATGGCGGCCAAAGAGGACATACTTGAGCTTGAAGCCCAGAAGCAAGAGCAGGAGCGTGAAGCCATCATCAACTGGCAGGGTTACTGTGAAAGCCGGGAAGGAGAACGAATGTGGACACGATTGCTAAACCACCGCAGCTTTATTTAGTGCAAATGCTCTGCGATAGCTGCTACCACAGGTTTGACCAGGTGACCGTACATGCCGGCTACAAGTGGCACAGGTGCCCCCAGTGTGGTTGCCACTTTGCAAAGAAGGTGTGGGGTACAGAGGCAGTACCCGTAGAAAGGCAAGACAGCGAGGACGAGGCCGGGTGAGAGGCCGGCCGCATTATATGAAAGGAGAACCATGTCAACAGCAAGTAGAGCGCCTGAGGCTGTGAGGCCGGGCGCAACGCCAGCGCTGGAGCCGCTCAATGGTAATGGCAGGAAGCTGAGCCGGATGCATCTACAGAAGCAGCTGCCACCCATTCGGCATAGTGCTCAATGTCTTTGCCGATTCACCAGCAGAGCTCTGGTCCTTATACACCGAGATTCTTGCCACCATAGACGATGATGTGGCCGCTGCCTATACTAGGGCCACCCAAGCGTCAACAAAGCCCGTCCAGGCCGAGAGACAGCAGCCCAGGCCCGCCGCTCAGCCTAAGGCTGTCATTGCGAGGAGTCCCGATGCCATCGGGACGACGCGGCAATCTCATAAGCCGGTCTGCCAGGAGTGCGGCGCGGACGAGTCTATGCAGCTAATTAGCTGGAAGGATAAGGCCACGGGCGAGCTTAAGAAAGCCTGGAAGTGCCAGTCCTGCGATAAGTGGGTTCGCTAAAGCCCACCGGGGGGAGCGCATCCGCCACCACGCTCAACACTAAGATCTCTATTTATCCTCAATATCTCGCAGAAACCTGTCAAATAGCAAGTCCATGAAATATTTGCCCACCTCAGGATCATCCGTAATACGTTTATAAAGCTTGAAGTTGGTCTCGAGCATATCCTGTAAGCGGTCGCCTACCACATGGTTGAAGGTGAGACGAGCATTCTCCCGCGTGTTGCTACGCACAGCAGCCTGCAAGGCCTCTTCCTTTGCCAGCTTCTCTTCAAGCTGTTGAATAAACACCTTATCCTCCTCGGTTAGCCCCATACCAAAGCGCTCATTCAGCTCCTTAATTATCTGTGACAGCGGCTCAAGCTGCTCTGTGGGGATAAAGTGAACGCCATCTGGCTTGATAGGAGCTACCTTACCCTCTCCTCTTTCCAGCGGGATTCGTCCATTTCTGGCCTTCTGGATACGGTATGAATCCATATCTATATTGCTCTGGATTTCTTTTGGCAACTCTTCCTTTTTCACAGGCAGCCGTCTGGGCAGCAGACGGGCAAATACATACAGCTTTTCCAGCGAGGCATCAGCAAATGGAATGATTTGAGAGAGAAAAGAGTAGAGCCTGGTATAGTCCGTTAACGTGCCCCTGAAATCTATCTGCTCCTCTTTGTTGGCTTCTCTGAAGCGATCAATGGTGCTCTCTAGTGCTGCATAAAGCAGGTCCTGTGTGGCCTTAGGATTGAAGTAGACCAGTGCGAAATTCTGGACATCTTCCTGACTATAAAAGTGGAAACCCTCCAGCTTATTCTCCAGGTCATAGAGCGAATTAGGGTCGGTTCCCTCGGAAAGTATCGTCTTCTCGTAGTAAGGTTGAAATGACTCTTGAATATCATTGGCAGAGTTAACGAAGTCCAGCACCATGGTATCTTCTTTGCCATCGTAAATGCGGTTCAGGCGGGATAAGGTCTGCACTGCGTGAACCCCACCAAGCTTTTGATCTACGTACATGGTGTGCAGCAGCGGCTGGTCAAAGCCTGTCTGGAACTTATATGCCACTATCAGTATGCGGTACTCATCCTGTTTGAACGTATCTGCAGTCTGCTTTTCCGAGAAACCATTCATATTGGCTTCAGAGTAATCGATGCCGCCGTCACGTACCGTGCCAGGAGAAAGCCACCAGCGCCTTAAATTTGTAGCCCTTCTCTGCCAGATAGCTATCAACCGCCAGCTTGTAGCGCACGGCGTGCAGCCGAGAGCGCGTTACTATCATAGCCTTAGCCTTTCCGCCGATGCGGTTTCGGATCTGACTGTTGAAATGCTCTACCATTATTTCGACCTTTTTAGCAATAGCATGTTCATGCAGGTCGACGAAGGAGCGCAGCAGGTAGCTGGCCTTGCTCCTGTCGTAGCTGGGGTCCTGCTCAATCTTCTTGAGCAATTTCCAGTAGACTTTGTAGGTGGTGTAGTTCTGAAATACATCCAGGATAAACTTCTCTTCTATAGCCTGTCGCATGCTGTAAAGGCTGAAAGCCTCATATTTGCCATCTTTTCTGACCCCGAACAGCTCCAGCGTTTTGGGCTTGGGTGTGGCGGTGAAGGCGAAGGTACTCACGTTGGGCACCTGCCCTCTGGCTTTCATCTCAGCCACGATTAGGTCTTCAAGGTCCTCCCCTGGTTGGTCCTGTCTCTCAGCATCCTCCAGAGTGCCCGCAGAGAGGACTTGCTTCAGGCTTTTAGTGCTCTCGCCGGACTGCGAGGAATGGGCTTCGTCTATGATGATGGCAAAACGCTTGCCCGGCAGGGAGCTTATCTCTCCAGCTATAACCGGATATTTCTGCAGCGTGCTCACGATTATGGTCTTCCCGGCTTCCAACGCTTCCTTGAGCTGCATCGAGGTTTTATCTATGTTCTCCACCACGCCCAGGGTTTGCTCGAACTGGCGCACTGTCCGCTGGATCTGCCTATCAAGCACACGACGGTCGGTAACTACCACGATGGAATCGAAGACCCGGCGGTCATGGGCATCGTGCAGCACTGAAAGCTGGTGCGCCAGCCAGGCGATTGAGTTGCTCTTGCCGCTGCCAGCGCTGTGCTGAATGAGATAGCGCTGCCCGGTGCCCTGCTCCTTGGCGTGAGCAACGAGCCTTCTTACTGCATCTAGCTGGTGGTAGCGCGGGAAGATGAGCCTGCGTTTGCCCGTCTTCTTCCCCTTGTCATCTTCCTCTTCCACCGCATGAATGAAATGCTGTATCAGGTTCAGCACGCTGCCTTTTGACCAGATGCCTTCCCAGAGATAAGCGGTTGAGTAGCCATTCATAGCCGGCGGATTCCCTGCTCCGCCAAATTTACCTTGATTGAAAGGTAAAAACTGAGTCTTGGGACCCTGCAGATGCGTAGTTACGAAAACGAAGTCGGGGTCTATGGCGAAATGAGCCAGGCAGCGGCCGAACGTGAACAAAGGTTCTCGATGGTCACGGTCAAAACGATATTGGTGGATAGAATCCTGCACGTTCTGGCCGGTCAGCGGGTTCTTTAGCTCTGCAGTGAAGATGGGCAGCCCGTTTAGGAAAATTACCATATCCAGGCTTTTGCTGTCCTTTTCGCTGTATTGAAGCTGTCTGGTCGCCACGAATACGTTTGCTGCGTATAGCTTCTGGAGCGTTTCGTTGATGCCGCTAGAGGGACGGAAATATGCCATCTGGAACTTGCAGCCCGAATCTTTTATGCCCTTACGCAGCACATCCAGCGTGCCCCGCTTGCTTATCTCTGATGCCAGGCGTTTGCTGAATTTTCCCCTAGCTTCCGCTCCATAGTATTTTTTGAACTTGTCCCATTCCTGTGGCTGTGTGGCGTAGATGAAGTCGATGACCGCACGCGTATCCAGGCAAAGCGCGCGGTCGTAATCCTCCAGTTTGCCCTTGCGGTAGCCGGTAGGGGCAGAAACACCGTAGGCTTCATTTGGCTCACGGACGACACTTATTCCATTTGCTCTTGTCTCAGACTTGCTCGCCAGCAAAGCCTGCTCAATGGTCTCCTCAAACCTCTTCTCCGAGATATCCATCATGCTTCGCCCCTCACATCTATCTTTCCGGTGACTGCAGCGGAGATTAAGGTGGTGCGGTATTCCTTTAGCTTGTCAATGGAGAGCTGGATTTTGGCTCCAAGGTCGTCTATTTTGGCGGTCTCGCGGTCAAGATAATCGGCGATAGCTTGCTGTTCGGAATGTGGGGGAAGCGCGACCATCTCTTTGTATGCATCCTCCCTGTTTAGCCCCGGAATTGCTGAGTCCTTGGATAGCAAGTCAAGCTTCAAAGCGAGTAATAGGTAATGGAGCCACCGCAGGTCATGAAGTGTCGCACTGCTATCAATATAAAATGTTGTATCTATAGGGAAACACTCTTCGTTTGAATAATTGACTTTCCCAAAGGAACCCTTTCTACCGATGATAATGCAAGGACACTTTGTTATTGCTAAATTATGATAGCCTGTTATACCATTTGAACCATAGACAGGAATATCTCCATCCACTCTATCTGCGTCTGCCAGAGATTCACCATAATGGAATTGTGTGACTCGTTTCAGGTTTCGAACCTCCCAATGCGATGGAATCTCGCCCAGCCACTTGATACCCGAGTCCTTCATGGGGGCGTTGGGATTCAATCCCCTGGTCACGGCATGGCTGATTAAGCCGATGCGCTTCTCCTTGAGCAACTCTATCTGTCGTTCCTTCTTAGCGATAAGTACATCGATTTTGGTAGTCTGGTGGTCGAGATAATCGCCGATAGCTTGCTGTTCAACAAAGGGTGGCGTGATAATGGTAATTGATTCAAGCCTTTCTTTTGAAAGCTCCATAAAAGTGCTCCCCTGTCCCCACGATTGTAATTCCTGTTTGGCCGCTAAAAGCTGATAGAAGAAAAACGGATGGTTCGAATCCTTGCGAAAGGCAAGGGAACGGCAACCTTGGTTTGTACAAAGAGGTACGCCAGCACGTGCAATATGTCCAATCGGTGCTCGCGTGGACAAGACCAGGCTATCTTTGGGAACTAGGGTCGTACCACAACTGGAATATCCTTCCTTTGTAATCATCCTAGCAGAAGCAAAGATAACCTCGCTTCGTAAGTTGCCCAGGTCCTCTGGCGTTACCCAAACAATATCCCCGTCCCAGTAAGCCGGCTCTGAACTTCTGGGAGTGGAGCCATTCACAACCTGAAAGGTATACTTAAGCCTTTTAATTTCCCAATATGCTGGAATCTCACCAAGCCACTCGATCCGGCTGTCTTTATATGCTGGGTATCGTTTCATCGTCGTCGTCATTCGGCATGTGTAATGTAACGGATTGCCTTTGTGTTCCATAGAATAGCAGCAAACTTATTTGTGTATCGTTTATGCCGCTTTTTGAGACACAATCCCCTTTTTTGTTCATTAGGATAGATGCAAATTATCACTCTAGAATAGACAGTAGCTTGGAAAATATCATCACCGTAGGCTGGTTACCTCTGCCTTCGTGCATAACTTCAATTACTCCCTGCTTTCTCAGTTCGCTTAATATCCGCATGGCACTGGCCTTAGGGATACTCGAACGTTTAATGAACTCTGTAGTACTGAAAATAGGCAACTCAAACAACGTGTCCAGCACTTGGATGGAGTATTGAGATTTAGTAACATCGGATACTTCTCTCTTCATCATGTCATATAGCGCCAGGATGGCTTTTGCCGTTTCGCAATTGACTCTCGCCTGTTTGATGACACCGGTGAGAAAGAAGGTGATCCAGCTATCCCAGTCATTGTGCTTGGTAATACCATTTAACCTCTCGTAATAAGTATCTCTGTTCGTCTCTAGGTAGGCGCTAATGTAAAAAGTCGGCGTGCTGAGCAAATTCTTCTCTACCAGGAAAAGCGGGATCAGTATTCTGCCCACACGTCCATTCCCATCTACAAATGGATGTATTATCTCAAACTGCGCATGGACTATTGCCAGCTGCACCAGCCGGTCCTTCTCCTCCAAATGAATATACTTCTCAAAGTTGTCCAGATATTCCATCAAAACTTCAGGAGACGGCGGCACATAGCTTGCTTGCTCCATAGGCGCTCCGCGATTACCAATCCAATTCTGTACTTTTCTGAATTCACCTCTGGCTTTGTCTTTGCCGCGTACGTTGGCCAGTAACCGGTAATGAATCCCTTTGACCAAATTCAGGCTAATCGGTTTCGTTTTTAAATGTTCCTCGGCGTAGAGCAACGCTTGGCGATAGTTTATAATCTCTTGTATATCTTCCTTCTTCGCTCCATTCATCTTGGGTAAAGCCTCATACTCTAGCACTTCTCCCAGCGTCGCCTGTGTTCCCTCTATTCGTGACGACAATACCGCCTCTTGCGTAGTCAGCGGGGACAGTAAGAGAAGTGGGTTGATTATACCCTGCAATGTCCCATCATATCGTCCCAGCTCGGAACTTGCCTCGCCTATCAAGGGGATAAACTTGTCCCACTGTAAAGATTTCAGCGGCAGCTTTTCAGGGATGTGCGGCCTCATCAAAATGCTCCTATCATCAGTCTTTTAGAATCTCCTGCAATAGTCCTTCGGTTTCTCTCTCCAGCGCCATAATCTCTGATTTTATCTCTTCTAGCGGGCGCGGAGGGATATACTTATAGAAATAACGGTTGAAGTTAATTTCGTAGCCTACCTTACCTGTCTTGCCGTCCTTGTCGTCCCGAATTGCCTTGTTGATCCAGGCATCAGGGACATGAGGCAGCACTTCACGGGCGAAGTACGCTTCCACATCCTCTCGCAGGGGCACATTCTCAGTATCGCGTAGCTCAGTATCAGGTTCAGGATTGCCTTCTTTGTCCCGGCAGACTTCTGCTGTTTCATCCCTTTCTGAGAGTGCGGTAAGTATCGCCTTTTCCAGTGGCGCTGTCAGCTTTATGCCAGCAGCCCTGGCCGCCGTGTCCAGTTCTTTTTCAAAGGCATTCGAGCCTTAAAAAGTGTGGTGGGCATGGCACTGAGCATGGCCATGATAGTCTTCTGCTGCTTGCGTCCCTCCGCTTCCTCTTTGGCTTTTGCCTTGGCGTCTTTCTTCTTGCTTATCGCCAGTTGTTGAAAAGCTGCTTGTTCTTTAAGCCTTTCTATCCTTTCAGAATTTGCCTGGAAATTGAGTTGTAGAGGACGTTCCACGGTGACCTTGCGGTAGCCGAAATCGGTGGTTACAAATATCTTGGATTGCTCCGTCTCCTTGAATGCGCGGTAAATATCGGTTATATGCCGGATTTGCTCTGCAGAAATCTCGCGGCGCTTGTCGCCCAGGCTCTTTCTCATGGGCACCCAGAAGCTGGTGGCATCGATGAGCTGCAACTTGCCTTTGCGATGGGCATCCTTGCGGTTGCTGAGAATCCAGACGTAAGTAGCGATGCCTGTATTGTAAAAGAGCTGCTCGGGAAGGCTACGATGGCCTCCAGCCAGTCATTTTCTAAAATCCAGCGTCGTATTTCGCTTTCGCCGCTGCCAGCATCCCCAGTGAACAGCGGCGAGCCGTTCATCACAATAGCAACACGTGAGCCACCTTGTATCACAGGCTTCATCCTTGACAGCATGTGCTGTAGAAATAGCATCTGGCCATCTGAGATACGAGGCGTGCCAGCGCCAAATCGCCCAGCTGAACCTCGCTCCGCTTCTGCTTCGACCGCATCCCTATCCTTTTTCCAGTCCTTGCCGTAGGGGGGATTTGCTAGCAAATAGTCGAAGCGGATGCTAGAATGCCGATCATTGGAGAGCGTGCTGCCAAACTCTACGTTTTCGGCGTCCCTGCCGTCGGCGCTCTTCATGAATAGATCGGATTTGCACACGGCGAATGTTTCGGGATTGACTTCTTGGCCGAAGATGTAAATATCGGCAGTTGGGCTTATCTCTTTTATCCACTCCTTGGCGATGGTGAGCATGCCGCCGGTGCCACAACATGGGTCATAAACTGTGCGTATTATGGCTTGCTTGCGCAGTTCATCCATGTCAGGCGAAAGGAGAAGGTTTACCATAAGGCGGATAACTTCGCGGGGGGTGAAGTGCTCACCAGGGTTCTCATCCAGGGATTCGTTGAACTTACGTATGAGCTCCTCGAAGATGTAACCCATGGCCTGATTGGGCACCTTATCAGGGTGCAGGTCAACATTCTTGAAGCGCTCCATCACTAGGAAAAGTAGATTTGCTTCAGTAAGCTTGTTGATGGTGTTGTCGAAGTCGAACTTCTCGATAACCTCTCGCATGTTATCGCTGAAGCCGTTGATGTAATTACGCAGGTTGCTAGCGAGGTTTGGCGCCTCAGCCAGCAGCTTTTCGAAGTCATAACCTGAGGTATTGTAGAAGGCAAAACCGGAAGCTTTGCAAAGCTGTTGTGCCGGCTTATCCAGTTTGCCCTTGAGCTTGGAATTGGTGTCGAGAACCTTTCCTTTAGTCGGTGCTAGCACGCAGTCCAACCGCCGCAATACCGTCAACGGCAGAATGACATCCTGATACTTGCCTCTCTTGAATGAGTCGCGAATTAGGTCGGCAACCGACCAGATGAAGCTGACAATCTCGCTGTGATTATTCACCACTCCATATCCAACCCCAATGATTATCTCTCAGCTTAAAGGAAAAGACAACCCCATAGCCCACTAATTCTTGCTAACATTTTGCTAACGGATTGCTAACCATGCCCCAACACCCGACGTCACCCCAGATACAAAACCACCCCCACCCTTTAGACCAAAAATCACCATTTCCTATCTGGCGTCACCCTTTATCCCCTTCTTCCTGAGCCTGGCAGTCAAAAGGTAGTGGGTTCGAATCCCATCAGCTCCACCATATTTTTTGAAGCTAAAAAGCCTTCAAAGCTCTACCAAAATCTACACAATCTCTCTAATTTAGACTTTGGATTCCTTCTTGCTATAATTGTCAACGAACATAGCCCTGCAACAATATGCGAGCATAGTCGGAGGACGAGTGATTGTATTCTGCGGAGATAGATTGGATTGAATTATGGCGGGAGCTTGCAACCAGCCATTCGCGTTCCAGAACCCACCGCAAGGAGACTAGTAGTGTGGCACGTTTCCTTGAAAAAGGGCAGGAGGCGAAATATGACCCGCTGGTAAACTTCGTTCTGCAAGAAGTCAATGGCCAGGATACGGTTTTGGACGTAGGTGCTGGTGCCGGGCGCTGGAGTGTTGCCCTGGCAAAAGTAGCCAAGAGCGTCACGGCGGTTGAACCGGCAGATGACATGGTCGAGACGCTTCGCAAAGCCGTCACCGCGACCGGATCCACTAACGTCCAAATCGTGCAGGATACTTGGGAAGATGCCATAGTTCAGGTACACGATATAGCCATTTGTGCCCATAGCATATACTTCAGTCCAGATTTCGCCGCCTTTATACACAAGATGGACCACTCTGCCAGAAAGAGATGTTACATTGCTTTGCGCTTGCCCCCATGCGATGGCGTAATAGGTGAACTCTCGCTCAAAATTCATGGCCGCCGTCACGATAGCTGCAATGCGATCATAGGTTACAATGTCCTTTATTCTATGGGGATCTACGCCAATGTGTTTGTGGAACCATACATGCTACGTTGGACAGATTTTACTCTCGAGCAGGCTTTTGCCAGAGCCAAACGGCGTCTTTATCTCGAGTCGACAGATTCATACGACGACCTGATCAAGGAGACACTCGCTAACCGTCTAACACATACAGATAACATATATACGTGGCCGGATGGAATGCGTTCCGCGCTGCTCTGGTGGAAACCATCAACTGTTACCGAATAGCAATATGGCGCGCTTTTTGTTTCTGAAAAAATTGCGGCTAACAGCCGCGGCAACATCAGAAAACCTGTAACTCAGTAAGGCTTCTTCACATTATCCAGAGATTTGAATGAATACGGGATATAGTCGAAGTTCCAACAAAGAGTTTGAATCAGATAAGTCGATCCCCATCAGCTCCACCAGATACGCAAAACGGACTACATACTGGGAGGTAAATCTCCTGGACCTTCCCAAAACCAGCTAAGTCAGACTGCTTCAGCTTGACTATCAGGTTAGAGGTTCATATACTCAGCTATTACCGAATTGAAGGGCTTAGCATTAATGAAATTGGTTAATGTGATCGCTACCATCAAACTGAATGATGTTTGTCTACATCAGATCAAGGATGTTAGCCGTAGAATAAAACTCATTGATGCTTCGGAGTTGGTTCAGGGCGAACGTAAGGGTGATACCATTGCCACAAAAGAATTAGATGGCCTGTTGGCTGAGGCGGAAGTAATCTATGGGTTTGGACTACCGAAAGACATTACTTTCCGAGCTCCTAAGCTTAAATGGGCGCAGATGGTTTCTGCTGGCGTGGAGAGATTTCTGGATGATGAGTTCCGGCAAAGCCCGGCGATAATGACCAATGTGAGTGGCATCCATGCCATACCCATTGGTGAAGTTGTTCTCCAGTTCATGTTGATGTTTGTCAAAAAGGCGCCGCTATGCTTCCAAATGAAACAAGATAAACGATGGGAACCATTCGCTCCGGCGGTACTTCACTCCAAGACTGTAGGGATAGTGGGGCTGGGCAGTATCGGAAGAGAAGTGGCGCGACTGGCTAAAGCTTTTGGCATGAGGGTGATAGCCACGCGCAGGTCGGCTCGAAAGGCAAAACACACCAGGGACGTTGACCTGTTATATCCTCCTAACCAACTTTCGCAGTTGCTTTCCGATAGTGACTTCGTGGTACTTTCCGTGCCTCTCACTTCGGAGACTTATAGACTTATCGGTGAGCAGCAGCTTCGCAGTATGAAGCCCACTGCCTATCTGATCAATATCGCGAGAGGCGATGTCATAGACGAGGCTGCACTAATCCGAGCCCTGGAAGAACATTGGATCGCCGGTGCCGGCCTGGATGTATTTGCCACGGAACCATTACCTGCGGATAGCCGCCTGTGGGAGCTGCCCAACCTGATCTTCAGTCCTCATGTTTCCGGCGGCATGGAAAAGTATATTGAACATGCCACACAGGTGTTTTGCGAGAATCTGAGACGCTACCTGAAAGGCAGGAGACTGCTCAATGTTGTGGATAAGGAAAAGGGGTACTAGGTTTTACCCTGGCCTGTCCGTGGCGGTTCGGCAATCCTTATTGGAATGCTGACAACCTCTCGTCCCTCTACGTTCACCCTGACTGAATAGTTGCCGTACTCCCTGAATTCCACGTTTCCAAATTCCATAACCAGGCGCGCGGTGCTTTCTAGGGTGCCGGTAGGTGGTGGGTTCACCATAATGTTGCCGTTAAGCGGCGGTATGACACCTTTCCCATCCGCGTCTATCAGATGAACCACAACACTCTTCGACCCGGTTTCGGTCAGGCTAAAACGGAGTTGTGTTACTACGGAGAAATGGGGATGACGGGCTGGCAATTTTTGTGCATAGATAGTATCAAAACCTATCCCCAGAGCGTTTACTTTATCTCTGGCTTCAGCGTAGTCACAGATGAAAGCGTAATCGACTTGCATAAATTCTCCGATCCCCCACAATAGTTATACCACTTCCGAAGGCGGCTGACTAGCCACCTGGAACGAGCCGGACCAGCGCGGGAGTAGCAAACGTCTCTATGAGAGCGGCAATAGCCAGTCCGGGAAGCACCCACCTGACATAAAGTCGGAGGCTGGCTTTAAGCTGTGACTTGACCCGGCTCTCTTGTCTTGTCACCCACTTAAGTGATTCTATACCCACCATGACCCCAAGGGCAGCAGCCAGCAGCACCATGGGAATTTCGATTATACCATGCGGTGCCAGGCTAGCTACCGTAAATTGCCATCCTTTGAGCGATGTAATCGCGGAACTGACGCCGCCAATAATAAGCCCGTTCAGGCCCACGAACACTATAGGCGGTAGCCCTAATAAAATACCCAGAACGACCACCCCGAGAGCCTTGACCGCATTGTTAATGAATATGATAAAGAGAAATAGCAGGGGTAGATTACCGGCTGGCCCTAATGGCTGCAGCAGCTCTTTAAGCTGCTGCATAATCTCTGCGGATATATTCCCGGCAATGAATATACCAAGCAGGATAGTAACCGCGAAGATAACAGTTACCAGCAGAATGTTTCGAATCAACATTCTGCGGTTGATTTCTCCTAACCAGCTCAATAGTTCAACTCCAAAATCATGTCCATTCTATCAAACCTTAATGATTCACCAAAATCTAATGGGCTTTTCATACAACGCTTTTTATACGACCGGACATTGTTTTTCGGTTCTCTGGAAGTTACAATCTCATCCTGTTTGAGAAGCCCCGAAGATTTGGAGACCAAATGCCTGACGCTATAAAACTTGATAATGTCTGTAAGCGTATCGGACAGCGTGAAATCCTCAAGGATGTTAGCTTCACTGTAAAACAGGGCGACATCTTCGGTTATCTCGGCCCGAATGGAGCTGGCAAGACCACCACTATCAGGGTGCTGCTTGGCTTGCTCAAAGTCACCTCAGGTCAGGCCTCCATTTTAGGGCAGGATGTGAATGCCATTGAAACACGAAAGCAGCTGGGCTTCGTCTTAGAATCTGACGGACTCTATGAAAATATGACAGCCTATGAAAATGTGGCATATTACTCCCGTATCTATGGCGTCTCTCATCCGGAAGAGAGAATAAATATGGTGCTGAAACTGGTAGGACTTGTAGACAGAGCTGGCGATAGAGTGAGTTCTTATTCAAAAGGTATGCGACAAAGGTTGACTTTAGCCAGGGCCATGGTTCATGATCCGCAGATTTTGATTCTGGATGAACCAACAGCCAGCGTTGACCCCTCCGGCCAGATAGAGCTGAGACAGATCATGCTCGACATGGCTCACAAAGAGTCCAAGACCATCTTCCTTAGTTCTCACAATTTGGATGAGGTGCAACGCGTCTGCAACCGGGTTTCTCTGATCCACAAAGGAGAAATAAAGCTCTATGGCGAACTGGGTGAGCTGCAGCGCGAAATGAGCAAGAAAGAGGTGATTGTTGAGACTACTAAAGCTATCCCTGAGCCGATTATCACTGAACTTCAAGGCTTCCGTGAGCTTGGTATCCGGGATAGAAAGAACAACACACTGATCCTTTCTTTGGGCAAGAGGAGCAGCGTTCCGGACATAGTTGCTTTTCTGACTCAACGCGGGGTTGGCATCGAGCAGGTGAAGAGGCAAGAAGCATCGCTGGAAGAAATCTACAGTACCATCTTGAAGGAGGCAGAACCACGGTAGAGATGGGCAAAATATTTATTGTTGCCAGGAGAGATATGAAGGAGACATTCCGTAACCGGACTGTTTATCTCTTCATAGTACTGGCCTGTCTGCTGGCGCTTCCTTACCTCAGCGGTTCCAGAAGCATAGTAAATGAATTGCTAAAACAAGGGCTACCTGCGGAGGGACTCCGGCCTGCTATCCAACAAGTCATGAGCAAGGTCTTTGAGACGTTGCCATGGGTACTCAGCATGGTCATTTGTTCGGTCTTTTCTGCGTTTTCAATACCCATGGACAAAATCAAGCGGACTTTGGAATCTCTCTGGCCACGCCGCTAAGCCTCAGAAAGATTTGGTTGGGTAAGAGCTTAGCCGTAGCTTTGCCAGGAGTGGTTGTGGGCCTGGTGATTTCACTCGTGGCATTATTAGTAATGAATTTAGTAGCTGTCGTCCCTGCCGCTGGCAGCTTTGTCATGCCCAGTGCTTTATCATTGTTGACCGGCTTCATAATTGTGCCTCTCATGGCGTTCTTACTGGTTTCTCTGGTTGGCTTCATTCAGCTTATAGTGGCTGACCCCAGGATGGCTAACTTCGTTTACATAGTTGGCTTTTTGACAATTTACGTCAGCACATTCACAAATCTATTGCCTGCCGGAGATCTTGCCATTGCCTATCTGATTGCCACAGTCTTTCTAGCAGCGGTGATCTTTTCTCTTAGCCGGTTCCTCACTACAGAAAGAGTTATCCTGTCAAATAAAAGCTAGCAGGACAAGAGAATTTAAAGACGAAGAGAACGACAGATTAAGTCCTGGAAAAATCCAGCCTATATGATTGAGACCTGCGAGGGCACCCCGCTTGGAATCGGGAAGAAGCAGGTAGCGGCCGGCCTTGTCAGGACGGTATATATCCACGGCAATCCTGACTCCGTCACGCATGGCCACATAGACGTTCTCCTCGAGCTTAACTCCGGGAGGTAGTACCGGTTTTACGGACGGATATTTCGCGGCCATCCTTAAACCTGCTTTGACCTGTCTCCAATCGTTGGATTACTTCTTAAGTTAGTCCTATTCCCCTTCAAACATCTCATGCGGGATGGGAGCCGAAAATTGGGTTACCAGCTTGCCGTTTGTATACTCGGAGACCCAAGGATATACAAAAACACGCCGATCGATCCCCCAGACCTTCTTACCCATCCAATAATTTTCAAATCCATATATTCCCTGCCAGTGGTATTTGGCGAAACCGTCCATCCAGGCGGTATCGTCCATGGTAGTTTGACCATCGAGAAACTTGAATAATGCCCTCACCGGATTATATACGATGAACAACACGTTTTCAGGTTCTGCCTGATATTTCTCCTTAGCTTTTTGGTATACGGCACGGAAGGCGTCACTGACTATAGGACTGTCCTTGTCAAAGTAATTGATGATAATTTTCGTCAAATGTTGCGGCGGCACGACCTCCTCTGTCTCGGGCCTCGAAGGTGGCAGTGGCACCATAATGGGGCCCTCAAATCCTTCTTGCCGCAGTTGCTTTATGGAAAGACTTCCCAGGCCGGCCATACCGCCAGTACAGCAAATATCGACGATATCCGGGTTCTTTGCCATTACCCGTGAGATTACCGACGTTAGATCTTTGGCATCCAGCGGGAACTTTTCCACGCCCAGCCACTTCAAACCGTATTGTGGAAACACCGCTTCGATGGCATTTACGAATGCCGGCAAACTGGGGATATCGGGTGACATGGAAATCACCGTTTTGGCCTCCGGGTAGAATTTTTGGGTGTAGGCAGCCATATTGACGTAATATTGCTCGAAGGTGGCATTCCAGAAGAAGGAATACGGCTTATCCGGACTACACATGCCAGCGACGATAGGCGCTGCCAGAAAGTCGATCACCTTACTGCGTTCGGTCACTGACTGTGCACCTATGGCATCCGAAACGAAAGGCCCAACGATAATCTTTACCCCCTTGTCGAGTACCAGTTCTTCGGCGATGCTCTTGGCGAGAACTACATCCTGTTTGGTGTCCCGGACCAGCGATCCCAGGACATATTTTTGCCCGGCAATAGTCACCCCGCCCTGAGCATTCTGATCGTCAATTGCCAGCAATGCCGCATTCTGTATTTGTGTACCCACAAATGCCATCGGGCCGGTTAATGGTGTAGCAATGCCAATATTAAGCGTCTTTGGCGCAGTGGCCATGGACGGTGGGGGTGTGGCCGGTGGCCTGGGCCGGCTGAGCACATCCGGCCGCCAGCACAGGTCCCACTATCAGTATGACCAGTATTGAGATTACTAACTTGCTCATTTTACCTCCTCATCATCTGTTCTGTCTTTAATTGGTTACTTCCTATACTAGGGCCTTTACGAACACAAAAGGAGTGCCTAACCTCTAAGCACTCCTTTGCCTTTAAATTCTGACCCTTCCATAGCCTCCACGCAACCGTATTATTATGCCATCTTATGTCGCTACAATTTTGCACAGATGCTAGCACCGTTCCCCCGACCTGTCAAGGGAGTCCACATTGCGTCAAAATTAGTGTTACCGAAGGAGGTTAAAGTGACACGACGCAGCACATTGGAATAAGCGCAGGCAGTAAGGCTCAAGTATTTACGAGCGTCTAAAATAGAGAAAGGGAAGATTTTAGATGAATTTGTGCAGGTTACAGGTCTACACCCCAAAGCAGCTATCAGGTTATTAAACAGAACAAAGCAGACCAGGACAGGAAACGACGCGGTCGACTACGGAGATACCTTTGATGTGGCAGGCGCTTGTGAAGCGACGCGGAACAATCCACTCCATTCTTTGTCCGGCCGGCCTACCGAAAAAGGCTGAAGGCTGATTATGCGGTGGCATATATGCGGCCCTAAGAGGATGTTTTTAACATTCTGCGGTTGGCGCAGTTTGGCTCTTGGTCAGGAGGTGATATGGCACATGGTATAATCTATTAAAGTTGTGCTTATAGCTGCAAATGCGAAGATGGCATGAAGCCGGTCAATATTGAGACATTAAGAGGCGAGGAAGTACAAGAGGCGGCTAAAGTGGCCGCCCGCGCCCTGGCTCCTACTCCTTTCCCCATGGCGGTGTTCGGAGGACTTGATAAGACCGAACGCGGCCTGGAAGCTACTATCAGGATTCAGTTCAGCTCCGGGCCGGGCCAGGTGCTTGTGGCCAGGAAAAACAACCGGGTGGTTGGCGTACTGCGTATGGTCGAGTGGCCGCAGTGTCAAACGCCGTCCGGCCAGGCATTTAAGCTTCTTCCCATCCTGCTTAAAACACTCGGCACTAGGGTTATACGTGCTATGAAAGGGAGGGCTGTCTGGGCGAAAAATGATCCCAAAGAGCCTCACTGGCATATCGACCCACTGGCGGTAATCCCGGAGATGCAGGGGCAGGGTATAGGGAGTCAGTTGCTACAACGCTTCTGCGCGCTTGTGGACAAGACCGGTAAGCCAGCTTACCTCGAAACTGACAGACCTGAGAACGTACGTTTATACCAGCGTTTCGGCTTCTCCGTAGTCCATGAAGTCACACCGCTCGGGGTGCCTTGCTACTTCATGTGGCGGCCGGCATTTCACGGCGAATCGAGGTAGCAGCTAGTCGAGTATGCTATACTGAGACAAAATTTGGGGTGGGGCGCAATGTTAATTGGCTTATACATGTACGTTCAGGCTAGAAACGACCCCTGGACCGAGCTGAGCGACATTCAAGGTTTTTATGAACGAACACCCGATAACACCAAGAGTTTTTTCTGGATTGAAAATACGACTCACCGTTTTGAATCTTACCACTACTTTCAAGATAAACCGGAGAAAATGCTAGAGTGGGTTGAAAAATGGGTCTGACTTTCCACCGATAGCCGTAATACTATCCGGCAGAGATCTTGATCTCATCTGGTATCCAACTACGATTTAGGAGGTAATCATGGACTACGACAATCTTCTGGCGCTGGTTAAGGGTAGGCGGAGCATCCGCAGATTCAAGTCCGTTTCGGTTCCCGACGAATTAGTGGATAAAATAATCGAAGTGGCGCGCTGGGCGCCTTCCGGCTCTAATTCACAACCGTGGCAGTTCATTGTTATCAAGAAAGAGGAATTGAGAAAGAAAATCCTGGAGATCATCGAGGAGAACCAGGATACGGTCAGGAAAATCGAGCTTACCAGGGATGAGGCTCTCAGGTATAAGTCGCTGCCGATCGGTTTCGGGAATGCTCCGGTGTTCATAATACAGCTGGGTGATCCGCGGCTTAACGCCTATTTTCCACTGGCGATCGGCCTGACGGACGGCGATAAGATCATGGAATCAGGCCAGGCCAGCGCTTTTCTGTACATGATGTTGGCGGTCAAGACGCTGGGGCTGGCGGCGCAATGGGTGTCTTCAGTGCGGGCGCCATATCCGCAGACTGCAATAAGGAAGCTGCTGGGCGTACCGGCGGAACTGGAAATATATGAAATGATGGCGCTGGGCTATCCCGATATGACGCCGCCGCCACGCCCGGTGAAGTCTAAGAATGATATCGTGCACTACGACGGCTACGATAGGTCTAAGTATCCTACCGCTGAGCAAATCAAGGAAGCTATTGCCAAGGTCCGCCTTTAAAGCTGGCATCGAGCCGCTGGACAAGTGCGGTTAATGAGATGAAGCGCAGATACGGGAAGGTAACTCCTCAAATCATAAGTGGACTGACGAATATTGTGGGCCGGGCCAACATTTCCGCAAAGAAACACGACCTCGAGGAGTACTCCCGCGATGAGATGCCCGCCGCCGAATCTTATGCCCCCGAGGTTTTAGTTAAGCCTGCCGACACGGCTTCCGTCGCCCGCATAATGGACTTTGCCAACAAGAAGAAGATTCCCGTTACTCCGAGGGGCGCCGGCACCGGCCTCAGCGGTGGCTGCGTTCCCCTGTATGGCGGCATTCTTCTGTCCCTGGAGCGAATGAATCGGATTGTAGAGATAGATAAAGAGAACTTTGTCGCCGTTGTGGAGCCAGGTGTCACTCTGGCAGACCTCTACGCACAGGTGGAGTCGCACGGTCTCTATTATCCTCTTTATCCCGGCGAAGACGCCGCTACCGTCGGAGGGAATATAGCGACGAACGCCGGCGGCATGAATGCCATCAAATACGGGGTGACCAGGCACAATGTCCTAGGGCTGGAAGCGGTGCTTCCGAAAGGGAAGATTATCGAAACCGGCGGCAAGTTCGTGAAGTGCTCTACGGGTTATGATCTTACCCAGCTTATTCTTGGCTCTGAAGGGACACTGGCGGTGGTGACCAGGGCGATACTAAAGCTCACCACCAGGCCGGCAAAGAGGGAGTTGCTGTTTGCCCCCTTCACGAATCTGCAAAATGCCATAGATGCGGTTCCGGAAATTCTCAGCCTCATGATGACGCCGATCGGTATAGAATTTATGGAGAGAAGCATCATCGAGATTGTCGAGAGATATACAGGCAAAGAGATCCCGCATCACCAGTATGAGGCCTTTCTTCTGATAATAATGGAAGGGGAATCGGAAGCAGAGATACATAAGTACTTTTCCAGCGTGGAAAAAATATGTAAACGGCACGGAACCGTGGAGGCTATGGTGCCGGCGAGCCAGCGGGCTCAGAGAAAGCTGCTCGACATGAGAGAGAAGTTCTATCACGCGGTGAAAAAAAGTGCTCCAATGGAACTGATAGACGTGGTAGTGCCGCGCAGCCAGATAGGAAAATTCGTTAGGAAAGTGAAAGCCGTGTCAGAGAAATACCGTATACCGGTGGTAGTTTACGGGCATGCCGGTGACGGCAATGTGCACCTTCATCCCCTTTGCCTGAATATTTCCGAAGAAGAATGGAATGAAAGACTTCCAAAGCTGATGAAAGAGGTATACGAAGCGGGCATCTCTCTTGGGGGAGCTATATCCGGAGAGCACGGCATCGGTCTGGCCAAGAAGAAATATCTCCGCACGAAAATGGGTGAGGCTACTCTTGAGACGATGAAACAGATAAAGAGAGCTTTTGACCCGAACAATATCCTCAACCCGGGGAAAATTTTCGACCTAGAAATTTAGGGTGCTAGTTGGTTTAGAAAGATTACCCTGAAGTATAGTCGTTTTTATGTCTTTCGGGTATTTTGTTATTACGCACGAGGATGTAAAATCTAGGGTGAAAAATCATGCAGATGGGAATACTTATCGGAATATTGTATGGTCTGGCCGTTTTGTTCTTAGTGGGGATTGCCGGAGTGGTCGTTCATTATGTTCGTTTCGGCTCACGACAGGGCGCTGGAACAGAACGCCAGAGATCGGCAGTTATCGGCAGATGTCCTCTATGCGGCGGCAGTATGCAAGCGTCGGAAAATGTACCGCATATTATGCACTGCACTACTCCCAAGTGCCCGAATTGTTGAGTAATGTTTTAGCTGGAGTCTGACCTCTCTGGTGAACGTCAGGCCTGCTTATTTTTCTACGAAAAGGTCGTACGGAAGAGGAGCGGTAAAGTCAGTTACCAGCTTGCCATCTTTGTAAGCAGATTCCCAAGCAGCCCCAAAGACACGCCGATCAATGCCCCATATTTTCTTTCCCACACAGTAACCTTCAAACCCAAATATACTCTGCCAGTGGTATTTGCCGAAGCCCTCCATCCATACCGTAGTGTCCATGCTGGGCTGACCATCAAGAAACTCGAAGAAGGCCTTCACCGGGTTGTACACTTGAAATATGGCGGCCTCAGGGTATTTCTGGAACTTATCCTGGTATCGATGAAATACGCCACGCCAGGCTTCAGTGACTAATGGACTGTCTATGTCATGATAGCCGAGGACGATCTTATTCAAATACTCCTTGGGTATGACCTCCTCTGTCTCAATCCTGGAAGGAGAAGCGGGTGCCATGATTGGGCCGGTAAAGCCGGCTTGCCGTAGCTGCTTTATGGAGAGGCTGCCCAGACCGGCCATGCCGCCGGTGGCACAGAGATCTATGATGTCCGGGTTTTTAGCCAGCGCCCGCGAAATTATCGGCGTAAGGTCCTTGGTAGCTACCGGGAATTTCTCCACCGCCATCCATTGCAAACCGTATTGTGGGAAAATTGTGTTGATGGCACTTAAAAATCCCGGCAGAGTAGGTATGTCGGGCGCTATGGAAATGACGGTTTTTGCTTCCGGATAGAATTGGTGCGTGTAAGCGACCGGATTAAGGTACATCTGCTCAAGTGGGGGTGTCCAGAAGAAGGTATACGGCTTTGCCGGGCCGCTCATCCCGGGCATAGTAACCTGCGCGATAAACGATATCACCTTGTTAGGTTCGGTGACTGCTTGTGCACCTATGGCGTCAGCAATGAAAGGCCCGATTAAGACTTTAACTCCTTTATCGAATACCAGCTCCTCGGAAACACTCTTGGCCAGGACCAGATCTTGTTTAGTGTCACGGACGATGGCATTTAACGTATACTTTTGTCCGGCAATAGTGACGCCGCCTTGCTTATTCTGGTCATCTATTGCCAGCAGCGTGGCGTCATGAATTTGAGTACCCAGGAAGGCGTATGGCCCGGTCAGAGGAGAGGCGAGGCCTATGTCGAGTACCTTGGCCGGCTGAGCAGGTGTGGGTGCTGTGGATGGGGCAGGGGCGGTTGTTCCGGCGCATCCGGCTACCGCTATACCGGCAACAAGCACAATCATTACCAGACTTATCAAAGCTTTCTTCATGGCAATTACCTCCTCCCAGATTTCGAATATGATAGCGTATTCAACAAGAATTACTCAAGGATATAAGCCGCTAGAGCTTGACGAACAGGCGACCGTCTGGCCCAAGATATGGCAACATGGCTCATTTCCCCACCACCAGATCATAGGGAGGCGGAGCTTCCCACTTTATTTCCAGTTTGCCATCTGTGTACTCGCAGACGACAGACCTACGCAAACTCTCCTCATTGGCAACACCTCCTCAAGAACCTCGCCTGTCTATTGATGTTTCCCCTGGTGTGTGCCCGATATAATAGCCTATTCAATAAGTATGCCACAAGGATACGAGCCTGGATCTTAGTCGCCCAGGCCACGGAAAAGTTCGGGCTACTTCTTATATCCCCAGAAGAGAATCCATCCTTTTGACTCCATGCTATTGATATCGTTTAGATGATCGCCGAAGGCCTGACGCAAGTGTGTCGTGGAAACATCGTGATGAGGTCTTCCCACGCGCTCGCACACAGATGGAAGTGGTAGCGGGCCCTTCGGATGTACTCCGAACATTGGCGGTATCATCCACTCGAATGTTCTATCTCCTACAAATCTAAGAAGGGCACTCCTCCTTTGCGCCGCATGAAACTCAGGGCGGTTGATGCCGCATTCAATGGCCATGATCTGATCGGCCAGGCTTGAGGGCTCTCAGGAGCCTGGGCGCATCACGCAGCCAGTTGTTAGAATGATGCACCCCCTGTGGTATGAATATTAGATCGAAATAGTTATCAGGGTAGTCGTCGGCAAACTCATAGGGCCATTCCTCGCCGCAACCTTTGTCCATATATTCCTGGCGTCTTTTTTGCCAACCCTTATGATTATATCCCCCCATGACCATGTCGACGCATACTATTTCTCCATCTTTGCCTATGCGCCGGCGCAATTCGTGTATGGTGTCAAGTTCCTCCGGCATCTCACAAATCATAAGCACCTTGTCGCCTGGCTTCGCCATGAGATTGCTATACATAACATCGGTGATATTTCTGCTGTTATGCCACTCCCACATAAGACATCCGATGCCAAAATTTTGTACCTTCCAGAACTCCTTTTCTAGAAGCTCTTTAACCACGGGACCATAAACAGCCTTTTCCGCTTGTGCCATGAAATCCCAAGAATTCGACGATGGTTTCACGACCGCGAATTTCTGAACGTCCTTCGTTGACTTGGGGAGCTTCGTATATAAACCATCTTCTTTACCACCTTTCTGGCCGAAGAACAGGTAGAGCCCGTCCCAGGAGAAGGCACGAGTCCAAAGCAAGTGTGGTTGGAATAGGGTATTGAGATGCTCCGTACTGACGTCAGGCAAATCCTCTTCTTTAATTCCCATGCCTGATAAGATTCGGCTGGTAATGCTCTCATAATGGCCATCCATGTGCATGGCATAGCGAAACTCGCTTCCTCCCAACGGAGCTTCCGCAATTACCACTCTGCCGCCTTCCCTTAGAACGCGGTTGATTTGCCTGGCGAAATCGGGCCAGTTGGCCACATGAGAAGCAGCACTGAAGAGCATAACTCTATCCAAGCTGCTGTCCGGCAAGACATCGAGGCAGTGGAAATCCCATTGTAGTTTTGGTCCAGATACAGGTTTCACTTCGGCAAAAGCCGCTACTGCTCGTTGACCAATCTCTTCCGTAGTAATCTGACCCTTTTCCCCGAGAAGTGATTTTAGCGCTGGAGTAAGTCCGCTTTCATCGGCATACTTAGCTACAAGGAAAACTTTTTGTCCCTCCTCGAGGGATAAGGCTGACAGGAAGGCGACTTTCAGCTCGGCGGCTTCATTCCAGAGATAGAGTGCAGTACCGGCATAAAACAGTGCCCGACACCAGTCGGCCCAGTAGCCCGGCTTGGTCGCGCCCGGGGTTTTGTTAACAATTTCACTCACCAACCCCGCAACATATTCCCAATGGTCTTTTGGTGGGTAAGGATCGGGGTTTGGAGTATGTGCTTGGGGTGTATCCGCTTTCATTGGAAGCCCTCCTAGCCGGATTTACCGGTTCGAACACGCCTCTCGTTGCACTGTCTATGAAACACAAAAGGAGTGCCTAAATTTTAAGCACTCCTTCCGCTAGTGTATTCAGCCCGATTTTCCGCACTTCGCTTACACATATCGCTTTAATCGTTTGTGTGGGTGCGATGATACTAACACGGTTGTTTTGAGTTGTCAACGACCTGCCTGAGCAACTATGCCAATGCGCAGCTGGGCAGTATGTGTATTTAATAAATTTTAAACATTTTTCGCTGGCATTTTATGACTTTTTTACAGTTCCTTAGGTATGATGAACACAGGATAAACTTCTGGAGGTAAACAATGGAAGAGGAAAAAGCGATAATCGTTAAGAAGAATAACGTGGGCCTCGCTGTAGCTTGTGGTGTCCTGGGGTTATGCGCCGGTGCTGCTGTCGGGCTACTATTTGCCCCGAAGCCCGGGAAGGAACTCAGAAGCCAACTCTCCAACAGAGTGAAGGCCATCAGAACGGCTCCTTGAGATCAGACCGTACTGAATCTGGTCTAATAGGAAATTTTCAACTACGGCGGCAAATCTATCGGCGTGATTGATGCCCAAGTATAGGCTTGCATCTTCATATATGAAGCCTTGTGTGGGTATTGCTGCTGCGTGGCCTAATGTTATAATTGGGGCCACTTATGATGTAAGGAGGTCTCCATGGACTATGACAATTTTCTGAAGCTGGTCAAAGGCAGGCGGAGCATCCGCAGGTTCAAGCCGGACGCAGTCCCCGATGAATTAGTGGATAAGATAATCGAGGTGGCGCGCTGGGCTCCCTCTGGCGCCAATTCACAACCCTGGCAGTTTCTTGCTATAAGGGATGCGGAACTACGGAAAAAGGTGTTTGAGATTGTTACCGGTGGTGGTGAAGCCGTTAAAAGAGTAGAGATGATTAGAGATGAAGATATCAGGTTTAACTGGGAGGCGGTCGGCTGGGACAAGGCGCCTGTTTACATAATGGTGTGTGGAGACGGCAGGCTTAAAGATTGCTTCCCTCTGATGCCGTCACTGAGTGCGGGCGATAATATTCTGGAGTCGAGCCTGGCCAACGCTTTTCTGTATATGATGCTAGCGGCTAATACGTTGGGACTAGGAGGGCAATGGGTGTCTGCAGTGTCAACGCCTCATCTGCAGTTGGTCCTCAAAAAACTTCTGGGGATACCTAAGGAATTGTTCATATACGATATGATGGCGCTTGGCTATGCTGGCATGGTACCCGCACCACGCGTGGTCAGAGAAAAGAAGGAGCTGGTTCATTATGATCGTTATGACCAGTCGAAATTCCAATCTGACAAACAGGTCAGGGAATATATTGTCAAGCTGCGCAAAAGCATGCCCATGTAGCCGACTGGGCATGCGTTCAAAAGAAGTGAAGTTAAACCGAGAGTCAGGTCAGTCCGGCTGAATTCAAGTCAATGAATTAGTATCAACCCATAGGTGCCCCCGCAGGGCACATCCTTCGGTGATATAGAAGCGCCGATGGGATATATGGGCCAGCCGGCTTTTGTTGCCATGGTGAAAACATCCATCCCCACTCCTTCCATGGAAGACCTCGCTCTCAATGGATGTCTACACCATTTTCCGGGCACTAACGCAGCGCAGTCTTGATTGAAGCAGAAAAGCGCCTTGCATGGGCCGCAAGCAAATCCCAGAGCCAGGTGGTAACCATCAAAGAAGGCCTCAGCCTCGATCTTTGACACGATCTCGTGTGTTTTCACATGGGCGCGACCAAAGGACCCTTTTTGTTGGGCTTCGCGTCCAGCGATATTTTCTGATGGGACTTCCAGCCGGGTAAATATGGCATACCGGAAGTTCTTTACTATCTTTCGAACCATATCCAGGTCCATGGCATACGGAGGGCACTGGGCATTGGTTCCGTACTGGTCGCATTTAGGATAAATGCACTTGGCTCTGACTCTCTCGTCAATTATTATCATATCGGCATTGATGGTCTTGGCATCAGTAGCACCTAATTCCAGCGCTCTTTGCCGGTATTTTTCCAAGTCCTGCTGTAGCTGTTTATCAGGGATTTTAGCACTGATTTTTCTGACCATTTAGGCCTCCGTACGTGATTGGGTCAGCTGATAAAGGGTACATTGTAGCACCGGTAATAGCCAGTTTGGTAATTGCTCTTAGTTTAGGAGAAGGTTACCCCGGGCTTTATGGTTAACCCGCCATCGACAACTATGGTGGCACCGGTGACATAAAGCGAGGCATCAGAAGCAAGGTATATGACCGTGCCGACAATGTCCTGCGGATTTGCTAGCCGGGACATAGGGATTTGCTTAATCACTTCTGGATTGGCAACGTACGATTCAAACACGGGGCGGGTGATTACGTAGCCCGGCGCAATCGCATTTACTCTGACGTTATATTTGGCGAGGCCTATGGCCATAGTCATGGTCAGGTTTATGACACCGGCTTTAGCCGCTCCGTAGGCGGCGTTGGCAGAATTGGCTCGCAGTCCGTGCATGGACGAAAGATTTACTATGGAACCTTTCTTCTGAGCCATCATTACTTTGCCGGCAGCCTGACTACAAAGAAACGTGCTCCTCAGGTTCAAATTCATGTTGGCATCCCAGTCAGCTTCACTCATGTCCATCGTGGGTATCTCTGTCGTTCCGCCTGCGTTGTTGACCAGAACGTCAATTCTGCCGAACTTCTTCACTGCTTTTTCCACCAGGCTATTTATCTGATTACGTAGGTTTACATCGGTGGGTACAGCCAGGGCTTTTCTGCCTCTTTGTTCGATTTGCGAAGCCAGTTCTTCTATGTCGGATTTGGTACGGGCGGCGACCACCACATTGGCGCCGGCATCAGCCAGTGCCAATGCTACCGCATTGCCTATGCCCTTGCCAGCCCCGGTGACAATGGCTATTCTGTCTTCCAGGCTAAATAGCCGCAAATTCATTTCTGGCCTCAGGTCGATTATTTATGATGGTCCCGTATGGCAATCTCATTTAGATTAGGACCAGCGCGTATTGTATCATCTTTTAAGGCATACTTGTTATGGGAACTCTTTTTGAAATTCGGGTCACCCACCATACTTTTACGGGAGTCGTTTGTCGGCCCATACGTTGACATTAGCCCAACTAATTATTGAAATGCGGCTCGAATGTGCCGAAGCTCTTAGATCATGAGTAATGGAATCGGGGTGGGGGCTATGACGTAAAAGACACCGGAAATCGCTGGGAATAAAGCGGTCGACGGTGTCTTTTCTGCTTTTAGTGAAGCACAGACGAAATAGTGCAAGGAGGTGCATAGTGTAAGTTGACGTTCTACGGTCATTATCTAGGAGCACTAAAAGGAGGGAGGAATCAACCATGAAAAGACTGCTATTGGTACTGCCCGTAATCCTGGTTTGAACTGAACCGAAGCTAATCGGGATGCCTATTGCTGTGTCCAGACGATGATAGGGTGAGCGAGTCGTGGTCTAGCTAGAGGTTTTGGTTGGCATGGCTTAGATCGCCCAAGAAATAACGGCGACGATATTCCAGATCACTACCAGTATCAAGCCGATGTTTAGCCAGTTTAGGAGGTGGATGCGGCGACTCAAAAACAATGCCAGCAGTACAATACCTAATATGAAGGTCCTGATGGCGGCTATGCCAACAGGGCCTGCTGCAGAGTAGACGGGATTCAGCTCACGTGCTCCCAATGAAAGAGATGCCACTGTCAGCAATACATCGGCGACATTAAGGCTTATAAATAGTGATACCGGAAATAACGCTGATCTTGTTCGCATATTATGTTAAGGTATGAATAATTAGTAATATGTAGTACCTTAGTACTTGGTAATTTAGTAGTATATCAGAGTGTGGCTGACTGTCAAGATAACTTAACCTCACTTTACCGACACCGTCGTGAACAAATGTGGAAGATTTGTGGGCATCGGATACGGGTAATTCGATTCGTGTTGAGGAGGCTGCCACTACTAGAAGCTAGCGAATGCCTGTATCAATATTGATATCAACCACCACAATTTGACCAGGTCTAATCTCAACATTGACGGAGACCTGCTGGCTTCTGTCAATCCCACCGCGGTTGATATCGACTACATATTTACCCGGTTTCAACCGAGTGCTGTAAGTGGCTTTAGCACTTTGATCAATCTGTGTCAGGTCAACGATCTTCGCCGTTTTCGTCTTGGAGTCGTCATAAATGACAACTTTTTTTGACTCAAATACCTGTGGTGATACAGGTGGGTTTTCCCCCGGACGTTCGACTGGCCATAGCGGCCCCACGCTTACCGTTCCTTGAAGCGTACCAGTTTCTTGCTGGTTATTTGGCAACTTGTTCCAGCCATTGCCAAAATGAGCAGGATAGAAAGCATTACTAGTAAAAGACCAGTCTTAGTAATATTCATGGCATACCACCTTGGCCTCCCCTATTTCGCAGCATATCATGATGATGTCTCTCTCGACTATTGATGTGATAAGGTGTCACTTTTCTGAGTGAGTTTAACCTTAATGGGATTTTAATATTCGGGTGCTATGCTTAAATTATCCTCGGAAGAAAAGAGGTGAGAAACTGAAAAAATGTGGCGAACCAAGAAATTCATCATAATTGCGGTATCGCTGGCTGTGCTGCTAGCCGTCGGCATTGGCGGAGTGGTACTTGCCGCCGACAATCAGGATACTAGTCAGGCCAAGGCGCCAGGCGAGGAATTGTTTACCAAAGTCTGTGCAATATACCAAGAGAAGACAGGTGTCGCTCTTGACCAGGCTGCTCTTAAAGATGCCTTTACTCAGGCAGGAAGCGAGATACGAAAAGAAATGGAGCAGTCTCGCCTTCAGAACCTGGTGACGCAGGGCAAGATTACTCAGGATCAAGCCGACCAGTTCCTTAAATGGTTGGACTCGAGGCCCAATGTGCCATCCGGATTTGGATTCCGCGGCTTCGGTGGATTCCCTGGTGGAGGCGGACCCTGGGCTCCACCAGCTACACCTCCGGCGGAGTAAGCAAATAAATTCGACCACCCAGTGGTGACCAAAACTGGTAGAGAGGGAGATATAGTTTATCCCTCTCTGTACTAATGCAATTTAACAATTTCTTAACATTTATGCTTTAATATATAGTAAAACTTGTAACAGGATAAGGAAAATATGGCTGGCAAAAGGATTCTGGTGGTTGATGACGATGTGAAGACGGTGGAGCTGGTCAAGCTCTACCTGAACCGAGATGGCTACAAAGTTTTGGCCGCATACGATGGTGTCGAGGCTCTACAATTGGCTCGTGAGAGCCGTCCTGATCTCATAGTGTTGGACTTGATGTTACCCGGCATGGATGGGTTGGAGGTCTGCCGCACTCTAAGGAATGAGTCTGATGTACCAATCATCATGCTTACTGCCAGAACTACCGACGAAGATAAACTGACTGGTTTGGGTCTTGGAGCGGATGATTACGTGTCCAAGCCCTTCAGCCCTAGGGAGCTGGCAGCGAGAGTTCGGGCAGTGCTCAGGCGGTTGCCTGGAGAACGCGGTCCAGCGGAAATTAAGCGCGGCGAAATCGAGCTGAACTTTCTTAAGCAGCAAGCGTGCATTTCTGGAAAATCTTTGAACCTTACCCCCATTGAGTTCAAGCTGCTAGGAGCTCTCGTCAAGGAACCGGACAGGGTTTTCAGCCGGGCAGAACTTGTTGAAAAAGCATTAGGCTACGATTATAAGGGCTTCGACCGCACCATAGATGTTCATATACTGAACCTGCGCCGGAAACTGGAGGCAGACCCCGCGTATCCCGAGCATATAAAGACGGTATATGGGACTGGCTACAAATTCTCGGGGATTCAAAGTGATACATAGCTTACGATTTCGCCTCTTGATATCCTTTGCCCTTATCATACTGGTTGCTGTGGGTGCTATATATTTGTTTGTCAGCCGTAACGCCGTGGTTGAAATAGGGCGGTTTGGCGAACGGAGCGAGCAGGCACGTTTTGGCAGGGTGGCCTTTGAACTAAACCGCTATTACGACGCGCATGGAAATTGGGATGGAATCGAACCGTATGTGGAGCAATGGGGGAGCCTCTACGGAAGACGGATCATACTTACGGACTCGACTGGCGTGGTAGTTGCAGATTCCCAGGAGGAGTTATTGGGCCAGCAATATCATCCGGATACTCCGGGTATGCGTTTTCCGCCTCCATGGCAAGGAGAGGGCGTCGGGACTTTGTACATCAGTCCGGCACCATCCGAGGTCTTTCCTTCGCCGGTGGGCTTGTCTGTGGCAATAAATCGTTTTCTTATCTGGGGTGCCTTACTGGCGATTGCGGTTGCATTCTTAATAACGTATTTCCTGTCGCGCCAAATCTCAGCGCCGGTCAAAGCCCTTACTAGTGCTGTTAGGCGGATGGGACGGGGGGATTTGACTCAGAGGGTGCAATCTAAGGATAAGGGCGAGCTTGGGGAGTTGGGCAGAGCTTTCAACACCATGGCCGAGAATTTGGAACGAGGCGAACGTCTCCGCCGCAATATGATAGCTGACGTTGCTCACGAACTGAGGACGCCACTGTCTAATCTTAAAGGTTATCTGGAAGCTATACATGATGGCGTGGTGAAGCCAGCCCCGGATGCCATACACTCTCTCACCGATGAAGCCAATCTGCTGTCAAGATTGGTTGATGATCTTCAAGAGCTGAGCCTAGCTGAAGCGGGAGAACTAAAGTTGGATATTAAGGCGGAAGATATGACTAAATTATTGAAGCAGGCGGTAGCTGTGAGACAGCCTCAAGCAATAGCAAAAGGAGTGCTGCTATCTGCTAATCTGCCCAGGAAGCTGCCGTTGGTAAGCATTGACGCCCATCGGATTAGTCAGATCTTGCTTAACCTGATCGATAATGCCATAACTCACACACCAAAATGCGGCAACGTAACGGTAGCTGCTAAAATACTTGATAGTCAGGTAGAGGTGGGTGTGGAAGATACCGGAGAGGGGATCCCTGCCGAAGACCTGCCGAACGTTTTTGAGCGCTTCTATAGAGTGGACAAATCTCGAGCCCGGGCGACCGGTGGTGCCGGCCTGGGACTGGCTATTTCCAAGAGTCTGGTGGAGGCACACGGTGGCAAGATTGGGGTTGAGAGCCAAATAGGACAAGGCAGCCGCTTCTTCTTCACTATTCCACTACCTCAGTAACTGTGGTTGGGCGCGGCGAGAGCGGCTTGCCCTGGCATCATCCCTCCAAGCGAACAGAATTCCCGCGCTATTGCCAGTTAATCAGACGTTCCAGAATGATTGGTTGCGTATGATGCCCTTGGCGACGTATACTTTGCTATCTGCTTTTCGTAGGACCAACGACTCTTCAGGAGGTAAACCGTGAAATTCTCCTTGGATGATTTCTCACTCAGAGGCAAGGTGGCTCTGGTGAGCGGCGGAAGCCGCGGCATAGGGAAGGCCATTGCTATAGGGTTTGCCAAGGCGGGCGCTGATGTAGCTCTGGCCAGCCGAAAGTTGCCTGACCTCGAAGAAGCGGCCAAAGAGATAAGGGCATTGGGCAGAAAGTCGCTGGCTGTGACAGCACATATAGGCAGAGTTGAGGAGATAAGCAGTCTTGTCGGCAAGGTCATAGAAGAGTTTGGCCGAATTGACATACTGGTGAATTGCGCTGCCACAAATCCTACTATGGATCAGGCTATGGATATAGAAGAGCGTGCCTGGGACTCGATTATGAACCTGAACCTGAAAGGGCTTTTCTTTCTCAGCCAGGCAGTGGCCAGAGTAATGAAGGAAAAAGGCGGAGGCAGAATTATCAATATTTCTTCAATGGAGGGAATTAGGCCCAGCATATTGCCTGTTTATTCGATAAGTAAAGCCGGTGTAATAATGGCCACCAAGGTTATGGCTCATCAATGGGCGCAATACAATATACGCGTCAACTGCATAGCACCCGGCCTCGTTAGGACCCGATTTAGTGAAGCTCTCTGGGGTAACCCGGAAATTCTCAATACTGCTATGCTCGGTACCCCCATGAAGCGCATCGCCGAACCTGAGGAGATAATTGGAGCCGCAATTTACCTTGCGTCTGATGCCTCCAGCTATACTACGGGACAAATTCTGCCCGTGGATGGTGGCGCCACCTTATGAACCTTTGAGTTTTAGAGAATATGTGTAGAGGAGCACCAAGATGGCAGTAAAGACTTTTGACGAATATTGCAGTCGCTTGAAGAAACTGAAAAGGAATCTCTACATCGGTGGGCAGAAGGTGGACAGGATGGACGAGAGGCTCGCCGGGCAGCTGCACGTTATTAAGGAAACTTATGATAGGGCAAATGATCCGGAATGGGATGGCCTGTGCACTGCCACATCACATTTAACCGGCGAAAAAATAAACAGGTTCACAAATATCCATCGAAGTGTTGACGACCTGCTGAAAAAACAACAAATGACCAGATTGCTGTGTCATAGGGCGGGCGGCTGTATTTCAAGGTGTATGGGTATCGATGTGATGAATGCTCTTTCTGTAGTCACACATGAAATGGACCAACTTTTGGGCACGGATGCCAACCGCAATTATCTGAAGTACCTGAGCTACTGGCAAGACAATGATATTTGTGCCAATTGTGCTCAAACCGATGCCAAGGGCGATAGATTGAAAAGGCCGCATGAGCAGGTAGATCCTGATCTTTATCTTAGAATAGTTGAAAGTCGGCCCGATGGAATAGTGGTGAGAGGAGCTAAGTTAGATAATACGACGGCGCCGCTAAGCGACGAGATAATAGCCGTACCTACCAGGTTTATGACTGACAAGGATAATGACTACGCGGTAGCTTTTGCAGTTCCGGCTGACTGGGATGGGGTAAAGATGCTGGTCAGGCCAGCCAATCCAGCACCGGCGCAAATACCTCAAAGCTCCGGTTGCCGAATTTGGCGATGCTGAATCGTTTACCATTTTCGATAATGTCTTTGTGCCCAGAGAGCGAGTCTTCCTTGATGGTAAAGCTGACCCCAGGCAGACGCCGTTTGCTGGCTTTCTGGCTTTGCTATTTGCCCATTATCACCGGCATTCGTACACGGGCTGCAAGCCGGCTACCTCAGAAGTCCTGGCCAGCATTGCTGCACTTGTGGCGGAATATAACGGAATCGAAAAAGAGAGCCACGTAAGGGAAAAGATATCTCACATAATAGGTGTGGCTGAGCTTGTCTTTGCCGCCGGTCAGTTGAGCGCGTACCGTGCCGAGAAATCCTCTTCCGGAACCTTTATTCCTGACGAGGTGTTGACCAATGCCGGCAGGAGGCTTGCCGGAGAGGAAATTTATAACGAGTATCGAATCGTGGCTGACCTGGCTGGTGGCTTGTGCGCCACCATGCCCTTTGAGGAGGAATTTCAATCAAAGGAGACAGGGCAGCTGGCAAACAAGTACCTGATGCGGAATCCAAAAATATCCGCGGAGAACCAGCAAAGATGCTTCCGTGGTATTGAGAACGTCGTGGCCTCGGAGTATGCCGGCGTGATGCTGGTGGCCGGACTGCACGGCGGTGGTTCACCTCAGATGGAGACTATCACCATGATGGCTCGATACGATGTCGAAAGCTTGAAGAGTATAGCCAAATATCTATTTGGTATAGAAAAGAAATTACCTAGATATGAGCGGCCCACGGTGACGCCGCGGAAGATGCTAGAGAGATTTCAGCAGATGTACGCCGCCAAGAAATAGGCCTGTCCCCAGATTCACTTAACCTGCGTTTGCCACCTATCCGCTTCTAAGATTACGGACAATCTCGCCGAGTCGTGGCCTTTTACCGTACATCAGTAGATAAGTCCTCAGGAGTTTGGCCGCCAGTAGCAGTCCCCCGATGATGCATAACACCAACACCGCCATACTGACAGCCAGTTGCCATGCAGGTACACCAGTCATGCCAAACCTCAACATTACCAGCACTGGGGCGGAGAAGGGGAAAATACTGAAAACAACCCAAACAGGGCTGTTCGGGAACAGCAAGAGCGCCGAGTAGAACCAGAATGGAGCAATGGCGAAAATCGTAAATATGCCTGCCAGTCCTTGTGCTTCTCGAATGGTGGGGCTAATGGCAGCGATAGCGGCCGACAATACGGCAAACAACAAGTAGCCCAAGATGAAATAAACTATGCCAAGCGCCAGAAAGTTAGCCGGTATCTGTATCGTCTGGACAAAACCGCCGATAGACGATGAGGCCAGGCCCAACAGAAGCGGAATTGAAATCACCCAGACGACCACCTGAGCTAACCCAGCGGCACCAATACCCAGGACTTTTCCAGCTATTAACTGCCGTGTGGAAACTGAGGACAACAAGATCTCCATAAGGCGATTCTCCTTCTCCTCGCCAAACCCTTGCAGCACATAAGCGGAAGAAAAAGCCAGCGCCAGCGCCAGTAAAAAGCTAAAAATCCCGGGAATAATAAGATTGGTAAGTCCACCTTGCTCCGAAGCTACGGCACCGGTTGAGGTAAGCGTGGTGGTAACCAGGTTCACAGGCGCTTCAATTCTGGTAATAGTGTCTGGAGGTACCTTACCCGCCAGTAGATTGCCGGTGACGAAGTTCTCAATTGCGGCTGTTGTGGCAGCAGGTGGCGTAGCCTCTTTCTGCGTAGTGTAACGCTTAATTATTCCCGGTCGAGATGTAATCCTGTGGAATGATCAAGTATTCTGCGACGTCCTTTTTAACCAATGCCTGTGTGGCTGCTTCCTTAGTATCGAAGCGGACGAATGTAATGTTCTTCTGGGTGGTAAACTGGTCGAAACCTCCGAGTTCGTCAACATACGCGATTTTGGTCACTTCTGCCGGAGGTCTGGCAACCCCCGATGCGATACGGAGAACTCCTATGGCCAGGAGAGCCAGTACCGGTAAGGCGAAAGTCAGGATAATAAACCCGGTCCTCTTTATGGTATTGAGAAATTCATGCCTGAATATCAGAAGCGGTCTTATTCATGGCTCTTACCTGCCATTTCTAGGAATATTTCATTTAACGAAGGAGTCGCTATTTCAAAGCGGCTGATTGTCAACCCGCGATCTACCAGTCGCTCGAGGACCTGCTGTGGAGTCGTATTCTCATCAAGAACCAGTTCGATGTAGCCTTTATGATTACGTTCTGTGATAACTCCCTGGTACTTCTCCCAGTTCACCTTCAAAATCGACAATAACCGCATTGGTTCTATACCTCGACTTGATTTCTCTGAGATTGCCGTAAAGAACAGCGCGCCCATTGTCTATCATCAGTATACGGTCGCAAAGCTCCTCCACCTGATTCATCTGGTGCGTGCTAACAATTACGCGCCTTGCCTTGATTCCGCAAATCAGCAATCATCCTTTTCAACAGTTCGGTATTAACCGGGTCAAGGCCGGAGAATGGCTCGTCAAGTATAACCAGTTCCGGGTCATGGATGATAGTGACGATGAACTGGATGATCTGCCCCATACCCTTGCTCAACTCTTCGATTTTCTTCGTTTTGTGCGGCAGCATACCGGTCTGGCTGAGCAGCTCATCGGCTTTTCTTCCGCTAGATGCCGATCCATGCCCTTTAGCGATGCCAGGTAGATATTGAGTCGATTACTTTGAGCTTTCTATATAGTCCTCTTTCCTCAGGCAAATACCCCAGTTTATTTTTACTGGCTTCGCTCAATTTTTCGCCGAGGATTGTAATTTCCCGAGTCTGGCTTGATGATATCCATCATCATCCTGATGGTAGTAGTCTTGCCTGCGCCATTAGGGCCAATCAGGCCGAATATTTCATTCCGGGAGATAGAGAAAGACAGGTCGTCAACTGCGACCCTATCCGCGTAATGACTTGACTATATGGTTGACTTCAACTGCAGGCATGGACACGCCTCGTAGGATTCCCGCCATGCGTTTGCTAGCCTAGGAACCCTCTCTGTTGCTCTTTCGTTTGTTCTGTTCTATCCTGTATAAGGTGGTGTCGCCAATGCCGAAATGATGGGCAATCTCATGACGAACCACCATACCTATTTCGTTTTCGATTTCAGCCTCTGAGCTGCATTTCAATTCTATTGGTCGCTGGAAGATGGTTATCTTGTCTGGCAATACCAGATTATAGCCGCTATCCCGCTTGGTTTGAGGCACCCCTTCATAGAGGCCCAGTAATTGTGCTCTGCTTCTGAGTCTGAATCTGCTGATTTGCTGTGGGCTCGGCCAGTCCTCGATCAACACATCGACGTTCTCCAGTTTGCTGCGGAACTCCGGTGGTAGCGCCTGGATAGCTTTGTTGACCAGGGCATCAAACTTTTCCCGTTCCATGTAGTCATATTATACATGGCTGCGGATTAGTTTGTAGGGCACCCAGGTTTATTTGATGGATCTGAAAGGCCTACCTACATTCAAAGACAGCTCGTAGATGGCCTGCTTAAGGTTGACGGCATAGCGTCAACGGGATAAAATCAGCCTGTTATGTGTGCTTCCAAATACAATCCTCAAGAGATCGAAAAGAAATGGCAGGAGAGATGGGCGGCTGACCGTCTTTATGAAGTGATGGATGATGATAAGCGCCCTAAGTTCTACTCCTTGACCATGTTCCCGTACACTTCGGGTGACCTTCATATAGGACACTGGTATGCCATGGCGCCTTCTGATGTCCATGCCCGATTTAAACGGATGCAGGGATACAACGTGCTACATCCCATGGGCTTCGATGCCTTCGGGCTGCCGGCCGAGAACGCAGCTATTAAGCACGGCATTCATCCCTACACCTGGACGATGAAAAACATAGAGAACATGCGCCGCCAGCTTAAGAGCATGGGCGCAATTTATGATTGGAGCCGCGAGGTAATTACCTGCCTGCCGGAATACTACAAATGGACGCAGTGGTTTTTCCTCAAGCTATATGAAGCCGGTCTGGCTTATCGCGCCAAGGCACCGGTGAACTGGTGCCCCACATGCCAGACAGTGCTGGCTAATGAACAGGTGGTCGCTGAGGGCGATGTGCGAAAGATGTGGCACCACTGTGATTCGAAGATTACTGGAGCAATGGTTTTTCCGGATTACCAAGTACGCCGATGAGCTTATGGACTTCAGCAAAATAGACTGGCCTGAGCGCATAGAGATAATGCAGAACAACTGGATTGGAAAGAGCACCGGCGCCGAGATTTCCTTTGGTCTGGAGCATAAGGGCGTGGATACCAAAGAAATAAGCGTATTTACTACGCGTCCGGACACCATCTTCGGTGTGACCTTTTTCGTCCTGGCACCGGAGCATCCTCTGGTAGCCTTGCTTACCACGCCAGAGCACAAAGCTGAGGTTGAGGCCTATGTCCTTCAGACACAGAGGCAGACTGAGATTGAGAGAACATCCGTGGAAAGGGAGAAGACCGGCGTCTTCCTGGGTAGCTATGTCATCAATAGGCTGAACGGCGAGCACGTGCCCATCTGGATTGCCGATTATGTGCTGCTCAGCTATGGCACCGGCGCGGTGATGGGCGTGCCGGCGCATGACCAGCGCGACTTCGAGTTCGCCAAGAAATATAACCTGCCAATCAGAGTAGTTATTGCACCACCGGATTGGTCTGGTGAAGAGCTTGAGGTGGCTCATACCGGAGCCGGAACTATGGCCAATTCAGGCCAGTTCAATGGTCTGCCCAGCGATCAGGGATTTGAAAGCATCTGTGACTACCTGGAGCAGAAGGGTTGGGGAAAGCGGGCGGTCACGTATCGGCTCCGTGACTGGCTAATTTCGCGGCAGCGCTACTGGGGAGCGCCGATCCCCATGGTCTACTGTGATAAGTGCGGAATCGTCCCAGTGCCGGAGAAAGACCTGCCTGTGTTGTTGCCCAGCGATGCTGAGTTCAGGCCGACCGGCGAATCACCACTGAAATACTGCGAGTCGTTTGTTAATACCACCTGTCCTAAATGCTCCTCGCCGGCAAAGCGGGAGACAGATACCATGGACACTTTTATGTGTTCCTCGTGGTATTTCTTGCGCTATACCAGCCCCGCGTTGATAATTATCCCTTTGATAAGGCTAAATTGAAGTACTGGATGCCGGTGGACGAGTATACCGGCGGTGCCGAACATGCCGTAATGCATCTTCTGTATGCCCGTTTCTTTATCAAGGCAATCAGAGATATCGGCTTGGTTGATTTCGATGAGCCTTTTATCAAACTGTTCAATCAGGGGACTATCATTTATCAGGGTGACAAGATGAGCAAGTCCAGGGGCAACGTGGTCACGCCTGATGTCTATGTGTCCGAAATAGGGGCTGATGCTGTTCGAGCCTATCTTATGTTCATCGGCCCCTGGGAGTTGGGTGGCGAGTGGAGCGACAAGGGCATAGTGGGCATGAGCCGTTGGGTAAACCGGGTCTGGAATCTGGTTACCGCCGGCTATTCGCAGACAAAAGTTGACCCCGCCGTGGAGAAAGAGCTGAATCGCCTCCTGCATAAGACCATCAAGAAGGTGACCGATGATATGGATCGGTTCCGCTTCAATACCATGCTGGCAGCGCTTATGGAGTTCACCAATTATTTGAGCAAGATACAGGATGCGGGAACGGTCTCACTTTCGTTGTGGAATGAGGCTGTAACCGATTTGCTGCTACTTCTGGCGCCAACGGCGCCTCATCTAACCGAGGAGCTGTGGGAAAGCGCAGACCATGCCTATAGCATACACAATCAGCCCTGGCCCAAAGTGGAATGAAGAACTGGCCAAAGAAGAAGAGGTCACGTTGGTCATTCAGGTAAACGGCAAATTGAGGGACAAGATTACTGTGCCCGTATCGATCACTGAGGCACGGGCTAAAGAGCTGGCTCTGAGCAGCGAGCGGGTAAAAGCTTACGTTAAAGACGATAATGTGACTAAGATTATCTACGTCCCGCATCGACTGGTGAATATAGTGGTTGGGTAGAGTCGAACCATACAAACTAGGCAATTGATATGGTTACGGATGATAACAGAATTCGATTTGTAATTAGCAACTTTGATAATTTGGAAAAGCAATTACTAGAATGTATGGAGTTTATACCTTTTATCGATCAAAATAAGCATGTTGTTTCTTCGAAATTCATTCCTATCATTTTGGAAGCGTGTAGTTTAACAGAATCAATTCTTAAGGAAATTACAGAGGACAAAAGAAGGACGTATAATTTTAAGAAATATGCAGAATTTCACGAAACATATTTAGGACTTGATGAAACGATTACTATTTTCCTCGTGTCGCCAATTAGGTTTTATCAGCCATATAAGGGTTGGGGAAAAGCAATACCCGAGTGGTGGGATTGCTATAATAAATTGAAGCATGATAGGTTGAATAATTATGAATTTGCAACCTATGAAACCGCGGTACTCTCATTAGTGGGTTTACATCAATTAATATCAAAGTGTCGGCTATTTACAAATCATCTTATTGAAGCTGGATGGTTCAACCCTTCTGGAGAATTTATCCCAGAACTTATCTGTGCTCGCATTTCAGAATCAGGTATACCTGTTTCATTAATTCCTTGCGAATCAGATTTGTTTGTAAGTCCTTTAGGTCTCAATTTTGTTTCCTTTGAAGACGGAATACCGAGAATTCAAGAATGCGATTTCAGCGATAGAATAAAACTTTTGCTGACTATGTCAGGGTATTATTGACCTAGCAACTTTGAATGCAAGTGTCATGTACAAAATGTATATATTCCACTTAGCATAGTAATGGCACTGACAGTTCTGCTAATTCTCATACTGGTCATTCTGGCATTTCTTATCCTGTGGCTAGGTGTGGCCAGGCTGTTCCGGAAGCTGGTTCATTTTCCGGCGCCGGCGTTTATCGGGCGGCTTCTGGATAGCGACTACAGGAGAAGAGTACAACCGCCGGATCAGTTGATACAGCGCAGCGGCATAAAAGAAGGCATGGAGGTTCTCGAACTCGGCTGTGGCCCTGGCGCTTTTACTCCTTTTGTAGCCAGAGCTGTTGGCAAAAAAGGAAGAGTATACGCTCTGGATATTCAACCTAAGATGCTGGAGCAGCTGAAGAATAAGCTGTCCAGACCAGAGAATAAAGATATTAGGAACGTGAAATTGATTGAGGGCAGTGCCTATGAGCTGCCGTTTGATAGCGGTTCCTTGGATCTGGTTTACCTGGTAACTGTGCTCCAGGAGATACCGGATAGAAACAGGGCGTTGGCTGAGGTTAAGAGAGTATTGAAGCCGGGTGGGTTTCTGGCAGTGACTGAGCTGTTTCCCGACCCCGATTATCCATGGAAGTCCACTACCATAAAGCTAGGTGAGAAAGCCGGCTTCGCTGTGGACGAAGTTTCGGGAAATTTCTTTAATTATACAGTCAGGTTTAAGAAGTAGTGAGATTGCCACGTCCCGATTGCCCCGATGGAATCGGGGGGACTCGCAATGACATGAATATTTCCCACTTTGGAAAAGGGGGATAAAGGGGGATTTTTAACCTCACCTCTCGGGAAATCCCTCTTAACTCCCTTTACGAAAGGGAGAAGTTCAAATCTTTTGACAGTCTCAGGATGAGCGTACGAAAGACTCACGACAACAGGTGAGTTTCGATTTGGGATTTCAGACTGCTGTGTTAGAATAGGGCGCGGTGGATATAGAGTCTAACATTCGAGAGGTACAGCGACGGATTGTCCGTGCTTGTGAGCGAAGCCACAGGTCACCTGGCGACATCAGGCTGGTGGCGGTTACCAAGGGAGTGACGGTTTCAACGATAAGAGCGGCTTTTGAATACGGGCTGAATGATTTCGGCGAAAACAGAGTCAGGGAAGCGGAAGAAAAGATAGAAAAGCTTGTAGACCTTAAGCCGGATGTTATCTGGCATATGGTAGGACATCTTCAGAGTAACAAGGCTAGCGTGGCCGTGGGGCTTTTTGACATAATCCACAGCGTTGATTCGGTGAGACTGGCTGAGGTTTTGAGCAGGCGGGCAGAAAAACTAATGCCTGTTTTTCTTGAGGTTAATATTTCCGGGGAAGCAACAAAAGGTGGTTTCGCTGTGGATGGGATTAAGGCAGCAGTTGAAGGGATAAGGCAATTGCCCAATTTGCAGGTGATAGGGCTGATGACCGTTGCCCCTTTAACGGCCGACGCTGAGGAAGTCCGTCCGGTTTTCCGGAAGTTGCGGCAACTTCGCGACTCACTTAGGCTGGAGCATCTATCCATGGGCATGACGGACGATTTTGAGGTGGCGATTGAAGAGGGGGCGACCATGCTTAGAATAGGTCGAGCTATTTTTGGTGATAGGAGGTAACTATGAAGATAAGTTTCATCGGTGGTGGCATCATGGGGGAGGCCATTATCAAGAGCCTGCTGGCTAAAGGGGCAGCTAAGCCCGTCGATATCGCCGTCAGCGATGTGAGTGGAGCGCGGCGAGATATCTTGAAAGAAAGATATAAGGTTAAGACCGTGGCCGATAACAGGGAAGTAGTCAAGGGGGCTGAAGTTGTTGTCTTGGCGGTGAAGCCGCAGGAGCTAGGAAAAGTATCAGCCGAATTAAAAGTAGTGTCGCCTCAACAACTGGTGTTGTCTATAGCGGCCGGGGTTACCTTGGCTAGCTTACGAGAAGGGCTGGGTCATTCTTGCCTGGTTCGGGCCATGCCTAACATGCCGGCCCAAATTGGCGAAGGCATAACGGTATGGACTGCCACCGATGAAGTAAATCAGCGACAGAAAGAGATGGCACAATCCATTCTGGCGACTTTGGGAAAGGAAATCTATGTCACCGCCGAAAAATACATAGACATGGCGACTGCCTTGAGCGGCAGCGGCCCGGCTTATGTTTTCCTTGTTATCGAAGCCTTGATCGATGCCGGTGTACATATAGGCCTGCCCCGCGATATGGCTGAAAAACTGGTAGTGCAGACGATGCTGGGTTCGACGCGTATAGTCGAGGCGATGGATAAACATCCTGCTGAGCTTAAGAATATGGTGACATCGCCGGGTGGCACGACTGCGGAAGGGTTGCTGCAATTGGAGAAGGGCGGGTTGCGTTCTTTGATTCTTCAAGCGGTTATCGCTGCCTATGATAAGTCTAAAGCTCTTGGAGCCAAGTAGTTTGCCCGTTCTTCCTGAATTACGCAATGTTTTATACGCGTAGAAGCTAGAGGATGTTTGGGAAATGATACCGCTCGTTGCGAGGCAATTCCCCTTACCACTGAGATTGCTTCGTCGCCCCGACATCTCCGATCTCCTGCAATGATCGAGACCGTTCTGAGTTTGACCTGGAGTGGGATGATGTGGTCTCTTCCCCGGGGTGCTTTATCCAGATTCAGAGTTCCTGTTTGCGAGAATGAATCAAGTCACCCTTGACATCGTGAATGCGCAACCGGGCGAAATAATTTTGGATATTGGTTGTGGCAGGGGCATTGATGGGGTGGAGATGGCCAAGAAGGGGGCGGTGGTTATTGGGATGGAACCTTCAACCGTGATGCTGCGACATGCCAGGAATCGCGTCGGCCAAAATGGGGCAAATATGAGTCTGGTACGGGGAGTTGGCGAGTACCTTCCGCTGCAAGCAAGCTTTCTGGACAAGGTGGTATGTAAAGGCGCTTTGGATCATTTTGTCGATCCGGCCGCAGGTGGTGCACCAGATGGCTACGATGCTTAAGCCCGATGGAACGGCAGTAATGGCCATCGCTAACTTTGAAAGCCTCGGGTTCAAATTAGGTAGAATCGTATGGTTGTTCAGAAAGAAACTTGGTTTCAAGGCTGCCGAAGGAAGAATGCCGTGGGATGTACCATCTGACCACATGCATAAACTTGATTACTCGGTTGCTTATGCGATTGATGAAAGGCCGATTTGAAGTGGAGAAAACCAGTGGTGTGTCCTTGCTTTTCGGGCTGCCGTGGTGGGGTATGTTTCTGGCTAAGTTCCCAAAAAAATGGCGCTTAGCATGTTAGTCTCGCTGGACAAGCTAGCCAGGCATCTTCCCCGGTTGAGCGATGTCATCGTGTTTAGATGCAAACCGAAGCCAGTATAGTATAAATAGTCAAACCTTGGAGTGGATTTTGCGAGCGTAGAGGACTAGGCTCTTGGAGAAGAAGTTGTTGAGAAAGCTGTCCAAGATCTGGATAGGGTGGCTCTTAGTGTAGATATCCCAGACCAAGAATCTGTAGTACAGGGAAGGGATTAATGCCTTTTCGTTGTTTACTCCAAAGAGGCAACGACATATCCAGTAGAAAGAATGCAGGGCGTGTTTGTGGCGGATGGCAAATATATCCAGTTTGTTTTGTTGGAGCTTGGAGATGATCTCGCCAGTTTTGTATATCCTGATGTGTCCGCCGGGCCGGTCATGGTACTCGCGGCATAGCTTCCAACAGATGGTCTCGGGCAATTTTGATGGGACGCTAACAGCCAGCGTCCCATCATCTTTTAAAACTCTGACCAGCTCTCTGATACCCTCAATATCATCGGGAACATGCTCCAGGACTTCCGAGCATATGACTTTATCAAAGGCCCCATCCTTGAAAGGAAGGTTTGTTATGTCCCCATTAACGATAAGCCATTTTCCCTTCAGTTCGTCCTGTTGTTCCAGAAGGTAGAAGGCATAATGTGCCTTTTTTAGATTCGTTCCCTCGAGATCCAAAGCACAAACCAGGCAATCATTTCGCTTGCATGCTTCCCAGCTGTGTCTACCTTCACCGCAGCCAACATCTAGAACTTGCTCACCATCTCTAATTCCTACCAGGTCATAGTCGATGGTAAGCATATTTAGACACCCCCAGATGTCAACTCAGCCAGCCTTATCATGCGTCATTCTGACGCCGATAAGCCGGCTTGGATAGGTTCGTGGTTGGGTCTGGCTATGTGGCTTCCGGAGTTTTACCGGGATTGATTTTCTTCCACTTTGCCAATAGCTGTTCGTGCGTTTCCTTATGGGCAGGATCGGGAACACAGGCATCTACGGGGCATACTTCAGCGCATTTTGACGTATTAAACCACCCAACGCATTCGGTGCACTTATTGGGGTCGATTACATACATGGTATCCCCTTCTTTTATGGCTTGGTTTTTGCATTCGGGCTCACAGGCACCGCAGCTTATGCAGTCATCCACGATTTTGTATGCCATTTTATTAGTTAACCTCCTTAGATTATGTTATTCTGATTATTGCCTTATTTCATCAGTATCTGGACAGCGTTTTTATGTCCAGGCAGTCAAACCTTTCTGCCAAACTTTTTCTTAAGGGCAGCAGCAACGTGGTCTGGTACCATATCGTCTAAGCAACCTCCAAGCTCAGCGACTTCCTTGAGCAGGCTGGAGCTTAGGAATTGGTATTGTAAACTTGCCATGAAACAGACCAGTTCAAGCTGAGGTGCCAGCTTCTTGTTCATCATCGCCATCTCGAACTCTCGTTCAAAGTCAGAACTCATCCTCAGTCCCCTGACCAGTACTTTGGCACCCGCATTTTTGGCGAAGTCGACGGTAAGTCCAGAATAGGATTGGGCTTTCACGTTCTTCAACTTAGCTATTGCTTGCTGAGCCATCCGAACCCGCTCTTCGGTAGAAAAAAGGAGTCTCTTCTCGGGCCTGTCGTAAATGCCGATGATCAGAGTGTCGAACACTGACGACGCCCGTTTGATAATGTCAAGGTGTCCGTGAGTGATCGGGTCAAAGCTGCCGGGATAGACGGCTGTGATCAACTTTGAATCTCCTTGCGGTATATCGAAATGGCTGTGTCCCCATAGTGCTTTTCTTTGATCAAAGCTAGCCCGTCGTAACTGTCCTGAAGAGGCGAACGTGAAGCGTGAGAAACCACGAGCAACGTTTTGTAGTCTACTATTTTCGAGTTGGACAATTGCATGATGACGAGACTTATTGATGGGTCGGAGTATGGCGGGTCCATGAATATGACATCGTAGTTTTTATCAAGAAAAGCCAAAGCTTTAATTACACCGCAGCAGTAAACATGAGCCTTTTGCGCAAGTCCAACCCTATCTAAATTTTGATTAATGATAGCACAACAGTTGGGCTGATTGTCAACAAAATCGACCCATTCCGCATTGCGGCTCAGGGCTTCTATCCCTAGCGCACCCGTGCCGGCGTATAGGTCAAGCATTCGAGACCACCCGGCCGTGAGGGGGAGAATTATAGAAAAGATAGCCTCTCTCACCCTGTCTGTTGTCGGGCGGACCGGTCCCTTCGTCGGTACCTTCAGTTGTTGTCCCTTGGCGGTGCCTCCGGTAATGCGCATGTTCGAGAACCTTGCCATCGCTATTATACGTGGACCTGTGAAGTAGTCAAGCTGGTCTTTCGTTGCATAAGAGAAGACGATTTGCCGTGCCAGATGTCATGTGGTCTGAACAAAGCTAGCAGCGACCCTATGGGCCGCTGCTAGCTATAGCGGCCTTGTCATTGTTTATTCTTTTGTATATACCGCCGCAGCATATTGTTCTACGTGTGATTCAGCTCACTACTTTGAAACATACATATCTAGAGGCAGAGGCGCTGTCCATAGGGTCTGGCGCTTACCGTTTATGTACTCGGAAGCCCAAGCAGACCTGAAAGTTTGCCTGTCAATACCCATAAGTGGCTTGCCCATCCAATATCCTTCTGTCCCCCACAGGTTTTTCCAGTGATATTGAGCAAAGCCTTCCATCCATTTCGTAGAATCCATGCTATCCTGGGTATTCAAGAATTCAAAGAAAGCTTTTTCGACGTTATACTCTAGGCCGCTTATATCAAAAGGTGGGCTATTGTACTTTGCTATGTACCTCCGGCACAGGTCACGGTAGGCGTCGCTCACTATGGGAGACTCCCAATCAGTATCGTTGATGACGATTTTGTAGCGGTATTGCTCCGGTACGATAGAATCAATAGCCCCCGGAGGGGGTAGCGCGGGTATGAATATGATGCCCTTATACCCTTGTTCGCGTAGCTGTTTCACTAGCTGGGCACATAACCCACCCATAGCGCCCCCCGTAGCGCTAGTATCTATGACGTCCGGGTTCTTGGCTAGCACACGGGTAATGATGGGCGAAAAGTCCGTTGTGGTTATCGGGAACTGTTCAGAACCGAGCCAGTCCAAACCGTAATATTTACACATTGTTTGAGTATAATTCAAGAACGTTACTGTGTCAGATATGGCAGGGTTCATGGAAACCACCGTTTTCGCTTCCTGGTGGAATTTTTGAATATAAGCATATCCGATATTAATCATCTGAGGTATACTAGCGTAAAAGAAGGTATAGGGTTTATTGGGACCGGTCATTGCGGCATTAGAAGCACTGGCAAAGAAAGCAATTGCCTTGTTGGGTTCGGTCACGGTTTGTGTGCCTACTGCGTCAACAACGAATGGACCGGTGATAACCTTTATCCCTTTATCAAGTACCAGTTCCTCAGCAACAGACTTAGCAACGATAATATCCCCTTTGTTGTCCCGGATGACTGCATTTAGCGTATATTTTTGCCCGCCAATAGTAACACCCCCCTGAGCGTTCTGGTCATCCATTGCCATCAGTGAACCATTCTGGAGGGCCAAACCAATGTGTGCTGAACCTCCAGTCAGTGGAGTTGAGATTCCGATATCTAGCGTTTTTGCAGCGGCTGGTGTGGGTGATGGGGTTGGAGATGGTTTAGATGCAGGTGTGCAGGCATAGCCTCCCAGCGCCAGACCGGTTAGGATCAGAACCGTGATTGCTATGATTAATATTTTTTTCACTTTGCCTCCTTCATTTTATGAAACAATGCGATGTGCCATAAACTCCGGTTGGCCAAATTACAGGCTGCTTCACCGGTTGCTTCATGTCATATTGAACACCCCCTAACCCTTTATTCCAAATCATTATTCTTCAGCATGAGAGTGGCACGGTTGCTCATCTTCATCAACGCAAATGCAATAGTTGCTTAGCGTTGCCCTCAAAGATTTGCTTCCTTTCGGAGTCGGATATGGCCATTTCGTTAACGGACTTTATGGCCGCCCGCATGGCATGTTCACCCAGTTCTCCGCCATAAGGCATATCCGTGGCAAAAACAATGTGATCGGCTCCAAAAAACGCCCGTCCGCTGTCCAACGCGGGTGTATTTCCGTCAATTGCCGTGTCACCATAAAACAGGCGCAAGTATTCAATAGGCTCCTTGGGAAGCTTACTCACGCTTGAATTTGGCTCCAATCTCTTGTAATTCTGAAGCCAGCTGTTGATTCTGTTGGCGAGAAACGGCATGCCACCTCCGCAGTGGTGTGTTATGAACTTCAGATTTGGGTACTTCTCAAGTACTCCACTGCATACCAGCCGAGTCATGGCCAGTTGCGTCTCGTACGGCCATCCTATGGCCCCATTGAGAGTGAATTTCGATTCCTTTTCAGTGCTGTAGTCCGGTACGCTCATTTCTCTGTGCGGGTGTATCCAAATTGGCAGGTCATAACCAGCCATCTTTTCATAAAGAGGCATGAATTCTGGCGAGTCTAGCGGTTTTCCGTCTATATTGGAATATACGAGCACTCCTTTTAGCCCAAGGTCCTTTATTGACCTGTCGGTTTCCTTTAAGGCAGCATCGAAAAAGTTCATTGGCAAATTAGCCACGCCGGCGACAAATCGGTCAGGGTATTTCGTTAATATCTCAGCCAGTTCATCATTACCGCGACGTGCCAGGTCAACCGCATCTTTCCCGGCCGTTATTGCTTCTACCCTGGGTATAGAAAAAGTCAGTGCTTGCACGTATTCGTCATACTTATCCATTATCCTGAAGCGATGTTCCAAATCCCATAAAGGCGTTATTTGTCTCATAGTCGGGGAGGCGTGTTGGCTAATTGCCTGCCAGTATCCAAAGGGGAGTATGTGCGTGAAGATGTCTATTTTCATAGCTTCAACGTCTCCTTGTATGACGATTGGACATCATTTTAGTTTCGTGTATTACGAATTGTCAAATTTGCGCTTTTTTTTGAGTGTGTGATATACTTCGAACCGCATTTTAATACCCACGAATAAATGCGGTCCTTTTTGGAAGTGCCCAGTATTCAGAAACTGGATTCGATCTGCTTAGAAACTGGGCCTTTTATGGTAACTAGATAGAGAGGTTGGGTATTTGCTGGCTGGATTTGGTTATGTTGGTATACTCCTTATCGTGGGTATACTGTTCACAGTCACCACTCTGCTTCTGCCTGTGACCCTCAGGTATTTCAAGATCGTCCCGAAGAAAAGCAATCCTGCCAAGGCTTCTACCTATGAGTGCGGTATGGAGACTATCGGAAATAGCTGGGTCCAATTCAATTTCCGCTATTACTTCTTTGCCATTCTTTTTGTGGCGCTAGACGTATTGACTGTCTTCCTATACCCGTGGGCGGTGAATCTTAAGGGGTTGGGTGTGTTTGGGCTGGTCGTAATAGGCGTGTTCTTCGTAATTCTCATGGTTGGTTATGTTTATGCCTGGCTTAAAGGAGCACTCGAGTGGAAGTAGAAGATTATTCAATGTTTCCATTGAGCGAGGTTGATACTGCCGAAGGTATAAAGATCAACTCGCTTATGGCGGCATCTCAGCAGCCTATTCCCGATCCTGACAGATGGCTGGACGAGGAAATACGGCGTAATGTGCTGATTACGACGGTGGACTATGTGGTTGATTGGGCACGGTCGCGATCAACGTTTCCGCTCATGTTTGGATTGGCTTGCTGTGCATTTGAAATGATAGGTGCCGCCACTTCGCGCTTTGATATTGCAAGATTCGGCATGGACATTTTCCGTTGGTCGCCGCGACAAGCCGACCTGATGATTGTCGCCGGAACACTTACCTGGAAGATGGCTCCGGCAGTGAAATTGGTCTATGAACAAATGGCCGAACCCAAATGGGTGATAGCCATGGGACAATGCTGCATCAGCGGCGGGCCTTTTAGAGAGTCTTACAGTGTCGTACCAGGTATAAATCGCATAGTTCCTGTTGATGTCTATGTGCCTGGGTGCCCTCCTCGACCCGAGGGATTAATTCACGGCATAAGGAAGATACAAGAGAAAATAGGCAAGGAGACTATAAGCAACAAATGACCACTGTCCTGGGAGGTGATCAATTAGCTGGGAGACTAGTCAGGACCTTTCCCTATGCTATTGTCTCCGCTGACAAAAAAGCTCTTGTTGTCAAAAGTGAATCTCTATATGAGATAGCGGAATTCTTAAAGAATACGCCTGACCTTGCTTTCGACTATCTCGCTGACCTGGCGGCTGTTGATTACGTGGACTATTTCGAAGTTGTGTATCAGTTAATTTCGTTGAAGCATAATCAGAGCCTGGTTTTGAAGACCAGGTGTCATGATCGTGATAACCCCACAGTGCCTTCAGTAGTCAGTTTGTGGCGCTCGGCTGATTTCCTGGAGCGGGAGATTTACGACCTTTTGGGCATTGTTTTCGACGGACATCCTAATTTGAAGCGCCTGTTGCTCTGGGAAGGATTCGTTGGGCATCCGCTGCGGAGGGATTATCTTTAGATGGCCTCTAAAGACTGAGCCTTTTGTCCTTAATATAGGGCCTCAGCACCCTTCGACTCATGGCGTATTTCGTATGAGAGTCACTCTTGACGGCGAAGTTATTGTCGATGTGGAGCCCGTAATCGGCTATCTCCACCGGGGCATTGAGAAGATGGGGGAGAACAGGACGTATACACAAATAATCCCGCTAACCGACAGGCTTGATTACCTGGCTTCTATGACTAATAACTTTGCCTATGTGATTGCAGTGGAGAAACTGGCCGGGATAAAGGTTCCAGAGCGGGCGGAATATCTGAGAATTATTATGGCCGAGACGATGCGTATTTCCAGCCACCTTATGGGAGTCGGTTTTTTCCTCAATGACCTTGGAGCTATGATGACGCCGGTGTTGTATATGTGGAGGGAAAGAGAGAAGATCTTGGATCTCTATGAAATGGTTTGTGGCCAGCGGCTCACGTATAACTATATGCGTATTGGCGGAGTTAGCCAGGATGTTCCCGAAGAATTCTTGCCAGCTCTGAAGAAATTTGTGGCTGAGATGCCGAAATTCATTGATGAATATGATCAGCTTTTGTCACAAAACGAAATCTTGTTGGCGAGGACTAAGGGTGTTGGTATTCTGCCAAGGGACACCGCCATAAACATCGCGGCCAGCGGCCCCGTGCTTCGAGCCAGTGGGGTCGAGTGGGACCTGCGTAAGGCTGATCCGTATTCTATTTATGACCGCTTTGATTTCGAGATACCGGTAGGTAGCGTTGGCGATAACTATGACAGATATTGGGTCAAGATGCAGGAGATGAGACAGAGCGTTCGTATTCTGGAGCAGGCAATAGCTCAACTGCCGGAGGGACGGGTTTGTGCCAAGGTACCTAAGTTATTGCGGCCGCCGGTTGGTGAGGTGTATGCCCACATTGAAGGCCCTAAGGGCGAGCTTGGCTTCTATTTGGTAAGTGACAATTCTATTGCTCCGTACAGGTTTCATATTCGCCCTCCGACGCTGATCAATCTGACGGCGTTGAAGGACATGGTTATCGGCTGGAAAGTGGCAGATTTGGTAATCACGTTTGGCAGTATTGATGTCTGTTTGGGAGAAATAGACAGATAATGACGTTACTGGAACAATTCAATCTGTGGTTAGGTACCATGTGGCCCACGTGGGCAGCCTATCTCGTGCCGGCTATTGTGGGTATAGTAGTTGTTCTCGCCGTCGTTTTAATTCTGGTCATTGTCTTTATCTGGTATGAAAGGCGACTGCTGGGCAGGTTTCAAATCCGCCTTGGGCCCAACCGGCTTGGGCCGGAGGGTATTTTTCAGCCGATCGCTACGGCTGCGAAGATATTGATGAAAGAAGATATTGTTCCGGCGAAAGCCGATAAGATTCTTCACTGGCTGGCTCCGGTAATTGTCTTTGTGCCGGTGTTGTTGATTTTTGCCGTGGTGCCTTTTGGTGACCGAGCTATCCTTTCGGACCTTAACGTGGGCATCGTTTATGTAGTAGCGATCAGTTCGGTGTCCGCGGTTGGTATATATACTGCAGGGTGGGCATCAAACAATAAATTCGCCCTGATATCGGCGGCAAGGGCTGTAGCCCAGATGGTGAGTTATGAGTTTCCGATGGTCTTGTCAATTTTGGGCGTGGTATTGATGGCCGGGTCGCTATCGATGACCCAAATTGTAGCTTCCCAAAATATACCGTTTTTCTTGATGCAACCGCTAGCCTTCGTTATTTTTTTCCTCAGTACCGTGGCGGAGATGAATCGGAGTCCGTTTGACCTACTCGAAGCTGATTCTGAAATCGTTGCCGGCTATCACATTGAGTATTCGGGAATGAAGTTTGCCATGTTCTATCTGGGCGAGTATGGCCATGCTCTAGCTTATTCGTGCATTATCACCACCTTGTTCCTCGGTGGCTGGAAAGGGCCATTATTACCGCCGGTCATATGGTTCATAATCAAGATTTTGGTGGTGTTCTCGGTTATCGTATGGATGCGTGCCACGTTGCCCAGATTGCGCGTAGACCAACTAATGGCTTTTGCCTGGAAGGGGCTATTGCCCATGGCCATAATAAACCTGTTTCTGGTTGCGGTAGAGATATTGTGGCTGCCGGCAATGTATCCGTGGATCATAGTGGCAATTAATATCGTTTTTTCCGCTGTTCTGGTCGTCCTATGGTCGAAATTATTTACTCTGGGAGGCGGCCGAGTTGAAGTTTGACAGATATGGCATTGGAGTAGCCAAAGGGATGGCAGTAACCTTCAGGCATCTCTTTCGGCCGCCAATTACAGTGCAATATCCGGAGCAAAAGTTGACCACTTCCCGGCGTATAAGAGGCAACGAGTTGGTGTGGTTTCAAGATAGATGTACCGGGTGCGACACTTGCGCCAAAAGCTGCCCACAAGGGAACATTGAGATTGTCACCCATATAGGGCAAGAGAACAATTATGTGGTTGATAAGTTTGAGGTAGACGCTGGGCGTTGTATGTTCTGTGGTCTGTGTGTTGAGGCTTGCCCATTCGATGCGTTGGCTATGGGGCTTAGCTATGAGCGCGCCCAGTACCGGCGCAAAGACGTTATCTTGAGCAAGGAACAGCTTAAGTTGTCTGAGATGAGGCAACCGAGCGGCTACGTTCGACCTCAGATTGAGGCGAATCTACCCAAACAAAGTTTACTGATCTTTGCGAATGGGAAAGAAGGGGGACAGAAAGTGAGTTGGTGGGGTTTGAGCAAGAAGAGAGGCCGTGGTGTCTGATATCATTTTTTGGATATTGGCTGTGGTCGCTGTTGGTGCCGCGTTGTCAGTAGTAGTCTTGCGTGACGTCTTTCGGGCGGCCCTTTCCATGATTCTACTCTTCCTGATCATAGCTGTCACATATATAACTCTTTACGCAGACTTCCTGGCGGTGGTGCAGATACTTATCTATGTTGGAGCTATTTCAATATTGATCATTGTGGGAATTATGCTCACACGGGAAGTCAGACGGGGTAACCCGTCGGGTAAACTGCGTATACCGGCGCTAGTGGTAAGTTTGCTGCTCTTGGGTGTTATGGTTTTCACCGTTACGAGTACTAAATGGGAGACGAGTGGTCAGCCGCCTTTGCAGCCGACAACTGCTGCCATAGGCACCAGTTTGTTTGGAAAAGGGGGCTTCATATTGCCCGTGGAAATTGCTGCGGTGTTGCTCCTGGCGGCGGTGCTGGGTGCCATAGTGCTGATAAGGGAGAAATAGAAATGACAGTCGGGCTATATCACTACCTGGTCTTATCGGCAATTCTTTTCTGCATTGGATTGTATGGGGTTTTGGCCAAGCGCAATGCCATAGTAATTCTGATGTGTATCGAAATTATGCTCAACGCCGTGAATATCGCTCTCGTGGCATTTTCGCGATATGTCCTGCCTATGTTTCTTACCGGGCAGATATTTGCCATATTTGTCATTGTGGTAGCTGCGGCTGAGGCTGCCGTCGGTATAGCCATAATAATCGCTATTTATCGACGGCGCGAATCAATTGATATCGATAAATTTGACTTGATGAAATGGTAGCTGGCTAAGATATGTGGGTCAAAGTCAAGGACACGCCTAATCTGATAATCGCCGAGATGTGGAAGGATTTCTTTGAAGGCGAGGGGGTGCCAACGCGGGTTCTGCCAGACCCGGGGAAGAAGGCGGGTTCTGAATTACCCACCTATCGTATCTTAGTGTCTCAAGAGAAGGTGCATGTCATTGAGGAGGTCTTAAGGAAACTCTAATGCCACATCAAGTACCGTGGCTTATCTTTCTACTGCCATTTCTCTCACTGCTTATCATTTCTTTTATTCTCAGGCCTTTCTTCAATAATCGCCCCAAGATTAGTGGCTATGTAACCATCGCGGCAATCGGCATTTCTTTCGTGCTTTCTTTATGGCTGTTGGTGGCAGTCATGGCGGCGCCAGGGCACAAGTTGGAAATTCCGGATATTCAGTGGATGGTGATCGGCAACTTCAGTGTGCACGTCGGGCTTTTGGTTGATTCGCTAACGGCGATAATGGTGGTGATGGTCAGCTTTGTCAGCCTCATGGTTCAGTTATATTCTCAAGGATATATGCACGGTGATGCCGGGTATCATCGCTATTTTGCCTTCATGTCTCTGTTTACCGCCTGCATGTTAGGCCTGGTTATGGCCGACAACCTGGTTTTCATGTTTCTATTCTGGGAGGGTGTGGGGCTGGGTTCCTATCTACTAATTGGCTTCTGGTTCCATCGGCCTTCCGCTGCCAATGCAGCCAAGAAAGCCTTTATCGTTACGCGCTTTGGAGACTTTGGTTTTCTGGCGGCAATCCTTTTAATTTTCTTTCATACGGGTACATTCAATATCGAACAGGTGCGTGGCCTAGCTGTGGCCGGAACTCTGGCGGGGACAGTTTTGACGTGGGCGGCTCTAGGTATTTTCTCGGGCGCGGTGGGTAAATCAGCACAGTTCCCATTACACGTTTGGCTACCGGATGCCATGGAAGGCCCGACGCCTGTCAGTGCCCTGATACATGCAGCGACAATGGTGGCTGCCGGCGTCTTCCTGGTAGCTCGCTTTTTCCCATTATTTGAGCATTCTCCGGTGGCGTTAACTACGGTAGCCGTGATCGGAGGTTTTACCGCTATTTTTGCTGCTACTATGGGCCTGGTGATGACCGATATAAAGCGCGTCCTGGCCTATTCAACGATTAGCCAGCTGGGCTATATGATGCTGGGTTTAGGTGTCGGCGGCGTGGCCATCGGCATTTTTCATCTGTTCAACCATGCCTTTTTCAAGGCTTTGCTGTTTCTTGGGGCTGGTAGTGTCAATCACAGTACCGGCACTTTCGACATGCGCGAGATGGGTGGCTTGCGCAAGGCGATGCCGTGGACCTTCGCTACTTTTCTGGTTGCATCGCTGAGTATTGCCGGTATCTGGCCGCTGGCTGGTTTTTGGAGCAAGGATGAAATCCTGGGGTATTCCCTGGCCAATAACCAGATATTGTTCTATCTGGCCATGATAACCGTGTTCATGACAGCTTTTTATATGTTCCGCGTTCTGTTCCTTACTTTCGGTGCCAAGTATCGAGGCAGGCCGATAGCAGGACATATTGATCACGAAGATAAGAAGCTCCACGAATCACCAGCTGTAATGGTAGTCCCCATGGTCATCCTGGCTGTCTTGTCCATTGTGTCCGGCTGGCTGAATCTCGGCGGTTCATTTACTCGATTTTTGGGTGGCGAAGGCGCCGCTGTGCAGGGTCCGTTAGGCAATTTCTTCAGCATCCTTTCTCATCCGTTGCCTCTCATATCTCTGGTGGTGGCTGGTTTGGGTATTCTTCTGGCCTACGCTATGTACGGTGCCAAATGGATATCTGCTGAAGTGGTGGGCAGAGTCTTCAAGCCATTATATGTTCTGTTTTCCAGAAAATACTGGCTTGATGAGCTCTATGAGAAAGTGATTGTCATCAGAGTGCTGGTTAACGGGATTTTCAGGGCACTCAGCTTCTTCGATACCCGCGTGGTTGATGGCGCCGTAAATGGCGTAGGAAGAGGCACAGTGGGGGCAAGCGGAGTTATGCGGCGGGCGCAGACGGGACAGTTGCAGGCTTACGGCATAGCTATTGCGGTAGGAGTGATAGCGATAGCTATCTGTTTCTATATATTTCACTGAGGTATTTTGACTTGAGCTTCAATTATCTAACGGCTGTTATTTTTCTCCCGGTAGTCGGGATAATCGTTATTGCGCTGCTACGTAGGCCGCAGCCGAAGACGGTAAAGCTCGTAGCCCTGGTGGCAACATTAGCTTCGTTTGCCCTGTCGATAGGCATGTTTTATCTCTTTGATCGTTCTGCCGGAGCCATCGGACAAATGCAGTTTGAGGAGAAGCTGTCCTGGATACCGGCGATCAATGCCTTTTATCACCTTGGTGTCGATGGGCTCAGCATGCCTATGATAATACTGACGACCTTCCTCGGTGTCCTGGCAGTTCTGGTCTCGTGGAAGGTCTCATTAAGGCCCCGGGAGTATTTCATCTGGTTACTGCTTCTGGAAACCAGCATACTGGGAGTCTTCAGTTCGTTGGACCTGGTTTTGTTCTTCCTGTTTTGGGAATTGGAGCTTGTGCCGATGTATTTCCTTATTTCCATATGGGGCAGCGGCAGAAAAGAATATTCTTCCATGAAATACGTAATATATACGTTGGTCGGCAGCGCTTTGATGCTGGCCGGCATTCTAAGTATCTATTTTACGACGGGTAGTTTAAACATGGTGGAGCTCGCGGGCCTGGCTGCTGCCAAGCCATTTATCCCGTTAACAGCTATGTTTTTCTTGCTGCTCGTTGGCTTTGCTATCAAATTGCCAGTGTTTCCCTTGCATACCTGGCTGCCGGATGCCCATACTGATGCCCCCACCGCGGCTAGCGTAATTTTGGCTGGGGCTTTGCTGAAGATGGGGGGCTATGGGATGATTCGCCTTTGCGTCACCATTTTCCCGGCGGCTGCAGTGCAATATGCCCCGCTGCTCGTAGTTCTGGCCGTTATTAGTGTGCTTTATGGTGCGGCAGTGACCTTCAGGCAGAAGGATTTAAAGAGGCTGATTGCCTACAGTAGTGTTAGCCATATGGGCTACGTGCTTCTGGGTATTTTTGCCTTGAGTCAGATAAGTATGACCGGGGCTGCACTTCAGATGTTCAGCCACGGCATTATCACCGGCCTTCTCTTTGCTATGGTGGGATTGGTGTATGACAAATCTCATGAGCGCAATCTAGATAATCTGGGCGGGCTGGCCCGGCAGATGCCGATCATAGTGGTTGTCTTCAGTATTGCCGGGCTGGCTTCGTTGGGTCTGCCCGGCACTAGCGGCTTTGCCGCTGAGTTTGTCACCTTCGTCGGCAGCTTCTCGAGTTTGGCTGTCGCAGGTATTAAGTTGTACACCATTCTGGGTGTCTTCGGCATCGTTCTGACTGCCGGCTATATTCTGTGGATGCTCCAACGAGTCTTCTACGGGCCACCGTTGGAGAAATTCAATCGTGTGCCTGACGCTGATAATATTGAAAAGACGTGCATCTTTTCATTCGTTGCGGCCATCATGCTTATAGGCATTTATCCGGCTATCCTCACCAACGTCATCAAGCTGGGAATAGAGCCCATAATGAAGCTGGTAGGTTCGTAATGGGAGTTAGTTAATCTATGATGATTAGCGAGCTTCGCTACCTGACACCGGAGCTTGGGCTTCTGGTTTTTGCCCTGTTGGTGATTCTGCTTGATTTATTTATCAAACAGAAGAAAGTTCTTGTCGGTTTCAGCATTGCCGGCATCATTATTTCAGCTGGTGCTACGGTCCTGATTTGGGGCGGGCCAAGTGTTTCAATTTTCAACAACATGCTGGCGGTGGACAACTTTGCTCTTTTCTTTAAGCTATTGATTCTAACAGCGGCTGGACTTGTTATCCTGGCCTCTCAGGACTATGTGAGCAAATTTCCGAGGTTCCAGGGTGAATACTATGCCTTGGTGCTTATCTCTGCCGTAGGCATGATGCTGCTGGCGGCAGCCACAGACTTGATCACAGTCTACGTAGCTCTAGAGCTGAGCGGTATCTCTTTGTATGTGCTGGCTAGCTTCCTGAAAGATCAGAAATCTTCTGAGGCTGGTCTGAAATACTTGCTGTTGGGCGCCGTGGCCTCGGCAGTGCTTCTTTATGGCATGGCTCTGGTTTTCGGATTCACCGGCAGGACTTGTCTGATGTGTATTGCCGAGTTTGTTCAGGGGATGCCGAGTCCCGGTCTCTTAAATAATCCAGCGTTGCTTTTGGGCATGGTGCTTCTGGCCGCTGGCTTTGGCTTTAAGATCGCCTGTTTCCCCTTTCAGATGTGGGTGCCTGATGTTTATGAGGGTGCGCCAACGCCGATTACTGCATATCTTTCCGTAGCCAGTAAGGCTGCAGGTTTCGCCGTCATCGTACGTGTTTTCCTGGTGGCTCTAGGTTCTACTGAATGGCTTAGCCTTGACTGGGGGATGTTGTTTGCGGTTCTGAGTGCAATCACCATGACTGTGGGTAATGTGGTAGCTATACTTCAGACCAACATAAAGCGCATGCTTGGTTATTCGAGCATAGCTCAAGCCGGCTACCTTATGGTAGGGTTGGCTACGGTGGGGATGGCGGCGGGACATGATGCGCTGGGGCAAAGCGGACTGCTTTTCTTCCTGATGAGCTATGTAGTCACTAATTTGGGAGCCTTTATTGCCATCATTGCCATCTCTAACAAGCTTGACAGTGATATGATTAGTGACTACACAGGTGTGGGCAAACGGTCGCCGCTCCTGGCTCTGGCACTGACATTTTGTCTACTCTCGCTGATCGGTTTACCGCCTACCGCGGGACTTATTGCCAAGATCTACATTTTTAACGGAGCTGTACAACACGGTTTGTTGTGGCTGGTTATTATAGCCGTGATAAATAGTGTCATCTCAGCTTTTTACTACTTACGGGTGGCCAAGGTAATGTGGCTAGGTGCACCTGCTTCCGAAGAGAAGATGCCTTCGTCTTGGGCACTTAGAACCGCTTTAGCGCTCTGCTGCCTTTTTGTCCTGGTTTTGGGTATTGTGCCTGGTGGTTTTATCGGCATTGCCCAAGCTGCAGTCCGGATTTTGGGCTCGTAGGCTTTATCCTGTTTTCCGATTCACCAAAAATCCTCCTTGACACTCTTTATTGGCGATGATAGACTCCAAATACAAATGAAGCGGATTGGCATTTTATATCATCCTAAAATAGAAAGAGCTAAGGCTTTCAGCGGAGAGCTGGAGAAGTTTCTTAAAGCTCAAGGCGTTTCCTTCTGGACGTGTTCGGCCTGGGAGGAGGAAGAAGCGAAGCCTCAGATAGAGGGGTCGGAATTAATCGTTAGCATTGGCGGCGATGGGACTATACTGCGGGCAGTCCGAGCCGTTATTCCGCAAGTAATACCCGTCGTGGGCATAAACTTGGGCAACCTGGGCTTTATAACCGAGCTTAAAGCCGACGAAGCTTTTGAGAAGTTGCCGCAGCTTCTGGATGGTAAGGGCTGGATTGAAGAGCGAGCCGTCCTTGATGTTGAGTTACAATCTCACGGTGGGTTATTTCATGCCGTTAACGAAGCTTTTGTGGGGCGGGGAAGTTCAGCGCGGCTGGTTCAAGTTGAGACGAGGGTTGATGGTGAAATCATGGCTACTCACAGAACAGATGGCGTGATAGTAGCTACGGCAACGGGCAGCACCGGCTATATACTGGCGGCCGGCGGACCTATTCTGTATCCCCAGGCCAAGGAAATTGTATTCAAGCCGGTTAGCCCTCACCTCGGTCTAGACACGGCTATCGTGTTGCCGCCGAATGCCGAAATTCAGCTAAAGGTTACCACCGGTAATGAGGCATTGCTCAGTATCGACGGACAAGTAGAGTTTCCATTGTCGAATAGCGCCGTGGTCAAGGTGAAACTCAGCTCTTATATTGCCCGTTTCCTGAGAATTCGTCCCAAAGCTTATTTCTATAGCCACCTGGAGTCAAGACTTAAGGGAAAGATATTATGAAGGTAGAGAAAGCCAAAATAGGTGATGTCCAACGAATACATGAACTGATCAACAAGTTTGCTGATAAAGGCGAGATGTTACCTCGTGCGCTGAGCGAGATATATGAGAACCTTAGAGATTTCTTCGTCGTCAGGGATCAAAAAGGTGAAGTTATCGGCTGTGTGGCTCTTCATATTAACTGGTCGGATTTAGCCGAGATTAAATCTGTGGCAGTAAGCGAAAGCGAACAGGCTAGGGGGTTGGGCTCGAAACTTATCAAGGCTTGCCTTGATGAAGCTGTGGAATTAGGCATTCCGACCATCTTTTGCTTGACGTATAAACCGGTCTTTTTTGAAAAGCAAGAGTTCCGTCAGGTTGACAAAATGGAGTTGCCGCGCAAAGTATGGTCCGAGTGTTATCGCTGCCCCAAGTTTCCAGATTGTGATGAGGTGGCTCTTATCTATCGGGCTGAGTCATAAGATGGTGGCTTAATAGCGGATGTTTAGGTCAGGAAGGTGAGCTAATATGGAAAGAACTTTATCTACCCAGCGGGTTTATGACGGTCGAGCGATAAAATTGCGGGTAGACACAGTTCAGAAGCCCGATGGTAAAACGACAACCAGGGAGATTGTTGAGCATAGCGATTGTGTGGCAGTGGTGGTCCTTGATTCGAAAGACAAGGTCATTTTGGTCCGCCAATATCGGAAGGCCGTGGGCAAGATGCTTCTGGAGATCCCTGCGGGCGGCATCGATCGTGGCGAGCAACCTATCAACACCGTCCGCCGCGAGCTACAGGAGGAGATAGGCTATTATCCTAACAAACTAGATAAGCTTGGCGGTTTTTATTCGTCGCCCGGCTATAGCACAGAGTATCTGCACCTGTATCTAGCGACGCATCTTGTGCCCAGCCGCCTTGAAGCGGAGGATACGGGTGATATAGAGGTAGTCCGGGTACCTCTGTCCAAAATACCTGATTTTATCGATTCAGGTGAAATCAGCGACTCCAAAAGCATAGCCGGGCTGCTTAGAGTCATCTCGCTGGGGCTTAGAGGTAGTTAGGCGGTTCTTCTAGGATTTCACCGCGTACTTAGCCTTGCCCTGTTCGTATAGGTCACCACCGTATATATCGTTGATGACAGTGGCCGGGAAATTTTCCACCTCCAGACGACGGATAGCTTCGGCACCCAGCTCTTCGTAGGCTATTACCTCTGCCTTTTTAATGGTCTTTGATATCAAAGCTCCGGCACCGCCGATAGCAGCGAAATAGACCGCCTTGTACTTTTTCATGGCGTCCTTAACCGGTTGCGTGCGGTTGCCTTTGCCAATCATTCCCCTAAGACCGGCAGCCATGAGTCGTGGGGCGTATGTATCCATCCGTCCGCTGGTGGTAGGTCCTGCTGAGCCGATGGCTTGTCCTGGTTTTGCCGGCGACGGTCCCATGTAGTAAATAGTCTGGTTGGTGATGTCAAAAGGAAGCTTTTCGCCTTTATCTAAAGCTTCGACCATTCGTTTATGGGCGGCGTCGCGAGCTGTGTATATGACACCAGTGATGAGTACCTGGTCACCGGCTTTCAAGTTTTTGATAGTCTCTTCATCCAGTGGAGATTTTATGTTTAGAGTTTTCATTTTCTACTCCGCAGTTTTCTTCGCACTTTGTTTCACCGTGAACTCGGGGAACGGGACCAGGGGTTTCGTTTGAGACGGAGGCGATATCGTCGGAGCCGGTGGCTGCTTCTTACCTCCTAATGAGGTGGAAACGAGCCGCCTCTTCAGCAGTTGAATAGCGAAACCAGGGTCCACTCCCTTGGGGCAGGAATCAGAGCAGGCGCCGGCAAAATGGCAGTTAAACGCTCCGTGATTCAGGTCAATCACGCGGAGTCTCTCTCTTTCGCCACCGTCCCGGCTGTCAGCACAGTAGCGATAGCATTGCGCCAGAGCCTGCGGGCCGAGGAAGCACTTATCGCTGGCTGATGTCGGGCAAGCAGAGACGCAGATCCCGCATTTCACGCAATAAGTGAATCCCAGGTAGCTCTCCATGGCTTCCGGTGACTGGCAGAATTCAAGTGTAGGACTTTCCATCTCTTTCTTTTCTTGACGCAGGATATACGGCTCTATGGACTTGTGATTGTCGAAAAGCGGAGTCAGATCAACCGCCAAGTCTTTGATGATGGCGAAATTCGGCAATGGTTTGATGGTCAGCACGTCTGAGTGGAACTCTTCTATTTGAGTGTGACAGGCCAGATGGGGGTAGTTATTGATAAGCATACCGCAAGAGCCGCAGATGGCCATGCGGCAGGATGTACGAAAAGCCAGGCTGCTATCCAGGTTCTCCTTTACGTAGATAAGACCATCCAGGACTGTCATGCCCCGGCTGGATGGAACCGTGAATTCCTGCATGTGGGGAGCACTATCTACTTCAGGATCGTATCTTTGTACCTTGAATAATATCTGTTCAATTTTCTTCTTACTCATAATTCCTCCTACGCGGACAGCAGGACAATCGGCACATAGGAAGCCCCGATGAAGACAACGATGCCAAAAGCTATGATGACCCCGGTAACGACGCGTTCGGTTTGCGCGGACGGCGTCAACTCCAGGACGATGTTGCGCAGGCCGTTAAGTGCGTGATAGAGAACTACGGCCAGCAAAGCTATATATATGCCTGCCCACGTGACTTCACGAGACCGTGCAATCATCGATTGCCATGAAGTCGGATCCTTGATACTTACGCCGAAGAAGCCGAGGATGGCATCGAGGTGCTGCAAAACCGTGTGTATGCCCAGTAGCACTACTATGACCACGCCGGTAATCAGTTGCACTAACCACAAATATGTATTACGCATTACCAGCCTCCTGCGACGAAGTCGTAGAAAAAGACGACGGCCAGAATAACGATTATGGCTATGACTAACATTGTCCATGGCCGTTTTTTACGAAGAGCATCCTTGTATGGATAAATTGGCGGTATAGGTCGCCCCAGGCCGAAACCAAGTTCCTGAACGATGAGGCGGAAGCCATTGAGTGCATGGTAAACGAAGGCCACCACCACCAGAAGCTCGCCGACTTTTAATATGGGATTGTGTAAAATTCGCATGGTTGCTTCCCAGACAGCCTCACCCTGCATTCTGAAGACGGTCGTCATCAGCATATGGAACAGAAAGAAGAGCAAGATTCCCAGGCCGGTTATCCGGTGGAGTATGTAGAGGTAGCGTTCCCATTTGTAATTACCCGCCCAAAACCAGCCACCGACACCCAGATAGTTACGTCGAGGTTGTATTTGTCTCATAGTCGACTCCCTAGTATTTCCTTTCTACCGGCTGCCACATGGTGATGGCTACCGGGATGTATTTGAGTTGTGGCCCCTTGGGAGTATAGTAAGCCAGAGTGTGCTTGAGCCAGTTAACGTCGTCACGCTTGGGGAAGTCTCTTCGTGAGTGCGCCCCTCGCGACTCCTGGCGAGCCAACGCTCCGGAAACTATGATTTCAGCCAGGGCCGTGAGGTTTTCGGCTTCTAAGGCACTGAGCAGGTCTGTGTTATATATGCGGCCGCGATCTTTGACCTTGATATTGGGCAAGCGCTGTTTTATTTCCTGTACCTTATCCAGAGCTGCTTTCAGGTCGGCACCGGTGCGGAAAACACCTACCTGATTGTCCATAGTTTTCTGCAGCTCCTTGCGTAGAGCGTAGGAGCTCTCTTTGTTGTTGGCGCTGAACCTGCTGAAAACCCGGGCCTCTTCTTCTTTCAGCGTGGCTTCTTTCGGTGGGGCAGGGAAGGTCTTGCTCTTTGAAGCGTATTTGGCGGCGTTTTCCCCGGTAATCTTTCCCCAGACGAGGCACTCGGTGGTCGAGTTCGAACCAAGCCGGTTGGCGCCGTGCAGCGATACGCAAGCGGCCTCGCCGGCAGCCCATATACCTGCTATGGGAGTAGCTCCGTCAATGTCGGTGTGGATGCCGCCCATAAAGTAGTGAGCCGCAGGACGGACCGGAATTGGCTCATGGATAGGGTCGATGAAGTTGAATTTTATGGCCACCTCTCTAATCATGGGCAGGCGTTCATTAATCTTAGCCGCACCGAGGTGGCGCAGGTCGATATGGACGTAGTCGAGGCCCTCGGGGCCCTTGTAGCCTCTGCCCTCTTCGATTTCTGTCATCTCCGAACGGGATACGATATCTCGAGGCGCCACCTCCATCTTGGATGGCGCGTATTTCTCCATAAACCTCTCACCTTTGTTATTGGTGAGATAGCCACCTTCGCCTCGGGCGGCTTCTGTTATCAGGATGCCAGACGGCACCATGCCGGTAGGGTGGAACTGGACGAATTCCAGGTCCTTGATGGGTAGTCCGGCACGATAAGCCATGGCCATACCATCGCCGGTGGCGGTAAGAGAATATGTGGTAAAACCGAACATGCGGCAAGCGCCGCCGGTAGCGATGATCAGGGCTTTGCCCTGAATGGAAAAGAACTGTCCGCTGGTCAGGTCCCAGGCCGTGACACCGCAGAACACGTTGTCTTTTGTCAGGATTGAGTTGACATAACATTCATCATATCTGGTTATGTTCGAAAATTTTTGCAGTGTATCATACAGAGTCTGCATTTCGGCGAAGCCGGTCTTATCGGCCGCGAAAACGGCCCGATCGTAGCTGTGGCCGCCGAACGGACGCTGGGCGATCCGGCCATCCGGGTTGCGTGACCAGGGAATCCCCCAGTGCTCCAACAACAATATTTCTTCCGGGGATGCTTCGACGAAACGTTTTACTACGTCCTGGTCGCAAAGAAAATCGGCACCTCTGACCGTATCCCAGGAATGAAGTTCAAAGCTATCTCCCAGGTCGGGCTGCATGACGGCTGCGGAGCCACCCTCGGCACAAACGGAGTGGGAACGCATCAGCTGCACTTTGGAGACTATGGCGACATCCAGTTCTGGATTTCGGGCAGCTTCTATGGCGGCTCGCAGGCCGGCAAGCCCGGAGCCCAGAACTATAACGTCGTGTTTTTGGCCGGTCATATTGTGGCCTCCTTATGACGAGCGCACCAACATTGTATGTTAACAGCCACCGGCATGCTGGCGATGTGCGCCGGGAATGTCTCAATATGGACAGCCAGTGCTGTTGTCCTGCCACCGTAGCCCATTGGCCCAATCCCCAGATTGTTGACGCGTTGCAATATCTCCTTTTCTAACTCGGCTACTTCCGGGTCCGGATTAGGTTCGCCAACCTTGCGCAACAGCGCATGTTTGGCCATCGTCATGGCTTTATCGGTTGTTCCGCCTATACCTATACCGATGATGATAGGCGGGCAGGGATTGCTACCAGATTCATTTACTAGATTTACGACGAATTCTATGATCCCCTGACGGCCCTTTGCCGGAGGCATCACCGTCAGACGGGAACAATTCTCAGAGCCGCCTCCCTTGGGTATTACGCTTATCTTAATTTTGTCTCCGGGGACTATGTCGCTGTGGATTATTGCAGGGGTGTTATCTTTGGTGTTGACACGGGCTGAAAAGGGCTGGCGGACCATTGACTTGCGCAAGTAGCCCTTGTCATAAGCTTCGCGCACCCCCTCGTTTATGGCGGTGGATAGATCGCCTCCGGTTACGTGGACCTCCTGTCCCAACTCCAGCATGACTACCGCAGCGCCGGTATCCTGGCATAGCGGAGTTTTATCCTTAGCCGCGATCTCGGTATTCTCAATCATCTGGTTCAGGACGTCCTTGGCCACGGGGGACTCTTCTTTCTCCCTGGCTCGTTTCAGAGCAGCCAATCCATCTTCGGGAAGATAAAGACATGCATCCTGGAATAGCTTCGATATAACTTCGGTTATCTTTTTACTATCGATGTCCCGCATTGGCCAACTACTCCAATTTCATTACGCGGGCGAGTTCGCGGACGGCTTCGGCTGATTTCTTAAGAGCCGCACTTTCCTCTGCCGTGAGCTTTAGCTCGATTATTTGCTCAACGCCTTTTTTACCCAGCTTCACAGGTACTCCTACCACTGCGCCCTTTATTCCGTATTCGCCATCCAGATATACGGCGCAAGGCAGTATCCTGTTCTTGTCCAGCAGCACGGATTCAACCATCTGGGCGGTAGCTGCTGCCGGAGCATAGAAGGCGCTGCCCGTCTTCAGCAGGGCGACGATCTCACCGCCACCTTTCACTGTGCGTTCCACGATTTTGTCGATAGTTTCTTTAGGTAGAAGCTCGGTTATGGGGACGCCACCCACCGTAGTTAGCCTGGGGATGGCAACCATGGTGTCTCCATGCCCGCCAAGCAGACAGGCGTAGATGTCTTCGACCGAGACCTTAAGTTCCTGCGCCAGAAAAGTCCTGAATCGGGAGGTATCCAGAATTCCCGATTGGCCGAAAACACGATTTCGAGGAAATTTGCTGACATGAAGCGCCAGCTGGGTCATGGCGTCCAGTGGATTGGCCACCATAATAAGGATAGCCTTCGGAGAATATTTCACCACCTGTTCGGTGACCGCTTTCACGATGTTCATGTTAGTCAGTACCAGATCATCACGGCTCATGCCAGGCTTTCTCGGCACCCCGGAGGTGATAGCCACGATGTCTGAGTTGGCAGTTTCCTCGTAGGAATTGGTGCCAATGACTTTCACGTCTGAGCCGGTGATCGGTCCGGTCTGGAGCATGTCCAGCCCCTTGCCCTGAGGCAACCCCTCGATGATGTCCACCAGTACTACATCGGCATATCCCTTCTCGGCAACGCGCTGGGCCAGGGTGGCTCCCACGTTTCCGGCACCGATGACGCTGACTTTGTTACGCATTTTGCCCTCCTTGTTTTTTTAATTTTTCGATCACTGCATCAGCTACCGCCGAGGTAGTTGCAGCAGATTGATTGCGGTCCGACTTTAAGTCGTAGGTGACATTATTGCCTTCGGCGATGACTTCAGCTATGGCCTTTTCCAATCTATTTCCGGCTTCAACTTCGCCGAGGTGGCGCAACATCATGGTTGCAGAAAGCATCATAGCCATAGGGTTAACTTTGTTCTGGCCAGCATACTTAGGAGCGCTGCCGTGGGTGGGCTCAAAAACCGCCATATTATCGCCTATATTGGCTCCGGGCGCAACGCCAAGCCCGCCGACCAGTCCAGCGCAAAGGTCGGAAACTATGTCCCCGTATAGATTCGGCAGAACAATGACATCGTATTGCTGTGGGTTCCTGACCAGGCGCATGCACAAAGCATCGATAACTACGTCTTCGAACTCTATGTCTTTGTATTCCTTGGCCACTTCACGGGCGGCAGCCAGAAACAGGCCATCGGAAAATTTTAATATGTTAGCCTTGTGAGCGGCACTGACTTTTTTTCTGTGGTTAGCCCGGGCATATTCAAAGGCAAACTTTACGATGCGCCTGGAAGCTGTCTCCGAGATCACCTTTATGCTGTAGCCCGAATCCTTTCTAACCTTAGCCTGTGTGGCTTCGAGGATGAGTTTTGCCAGTTTATCGCTTTCCTTGGTCCCTCTGGCGAATTCGATGCCGCTGTACAGGTCTTCTGTATTTTCCCTGACGATGACGATATCCACGTTTTGAAAGGGTGAAGGCACTCCGCGGTAGGTCTTGCAGGGACGGAGGCAGGCATAAAGGTCCAGGCTTTGCCGCAAAGCCACGTTGACGCTCCTGAAGCCCGTACCTATCGGTGTGGTAATCGGGCCTTTCAGTGCTACCTTGTTCCGCCTGATAGATTCGAGGAGGTTGTCGGGCAGCGGGGTGCCGAATTTATCCGATAGCTTCCTGTCCGGCTATTCCGCTGTCCCACTCAATTTTGATGCCGGTGGCTTCCACAGCTCGCCTGCTGGCCGTGGTGATCTCGGGGCCAATGCCATCGCCAGGAATGAGCGTCACTTTGTGTAGCATGATATTTTCCCGCCCTGGTAGGGTTTAGACTATAAAATCGTGGTGCTTGGTAATATAGGGAATGAGGCCGCCTTCGTCGAGTATGTCCAGCATTACTCCAGGAATTTTACCGAATTTAAGCTGGAACTTTTTCGTCACGTCAGTTGCCGTACCCTTGCTTAGATTTACCTCTAGCCTGTCTCCGGCCTTAATCTTATCAGTATCGCAAATAAAGACTGGCAGCCCCTGGTTTATGGCATTTCTGAAGAAGATTCGAGCCACCGATTTTGCCAGTATAGCGCTCACCCCGGCCATCTTGATGACCAGCGCAGCGTGTTCCCGGCTGGAACCAAGGCCGAAATTTTTGCCGGCAACAATGAAATCTCCCTTCTTGACCTTTTTGGCGAAGGCGGGGTCAGCATCTTCCATGACGTGTTTTGCCAGCTCCGGCAGGTCGCTTCTTAAATGTGCATATTTGCCCGGTATGATGTGGTCGGTAGAGATATTATCACCGAATTTGAAAGCCTTGCCCTTGATAATCACATCCGGCATTATCGCACCTTCCTCGGGTCAGTGATCTCGCCGGTCAATGCCGATGCTGCGGCCGTAGCCGGGCTGGCCAGGTATATCGAGGCTTCGGGATTGCCCATCCGCCCTTTGAAGTTGCGATTGGCCGTCGAGATGCAGGCTTCATTGTCTCCCAGTATGCCCTGGTGAACGCCGAGACAAGCGGCACACCCCGGTGGCAACAGCATAGCACCGGCCGCAATCAGGATGTCCACGTAGCCGGCTTTTAGAGCGGCGGTGAGGACCTCCTGCGATGCCGGGGCCACTATCAATCTGACGCTCTGGTGCCTTTTCTTGTTTTTGAGAATGCGGGCAACCGTGGCGATATCCTCGAGGCGTCCGTTGGTGCAGGTACCGATGAATACCTGATGGATTTTGGTGCCAGCCACCATGCTTATGGGAGCGACGTTATCCACCGTATGAGGCATGGCTACCATCGGTTCTAGATCAAAGGCGTTGATGATCATGGCGCGCTCATATTCGGCATCAGCGATCGGCACGAAGCGCCATGTATCTATTGCCTCTTCCGTGAGCCTGCAGGTATTTCTTGGTGACGTTGTCGCTGGGGAAAAGCCCAACCTTAGCACCGGCTTCGACCGCCATGTTGGCAACGGTCAGGCGATCCGATATGGCCATGCCGGCCACCGTGTCACCATGGAATTCCAACGCTTTGTAAGTGGCGCCGTCGGCTCCGAGTACGCCGATGAGATGCAGAACAAGGTCTTTGGCGCCTACCCATTTCTGAAATTTGCCGTTGACTTCGATTTTAAAGCTTTCCGGCACTCGAAACCATGTCTTGCCCAGTGACATAGCCACGGCAACGTCGCTTGAACCCATTCCGGTAGCAAAGGCGCCCAGGCCGCCGGCGGTTACCGTATGGGAGTCGGCGCCCACGATGACATCACCGGGGTTGGCGAACCTCTCCGCTACTAATTGATGGCATATACCGCTGCCGCCTTCGAAAATGTAGCAGCCGGTCTCCTCGGAAAAACGGCGGAGAAACTGATGGTCATTCGACAATTGCCGGTTGGGGCTGGGAATGGCGTGGTCAAGAAAAATGGCCGTCTGCCACGGTTCGTCGAGACGGCCATGCCTTATTTCTTTGAATTGCCTGACGGTTAAGGGGCCAGTGGTATCCTGGACAAAAGCTAAGTCTATCTGGGCGATAACTATGTCGCCAGCTTGAGCGCTAGCTCCTGATTTCGCACTTAGGATTTTCTCGCTAAGGGTTTTCCCCATTGAAGGGCTACCCGATTATGGCGAGTACAGCGCCTCCACTTGCCTTGTCGCCTGGTTTGAGATTTATGGATTTAATCTTGCCGGCAACCGGGGCCACTATTTCGTTTTCCATTTTCATGGCTTCCAGGACGACTATACCCGCGCCCTCCTTGACCTCATCACCAACTTTTACCAGGTAACGTATGATGGTGCCCGGTATGGGTGCCAGCACGGGAGTCTCTCCCACGGCGACTGCTGCCTTGGGGGGAGCCTCTTTTCTGGCCGTTGGCGCCAGTGGTTCTGGCTTGGGAGGTGGTGGCGCTGCCGGTGCCGGTGGTGGAGCTGACGGTTGCGTTGGCGCGTAAGCCGGTGGTGGAGGAGCAAACGCAGCCGGTCCACCTGCAGGTTCCACTTCGACCTTATAGTATTCGTCTCCAATGAAGACGTTAAAAGCTCTGGCCGATGGCCCTTTGGGCGGTGCCTTGACTTCGACCTTCTCCACCAGTTTGCCAGCTTTGGCTTTAGCAATAAGCTGGTCTTCCCGCTTGACGTCTTCCAAAGTCTTGGGCCTGGTTTCGGGAGGAGGTGTCTCGAGGCCGTATTTCCACTTCAAAAAGCGCATTCCCGTCTGAGGATATAGCGCGTAGACGAGCACATCACCTATATCCTTAGCAATGTCCTTGGTGGCTTCCTTAGCTTTGGCTAACTCCGGCTCGATAGTGTCAGCCGGCCTGACAGTGATCGGTTTATCGCCCTTATCGTAACCTTTCAATATTATCTTTTGTACCTCTTTGTCGATGGGCGCCGGCGGTTTGCCGTACAAGCCCGTAAACGTAATCCTTGACCTCTTTCGACACCATCTTGTATCTGCCGAAGAGGACATTCTGGACCGACTGAACGCCTACTATCTGGCTGGTGGGCGTAACCAGAGGCGGGTAACCCAGATCCTTTCGAGTTCGAGGAAGTTCGGCATAGACTTCCGGCAAGCGGTCGAGAGCATTGGCTTCTCTTAACTGGGAAACCATGTTGCTGAACATGCCGCCCGGAATCTGATGCCACAGCACGCCGGTGTCGATCACCGATATCTTGGTGGTATCCATAAAGTCTCTGTACTTGGGTGCGATCGACTCGAAGTACTCGCCCAGCTTGAGCAGCTGCTGCAAGTTCATCTTGGTGTCCCGGGGCTTGCCGCTCAGCGCCACCACGATCGGCTCTATGGCCGGGTGGGCGGTGCGTAAAGCAAAGGGGGCTATGCAGGTATCGATGAAATCGACTCCAGCCTCGATGGCCTTCAGGTAGCTCATGTAGGCCATGCCGCTGGTGAAATGGCTGTGCAGGTTGACGGGTATCTTTAAGGCCTGCTTCAAGGCTTTGATCAGATCGTAGGCATCGTCCGGAGAAATCAGCCCGGCCATGTCCTTGATGCACAGGCTATCAGCGCCCATTTCCTGGATGGTAAGCGCTTTATTTACAAAATACTCGATGTTATATACCGGCCCGCCCAGTTTGGGTTCCGTTAAGGAATAGGACAGAGAGCCCTGAATATGCTTTTTCTTATCTTTAATGGCCTTAAAGGCGGTTATGAAATTGCGTTCATCGTTAACCGCATCGAAGACGCGGAATACGTCGATGCCGCAATCGGCAGAATGATGAACAAAGGCCGTGACTACGTCATCGGCGTAGTTGCGATAGCCCACAAGGTTCTGCCCGCGAAGCAGCATCTGCAGCTTCGTATCGGGCATCAGCTTCTTCAAGATACGAATTCTCTCCCAGGGGTCTTCGTTCAAAAACCGTGTCATCACGTCGAAGGTAGCCCCACCCCAGACCTCCATGGACCAGAAACCAGCCTTATTCATTTCGGGGGCGATAGGCTCCATATCGGCGGTTCGCATTCTGGTGGCGAATAACGATTGGTGCCCATCACGCAGAGTAAGGTCGGTTATCTTTAACGTATTTTTGTCGCTTTTCTCGACGGGGCTCATATTCATATCTCCTTTCGATATATAAACGCGTTGTTCTATTGCTTGATTCTGCTGACCTGCCAGCGGGTTCTGGGTCTCATCAGTTCCTGGCGACCGAAGAGCCGCCACGAGCTTATTTCAGGACAAGGCGCAGCCTTCGCTGGTAGGGCTCTGGCTTGCTCCTCCTGTTCCATGTAAGAGTTTATGGCTACTGTTATCGCGGCTAATACAGACTTGTTCATTCGGTCTGATTCTATAGAGGAACGTTGCCGTGCTTCTTAGGTGGATTGGTATCCGTCTTGTTGCGAAGCATTTCCAGGGCTTTGATTACCTTAGGCCTGGTGGTTCTCGGGTCGATAACGTCATCGAGATACCCCTTGCTGGCGGCAACGTAGGGGTTGGCAAATTTGTCCTTATAATCAGCGATCAGTTTTTGCCGGGTCTCTTCAGGCTTGTCTGATTTATCAATCGTGTCTTTGAAGACGATGTTCACCGCGCCGTCTGGTCCCATCACGGCAATCTCGGCTGTCGGCCAGGCGAAGTTTATATCACCGCGCAGGCTCTTACTGCTCATGACTACAAAAGCCCCACCGTAGGCTTTGCGGGTGATCACGCTGACCTTGGGGACGGTCGCTTCGGCGTAGGCATACAGCAGCTTGGCGCCATGCCTGATAATGCCTTTGTACTCCTGTTCCGTGCCCGGCATATATCCGGGTACATCGACGAGCGTGACCAGAGGGATATTGAAGCAGTCGCAGAAACGGACGAACCTGGCGCCTTTATCCGAGGCATCGACATCGATGACGCCGGCGTAGAACGACGGTTGTTGGGCAACTATGCCCACGCTCTGCCCGCCCATACGGGCGAATCCGACAATGATGTTGCGGGCGAAGTGCTCATGCACCTCCATGAAATCGCCGTTGTCCACGATCTTGGATATGACCTTCTTCATATCATAGGTCTTGTTGGGGTCATCGGGGATCAGGCTGGTAAGCTCGGCATCCATGCGGTTCGGGTCGTCGCCGGTATCGACGAAAGCCGCCTCATCCATATTGTTCTGCGGTAAGAAGCTCAGCAGCCGGCGTAGCAACTCAAGACAGTGCTTATCGTCATCGGCAACAAAGTGGCAGTTGCCGCTTCTGCTGGCGTTAGTCATAGCGCCGCCCAGGTCCTCCAGGCTGACCTCTTCGCCGGTAACTGACTTGATTACCGCAGGCCCGGTAATGTACATCTGGCCGGTGCCTTTCACTATGAAAATGAAATCGGTTATGGCTGGTGAGTATACGGCGCCGCCGGCGCACGGCCCCATGACTGCTGAAATCTGGGGCACGACGCCCGAGTAAATGGTGTTTCGCTTGAAGATTTCACCGTAAGCTATGAGGCTGTCCACTCCCTCCTGAATGCGGGCACCCCCGGAGTCCAGCAGGCCGATGACCGGCGCGCCGTTTTTGGCCGCCAGGTCCATCGTCTTGCATATCTTTTCCGAAGCCACCAAAGATAGTGAACCGCCGAATACTGTGAAGTCCTGGGAAAAGACGAAAGTAGTCCGCCCGTTGATCTTGCCGTACCCGGTGACTACGGCGTCACCGAGGACCTTCTGCTTTTCCAGGCCGAAGTCGGTGCAGCGGTGTTGAACAAACGGGTCGAGTTCTTCGAAGGTGCCGGGGTCAAATAGAAGCTGGATTCGTTCTCTGGCGGTTAGTTTACCTCGTTTATGCTGGGCTTCGATGCGTGGGGCACCCCCACCGGCCATCGCTTGTTCTCGCAGTTTGGACAATTCAGTGATTTTCTGCTCGGTTCCCATTTGTTTTCACCTTTCCATCAAACCGGTTTATGAGGATTTTGCAAGCTGCTTATTAACGAGTAGACATTGTAACACATTTCTCAAAACATGGATACTAAATAAATAGGTGTCATCTGCCCACAGATGACACGTTCGACAGGTTCGTCGTTCCCCTCCGTGCGGGCGGATCTAAAGATCCGCCCCTACTTTGGCGTGTAGGGATGGACCGACTTGTCGGCCCGTCCGTTGTCTTACTCCCATAGTTGTTATCTGACCACAGATGCCCCGAGGGCAGTCGCTGGTAGGCGGGTGACACAAAGAAAGCTTTCTGTCATCGCGAGGACCCCGATCTATCGGGGGACGTGGCGATCTCAGCCCGTTATGTCGGTGTTGTAGAGAGATTGCCGCGCTTCGCTCGCAATGACCCACGGACTCAGGATTGTCGCGCCCCGATTACCTGGGACTCGCAATGACGCGGGACATTATCCAGCGCTTTGGATTACTTACCGCTTTACTCTGCGTGGTAGAATAAAGGCCAAATGAGCCGGTTAACCAGTAGTGCTTTGCTGGATTGGCGACGGGCCAGGGGTAGTACCTCTTTGGGTGTGACGCATTGCGGCCAAGCGACCTTCGCCTGGGGAGAGCGCACCTATGTCATGGGAGTTATCAATGTATCCCCCGATTCTTTCTCCGGTGACGGCCTGGACAGCGTCGATGCCGCCGTGGCTCAGGCGCATCGCTTCGTTACCGAAGGCGTTGATATACTTGACGTCGGCGGTGAGTCCACCCGGCCGGGCTCATCCCCCATATCGGTGGACGAGGAATCGCGACGGGTGGTGCCTGTGCTGGAGCGATTGTCACGTGAAATCAGTGTGCCGTTGAGCGTTGATACCTACAAGCTGGCAGTAGCCCGCCGGGCGCTGGCGGCCGGGGCGCAGATGATAAATGATATCTGGGGGCTAAAGCAAGAGCCTAAACTGGCTGCGCTGGCGGCAGAAAAAGCCGTGCCCATGATACTTATGAGCAATCAACGGGACCGTCGCGTCCGAAGCATAATACCGGCTGTCATTGCCGACCTCAAGAGGTCCATAGACCTGGCTCTGGATGCGGGAGTGCCCTGGGAGAATATCATCGTTGACCCGGGCATCGGCTTCGGCAAGGCATTAGAGCAAAACCTCGAGCTGGTGCGTCATCTGGACAGGCTTAAGGTTCTGGGGCGTCCCATATTGCTCGGCACCTCGCGAAAATCGATGATCGGGTTGGTGCTGGATTTGACTCCCGAGCAACGCTTGGAAGGAACGGCAGCCAGCATTGCCATAGGCATCGCCAGGGGGGCGGACATGGTCCGGGTGCATGATGTCAGGGAGATGGTGCGCGTTTGCCGCATGAGCGATGCCATCAGCAGGGGAAAATGAAAAGTAAGACTACTGTCTATCTTGGTCTAGGCTCCAATCTGGGGGATAGGAAGCAGAACCTGGCGGCGGCCCTGGAATTGATGTCGCCACATCTTCTCATAGAGCAAGTTTCCTCCTTCTACGAAACCGACCCCGTGGGCTACGAGAATCAGCCGCTTTTTTTGAATGCGGTATGCCGCGCATCCACGGGTCTGGACCCCGAGCGGCTGCTGCATCTGGCCAAGGAAATCGAAGCTAAGCTGGGCAGGGTGCCCAGTTTCCGCAACGCACCCAGACCTGTCGATATAGATATACTTTTCTATGGCGACGAGATTATCGATAGCCCCGAGTTGACTGTTCCGCATCCCCGGCTGGTTGAGCGATCGTTTGTGCTGGTGCCGCTGGCTGAGATCGTTCCCGACCTGGTTCATCCCCAAAATGGAAAAACCATCAGGGAGCTGTTGTATAATCTAGGAACTGTATCCGGTGTTCGCAAATGGACTGAAGGCGACCAAGTTGCGACGAGGAGGCAAGATGTATCAAGTATCTGCTGAGGGACATTTCGATGCCGCGCATTATCTCAGGGATTACGGCGGCAAATGCGAAAAACTGCATGGCCATCGTTTCAAGGTGGTGGTCACGGTGAAGTCGACAAAGCTCAACGCGACCGGCCTGGCTTACGATTTCGTGGAGCTGAAACACCATCTGGACGGGGTTCTGGCCAAGTTCGACCATGCCTCACTCAATGATATAGCGCCTTTCGATAAAATCAACCCGTCTTCAGAAAATATCGCCGTGACTGTCTACAACCAGCTCAAAGGAAAGTTCCACGGGAGAGTGTCGCTGGAGAACGTTCAGGTCTGGGAGTCTCCCCAGAGCTGGGTCACGTACACGGTTGAGGAAGACTAGTTATTGAGGTTCGGCGGCAGCAGGTTGGGGATGCTGTCGGAGATGGGGTAGGTGTGGTGGCATTTGTTGCAGCGGAGAGACCCGGTAATTACGTCTCCGTCTTTTTCTTTGGTTATCTTGAGCTCCAGCGGCCCTTTGCATACCGGACAGGCCAAAATTCCCATCAATTCTTTTTTCATCGCTGATAGCCAGCTTACATCAGTTTGAGTCAAGCTGTCAATTAAGCATGGACCCTTTCGTCGGAGTTCTTAATATCTGCTTTAGCTTTAAGTGAAATATCTAATCCAAGAGCATTAGCAACTTTGAATAATGTGCTAAGCGTGGTATTGTAATCGCCCTTTTCCAATCTACATATTGCTGGTTGTCTCATTCCGGTGCGCTCAGCAAGTTGAGCCTGGCTAATATGCAGTTTATTTCTTCGCTCTATCAAAGAGCGTATTATCTCATATTTTGGTTTCAAGGCATCGTATTGCCTGCGAATCTCTGGCTTCTTAAGTAATTCTGCCTCAAATTCCTCGTATTTTGTACCATTTCTATTTACTGCCATCTCGCTATTCTCCCTCTTAAGACGTAGCATTGTATACCATATATGTTATAATTGTCAAGACCTTGTTTGGTAGTCAATCATCCTGGTAATTGCTAAGTCTAAATCAGCTTTGATTATTTTATCTTGCTTTTTTGTAATAGCATGCAACAATATGAAGCTGCGATTAGCATAAGCAAAAAAGAAAATACGATATATATCGGAACCATGCTTAATTCTTAATTCTCTGATACCGGAATTTCCTATTTTCCTTACATAAGGCATCCCCAATGTGATATTAAACTCCCTTAACAATTTGAATACGTGCAGTATTTCCGCTATTGCCCCTTTAGTTTGTGCTAGAACAAAATCCTTTACAGGTTCATTGCCATATTCATCAATATAGAAAACAACTTGCCATCGCATACCAGCCTATTATACCTTATGGCCAAATTCACCCACTATCTAATTTTGTTAATAACTAGGGTCTGTCCGAAGATGCGAGATAAGGCAGAACGGACTCGTCATTGCGAACCCCGATTCTATCCGGGCAATCGGGGTGTGGCAATCCCAAAAATCCTCACCGAGATCGCCACGTCGCTCACGCTTCTCGCGATGACAGCTAATGTAGGGGCGTATCTTTAGATGCGCCCGTAGGTAGTAGACGCGGACGGGCCGACGAGTCGGCCCGTCCCTACAACTGTCAATTGCTCAACGGCCTGTCAATCTTGCCAGTGTCATGATATTGAGCTAGACTGATTGTGTCAACGGGAGACGACCATGGTACGGCTAACATTCTACGGCGGCGTCAATGAAATCGGTGGCAACAAGATACTTCTCGAGGATGGCGAACGGCGGCTGCTACTGGATTTCGGCTTCCCATATAAGAGGCACAAGCTCTTTTACGAAGAATACTTGAAGCCTCGCGCTGGCGCCGGTCTGCTCGACCCGCTGGTTATGGGCCTGCTGCCGCCGTTAGAGGGAATCTACCGTGATGACCTGGTCATGCCGGGCCTGTGGGAACGGTTTCGGCCGGAAGCCGGCTATCGCAATCTATCGCAGGTAGGCGGGGTGTTATTGTCACACGCCCATCTCGACCATTCCGCTCATATCGCCTTTTTGCGGGACGACATACCGGTGTACGCCACTGCCGTGACTGCCTTCATTTCCAAGGCGATGCAGGACTCGGGAAGAGCCGACTTCGACCAGCAGGTCTGCTATTTCGACCCTAAGAAGCGGGGATCCGCCCCCGGCTGGAAGCAGCCAGCGCTGCTTGCCGGCGATAAGAAACAGCAACGGCAGTTTTGCCTTAGCGATGCTGATCTGGCAGCTTTGAGTGACGATGCGGTTAAATTCTGGCTCAACTCTCCGGGGAAGAAACCTCTTACCTCCTGTTCTCCGGCAGGCCACAGCATCTGCAGTTTTGATCTGCGTTGCTTTCCGGTAGACCATTCCATCCCCGGTGCCTGTGCCTGGGGCATCGAGACCAGCGCCGGCTGGATTATCTACAGCGGTGATCTGCGGCTGCATGGCAAACGGGAGAGATATACCAGGAAGTTCATTGAAGAAGCCGGTAAGCTGCATCCCCGGGCGCTTATCCTCGAGGGCACGAATGTGACACGCACGGAGAACGTATATGAACGCGAGGTCTATGCAAACGGGTTTAAGGCTATAAAGGAGGCTACCGGTCTGGTCATTGCTGACTTCTCGCCGAGGGATGTAGACCGGTTACTCACCTTTCTCCAGATAGCCCGGGACACGGGCAGGAAGCTAGCCATACTGCCTAAAGATGCCTATTTGTTAAAGACCATGCGGCTGCTGGAGCCGGATACTCCCGACATTGGGCAGGAGGACAGCATCGTTATCTACCAGGATACCACCGCCAGCAAAAGCCTGGACATGTGGGTGCAAAATCTGTGTAAAGAGTACGAGAGCAAGATGGTTGTGGCTGAAGATGTGCGGTCGGCGCAGGACAAATTTATCCTGTGTTTCAGCTTCTGGGACTTAAACGAGCTGCCGAGCGTGAGACCCTGGAGCGGGAAGCCTCTATGTATTCAGCTCCAGCGAGCCCCACGATGAAGAGCAGGAAATCGACTTCCGCCGTCTGCACCGCTGGCTGGAGCATTTTGGCCTCAGGGGCTTTGGCTTGCCGGTAGAGACGAACGGCAAATGGGAGATACCTGAGGAGGAGAGAGGGCTGCATGCCTCCGGTCATGCCTGCGGCCCGGACCTGCTGGAGGTGGCTCGGGGCATCATGCCGGCGGTCGTCATCCCCATCCACAGCGAACATCCCGATTTCTACACGGGCCACCTGAAAAGCAGTGGTATCGATGTCCTCATGCCTGTCGCTGGTGGCACAATCGAGGTGTGAAATGAGAAGAATGATTTTATCTAGGTTGAAACGCTTTTTTATCGTGTCGGTGATTCTGGCAATGGGTCTGGTGGTTTTGTCGTGTGCTCCCAGGGCTGATACAACAGTCTCACCGGTGCCGCCGTCTTCTCCAACCATGCCTCCGGGGTTGGAAAAGATACAGCACTTTGTTTTTATCATGCAGGAAAACCGGAGCTTTGATAGCTATTTTGGCACCTATCCTGGAGCCGACGGCATACCTCAGGGGGTGTCGTTTGTCGATCCACGTGACGGCAGCACCGTTAGCCCTTACCACGATGCCAATGATGTTAATCGGGGCGGGCCCCACGGTTGGGATAACGCTCGGGCTGATATAAATAACGGCAAGATGGACGGCTTCTTGACAGAATCTTATAAAGGTATAAACGCTGATGGAAGCTCCTTCAATCCGAGTTACACGCCGGGACGAAATCCCAAGGATGTGATGGGCTGGCACGACTACCGTGAAATCCCCAACTACTGGAACTATGCTCGACTTTATGTGTTGCAGGACCGCATGTTTGAATCGGTAGCTTCTTACAGCCTGCCGGCTCATCTTTATATGCTGGCGGCCCAGAGCGGAGGTTACACCGGTTACAAACAGCCCATGCCCACCACCTACAATTTCCCGGAGATTACCGAGCTCCTAACCAGCGGCAAGATCGACTGGAAATACTACGTCACGTCCGGGAAATTGCCGGATACGGAGGACGCTCATGTGGTAGGCTCACAATCCCAAGAGGAGCAGAATCCCGATAAGTACACTCTATGGAATCCGCTGCCGGCTTTTCCCAAAGTTCAGGATGACCCCACACAGCGCAGCCGCCTACAAGGTACCGCCAGATTTTATGCCGATGCTAAAGACGGCAACCTGCCGCAGGTGAGCTGGGTTATTCCGTCAGGGGCTGTAAGTGAGCATCCGCCGGCCGGGGTGAGGGAAGGTATGGCCTATGTGACCGGTCTGGTTAATGCAGTGATGCAAAGTCCCGACTGGAATTCCACCGCCATCTTTATCAGCTGGGATGATTGGGGAGGTTTCTATGACCACGTGCCTCCTCCGCAGATTGACCAGTATGGCCTCGGTATCCGGGTGCCGGGCTTGGTTATCAGCCCTTATGCCAGGGAGAATTACATCGACCATAACACTTATTCGTTTGAGTCGTGGCTTAAGATAGTGGAGGAGCGCTTCGATGTCCATCCCATGACGGCACGAGACACTACCGCCCTTGACATGATCGCCTCCTTTGATTTCAACCAGCGACCCCGTCAATCTGTTATCCTTTCGCCGACCCGGGAGGGCTCTCCCTACCCTCAGCCGCTGCAAAATATTGAGCATTGACACGATCGGATTGCGATGCAGTTTGTTAAAGGATAAAATCGGAAATTCTCATCCCTATTCACAGCGAATATCCCGATTTCTACAGGGGGACTTGGGGGAGCGGTGGTATCGATGTTCTATTGCCGGCCGCGGGCGGCTCAATTGAGGTGTGAAACTTCAGACACAGAGCTAACAGCATGGCTCAATGTACCCACTTTTTGTGAAGGCATTATATCCTACCGGATTGCCAGATATAGGTGGAAGGGGACTAATATTGATTATCGTTCGGGAGTTATGTAGTATTGGATTGGCCGAAAAACGAAAGAGGAGGAATAGAGAAGGGGATAGCATGGAGATCAGCAGTCGTGAAACTTTTGTTTCAGTAGGGAAGAAGTCAGACACCATACATGTCCGTATAAGCCACCGAATCATTCAATTGTTTTCTGAGGGTCTTTATTCGAGTTCAAACAAGGCCGTTGAAGAACTAGTGTCAAATTCATTTGATGCTGGGGCTCAAAATGTTCACGTGATTCTGTCTCCCGACCTCACGAGTCCGGATGCAACGATTGTAGTTATTGATGATGGGGAGAGTATGGATGCTCCAGGGCTGAAACAACATTGGATAATTGGTCGGACTACAAGGCGACAAGGTGCTAATCCGTTGAGAAGGAAGCCCATCGGAAAGTTCGGAATCGGCAAATTGGCTACATATGTTTTAGCCAAACGTCTAACACACATATGTAAATCAAATGGGAATTTTTATGGGGCGACAATGGACTACAGCGTACTGAGTCCTGAGGAGACGGGTTCTCAAATCGCAGAAAGTGTTTTCAATGACGAGCAAGTGGAGATTCCTTTGCGAACATTAACCGAGGCCGAGGCAAAAGAGACTCTTCGACCATGGATAACATCTTCAAAACCAGGATACAAGGCTCTGAAGCTTTTTGGGGAGGATGCAAAGGAATCTTGGACGGTAGCGATTATGTCGGGGATGAAGGAGATGGGCAAGAAGGTGCAGCGAGGCCGTTTAAAATGGATACTTCGCACTGCCATGCCGCTTAGAGACGACTTCAAGCTATATTTGGATGGCGAGCAACTTCAATCATCAAAAATCGATCTACCTTTAATACAGAAGTGGGTCATTGGCAAAGATATTATCGAAAGCAATTTGAGCAAGCCTTGTCCTCAAGGGCTTGTGCCAACAGAAGATGAAAGCATGCCCGAAGAGTCGGTGCATAGATATGGTTTATCTCATGAACAACTAGGACGTATTACAGGTTACATCGAACTTTATGTGGATGAGTTGACCGGAGGTAAATCTTGGGGAATTAGAACGTAGTAACGGATTCTTTGTTTATGTTCGAGGAAGAATGATAAATACTGATGACCCGGGATTCGGTATTGAAAGAAATCTTCTAAGGCATGGAACATTTTCAAGATTCCGGATGATTGTACATATAGATAGTTTGGATGAAGCCCTACGATCTTCTAGAGAATCGCTTGAGCAAGGCGAACTCTACGTATTAGCTAAGGATTTTTTACATGCTATATTCAACCTTGCTCGCAATCGCCTAGTTGAATATGAGCGCTCACAGTCTCCCGGAGCAATCATAGCTGGGCGAATATCTTCGGCACCCGGAAGTCTTACACGAAAGCCACTTCTGTCACTTCTAGAAATGGGCTTGGAAGGCAAGATTAGGCCACTTTACACCCGTTTTCCTACTGGGTTAACGGCAGAAGAAAAAGAAAGATTTGTGAAAATAGTCAAAGAAAGGGCTGAATCCGAAGTTGGTATGTTGAGGGGAACAGAGCTTATAGAATTAGATACAAAAGATGGACTTGCCGTTTACGATGTAGAAAGTGGCAAGCTGTACATAAATGCATCTCATCCATTTGTGGCTGCGTTTCATGAGACATTTACAGGAGCTGCCAGTAGTCTTCCAATGGAGATGTACGCGGTTGCAGAAATCCTAATGGAAGCTCACCTATATTATATAGAACTAGATGACAAAGAAATTCGTGACGTTTTGGCGTACAGAGATGAGCTGCTGAGGAATTTTGTGAGATCCTCTGCTCGTAGGACTGCGGGCATGATTGCGTTGGCCCTATTGGACTCAAAAGACGATCAAAACAGGCTTGAGGAGGAAATGCGTGCAGCTTTTGAAGCAATGGGGTTTGCGAATGTAATCAAGCTCGGGGGAAGCGGGAAACCTGATGGGACAGCTGAAGCATATTTAGCAGCCTCAATGTCTGGAGAACCACAACGATACAAGGTTGGCCTTGAGGCAAAAAGCGGAGGTAGAGTTAGTGCAAAGAGGCTCAATGTGTCAGGAATAGCTCGTCATATGAAGGAATACTGCTGCGATCACCATGTTGTGGTTGGCAACGGATTTCATACGTCAGCGAATGAAGAGCTAGCGACCGATAAAGAAATAAACGACCATATGTCAAAAACTGGCAAGACCATCACGCTGATGAATATCGATGATTTCGCGCGCCTAGTTCGGTTGGTGCCTGCAAAAAGGATAGGTTTAAGGCGCTTACGTGAGTTGTTTCAAAATAACGTTAAACCCGAAGACTCAAAAGCTTGGGTTGATACGATTGCAAAAGAGTTGCCGAAGACGTGGCCCTATCGCGAAATACTCGAGACAATATGGGAGCGGGCTGACAAGAGGCCGAATGAACCTGTGGAGTACTCTTCTGTTGTGACAGCGCTTGAGTATCGTGACCCGCCAATAAAAATAGCCAAACAGGAACTAATTGAGTGTTGCCGGAGCATGCAGGTAATGGCAACAAATATCTTGTATGCAAGGGAAAATACTGTTGAATTGGATCGCCGGCCAGATCTGGTATTACAAGATATACGCGTAGCGCTTGATAATTATCCTGAAGAGGAACGAAAGACAATTACTATATGATAATAAAGAGTGCTTTCCAATTATCAGATATACAACCGATTCATCCTTTCCCGGCGAGAATGGCTCCTTCTATTATATGGGAAAGCATACCCTGCGAAGGTAGGGAACTGAGAGTGCTTGATCCTATGGCTGGATCCGGCACCACTCTCGTAAGCGTACGCGCAATGGGACACCATGCAATTGGCTGTGACACTGACCCATTAGCTTTATTAATTGCTCGTAGCTGGTGTTCCGATTTAAATCCAGATAGGATTAGATGTCGCGCTGAACTTGTACTCGAAAGCGCAATGAAGGTAGGGGAGAACCTACTGCCAGAGCGAGCGTATCCCGCACATGCTGATTTGGAGACGAAGCAGTTTCTGGATTATTGGTTTGATGATACAAACCGTCGCCAGTTAGCTGCGCTGGCGCGGAGTATTTCCGGCATCGGTAATTATGAAGAAAAGATTGTGCTTTGGTGTGCGTTTTCCAGGCTGATCATTACTAAGAAATCCGGTGTATCTCTGGCCATGGATATCTCTCACAGTAGACCGCACAAAAGATACGTGGAAGCTCCTATTCGTGCATTTGATAAATTTCTTCACTCTGTGGACTATATCATAGCGAAGGCTCCATTCCACAAAGGTAATAATAAGGCTCCTGACGTAATACTTCGACGGGCGGATGCTCGTATTTTGCCATTTGCTAATGATAGTGTTGATATGGTGATTACATCGCCACCCTACTTGAATGCCATAGATTACATTCGTGGTCATAAATTCACTTTGGTTTGGATGGGGTATTCTATTCAAACTCTTAGATCTTTACGCTCGCGTAATATTGGGGCAGAATGTTCTAGTAACTTTGGTGGAATAGACTTATTTCGGGAAATTCTTGAACGAATGGGAAACAGTGAAAAACTTGACAGCCGACACCGCAATATGATGTTAAGGTATATCATTGACATGAACAGCGTTATCGCTGAATGTAAGCGAGTTATGAAGAAAGATGGCAAGGCAATTTTTGTGATAGGCGATTCCACGATCGGGGGAGTTTTTGTTAGAAACTCAGAGGGTCTAATAAGTTTGGCGAAAATGAATGGGTTAAATCTTTGTTCAAAAATCACTCGGCCTTTACCGGAGAATAGAAGGTATCTTCCGCCACCCAATTCAAAGGTGGCAGGGCATAAGTTGCAGAGTCGTATGCGGGAAGAAGTCATTCTTCACTTCAACTAATCCCGTCAACTTTTCTTAGCAAGATTTTAGGGAGACGTGTGATTTATGTTTCCTATTAGATAGCGTTATGCAGTGGCGTACTATACTTTGATATTGGAGTAGGCGGCTTCCGTCCTACAGAGCCAGTGCCAGGTTCAGATAAAGCTGGGTGGCCTGCGCCACCTGCTGGAAGGAAACGGACTCTTCCGGCGTATGGGCGGCTTCCAGCCGGCCGGGGCCCAGTATAATGGGGTCGACGCCGGCGGCCCAGAGCACGTTGCCATCGGAATGGCTCCTGAAGTCCTGGGGTTCCCAGGGGAGGGGCATCCTTTTGTAGATTTCCTTGAGTTTGTTTACCAGCGGTCTCTCCGGAGAAATCTGGTAGCCGGCATGCGTCTCTTCGAACCTGAGACGCGCATTCAGGTCAGGAATGCCGGCACCGGCTGTTTTCACCAGTTGCTCCAGCTCTGTCTTGAGTATATCGATCCGCGAGTTCGGCGGCAGATGAAGGTCCAGCCAGGCTTCGCAGGCATCCGGTACCACAAAGCCACCGGGAAAGCCGGAAAGCTCCCTGATGTTATAGACCAACCCGTGCGGCGCTGCCACGGCGTACTCCGTGATATGAAGTAGCAGCTTCAACATCGACAGAATAGCATTATGCCCCAGCTCCGGGCATGGAGGAATGTGCCCTTTTCCCTTCGGCGCGCAGCTCGACTTCGAGATAGCCGTAATGTCCCAGGCAGGGCGCCAGGTTGGTCGGCTCCCCGACAATGGCCCAGGGGAAGCTGTATTCCCGGATAAGAGCTTTGGCGCCGCTGCTGTCTTCCTCTTCGCCTACCACCAGGGCCAGGCCTACCGGCGGGAAAGCCCGTTTTCTCTCTGCCATGACGGTAAAGGCTTCTATCATGGCGGCGCAGCCGGCTTTCATATCCACGCTGCCCAGTCCGAAGACGGTGTCGCCCTCTTCACTGAAGCCGAAGTCTTCGAGGTCATGGGCGGTAACCGTATCCAGGTGGCCGACAAAGCAAAGTTCTACCTCATCTTCACCTTCGGGAAAAACTATCAGGTTAAAAAGGTCCTCGTCGACTTGCTGTTTGCGTACAGGAAGGCCGCTCTTTTTGAGGTATGCCTCCGAGAACTCGACTATTTCCTCCTCCTTGCCCGACGGGCTGTATATGTCCACCAGGTTCTGGAGAAGGCTTTTCAGCCTTTCAGGTTTTATATTCGGCGGCTGGCTGGGGCTGACTTCTTTTTTGGGGCCATGGGTCATGTTCCCGTAGAGTTCTCGTTCCTGTTGTTCTTGTTGGGCCGACGGATGGTCTTGACCAGCCAGACATGCTGGCTGCTATCGGCGAAGCCAATCGACTTGAAGAAAGCGATGGCCGGCTCGTTCTCAGCGTCGGTATCGGCTATCAGCATCCTGACGCCATTTTTGCGCAGCCTCTGTTCCAGCCTCCGGTACAGGCGCAGCGCCCAAATTGGTCCGCTGGAAAGATGGGTCTACACCTATCCAGCTAATGTAGCCGTATTTCTTCCAGGCGGTGCCCTCTTTCTCAATGGTGGTGCCGATGATAAATCCGACGATCTCACCCTTCGGTTCGGTCTCCGCTATCAGACAGTAATCGGGGTCGGAAGTAAAGTAGTCGGTTACCTCGTACTGGTCCCAGGTGCGGTAAAGGATGGGGAAGCCCTCACTGGTGAAGAGCTGCTCTCCCAGGTGATACACAGCGCTGATATCGTCTATCTCCATCTGACGGATGTTGGTCTCGATCTTGTTCTTCTTGGCTCTGGCCGATGACATTTACTCCTCCATGTCTATTAGATGATCTGAGAATATTCCTATGTGCCAGCTAGAATGGCAATGGCTAAACCGGGTTAATTCTGCCGCAGTGCGGGCATTTGATCTCAGGCTGGTTGAAAGCGGGTGGCAACCTCAGCCTGGTACCGCACTTACAGGTTATAGTCTTGTAGCTGTTCAGGTTCCACAACAGAGTTTGAAGTCTCCCGGGCCCGTTGGACCTCTCCGAGCTGTTCCGGCGGCTCGGGGCGCGCCGCCCGAAACGTCGTGACTCCGGCGGCCGGAACGGCAGCCAGGCCGAAACTATGCCCCGGCTGGTATGCCGGACCGATTGATAGGCGGCAGCGTAGTCAGCATAGGAGGCACTGGCCATGGAGCGCAGTATGCGTATGCGCTCGGATATGGGCGGATGCGTGCTGGTGAGGTCGGTGGCCGGCCTGCCCTCCTTGCGAAACGGGTTGATGATGTACATCGGCGCGGTGGCGTTATTGGCCGACTTGAGCGGTTCGGTCGAGGCGGCTAGTCTTCTCCAGCGCCGAAGCCAGTCCCTCCGGGTACCGGGTATAGAGGGCCGATGAGGCATCGGCCAGATACTCTCTCCTCCGGGAAACGGCGAAGTAGATGAGCTGGGCAAAAATCGGCGCCAGTATCATCAGGACGATGGCCACCACCAGTATTATGAGCTGAGCCATGCCGCCGCCACTTCCGGAAGAGGAGCTTCTCCTGTTTCCAGCCATGCCGCCGAAGAACATAAATCGTGAGGCGTACCAGGCCAGGATGACGATGGTGCCCAGGAGCACGCTGCACATGGCCATCAGCAGCACGTCCCGGTTCTTGATGTGGGACATCTCGTGGCCGATGACGCCCTGGAGCTCGTCCCGGTTGAGCTTTTGCAGCAGCCCGGAAGTGATGGCCACGGCGGCCTTCTTGGGGTCGCGCCCGGTGGCGAAGGCGTTCAGTGCCGGGTCGTCGATGATGTAGATGTCGGGCATTTTCTCCAGCCCGGAGGCAATCTTCATCTCCTCGACCACGTTGTAAAGGCGGGGATGGTCGTCGGGGCTGATCTTCCTGGCCCCGGCCATGGCCAGCAGGATGCTGTCGCCCTGGAAATAGGCGATCAGGTTCATTATGGCCCAGATTATCAGGGCGATGATCAGGCCGGCGATGCCGCTGCCGAAGAAATACAGGCCCAGGAAATAGCCCAGCAGGGCCAGTATTATTCCCATGACGACGACCAGGACCACGGACCTGATCTGGTTAGACCTGATCTGTTCCCACATTCGAGTTGATTAGCTGAAGCTGACCTTAGGCGCTTCTTTCTCCTCGGCTACGGTGACCTCGAAGAACTCGCTCGGCTTGAAGCCGCCCATGCTGGCGATGATGTTGGAGGGGAACATCTGGGTCTGGTTGTTGTACTTCAGGACCGAGTCATTGTAGAACTGGCGGGAGAAGCTTATCTTGTTTTCGGTTGAGGTCAGCTCCTCCTGCAAGGCCAGAAAGTTCTGGTTGGCTTTGAGGTCGGGGTAGTTCTCCACCACCGCCAGCAGCCGGCCGAGGGCCGAGCTCAGTTCGCCTTCGGCCTTGGCCCGCTCACCCGCCCCGGCGGAAACTGCCTGCTGGGCCACGTTGCGCGCGCTTGGTTACCGCTTCCAGGGTCCCGCGCTCGTGTTGCATGTAGCCTTTTACGGTCTCCACCAGGTTGGGGATGAGGTCATGTCGCCTTTTCAGCTGGACATCGATCTGCGCCCAGGCGTTCTTGACCTGGTTGCGCAGACCTGACCAGTCCGTTATAGATGGCGATGAATATGATGATTAGAATAACGATGATTGCGACAATTATCCATACTGCTAGCATAGAACCCTCCTTAGATCGCCTATTTTGTCACTCTGGCCCCATACGTGCTTTTACTGTGCTCAAGCTGCGGGGGCCTTGAATACTTCTGCCAGGAAACTGATGACCTTTGGCTGAGAGCCCCGCTCATGCGGCTGTTTCTCGGCCAGCTCTTTCAGTAGCTGAGCCAGTTCGCCGCCATCGAACCATAGCCCGTGACCACGGCGGCAAAGGTCTATCAGTATTTTAGGCCGGTCACCAACGCTGGTCTTTTTCATTCGACGCCCGCATCTGGGGCATTTTCGCTTTTTTTCTGCCGATTTGGCTTCTGGTGAGCTCGAGATGTTGGCGGGTATCAGGTCGTGTCCATCCAGGTTCATCGACTTGAATAGAAGCTCCAGTTCTGTAGAATCGAACCATACTCCCTGACAATTATGGCACCAGTCAAGCTCAATGTCGTTATGCTCGACAACTATCATATGGCTTTTACAGGCGGGACAGATCATGGTAACCGTACCTCATCGGCTCTAAATAGTGTAGATTTCTTATGGGACGGTGTCAAGGAGAGAGCGGACGTGGTGGCAGCGCCGTCATGTGTATGGTAATATCTGATTGAAGCGGAGGTAGAAATGCCACAAGGATATGAGATTAATGAGCTAGCCAAAGAAGAGTCCTGGCGAATGTTTCGTATAATCGGAGAACTGGTGGAAGGGTTCGACACTCTCACCGGCGTGGAGCCGGCGGTGACAATATATGGTTCGGCTCAACTAAAGGCGGATGATAATCTTTACGCTCAGACGGAAGAGATAGCCCGTCGGCTGGGCGAGATGGGGTTTTCCATTATCACTGGAGGCGGGCCCGGTGTTATGGAGGCAGCTAACAAGGGGGCCTGTGAAGCTGGGGTGCAATCGATCGGGCTAAATATCGAGTTGCCGCAGGAGCAAATGCCAAACCCTTACACTACCAAGTCGATAACGTTCCACCATTTTTTTGTCCGTAAAGTCATGCTGGTGAAGTATGCCACCGCCTATATCATGATGCCTGGCGGGCTGGGGACGCTAGATGAGCTCACCGAGGTGCTGACATTGATGCAGACGGGGAAGATCAAGCCCTTTCCCGTAGTGTTATTCGATCACACGTACTGGAAGCAGTTTCTGGACTGGCTGCATACTCAGACACTGGAAAGGGGATTTGTGGCCGAAGAGGATTTCGATTTGCTCAGGATCTGTGACACGCCTGATGAAGTCATAGAAACGGTGCGGCAATGGTATGTGAAGCAGCAGATCACTGGCAGGAGAGCGGTAGACAGACGGTCTTAGTGGGGTACTAGTCCAGGTTAATTTCTTCCTTATATTCGGGCACGGTTACCTGCCAACCCAATTTGCTTCTGATCAAATCGGCGAAGCGCTGCGAAGTGTCCGGCTCGCCGTGGGTTACGAAAAGTCGTCTGGGCGGCTGGCGAAAGCTCGACAACCATTTAATGAGATCATTCTCATCGGCGTGTGCCGATAAACCGTGTATCTGCACGATTTTAGCTTTCACGGGATACTGCTGGCCGAGAATCCTAACCTGCCTGGCGCCATCGACTATCTCTCTGCCCAGGGTGCCGACTGCCTGATAGCCGACGAAGAGTATGGTGCTTTCGGGCCGGGTGATGTTGGTTATTAAATGGTGTTTTATCCTGCCGCCGGTACACATACCGGAGCCGGCAATGATAATTATGGTCCCTTTTATGTGGTTTATCGCCTTCGACTCGTCCACCGTCCTCACCAGATTCAGGCCGCGGAAATCGAAAGGCGACCTGTGTTGCTGCATTAGTGCCGTCATCTCCTCGTCGAACAGCTCAACGTGGTGCTCATAAACGTTGTTAATGCTCGTGGCCAGCGGACTATCGAAGAAGACCAGGAGATGCGGAATGCGGTCCTGGATAAGGAATTTGTTGAGATAGTATAAAATGTCCTGAGCCCTTTCCAGAGCAAAGCTGGGAATAACTACATTGCCTCCGGCTTTCACCGTGGCATTTATGGCGTCGGCTAACTGATTTGAGGCATCTGCCGGTGATTCGAGCGGCCTATCGCCATAAGTTGACTCCACCAGGACGTAGTCGGCTTTTTCAAATAAAGTGGGGTCGCGGAGTATCGGCTTGTCCCAGCGGCCGATATCGCCGGAAAAGATGACTGTCCTCTCTTGACCGTTTTGCTGTATCGTGACATTTATCATGGAAGAGCCCAGGACGTGGCCGCCGTCATAGAAGATAGCCTCGACGCCTTTGCCTACGGCTATGGTCTTTCCGTATTCAACTGGAGAGAAAAGGCGGAAAGAGGCCTTGGCATCGTCCACGGTATAAAGCGGAACTTCCGGATGCGGGGCTTCCCTGGCTTCTTTAGCGTGTCTCTTTTTCTTAAATGCCGCGTCTTCTTCCTGCAGGCTTGCCGAGTCTAAAAGCAAAAGCTTGGCTATTTCATCTGTTGCCGACGTGCAGTAAATCGGCCCATGAAAACCCTCCCGGACCAGCTTGGGCAGCAGTCCGGAATGGTCCAGGTGAGCATGGGTCAGAAGTACACAATCGATTGTTTTCGGGGACACGGGAAAAGGTGCCCAGTTTCGCGGGGTGAGCTGCCTTTCCTGGTAGAGACCGCAATCCACCAGGAATCTGATGTCGCCTGTCTCGACTAGGTAGCAGGAACCGGTGACGCTGTGAGCGGCGCCTAGAAAACTTAACTTAATTGGCATATTTTGAGATAATAACAGAAGTAGATGTTGCAGGCAACGTACTACCTTACGGTGAACGTCTGTGGTCGCCGATTCTCGACAAGGAGGAAGGATTTATGGATGTCTCGAGTGTCTTGACGATAGTTGAGATAGTGGTGGGCGCAGCGGTGTGCATACTCATTGGCGATTTCCTGGGCAGCAGAGTGGGCAGAGTTAAACTGGCCATAGCAATGGGCATTATTATTCTAATCGCTATTGTGGCCTGGGGTGTATATGCGGGTATCGCGGCGGTCAAAGGCTAGCGCCACAGGTCAATCAGAGTTAAACGAAGAGATCTTGTCCACGGGGTCCCTGTTGTGTTCAGGATTTATCTTGGCCGGATCGTAATAGCCCAGTGCTATAAGGATATCCACCTTCTTATCCGGCGGAATATTTAATACTTTTTTCACGGCACCTTCATTGAACCACCCAATCCAGCACGTCCCCAGACCCTGGTCCACGGCCTGCAAAACAAGGTGTTCGGTGGCGATACCTATGTCTATGAGGCTGAATTCAGTGCCTCGAAACATGCCGCCGATCCTGGTCATGAATTTAGCTCTTTCCGAGATGACGGCGACTATTACAGGCGCTTTCTTGCAGAATGAATTCAACATGTAGATACCGCCGAAAGCGGCATCGCAGAGCTTGTCCTTTGTTGACTTTTCGTCAACGACTATGAATTTCCAGGGCTGAGAATTGCTGGCAGAGGGGGCAATCCTGGCGGCCTCAAGACAGGTCATTATCTTTTCACGCTCGACGGGTTTATCCAGGAAATTCCTCACGCTTTTCCTCTGTTTCATTACATCTAGAAGCGGCATGACTTTGTCCTTTCTTCTTTCTTTGGCTACAAGGCTGTCAAATTTATCCTAGTTCTAAATTATCTCATTGTCAACGTTGATGATCGATCGTTGACACGTGAAGCCGTGGCTTTGACTGGGGGTGGTATCGCTGTTACAATTCCGTTTTGAAGGAGGTGGTTTATGATTTCGTTCAGTCCCAGCGAAGAACAGCAGATGATCATGAACATGGTGAAGCAGTTTGCCAATGACGAGATGCGTAAAATCTACAGAGAGTGTGATGAAGCCTGTGAGATACCTGCCAGCTTAATCAATAAGGCATGGAATCTGGGTATTGTGGCCATGAGCGTACCTGAGGAATATGGCGGGCCCGGTGGGGAGCATTCAGCGGTTACCGGTGCGCTGATTGCGGAAGAGTTGGCGTGGGGTGATCTGTCTATGGCCATGCACATTCTCGGCCCGGCGCTGGCTGTCTATCCAATTGTGGAGATGGGCACCCAGGAGCAAAAGAAGAAGTACCTGCCTGTTTACTGCGGTGGAACATGCATGGCAGCGACGGCAGCCATCATAGAGCCTCGCTTTGACTTTGACCCCTACTCTCTTTCAACAACCGCCAAAGCTGACGGCAACAGCTATTCGCTAAACGGGAGTAAGTGCTATGTGCCTTTGGCCGCTGCTGCTGACATCCTGGTAGTATATGCGAACGATAATGGGTGTTCTGAGGGGTTTATCGTGGAGAAGGGCACTAAAGGGCTGGATATCGGCGAGCGAGAAAAAAATATGGGCATCAGAGCTCTGGCCACGTATGAGCTTAATCTTAAGGACTGCCAAGTACCAAATGGCAATCGGCTTGGGGGTAATAAAGGCTGTGATTTCAGCCGCATAATAAACCGTTCCCGCGTGGCGCTATCGGCAATGGCAGTTGGGGTGGCCAAGGCGGCCTTCGAGTATTCAAGGGATTATGCCAAGGACCGTGTTGCCTTCGGTGATCCCATTGCCTCTCGCCAGGCTATCGCTTTTATGCTGGCAGAGATGGCCATAGAAATAGACTCCACGAGGCTTATGACCTGGGAAGCAGCCTGGAAGTTGGACCGGAAAGAGGAGGCAACTAAAGAGGCTTCTCTGGTAAAACATTATGCTGATGATATGGTGCTGATGGTAACCGATCGTGCAGTGCAGATTTTGGGTGGGCACGGCTACATACGTGAGCACCCGGTCGAGCTATGGTTGCGGAACGGTCGGGGTTTTGCCATTTTTGATGGCATGGCGATCATATAGAAGGAGCGCGATAATGATAGATTTTGAACTTACGCCAGAGCAGAAGCAAGCAGTTGAGATGGTACATAAGATCGCTGAAGAAAAGTTTCGTCCTATAAGTCGCTATTATGATGAGCATGAGCATGATAGTCCGAAGGACCTGATAAATTGGTTATGGGATAAAAGGGCAGAGGTCACTGTAGCAGGAGGCCTGGATTTGCTGGCGGCTATGAAAGCCGAAGAGGTCTGCTGGGGTGATGCCGGGCTTTACCTGTGTATTCCCACTCCCGGTCTGGGTGGTGCTGCCATCTTTGCCACCGGCACCAAAGAGCAAGTGGAGCGCTTTCTGGGTGGTTACAATGAAGGGGGGGCGAAGTGGGGTGCCATGGCGATGACGGAAGCCGGTTGCGGCTCGGATACTTCGGCGATAACCGCCACAGCAGTGCGCGATGGTGAAGAATGGGTGCTTAACGGCGAAAAGATATTTGTGACCTGGGGGAAAAGAGCCCTGGAGGAGCCCGGGAGCCTGGTGGTGGTCTGGGCCACAGTGGACAAGACAGCGGGCCGTGCCGGCATGAAATCTTTTGTGGTGCAGGCGGGGACGCCTGGCGCTAAGGTAGAAAAGCTTGAGAAGAAGCTGGGAATAAGAGCCAGCGATACGGCTACCATCGTGTTGGATAATTGCCGTATCCCTTACGAAAATATACTGGGCAGCCCGGAAGTCAGAAAGATCGACAAATCAGAAACAGCAGGCTTCAAGAGGGCCATGGCCACCTTCGATGTCACGCGGCCAATTGTGGCGGCTATGGCCCTGGGGGTTGGCCGCGCCGCGCTCGATTTCGTCAAGGAAACCATGGAGAAGGAAGGTATTAAGCTGCGCTATGGTTTGCCGCGCCAGAAACTCAGCGCGTTGGAGCGGGATGTGATGGACATGGAAGCTAATTACAAGGCAGCCAAACTGCTGATGATGCGTGCCCTGTGGATGATGGGTCAATTTCTGCCGAATAGCCTTGAAGCTTCGATGTCCAAAGCGAAGGCCGGACTGGCCGTGACCAAGATCACCCAGAAGGCGGTGGAAATTATGGGGCCGCTGGGCTATTCCCGGAAATACCTTCTGGAAAAGTGGATGCGGGACGCCAAGATAAACGACATATTCGAGGGTACCGGACAGATTAACATGCTCGTGGTAGCCCGACGAATACTGGAATTCTCCAGAGATCAGCTTAAATAGCCCAAGGCAGAGGCGTTCTGGGAATAACCTTTGTGAGGCTTACGGCGGGCACTTGGCGCAGAATGAGCGGAACAGCGTAGTGCTCAGGTAGCGGTCTCCGCGGTCGGGCAGTATCGCCACGATGGTGCCGGTGTGTAGTTCTTTAGCCAGGCGTAATGCTCCGGCTATGGCGGCGCCGCTTGACATCCCCACGAAGACACCTTCTTTGACCGCCAGTAACCTGGTCGTCTCGAACGCGTCGTCGTCTTCGATGACCAACTTCTGGTCAAAAATGTGCGGGTTGTAGATTTTGGGGACTATAGACTCTTTCATATTTTTCAGTCCCTGTATGGTATGCCCCTCCGTCGGTTCTACGGCGACAACTCTGACGGTTGGTTTTTTCTCTTTTAGGAAGCGGGCAACTCCCATCAACGTACCTGTTGTCCCTATTCCGGCGACGAAGGCGTCGATTTCACCACGGGTCTGCGACAGGATTTCCGGGCCGGTGGTTTCATAATGGGCCAGAACATTGTCTTCGTTGTCGAATTGGTTGGGCATAAAACATTTCTCAGGTTCTTCGCTAACAAGCTGTCTGGCTCGCCTGATAGCGCCATCAGTGCTTTCTGTTGCTGGGGTAAGGATGACTTCAGCTCCCAGTGCGGCGAGAGTTCGCTGTCTCTCGGTGCTGACGCACTCGGGCATAAACAGCTTGACGTTGTATCCCTTGGCGGCACCTATCATGGCCAGGGCGATTCCCATATTGCCCGAAGTCGGCTCAACAATCGTTTTATCCTTGGTCAGCTCACCGGATTCCTCAGCCTTATTAATCATGTAGTATGCCGGCCGGTCTTTGACTGAACCTCCCGGGTTACTGCCTTCCAGTTTCCCCAGTATTCTAACTTTGCTGTTTCCGTTTAGATTTCTAAGCTCAATCAGCGGAGTATTTCCGATAGCGTCAAGCAAGCTGAATCTTCCAGTTTTCGCAGCCAGGGGAACCGGCTCTAAGTCGTTAGTCCTGGGGCGTAAGCCTTTCATTATTCAATCTCCAATAAAGTGTCTACAGCGGAAATAGTCTACGACAGCGCGTTTTATAAATCAAATTTTGTGTCCATCAACACATGTCTGACAATTTTGTTTGGTGTTTTGGTTTAGGGCCTCTGGCTCCTGAGGCTATTTACCTTGACTTTCCAGCATTTCGTGCTAGAATTATTGAGCCCTTTTCGCCGGTCGCACTAAGTTTTAAGCCCCGAAATAATTGGCAGTCTACAGAGTGAGTTTATTATCAGGTTTTCTTGTCTGGTTACTGAAGCGCATTTGGAGATCATGCTTTGAATGCAGACAGTACGTAATTTGATTGATATTGAATAGGAAGGATAGGGATTACAAAGATGCGTATCAGTAGTGCTGATTCAAAGAAGTATATAGCCGAACTGATTGGTACTTTCGCTTTGGTTCTTATCGGCTGTGGTAGCGTGGTCATAGCCGGTAAATACATCGGTAATGTGGGGATAGCGTTCGCCTTTGGATTAACAGTGTTGGCTATGGTGTATTCAATTGGAAATATCTCCGGCTGCCACATCAATCCTGCAATCAGCGTGGCTATGCTCGTGGCCCGTAAGATGCATTGGAAGGACACGATTTTTTACGTTGTAGCTCAATGCATCGGGGCTATAATCGCCGCCGGGATTATCCTGCTAATTGCTCAGGGTTTAAGCGGTTACTCCTTACAACAGTTCGGGCTAGGTCAGAATGGTTTCGGAGCTCGTTCTCCTGCGGGATATTCGCTCGGCGCCTGCTTCTTGGCGGAGGTTGTTCTCACTGCATTGTTCCTATTTGTGATTTTTGGCTCTACAAGTGAACGGGCGCCAAAAGGATTTGCCGGCCTTTCCATCGGTTTGTCCCTGGTGCTTATACATCTCGTCGGAATTCCGATAACAGGGACATCGGTTAATCCAGCCAGAAGTTTGGGGCCAGCGGTTTTTGTCGGTGGTGGGGCGCTTTCCCAGCTCTGGCTGTTCTGGGTAGCCCCACTGTTGGGTGGCATCATAGCGGCTGTAATATGGAGATACGTTTTCGAAAAAGCCGGCAATTGAAACTGGCAAGTAATGCCCCAATCGCAACTGGCATGGAAATCTGAATGTCGATATCAAGGACTAGACTGTAGTCATGTGCGAGGATCCTTACACTCGTCGAGAGGAGGTGAGTACATACGCCTTACATAATTAGAAACCAATGGCATCATAGCAAATGAAGAACTAAGGAGGTATCTAGTCAAAATGGCAAAAGGGGTAAAGATTTATGATTTGTCTCATCGTATTGAGACGGGGATGCCGTTGTGGCCGGGATCGCCGGACATAAAATTGGAACGTTTCCACTATCATTCAGCAGGCGCCGTACAGACAACCCTGTATACGATGCACATGCACCTGGGAACTCATGCTGATTCTCCCATCCACGTCCTGCCGAATATGCCTTATACCGCTGACCTCCCTCTAGAGAGTTACTATGGCACGGGAGTCGTCGTCAAGATAGAAAAAAAGAAATGGGAAAAGATTCTGCCCGAAGATTTGGAAAAGGCGAGACCAAAGATTGAAAAAGGCGATATAGTTATCATAAATAGCGGGCAGCATAAGAAGTGGGGGGATAATCCCGATTATTTCTTTTATACTTCAGGGTTGTATAAAGAGGCGGCAGAATGGTTTGTAAAGAAGGGTGTGAAGGCGGTTGGAGTTGACCAGCAGGCCATGGATCATCCGTTAGGCACAGTTGTAGGCCCGCACGGTGTTTCCGCTTCTTGGGGCGGTCACGGTTCCGGTATACGCCCCGACATAATCAGGCAATATGAGGAAGAGACCGGGAAGAAAGTCATTAAAGAATTCCCCGATTGGGAGCCCTGTCATAAGATTCTGTTGAGCAACGGCATCATGGTCTGGGAAAACGTAGGTGGAGATATCGACAAGGTGACCGGAAAAAGAGTCACTATAGCCGGCTTCCCCTTGCGCTTTACCAAGGGTGATGGCTCAATGGTCAGGCTAGTAGCCATTGTAGAGGAATAGATACTCCTCTACGAATACAAACGTTAATTTAATCGGCCGCGATCACTTCCAGGGTATCTTCCAGCACGATATCCTGGGAAGAGCGGCCGATCATTATTTTGAAGGCGCCCGGCTCCACAACATACTTCAAAGCTTTGTCGTAGAAGCCAAGGGAATCTATAGCTAACTCGAGATTCAGCGTCTTGGTTTGGGTGGGTGCCAGCGCGATGCGCTGGAAACCCTTCAGTTCCTTGACCGGTCTGGTGACGCTGGCGATCACATCGTTAGTGTAGAGCTGGACTACTTCTTCTCCGGCTACTTTTCCGGTGTTCTGGACATCAACTTTTATTGAGATCTTGCCGGATAAAGCGACGCGCTTTGGTGCTATTCTAAGGTTGCTAAAGCTGAATGTGGTATAGCTAAGCCCGTAACCGAATTCAAAAGCTGGGCTGGTGCAGACATCGACGTAATCGCCCCAGAACTGTGACCGGCACCCTGACGGCTTGTGTCCGTAGTATACGGGTATCTGCCCTGTCTTTGCTGGGAATGATATAGGGAGTTTGCCACCGGGATTGTAATCGCCAAAAAGAACATCAGCCACGGCGGTGCCGCCTTCCTCGCCGGGAAGCCAGGCTTCTACGATGGCGGGTATGGCTTCTGCAATCCAGCCCAAGGCACGCGGCCTACCGTCAATCAGGATGATCACCATAGGAGTTCCTGTTTCATAAATGGCCTTTACCAGGTCTTCCTGAACGCCCGGAAGACTAAGCTCAGCAGTATCCCTCATTTCCCCGCAGGTGCACTCCGGAATCAATCCTGATTTTCCTCCGACAACCACTATTGCGATATCAGACGACTTGGCGGCTTCGACTGCCTCAGCAAAGCCTTCTTTGGAGGCGCTATTGATGTCACAACCGACCGCATAATGAATCTTGGTCTTCTTGGGGACCTTAGCTTTGATTCCGTCCAGTATGGTGATGACGGGCACTGGGACGTGATCCGCTCGTTCGTCTGCTATTGTCAGTTGGGTACCTTGTGCCTGAGCCGCCATTACGGCTATCTCGATATGAGCGGGATAGGTATAGTCGCCCAACAGATTTCTTTGTACGTCTGCGTTTGGTCCTATCACGGCTATGCTTTTGATGTTCTTGTCCAGCGGCAATAGGTTGTCCTTGTTTTTCAACAGGACTATAGATTTTCTGGCAGCTTTCAGGGCAAGTTTACGATGCTCGGGCAAGTCAAAGATATTGGTGTGGTCTTCGGGGGTGACGTAGGGATTTTCAAACAGGCCCAGCAGGAACTTGAGCCGTAGCGTGCGAGCCACTGCCAGGTCGACGATCTTCTCCGATACCAGGCCCTTTTCGATTTGCTGTTTCAAGGGGGCGGCGTAGCAATCGGCCTCGGGGAGTTCAGCATCTATGCCTGCGGTCAGGGCAAGCTTCGACGCTTCGGCTTTGCCGTCGGCGACGTGGTGGTATGATTGCAGATTGTCGACGTCAAAGTAGTCGGAGACCACGACTCCATCGAATCCCCACTCGTGGCGCAGGATGTCTGTAAGAAGTTCTTTCGAAGCGGCGCACGGTATGCCGTCTATTTCGTTGTATGCATTCATCACAGATAGGGGGCCGGCCTCTTCGATGACTTTTTTGAACGGATACAGATAGACTTCCCGCAGCATCCTGGGTGGTATATCAGCAGGTGCCCAGTTCAGGCCGCCTTCGGATTTACCGTAGCCGACGAAGTGCTTTAGAGTGGCTATGACGCCATGTTTGACATCATCACCCTGTAACCCTTTGATGTATGCCGTGCCCATGGCAGCGATAAGATAGGGGTCCTCGCCGAAGGTCTCCTCCACTCTACCCCATCTGGGATCCCTGGCGACATCCAATACCGGCGAGAGGCCCTGGCGTACCCCCACTGCCAGCATTTGTGCTCTTATTACTTCGGTCATCTCATGTACTAGGCCAGGTTCCCAGGTGCTAGCCATGCCTATAATCTGTGGGAAGATAGTGGCATTTCTGCCCATAAATCCGTTGAGACATTCCTCGTGGACCAGAGCGGGTATGCCGAGCCTGGTATTTTCCATCAAGAACTTCTGGACATTGTTTATGAACACTGCCAGGTCTTTGGGGGACAGACCGGTGAATACTCCCGGTCGGCATATATGTCCCGTGCCATTTTCCAGAACGGTTCTGGCCTTTTTCTTTGAAAATTTTGCATCCTCTATTAGCTGAAAACTCCACTGGCCAGCGAGTTGGGCGATTTTTTCATCAAGAGTCATCCGGGAAATGAGGTCCTTGACTCTGGCATCAATTGGTTGTGAGGAATCGCGGTAAGTTTCCATTACTATACCCTTTCTTTTGGCGCTACATTGTATCTGTATTTGGCTTATTGTTACAAGGCTGACCGTAATTCATGATGTTTGCCAATTGCTGGGACATCCTGAAGCGTTAGAGAACTGACGCGGCTATGAAGACCAGTACGGCAAAATAGGTGGCGGCATGATGAAGCAAAGTAACTGACAGCGAGAGCCCGAAAGGTTAGCCAAATCTGAAGCGGTATGCTAAGATAAAACGCCGTGCCGTTCAGAAACCGTGTGAAAAATTGGCCAACGTTGGCGAAGTATCCCAAAGAGAATAAGGCCGTCTATGATATTGAGACAGGTTCGCTGGTGACCTATCCTGATCCCTACCGTCTGGTAAGCATCGATGCTAACCAGAAGACGTCGATTAGGTCGGAGTACATCAAGTCACACCCATCTGATTTCCCCGAATATGCCCGGAACTATTCGTTAGACGGGATAGAAGGTATCGCCACTAAAGCGATAATGAGCTATGGGGTTAAACAAGAGGAGGCGGCGAGGTTGGCTAGACAGGTAGCGGCGGCGTTTGCAGCTCATTATGCCGGCGATGAAAAACTGCCTGCTGGTCAAGAGGTAATCCAGACCAGTGGTTTGAGCTTGCGCGGTTGGTTGGTGGTCACTTTTCGCAAGGACCTCGTTTACGGTTTGTGGAATGACCTGGAACCGCCGGATAATAGCATAGTTATAAATCTTAGGACGGGTGAGTGGGAGCGAGGTGGCTGAGATAAACTTTTGGAGGTAATGAACATGATGAACGGAAATCAGTATCGGGAAAGTCTCAAACGAGTTAAGCCTGAGGTCTACTACCTGGGTGAGAAAATTGAGAGTATAGTTGACCATCCAGCATTCTTACCCCATGTGAATGCGGCAGCACTAACTTATGACATGGCAGCGGCACCTGAATTTGAGGAACTGCTAACGGCAACCTCTCACCTCACAGGGGCGAAAATCAATCGTTTCACACACATACATCATAGCCATGACGACCTGGTAAAGAAGGTCAAGATGCTACGGGCTATTGGCCAGCAGACGGGCAGCTGCTTTCAGAGGTGCGTTGGCTTCGACGGGCTCAATTCGGTCTATTCGGTTACTTACGAAATAGACAAGAAAATGGGGACTGAGTATCACCTGAGATTGGTCAATTTGCTCATGGAAGTGCAATCCAAGGATCTTATGATTTCGGGGGCCATGACTGATCCCAAAGGTGACCGTCGCCTTTCACCCAGTCAGCAGAAGGACCCTGACCTTTACGTACACTTGGTGGAGAAGAAAAAGGATGGAATCGTGGTCAGCGGCGCCAAGGCCCATATCACGGGTGCGGTAAACTCTCATGGACATTTGGTGATGCCTACGGCGGCCATGAAGGCCGAAGATGCCGACTACGCCGTCTGTTTCTACGTGCCTGTTGATGCTCCCGGCGTAATGCACATCTTCGGACGGCAGACCAACGATACGCGTAAGTGTGATTGTGTTCTTGACCAGGGCAATGTGGACTATGGCATAGTCGGAGGCGAGGCGCTCGTTATCTTCGATAAGGTGTTTGTGCCCTGGAAACATGTTTTTATGTGTGGCGAATATGAATTTGCCTATGAACTTGTGGAAAGATTTGCTACAGCGCACCGACAAAATTACGGTGGGTGCAAGACCGGACTGGCCGACACTCTCACCGGGGCCACCTACGCTTTGGCGCAGGCCCAAGGCACTGATAGAGCTTCACACGTTAGAGACAAGCTGGTGGAAATGATTCATCTGGCGGAGACGCTCTACTGCTGCTCCATAGCCTGCTCCTGTCAGGGTTATATGCTGCCTGCCGGTTCTTACATGGCCGACCCGCTGCTGGCCAATGTTACTAAGTTGAACGTTACCCGCAACGTCTACGAGATCTCCAGATTGGCTCAGGATATTGCCGGGGGCATATTGGCGACCGCACCGTCTGAGATGGACTTTAGAGACAAGAAGGTGGGTAAATGGGTAGAAAAATACATGAAAGGTGTTGCCGACGTACCTGCCGAGACGAGGATACGCTTGATACGGCTTCTTGAGGGCATGACGTGCGGCACGGCGCTGGTGGAATCCATGCACGGTGCGGGCTCGCCGCAGGCGCAGAGAATAATGATAGAGAGGCAGGCCAACATCGAGCGAAAGAAACGGCTGGCCGAAAAGCTGGCTAAAATCGGAGAGCAACCACTTCTTGTCTGCTGAACAGGTGTGCTATCGGTTCTGAATAAGTTACTTTATAAGCGTTCAGGATTGTGGGGGATAGTCGCGATATTAAAATAGCACTGAAGTACTGTGGCTGCTGCAATCCGCAGGTGGACTTGAGCCGGATAGCCCGGTATCTTTCTGAGGTGATACAGGGTAGGGGAGGTCTTCAACTGCTGCCTTTGGCGGAAGAAAATTTAGATGTCGTGGTGATACTATGTGGCTGTCCTCGATCTTGTGGTGGCAAAGCCGAAGTTAAAGCCAGAGCTAAACGAAGTCTGACAGTAGCCGGTGCGTCGGTGGATGGCCGGCCCGTCCCCCAAGCAGAACTACTCGCGGCAGTAGGGCGAGAGTTAATCAAGATTCTGGATAGCTGCTCTTAGGTTTGTTAGTATGAACCTATCCCGATGGTGGGTGAACTGGGCATGCAAGATATTTGTGGAGGTGGCAAATGTCTGACTCAGTTGTAGGTGACCAAAGCACTGTTTACCAGCGACCGGTAGAATTGTTGCAGCGCCTGATACGCTTCGATACAAGCAACCCTCCCGGCAACGAAGATGATTGTATCAAGTATATCAATCAATTACTGACTCCGGCGGGTTTTGAAACGACCATCCTGGCTAAAGTTCCCAACCGCCCCAGCCTGGTCACCCGTCTGAAGGGTAAAAGGAACGCGCCACCACTGTTACTTTATGGGCACGTGGACGTGCAGATAACTAAAGACCAGGTCTGGAAACATGCAGCATTTGGTGGTGAGATAATAGATGGCTACCTTTGGGGCAGAGGTACCTTGGATATGAAGGGTGGTGTCGCTATGATGCTGGCCGCATTGCTCAAGGCAAAAGCCGAAGGCCTGACTCCAGCCGGTGATGTTGTGCTGGCGCTGTTATGCGATGAAGAAGGCTTTGGCGATCTTGGAGCCAAGTATCTGGTAGAGGAACACGCCGAGTTATTTCATGGCATTCGTTATGCCCTGGGAGAGTTTGGTGGCTTCACTATGCACATCGGTCAGAAAAGGTTTTACCCTATTCAGGTGGCTGAAAAGCAGATTTGCCTCATGAAGATGTATTTGCATGGGCTGGGTGGTCACGGGTCATTGCCCCTACATGGCGGTGCCATGGCAAAGTTAGCTCATGTGCTTCAGCAATTGGACCAGCGCCGTTTGCCGGTTCATATCACCTCCGTCGCGAGTCAGATGATCCAGACTATGGCCTCGGCCGTATCTCCACCGATCAGTGATGTTTTGTCTCAACTTCTTGACCCGAGCCAGACCGACCGGATATTTGATTTTCTCGGGGCGCAGGGTCATGCCTTTGACGCTATACTTCACAACACGGTCAATGCCACCATTGTCCAAGGCGGGGATAACATCAATGTCATTCCCAGTGCAATTATCCTTCACCTGGACGGACGTTTGCTGCCTGGTTACCGCCCTGAAGATATGATTGCAGAATTGCAGCAACTCATAGGTAATGACGTGGAAGTTGAAGTTTTCCGATACGATCCCTGCCCTGGCGAGCCTGATATGGGACTATTTCCTACACTAGCCGATGTTTTACAGACTGCAGACCCAGACAGCTTAGCGGTGCCAATGTTGTTTACTGGTATTACCGACGGGCGTTTCTTCTCTAGACTGGGCATCCAGACGTATGGCTTCATACCCATGAAATTACCTGATGGGTTCAACTTCATGCAATTACCTCATGCTGCCGATGAACGCATCCCTGTTGAAGCCGTAACTTTCGGCACGGAAGCCATCTACCAAGTTCTGCAGCGCTTTGGGGGGTAATCGGAAGCACCTAGGGATAGCCTTTGACAAGTTTGAGCGTACTGGATTAGTATGATGCCTACTCTTGGATGCCGCTTCGAGATGGGGCGTTTCCGATAGCTGGGGATGGGGGAATGAAAATCGCCTGATACAAACGCATTTCTAACTGAGCCGAGCACAAGATTTACGGAGGTATTCATGAAGCTATTTGATCCTATTTCTCTGGGAACCTTGAATCTTAAAAACCGCTTGGTTCTGTCTCCCATGATTACCAATTTCGCCACCAAGGAAGGATATGTCACCGATCGTATCAAGGACTATTATGCAGCTCGGGCAGATGGTGGCGTAGGTCTCATTATTGTCGAAGCCACCTGCATCGCCCCGCCTGGAAAGGTTGCCGGCTGCCAGCTCATGATAGACAGCGACAAGTGCATACTAGGCCTACGAGGACTTGCTGAGGTAGTTCATAAACACGGCGCTAAGATAGCCATACAGCTGTATCATGCTGGCAGAATCACCGCTTCTGGAATCACGGGCTTTCAGCCGGTAGCACCTTCGCCGATTCCGTATCCGGGAGATGAGCTGGTTGGAGTGCACGATCTTTTTGAGACGCCTCGAGAACTTACCGTTGAAGAAATAAGAGAACTTGAACAGTGCTATGCTGCTGCTGCAGAACGTGCCAAAAAAGCAGGATTTGATGCGGTAGAATTACACGCTGGCCATGGCTATTTAATCAACCAATTCTTATCACCTAATTCCAATAAGCGTAGGGATCAGTACGGTGGAGAGCTAAAGAACAGAGCCAGGATGCTTGTGGAAACGATAGGTGCGGTCAAAGAGGCGGTCGGAGATTCGTTCCCGGTGTGGTGCCGAATAAATGGTGATGAGCCCAGAATCAAGGGCGCTACGACTGTAAGGGACGCACAGGAAATAGCAAAATTATGTCAGGCGGCAGGCACTGTGGCAGTTGACGTATCTTATCTTGGAGGACCTGATCCCAACCATTCGCCGATGGCAGCAAAACCTATGGGCTATCTTGTTCATCTGGCCGCGGCGGTAAAGAAAGCAGTTAACGTACCTGTCATCGCCGTATATCGTCTTACGGCTACATTGGGAGAAAAGATTATCGAGGAGGAGAAAGCCGATTTGGTGGCTATCGGCAGGGGATTGCTGGTTGACCCTGAGCTTCCGAACAAGGCAGCAGCTGGGAAATTGGACGAGATAATGCCTTGTATTGTATGCAATACCTGCCAATATGACATAACGTCGCAAACGGATAGCCTCAGTTGCAGGGTTAACCCCGCAGGTGGAAAAGAAGGGGCTAGCACGGTCACCAAAGCTAAGAAATCGAAGAAGGTCGTTGTCGTTGGTGGAGGGCCGGGAGGCATGAAAGCTGCCATAATCGCTGCGCAACGCGGCCACAAAGTGACCCTGCTTGAGAAAGAGAAGAAGTTGGGCGGCCAGCTTATTTTGGCGACAATACCACCTTACAAAGATATGCTCGTAGAGTTGACCAAAGTAATGAGCACCCAGGTTAAAAAAGCTGGCGTCAATGTCGTACTCGGGAAGGAAGCGGCGCTGCCAGAAATAGAGTCAATAGCTCCGGACGCAGTTGTTCTAGCTACGGGTGTCGTACCTTTTGTCCCGGAGATCCCTGGTATTAACAGAAGTAATGTTGTCCAGGCTGAGGAAGTTCTGGCTGGTAGAGTCAAAGTGGGACAGCAAGTAATTGTCATTGGTGGTGAGCTGGTTGGATGTGAGACTGCCGAGTGGCTGGCCGATGCGGGAAAGAAGGTAACTATTACCAGGAGGGGGGATTCCATGGCAGTAACACTATCTCCAATGAATAGGGATTCATTGTTAGGCCGTCTGACACTCAAAAATGTTACGATGCTCACCGGAGCCAAATATGAAGAGATCACCTCAGAGGGTTTGCTTATTACCAACAAAGAAGGAAAGAAACAAGCTATTCCGGCTGATACCATAGTTCTAGCCGTTGGTGCCATGCCAAACACGGCGCTCTCCGGCATGCTCAAGGGAAAAGTGGCTGAAGTTTACCAAATCGGTGATTGCCTGAAACCCCGTAGCTTATTTGAAGCCATAGCTGAAGGTTTTAATGTTGGTCGGACCATATAGGCATGGTCTAGGGTACCGTTATGCGCCCCAAAGTGCGAGGGATTTCGGTCATGGCAGCGGTGACATACGTGGGCAACGTCACTGATTAATGAAGTGTAGTACCGTAATTCAGCAAAGGAGTTATAACATGGCAAGAGCCGCGAAAGAAAAAGTGGCTGTAGAAGACAACGACAGAGTGAATAAACTAAGACAGAGAGTATTATGCCCTCCCGAAGTATGCATCGAAAGAGGTTATTTGATCACAGAGTCGTATAGGCAGACCGAGAGCGAACCACCGGTGATCAGGAGGGCAAAGGCGCTGGAAAAAGTATTGAAGGAAATGACCATTAGTATAGATGATGGAGAGTTGATTGTGGGCAGAGCTACCAGCAAACCGCGTGGCGGCCCGTTGCTTCCAGAAGTCCAGTGGGAATGGTATCTGGACGAAATGGATCTGTTGTCCACACGAGAATGGGACAGACTGGCACCTCTCACGGATGGGGAGAAGGCGAAGATGAAACAATTCCTTCCTTACTGGAAGGGAAGATCCCTATACGACCAATGGAGCGCTTTGATTCCGGAAGACGTTTTGAAACTGCATCACGTGATTGAGGAAGGTGGCGCCTATTGTGCTAATGGCACTCACTTTGCACATATAAGCCCTGACTACGATATAGTGATTAACAAAGGTTTGAACTATATCAAGAAACAGGTTGCCGAAGAAATCGGAAAGCTGAATCTGGCAGATATCAAAGATTTCAATAAGCTCCAGTTTTTGAAGGCAGTCAATATTGCTCTTGATGCGGCTAACAGTTTTGCTAATCGATATGCGGGTCTTGTCAAGGACCTGGCTAAGAAAGAGGCTAATGTTGAAAGAAAAGCTGAGTTAAGCAAGATAGCAGACGCGTGTGCCTGGGTTCCGGCTAACCCGGCCAGAAATTTTTACGAAGCCTTACAGTCGGTATGGTTTATATATGTAGTCCTCATGATTGAGGGGTGGGGGAATGGCATAGGTTTCGGCAGGCCGGATCAATATCTGTACCCAATCTACAAGAAGGACGTAGCGGAGGGAAAGCTCACCAGAAACGAAGCCTGTGACTTAATTTCGATGCTTTATATCAAAATGAACAGCGTACTGATCTTGCAGGCCAGCCAAGCCGTCAAAACCTTCTGTGGTTTTGCTACCTGGGCGAATGTGACCCTGGGCGGGCTAACTAAAGATGGCCGGGATGCTGTGAATGAGCTGTCGTACATTTTTCTTGATGCGGAGGAAAAAGTAAGACTATCGGCCGAAGATATCATTATCAGAGTTCATAAGAATACCCCCGATGCCTTCTTAATGAGGGCATGCGAAACACTGAAGACTTTGAGAGGGAAATTTAAATTCGTCAGCGACGAGACGACTATCCAGCAATTGCTCAGTGACGGAAAACCAGTGGACTATGCGCGGGACTATACTATATGTGGTTGTAATTGTCCCACTGTTCCTGCCTATTCCCATGATCTTCCTGGACCGATAATGAACCTTCCGCTGATGCTGGAGCTAGCTTTAAACAACGGCATTTCTCGATTAACAGGCAAACAAATCGGCCCCAAGACAGGTGACCCGAAAAAGTTTAAGACTTATGAAGAGGTGTGGGATGCCTATAAAAAGCAAGTAGAAGCACTTATTCCAGTTGCACTTATTCTAAAGAATGTGGACAAGCAAATCTTTGCACAGTTTGCTCCAACCCCATTTCAATCTGCTCTCTTTCACGGCTGCATCGAAAAAGGTCTTGATATCACGAATGGTGGAACATCTCCATATATGACGCGGGCGATATCTCTTGGCGGCGCGCCAAATGTTGGTGACTCGTTAGCAGCAATCAAGAAAGTTGTATTCGAAGATAAGAAGTTATCTATGGATAGTTTGATTAAGGCTCTCGAAAAGAATTTCGAGGGTGAAGAGAAGACATGGCACATCTTGAAGAGCACACCTAAGTTTGGCAATGATGATGACTATGTTGATTCAATTGTGAACGACGTACTTGTCCACGGCAGCGCTGTGGCAGCCAGCAATTGCGGTGGCGTCCCCGGCGCCTTATCCACTGTGGCCGCTGCCATAGTTACGGCTAATGTACCGCTAGGCCAAGTAGTTGGAGCCTTACCGGATGGGAGAAGGTCGGGTGAGCCATTGTCGGAAGGCGGCATCTCTCCGTATCAGGGAAGAAATGTGAGCGGCCCAACTGCGACTATGAGGTCCGTAGCGAAACTGGACCATGTGAAAGTGACTAACGGCTCTGTGCTAAATATCAGATTCAATCCGGATGTATTGAAAGACGAGTCAAAAACGCGTAAATTTGCTTCTCTTATCAGGACATTCTGTGAAACGGGGGGGCACTTGTCCAGTTCAACATCGTAGATGGTGATACTTTGCGAGACGCACAAAGGCATCCCGAAAAATATCGGGACTTGTTGGTACGAGTGGCAACATACAGTGCTTACTTCGTGGAACTGAGTAAAGAATTACAGGATGATATCATCGCCAGGACTGAGTTTAAGGAGGCCTAGAGGGAGCAAACGGTCCGCAGATAGGGTCATTCATAACACTATGTTCAGTAGCAATGAGGGCCTCATATTCCACATTATTCACGGTTCCTTCGTAGATGGTTATGGAATAAGAACCACGGTGTTCCTTAAGGGATGCCCTCTTGGTTGTGTTTGGTGCTGTAATCCGGAAGGGCAGACTGGTCTGCCTGAGATCAAATTCACTTCTTCAAAATGCGACGGATGCGGAAGGTGCGTGTCAGTTTGCGCTGCTGGTGCTATTCGAACTGGACTCAGACATGGGGACAAGAAGATCCAAATCGATAGGCAATCATGTACGAATTGTGGAGACTGTATCGAAGTTTGTTACATAGGGGCACTTGAGTATTTCGGCAAACGCATGACTGTGGACGAGGTGTTCGATATCGTCAAAAAGGATGAGCAGTTTTACCGGGCGAGTGGTGGTGGGGTAACTATAGGTGGCGGCGAGCCAACTTTCCAGCCCCTTTTTACACGGGCGTTACTGAAGAAATGTAGAGATAATTGCATACATACAGCGGTGGATACCTGTGGCTACACAGCAACTAGCTATGGGCTGAAAGTCCTTGAGGAAGCTGACCTGCTACTGTTCGATCTAAAAAGCATGGACCCGAAGCAGCACATGGAGAATACCGGAGTATCCAATAAGCTCATATTAGATAACCTCAGGCATCTGGATTCGATTGGTAAATCAATAATAATAAGGCTACCAATAATACCGGGGCATAATGATACGGCAGAAAATATCAAATCCGTGGCTGAGTTTTTAGCCGGATTGAAGTCTGTGGAGAGAGTTGATCTCATGGCATATCACGAATACGGTACAGTGAAGTACCAACAGCTGGGAAGAAAGTATAAGTTGCACATTTCGTCTCTTAGCCAAGAGCGCTTAGATGACATAAAGAATATACTTGAACAGCATGGGTTAAGAGTCCAGTTGGGAGGCTAGTCTACGAGGCCGAGCAGGCCAATAGCTGAAAAAAACAATTCAAAGGAGATGACGAGAGATGAGACTAAATGAGAAGGTGGCGATAGTGACAGGTGCAGGGTCTGGAATAGGAAGGGCCTCAGCCAAGCTATTCGCTAAAGAAGGTGCCAAGATAATAGTGGCTGATGTAAATAACAAGGGCGGAGAGGAGACTGTCGCTGCCATTAAGGCGGGTGGTGATGAAGCCATTTTTGTGCGTGCTGATGTTACGGTAGCTTCTGAAGTTGAACACCTGGTCAAGGCAGGCAAAGATAAATTTGGCAAAATCAATATACTCCTTAACTGTGCCGGCATCTGGGGGACACCGGGGGAAAACCCGATTGAGAGTATCGAGCCATCGTTGTGGGACCGGGTTTATGCAGTAAATGTGAGAAGCATATTTTTCACTGCGAAATACACAGTGCCGGAGATAAGGAAAGCTGGTGGTGGCGCCATTATTAGTATTGCTTCCATGGCTGGCCTCCGGCCTGTAGGGCCGCGAAACGCGCTCTATGCCAGTTCCAAAGGAGCGATAATCACGTTGACCAAGGCCTTAGCTTTAGAGTTTGCACCGGACAAGATTCGCGTCAATTGCATAAACCCTTTTATTACGGAGACACCGTTATTGAAGGACCTACAACTAACTGAGGAGACACTAAAGGTGGTAGCAGGAAATGCTCCGTTGGGGCGTGTGGTTAAGCCTGAAGATGTAGCTCAAGCCGCATTGTATCTAGCTTCCGAAGAGTCTTCGATGCTTACCGGGACGTATATAAACGTGGACGGCGGGACTGGAATTTAGAGCTTATAGTACTTGTTCTAGGGAAGCAACCGAAATTAGAGGGTTTTGCCGCTCAGTTGAGCTTGAACGGCAAAACCCTCTAATATGATTCGGAAACAGATTTTCAGATACTCCATGCCGACACTCAAAGCCGGCTCACAGTTAATGTGGAATGGGCTATCCGATAGCGGTGAGTCCGCCATCAAGGTAGATAATCTGGCCCGTAATGAAATCCGAGGCTGACGAAGCTAAAAAGACACATAGACCTATTAAATCTTCAGGCTCGCCCACCCGTTTCATTGGCACGTTAGCCATGTATCTTGCCAGACGCTCGGGGTCGTTTAAGGTCCTGGCAGCCAGCGCGGTACGGATCAATGACGGCGCGATGGCATTCACATTAATATTGTACGGTGCCCATTCGGAAGCTAATGACCTGGTAATCATATCTACAGCGCCCTTGGTGGCAGAATAGCCTTCGTTACCACCCCAGAGTGTCGCGCGAACGCCTCTCACTGATGATATGTTGATGACCTTTCCTTTCTTTTTCTCCACCAGGATTTTTCCGAACTCGCGACAAGTCAACATGATGCCTTTTACATTCACGGCGAACATCTGGTCCCACTCACCGGCTGGAAATTCGGTTGCATTGTATTTCAAGTTTACACCCTGTGAATTTACCAGTATGTCCACGGTACCGAATTTGGCCACCACATCCTTGGCTAGTTGGGCTGTGCTTTTCTCATCTGTTATATCGACTTTGAATGCAGCAACCTCTGATTTAGTTGCCTTCTGAGCTTTCTGGGCGATTTCCTCTAATTTTTGCAGGTTGCGGCTGGCAATGGCCACCTTGGCGCCCTGCTTTGCCAAGCCTTCTGCCATGAGTTCACCGATGCCACCTCCCCCTCCGATCACCACAGCTACTTTGTCGTTTAAGCTAAACATTTCACACATCTTATTTAGCCTCCTTCTCTTAGATTTATTTTTGGCGATTATCCCTTAAAGACAAGTAACCACTTCACGGGTTAAACCACCCCCACCTTCATATGACATCAACTAATGGTAGCCATCACCGCCTAGCTGGCTGTGCTGGGTTAGCATCACTCCTTTTTACCTCTCTCCATGAATCTATCGGGAGTAAGTGCTGTGCAGTTACTACGAAGTCATCTCGGTATCCTGGTTTGCTGAAATGGAAGGTAACTTGGTTACCGTTAGCCTTCCAGTCAGATTTTTTCGTGTTGCCCCACACGATCCGCTTATTTCCGATAACTTGTGCAAAATCGGCAAGCGCCCTGAGACATTGGAGCACTTCCAACTTAGCCGTGTAGACTGTTATACTATAGCAATGATCTGCATGTGTTGTCATTCAGTTGTCACCATACAAGATGTCTTTCACATAAGGATTAGCCATAGCAAACCTCCTCACTGCATAACCAAACTAGGTTATCGCCATAGTAAAGAACGTTGGTTTTCATATCTCACTTGGTTGTCATTGGTATAATGCCTTTATTTTTTCAAAGGCTTCAAACCTAGTATCTGCCTTGCCTCATCAGGAGTTGCCGGCTCCTTCCCCATCTCCCTGGCGATCCTGGCCACCCGGGCCACCAGCTGTGCGTTGCTCTTGGCAAGTTCTCCTTTGCCGTAGTATATGTTGTCTTCCAGTCCCACACGGACGCAGCCGCCGAAAATCATGCCCAACATTGCTACAGATGTTTGCGCTGACCCGACGCCGAGGCAGTTGAAGATGGTATCGGAAGGAAGGTGCCGCAGGTAAGTGTTGAAGAACGTGAGATCCGCCGGCAGAGCGCCCTGATATGCCATACCCAATATTACATCTACATAGTATGGCTTTCGTACCAGCCCCTTCTCTATCAGGAGGTCGACTTCATGGAGCATAGCCAGATTGTAGCACTCCATTTCAGACTTCACGCCGAACTGTTCCATTCGTTTCACAAAAGCCTCTATATCAGCACGGGTATTCATAAAGGGTGTGCCGGCGGCCTCCCCTAGGGTTCGCACCATGGTACCCATATTAAGAGAGGCCATCTCAGGATAAGCTTCCAGGCATAGGGTGCGCTCCTCTATTGTCAGATTGGAGCCCCCGCCGGTGGAGTCCTGGATGATGGCATCGCAGCGCTTTCGTATCTTCTCGTGGATATCGCGGAACACGTCTGCGCTTCCCGTGGTTCTTCCTTCTTTGTCACGTGCATGAATATGGATAATAGCCGCGCCTTCGTTATAGCAATCGTGTGCAGATGCGGCTATCTCATCTGGCTGCTCCGGAACTGCAGGGTTCATCTTCTTGGTTACAAGGGCGCCGGTTTGCGCTACCGTGATGATTACCTTGTTAGGTGGTAACTTGATGTAACTCATCTCTTTTGCCTGCCTCAATGTTATTAGACGATTGCTACCAGCCGGACGATCGAAGCTTCTCCACCTCTATAACGAATGGGAAAACAAGCCAGCGTACAGCGCTTGCCAGTCACTTCATCAATCTGACCACCGGCCACCTCGATGCCAGGGATATTGGCTTTGGCCAGTGCCAAATGACAGGGTTCATAAATTGGAAATTCCTTGTTGGCATCTTTTCCGGTTTCGTCCATATATTCTTTGAAAAGCCAGGGCGCGAATTTGTCCAACGGCGTGTGTGCCAGAGGGCTGTCCATGGCGCCACCATCAACCGCGACAGCCTTAACTTCGTGCTCGACAAACCATTCTGCCGCTTCAGTGTAGAACCCAGGGAAATGATTGAAGAAGGTATAGCCCTGGTTAGGAAAATACTTATGCCATCCGGTATTGACTACTACGAAATCGCCCTTTTTAATCTTCGGCTTGGCGTTATCCAGGTCTTTCTTACCGATTATGTCCCACTTCTTCTTATGGCGCATGTCCACAATCACCCCTTCGCCGTAACATGAGGACAGAGGTATCTGCTCGATGGTCATGCCGTTTTCTAGAACGTGTAGTGGGGCATCCATGTGGGTGGAAACATGAAATTTGGTGGTGATGACAGTGGTCATTTTGTTTACCCCGCCAGGGAACTGATCACGTTCGGGAAAAGATACCCGATGGATTTGCGTATCGGTCATCACGGGCCATGGCCACAATGGGACTCCTGCGTAAAATGGTTGGGATAGATCATAAAATTTTGGTGTCATCTGGATTCCTCCTCGTAGACTTAATCCGACTTTGATCGGCCGTACATTATAGCAGTTTCTCGATTTGTTTGCTGCTCCGCATCGACATTGATGTGTTATCCCAGATGTACTATCAAATTTAAAATGTCATGGACACCAACAAACCAATATGTTACAATCGGCGGGCAAACCGGATCTATCATTGGTATCGATGCTGCATTTGAGTGAGCGGTACTCGAATTGAAGCACAAATCTGGAGCAGTGCGAGTGACATAACACAAGCCAGTAGTAAGGAGAGGTAGGGTAACATGAAACGAACAATCTATGACCTATCGCTACCATGGGGTGTGGATACACCTTTATGGCCTTTTCCGGGACCGCGGCAGGATCTGCTTTTTCAGCGCGTTGAATACTTAGAACGATTTCATAAGAGAAGTGTGGTGTATACAGGCACGCTGCATGCGGGTACCCATATGGATGCACCAATTCATGTATTGCATCCCAGTGAAGGCGGTATTATGCTCGATAAGATACCGCTTGAGAATTGTTATGGCACCGGAGTCGTAGTTGATTTCCGCCATATGAAGAAATGGCACATATTCACGGCAGAGGACCTTGAAAAGGCGAAGCCAAAAATAGAAGCTGGCGATTTCGTGGTGTTCAATACCGGTTGGCACAAATTTTGGCGAGTGAACAATTATGACTACTATAATTACTACCCAGGTCTTGGCCCTGAGGCAGCGGACTGGTTAGTAAAGAAGAAAGTTAAGGGTGTAGCAGGAACCTACGGTGCAACTGATAGTCCACTGTGGCATTATCCGCTATCGCAAACAATGCCCTGGCTTGACAAGGAGTATAGAAAGGAGACAGGCAAAGACCCGGATGTCCAGTTTCCAGAATACGAACCGTGTCACAGAACCCTGCTGCGAAATGGTATTGTAACGATTGAAAATGCTGGAGGCGATATCGAGCTGGTAACGGGCAAACGTTGCACCATCGCCGCTTTTCCATTCCGCTGTGAGATGGCAGACGGTGGCATGGTACGATTGGTAGCCATCGTCGAGGAATAGATACAATGCTGCAATGATCGAGAGGGATTAGATGTTCAGATTAGACAATAGAGTAGCTGTGGTGATCGGCGGTGCCGGCGGCCTGGGCGAAGCATGCGCCTCCGCCTTGGCGCTTCAGGGTGCGAAAGTAGTTGTGGCCAGTCGAAGTCTGGAGAAACTGCAGGAGATTGCCAAGAAGATTAAGGCGGCTACGGGTTCCGAATGTGTAGCTATGCAAGTCGACGTTACCAGTGAGGAAAGCGTGGCCAAATTGACTGACCAGGTGGTGAAGCAGTTCGGAACAGTTGACATCCTGGTTAACGCCCATGGAATAAATACCAAAATGTTGCCTTTTGATATCGATGTCAACAAGTGGGATGCTCTATTTGATCTTAATGTCCGAGGTGTGATGCTAACCTGCAGGAGCTTTGGGAAGGTCATGGTTGATAGAAAGCGGGGAAAGATCATCAATATGTCCTCTGTACGTGGGAGCCGGGCAACGGACAATGGCAATATTGCTTACGGCGCGACTAAAGGTGCCGTAGACATGATCACTCGCATGCTCGCTGCTGAATGGGCCCAGTACAATGTCAACGTAAATGCTATCGGACCCGCTGTAGTCATGACAGAATTGATTAAGAAATCTGTGTCCCCCGAGCGCTTGCAAATGTTAGCTTCTAAAAATCCTTTCAAGAGATTCGCCAGTCCGGAAGAAGTGGCTGCCGCCTGCGTCTATCTGGCATCTTCCGAATCCGATTTCACTACGGGGCAGATATTATATGTCGATGGAGGTCTCACCGCGATTGCCTAGAACACATAACGCGTTTTGAACCGAGTATGACTTAATCAAGTAATAAGAAGACTATTTCAATAATTGATGGAGGAATAAGAAACATGAAGCTGATCAAGAAATCCGAGGGTACTGTGTATGAAGCTGCCAAACACGTCAACGTATGGTCTACTCGGAAGTTAGCAGCCGAGAAGGATACCAAGCGTATGATGGTGAGTTTATCCCACTTTCTGCCAAATGGTGGTGTGGAGATGTCTGGCTCTCCTGCCGAGAAAATCTATTATATCCTGCATGGATCTATGATTGTGAAGACTAAATCAGAAGAATGTCTTGTGCAGGAAGGCGATATCATCTACATTGGCCCGAATGAAGAACGTTCTGTCAGCATACCTGGAAACGATGTATGCACATCTCTGGTATGTATTGTTAACGTGTAGCGATAGGGCCCGAAAATCAAGCCTGCAAAATCATCGTTACCGTCAATAACAAGTAGCCATGTTAGCATCATACTACCTGATAATTTGAGATCATAAATGTGATCATGTGGGTAAGGGGGATGGTTAGCGTAGTTTTGGAGTGCCGTTAAGTCGAGCACTCCTTTTTTATTTTATGACGTGCGGTGCTCGCGCATCGCCGAGAGAAATATAGAAGATGTGGCAACAAGAAACGAAACACTGAAGCTGAGGAGGTGAAAGATGAGAAGTACGTTCCCAGCTAAGACTGACCAGGCGCTTCTCGATGCCACATATGAGCACTGCAAGATCGAGATGCAGGACTTAACCAGGTTCCTGCCGGCACTGTATAACGAGAAAAAGTAATGATACTATATAGCCCTGCCCCCAAGTTTAGGAAAGAGAGGTGAAAGATGACAAACGGTTATCCTACCACTAGAGGAGCGGTTCCGAAGGGGATGAAGCTCGACGAGAACGTTTATGTGGCCATGCGGGACGGCATCAAGATTGCGGTGGACGTCTACCGACCAGAAGCCAAGGGCCGTTATCCTGGATTGCTGTCGATGTCGCCGTATATAAAAGAGATACAGAGACAGCCGCCGGTATTAACACACGGTGTAGAGGCGGGCGCCATCGACTACTTTGTTTCTAAGGGATATGTATACGTCGTGGCGCAAATAAGGGGTAGCGGTTTGTCTCAGGGGCAGTGGAACTTTCTTGACACGAAGGAGCAGCAGGATGGATATGACCTGATAGAATGGATGGCTCAGCAGCCGTGGTGCGACGGAAATGTGGGCATGCTGGGAGATTCCTATTTTGCCATGATTCAATTCCTGGTGGCGGCTCAGCAGCCCCCACACCTCAAGTGCATCGTCCCTTACGACGGCGAGACAGATCCATACCGCGATTTCTGCTACCGTGGCGGTATTTTTTATAACGGCTTCCTCGGCATGTGGGCGGCAGCCACTGCCAGGCAGGCGATGTGGCCTGGACCAGTCGAAGGAAAACTGCCTCCCAGTAACGTACTGGTGGACTGGGCCGCACATCCCGAGGACGGCCCCTATTACTGGGAGAGAGCCGCGTGGACAAAGCTCGATAAGATTAAGGTGGCAATGTTAAGTATCAGTCCCCAGTCTCCTCTCCACATGATCGGGCAGCTTTCCGCATATCCGGTTATCAGCGCGCCCAAGAAACTACTTGTTGTGCCACCTGCTGGTCACCTCACAAATGTTCGGTTCATAAGTAACCAGGCATTAAACGAGCAGATATTAAGATGGTTTGATTACTGGCTCAAGGGTGTCAATAACGGAATTATGGAAGAACCTGCGGTGGCGATCTTCGATTCGGGGACCGGTGAATGGCGCTATGAAAACGAATATCCACTGGCAAGAACAAAATGGACCAAATTCTACTTGCGGTCAAATTCCTCGAGGCCGTCCACCGAACCGCCCTACGGCTTAATCAGTACGGAGCCGCCGGGAAATGAAAAACCTGATAGATATACCGCTCCCCAGTCATTTGGCTTACTGGCTGCCGGTAAGCCTGTTCTTGCCTACGCTACAGCGCCTTTAGATAAGGATGTCCGGAGATGGGGCCCGCTCAGCGCCGTTTTGTACGGCTCGTCTACGACTCAGGATACTGCATGGTTTGTTAAATTGGGTGATGTAGGGCCTGACGGCACAGTCAAACTGCTGGCACATGGTCATCTCAGAGCCTCATATAGGGAGGTGGATGAGTCCAGGTCCAAGCCGGGACAGCCTTTTCATGCTTTCCAAAAACCGGTGCTTCCAAAGCCAAACGAGGTATACGAGTATCAGATAGAGATATGGCCTATATTCTATACGTTCCGAGCAGGGCACAAGATTTGGATACAGATTGCGAGCGTTGATTTTGGCTATCAACTGTCAGATGATTTATACGCTGCCGAGCTGCTGCCCTTGCCCGGTGATAACGTCGTATATCATGACTCGAAACACCTTTCCCATCTGCTATTGCCGGTTATTCCCGATGCACCGATAATTAAACAGGTGGAACCACCGATATCCATGATAAAGTGGCCGCCCGATCATCGAGTCTTTTGACGTAGCTAAGCGATGTAACGACGACTGGCAAGAAATAGTTGTTGTGAGTCCGTCCCAGAAATCTTGAGACAGAGCGCTTCAGGCACTATGAAGCGTGGCACCTGATCCATTCAGAGGTTGCGGCACTGTCAGAAGACTCGGTTTATTATTTGGTAGGCCTAAATAGAAATACGGGCTTCGTTGAATGATGCACTACTTTCTCGGCCACACTTCCCAGTAGCCAATGGCCGATTGCCCCGTGACCATGAGTAGACATCATAATCAGGTCGATATCGTGCCGCCTTGAATGGTCTAATATAGCCTTGGCCGCGTCGGCCTCATATTCGGTATGACTATCGACGTTTAGCCCTTTGGCTTTCAGCCGCTTTTCCATAGCTCGGAGATAATCTTCGGCCTCCTTGGTTGCCGCTACCTGAGCTTCAGTGGGGTCGGCACCGGGGAAAGCGTGAGCATAGTAGGCCCGCAAAAGCATAATGCTGGCATTGAAGGCTTTGGCTACTGTCTCAACTGCAGGTAACACTGCCTCTGCCACCTGAGAACCATCCAACGGCACCAGGATGTTTTTATATTGATTCATGGAAATCCTCCGTCATACAAATTTCAATGGTACGCGCTTCAACTACATGTTAGCCTAGTAAAAAATCACTGTCAATGGGCTCCAGCACCTATTCTTTGAATGTCTCGTAGCACACGATTTCATAGAGTGCTTTTCGCGTTTTCGGCAATCCTGGTTCGTTCCCGAAGCCCATGGTGAGCAGAACCACTATGCGATATTTGTCGGGAACCTTCAGGATATGCTTGGCCTCATCTTGTACGAAGCGGCCTATCCAACAGGTAGAAAGCCCTTCATCTACTGCTGCCAGGGTCATGTGGTCTACCGCAATAGCCAGATCTACTATGTAGGCCGGGATTCCCGATCTCATGACATAGTCAGGTAGCGTAGCCACGGCAGCGATGATTACGGGGGCCTGCCCCACGTGCGGTTGTCCTTCTGTCGCCCGGAACAGTTCCTGACGCCTTTTAGGGTCTCTCACCACTATGAACTTCCACTCTTGTCTGTTGCTAGCCGATGGTGCCAGACGAGCAGCTTCCAGTATTCTAAGTAACTTATCTTCTGGTACCGCTTTGTCATTGTAGCCACGGATGCTCTTTCTTTTTATTATTGCCTCTTTGACTTCCACGTCTTGCTCCTTTTGTCATTCAGCTCATCGGTAATATTATTTGATCAAATTCTTTAAAATAAAAGTATTCCTTTATGGGTATATAGCAGCTGATGTCTTTCCTTAGTTTATTGCCGCGCAAAGATTAATCGCAGCAGAAAAACAAAGTGCTGGAATATCATTCCTCTCTTTTCCAGGGAAGAAAGTCCACCACATTTTGCCATGCCTTGGATGGCCAGTCCTCGAGGCTTTCCGAAATTGGCTTATACCAGAAGAGAACTGAGAAGTAATCCACTGCCCAGTTCCAGTATTGAGTTATCACGCCGAGGCTCTTTACACGGCGGGCCGAAGTAAGGACAAATAGCCACGGAATAATGCCGGCCTTGCCAGCTTGCCTCATACGTAGAGACAGCTCATATTCCTCTCCATAGAACTTAATATTTACATCGAAGCCGCCGACTTCCATGAGCGCAGAACGGCGCACCGCGAAATTAGAGCCCCAAACCGCACCTCCTTTTCCCAGAACAAGACGAAAAAGGTAATCCAGCTGTATGCCAATAAAGTTACCGAGGTGGGAGGTCATCCGGGCAAACTGGCCGGCGTCGGAGAAAGCATAAGGTCCACTTAGCAGCACCGTTTCCAGCTCCTGAATGAAGCGCGACACGATAGTTGAAAGCCAGCAACCCGGTGCCTCGGTATCCGCGTCGATGAAGGCAATAATATCTCCCCCGGCTGCTTCGGCGCCTCTTTGGCGGGCGACGGCGGGGCTTCTGTTGTCTTCGAAGACCACGGTGGCGCCGGCATCACGAGCTATCCTGGCGGTGTTGTCCGTGCTCGCATTATCGACCACAATTAGCTCATATTCGCCCGTGTAGTCTTGTTTTCTTATCGATTCCAGGCACGAAGGCAGGTATTCCTCTTCGTTATAAGCCGGTATCACTACCGAGACAAACGGGACTCTTCGGGCGCTGGACGTTTTCACTTCTGCGGCCTCCCTGAGGATACGCCACATGTACCAAGAGCCAATCTCGATTATACCACGTGATTAGGTTTTGTCTACAGTGGTATCGAGGTGGCAATAGAATTGGGCTGCCCCGATGACTATCGGGACGGCCCAATTAAATGATTTTCAGGTGTTCATAAGTAACCTATCGGTGAAACAAATCTATTGTTGTCCAGTTTTGTTTTTGTTGTCCGATGTTGTTGACCCTCCCGTCGTTGGCCAAGTGATGGGGACGGTGACCTCGGAAGAATGTTCGACCACGCCCGCAGAATTGCTGGCTGTTATCTTGTAGATCATGGTATGATCCGGTTTTACTGTCATTGTCCCTGAAGGCGGCACCGGGCCAATATCAGGGCTAATGTTGACAGAAGAAGCACCATTAACGTTCCACTTAATTTGTGCTGAGTTGCCGGGATCGATTCGAGGGGGGCTGGTCTGGAAGTTATCTATATGAGGTAGATTCCCCCTATTAGGCATATAATGGTGGGTCGTGGGAGGTGGCGGTGGGTGCGGTGGTGGTACAGACTCGTTTCTCTCTTGGGTTTGGGTCTCGTTGTTCTCGTTGAATTCCTCGTTGCCTCGGAAGGGCGGGACGAATTGGGAGGGGTATGGGTAGATATAATTGTAGCCGAGTGGATACACTGTAACCGTGGCCGCCGCCGTGACAGTGCCATAGGCATTTGCTGCCGTTAACGTGTAATAGGTTATATAGTATGGCAACAGGGTGGTTGAGCCGGTGGGGGGTACAGGTCCAATGCCCTGGTCAATAGATACGGAGCTGGCGTTAGCGACGTTCCAGCTCATTACCGTTGATTCGCCAGGTGAGACCACGGGGGGATTGATGTCGAAGTAGTTTATGACGGGCACGTTCGCGGGAGTTGCCGGGTAGATGGGATACGTCGGGTATTGAGATGGCGCTAAAGTTTGAGTGGACGTTACGCTAAGAATGGTCGAGTCAGTAACTACACCCTGCGGGCCAGTCGCCGTCAATATGTACGTGGTCGTGGTAGCGGGTGAAACGATCTGGCTACCGGATGCTGTGGTAGCGCCTATCACGGGATCGATCCTCACGGTATCGGCGCCAGTTACGTTCCAGGACAACGTGGCTGACTGGCCCGGCCCGATTATGCTGGGATTTACGGTGAAACTGTTGACTACCGGCGGCAACGGCATTTGGTAAGTCGAACTAGTCACTGGTGCCGCTGCAGACTGGTAGGTTGAGGGTGGGGATACATAGATACAGCTGGTGGCAAGAAGCAACACCATAATGATTCCTATACCCAATGGCAAATGCATCTTGATCAAGCGATTCATAATTAATTCCCTCCTTTGATTCGCTGGCTCGCTGACAAGCCTTCTGTGGTTAACTATAGCTGAGAAAGCGTTAAATAGTTATATAATTCGGCACAGAAAATATTAAAAAGTTATGACATTTCGAGGTCACGCGATATCCGGTGAACGGGAGAATCTGTGGCTGACTGGAGACGGATGGGATCTGGATCTCAGTGATGTGCGCCGGTTTCCTATGGCTGTGTGGAGGATGTGCAGGAGGGCCCTTGGTGCTTACTCCAGGTAGTCTTTGAGTTTGCGACTGCGGCTGGGGTGGCGCAGCTTGCGTAACGCCTTGGCCTCGATCTGGCGGATTCGCTCTCGGGTCACGTTGAACTCTTTACCCACTTCCTCCAGTGTCCGGGGGCGGTCATCCTCCAGGCCGAACCTGAGCAATAGTACTCTTCTTTCACGGTCAGTGAGTTCAGAAAGTACCTTAATGAGTTGCGCCTTAAGCAGCTCTCGCGAAGCAGCCTCGACTGGCGGCATGGACGATCGATCTTCAACAAAATCAGCCAGATCACTGTCTCCCTCTTCGCCGACGGGCGTCTCCAGAGACAGGGGGATTCTGGACAGTTTCACGATTTCCCTTACCTTGTCAGAAGACATGTCCATGGCTCTGCCGATTTCCTCGTAACTTGGTTCGCGTCCGTACTCCTGCGCCAGATGACGATTGGTCTTGAATAGCTTATGGATGATTTCTATCATGTGCACGGGGATACGGATGGTTCGGGCCTGATCAGCTATAGAACGGGTGATGCTTTGCCTGATCCACCAATGGGCGTAAGTACTGAATTTATAGCCTTTCCTGTACTGAAATTTGTCCACAGCCCGGAATAACCCCATGTTACCTTCCTGAATAAGATCCAGAAGCGGTATGCCATGTCCGGTATATTTCTTGGCGACGCTCACTACCAGTCTCAAGTTGGCTTCGATAAGGCGTTTCCTCGATTGACCGGCCGATCTTCTAACCTTGCTAAAATGGGTTTTAAGATGCTGCTTTTTGGAGTGAAGCTGAGAAACAAATTCGATATCGAGTGGTTCTGCTACCAAAGATTTCAGCCGGGTCCATGAAGTGCCGTCCAAAGTGTCTTCCAACAATTCCGTCGGCAAAAGCCGGCTGGCGATGGAAAGGTCTATCAAACTGCGCTCAACTTCTGAGACGCTCTGGCCATTGGCTCCGGCGACTGTCTTCACCAGTTCCTGGTCGATCACGCCATCTATGGCCTCCAGCAGTCTGGCATCGCGGATTGTCCGAACAAAGCCATTCTTGGTCGCGATGTCAAAGCGTTTAGCCAGGATTTCCACTAGAGGGAAAGCTGTCAGGAGGTGACGAAGCAAATAAATTATCGTACCTACAGAGGTTGGGTGCCGGCCATGACGTCGTAGACGAAGGCCCTCGATCCTCTCCAGATACTTGGCTTCTTCTAATCTACTGGCTAATGCCTTCTCATCATTTGCAGTGAGAAGCGGGACTTTGCCGATGTCGTGGAGGTACATCAGGATCGGGTCTTCTACCGGGTGTTCGTAAGGCTCTGTCGCCAGCCCAGTCGAAGACTTGACGGCTCCTTCTGTCTTCTCTCCCCACTCGTCTTCAACGTCGGCAGATTCTTCATCTGCCCAAGAGGAGGTAATCTCGGCAATATCCTCTTCTGCTTCCTCGTCGAGAGACTCCCAAGCCGGCTCCGGCGCCCTGAGTGACTCAATTTCAGGCCGGATGCTGAGAATGTCTTCGGTATCCAAGTCGACTTTATCTTTCATGTCCAAAAAGAATAAAAGGCCTTTTGCGACTATAATAATTTTGCTGTAAAAACGCTGTGCGATGCCCTAATTGTTCGGTGAGTGGCGTGCCAGGCACTACTGCCACATCGCTTCGCCGTTAAGGAGATGGGCAATTTAGTATCTTCTTTGCCTGCCTCTTCCGCCAGAGCCTCCGCCTCTGCCACCACGGAATCCACCGCCTCTGCTGTCAGAACGAGGCCGGGATTCGCTGACGTCAAGTGTCCGATCCTTTAAGGTTTTCCCTTTGAGGCCGGCAATGGCAGCTTCGCCTTCGGGCGCGGACGACATTTCGACAAAGGCGAATCCCCTGGATCGGCCGCTGAATTTGTCTTTTATGATGCTAACGGAGGTGACGGTTCCGAAAGGTGTAAATTGCTCCCGCAATTCGTCTTCAGTTACCTCAGACGACAGGTTGCCGACATAGATATTCACGTTTTCCCCTCCTTCCTTTGGCGCACTATGTAACATACATAGGCTGGGGGTATCCAGCCTATGTATGTGTTTAAGGTCAAACTAGTATTCTCAACTAAGTTAGGACCCGCGGCTGTAGCTGTTCCAGCTACTTTGTGAACCGTTGCGCTGCTGTTTTTTTGTCTGTCGGCACGGAGGGCAACGTTTCGGTTCGTTGGTGAAGCCCTTCGACGCGTAGAATTCTTGTTCCCCAGCAGTGAAGGTGAAGTTGGTCCCACAATCAGGACACATAATTGACTTATCTGTGAAACCCATCGGATGGCCTCCTCTCTTATAAATAGTTGGTTAGAGTTGGGGTCATCCGGAGCTCGGTGAGTCTAGGTAATTTGGTAAGTATGCGATAACCTGAACTTCAACCACTATATCCAGTATACAGGAATACCCTCCTGTTTGCAAACTTCGGTAGTGGGTCAATTTGAATTAGAGGGTTTTGAAATTATTTTAAACTCTTAGATAACTTCGCATGTCAAGACGTTTATAAATCTAACCGCCATTTATGTCCAAACTAGACCACTACCCAAACTTCGGGCTTGAAGTGAGTGAAGAAAGCACTGTACCGGATCGGATCCCCGGAGCAGTGCCCGGACTTCCTTGTTATTTTTTAAGGAATACCAGACGCGCAGAAGAAGTGGGCCGAGGCTAACGCTTTGCCGCAATTTTGATCTTCGTGTTCTCTGTCACAGGCCTTGCATTGATGTATCCTGTCCTGTCCCATCTTTCTACCTGCACGAGGCAGGAATTGGCAGCAATGCTATGGGATTTCTTGATGATGGGCCTGCTGGGTGTAAGTATGTTCATACAGCCCCCGCGGTCGGGCGAGTTGCCTGGCTCGCCAACCGGGTCATATATAGCCGCACCCTCGTATGAGTGCACCGTGCCCGGACGTACCCTGTGGCTTATCTGCAGGGCGCATATGACGGAGCCGCGGTCATTGAAGACGCGCACCAGTTCATTCGGCTTTAGCCCTCTCTCCTCGGCATCCTGCGGATTAAGACGCACGATCCAGTAGTAATATCCGTCTATCAGCCTGCGATGATCTTCGATATCGTTAATCCAGCTGTCCTTACCATCTCCCATAGTATGAAAGCTGTACCTGGGATGGGGCGTGATCATTTGCAGTGGGTACTTGCTGAACAGCTCGGTTGTATGATGGCCCTCCCATGACGGAATATGCTTTGTCATGATCGGTCTTTCCGGATCATCTGGATCAAATCTCTGCAGGCTGGAGCAGACGAATTCCAGCTTGCCTGACTGCGTCTGCAGCCCTTCGAAGACGCGCTCGGTATAGTCAGCGGGCAATGGCTCTATTGCCGGCGTATCTTTTGGCCTGTTCTCGGCATACCACCTGAAGGCTACGGAATGCCTCATTTTCTCCTTCGGAGCGGGAACTACGTAATACCCTTTTTTGAGGAACTTTTTCCATGTGGTCACCTTGGGCAGGTCGGTGGCATCGAACAGTCGCTTGCACCAGTCGATCTCCGTGATACCTTCGGAGAACATGTGAGAAAAGCCCAACCTCATGGCCAGTTCCAGCAAAATCCGGTAGTCAGACTTGGATTCGCCAAGGGGCTCGATGCACTTGTGCTGCATCAAGGTTACCCTGTGATTGACCTCGTTGAAGCCATGTTGTACGTAGCCACCGGCATTGGCAAACTCGCTAGTGTCCCAGCGCTCGAAGTTTGTGCAGGCGGGAAGTATAATATCGGCGAACTTGGCTTCTCCTTCCATCCAGACGGACTGATTCACCACGAATTCCAGGTTGGGTGATCTGTAGGCCTTGACATAACGGTTGGTCTCGCACATCGTGCCTATATGCGAGCCGCCGTATTTGTAGTACATTTTGATCTGCGGATAACCAGGGGCCGGATACCTAAAATTAAAGAACTGCCCCTCAATCGTCTTGGGGTTGGTGAAGTATCCTTCGGCGTGCCCATCCAAGATTGCCTCTGGAATGTACAGCCTCGGCACCACCTGCTGCACGGTATTTACAGTGGGGAGCTGGGGAAATCTTACGTACAGGTCCACGCCCAGGGCGGTAAACTGCAGGTCGCCTGACATTCCCCCCTCAGCATATCCCGGAAAATAGAAACCCGTATCTATCGGCGTTCCCGCCGACATATTGCCCATGTTCACCCCGGGTTTGCCCAGACCTTGCATAGCCATAAGGCACACCATGGAACGTGCCCATTCATTGCCGGTGGCATCGCGGCAGGCACCGCCAAAACCGGGCATGTTTCCTGGCGCCAGGTAAGTCTTCTTCCTGCCCCATTCGCGGGCTAAAGCTCTCACATCTCTGGCGGGTATTCCAGCTTCGTTTTCCTGCCACTCAGGAGTCTTGGGTATACCGTCTTCTTTGCCGAGTATATAATCCCGCCACTGTTCAAATCCGGTGGTACGCGTAGCGATATATTCCTTGTCATATAGATCTTCGGTTATCCAGACATAAGCAATAGCCAGTGCCAGGGAGTTACCCGTAGAAGGCCTGGGAGCAAACCATTTACCGCCGAAAAGTGCGGCGGTGTGATTGTAGTAGGGGTCGATGTGTACCATTTTGATGCCGAGTTCCTTTAGCCATTGTCTGCGGATAGTGCCCTCAAATGCAGAGTAACCGCCAGTAGTTTCGGGGTCACTGGACCAGAAGACTACCATTTCGCATTCTTTGAGACAGTCCTCAACCGTACCGTAGCTCTCCGGTGCTCCCAGAGCCATGCTATGTCCCCAGTGGTGCATAGCGCCCCAGTACCAGCCCTCCCAGCTATCCGGGTTGTGGGCCACGGCGGTGAACCCGATATTGTTGAAAAACCTGAGCCGGGCGCTCAGGTAATAGCCCAGTACACCCCAGAGGTGGTGCGAGCCGGTACCATTTAAGATGGCTCCCGGACCGTAGTCCCTTTTCACTCGCTTGATTTCATTGGCCACGATATCAAGGGCCTCATCCCAGCTGATACGCTCATATCCGGAGATGCCGCGGTTATGTTCATTCCTGCTGCCATTGGGGTCAAAATCCACGCGTTTCATGGGGTACAGGATGCGGTCTGGAGAGTAAATCATGGACTTAAGTAGCTGGGTAAACGGCGCGACGGTTGTTTGGCGCGGTGGGGTAAAGGATTTGCCCCTGGCCTTGATGGTCCAGGGCTTGGCATCTCCTTTTTCGAATTCAATAGGGGTAATCCTGATTATCTTGCCGTCTTTAACATATACAAAGACCGGCCCGCCATTGGTATTGTTGGTGTATCTAACAACGCCTTTGCTAACCCTGGTGCCGTATTTAAACCCCGCATTTAGCATCAGACTCAATGTTTCCATCCACCAGTAACACAACTCGTCGGGGCCGAATAAGAGTACCTGCTGGCTTTTTTCTGCAGATACAAGTGCCAGCTGATTACGCGGTGGGACGAGTATGTCCAACGCCAGACGGGAGCTCTCAAAGAGCAAGACCACATCCGGATTGGTGGCGATGCCGCGCTTGGAAACAGCTTTGCCATCGGTGATTATGAAACTGCGCCCAATCGAGTCATCCTTAAGTTTGAGTTGAACTGTTAGGTTCTTTTCCTTTAATCGATTTTTGAAGAATGGATATTTCACAGCAGAATATTGTAGTAGCAGGCCAACTACCAACAGCACAAATCTGAACATGGTGTCGGCAACGAATTTTGATTTGGCGAAATAGTTTACAATCTGCTTCATGATACTCCCGTCTTTCTATTAGTAAATGATGGCAGTCAACCTGGCTTCACTGTGATTTATGCAAGCTTCAGCCTTTTACAGAGCCACGCCATTATTTTAGGTCCAGATTCTCAATAGATAAATATAAATAGTTACAGAGTAACAAATGATATAATTTAGCTTTAGTTACAAAACATAATCCGGGTCATTCTTTCTTAATGTCTTGAAAGGCATGTTTCTTAATGATTGTCCGAGTTAATGGTGAGCCATGATGCCATAGCATCGAGAAGCTGACATGTCTTGACAAAGCCCAGTGTAGTTATGTAGATTCTGTGTTGAAAGCTACCTTAATAAGTTTATGCATGTCCGAGCATATGTAATATGGCAATAGAGTCAAAATTACTAGGGCGCTTGGCTTACTTCTCTGGCTTGAGCCACGAGGAGCTTGAGTCGGTTAAGAGGTATATTGCCTTTGAGAAAAAGGTTGAAAAGGGTGAAACTGTGCTGTCTGACGGTGACCCGAACGATTACATGTATTTCATTATCTCTGGTATGGTAAAGGTGTTTCAGAGGTCGTATGATGGTAGAGAGCAGATTCTGGCTATAGCTTCCAATGGGGAGACCGTGGGTGACGTGGCGGTTATAGATAATAGTCCGAACACTGTCAATTTTGTGGCGATGACGCCACTCCACCTTTATGCGGTAAGAAAAAGAGACCTGGAAGCTATCATTATTGAATATCCGCTGGTAGCTCGCAATGCCCTTAAGATAATGGCAAGCAAGGTACATCTGGATACATCCTTGGTGGGGGAGCTATCATTTGATAAGGTTATCAACAGGTTGGCGAAGTTGATTGTTAAGCAAGCTGCTCAGTCAGTAGATATGTTGCCATATCTCACGCAGCAGGACCTGGCATCCATGCTGGGCACCAGCCGGGTCGTGGTCAATCGGTCACTCAGAATCATGGAGGAGCGGGGAGCCATCAGGCTACAGCGCCGCCGTATTGTGATTGTTGACGAAATGGCATTGAAGGAGCTGACGAGCAATACTCTCCTAGAAAATGTCCCGCACTCTAAAGAACATGCGGCCAGAGAGCGCACCCAGAAGTCTAGATAAAACCTTGAACTCGTGCGTTAATGCAACCGGTGATTCGCTTAATCATTCTCCCACCGGTATGGATTCTTTTTGCTCTTCAACAAAGCCAGTCCGCAATTGAAGCAGATACCGTTGTGGGAGCAAATCAGGTCACCATCGGGAGACAAGGGCAAACAAAAAGGCACAGACATTAAATCTGTGCCTAATAAACTCGTGGTAGTGGTGGGCTGGATTTAGAATAGCACTAGGAAGACTCTTCCCAAAGTCCCGGTCGGGTTAGGTTTGAAATGAGGGTCGATAATGCTCACTGAGACGTCTCTAAATCCAGGCCTGGCATACCGACTAATGGTAACATTTGCTGTTATCATGGTGGCGCTATTCACCGTAATGCCGTTCACGGTTATGCCTTCGCCAAAGTAGACGCTGTTGACATACAAGGGACCCATGCCGCCGGTCTGTATGAAGTAATGTCCAGTAATAACCACGTTTAGCGTCTGTCCTGCAATGCCAATGGTAGGTCTGACAGAAGTCACCTCTGGACGATGGATAACAACGACCGTGGCATCAGAATTGTTAAAAACGATGTGATTGCCAGTGCCAGCCGCCAGTGCCGGCATGGCCGGTACGACAAGAGCGTCCAGGACAACCCCTAAGGCCAACAAACTGCCAACAACATACCTGCCGGTTATGCGTTTCATCGAGACCTCCTTCTTGATGGCTCTTTGCCGACTCTTGGGACTATACTAGACTCCTTCCTAGTATTTGTCAATGGCTGCTGGCCCTTTTTGCAATGACCGCGGGCCAACGAGATCCGCAGACAGGTTGTCAAGGCGATTGATACGAAGCATCCAGGTGAGGCGTCAATTTGTCATGGTAAGCGCTTTTCGCATGCCAGGAAGCAACGCGCTATAATATGGTTCCTAATACAGACTCATTGGGAAGCGAGAAACAGAGGTGATCAGATGTCAACATTTCCGCGCTCAGGTAAGTTCTCAAAGAAGATCATTCGAGCCGCCTGGAAAAGGCAAGGCGGTCGATGTGCCATATGCGGCGACAAGTTAGTAGAAGTCTATAAAGATGAAGGGGAAGCCGGGGCGTGGCATGCTCATCCCAGGTTCTTGGGGTTGGGTTATGGTTCCGAAGATAACTGTGTTTTACTCTGCACTAACTTACCCAAGAGCTGCCACTGGAACGTCGGACACGCCAGTTTTCACCAGAAATTCTATGCGCCATTAGAAGATCTCGATCTGCCCTATCTCAATGCCGGAACTGATCCCAATTCCCCGGCCGCGAATTCTAGATAGTATTGAAAGCCTATAGGCGGATTGGCCGCATATAAACCAAGGAGGGATCGCCATGCCCAGGAAGTATCAACACTTGTTATCGCCGATCAAAGTAGGCAATACCGTTTTCAAAAACAGGCTAGTCACGACGCGGAGCTCTCCCATGTTTATCCAGGGCTCCGAGACATATCCTACCGAGGCGCTGATAACCCATTATGCCAATAAAGCCAGGAACGGCGCTGCGGTGGTGACCTGTGGGGGAGTTGGCACGCCGTTCACTACTACCCGACGACGAGCTGGCAACGTTCACACCAAAACGGATATTCCCCGGTGGCTTTGATATAGACGATGCTCAGTGCCAGCGTTATCTCGTTCAGCTAACCGAGGCCATTCATTTCTACGGCGCCAAGGCGTCAATGCAGATCGGCGGTTATGTACCTTTCAAATACGACGTAATTAGCGGGATCCCGTCACTTGACATAATGGGTATAGCCAAGCCCAGGTTAGGTCAGGAAATCTCCGTGGATTTGCTGGACAAAGTGGCCGAGGGCTATGCGCGGCAGGCGGCCCTGATGAAGCTGGTGGGCTTTGATATTGTACTTTTGCACATGGCTTACCGGTTTACTTTGCTGGGGAGGTTCCTGTCTCCGCTCACCAATAAGAGGACCGACCAGTATGGCGGCAGCCTGGAGAACCAGGCCCGTTTTCCCATTATGGTTGCCGACCGGATCAGGCAAAAATGCGGGGCCGATCTTCTGATTGAAGCCAACATCAGCGGCGCCGAACCACCGGGAGGGCGGGCCCTGGAGGGTACCATAATGCTGGCCAGGATGTTCGCCGGCCATTACGACCTGCTTCAGCTGCGGAGTGGCGAGCTTGACCCGGCCCACCCCACCGGCTTTAACCCGTGAACGCACGCCGTTTCTATATATGGCGGAAGCCGTTAAGAAGAGCAACCCGGGCATTGCGGTTGTAACCGTTGGCGGCTATCAGGACCTTGATGTTTGCGAGGACGTCATCGCCTCGGGGAAAGCCGATTTCATCGGCATGGCCAGAGGTTGGATAAGCAACACCGAATACGGCCGCCTGGCATACGAGGGCAGGGGTGAGGATGTGGTGCCGTGTATCAGGTGCAACCTGTGCCTGGGGAGCAGCCTCGCCGAACGGCCGGCCAGTGTTTGCTCGGTCAACCCCGTATTTGGATTGGAGCATAAAATTGAAAGAATGATCCAGCCACCTACCAGTAAGAAGAAGGTGGCTGTCATAGGCGGCGGGCCGGCAGGCATGGAAGCAGCGCTGATAGCGGCCGGTAGGGGGCACCAGGTGACGCTGTACGAAAAAAGCGCCGCCCTGGGTGGACTGCTTAAGATAGCGGACAGTGTTTCCTTCAAATGGCCCCAGAGAGATTTTAAAAACTACCTTATCCGCCAGATTGGAAAATCAAACGTTAAAGTCCGTCTTAACACAGAGGCGACTCCTGAACTGCTCAAAAGAGAGAGATATGATGTGCTTCTGGCTGCCGTAGGTGCTGAGCCGGTTGTTCCTCCGATTCCCGGGGTGGATAGTAAGACTGTTGTCTTTGCCCAGGACGTTTACGGAAACGAGGCCAGCCTGGCACCTAAAGTAGTCGTTATTGGTGGGGGGGAGGTTGGCGTCGAAACCGGGATGCATCTGGCGGAGAAGGGACATGATGTCACGCTGCATCGAGATGCTGGATAAGCTCGCCGCCAATGCCCCAATCATCCATTACTACACCATGTTCCAAGAAGCCTGGGAGAAGCTGCCGAACTTCAAGTACATTTTGAAGGCGCGCTGTACCGGTATCGGCGCGAACAGCGGTGACCTATACCACCGCCGACGGCACAGAGCACACCATCGAAGCTGGCAGCGTGGTCATCTCCGTGGGCATGAAGCCAAAGAATGACCTGGCACTGAAGTTCTATGGTGCCGCCGATAGGTTCTTTATAATTGGCGATTGCAACGTTGCCGGAAATGTGCAAACGGCAATGCGGAGTGCCTTCGGCACGGCGTCTATGCTCTAACGACAGGTATAGAACGAAAAACGGCATCGGCCGGATTCGAGACTTTTCCTTTGCGGGGGTTGCCCTGCAGGACTCGGGTCCAAATGATCCCTAAATGTGGGAAAGGGTTCGCAGTAGTGGGTTGTAGAATGGCTTCCATCAGGGTTAGTTTCTGAGGGGTTGGTGGTAATACCTTGTAAGGGCTGAGAGGGATGCCCTACAAAGTAGGTATTTTGACACATACAACGGCCGTAGCAATAGGCAGGCCTATCCTTCCAAGAACACCAATACTTCATGTAGTCGAACGAGAGAGTCCACGCACTGTTTCACTAGCGATTCGGGATTAGTAAGCAGCGAGTTTCCCTTCGAAATCTTCCTTTGCACGGCCACGCCGGGGTAAGGTATGTGAGTCAGTAGGCTGACTATAGACTTTAAGCCTTCATCGGTCATAGAATCCAAACATAAGTAAGCCTTTTCATTCCACACATCTGCACCTCGCATTGGCCTTCCCGTACGGGCTAAATTGGTTCGGCTATAAACCACAATCCAGAAATCGGCTCCAAAACGAGATAGAATAGTTCTTAAGTCCTTAAAGAGACTCGTATCTTGGAGCTTTCTGTATAGTATACCGATAGGTTTGTCATTATCCATAGCCTTACCTTCTCGTATGACCGCCTCCCAAGACAATCCCTCCGGCCCTATTTCTAAGTTCAAATTGCAGTGGCCAAAAATACTTTCTAAAGATGAGTCTTTGCGAAATGCTATCCAGAACCCCCTCTTTTGTGAACCTTCCAGTGTAAGTCTCAGGGTAGGCTTGACTCAGTTTTTGCGGAAGGCTTTTGTGAACAAGCGCGGCAAAGTCAGTGAGTCTTTTCTTGACCACTGGTTTGTAGTCCGCGTTCTCATCGTAAAGCAGAAAAAAATCGAAGTCGCTATTTTTGAAGCCTTCAAATGGGGACATTCCTACCGCCTCCATGTAGTTCAAAAACTGACCGATGATGAACTTATCCCGTTCTCCTGTAACGCCGCCTATACAAGGCTTCAGGCAAGAAAAAATCTCGGGCCATTTCAAGTCAACTCTTTGGTACTTAGTGCCAATCCAGCCGGCTCGCTTAAGATGCCCAGGCCAATTGCTTTTCGTTGGGCAAAGTATCCAACTTGCTTTCAATCATAATTACGAAGTCGCCGCCAATAACCCACCCATCGGGACGACTACCTGGTTGCTCATTCGATACTTTAGCACCAGTTTGAGCATTCGTAATTGTGACCAGAATCCTGTTCTTAACGGCAGGTAGCACAAGAGGTGAACTGCAAACTAAAGTGGCACATTGCTGAAGTCGTTTGAAGATATACACTCTTGTCGTGAATCTTGCTTTTGACTAAAGCCAGAAAACAATCAAGTGCTGTATGTGGGTTGCTGTACTCTAACGTGTTGATTAGACTCTTCGTAACATTGTTCTCCAACTGTTCATCGTATATAAAATCACCCTCAAAATGCTTCCCGGGTGCTCGGTAGAAGCAGAATATGTTCCTGTGCGGGTCGACTGTACGGGGGGCAACTGTTACGTCCATCATATTTGCTATATCCTAACATCAGGAGAGCTTAAGGACAAGACACATTACTTTTGGTGCGGTTTGAATTGGGGCCTCGGCGACTGGTGCGTGGTCGGTGCATGACTCCCGTCACCAGTTTTGGGGAACTCAGTTCGTTTTTGGCCCTTTGGGCCTGACCGTTAACACACCTGATGGTGAATGTATATTGTGAAGAATCATACGGAAAAGAAAAAGTCCCCGGCTCTGAAACCGAGGACAGTTCTTTCATTGGTAGCGGGGGTTGGATTTGAACCAACGACCTTCGGGTTATGAGTCTGGCGAATGACCTCACAGGCCGTCATTTTACGTTCAATTTAGAACTTTTGTGTAAATAGCCCAAAAACCATTTTGAGTGCAGAATTGCGTTTGGTAACAAACCGTTTTTACTCAGTCTATTAGCAAGTTATTAGCAAATACTTAGCTTTACCTCGATCGCCGATACTCATCGATACCTGGTTAAGCGTTAATTCCTTATATATGGTCGTTCAAGTATAAATAGTTAACGGATTACTGGGCTTTGTTGAATAAGTAGCTTCTGTTGAATAAGTCTATTTTTCCTTTTTCTTTTAATTAAAAGTATAACGCATATAATTATAAAAATTATAGAAAACCCAAACATAATCCAAGAGTATGAAATTGCATGCTGATTTTGAATAATTTTCCAAACATTTATTATGCTCATAAGGCCAACTCCTATCCAAAAACTAATAGCCCACTCTAAATATCTTTTGTTTTTCTTCATTCTTTCACCAATTCATTTCTTCAATCATAATTTTATTAAGTATTCTTACGGTTGAAACCCCTTATTAGCAAATTATTAGCAAAAACGAAAAAGCCCCAGGTATCTGTTAAAGACTGAGGGCTATTTTAGCTTCAAAAATTGGTAGCGGGGGTTGGATTTGAACCAACGACCTTCGGGTTATGAGCCCGACGAGCTACCACTGCTCCACCCCGCGACGATACATGTAGTCTAAGTGAAATGAGTTGTAATCTGTTCTGTACTCAGCCTGATGTAGGTCAAAGACCTCGACCATTAGTACAGCTTAGCTGAACAGGTTACCCTGCTTACACATGCTGCCTATCAAGCAAGTAGTCTACTTGCGGTCTTACTCCCGACCGAAGTCGGGATGGGAGATCTCATCTTGGGGCGGGCTTCGCACTTAGATGCTTTCAGCGCTTATCCCATCCAGACGTGGCTACCCAGCACTGCCATTGGCATGACAACTGGCACACCAGAGGTCTGTCCTTCCCAATCCTCTCGTACTAGGGAAAGCCCCCCTCAAATCTCCTGCGCCCACAACGGATAGAGACCGACCTGTCTCACGACGGTCTGAACCCAGCTCGCGTGCCGCTTTAATGGGCGAACAGCCCAACCCTTGGGACCTGCTTCAGCCCCAGGATGCGACGAGCCGACATCGAGGTGCCAAACCTTGCCGTCGATGTGAACTCTTGGGCAAGATAAGCCTGTTATCCCCGGGGTAGCTTTTATCCGTTAAGCCACGGCCCTTCCACACGGAACCGTAGGATCACTTTGCCCGACTTTCGTCTCTGCTCGACTTGTTGGTCTCGCAGTCAAGCCCCCTTATGCCAATGCACTCAACGCACGATTTCCATCCGTGCTGAGGGGACCTTTGGGCGCCTCCGTTACCTTTTAGGAGGCGACCGCCCCAGTCAAACTACCCACCTGGCACTGTCCTCACCCGAAAGCAAGTTAGAACCAAAACCAAACAAGAGTGGTATTTCACCGTTGGCTCCACCAAGGCTTAGCGCCCCGGCTTCACAGCCTCCCACCTATCCTACACAAGTCTAGCCCGAGTTCAATGCCAGGATATAGTAAAGCTCCCGGGGTCTTTTTGTCCAGTTGCGGGTAGAGGGCATCTTCACCCCCATTTCAATTTCACCGAGCCCCTCGTTGAGACAGCACCCAAGTCGTTACACCTTTCGTGCGGGTCGGAACTTACCCGACAAGGGACTTCGCTACCTTAGGACCGTTATAGTTACGGCCGCCGTTCACCGGGGCTTCGGTTCAAAGCTTCGCGACTTATCGTCCTGACCTCTCCCCTTAACCTTCCGGCACTGGGCAGGTATCAGCCCCTATACCTCAGCTTTCGCTTTGGCAGAGACCTGTGTTTATGTTATACAGTCGCTTGGGTCTGTTTAGTGCCCCCACTCTGCAGCGGGCCCCCTTCTTCCGAAGTTACGGGGTTAAATTGCCGAGTTCCTTAACGAGGGTTCTCTCGAACACCTTGGGATACTTACCCCTATCTACCTGTGTCGGTTTGCGGTACGGTCACCTAATTATTTAACAACGAGGATTTTCTTGACAGCATGGACTCAGTTGAATCATCTCAGGTTGCCCCTCAATTTCCCCCAGCTCTCAGCTTAACGTCGAGGCGGATTTGCCTACCCCAACACGCCTAAAATTGGGAACGCACCATGTCCAATGGGCACGCTCAACCTATCCTCCTGTGTCCCCCCTTTGCCTTAAAACAATAGATCAGGTGGTATAGGAATGTTGACCCATTGTCCATCGCCTATCCCCCTGGGGTTTAGCTTAGGCCCGACTAACCCTACGCGGATTAACCTTGCGTAGGAAACCTTAGATTTACGGTGGACATGGTTTCTCACATGCCTTTACGCTACTTATGCCGGCATTCTCACTTGCTATTGCTCCACTCTGGCTCACACCAGGGCTTCACAGCTGTAGCAACGCTCCCCTACCATTCCCGACTTACGTCGGGAATCCATAGCTTCGGTAGTGGACTTGAGCCCCGTTAAATTATCGGTGCAACACCACTCGACCAGTGAGCTGTTACGCACTCTTTAAAGGGTGGCTGCTTCTGAGCCAACCTCCTGGCTGTTTTTGCGACATCACTTCCTTTCCCACTTAGTCCACGTTTAGGGACCTTAGCTGATGGTCTGGGCTGTTTCCCTTTTGACAACGAAGCTTATCCCTCGCAGTCTCACTCCCAGGATATGACTTATGGCATTCGAAGTTTGGTTGAGTTTGGTAACCTCACGGCCCCTAGCCCATCCAGAGCTCTACCTCCATAAGTTATTAACCTGAGGCTGCACCTAAATGCATTTCGGGGAGAACAAGCTATCTCCGAGTTCGTTTGGCATTTCACCCCTACCCACAGCTCATCCCAGCACTTTGCCACGTACACGGGTTCGGGCCTCCACCCAAGGTTAGTTGGGTTTCACCCTGGCCATGGGTAGCTCACACGGTTTCGTGTCTAATCCATGCGACTAAGTCGCCCTATTCAGACTCGCTTTCGCTACGGCTCCGTAACTGAGTTACTTAACCACGCCACATAGATTAACTCGCCGGCTCATTCTTCAATAGGCACGCCATTATCCCGATAAAATCGGACTCTGACTGCTTGTAGGCACAAGGTTTCAGGTACTATTTCACTCCCCTTCCGGGGTGCTTTTCACCTTTCCCTCACGGTACTGGTTCACTATCGGTCGTCAGCAGTGTTTAGCCTTGGAGTGTGGTCACCCCAGATTCCCACGGGATTTCTCGTGTCCCGTGGTACTCAAGAACACAGAGCAGAGACTTCTACCTTTCATCTACGGGACTATCACCCTCTATGGTTGCTCTTTCCAGAGACCTTTGACTAGGTAGAAGTTTTTTTACTCTGTGACAGCTCTTGAGATCTGTCCTCTGCGTCTTACAACCCCCGGATAGCATAGGACCTCAAGCCGTTAGGCCATCCGGGTTTAGGCTCTTCCCATTTCGTTCGCCACTACTCCGGGAATCTCATTCGATTTCTTTTCCTCAGGGTACTAAGATGTTTCAGTTCTCCTGGTGCCCTCTCGCTTTTGGCGAGAGCCTGGGTATTAGCCAGGCGGGTTGTCCCATTAGGGTATCCTCGGCTAGGCTTGCTAGACAGCTCCCCGAGGCTTATCGCAGTCATGCTACGCCCGTCTTCGGCTGCTGACGCCAAGGCATCCGCCTTGTGCCCTTTGTTTCTTTAACCTACATCAGCCTGAACACAGAATCTATTCACTTTTTAAAGAACAAAACAGCTTGGCGTACACCAAGCTGTCTTAGTATAGCTTAACTAAGACCTCAGGTCAATCTAAAGGTGTACACCAATCATGCTTTTATAGTATAAGGCAACCCCCCACAGTTGTCAAACAGCACCCTATCTGTTCGCAGAAAAAATTGCGCAATTTTTGGCGTCAGAAAGCGTATTAGCGCGGTCCTGCCATGCCTGTGTCCGGCTTAGAATAGCTTACCGCCCTTGACCAGCAACGCGACCAGGACGAGGAGGACGACGGCATAAAGCAGGTCAAACCATATGGCTTTGGCGAGTGCGGCCAGCTTTACCAGGCCGGAGATAGGGAAGGTGAGCAGTATCAGAGGGTTACGCCGCCAGTTTGTTTTGGAACAACGCCATAGCTGATCGGCGTCTTCGCTGCTGGGAAAGGCATGCATGGCTATGGATAGGCCCAGCCAGCACAGTATATAGACGGCTAAACCGGGGGGAAGGATTACGGCGATGACGAACACGATTATGGAGATGACCGTATTCATGAGTAAGGGCGCGGCGCTGATCAGAAAAAGTCTTCCCATAACTATCGACAGGGCCGTGAAGCACGAAGCCCGCCGGGTTACCTAGCCTGAAGTAACACGTTTTGTAAACGGGTGTACCGGTGCGGTCGCAGAAGAACTTGTGGGCCCATTCGTGGAGTATGACGCCGGGGAAGGTGACCAGGGCTATAAGCCATCCCAACATGACGGCTCTTGCTTTATTCCCATTCTATGGTGGAGGGGGGTTTGCTGGTGATATCGTAGACTACCCGGTTGACGCCTGGGACTTCGTTGACTATGCGGCTGGATATCCGAGCCAGGAGATCGTAAGGAAGGCGCGCCCAATCGGCGGTCATGGCATCCTGACTGACGACGGCGCGTACAGCTACCAGATAGCCGTAGGTGCGGAAATCTCCCATTACGCCTACGCTCTTGACATCGGTCAGGACGGCAAAGCTCTGCCATAGCTGGCGATAGAGATTTGCCTTCTTGATCTCGTTCATGACTATCCAATCGGAAGCCCGCAGTATTTCCAGACGTTCACCGGTTACCTCTCCGATTATGCGGATAGCCAGTCCCGGTCCGGGGAAGGGCTGACGCCATATCATGTCCTCGGGTAAGCCCAGAGCCAAACCGACCTCGCGGACCTCGTCCTTGAACAAATAACGTAGAGGCTCGATGAGGCTAAGAGACATCTTGGCGGGCAGGCCGCCGACGTTGTGATGGGTCTTTATCCTGGCGGCGGCTTTGGTCTCCTTGGAGGTGCTTTCAATGACATCGGGATAGAGAGTCCCCTGAGCCAGGAAATCGATTTTGCCCAGCTGAGCCGCCTTATCTTCGAAAACCTTGATGAACTCCTCGCCGATGCGACGCCGCTTGACCTCGGGGTCGATGATTCCTTTCAGTTTCTTGAGAAACCTCGTGGAGGCGTCTACATAGACCACGTTCATTTTCAGGTTGTTCTGGAAGGTATTGAGAGCGCGTTCAGGCTCCTCACGGCGCAGCAGGCCGTTATTGACGAATATGCAGGTGAGCTGGTTGCCTATAGCCCGGTGTATGAGAGTGGCGGTTACCGCTGAGTCAACGCCTCCTGAAAGGGCACAGATGACCTTGCCCTCTCCTACCTGTTTCTTGATTGTGTTGGTACTCTCGCTGACGAAGTTGGCCGGTGTCCAGGTGCCGTGGCAGCCACATATTTTGTAGAGGAAGTTTTGGATTATAGTCATGCCGTTGGGAGTGTGGACTACCTCGGGATGAAATTGAAGCCCGAAGACGTTCTGCTCGTTGCCTATGACCGCGTTGGGAGAGTTCTCGGTATGGGCCAGGGCTTTGAAACCATGTGGCAGTTGCACTATCTGGTCACCATGGCTCATCCATACCGGTATTGAAGTAGGCAAACCGGCAAAGAGCGGCGATGCGGTATCACTTATATGCAGGATGGCGTGGCCGTATTCGCGCTTATCGGCTGGAGCTACCTGGCCACCCAGCTGATGGGCGATGGCTTGCATGCCATAGCAGATACCGAGTATCGGCAGGTGGCTATCGTAGAGCCGGGCCGGAGCTAAAGGCGCTCCTGGCTCATAAACGCTGGCAGGGCCCCCGGAAAGGATGAGGCCCTTGGGTTGCAACGCAGCTATTCTTTCCCAGGGTTCGTTGTAAGCGATCAGTTCGCAGTAGACGTGGCATTCGCGGACGCGGCGGGCAATCAGGTGACTATACTGTGAGCCGAAATCGATTACGGCTATCGCCTGGCGCGCCCTCGGTGAGATCGTTTCCATCTCGGATGTAAGCTGCTCACCCCGGTGCTCTTCGGCGATTTCCAGATAGGTCGAGACTTCGACATCATCGCTGGTGGCTACGCGATGGCTGTCTTTTTCGCTGTTCATCCGATTGAATAGAGTATACCATAGTGCTCCCTAATAATGAACAATACATGATGAGTCCGAAAAGCTGAAGGATGCCCTGTTTCGAGGTAGGCATCTTCATTGTAAAGTTGTAAAATATGGTTTGCGTTTGGTGCGCCATTTTTTAGGTGTACAAGAGCTTGGTTCCGTGCCTACAGTTTTGCCGGCAGTAATCCCTCAATTGGAAGGCATCGTGAAGTGGATAATTTGTCGCCGAATATAGCTTTACAGGTCAAGAGGGCTATCAGCATCCTCAAGAATGGCGGTCTGGTGGCTTTTCCCACCGATACGGTCTATGGATTGGGTGGCGACGTGTTTAATGTCACGGCCGTGGAGAGGATTTACAGCGTGAAACGGCGCGCCAGAAACCTGCCTCTGCCGGTCCTTCTGGCTGATCAGGAACAGGTGGCTGACATAGTCAGCTCGGTGCCGGATATGGCTCGATTTCTGATGGACCGGTTTTGGCCCGGTGGGCTTACCCTGGTAATGTCAAAGCGACCTTCGCTTCCTAACATCGTCACTGGTGGTGGCGATACGGTGGCCGTACGGATGCCCAAGCACGACGTACCTCTCAGGCTCATTCGTGGGCTGGGGTCGCCTATCATCGGAACCAGCGCCAACATCAGCGATAGGCCAAGTCCGGTGACCGCTGAAGAGGTCGAGCAACAGCTTGGCAACCAGGTCGACTTGATTATCGATATGGGGAAATCTCCGGGCGGACTCGAGTCTACGGTGGTCGAGGTCGTTGGGGAGGCGCCGAAGATTTTACGGGACGGCATCATTCCCGCAGAAGAGATCAGGAAAGCATGCCGGGAATATGCCAGAGAGGCAGGTAAACATGCGTATTGCTTTGGGTTGTGACCATCGCGGCTTGAAGCTTAAGCAGGCCATTATGTCTCTGCTTGGGGAACTGGGGCATGATTATGAAGATTTCGGCTGCTACAACAGTGACCCCGTAGACTATCCGGACATTGCCGGACCGGTAGCTAAGGCAGTTATCTCGGGGAAGTTCGAGCAGGGGATTTTGATTTGCGGCAGCGGCGTTGGTATGAGCATAGCGGCTAATAAGGTGAGGGGTGCCAGGGCGGCCCTATGTTGTAGTCCCATTATGGCTGATCGGGCTCGCCGGCATAATGATGCCAATATTTTGTGTCTGGGTGCAGATACGGTCGAGCAGGCTGCCAATCTCGATATCGTAAAGGTTTATCTTTCTACCGATTTTGAAGGTGGCAGGCATCAAAGACGGCTGGACAAGATACGTAATCTGGAAACCGCTTAGCTTGACAATAGCTAGCTGCTATGCTAGTTTACTGCAATAGCCCTGATTCCCGGACTTGTTGCCATTTTCGCTGAAGGAGACGTTCTTGACAACAATTCGTAGCGATAATGTGAAGAAAGGCATTGAACGGGCACCGCATCGTGCTTTGCTTGGAGCTGTTGGCGTTAGTCGAGAAGATTTCTCAAAACCTTTTATCGGCGTAGTCAACAGTTTCAACGAGATTGTGCCCGGACATATTCATCTGCGCCAGATAGCTGATGCAGTAAAGGCTGGCATTCGCAGCAGTGGCGGCGTGCCTTTCGAGTTCGATACTATCGGTATCTGTGACGGCATAGCTATGAACCACCCGGGAATGAAATATAGTCTGCCCAGCCGGGAACTGATCGCCGACTCGGTGGAGACTATGGTTGAAGCGCACCAGTTCGATGCGATCGTTTGCATACCGAATTGCGACAAGATCATACCCGGCATGCTCATGGCTGCGGTGAGATTGAATATACCGGCTATCTTTATTAGCGGCGGCCCGATGCTGGCAGGGCGTATGAATCAGGAAGGTGAATGCCGAACGGTGGACCTCATCTCCGTTTTTAACGCGGTGGGCAGCGTGGCCAGTGGGAAGATGACGGAAGCTGAACTTGAGGAGATTGTGGTGGCTGCTTGCCCAGGCTGCGGCAGCTGCTCCGGCATGTACACCGCCAATACCATGAACTGCTTAACCGAAGCCCTGGGCATGGCCTTGCCTGGCAATGGCACCATACCGGCTGCGGACTCGAGGAGAATGGTATTAGCCATGGAGGCTGGTAAGCAAATAATGGCTTTATGGAAGAAGAACCTGTTGCCGAAAGATATTATTACCAGGGACTCCATTGCCAACGCTTTTGCCGTCGATATGGCTCTGGGTGGCAGCACGAATTCAGTTCTGCATCTCACGGCATTAGCGCATGAGGCGGGCATGGAATTCCCATTGTCGGAGATTAATAAGATAAGCCGGCGGGTCCCGCATATCGTTAAGCTGAGCCCGGCCAGCGACGTCCATATCGAAGACCTCGATTTGGCCGGCGGCATTCCGGCCGTCATGAATGAGATAGCTCGCTTTCTTAACGGAAAGTGTAAGACGGTGACACTGGCACCGATATCGAAAATTGCGAGCCAGGGCAAAGTCAAAAACCGTGAGGTGATCCGGTCGATAGCTGACCCGTATTCTAGAACCGGAGGCCTGGCGATTCTATTCGGGAACCTGGCGCCAGAGGGCGCTGTGGTCAAGAGCGGTGCGGTTGACCGTGAGATGATGGTGCATGAGGGGCCGGCACGGGTCTTTGAGAATGAGGAAGATGCGACTAGAAAGATAATGAAGGGTGAGGTCAAGGAAGGCGACGTTATCGTCATTCGTTATGAAGGGCCTAAGGGTGGGCCCGGCATGCGGGAGATGTTGACGCCGACATCTCTATTGACCGGCATGGGCCTGGATAAGAAGGTGGCACTGATAACCGATGGCAGATTTTCCGGCGGTACCAAAGGGGCTGCCATAGGGCATGTGGCTCCGGAAGCAGCCAACCGTGGCCCTATAGCCGCAGTGAAGAATGGGGATACTATCAGCATAAATATCCCGAAAAATAAACTGGAACTTAAGGTGAGCGACGCAGAGATTAAAAAACGGCTTTCAAAGCTGCCGGAGTACAGGTCAAAAATATCGACGGGTTATCTGAAAAGGTACGTTGATAGTGTTGGCTCAGCCAGTAGCGGAGCTGTGCTTGTTAAATAGGAGATATCAATGAAAAAGACCGGTGCCCAGATTTTGTGTGAGAGTTTGGTCAAGGAGGGAGTTGAAGTCGTTTTCGGCTTTCCCGGCGGAGCCGTGTTGCCGTTATATGATACGCTGCCCCAATATCCCGGACTCAGGCATATCCTGGTAAGGCATGAGCAATGTGCCGCTCATGCTGCTGATGGCTATGCTCGAGCCACCGGAAAAGCTGGGGTATGCCTGGCAACATCTGGGCCAGGGGCTACTAATCTGGTTACCGGAATCGCCAATGCCTATCTGGATTCGTCACCGATAGTAGCTATTACCGGCCAGGTGGCCAGGCCTTTCATTGGCAAAGATGCTTTCCAGGAGATAGATATTACCGGCATTACTCTTCCTATCACCAAGCATAACTACCTTATACTCGATGCCAAGGAAATTGCTGAGGCGGTGAAGGAGTCTTTCTATATCGCTCAAACGGGAAGACCGGGCCCGGTGCTTATTGATATACCTCGCGATGTTTTTCAACAAGAGGCGGACTTCGTTTATCCTGCAGACGGTCAATCTGCCGGGCTATAAGCCTACGCTGCTCGGGCACCCGGCTCAGATCAAGAGAGCGGCTGAGGTGATAAATGCAGCGGAGCGGCCCGTTATTATTGCCGGCAGAGGTGTGATAATCTCGCAGGCGTTCGCTGAAATCAAGGAGCTTGCAGAAAAGGCGCAGATACCGGTGGTTACTACCCTTCTGGGTATTGGCTGCTTTCCTGAGAGCCATTTATTAAGCTTTGGCTGGCTGGGTATGCACGGTATGGCCTATGCCAACAAAGCAGTGCATAATGCTGACGTCATCGTGGCTATTGGAATGAGGTTCGATGACCGGGCTACAGGAGTGGTGAGCTCTTTTGCACCGAACGCTCGGATGATTCATATTGATATCGATCCCGCTGAGATAGGTAAAAATGTACGTGTCGACGTGCCCATTGTCGGTGATGTTAAGAATGTTCTTGAGGTGTTGAACAAGCAAATCGTACCACGTGAGCATCTGGACTGGTTCAACCAGGTGGATAAGTGGCGGGAGGAGCATCCGGCGCTGGTAATCAGGGAGAGCGAAGCTCTGTTACCGCAGTACGTTATTCGGCAGATTTACGAGATTACTAAGGGCGATGCCATTATCGTTACCGGTGTTGGTCAGAACCAGATGTGGGCGGCTCAGTTCTTCTTTTACGATAAACCCAATAGTTTGATTTCATCCGGTGGCCTGGGGACTATGGGCTTTGAAATTCCGGGGGCCATCGGGGCTAAAGTCGGTCGGCCCGAAGAAACCGTTTGGTCGATTGCGGGCGATGGTGGTTTTCAGATGACAATACAGGAACTGGGCACGATAGCTCAAGACAACATCGCCATCAAGATGGCCATCATTAACAATGGCTATTTGGGCATGGTAAGACAGTGGCAGCAGCTATTCTATGGGCGCCGCTATGTTGGCACTCCGCTTTCCGGCCCGGATTTCGTTAAGATCGCTGATGCTTATGGCATTCCGGGGCTGAGAGTGACCGATAAGAAGCTGGTTGCTTCAGCTTTGGAGAAGGCAATGGACCATGACGGTCCCTTCCTTATTGACTTTGTGGTTGAGCCTGAGGAGAACGTTTTTCCCATAGTTCCACCGGGATCAGCTCTGGTTCAGGCTATTGAAATGCCAAGCGAGGAAAAGGCGGCCCGTTCCCGTAAGTGAGTTTCGAAATAGAACGAGAGGAGGACGAGGTCATTGGCTACAACAAAACATACACTAGTGGCTTTGGTGGAGGATAGACCGGGAGTACTTAATCGTGTGTCCAGCCTTCTTCGCCGGCGCAGTTTCAATATAGACAGTATTGCTGTTGGTCATACAGAGCAGGCAGATGTTTCTCGGATGACCATTGTGGTGGACGGTGATGATGCTAAAGTCGAGCAGGTCAGGAAGCAGTTAGACAAAGTCATTGACGTGGTCAAGATAGTTGACATAACAAGTGATGATATGGTGGCTCGAGAGCTGGCCCTGGTCAAAGTCAAAGCGACTGCCTCAACCCGCAGCGAAATCATTCAGATCGTAGACATTTTCAGAGCTAATATAGTGGATGTTTCTTCTGATTCAGTGATGGTGGAAGTCACCGGAGACGAAGAGAAGGTGGATTCCCTGATGGACCTTCTACGTGGTTTTGGCATAAGGGAGATAGCCAGAACAGGTCGTATAGCGCTAACGCGAGGTGGCACCGGCCCGCTACAGGTGGAAGAGCCAAGAGAGGTAGCTAAAGCGCCAAAACAGCGAAGATCGCTGCCTTCGGAAGCCGAAAGTCCGCCGGACTGGTGATAAGGCGAATTTTTGTCTCTAGCCGGCTAATAACGAATCTTTAAGGAGGTATCATGGCTAAGATTTATTATGAAAAGGATACTAAACCGGACTTACTCAAGAAGAAGACGATCGGCATTATCGGTTTTGGCAGCCAGGGGCATGCCCATGCTCAGAACTTGCGGGATAGTGGCTATCAGGTGAGCGTGGCCGAGGCAAAGGGCACCGAGGGCTGGAAGAGCGCTAAGAAAGCGGGTTTCAAAGTGGCCGACGCTGCAGTCGTAGCTAAAGAAGCTGACATAATTGTCATGCTGGTCCCTGATACGCTTCAGCCAAAGGTTTTTCGTGAGTCGATTGAAAAGGAACTATCGGCAGGCAAGATGCTGATGTTTGCACACGGATTTAATATTCATTTTGGGCAGATAGTGCCGCCGGCTGACGTGGATGTGACCATGATTGCGCCAAAGTGCCCGGGCCATATGCTGCGCCGCCTGTATACGGAGCACTCCGGGGCACCAGCGCTTGTGGCTGTACATCAGAATGCATCGGGTAAGGCCAAGGATATCGCGCTGGCTTATGCCCGAGGTCTTGGCTGTGCCAAGGCAGGAGTGTTGGAAACCACTTTTGCCGAAGAGACGGAGACCGACCTCTTTGGTGAGCAGACGGTGCTTTGTGGCGGGGTTAGTTCTCTGGTAAAGGCCGGTTTTGAGACTCTGGTAGAAGCCGGATATCAGCCGGAGATCGCCTATTTTGAGTGCTTTCACGAGCTAAAGCTTATCGTTGACCTTATGTATCAAGGCGGTTTGAGCTATATGCGTTACTCGATAAGCGATACCGCCGAATATGGCGATTATACTAGAGGGCCACGAATCATTGATGATATGGCCAAAGATGAGATGAAACAGATTCTGGCTGAAATCCAGACTGGCAGCTTTGCCCGTGAGTGGATTTTGGAAAACCAGGCAGGACGTCCGGTCTACAATGCCTTGAAGCGGATGGATGCCGAGCACGAAATTGAGGTTGTCGGTAAGAAACTTAGGAGTATGATGCCATGGCTGAAACCTTGAAGTAATGAAACAAGCTAATGTAGGTAACAATAAACGTGGCCGGGCGATAAGCGCATTCTATCGTAAGTATCCAGGTTGGACATTGTCGGCAAATTCGCCATGTTGCCCAGGTTGTAAAAAGCCAAATTGGTGTGCATTTCACAAATACGCGTATGAAAAATACTGGGTGAATGATTTTATTGCATTCCTCAGGAAGTGATTAAATGGATAAGGTCATTATTTTCGACACCACCTTGCGTGATGGTGAGCAGGCAGCAGGGGCTAGCCTGACCGTCGCGGAGAAGCTGGAGATTGCCCGGCAGCTTGAGAAGCTCGGCGTCGACGTTATTGAAGCTGGCTTCCCTATAAGTTCTCCGGGCGATTTCGAGGCGGTCCAGATGATCGCCAAGGAAATCAAGCGATCAACTGTCTGTGCGTTGTGTCATGCCAATCCTGAGGCTGTTGACAGGGCCTGGGAGGCAATAAAGAAGGCAAAGCAGCCCAGGATTCACGTGTTTCTGTCAGCCTCCGACATTCATCTGTTCTATCAGCTGAAGAAGAGTCGTGAACAGATTCTGGAGAGTTCACGTGACATGGTAGCTAGGGCCAAGAAATATACTGATGACGTGGAATTCTCTCCCATGGATGCCAGCCGTACCGAACCCACATATCTCCACAAAATATTGGAGGCTGTTATCGATGCCGGGGCGACCACGGTGAATATTCCAGATACCGTTGGCTATTCGATTCCTCAGGAGTTTGGCGACCTGATCGAAGGTATCTTCAATAATGTGCCCAATATCAAGAAGGCGGTCGTCAGTGTCCATTGCCACAATGATTTGGGGCTGGCAGTTGGTAATAGCCTCGAGGCGGTGCGCAGAGGCGCCAGGCAGGTGGAATGCACTATTAACGGTATAGGGGAACGTGCCGGCAATGCTTCTCTGGAAGAGATTGTCATGGCGCTCAAAACCAGGAGCGACTTTTTCCACCTGACAACGAACGTTGAGACTGCTCAAATATATAAGACAAGTCGATTGGTGAGCGAGCTTACTGGGTTCATCGTTCAGCCCAACAAGGCAATTATTGGTGCCAACGCCTTCCGGCATCAGTCAGGTATACACCAGGACGGGGTGATCAAGCAGGCTATTACCTATGAGATTATGGACCCGAGATCAGTTGGTATACCGGCAAGCAGCCTTGTCTTGGGCAAGCTGAGTGGCCGGCATGCCTTTAAGGAGCATCTGGCAGAGCTGGGTTATGTTCTCGACGACGAAGCTCTCAGCCACGCTTTTCAGGCGTTTAAGGAACTGGCCGATAAGAAGCGGGAAGTTACCGATCGAGATATCGAATCTCTTATAGCAGAGGAGGCGCGTACGACCTCCGAAGTCTATCATCTTGACCATGTGGAAGTCTCGAGTGGAAACCACAACATTCCCACGGCTACCGTGAGGCTGATCGGCCCTGACGGAAAGGTTGTAGCTGATGCTGACCTGGGGACCGGCCCGGTGGACGCTGTTTATAAAGCCATTAATCGAATTGTTAAGGTGCCCAATAAGCTTACGGAGTTCACGGTTAAATCAGTTACTGAAGGTATTGATGCCATGGGCGAGGTGCTGATCAGAATAGAAAGCGACGGTGAAACCTATACGGGCCGTGGCGCTGACACTGATATCATGGTCGCCAGCGCCAAAGCTTACATGAATGCGTTGAATCGGCTGCTGGCAGCCAAAAAAGCAAGAAAAAAATGAGCCTATCGATAAGCCCCTGGGTGGAGATGCTGCTTCGCCTGCTGTTGGCGGCAGCGCTCGGAGCGGGCATCGGATATCAGAGGGAGAGGTCCAATAAACCAGCCGGATTGCGGACTCACATTCTAATCGCCCTCGGTTCCGCTCTTTTTACCGTGGTCTCAATCTATGGTTTCCGTTTGAGCGGCGTAGATGCATCAAGGGTGGCTGCTGGGGTGGTGACGGGTATTGGCTTTATAGGAGCCGGGGTCATATTCCGTGGCATGCGTGGGGATCGTGTGATGGGCCTTACAACCGCAGCCAGTATTTGGGTGGCGGCTGCCATAGGTCTGGCTGCCGGCGTAGGAATGTATCTGATAGCATTTATTGTGGCCGTGATTACGGTGCTGGTGTTGATGATTCCCAAAGTGAAGGGTTGAAATCGATAAATCGAGGTGATCATTTGTGACTCTAGCGGAGAAGATTCTGGCAACTCATTCAGGCAAAGATAAGGTCACTCCGGGCGAGTTCATAAACGCCAGGGTTGATTTGGTTCTGGCAAATGATATCACTGCCCCTCTGGCGATGCAGGAGTTCCGGCGTCTGGGCGTGGATAGGGCGTTTGATCCGAAAAAAGTCGTGATGATCCCTGACCATTTCTGCCCGAATAAAGACATACTTTCTGCTGAGCAGGCGAAGGCGCTACGGGACTTTTCCCGGCAGTATGACCTGGTTTATTTTGAGGTTGGCCGGATGGGCATCGAACATGTTCTTCTGCCGGAACAGGGGCTTGTCTTACCCGGGGAAGTGATTGTCGGTGCTGATTCTCACACTTGTACCTACGGTGCGCTGGGGGCTTTTGCCACGGGTATGGGGTCTACCGATATAGCTGTGGCTATGGCTACCGGCGAGATATGGATGAAGGTGCCGCCGACCATCAAGTTTGTCTACCACGGAAAGCTGGGAAAGTGGGTGGGCGGTAAAGATCTTATTTTGCATACTATCGGCAACATCGGCGTCGATGGTGCGCTTTACTCTGTTATGGAGTTTACAGGCGAAGCCATTAACGCTTTGTCCATCGACGGACGTTTTACTATGGCTAATATGGCGATTGAAGCGGGGGCTAAAGCAGGTATCTTCAGGGTTGATGGCAAGACGCGGCAGTATGTTAAAGGCAGAGCCAATCGTTCTTTCACCATTTATGAGCCTGATGACGACGCGGAATATAGCAAAGTAATTGAGTATGACGTGTCTAAAATCGAACCTCAAGTAGCATTGCCTCATCTGCCTTCCAATGTGAAGCCGGTAAGCCAGGTAGTGGACATAAGAATTGACCAGGCGGTCATAGGCAGTTGTACCAACGGACGTCTCGATGACCTGAGATTGGCGGCAAAGATACTTAAAGGCAGGCAGGTCAGTCCTGAGGTCAGGTGTATAATTATTCCGGGGACGCAGCAAATATATCTCGATGCTTTGCATGAAGGTCTCGTGGAAGCTTTCATTAGATCAGGAGCGGTGGTCAGCACGCCCACCTGCGGGCCTTGTCTCGGTGGCTATATGGGTGTACTGGCTGCCGGGGAGCGGGCAATCTCCACGACCAACCGGAACTTCGTCGGTAGGATGGGCAGTCCTCAGTCTGAAGTTTATCTAGCAAATCCGGCAGTAGCTGCTGCCAGTGCCATTCTAGGTCGAATTGCTAGCCCGGAGGAAGTAGTGAGGTGATATTGGCTTATGATTAAGGATAGAGAAAGAAACATCGCTGTTTCCCTGGTTTCTGCATTGGCCATTCTGGCAATTAGCTGGATTTCCTGTTCGAGCAAGCCGAATGTACCACCGCAGGTACCGGAGCCGCCAACGGGTCCGATCGTAGTCAAACAGTCAGGTGGGGCCGGACTTTTGATAAAGGAATGTTCAGACCCGACTTACAGGTCTGAAAAGGCTGACTATATAGTCGATGGAACGGTGGCAAAAGTAGAGAGTAGCTGGAATCAAGATAAGACGAGTATTTTCACCTATACCGATTTGCGAATCGAAAGCTATGTTAAAGGCACTCCGTTTGCCGCTAATGAACTGCAGATTGTTACTCCGGGCGGGACCGTCGGAGGAGTCAGTCAGGCGGTGGAAGACCAGCCGATCTTTCATGAGGGCAAGAAGGTAAGGATATATTTCGAAGAGGTGGATGGGGAATTCGTCATTGTCTGCGGTAATCTGGGAGTCGAAGAAAGATAGTTGTCCGTCTTGTCTTTTTCAGAAATCGAGAATCCCCCGCAGGTAGTCCATACCGATTGGCCACGTTGAGTAAGACCAGGTAGAAAACTATCGAAATTTTGAAGGGTAGGTGACATTGAAGTTAAAGGGTAAAGTCCACAAATACGGCGCTAATATCGATACCGATGCTATTATTCCGGCGCGTTATCTTAATATTTCCGAGCCGAGAGATTTGGCTCAGCATTGCATGGAAGATATTGACTCGGATTTTCTGGGGAGGGTGGAACCTGGAGATATCATCGTGGCCGATACCAATTTCGGCTGCGGCTCTTCGCGCGAGCATGCCCCGGTGGCCCTTAAAGCTGCCGGCATATCCTGTGTGATCGCCAAGAGCTTCGCCCGCATTTTTTTTCGCAATGCCATCAACATAGGGCTGCCGCTTCTGGAGTGTATTGAAGCTGTTGACGCCACCGAATCAGGTGATGTTCTTGAAGTTGACCTGGCCACAGGTGAGATCCGGAATATTGCCCGGGGTAAAACGTTTGAGGCTAGTCGATATCCCGAATTCATGATGGCGATAATAAATGCCGGCGGATTGGTTGAATATACCAAGAAAAAGCTGGCTGGAGGGTTATAACGTGCAGTTCAAAATCGCAGCATTACTAGGCGATGGAGTCGGGCCCGAGGTAGGCGCGGAAGCAATAAAAGTGTTGGAATCTATAGGCAAGAGGTTCGGTCATAGCTTTCAATTCCATCATGGTCTGGTAGGCGGAGCGTCAATAGACGCCCACGGTCTTCCGTTGACCAAAGAGACCCTGGAGGCGTGTCGAAGCTCCGACGCCATATTGCTTGGGGCAGTGGGTGGGCCGAAGTGGGATGACCCGAAGGCTAAGGTGCGGCCTGAAGACGGGCTTCTGGCTCTACGCAAAGAGCTGGGTTTGTTTGCCAACTTGCGCCCGGTGAAGGTTCTCCCCATGCTGGTAAATTCAACGTCGCTCAAGCCGGATGTGATAAAGGACGTAGACATGATTGTGGTGCGCGAGCTTACCGGCGGACTCTATTTCGGTCAGCCTAAGAAGCAGTGGCGGACTAAAGAAGGCAGAATGGCTGTCGATACCATGGCGTATTCGGAACAGGAGATCGAGCGGATCGTAAGGGTTGGGTTCGAGATAGCCCTGACCCGTCGCAAGAAGCTTACTTCGGTGGATAAAGCCAATGTGCTGGAGTCTTCCCGTTTGTGGCGACAGGTGGCTACCGAGGTCGCTGCCGATTATCCCGACGTAGAACTTGACCATATGCTGGTGGACGCCTGTTCCATGCGTCTCATACAACGCCCGTCCCAATTTGACGTAGTGGTTACCGAGAACACATTTGGTGATATCCTCACAGATGAAGCCTCGATGCTGGCTGGCTCCATGGGGATGCTCCCGTCAGCCAGTTTGGCTGGTATTCCCAAAGGTGGTAAATCCAAGGCCTTTGGTATGTACGAACCTATTCACGGCAGCGCCCCGAGCCGAGCCGGACAGAATATAGCCAACCCAATCGCGACCGTATTGAGTGGGGCGATGATGCTCCGTTATAGCTTTAACCTGGCAACTGAAGCTCAGGCCATTGAAAATGCCGTGCTTGCCGCTTTGAAAGATGGCTATCGTACGTATGATATAATGGAGGAAGGCAAAGTGAAGGTGGGGACGAGCCAGATGGGCGGACTTATTGCCGAGAAGATAGCCGGCTAAATAGAAGCGGTGTGCCAAAGCTCCAACTTTATGACACAACTTTAAGAGACGGAGTACAGCAGGAAGGCATTTCCCTTTCTGTTGCCGATAAGCTCAAAACTGCCCGGAAGTTGGATGAATTGGGCATCCATTTCATCGAGGGCGGTTGGCCGGGCGCTAATCCAAAAGACACGGAGTTCTTTTCCAAAGCTCAATCTCTGAACCTCAAAAAATCGGTCCTGGTTGCTTTCGGCAGTACCAAACACCCCGAAACCGAGGTGACTAAAGATGCCAATTTGCAGGCTCTGGTAGAAGCTAACACTAGGGTGGTCACCATCGTCGGCAAGAGCTGGGATCTACAGGTTACCCGCATTCTGGAAACCAGTTTAGAGAACAATCTGCGTATTATTGCCGAGTCTTTACGCCACCTCAAATCTAAAGGGCTGACCGTATTCTTTGACGCTGAGCACTTTTTCGACGGTTACAAAGGGAATTCTGCATACGCAATAAATACTCTTAAGGCTGCGGCCAAAGCCGGAGCTGACTGTTTAGTGCTCTGTGACACCAATGGCGGCGCTCTGCCATTCGAAATTATGTCGGCGGTGGAAGGCGTCCGGAAAGCGATATCTGTGCCGTTGGGAATCCACGCCCACAATGATGGCGAGCTGGCCGTGGCTAACTCGTTAGCTGCCGTTCAGGCTGGAGTTAAGCAGGTGCAGGGGACTATAAACGGCTACGGAGAGCGGTGCGGCAATGCTAACCTGTGCTCCGTCATTCCAGATTTGAAACTCAAACTCAGAATTGATTGTGTGACTACTAAACAGCTGGCCAAGCTTACTGCGGTCTCTCATTATGTGGCTGAGCTGGCCAACCTGGCTCCATCCGGTAATCTGCCTTTTGTAGGCTCCAGTGCCTTTGCGCACAAAGGTGGGCTACACGTTGCCGGAATAATGAAGTGGCGGGACAGTTATCAGCATATCGATCCTGACTTAGTTGGTAATCGGCCTAAGGTAACCGTGTCCGAACTATCGGGTAAGGGAAACATAGTCTATAAAGCCAAAGAGCTGGGCATCACCATATCGCGCAGGACCAAACAGACGCGTCAGATATTGAAGCGAATAAAGCTGCTGGAAAGCCGGGGGTTTCAATATGAGGATGCAGATGCCTCGTTTGAATTACTTTTACGCCGCGCCCAGTCGGGATATATACCCCTTTTTGATCTGATCGATTTCATGGTGGTAGTTGAGCGACACCGTCGTCCGTCGAGCGAGGATGAATCGGAGCTGCTTTCTGAAGCTACTGTCAAGATCAAAGTGGGGGGCAAGATAATACATACTGCTGCCGAAGGCAACGGTCCGGTAAATGCCCTCGACCGGGCTTTGCGAAAAGCTCTGGTTGAGTTTTATCCCGAATTGACCGTCACCGAGCTGGTTGATTACAAAGTACGGATTCTGGAGGAAAGCGCCGGCACAGCTTCGCAGGTCCGGGTGCTCATCGAGTCCAGCGACGGCGCCAAACAATGGCGGACTGTCGGTAGTTCCACGAACATTATTGAAGCTAGTTGGCTGGCCCTGGCCGACAGCGTAGAGTACTGGCTGATCAAGCGAAATGAAAACAGGCAACGCAGCCGATAGCGTACGTTGCCTGTTAGTAATCTGGATTTCCGTTTGATTATTCTCGGGAATAAGCCCTAATACTTCTCCTTCTTGATCAGGGTGGCTACGCCCTGGCCGCCACCGATGCAGGCGTTAGCTATACCGTAGGTCCCGCCTTCCAAGTTTAAAATTCTGGCCAATGAACCTACAAGCCTGTTCCCCGTGGCGCCAAGCGGGTGGCCTATGGCAGTGGCGCCGCCTTTGACATTGATTCTCTTGGGGTCTATGCCCAGCTCTTTTGCCGAATAGAGTGCTACGATGCAGAAGGCCTCATTTATCTCCCAGAAGTCGATGTCTTTTACGGACAATCCGGCGTGTTTGAGTGCTATTCTGCTGGCTGGGACCGGTCCCTTTCCCATAACCGTGGGATCTACACCGGCCCATCCCATAGACACGATTGTGGCTAAAGGTTTAAGCTTAAGCTCTTTGGCCTTGTCTTTGGACATCAGCATTACTGCGGTGGCGCCGTCGTTCAAAGGCGAAGAGTTGCCGGCGGTTACCTGGCCGTTCGGGTTAAAGGCGGGTTTCAATGCAGCCAGACCTTCCAGGGTCGTGTCCGCCCTGATGCTAAGGTCAGAGTCGATAACCTGCTTCGTGCCGTCGGGTAGGGTGACTTCGACTGGCATTATCTCGCCCTTAAAGAACCCTTCCTTAATTGCCTTTGCTGCCTTTTGATGGCTTCCCAGTGCCCACTTATCCATGTCTTCTCTGGTTAATCCGCTTTCGGCAAACAGTTTCTCCGCGGTCAGTCCCATCATCATGGCGGTCATGAAGTCTAATTTCTTGAAGCGCTCTTCATTCAGGAATGCATCATCCCATTTTATGAGTATTCGGCTCGTGTCGATGCCAGGCCCGGGCATGGGATTATGTGTCATGTGCTCGGTCCCGCAGGAGATGACGATATCCGAATAGCCGAGCATTATTTCCATAGCCGCCTGATGTATTGTCGACATCGAAGACCCGCACTGCCTGTCGATCTGTTGAGACGGAACATTGAAGGGCAGGCCGGCGTGAAAGCAGATATATCTGCCGCCGTACGTCCACTGTTCGCCCACGGGGAAAGCCGTGCCGACCAGTACGTCATTGATTTCCTCTGGCTTGACTTTGGTTCTCTTGATGATCTCCTGTAGCAGCTTTCCGGCAACGGCATCCATCCTAAGACCGTTGAACACGTCCTTCTCGGGCTCTCTGGGGCGTGCTCTTGAAAACGGCGATCTCAGGTAGTCTACTATGACTGCTTCTCTAGTTTGCGACATCTTTTAACCTCCTTATGAATTCTTTAGTTTACTAAACGCTGGGCAGGTGGGCTAGAATCACTAGACCGGTGTGCCTACTGGAATTATGTACAAAGGCTTAATCTGTTCTTCTACTTTCAGTACCTTCCTTATCTCTTTATCGTCGAAAGCTCCCACCATTAGTGCAGCCAGGCCGAGTGCCACTGCCTGGAGTGAGATGTTTTGGCTAGCATGGCCTGCCTCGATTTGTACGTATATCTCGCCACGTTTGCCATATCTGTACGTGGTTCTAGTATAAAGGGCGCAGATTATTATGTCTACGGGACAACTGGCAACGCAATTCTGCCCCAAAGCTGCTCCGGCTAATTCCGGTCTGAAGTCTCCTTTTTTGTGCAAGCTGAGTGAGTGGCTATCCACATTGTAGTGGTATATGCCGCCCGTGAGGGTTGGCACGGCATGGGCACCGACGACGGCGAACAGCTCCAGGGGATAGGTGGCTCCGGCGCTGGGAGCAGCTCTCTTACCTCCTGTACCGGTTATGCCCTGGGCCGACCACAACAGCTGTGAAAGGTGCTCTAAAGTCAAAGGTTGAGCTCTGAACCGCCTGACCGATCTTCGCTTCGAGATAGCTTCTTCAACCGACAGCCTCCCGTGAGATATCGGAGAGGGTAGCTTGACGGGGGCTTCTATCTTTCTTGCCACTAGCCTTTGATTACTCCTAGTGGTGTTGCCATGGCCACCTTACGGGAAATACCGGCTTGATGGGTTACTTCGACCACCTGGACAACATCTTTGTAGGCTTGTGAGGCCTCTTCAGCGAGCGAAGACATATTATCGGTCTTAACAACGATACCTTTGGCCCTTAGCTCATTGACTATATCGATACCTCTAAGGCTGCGTCTGGCGGCACTACGGCTTTGCACTCTCCCGGCGCCGTGGCACGTGGAGCCGAAAGTTTCTGCCATGGCTTTCTCCGTGCCTATTGAAACATAGGAACGGCGCCCCATATCGCCCGGAATGAGCACCGGTTGTCCTACGTCCTTGTAACGTTGAGGCACATCCTTATGCCCGGCAGGAAAAGCTCTGGTGGCTCCCTTGCGGTGTACGCATACGGTGAGCTTCTTGCCATCTACGGTGTGCTCCTCTATCTTGGCGATATTGTGAGCCACGTCGTATATCTGAGTCATACCCAGTTCCTGAGGTTTTCTTCCGAAAACCTTAGAAAAGCACTCGCGAGCCCAATGGGCGATGCACTGACGGTTTGCCCAGGCATAGTTGGCAGCACAGGCCATGGCTGCCAGATAATCCTTCCCCTCCTTTGATTCTACCGGCGCACAGGCCAGCTGTCTGTCAGGCAAGCTAATATTATATCTGTGTACCGCCTCTTCCATTAGTCTCAGATAATCATCACAAACTTGATGCCCCAGTCCGCGGGAGCCGGTATGAATCAGCAGCAGTACCTGCCCGACTCGTTCAATGCCCATAGCTTTAGCCGCGGTTTGTTCATAGATTTCCCTTACTACCTGCACTTCGAGAAAATGATTTCCTGATCCCAGAGTCCCCGACTGCGGCGATCCTCTCTTCTTAGCTCTGGCACTCACTTTCTCCGGATCAGCCCCTTTCAGACGGCCGGTTTCTTCGGTCGCTTCTAGGTCTTCGGGTTTACCGAAGCCGCGCTTTACCGCCCAATGCGCGCCTTCGGTGAGAATTTCGTTCATCTCTTTTTCGTTCACTCTAATTTTGCCCTCGGAACCCAGACCTGAGGGGATATCATGGAATAGGGTATTAACAAGCTCGGTGATTTTGGGGGCAACTTCATTTTCGGCCAGGGTGGTGCGCAGCAATCTGACGCCGCAGTTGATATCGTAGCCGACGCCGCCTGGTGACACCACGCCGTCGCTGACTCTGGTAGCGGCCACTCCACCTATGGGAAAACCGTAGCCCCAATGAATATCGGGCATGGCCAGCGAGTGTCCCACTATGCCTGGCAAGAAGGCCACATTGGCCACCTGCTCCAGAGACTGCTCTTCTCGAATACTTTCCAGCATGGCCTCGTCAGCGTAAACCAGGCCGGAGACGCGCATTCCCGGCTTATAACTCGTGGGGATTTCCCATCGATAGTCGTCTATCTTATTAAGATGTCCGCTCCATTTCGGCATATGGGCACCATTTATACGTCGAAGATTACCTGCACTTTGTAGCTACCATCGTCTTTGCTTATATGCAACAGGTGATAGGTAGCTGCCTTAATCTCGCGTTTCAGCTCATGCTGTCCCGGCTTTATCTTTTCGCCGTAGCATCTAGCCTTAATTTCGTTGCTGGTAAGCTTATCGATTTCAAATCTCTTGAAGACGATATGTTCGACATCGACGATGTAGATGAGCTCGTTTAACCATTCTACCAGTAAAATCTCCACATCCTCGGCTGATATCTCCACCTGGCGCTGGACATCTTCGTTGAAGTCATCGAGATCCGCCATCAAGTTGAAAAGTCCCAAGGCAGCATTGGCAAATAACTGGCTTATGTCGGCACCGTAGGCGATAATGCCGATATCTGCAGTATGGTCGATGATTTCGAAAGGCTGTTTCACGATCCTCACTACCTGCCCAGAGGTGGGCTTCATTATATCACTTGCAAAATGAATCTAAAACTTCAAAGCAACCTTGACTTGGGCATATGGCAATGTTAACATGAACTTTGCTTGGGCCGCTAGCTCAACTGGCAGAGCAGCTGACTCTTAATCAGCAGGTTTTGGGTTCGAGTCCCAAGCGGCTCACAGAAAACCAGCTTCAAAACAGGTCTTCTGAACAACCATCAAAAGGAATCCTGTTAACAAATCCCAACCTCATTTTGTTAACAAAGTTCTTCAATTCAAGAAGACAAGTCGTCCTATGTATGGTTATCATATGGCACCCATCCGTTATAGAAGCGCCTATTGTCTGGCCACAGTTTATGTGCTAGATTTATGTCGGATCTAAGGACAAGAGAGTGGAGCTTTTAAGTATTCGAACTGAAAATCCTAAAGCCGATCAATGGAAATTGCTTGCCCAATTTATCTACCCAACCAACATCTCCAAGCATATGAACAATCATGGTTTCGGAATGCCAACCGGCAAGACAATTGAATTCATAGCAGGTTGTATTCGACAAGCTGAAGCATATTTCATATCCGCCGAGGTATCACCAATAGATATTTCGCCGCTACTTCTATTTTATGGCTCAGCTAATCTTCTAGCAGGGGCGTCGGGGCTGATTGTTAGTAGCCCTCTTGCAATACACCGACATGGCATGAAGCTACAGCTGCCGATTTCAGATCAGCATAGGATTGCGGATGTTAAGGTAGTGCCCCTGGATCCAGAAAATGGCGCACTACAGAAATTCGCCGACGTCTTCTCGGGGAGATGTAAACTGACAAATGGAGCGTCTTGGACGATAGAGGAGATTCTTGGATCAATTCCTGATTTGAAACGAGATTTTGAGAACTGCTATCCTGACGCCCTTCCATACACTGTCCCCGTAGAAATTGTAAGAAGGCATCGTTTTGTTCTTGAACGCATTGTCCCGCGCGAGCTATCAAGATACTCAAATCCTGAGGATGCATTGTCACATATAGTCGGACTTCATGATGCTTATCTCCCTGCACAGCTTGGTACGCAAATGGACTACGTTATACTACACCGTAAGATAGGGGCACCAGAGATAGGCACTCATTCAATCTTTGGCCAGAAATATCTGGAAATAGCCCATCTCAAAAATGGACAGTTCCTTACCCCTAACCAGATAATCATTATGTATATGGGCCTGTTTGCGCTAGGTCACTTGTCCAGATATCATCCTGACTTGTGGAATCCATTCATAAGGGTTGATGATACTGGTGAGAAACTTGCTATCGAGAAGTTTTTGTCAGTTTGTCATCGTTATCTTCCTAATTTGGTCCTGAATATGATTTACGAAGCTCGAATTCAATTTGTTTATGAGAATGAAGCAATATTGGATATGACAAGTTCTTTAGGAGAAAAGGGTGTCCGATACACGGCGAGAGAAATCACTCCTCGCGATGCAAGAGAAGGCAGTACTTAATGAGCATACGTGCTGACGCATACGAGGTCTGCAAAACTATACGCGATTTACCTTGTTGTATACAGACACGGCAGATTATTCATCGGCTTAACGCTACGGACTTTGGCTATATGGCGCGCGGACTGAAGGCGGCGCAGGTTCTGGGTTATTTGATTTTGTATCAGAATCGAGAAAGATTTGCAGAGATATCAATTTTGAATCATTCCATCCCAATGAGCAAAGAAGAGCAGCAGCTCCTACATGTGGTCCACAGCCAGATCGTTACGTTAAATACTCAATGCACCGCACCACTCACAAGCAAGCTACCTGGCAGTGCAAAAGCCATTGACCCATATAACAAGTTTCAATACGCATCATCGCTTAAAGATGCGACCATGGACGCAAGAATTATAGAAGCCTTTGATAAGATGGCAACTAGCTTCCAACAACATCCTGCGATCACAATAGCTCTCAACAGTCCCGAACCTATTACGAATATACCAGAAAGCACCTTTACTGAAGGAATACTGCAAATGACTGATAGAATTTTGCAGAAAGGTGCTCTTGAGAGTCCATTGGACTTGTTCGAACTTATCCATACAGAGAAACCCGATTCGGTACGACGTTTAACCCTGCGCCATCTAGTCGCCTTAATGAGCATAAGGTCTTCGTTAGCTACCCTCGACCAGTTAGCCTATCAAGCAATGCTATATGGGAGACTTGCTGTTTTGAATGAGGACAACATCATAGATATTCGAGGCCCTGTGGGTCACATATCTAGCAGAGGTCTCAGCATCGCTTATCAACCAGACGAGAAAACCGGATTCTTTCAGCTGGGTAATCTCGTTCTAGTGAAATGGAATTCTTCCAGGCCAGTTATAGACTGGCTGTGCCAAGTGGAAAAGACTCATCTTGAATTCTCTAGAGACTTTGGCCAGACAGTCGAACTAAGAACTTCGAGAAACTGACGAGAATTTGAATCCATTTGGTCCTCTACTAAGTGCGTGTTAAGTGTGCACTTCCGCTGGCATCGATTGGCTGGCTTCAGCCGCAGGCAGATACAACTCGCTGGCGTACTCTTTAGTCATGCGCCTGGAGCTGAACCGCGGCACGTTCGAGTGAATAGCCTCTTTGATTATCTGAACCCAGCCATGGGGAACACCATTTATGTCGCGGTCATAGTAGAGTGGTATGATTTCTTCCTCCAGCAGGCAGTAGAGTTCTGACGCATCTGCCCTATTGCGCTCGGCAGAATCCGCTGTTTCCGGATTGCTGTGAATCGCCCAGCCGTTCTTCCCGTTATAACCTTCAGACCACCAGCCATCGAGTACGCTGAGATTTAGGGCCCCGTTTATGGCTGCCTTTTGCCCGCTGGTGCCGCTGGCCTCGTGGAGTGGTTCGGGATTATTAAGCCAGACATCAGCGCCGTGGACGAGATAGCGGGCCATGTGCATATCATAATCCTCGACGAAGGCTATTCTGCCGCCGAACTCCGTGTCTTTTGCCTTGTCGTATACCTCTTGAATGAGCTGCTTACCCCGGTCGTCATTAGGATGCGCTTTGCCGGCAAAGATTAGCTGTACCGGCCTGAATTCGTTCCGCAGCATCTGCTTTAACCGGCCGACATCGTTCATAATGAGCGCTGGCCGTTTGTATTCAGTGAAACGCCGAGAGAAGGCAATAGTAAGCACGCCTGTGTCGAGTAAAGCACCCATGGCTATTGCCTGCTCCGGCGCTACGCGGTCTTCAGCCCAACGTTTCCGCGCGCGTTCCTTGATTGAGCCGATGAGCTTGCCTTTTAGCCCCGGCGCATTGCCCATATCTGCTCGTCCGGTATGTCGAATACCTTCTTCCATAGAGGTTGGGTCGTCATGCTTCTTTAGCCAGTCCCGTGCAATATATTTCTCATATAAGCTGGCTGTCTGCGGAGCTACCCAAGTAGGGACATGTACACCGTTAGTCACCGAAGTGACGGGTACGTCCTTCTCTTTGACACCGGGCCAAATAAAATGCACACGACTGACGGCACAGTCCGCCGTGCAGCAAGCTGACGCCGTTACGACCGTAAGCCATCCTCAGCCCCAGCATAGTCATGTTGAATACAGAACTTGTCCGTTTCCAACGCACCTAGCTCCAGTAATGTTTCCGTGTCCACCTTTAGCCAATCACGATAACGGTGGAAACTATTTTCAACCAGATCCCGAGAGAAAGAATCATTACCGCCTGGAACGAGCGAATGGATGGTGAAGACAGTTGTAGCCTGGACTCTGCGAGCAGCTTCGGTAAAATCGAGGCCTTCAGCCACTAATTCCCGGATTCGCTCCAAAGTCATAAACGCTGTATAGCCTTCGTTGGCATGCCAGATGGTCGGTTGTATGTCCAGAGCCCTTAGAGCGCGTACCCCACCGACGCCGATGATTATTGCCTGCTGCAGGCGCATCTCTTGATCGCCGGCATAAAGACGTGCCGAAAGCTCGCGGTCATACGGTGAGTTTCCTTCGACATTTGTATCCAGCAAGTACAGCTTTACTCGCCCGACATTTACTTGCCACAAACCGACTCGAACCGACCTCAAGTCTAAAGGAACCTCGATGATCATCGGGTTCCCGTCATGGGTTAGTACCTGACTAATAGGTGCCTCGGCGAAGTTTAGTTGCTCGTAGACCTCTTGCTGCCAGCCGCCCGCGGAGACATGCTGATGGAAATAGCCCTGCGGATACATGAATCCAACGCCTACCACAGGTAGACCGAGGTCGCTTGACTCTTTGCAATAGTCGCCTGCCAGAACGCCGAGTCCTCCGGCGTAAAGCGGGCAGCGAGCTATGTATAGCAAATTCCAGAGAAAAATAGGCTATGGTATGCTGTGCCAGGCCATGAGGCTGTTTATGAACCCAGGAGTCGGAGTCTGACATGGCATGTTCGAAATTACTAACGA
>CAVVVB010000022.1:0-18336 GCA_963751585.1 uncultured Chloroflexia bacterium | reverse complement strand
CAATTTCCGTCACTCCGTCCATTTCTGCCAGCAGAGCTATTAATGGCGAATTGCCATGGTAGAAATCGAGACGTTCTTGACCGAAGAAATCCAAATCTTCCATAAACACCATTGTGGGGGCCAAATCCTGGGCTAACTCGTAAAGGTTGGTGATATATCCTTCATTTGGGATGCCGTAAGGGTCAGTGGCAATACATGTGATATTCTCGGCTTCTGACATGAGGGCTTTGCAGACAACGGTCTTGCCAGTCCCCGGAGCACCGGCCAAGATAATTCCACGTTTTGGGGTATCCCGAACTCTGGCATTCGCGCGATATTCTTTAAGAAGCCGATGGTATTCAGACGTATGCTGTTCTTCATGTCGGGGTCAAGGATTACGGAATTCCAATCTCTATGCTCCACGTCTAAAAATGAGATCTTGCCGTTAAACTTGATCTTTCGTCCCTTGTAGAAGTTATGTTCCTTCAGGTAGTCTCTGATCTCCTGAACAAGCTTTTTGACGACTTCATGAGACTCTCCACTTGCTTGTATTTGGATGTAACCAACAACAGCAGCACAGCTGATGACTATCAGTACATCCTCTTTCTTTACGAGCATCAGTCCGCTTATCAGGCAGGACTCATGGGATTCATAGGCGGTTGATATATCTGAGAAGACGGGCTCTTCAAACCTATACGCGTGAACGGATATTGTTTCCCACCCGGGGCTCGATGTAACTTGTTTTAATGCCCAGGCTAGGAGCTCTCCAAAATACGCAGGAGTGGTATACGCTTCGACTGCCCGTGGCCCATTTCCCAGGAATTTACTAATAAGCTCGTCATTCCTTTGGCGTTGTATTTCAGACTCCCTTCGGACGTAATAGATAGGGATTTGGTTCAAGTACGTCTCCATCCAAATCATCCGTATCAATCATGCGACCAACCTCTTGAATTATTTATCCAGGTCTCGAAGGTTATTCGATGATAACAGCACAATCTCAAATACCTTTGGTGATACCCTTCTACGCAGTCCCAAGCAACGGCTCAATCGCCTCGAACCATAATCCTGCGAAGACGGTCCAGCGTTCCACGAAGTTATGTTGGGTGTCGATCTGAACAAAAATGAAGGACGGATCTTTGAATCCGATCGGGGGCTCTTCATAGTGCTGCAAGGGATTTTCGTAAACTTCTCTTGCACCCAATCGTCTCCGGTATAACCCATGTCTTCTCAGATAGTCCAGAGTCGGTGTCTGCCCCTGTTGCCAGCACCTGCGGAAGTAATCGATGGTATTATCAGTGAAAAGAGCCTTAACTTTAGGCACGACAATACGCTCCAATATCCCCTCGACGCCAAGCTCCACCAGCAAGTCTTGGTTTATCTTGCGATAGTTTGCATTAGTGCCCTCAGAGTAGTTTGCAAGGAAACCCATCGCTTTGAGCTCCTTGAGCCTTCCCTTTTTATTCTTATTCTCAAGAACATTCCATAGAAATGGATCAGCATTGATCAAGTATCTCCCTAACTCATCCTTTTTCTCTCTGGTCATTTCCAACATGGCATTTCCTCCTTCGGCAGTTATTACTAATAACATACCTCGTGTTGACAATTACATACTTATGCTATATTATCTAATAGTAATTGTCAACGCTAATTGTATAAAATACTATGACTAAACATGTCAGTATTTTCCCTGGGGCCAACAGGACTCACGTAGCTTATGAATATTTGAGAGTCACTGCCAACCTAAATAAGTACTCCTTCGTTAGAAAAAGCAGGGCAAAGAGACATGGATAAGCTGTTTAAAAATGAGGTATGAAGACAATGGATATTGATGATGTGCGTATTTCGCTGAAATCGGCCACGTGTTCGGGATGAAATCGGCCGGCTGTTCGGGGAAATCGGCCACCCCCTGTAGTGGCGCCGGATTAGGTAAGTTTAACTCAGTTTTCTGTCGCTTTCAATGGCCTCCTTCTTTCCTCTTCCTTTTTATCAGTTTTTGCAGCTGGTCTTCTGGTGCGCATGGAATCACCTCTCATCTCGATTTTGTAGGCGTTGTGCAGCAGCCGGTCGCAGATGGCATCGGCCAGGGTAGGGTCGCCGATATTGGGATGCCAGTCCTTGATGGGGCACTGGCTGGCGATGATGGTGGCCCCTACCTGGTAGCGGTCCTCGATCACCTCCAGCAGATCCCGCCGTTCCGTGTCAGCGAGCGGGGTAAGCAGGAAGTCATCGATAATTAAGAGCTGCACCCGGCTCAGTCTGGCCAGGGCTTTGAGGTGGGAGCCGTCTCCGCGGGACTGCTGCAGGGTTTCAAACAGCCGGGGAGCCCGCATGTAGAGCACGGTATAGCCGGCGCGGGCGGCGGCGTTACCCAGGGCACAGGCGATATATGATTTGCCGACACCGGTAGGGCCGCTGACCAGCACGTTGCGGTGGGCGGTTACCCACTGGGGATTGGCCAGTTCCAGCATCACCTGCTGGCTGAGACCGCGGGACGCTCCGTAGTCGATATCCTCCAGGGAGGCTTCCTGGCGGAGTTTGGCCTTCTTGAGCAATCGCCGGAGCCTCAGATTATCGCGGTACGTCTTCTCATCCTGCACCAGCAGCCCCACGAATTCAGCATGGGAGAGCGCCGCCTGTTTGGGATCGGCCAGCCTTTCCTCAAAGCTCTTGGCCATGCCAAATAGCTTGAGAGAATGCAGGATGGATATCGTCTGCTGATCAAGCACTAGTTTTCCTCCTTTCATTATTGATAATATTCCTGGCCCCTGATGTTCTGATGTGGCAGCAGGCCCGGTAGAGCGGGCTGATTCGCCGTTATCCGGCTGCCGGTCAAGGCCGGCGGCCAGGATGGCCTTCATCGACCGGTAGGAGCAGGCATTGTATTTGAGAGCCCGTCTCGGCCGCCGCTTCGACGCGGGCCGGCTCATAATCCCGGGTCAGGTTGATGATCCCCAGGCAGGACTTGTAGCCCTGCTCCGGATAAGGGCGCGCGGCCAGTATCTTTTCTACCAGCCGGGCGGTAGACGCACCGGTCTTGCCTGCCCACTGGATAAACCGGGCCGGGTTCCACTCGGCGTAAAACCGGTGCTCCGGCGGCATGTGCTCCTGGCAGAGTGGTATAGCCACCTTTGACGTGGACCGGACATGGGCGGCGACACGCTCGCCTTTATGGAATGCTTCCACCGTGTCGCGGTCAGCCGGATGTCCACTCTCTCATGCAAGAAGCTGGTAAGGCACGCTGTAGTAATGGCTGGTCCACCTCGATGTGGTAATTCAGCTGCACCCTGGCCTTGTACCATTCGGCATATTCATAGGGCTCTGCGGGCAGCGGCAGGGCATTGGGCCGGTCCATGGCCTCGAAAAGCTCGCGGCGGGATTTCTTCAGCCTGGCGCAGGGGACGGGTGTTGAGACGCTCCAGACACTCGCGGATGGCGGCGTTGAGCTCGGCCAGGCTGTAGAAGGTGCGGTGGCGCAATACCGCCAGTATCCACCTCTTGGCGATCAGCACGCCGTTTTCCACTTTGGCCTTATCCCTGGGCTTCCGGGGACGCGCCGGCAGCACGGCGCAGCCGTAGTGCTCGGCCATATCCGCGTAGGTCGGATTCAGTTCCGGCTCGTACTTGCAGGCCTTGCTGACGCCGCTCTTGAGGTTATCCGGCACCAGGACCCGGGGAGCGCAACCGAAAATACTCAAGGCACGCACGTGGGAGCCGATCCAGTCCGGCAGGGTCTGGGACAGGGTGGCTTCGGCATAGGTGTAGTTGGAGGCGCCCCAGACGGCCAGAAATAGCTGGGTAAGGGTCAGTTCGCCGGTTAGCGCGTCGACGATAGACAGTCCATCGGAGTAATCGATGAACAGCTTTTCGCCGCCGCGGTGCTCCTGGCGCATGCAGTAGTCGAGCTTTCTCCGCCAGCGCCAGTAATGCTCGCAGAACTGGGTGTACTGGTAGCCGTCAGGGTGCTTTTCCTTGTACTCCAGCCACAGCTGGGATGAGAGTCAGATTGAATTTGCGGTAGGTACGCAGCTCATTGTAGATGTGTTCACAGTCCGGCGGCGGACGCTTTACCGAACTGGGTATATGCTCGGTGGGAAACAGGCGCTCCTCAAGCTGGGTTTCGGTGAGCGCCGACGCTTCCGTCCAGTTTATCCCGGCTGCCGTCGCTCTCCTGAGATAATCGGCTACCGTGCTCCGGGATACCTGGCAGCTCCGCGCTATCTCTCTCTCGCTAATACCGCAGTCATATTTTAAACGTAGGACCTCTTTGATCTTGCGCATGGACAACCTCCTGTTGGGCATGAATCACCTCCTACGGTGATTCTATGCCACTTGCTTGTCCAGCGCCGCTTCCAACAGGGTGGCCGATTTGCTCCGAAACGGTGGCCTACTTTGCTCCGAAAGGCCGGCCGGTTTGCTCCGAAAGCCCGGCCGATTTACTCCGAAAAACGCAGATGATGAATTGGAACCGTTGACAGTATACAGCTATAAGGTGTCTCCCGCCATACATACTCTAGTTAAACATGTGCTCAGGCGCATTCCAGAAAGCTATGCTGAAGAATTTCCATCTCTTTTGGTAGCGCTGGACAGAGATTGAGCAGAAAACCAATACTTCGGAAACATCAGACGACACAATAGGCAGATTGTCGCCACCGTCGGACTGGACAGGCGCTCTATTTGCACTGGCAAGTGTGTTGTGCTATTCTTCCGCCTAACCAGACAGCGGACTGTGTCGAAAAGGAGGGAATCATGACCAGTGTACGTTCTTCGCCGGCCCAGAAGAGTGAGATCAGAGCTCTGAGAGAGGAGATCCAACAGAAGACTGGAAAGACTCCGGAACAACTCTATGAAGAGAGGGAGAAGAGAGTCAGGGACTCCATATACCTCAAACAACCGGATAGGATACCGCTCTTTGTATTTCCTGACCCATCTGCCCACTATGGCCTACCCCAATCGGCCGCCTGGTACGATCCTGCTGCCTGGCGACGAGCCTTCATAAAAGAGGCCCTCGATTTCGAGCCCGATATGACCAGCGGTACCTTTACCACTTCGGGCGAGACTCTCGCGACCCTCGACGTCAAGAATAGACTCTGGCCAGGTGGACCCCTGCCCCCAGAATATGAGATGCAGTTCGTTGAAGGCGAATTCATGAAAGAAGATGAGTATGACTTCTTCCTCTCTGACCCGACCGATTTCTTAATTCGCCGTTACCTGCCTCGCATATATGGTTCACTGGCGCCGCTTGCCAAACTACCGCCGCTTAGCCTGATGACGAACATCGAAGGTATCACCGAGATGTTCAGCAGCCCTGATTTCAAGAGGCTAGCCAGAGCCCTGGACAAGGCTGGCAAGGAGATGAGGAGATACCGGCAGGCCATGGGAAACCTTCAAGAAGACCTAGCTCTGCTGGGTTTTCCCGCCTTTTCTCATTCCGGAGGCGTCGGGATCGCTCCCTTTGATGTGCTGTCCAGTTCCTTCCGGGGCATGAAAGGGTCGATGCTGGATATGTACCACCAACCCGATAACGTTATCAAAGCGTGTGAAGCAATTCTCGAACGAAGGATAGCCATGGCAACCCCGGCGGACCCGAAGGCGAGGGGCAATCCTAAGCGGGTCTTCATGCCGTTGTGGCGACGGCGATAAATCATTCATGTCCAAGAAGCATTTTGACAGGTTCTATTGGCCGACTCTGAAGAAGACGATGCTGGCGGCCATCGAGCTTGGCTATGTCCCAATGCCGGTGTTCGAAGCCCACTTTGGAGAGAGATTGGAATGCATGCTCGAGCTCCCAAAAGGGAAGGCAGTCGCTGTGGTGGAACACATGGACGTGCTCCAGGCGAAAGAGATTCTGGGCGGTCACACATGCATCATAGGCAATGTTCCCAAGTCCCTGAGATACAAGTCACCCAAGGAAGTCCTGGCGTACTACAAGGAACTGATCCGAAAATGCGGCAAAGGCGGCGGCCTCATGCTCAACATCTCGCTACCCCACAATACTTCCGTCGAGAGGTTGAAGCAGATGGTCAGCACGATTAGAGAATATGCCGCGTACTAGGAGGGGGCGGGAACTCAGCGCATCGAAGTAGAGGCTAATCGACGCGATTTCGTCCGCAACAGACAGAGCACTTGATGCCGTACTCTGGTCGAATGGCGTTAAGTGCACGATGCCACCCATGCGGTGACAACGGGATAACTTGGTGTCAGGTTTTATTATCTAGGCGGGAAGAAATAACCTGACAAGTAGATACACAGAAGCAACGAAAATGGCAGAAGCCGACGTGAAGATTGATCTTCACAACCATTTATTAGTTCTATGACCGATCTCCTATATAGAACCAGTCCATGCACTAACTTATTCAGTTCACTTCGACACCGGAGAGCCGTTCTAGTACCTTGACTAAAGCTTGCGTACCGTTGTCATTTTCATTAGTAGTCTCGAGAGAACAGAACATTTGGGTGATCAAACTCGTTACTGGCAAAGGTATGCTGAACTCTTCGGCAGCTTCCATGACCAGCTTAAGGTCTTTCCGCATCAGGCCGACTTTGAAGCCTGGGCGGAAATCGCGTTTCAAGATACGGGGGGCTAGATTCGTTAATTGCCAAGACCCTGCTTCTTGGCAAATACTAGTGCTTCAACCACAGCATTAAGATTCCCGGCAACAAGGACCTGATTCATCAGTTTAACCGTCTGTCCCATGCCATTCTGCCCCACATGAATAACGCTTTTCCCCATAGCTTCGAGTATGGGTCGACACCGCTCGAATACTACGGCTTCTCCACCCACCATAATTGACAACGTGCCGTCGATTGCGCCTTGCTCGCCCCCGCTCACTGGAGCATCGAGCATATGACATCCCTTTTCACTAAGCCGGAGTGCAATTCTCCGCGTTGCCTCGGGAGAAATGGTGCTCATGTCGATCAGAACCGAACCCGGTTTAATACCTTCTATCACGCCATTTTTGCCTAAGACTACGCTCTCAACGTCTGGAGTATCGGATATTATCGTAACGATAAACGGGTTACCGCCAGCTAGTTCCTTAGGCGACACAGCTTGCATGGCTCCCTCTTTGACCATCTTCTGGGCCTTGCTAACAGTGCGGTTATATACGGCGACATTATAGCCGGCCTTCATGAGATTCCGAACCATGGGTATGCCCATGGTTCCAAGACCAATGAATCCAAGCCTCTTCTCCATTGAACCAACTCCCTTTGACCTACCTCCAGGGTTTCCTCGGTTACCGGCCGTTGGGGCGGGTCAGGTGCTTCACATGAGGGCAAGTTAAACATTGAAAAGTTTACCTTTGTTAAGAAAGGGCAAGGGCATATGCTACTTGGGCGGCGATGCGTCTTTGAGTGCTTCTGAAGCTGGCTCACCGCCAACGCCCCAGTGCGTTTTGGGAATTTCATAAACGATTACTTCTACTGCATGTGCTGGAACGCCCAAATCCACCATGACTTTCGTTATGCCCCGTATCATCGTTTTGACTTTTTCCTCTCCAACGCCCTCCCAGAAGTCTACGTGAACAATAGGCATGTCTTACCTCCTTCGATTTGCCTTATGATTACGTTTCCACTGTTCCCTAGCTATACGCGTAACTCTTGAAAAAAGACCTTCACGCTCATGAGTCGCATACCCTTCTGCTGATTCATTCTGATCATCACCGGGCACATCCTGTTCAACTATCTAGGACACACCCAGTTTGTGGGCAGCCTTGTCGACATTACGTGGTTTGACCCAAACGATGGCTCCATAGCGTTCTTCCCCAGCGGCGATGGCTTGTATAGCCGTGATGTTAATCCGGGCCTGCCCCATCTTGCTGACTATGTCGGCCACAGCGCCCACTCGGTCGTCACCCTGGATTAGGAAAGCATTATTGGGTCCTACCAGCTTAATCCCTGCTTTTTGTGCTGCCGCAAGGAAAGCATCTCGGTCCGTTGGCACGAAGACAAGTTGAGCTCGCCGTACACTTATCGGGAAACCATTATACACGAGTATATTGACACCCGCTGCCTTGAATGCATTGAGGACTTTGGCACCAGCTCCAGCTCGATTAGAGACCTCAGTATAGTAATAGTCAACACGTCGTATGATGTTCGCCATAGTATATGCCTCCTAAGAAGATATTCTAGAAGTTATCATAACCTCCTACTTTAACTGTTTAAAGACGAGCCGTTCCAGATTGATTCTCTCTTTGTCTTGTTAAGGCAGCTCGGTAATGGCCAAGAGCGTAGCTTCTATCAGAAGCATGGTCTTTAGCCCTCCAGCAATACCAGCTGTCGCAGGTTTGACCTCTTATAGCAGTGGCACAAGCTAACGGCCCGTCATAAGTTTTCTCCTGATATTTTATCTTTCCATCGGGTTGAAGAGTAGCCGTAACATCTTGCCCCCTGAGACTTATAGTAAGTGTATCACCAGCTTTAAGTATTCCGGCATCCAGCAAATCCTTCAAGGTGGTGCCTTTAGCCGTCTCTAAAGGAGTACCACAGATACCACAATAGTGGTTTTCGTCGGGGTTAGAATGAGAACATTTTGGGCAAAGCATTTTCTTACCTCCTAGAAATAATCAAGTGCGTATTCGTAGGGAAAGGCCGGTTAGCTTTCGGCATAGTTTGAAGTTCTATAAAGGAGTGTTATCCTTAAAAGCTAACAAAGAATGCAATCAACGAGACAGGAAGAGCCAGCAAGTACGGCACAAAGAGAAGCCTCTCAGCGCTTACGAAGGCTGTCTGTATATCGATTGGAGAAGAATACTCCTATGCGCTGGCGAATCGTTGGCCTAAACTGTTTTGAAACTTCTTTCCAGAAGTCATCCAGTGAATCAAATGTCCCGAAATCGTTAACCATCCAGGGCTTAAGCAAAATCAGGTCACTCTCTCCATCCCAATCAATGGTAGGAATTTGGCTGGCAACGGTAACCCCCTTTTCTCTCATCCCCTCAAAAAGTTCTTTGTCAAACAATGCCTCGCAGGATATCCACTTCCCGGAAAGGTGACATTCGCACCAAGTGTGGTGATTCAATACGTCTGGAGAGGCTTTATACGCAAGGTCTGAGACAATGCCTTGAAGTGATTCCTTTTTTACACCAACTCGGTGAGACCTTGCCGGTATTCCCACGGAGCGCAGTAAGGCAATCTGAAGATTAGGTTTATGGACACAGAACCCCAATCTTGTTTTCAATGCGTGTGATGCCTTAAAATCTGTGAAATCTAAGCCGAATCTTATACTATCCCTGACGAAATGGAAGATGCTCAACGCCGCTTCTTTTTGAGTCGCTGCATTCTTGACAAGCTCCCGTGCCTTTTCCTTTATCTCTTCGTTATCGCTATCACAAAATTCTGTTGGCTTCAGGTACTTATCCATCCCTTCTGGTGGTTGCCACGCCATTTCTTCGCCTCCTAATCAGAACTCTTAGTGATGTCATGTGATTTCGTATGGGATTATCAATATATCCCCCATTTTTAGTCTTGTCAAGACTATGTTGATGCGGTGTTGTTACGCCAATTATAAGAGGATAAGTAAAAAGGGCACCCGGATTTCATTCCAGACGATTTATCCGAAGCTAGTATTTACTCCCATTGAACAACATTGGGATATTCGCATGGGCTTAGATGTGAAAAACTCGCCTTCTCATTTGAAATAGATTTAACTAAATGAGTATTTGGGGTATTTCGAGAATGTTCCTTTGCATGGCATTACCCCGGTCGAGGTGTCCAATTCCTGGAACAACAAGAGGGGATGGCACATTGCCATCCCCTCTTACTTCAAGTAATTGGCTGGGCTGCTTAACGCAGTTCGACAGTGTCAATATCCTTCTTACCCACGGCATTTAAGGTGACAGACACGACGAACGGTCCCGTGGCAGACGCCGTTTTCACATTGGCAACATATTGCTGTGCCGACTCGTCCCAGCGGAAGGTCGCCGTGGCTGAACCGATCGTCACGTTTCCGGTAGCTGTCTTGATGAGCAAGGCTCCATCAGTGATCTGGAATTTTACCGGGATCATACTGCCGGCCTTAAACTGGCCCGTACCTTTCCCGTTCTTGTCCAGCCGGGCGAATGGGCCAACCACACCCAATGCTAACTGAGTGAGACTCCCGCCGCTGGGATTAAAGCAAGTATCACCCACGTAGCTGGCCGTAATGACATGGGAGCCAACAGCCATCAAGGACTAAACGGTGACACAACTATCAATACTTTTTGAAGGTAGAGGAATGGCAGTACCGATAGGGATAGGAGGTGAGACAGTTCACACTGTGAGCAAGACCAGGGAATCAACCGATTGCCCGTAATATCTCCTTATGATACAATTCTTGCAAGCTTGCAGTTTAGGCTGATGGGCAGGTGTCGCAAAGATAATGCGATGCCCACAGGGATATGTCCCAAGCATTCCTTATCTGCCACAAAGAAAGGAGCACAATGAGTTGCTATCCAGAATTGAAAGGGAAGTCAGCGATAGTAACTGGTGCTACTGCCGGTATAGGCAAAAGCATTGCAGGGGCTCTCGCACAGGAAGGAGTAGATGTAGCAGCTATAGGTCGAGATAAGAAGCGGGGCACGGCTATAGAAAAATTGCTCCAAGAATTAGGCACCAGATCCTTTTTTTGCTCTTGCGATGTTACAATTCCCGAGCAAGTGCAAGCTGCTTACGATGAGACAGTGCGCCAGGTGGGTAATGTGGATATACTGGTCAACTGCGCGGGTGGCTGGTCTTACGCTAGGGTAACCGAATACACCGTAGCTGACTGGGACGAAATGCTAAATGCCAACTTGCGAAGCGTCTTTTTATTCACACGATTGGTTCTACCAAGAATGGTAGAAAGGCGTTGGGGTAGAATCGTCAACATCTCATCGGCATCTGCCCAAAGCGTGCCCTACCTTACGTCAGCTATATATTCGGCAGCCAAGGCAGGAATGCTAGGATTTACTCGCCACGTGGCGGCAGAAGTAGCTCCATATGGCGTGACGGTAAACGCGACAGCCCCTAGACTCACCCGGAGTGAAAGGGTGGCTAGCCTCTTAACCCCTGAGTCGACTGCCCAAAGGCTAAAGTACATACCTATGGCGCGGTTGTGCGATCCTGATGAGCAGGCCGGGATCGTTGTTTTTCTCTGTTCGGACAAGGCCTCCTACATTACGGGTGCTACCATTAGTGTGAGCGGCGGCATGGTACTCCAGTGAGCCTGTCCTTCTCGTGCTACGTCAGGGATTGTCGCCACTGCAGGTAATTGCGGCTTCAGCACATATATGCATCTTATTGTACAATCTTTGCTTCCAAGGCAGAATTTCAAGTGACTGATCATAGTTTCCCTGGAATGTCACATTTCATCGAAAAGTGACCCAACAATGCGATGAATTGTGACACGATCCCACGAAATGCACACATGTGACATGGTCTCGTTATCGCCTGGGTGGTGGGTCAATTTGTTTGGACAGCGATAGGTCGTGGTTGACCAAACATGTTCCCACCTTCTATAATGGCCTCAAACAGTTGGTCAAAGTGGTTCACAAAACTGACATTCAGGAAGAAAGGAGGTGGCCTGTCCAGCAAATTGACCAGATATGGGAAACAACAATTTCTACCAGACAGAAGGAGAAAAAGACAATGATAAAGAAAACCTTATGGCTTATGGCGGCTGGCTTGATGGTACTCTCTCTCGTGATGACAGCCTGCAGCACTACGACATCGACCACTTCGACGACCACAACGACAGCCAAAACCACAACGACAACCACCACGGCATCAACTGCCATAACATCGACCACAACGACACAGCCAGCCGCCGAAGCACCCAAATACGGCGGTACCTGGACAGAAACTACAACTACGGATCCTATTGGGTTCGACCCGCTGGTGATCCCCACTAACTCCGACCCGACGCTGCAGTTTACCCATGATACTCTGCTCTCGGGAGACTGGACGAGAGGACCGTCCGGTACTGGAGAAACCGACTGGACGGCCGGTATAATCGGGCGCACCGACCTGTGGAGCGGACAGTTGGCGCAGAGCTGGGAAATTCCGGACGCCCAGACCATAACCTATCACATTCTGCCGGGCGTGCACTGGATGAACAAGCCGCCGGTTAACGGACGCGAGCTTACTGCGGCTGACGTGGCCTGGTGTTTGAACACCGAGTGGTGGACACCTGGCACCAACTGGGATATCTTCTTCAAGCCATCGGACCGGATGATTTCGGCCAACGCGACCGATAAGTACACGCTGGTGTGTAAGGTCCCGCCAGCTGCGCTGGGGACTTGCTTCCTAGAGCTAAGCGAGCGCTGTTTCGTCCGCGCTCCTGAAGTAACCACGACATATGGCAACCAGAATAATTGGCGCAACCAGAATACGACTGGCCCGTTCTATATCAAGGACTACGTTCCGGGCAGCATCATAATCTACAACAAGAACCCGAGCTACTGGGAGAAGGACCCGGTCGGTCCAGGGAAAGGAAATCAACTCCCGTACATTGACGTTGTTCAGCAGTTGATCGTCCCGGACGCATCCACCCGTCTTGCCGCCTTCCGTATCGGCAAGCTCGATATAATTAAGTCTCTTGCTTGGGAGGATGCTGTGGGCTTGATGAATGCCAACCCGGCCCTCATGTCGAAGCAGGTCTTCGGGTCGCCGCTTATACCCTGCGGCAGGGTGGATATTCCCGGCTCGCCGTTCCAGGATGTCAGGGTGCGCGTTGCGCTCAACATGGCGGTGAACAAGCAGCAGATAGTCGACCAGTACTACGGGGGACATGCCGTATTGTATGGCTATCCGTTCCCCCCTGGACCTACCTACTCAGCTTTCTACACGCCTTTCAACCAATTGCCGGCTGCCGCTCAGCAGGTTTTCACCTACGATCCCGGTAAAGCCAAGCAGCTTTTGACCGACGCTGGTTACCCCAACGGTTTCAAGACTACCATTCTCGTGGCCAATTCCGGGACCAACGTCGATTACCTGGCCATGGTCAAGGATTCTTTTTCCAAGGTGGGCGTTGACCTGACGATTCAACCGATGGATACGGTCGCCTTTACCAACGTCTCAAACAACAAAAACTACAAGGAGATGATCGCCAGGGGCTCGACGATGTCCTCTATGCCTTATATGTTGCACGATGGCCGTATCGATAGCGCCTCGGACGCCAGTAACTGGCAGGATACTCAATCGCTCGCTGTATACCAGACCATTCAGAACACCCTGGGCAGAGACGATTCCAAGTGGGTCCAGGCAGTCAAGGACTTCACTCCGGACCTGCTTGAACAGGCTTGGGGAGTCTTCATGCCCGTGAATTATGTCTACCATCTGTGGTGGCCCTGGGTGAAGAATTACCAGGCGGAAGTATCCACGGGTTATTCCCGCTTCAATCGATATGTCCGCTATGCCTGGATAGACCAGGACCTGAAGAAGACGATGGGACACTAGAAATTTGCCGTAGGTTTGACCGAGCAAAAAGACGGATTTGCCGAATAATCGGAAAGGGGAAGGTCTGATGCCTTCCCCTTTCTGATTTGCCCTTCCTTGGTAGAATGGTTACATGAAGCGGAAGGGGACTCGTAATTACCCGTAGAAAATTAGATAAGAGTCAGCGTTCTACGGTAGTACAAATGGCGCACGGTGAGACTGAGCAAATTCAAGATTCACCTAAAACAATGCTGGCCTTTGTTTAACCAGTTGTCTAGGATCTACTCTGACCTAAGGGCATCTATAGGATTAAGCCGTGAGGCGTTCCAAGCCGGGTAAAAGCCAAAGAAGATCCCAATACCCACCGACACTGAAACGGCCAAGACAACTATATCGAGCGAAACTACAGTCTTAAACGTGCCAAGGTGGTTGATAAACAGGGCGATTGTCCAGCCCAAGAGCGACGCCGATAACGCCTCCGGCAAAAGTCAGCAGCGCCGCTACGACGAGGAACTGCTCCCAAATGTCGCGGTTTCTAGCTCCCAGCGCTTTGCGAATTCCTATTTCTCTGGTCCTTTCCAAAACGGAAACAAGCATGATATTCATCACCCCTATGCCCCCCACCAGCAGAGAAATGGCGGCTATGGCACCGAGTAAAAGAGTAAGGGCTCCGACTGTCTGCGTGACTGTGTTAGCAATGTCCTGGACAGATTGAATATTGAAGTCGTTGGAGTCGGTGTCTTTAAGTTTGTGACGTGTCCGGAGCAGGCCTGAAATGTCATCGATAACGGTCTGCGTCTGGTTTTGATCGCTAACTGTTCGCACAATGGGATGACACTATATAGGCACCGGTGGGGGTATGCGATTGGGCTGACATCTGGCGTAAAGCGGTCATCGGGACAATAACGGTATCGTCAGCCGAGCCGACAATCGAAACACCCTTACTCTGTAAGACACCAGTGACGTAAACAATATTATTACCCATGCGTATCGGTTGCCCGAGCGGGTCAGAATTAGGGAAAAGCGTCGTCGCCACATTCGCGCCGATTACGGCAACTTTGGCGTTATTCTGGTAATCGTAATCGGTAATGAATGACCCTTCGGCAAGCTGGAGATTACCTGTCGTCTGGTAGGCCGGAGTTACGAGCCTGCGACCTGAGATCGGGTATTCAAAGATCCGACAATCAGCTGAAAAGATGCCGAGTATGAGGGAGCTATGACGCTGATATAGGGGACTTGTTGACTTATTGCATCGGCATCATCCATTGTCAGGGTAGCGCCGCTGCCGGCGGCCCCTCAGAACGCCGCCGAAAAAAGTGAAACCCGGACGGATAGTGAGCAGGTTCACGCCCAGGCTTTCGATATTTGAGAGAATCTGCTGCTGGGAACCCCTGCCGATAGACATGAGAGTAATAACTGAAGCCACGCCGATAATAATGCCTAGCATGGTCAAGAAACTGCGCAATTTATGGGTACTGAGACCCAACCAGACCGTGGATGAGAAATTTACAAATTTCTTCATGTTTTCACCTTGATATAAACGTTATTCTTTCTCTCCTGAGAACAAGATTATATGTCCAATAGGACAAAGAAACAAGGAGAGTCGAACCCCCACCCGGAGCAATCTGTGTTCCAGCTAGACCATATACGTGAGACGGATATTCGCCAGACCCTTGTGCCCTTTAAGTCCAGGACAACTTCAGCATCTTTGGGTCACCAATGTTGAATTATAATGCTGCACGATAAGATGAAACGTGCAGCGGAACACTTCTCCATCGAATCATGATTCTTTTGTGAATTCTTCGTCTCGTCCAACTAAATCGTGTCTCCTTGCCTGACCTGCACACTCAGAGATTCGTGACTAATTAGGACTTATTGACAGACATTCAGTGCTGAATTAAACTCAATCGCTACGCGCAAAATGGTCGAATAAGGAGGTGAATAGATGAAGGGTATCCTGGAAGGCATAAGGGTGATGGATCTGGGACATCACATCGCTATTCCGGCAGCTGGTGCCGTAATGGCTGATTGGGGGGCTGACGTTGTCAAAGTTGAGCCTCTTTCCGGGGATCAATTACGAGGGACCAGGAGAGTCCAGGGGGTGAATACTGGCGCAGTGAACGCAGGATTCGAGTTCCTGAACAGGAATAAAAAAAGCATCGCATTAGATCTAAAACAGAAGCCGGGCAAGATATCTTTGACAAGCTTGTCAAGGTATCTGATGTTTTTATATCGAACTATGAAGTAAGTGCACTCAAGAACCTCAAAGCGGATTATGCTGAACATCGAGCCAGATTAACCCTGGCCTCATCTACGGCATCCTTACCGGCTATGGGACACTGGGGCCGGATAAAGATGAAAAGGGCTTTGACTTCACAGCAGGCTGGGCTCGCTCTGGAACGCAGCATTTGATGGCTGTACCAGGGAGTTATCCACCTGCGCAGCGTGCCGGTATGTATGATAGGACAGCTGGGCTGCACTGTGTTGCTCCTATCTGTGCCGCCCTGTTGCACAGAGAAAAGACAGGTTTGGGCCAGGAGTTCGAACTGTCCTTGTATCATGTTGGTGTATATAACATCGCTAGTGATATCCAGAATGCTTTAATGGGGCTGCCGACACGCCAACAAGACCGCACCAAGGCAGGCCCACTGTGGAATTCCATCGTGCCAAGAATGACCGGTGGTTTCAGTTGGCAATGCAGACCGACGATTATTGGCCCGGTTTGTGTCAAGCCATGAAGAGGCCAGATCTGAAAGATAACCCTCTGGTTTTATTCCTTTCAGAAAAGGGCAGAAAACTGCGAAGAGCTTATTAGCATCATGGATAAAGTTTTTGCTTCTGCAAACAGGGATGAATGGGAGGAGCGCTTTAAAGAGAATGGCGTTATCTATGGGCGAATTGAAACCCCGCTTGAGGTCGTTAACGACCCTCAGGCCTTGGCTAATGATTTCTTTACTGAAGTAGATCACCCTGTAGCAGGCAAAGTGAAACTAATAACTATGCCAGTTAAGTTCCATCAAAATCCTGCTTCAGTGAGAACCACTGCGCCAGACTTGGGACAACACACTGAGGAAATACTTATAGACCTAGGCTATAGCTGGGACGATATTACCCAGCTAAAGGGGCAAAAGGTCATTCTATAAGAACACTCTGGTGGCCCCAAAAGAATCAGAAGGTCCCAGCGCAACTAATGCCGTCACTAGTGGTGTCCCTTTTTGGGATGGCTACTAATTCTGTGCCGACCGAGTCGCCCAAGGCATGGGCGGTGCCATGCTAACGAGCCTCATACCCAGAAACAGAGGCACTTAACGATTACTCATAAAGTGAACTAAGAAGATTATAGAGCCCCACATGTGGGCAATTGCAAAGGAACGTCGTCCTGGGCTAAGGAGTCATCAAGACTCTAGTTCACTGTGCGCTTTCTTCAACCAGTCAGCAACAGGGATGTTCTGGGGACAGGCATCAGAGCATTGTCCACACTCTACGCAGTTTCTGGCATCGTGTTCTTCTTTGGGGACGGTCAAGCCCTTGTAACGCATTTTGCCCCTCTGCATGTCATTATACATGATTGCTTCGTTGTATATGCTGAAAACGGTTGGGATTTCCACTCCATTAGGACAAGGCATGCAATACCGGCAACCTGTGCAAGGAACGGGACACAACCCTTTATATGCCTGGCGAACCCGCTCGATGAGTGCCAGTTCATCCTGGGTTAATCTACCGTTGCCGGCCCGGGCTGCAATGGCAACGTTTTCCACTACCTGCTCCATTGCGCTCATGCCACTAAGCACCAGACTTATTTCCGGTTGGTTCCAGAGCCAGCGTAGGGCCCACTCGACGGGACTACGTTTTTCCGAGGCGTCTCCCAGGCTCTGGCTACCGGCTCCGGTGGTTTTTTGGCAAGCTGTCCGCCCCGAAGTGGCTCCATGACAATAACACCCAGACCCTTGCCAGCCGCATATTCCACACCTCTACGTCCAGCCTGGTATTCTGTGTCCATATAGTTATAGTGGACCTGGCAGAAAGTCCAATTGTCATAGGCATCGATGATTTCTTTGAAGATATCGTACTCGTCATGGAAAGAGAAGCCGAGATAGTCGATACGTCCCTGGGCAACTTGGCGCTCCAGCCACGGGAGGACGCCCATGTCCCGCTGTAACGGCCAGTTGCGGCGGTTTAACCCGTGGAGGAGATAGAAATCCACCCGGTCTGTCTGCAGGCGCTCGAGTTGCTCGGCAAAGACGCGGTCGAAGTCCGCGCTGCTTTTTACATACCGTATCGGGAACTTGGTAGCCAGTTTTACTCTTTCGCGGTATCCGTCTCGCAGGCCTGCCCGACAGCGATTTCGCTATTACCCGAATGGTAGAAATAGGCAGTATCCAGGTAATTGACACCGTTATCGATGGCATACCTTATCATTCGTATTGCCTGGGGCATATCAACGTTGGTCGGATTCCCATCGATTACGGGCAAACGCATCGCACCGAAGCCAAGCGCTGAAGGCTTAAAGTTCAGGTTCGCAAAATCCCGATACAGCATGTCTCTCTCCAGTATTGTATTAATTTACTCATCCTGGTTCCGATCGTCGCGTTGCCTTGCAATCAGCGAGGCGATTATGCTTCTGTGTATCAGGCTATTCGTAAATCACGATTGATAGTAATCCATAGTCTCAGACAAGTCAACCTATGTCCCAAGATAGCGAAAAGTGCACAAGTGAAACAAACAAGATTTTGTTGTATGATAAAAGTACGAAGGCAGGTTGAAGGGCAGATAGTCTTGGTTGAGCTTTCGGAAAGGAGATGAGCCTATGAACGACTCTGGTTGGAGGTCCTCCATTTAAACGGGGGACTACCAAGGTGGGAATAGGACTACTGAAAGGTAGTCCTATTCCCTTTTTAGGAACCGTGGTAACCTAAGGCGGCTGATAGCTAACAATCGGGCAAATTATGTCCCATTTCCTCTAGAGAA
>CAVVVB010000021.1:0-32484 GCA_963751585.1 uncultured Chloroflexia bacterium | reverse complement strand
GTGGCTCCACAACAGCTTTACAACGGGTAACCTTAGCGATAATATCTTCTGCCCGTTTGGTCCAGACAAAAGGTTTAGGGTCCTCATTGTAGTAACGGATATATTCTTCTATGGCGGCGATCAATTCCGGGACACTTCGAAAGGCTCCTCGCCGAATCCTCTTCCGTGTGATCTCACCGAACCATCGTTCGACTAAATTGAGCCAGGAGGAACTCGTCGGTGTAAAGTGCAATTTGAAACGAGGATGTTTCTCCAGCCAGATCTTTACATTCGGATAGCCGTGTGTTCCGTAGTTATCCAGAATCATATGAATATCCATCTCACCGGGTACTTCCCGATCAATCGTGCGTAGGAATTTCAGGAATTCGATATGTCTGTGCCGTGAGTAACAAGAACCCAAAACCTTGCCTTCCAGAACGTTCATGGCGGCAAAAAGACAGGTAGTGCCATTGCGTTTGTAGTCGTGCGTCATGGTTCCGCAACGGCCTTTCTTCATCGGCAGTCCCGGCTGTGTCCGATCCAGAGCCTGCACCTGGGTCTTTTCATCTACGCATAACACCACAGCTTTGTCAGGCGGATTCAAATAGACACCCACGACGTCGGTCAGTTTCTCCTCAAACCGTTTGTCCTTGGATAGCTTGAAGGTCTTTACACGGTGAGGTTGCAAGCCGTGAGCATCCCATATTCGCTGCACCGTAGCATGACTAACACCCTGTGCTTTGGCCATCGTGCGGGTTGACCACTGAGTCGAGTCTTTCGGTTTGGTCTGAAGAGTCGCTTCCACGATAGCCTTAACCTTTTCCTCATTAAGTCTTCTCGCACTCATGCCATGAGGCGCATCTTCAGTTAATCCCGTCAGCCCTTGTTCGTGGAAGCGACCAGTCCATAAAATGACCGTTGGCCGAGAGGTGTGCAATCTCTTAGCAATCGAATTATGAGATATGCCCTCTGCCGCCAGCAAGCAGATACGTGAGCGTAATATGATTTTTTGTGGCGTTGTCCCGGCTCGAAGCCAAGATTCTATTGTTCTTCGCTGTTCTTCCGTCATGAGCAATGCATCAGCTTTTTTCCACATGCTCATATTATAGCGGAAATCCAGGATATTGTAAATAGATTACTGAGCCACTACACTAGCAAAGGGTACGAGATAATAAGATTGTCAGCAGAAAAAAGGATGCTAGACCAAGTGAGGGAGTTGTACAGCAGAGTGACCGAAGTACAGGGAGCAGTCACAGGCTGATGCCAAACAAAAGGGCATTTAGTGACTCCGATAGAAGTATTCTCCGACAGCTTATTTGGTTACCATCTTATTTATGCGTTTCCCATGTGGTAGCCATGAGCGTGATTAACATCCCTGGTCTTTTGTATGTGGTATCAGTCTGTTTGTGGTTTTTTTGCCTGGGTTCCGTCTCTTGCAGTATTCCATGGTCCATATACCGTTGAGCCACGCTTTCATTAAGACTGATGGCATTCACCCAGCGCGTTGCACACTCTATTTCTGCGACCATTCCAATTACTTCCCGAAGCCTCGTGGATATCCAGGTGTTCTTGAAGTATCCCTCGTGTCTCCTCTGCGAGGATTATTTCTGATGTAAGCTTCTTAAGTGGTTCAATAGGGGTTTCTATTGAGTGCGTTACCATCGTAATTCCCATGGCCGCGGGTGCTTCTTGCAAGACCGAGCCTAAAAAACATCTGCAGATGCCATTAACGGGCCTTTTTTGCACAAAATTGCCCACTTCACTCGAGTCCAGAAGGTGAAGGCAATTATTGAGGCTGGGTCGGCAACAAATATTGGCTCGCTAAGCGCTTTGCCATTCAGCAACTACACCAATGAGAAGGCAAGCCTAAACATGAATGTGAGTGTCGCTTATAGTGAGGACCACTATGCCATCTCGGTAATAAACAGAGTCTGCAATGACTTTCTGGAGACCCTGAGTGGTCATCCTTAAGTCTAAACCCTGGAGTAGACAAGCTGGGCGGTTCAGGCATCGAAATAAGAATATTCGGAGAGATTAGACTCATGTGCTCCCGTGGGCCATCATGCGAGAGCTTCGGTTCAGACTGAAGAAAACCTTCGATAGGGAAGGCATTGAGATTCTATGGCCGCACATTAAATCTGTTTTGCGCCAACTTCTCCTGAGTGATTAATTAATTTTAAAGGAGTATACCTCTTACCTGGTTTTTCTGCCAATCGGGGCAGAGAACATACTTCTCGGAAGGGATATCATAGATCGTAGTGACGGACAGGTGAATTCCGTGCTCACGCTGAAGAAAATACTGGGTCTTTTGTCCACAACAATCGAATTCCTTTTCCTTTTTCCCCAGACCCACCTTTTGACACCATATCGCCGCCTATTCATTCACCCACTAGCTCAGCCAGTGGAACTCTGACCTCCGGGTTATTACAACCTACACCCAACTGATTTATATGCCAAGCGTGTCCCCGCAAAAAGCTCCAGCGTTTCGGCAAAGACACGGGGCATTTCGCCCGAAGGTAACTGGCAAAATAGGTATTCGTAATGTTCTTATATGACAACTTGTGGCATTATAAAGGGAGATACCGACCCTTTTTAGGCTCGGTCTTCGAAGAAGCTCCCGCGGCCATGGGAATTACGACGGTAATGCGCTCAGTAAGAACCGTTATTAAACCCCATAAGAAGCGTTATATCCGAAATAATCCTCACAAGATAAGCCCTGAGAGGTAATTCAAGAGCATTTGGATATTCAAGAGGCTTTGGGAAGTGATTGTAATGATAGCGGAATTAGAGAATACGACGCTGCAGATTGCCGCGATTGAGCTTATTAAGAGCGCAGCCCATCAATATATTCACTACGGAATAGACGAGGACAATGAAACCAAGCAAGTGATAAGAGACTGACTAATGCCACACAGAAGACCAGGGATGTTAATCACGCTCACGGATACCACATGGGAAACGCACAAATAAGATGGTAACCAAATAAGCTGTCGGAGAATACTCCCGCCGGAGTCACAAAATGGACTATTGTGACGACTCCCTGTGAGTTGCCACAAAATCGATTTAACGGGTAAAACAATGACCTTCTGTTCAGGCTTGGCAGAAAGCAGCGTGATATTGCCACCCCGGGAACCGGGCTTGAGCCCCATTACTTCGGTTCACAAGAAACTTCTCGACATTAACTCGGAGACTATGAGCTAAACGCCCGATGAAGTGGTATTGTATCATCAAAAACTGCTATTTTGGAGTTGCAGTGGGCGTCGTCATTGGTATTGATGGCTGTCCACTGAACGGTGGATATTTGTCCGTAAGAAGATACATATACCCGTTTACCCTTGTGGCCCACCTCATATACCACGCGAGATAATCAAAGAAGGGAACAGGAATACGTCCTGTAAATAGTATGGCCCACCAGGACAAGAACAAGATAACGCAGGCAGCGATCGCCAGAAAATACATGACGACGATTTGAGGAATGACCATAATAATTCTGAAGAATGTAGTCAGTCTGGATAGTTTCTCGGGTCGATCGATGTTCAGTTGGATAGGGTATTGCATTTTACCTGTCCCTCCTTATTGGCTCTCTGTCTGATAATAGTCGTAACCCCGATTTCGAATTACGACGTTTACGCACAGTGGGGCGCAACCATCGAATCAAACATCATAGAGGACGCTCAATTATTTCCCTACCTACTGCTCGGCTGGCAGGATCATCTTGGTTAAGAATGTCTCCATTTAGGTGGATTGTATTCCTATCTTCAGAAAGTTGTCAATAGCAGTCAGGTATGATAGGAAATATCCAAAGCGTTAAAAACAAAACGTATCATCCCAAAACTTGCTTTCCCATGACGGATCTAGCTTGTATGAGGCAGGTCACTTTCTGCCCTTTTGTTGGAGCGCGTCGCTGGCAGCACAGTTCAGATTGGCCCACGCCCAAAGACCCCCCTGTGGCAGTCCGAGCAGAGAATCTCACAATTTGAAAGGACTTCTCCCATGGAGACGTCTGCCTTGTAGGCGTCCCATCCACCAGCGGCCGCCTGACCTCTCTTCTGCCATATCAAGATCTTGCCGCAGGGAGTGTAGAAGTGAGCATGAGTCCGCCTCCTGCACTCACATTGTCCACCGGCCCGTTCCCACGCCTGCCTTACCACATCATCGGGAAACGCCATACCCTACCTCTGCCGACAACCAGTTTATCATACCCAGAAAAACTTGGCATGCCTCAGGCGGTTCGTCCCGCTAGCCTGCTCCAGCGAATGCCTGCCAGCGCTCTTGGGGAAAAGGTCACACGCTAAATCGTGATGTGAGAAAGGTCCGACAAAGCACAAGCCCTGTTCCGGGAACAGGATTAGCTCGCGAGAACGTGCACCGTCTAACTAAACCTCGTACTTTTCTATTGCTGACATCTTCAGGTCCGCTCCAATGCCTGGAGTCTTTGGAACGGTATAATAGCCTTTCTCCCAGACAAATGGCTCGACAAGCAGTTCATCGAAGAAACCACCGCCTTTATGGATACTTTCCTGGATGAGAAAGTTAGGTATGCAGGCATCGATCTGAAGGGCGGCGGCGGTGATGATCGGCCCTCCCCAGACATGGGGCGCCATCTGAGCATAATAGCCTTCCGCCAGACCCGCGATTTTCTTGCATTCACTTATGCCGCCGCATGAACCCAGGTCGGGCTGCAGGTACACGGCTGCACCGTCCTCCAGCACCCTGGTAAAATCGAACACAGTGGTGAGCCTCTCGCCGGTAGCAATGGGGATTTTGGTGCTCCTCGCCACTTTGGCCATCTCCCGGGTGTTCTCCGGCGGCACCGGCTCCTCGAACCACAGCGGGTCGAAAGGTTCGAGCACCCTGGCCAGACGGATGGCCGATGCGGTGGTAATTTGACCGTGTGTGCCGATGAGAATATCAGCCCTGGTACCCACCGCGTCCCGAACCGCGCCTATGACTGCTTCCACGCTCTTGTATTGGTCAAGCGACATGTTGAACGGGTTTCTGTATGCTCCTCTGTATCTTACTGCCATCTGGTCCGTGCTCTCCTGAGCTGTAAGAGGCGGTTCGAAGTGCACCATCGGCACAGGGTCGAGTTTTACTCCTGTAAAGCCCTCTGCGACCAGATATGAGGCATTTTCGGCCACAAACCCAGGGTCGAACCAGTTGCTGCGTTGGGAGCCACCGGTCTTGAAATTAAAGATATACGAATAGGTCCGCACCTTCTCCCTGAAAGCCCCGCCCAGCAGGTTAAACACGGGTTGGCCGCTGACTTTCCCGGCGATGTCCCATAGCGCCAGGTCGATGGCACTCGCCAGTCCCTGTATCGAATATTCAGTATGACGGCTGGAAACTGCGGTGTAGATAGCCTTGGACAGTCGCTCCCTGTCAAGGGGATTTTGATCCTTGAGGTGAGCTTCAAAGATTTCTTCCATCAGTGTTTTGTAGCTCTTCTGCAGGCGATAGAAAACGCTCAGCGTGGCCGTCTCTCCCCAGCCATAGACACCTTCATCGGTGTGCAGCTTTACGAAGAACCAGTAGTTGCCGCCGTAACCGGGCGGGGGAACCTGGACGATAAAGGTTTCCATTTTCGTCAGTTTCATTTTAGCCCTCCCTTTCTCCCCGAATTCCGCCTATACTCTATATGTGTCTCCCTGTGGTGTCAAGAAAGGACGCCCTGACCGCCAGTAGTAACAAGGGACTTCGAAAGCCAATCAGTCAATTTCTGACTGCGACAGTCGGTGCTTCAGTGTAGCACTAAAGCGAGTACAAGGTAAGACACGGACACAAGCATGGGACCTTACCTCATATAGAGTTATGCGTCTGCGCTAACTAAGCCGTCACGGATAGCATATTTGGTGAGCCCGGCTATAGTGTGAATATTCAACTTCTGCATGATTCGCCGACGGTGTGACTCGACCGTTTTCGTATTGAGAGCCATTCGAAGAGCGATTTCTCTCGTACTATTACCTTCAGCCAGCAGCTGAAGGATTTTATATTGTTTGCTGGTAAGGACAGAAGAGGCTGCGGACCGAGGATTCCTTACCTGCGAGGTGTAGTCCTCGATTATCACATCCGTAATGCGCTGGGTAATGTAAGTCCGGCCCTGTGCAACCGTACGAATGGCTTCACCGAGTTGCTCGAGAGCGCAATCTTTAAGTAAATACCCGCAGGCGCCTGCCCGCAACATTTCGATAACGTATTGCCTCTCCGAATACATTGACAGGGCAATCACCTTGACGGTGGGAGCCTTGGCTAGGACAAGGCGGGTGGCTTCGATGCCATTCAGACCCGGCATGACGATATCCATGAGCACGAGGTCAGGCCGCATCTCTTCGGCGAGGTCTATTGCCTGATATGCGCTTTCGGCTTCCCCAACGACTTCGATGTCGGGTTCTTTGGCAAGTAAGCTGCGCAGACCTTCACGCACAATCTTGTGGTCGTCAACTATGAGTACTCGCACACTCATCTAATTCGAACATCACTCCTATTCAGGCTGTCTTGCTTCACCGGTTTGGTAGTCTAGTCAACGCCCCCCTCTTTGACTAGCTTGTTAAACTCATGGTCTGGCATGCCCAAGGGTTTCTTGAAAACGCATACTCACACTCTTTTCTTATTATTTTCTGGCGCTATAGCGCTACCAACATCCTCTTCTTTCCAGGAGCGGTTAGTTCGCTACAAAAAAGTCGGCTGCCGGAGACTTCGAACCCCCGGCAGCCGACTTCCCGTTTAATAACTTTCCACTTAACCTGCTTATGTAGCTCAGTCTATTTCCCCATAGACGCCTTCAAAGTCCGGTCGTACCAGATGTAGTTCGGCCATATGGGGTAATCGTACCCTACGTACAGTTCTCCCGAGTAGTTCTTCAACCAGGGCCACCACAGAGTGTGGTCACCACCCGTCACGGCCGGGACGACATACGCCTGGTCAATAATGTAATTCGTCATCGCCCGGTACATGTCCATGGCCGCGTTTTCATCGGTAAGGGCCTGCAGCCGTATCTTGACCAATTGGTCGTTGATGTAAGGGTCGTTGACCATGCTGAGGTTGTTGTGGGATGGGCCTGAGATTTGTTGCCCGTTGGCGAATATCGCGATCGGGGCCGTATCGCCCGCTATCATCTGAGTATGGCTCCGGTTAACCATTATTTGTGTGTAGACACCCGGGGCCACGGTCTGAATCGCCATGTCAACACCTATCTTGGAGAAGTCGTCCTTGTAGATCGCAAGGAAGTCAACCGTCGTCCCGACCGATGAGCAAATTATCGAGGTCTTGAAGCCGTTGGGATAGCCGGCTTGTGCCAGAAGCGCCTTGGCCCCGTCGACGTTGTAGCTATAGAGACTCTTGGCTGTGGCGTCGTAATTACTGGGGTCGAGGTATATCTCCTGGTACTCCCTGATTTTGGTATACGGCCAGGTATAGATTTGCCCTTCACCTCCGAAGTAGCCCTGGAGTATGGCGTTATAGTCAACGCACATGCACATTGCCTGCCGCACCCGGACATCGGTAAAGGGCGCAGTGTCTATCCTCATGCACAGCGGCGGGTTGCCCCGGCCTTCGAATGATAACGATATCTGTTCCTGTAACTGCGAGGCACCTTGCTTGATCTGGTTGGCGTTGTCTTTGGTCAGCATGGCATATTGGTCAAGCTTGCCAACGCGCATGGCGGCCATCTGTGTCGAAGTATCAGGCAGGATGAGGATGTTTATACCGTCCAGGTAAGGCAACTGGTCTCCCTTGCCCGGACCAACCGGGTTCGTCCCGTGGTAATTCGGGTTCCTCACTAGAGTCGCCAGACTACCAGTGACGTACTGCTGCAGAATGAACGCGCCGGTACCCACCTGCAGGTTAGAGGCTTCCATATTGCCGTACTTGGCCACCACCTCTTGCGGGACAACCAGTACTGTAGAGTTGTAACGCAGGATGCCCGTGTTCATGGCGGCCAGTGGCAGCGTCACCGTCACTTCCCAGGGACCGGTCTTGGTTATGTTGGCCGTCCTGAGTTCGGCATTGTTGAGATATATATAACCCATAGCCCAGGTCGTTTCCCGCTGCAGGGAGTAAACGATGTCGTCAGCCGTCATCTGCCGCCCACCTACTAAGGCACTGGCTGCATTCTTCGGGTCGAGGGCCCAATGCACCCCCTGCTTGACCTCATAAACGATATGTCCCACATTGTTGGCGGCATCAACTGTCCATGTGGCACTGTCGACCAGAGCGCCGGTCTTGAGGGCGACCAGGTTGTTATCGGCATATGCCCAGTCCGTCTGGTTGGTGCCGTAGCCGCCGGCCTGTCCCTTTGCCCAGTCACCTTGCATGACATGCTCGCTAACTTCGTCGGTGAGTTGACTCGTTACAACGCGCTGGGGGTCCCACGTGCTGACATCTGCTGCCATGAAGAGATTGAGCGTGCCGCCGTATACCGGCTTTGCGTTGCTCGGGGTAACCGCCCCTTGCGCTGGAGTAGTTGTTGTCGCTGGCGCGACCGCTGTCGTCGTTGTGGTTTGTGCAGTGGATGTCTGCGGGGTTGTTGCTGTCGTGGTGGTAGATGTCGTCGCGGTGCTACAGGCTGCCATCACGAGAGACAACGCCATCAAGCCACCTACTGCCAACCATAGGAATTTCTTATTCATTGTTTCTCCTTTCTTTAATCCAACCCGGTAATAATAATCTTTTGCTATCTCCGTCTAATACGCTTGGCAACTCGCCCCCTTTCCTCTTGAGTTTGTTGCACTTATCCTTTTCAAGTTATATACTTCAGCATTACCAGGTGCATGGGCTGGCCCTGCCACTCGGCCCGATTACCCCAGGGCTCCGGCTACGGGAGGAGTAAAGAAAGTATTTAAACTGCCAGGCGAGTGAAACCCGCAGTACTCTGGTGTCCCCTGGCAGGGCCAGCTTCAGCCAAAACGAAGGGGGCATAATTAAACCGCCGTAATAGTTAGCGGTTGATTATGCCCCCTCATTCACCCACACATTACGCACCTTCCACTGCGAGGGAGACTCACCGATGGAGTCTGGCGCGCAGCCAATCTCTAGGCTTGTATATACTCAAGTATCATAGATACCATAGGTATACACATTCCATAGTATACATCCGACGAAGAGCTACGTCAATCAGGGAATCGCTGGGATTCACATCGAAATACCTTAGTATTCGCTAGGGGAAAAGCATTAGGTGGAGACAATGTCGGCGAAATCTCACCTGAGTCAGAAGTAAGCGAGCGCAACGGTGGCAGCCTACGCCTTCAAAGTGTCCTTGTGTCTCAAAGCCAACTAGCCTCCTAACTCTCTGAACTGCCTAGCTGGTAGGATAGATAACGATACGTCGTCACTTTAGGCTTCTCAGTCAAAAGTGCATTAATTTGCTTCTCTAGATTGGCCCGCATCTCAGATGCCTCCCAGTCCTTCAGTCTTTAAGGCTCTCCCATGTGCTTATCGCCATTATCACGGAGCTGTTTTCAGTGTCGGCTAAAGTCTCACCGCTTATATAGCCCGGCTGTTTCATAGCTTCTGCCCTGATATCCCGAAGGAGGCGCAATATGCGAGTGACGTTCTCTGTATGCCGTTCTATCGTAACCCTTATCATTATTTCCTTTTTCAGTCACACGCATATGACCAGAATACTGTCGATCATTTAAGTTACATCATCAAATTTACACTCGGTCATTGGTGCAATCTCTCTCGCTGCCACTTAGTTTTTGTTGCCATTTCTGCTAAAAAAGAAATCAATACTTATCTAATGTTATTTCTGTTTTCCTTGAGTACAGGTCTTCCCTACCCAATGAATCTACTTCGGTAGAATGGCTTGAGATCATGTGCTCATTCATCTTAATTAATCCGAAGTGCCGATCATACTCGGTTATCTCGTAACCGCATAAAGTACAACGATAAACGAAGGTAGTTGGAATCATTTTCAGTTTTACCACTTCTTTGAAGTCCTTCATGTTATCACTACTCCTAGTGTGGTGCATTTGAAATAACGTTAGTAATCTACCTCGTCCCATTCTGGCTAAAGCCAGACTCCGGTTATTATAGGGGTTATCCGATTGCCGTTCTTCTCGGCACGGAAATATGAAGCGTTAGATGCACCACACTAGAACTTTAATGTTATCCGCAGTGATCTGAAACTATTTTAACTGCAGTCGTGACCTAGAAAGTGGTATCACTACTGCGGGCGGGTCATTCAGGTAGTAATTATTTCGCTGGCTGGCGGGAAGTTAGCGGCCGGAAACTTCAAATTTCCCGGCCGCTAACCTCCTGTTTGATTGTTTACTATCCCTAGTATCCCATGGACTTCTTCATAGCCGAATCTATCCAGATGCCTTTGTACCAGTCTTGCTGGTTGGCCCAGCCGGTCCAGTTGATGCCGTAGTAGTTATCTACCCAGGGCCACCACATTCTGTAACTGTATGGTACTGGCTCCCAGATTCCCCAGGCCGATTCCAGTTCGTAGACTCCCTCCGCTTTCATTGTCTTAAAGTAGGTGGCCGGGTCCTTGACGAGGTCGGCTGCAATAATCGTGCCGACCTGAGCATAGTAGGGGTCGCTCTGGCAGCTGACGTTTTCCCGCATCCCCGTCTTGGTGGTCAGCTGTTCGTGGGGCGCCCAGATGCCACTGGCCGAACCGTAAATCATAGCGTCCCAGCTCTTGTTGGTCTGGATGCTGCTGAAGGTGGCAGTGTCCACCGGCACTATAGTCATGTCGACACCCACTTTACTGAGGTAGTCCTTAATGATGGAAACGTCATCAATGTTGGTACCACTGTTCGAGACAACAACTGTTGTCTTGAAACCATTGGGGTAGCCTGCCTGTTTCAGGAGGTCCTTTGCCTTGTCGACGTTATAGCCGAACAGATCCGGGACGGTGCACTGTGAGCCGGGGTATTGCGGCGTCTTCGGCATGTCGTCGAGCGAGGTGTAAAACTTGGCCCATGACTTGTCGGCGGATAAGGGTAGCCGAGCATAACCGCTTCGCCCTTATAATAGCCTGTAAGTATCGACTGCTTGTCCACCGCTAGGTTTAGCGCCTGCCGTACTCGGATGTCCTGGAAGGGCAGGTTAGACTTGTCCATCCTGCCCGTAACGACGTTTCTGGTGAGTACTGCCTTAACATACTGGAGTTGGGGGCACTGCTGGAGTAGCTGTTTACCGTCGTCCGATGAAACGGTCAGCATGTCAACTTTGCCCGTTCTGAACGCTGCCTCCCTGGTAGAGGTGTCAGGGATGTTCATAATGTTGATGGTCTGTATGTAGGGCCACTGGTTGCCGGGGTACAGCGGGTCAGTCTCAAAGTAGTCCGGGTTCTTGGTATACACCAAAACGCTGCCCGGAACAAAGTTGGTGCACATATACTGTCCTGACCCAACGCATTTTTGCCAGGTATCCATGCCCGGAGCATTTGGGCCTGTCCAGCATTCCGGCGGGTTGGTATAGGCGTTATCCCCGATTTCCAGGAACATTAACGCCAGTGAGGCTGCCGGGACCTTGACCTGTACCGTGTATTTGTCCAGCGCCGTAATGGATGTCGGCCGGCGCGGGTCGCCGCCCGGGAGAATTGAGCCGGTGACTTTGGCGGGATTGGCAGGGGGATAAGCTGTGGTCTGCCAAAGCCCCGGGTAGTTGAACTGCATCTGCATGTTCCAGACTACGTCGTCGGCGGTCAGTTCGCGGCCGTTAGCCGGCGCCCTATTCTGAAAATGCACACCCTGATGGAGGTGATAGATGATGGTCGTGTCGTCAGGGAATTCCCAACTCTCGGCCAGCTCTCCGGCCTCCAGAGTAACATCGCCAAGGAAACCGAATTCCCACGCGGTCTCCCCGGTGCCCTGAGGGCCCTTAGTCCAATCCCCTCCCAGCAGCTCATTACTGTCGTACTGCAGGTGGGCGCACATGATAGCTTGAGCTGTGCTCGGGTCCCATCTGACCGGGTCAGCCGTAGAGGCGAGGTTCATGGTGCCGCCATATACGGGTGGCGTCCCAGTCCAGGCCGGTTTTACCGCCCCTTGGGGGGCCTGAGTGGTCAGAGTAGTTGGAGTAGTCGAAGTCGTCGATCCGGAGGTGGCACAGGCGGCCATCGCCAGAGACAGCACCATCAAGCCGCTCACCACTATCCATAGGATTTTCTTCCTCATATTCCTTTCCTCCTTTGGTCTTTGATCTGGTAGAAATAGCATCTTGCCATTTCCGTCTAATACGCTTGACGCTCGCCTCCTTTCCGCCTAAATCTATTGGACTGATTCTTACTGAGTCGTATGCCTCAGCATTACAAGTGTCCGGGCTGGCCCTGCCACCGAGTCCGATTACCACGGGGCTACGGCTACGGGAGGAGCAAAGGAGGGTTATCTAAACTGCCAGATTGGTGAACAAATACCTTCAGTACTATGGGTCCCACTGGCAGGACCAGCTCTCGACCAAAACATAAGGGGCACGAATAACCGCTACCCATTCCGGCGGTTAATTATGCCCCTTCATTCAGCCGCATATTTCCCACCTCCTATTGAGAGGAAAACTCACGGATTGAATCACTCTTAGTCAGTTCACATGGACTAGAGTGTACACCCGATCGATTGACGTGTCAATTTCGGCCGAATTGCTGAAATTCGCATCGATATGGCTAGGAGTGTGTCCGAGTAACGGATAGCTTGCCACCGGTTAACATGGATGAAAATGGTTGTGTGGGAAAAGATATTGTTTTACGATTACAGATGGTGAAATCAAAAAAGCATAGGGGATCAGGCGTCACTGTGCCGACGCCGTAACCGCCAGGACATCTCGCTCGAATAGCCCCTGCCGGTATACACCGAATAGCTTAAGCAGGTTGTGACCGGTACAGATGATCTTCCACTCGCTACTCACCTTGTCCGATCCCCTCAACAGGAACTGATCGAATCCTCGTACTTGCTTGATCTGGCCGAAAACCGGCTCCGGCAGCTCTTTCCTCAGCCCGTAGCGCTCTTTTCCCTTCTTTGTCCTCAGCTTACGTCGCATCCTGTCTGCTATCGAGAGGCTTTTCGGTATTCTCCCTCGGGGTGCTGGCGGAAGGGTAAATCTGTGACCTATCTTATCCGGCGGCATGTAGACATCTATCCCCCGGGCACTAAGATTCTTCACGGCATCACTGGAGAAGTATCCGGCATTGGCTGACATCTGGCTTGGTAACTGACCGGTGTTGACCTTCACTATTTCCATCATCGGCTCGGCTTGTCCCCTGTCTGTGGGCTTATTCGTGACCTCGGCCGCTACTATTACCTGGTTAGCGCTGTCGACGGCGGCCTGGGCGTTATATTCCTGAATAAAATGTTTGCCTTCGGGGGCTGGCATGATGTGGGAGTCAGGATCGGTGAAGTTCCTCTGCGCCTTGTCCGGTGGCGTCGCATCTTCCTCACCTTTCTCCGATCTCTTTTCAGCCTCTAACTGCGCCTCCGCTTCAAGGGCCGCCTTGGCTTCCTTAATCTTCGAGAGCCGGCTCTCCCTGAAGGCTAACTCCTTCGGTAATTCATCACCCCTCTTGCTTTTGCCGCACCGCTGGTCTTCCTCTTCGTCCGCAGTCTTCGCCTTCTTAAGTAGTTGCTCCTGAAAAAGTGTTTTTGTGTCAAGCTATCTGAACTACTTTGACCTCAAGCGGACTGTGACTCTCTTTTCCCCTGTATTTCTCAGGCTATTCGGGCGGCTTGCCGCACATTGTGGGTGAATATACTCTGACCAACCTATATCTTGGTTCCAGCATCGCCCTTTATGAGGCTTCGTCTTAACCCGAACTGCCGCTTCACCAGGCTAATTTTGGCTCCTCTAAGGCGGTAACCCGAATCTCATCATTGCTTGGTTTCTTTTTCCCGGTTCAGTTCAAAATCAACATAGCGCTGGGCCGCATTTTGAATAAGAAATAAGATTAGTCACGGTACTTTGGGCTGTTGCGTTTCGAGCTTTCGCTATCATGTGAATTACTTCACACTGCTTTTTCGATACCCAAATCCGCGCAAAATGAACGTCCGGGTCGCGCTTGTGAGGGTTATTGGCTAAATTCGGCTGTTTTCGCGGTTTAATGACGTTTCTTATTGAGTGCATTACCATGGGGCACCCTCCTAATTTTCTAAAATTTTCTAAAATTACTCTCAAATAGGTTACAGTACCCTGCCTTATAATGCCACAATTTGCACGTTAACAACGCTTAGTGGCACCTTGAATATTCTTAACGACATCTTAAATGTTCTTAGTGGCACGTTAAATTTCATTGGGTGCTATCTAAAAATCATTAGGTGCTATGCTATTTTTGCAAATGGCACTCTACTTAACACGGAAAAACTCTTAGGTGTACATGTATTTGATTGCTGGCATCTTAATTGCAGGAGGGTACACGCAAACGGATGGGCTTTGCCCGGAATGTAAACTGCCCCAGGATGTCAAAAATATGGTCAATGCGCTCTTGAAAATCAAGGCAGGGGGATTCGGGTAGTTGACTGTGTACGTGGAAGGCGGTTGGGTAGTGAGGCACAGGATAAGAACACTGCATGTGACTCCAAAAGCAAAGGCCAGGAAGTAATAAGTTCAGCGGCCTATCGAAGCACTCGAGGGCGATACTCTGGAAAGAGATCGCCCATTCTTATTTTAAGGGGGAAGAATATGGGATTATTTGGGAGAAACAATGATAAGTGATAAGAGAGAGAAGGCGAAACGCTGGCGCTAAAGGGAGCCTTAGCCCGGGCGACAGCCCGCGAAAGAGCGGAGAGAATCATCAGCGACATGGTAGTCAAAGGGACCGATGTTACTAATGAAAATGCCGGCGGAATCTGCCAGCGTGAGCTGAAGCGGATTTCACGGAAGTTCACCCAATGAGGTATCATTCTTTCCTGATGTATTTCGGCGTGCTCAAGAGGCTGGGGTGGGTGGAAATTTGGGGGGCCGAAGGAACTCGAACCATGGGCAAACCAAATCCTTCGCACTGTTGGGTCACTTTTCGATGAAAAGTGACCCTCACTTAGTCGCTAAGGCTTTCCTGCCATGCTATATCTGTAGTGGACTATTACCATGTCCATCGACTGTTACGGGCAATCAACGGATGACGGAGGCAGTATGTGATATTAACACTGGATAGAGTCGCGCCTGCCGCTGGAATTGCTGGCCCTCTGGTAAAAATTGCTTTCGGCGGGCTTTTTCATCACCTGGCTAAATGGTTATCGCTCACCAACACTGTAGCATGAATGAAAAGCTCGTATCTGCTGGATTATACTTTCGTACGCTTCCACCGACCTATCTTGAAGTAAATACCATAGGTGATTGCTGCCGTAGCCACACCACTCACCATCGCCCAGCGTACCCCATACACACCTAGAGTAGTATACCTGGGTAGGAAGTAGGCGAGGACAACCTCCAAAAACCACATATCAAGGATCATAATCAACAGCGGTATCACGGTGTCGCCGACACCGTTCAGGCATGGCTGGAAGACGGAAGTAAGGCCAAGTACCAGCCAGCCAGCACAGGCTATTCTCAAGAAGGAGCTGGCCACAACTACGAGGTCAGGGTCAGTATTAAAAATGCGGACTATGTATTCAGCCGAAAAGAATATTATCACCGACATAAACAGCATGATGACCGACAAGATGCCGGCGGCCACCCAACCCGTTTTCTCGGCTCGCTCAGGCTGTTCTGCCCCAAGGTTCTGCCCCGCCAGCACACCGGCTGCTTGGCCTAAAGCCATCTGTGGCATATTGATAAACATCTCAATACGCTGATTCAAGGTATGAGCTGCCACAGCCAGAGTACCAAAAGGAGACAGAAATGATATTAATACCAGAGTACCAAAAGTTCTTCCCATTCCGGTTACCGCGGAAGGAATCCCAATTCTCACTATGCGCCACATAATGCCACCATCAAAACGAAAACTCCTCAAGTTTAGCAGTAACCGGGTCCGTCCGGTAAAAAGGAACCACAACCCGATAGCTGCTCCTATACCCGCGGATAAGACACCGGTCAATGCGGCGCCGGTGACCCCCATACGTGGGAAAAAACCCAGTCCGAAGATGAGGACGGGCGAAAGAGCTATGTGGAATACCCTGAATATGATGGCGATGTTCATCGGTCTCTTCGAGTCTCCAGACGCCTGCATGGAAGACTCAGTCATCATGCGCATGGACATGGTCACCATGCCAATGAAGTTTATGCGCAGGTACGGTATCGCCTCGGCAAGAACATCAGACTGTAGCCCAAAGAGGTCCAGTATCGGCTTGGCAAGGAAGATGCCCATAATTGCCATGGCTACGGGATAGATGAGGCTGATTGCGAAGGCTTGTTCTGCCACACTGTTGGCTTGCTTGAAATTTCCGGCGCCAATAGAGCGGGCAACCATGGCTCTCATACCTTGATAAAGCCCCATCATTGCCGTGTTAACCAGCATGACAACCATGCCAGAAACGCCAACGCCGGCAATGGCAGCCGGCCCCAGCTTCCCTACCCATATCATGTCAATGGTCGGCCCCAGATTATTGAGACTGCCACTAATCATCATTGGCCAGCCCAACGATAAGAGATTGCTGGCTATGTTGCCTTTCGTCCAGTCCCTATCAATTCGATTTATCCCCGCACCTCCAATACCTATTCGTTGCCATGTTAAACAGGCACCTTGGACTTACTCAGCACCCTCGGAAACGACCTGCCTCGTAAAGGATAGCACTCTTTAAGTTAGGACTACCGGAATATCAGTCTCAGGCGTAGGTAATCTGACGGGCATAGTTATGCCAGTTCCTATGCTAGAGCCACAGTTGAAATAGCCCCGGGTGCAGGGGGGACGGTTGTTCTTGGCGCTATGCGGACGTACTCGATTATATCCCTTTCTCGATTGTTCTATCAATACCTTAGCTTTCTGAAGCGTCGTAAACATTTGCCGGCCATCCAATCAAATAGATTCTATAGCCGATTATTGAGTAATGCAATCTATGAGACCCGAACCTCAGTGCACATATCCGCTCCGACAACGGCCCGCAGTTTACGGCGACAGCTATCAGGTCCTGACTGAATCGATGAGGAGTCAAGACCGCCCTTGGGAGAACAGTTACATTTAATCTCGGCAGCTTAGCAAACGCCCATATCCTAACGGCCCATATTCCACACCGCGTGGGACGATTTACTCTCAAAAAGATAGGAATAGGTCGTTTGTACGCCCTTTGGGAGTGGGCCCAACTGCGAACTTCTGAAGTAGACACCTTGCTGCCCGGGCCGTAATGGCCAATTTGAGGTTTTTAGCATAGGGGAAGCAAGTATCGGTAGTGACTTTTCCAAGTCGTCCCACTGGGGGCTGTCGGTACCCGTTCCCTCAGTGTCACCTTGGTCGTCAGTGACCGAAAATCCAGGGAGCATGAATTGGCTCCATGATATATTCTTAGTGCCGTTATTCTGCACTATCCAGTAGGCATCAAGTGTGTCTCCATTCCAGACTACACGATGTAGCGTAAGAACGTACCCCGGAAAATCAGCGCTCTGGCCCGGTTCAAGTACCGCCGGTGTTGTGGAATTAGCTCCCACCGCAGTTGTGACGACTGAGGCTGATGTGTTACATCCAGCCAGTAGGCCTAGGATGAATAGGGCTAGTATGATACTCACCAGATACGCATGCTTTTCCCATTGCATCTTAAGATTGTCGATATCATAGGTAAGTTTACTTTCTAATTTCATAATTCACTGTCCTTTCAGTTAAGTGGCTCGCGCCACAAGACCGCTTATACTCTTGCGGCTCAAAAGTATTTGAAACCCGTTTCGTCTTCTCCGATTTCAAAATGCAGCCTATTTGGGAGGAAACTCTATATTCGTATCTGGTATTTTCGCTGGTAAGCTAACCGGAGCTTCTTCCTTAACTTCCTGCTCGTAAACATATTTCGCACCGCGTACCCAGGATGCCGCTGCAGCAATCAAGCAAACTATCATGCAAAATATCAAGACCATAGTCAGGCCATGATGGAAAGACGCGGAGATAAGCTGTGGGAAGTAAGACCTGCTCGTTAGTTGATCAGCGGTGGCAGCGGGTAATGAGTTCAATACCTTGGGGCCGAGGAGAGTACCCACTGGATTGATACCCCAGGAGTGCCGCAAAGAGATATCCCATCGGAGGCAGCTTGCGCCAGTTGTGAAGCAACTGAAGAGGCTATGCCATTTTGGATTAGTCCACTGTATACACGGCCATGGGTATCGTGGCACTGAGCCCTACCGTCATTAAAGAGAAAAACACACCATTCGAGAGCGGCGAACCTACGTTCAAGAAAGCAGACCGCATTCCCGAGCCCACCCCACGATGCTTCGGCGGAAGGCTGTTCATTATCGCTGCATTGTTCGGCGACCCAAAAAGACCTGTAGCTATACCCATGAGAAGCAATATTAGAGCAAACTGCCAGTAAATGAAGTTGATCGGAAGTATCATTAAAAGCCCAAAGCCGATAGCTGCCAGTATCATGCCACCTGTGGCAAACGGCCTGGCGCCAAAACGATCGGAAAGAAAACCGGAGACGGGACCGGCGATGAGAAACCCAGCCGATTGAGGCAGCATGCATATACCTGCCCAAAGCGGGGTAACTTCGAAATTGTAGCCATGGAGCGGCAACCAGATACCCTGGAGCCAGATGCTTATCATGAATTGCAGGCCGCCACGGCTGATGGACGAGAGTAAACTGGCGATATTACCGGCGGTAAAGGCGCGAATACGAAATAGGCTGAGCCGGAACATCGGCTCCTGGACGTGTTGTTCAACAATAACAAAAAGCAACAGGACGGCCACTCCACCCAGGAGCATACTCAGAACGAAAGGAGTGTTCCAGGACATGCTGGACGTTCCGGATGGTTGGATCCCATAGGTGACGCCAACCAAGATCATGGTCAGCCCGGCTGCGAAAGTCAGGTTGCCTAGCCAGTCAATCCTGGCACGCTTGTGAATCCCAATCTCTCGTCAGCGCCAGGTAAGCCCAAATCGTACCGGCCACAGCCACCGGTATACTGGCCCGGAAGACCCACCGCCAGCCCACCTCTGCCAGTAGCCCTCCCGCTATAATTCCTATGAGGCCACCCCCAATAAAGGAAATCTGGTTGATCCCCATGGCCAGCCCGCGCTGGTTGGAGGGGAAGGCATCAGTCAGGATAGCTGCTGAGTTCGCGAAAAGGCAAGCGCCGCCGACAGCTTGCACCGCTCGAAAAGCAATCAACTCGATGGCTCCTGCCGGCCCGGTGCTCCAGGTGAATGAGAGTAGAATAGACGCCACGCTAAAGATGACAAAACCCAGGTTATACATCCGCACGCGGCCAAACATGTCTCCAATGCGGCCCAAAGTCACTACCAACACGGCCATGACGAGTGTATAACCCGTAAGAATCCAGAGCAGGTAGGCTGAACTACCTGGAGCTAACGGATTCAGGTTGATGCCCCGGAAGATTGCCGGAAGGGCGATCATCACACACGAACCGTCGAGGGCAACCATGAATCCGCCGAGTGTCGTATTCGATAAAGCAATCCATTTATAATGACTTCCCACTCGAGGTCGCTCGGCAGTAATTGAGCCCCGTGTCATTTCCTCAAATCTCCAGGCCACTCCTCAATTAGGACTCTGACTTCGTGCAAAGTGGCTGTCGGTTAGAAAAAAGGTCGGCTTGTCTGATTTCTTGTCGTGGCCGCCGGCCTGTCTTGGTAAATCTGGTGATAATTTAACCGTGTTAGCCCACGCTCTTGCATTTACCAGCAGTATAGGTATCTCTGCATGATGCAGGACTCTTTCAGCAACGCTACCAAGAACCCAGCGCCTTAGGCCAGACCGTCCACGGCTGGACATGACTATCAGGTCGGCATCTGCCTTCTTGGCGGCTTGAGTGATTTCATACTCGGCATTGGTTCCAGAGACTACACTATGGGTCACAGCCAAGCCTTTTTCTCTTAATTTCCCCTCCAGCGCAATAATGTCAGCTGTAACGTGCTTCTTGACATCTTGAGTGTATTTCGCGTAGTCGACAAATGAGGCATCCATCGTATCACCGGCATAGGGGATAACCATGTGCGCCATTTGGAACAGAGTAATCGGCACTTCGAGCTTAGCTGCCAGTTCTTCCCCCACGGGTAATGCCAGCTTGCTGAGGTCAGAGCCATCCAAAGGCAACAATATCCGGTTAATCAATTGCTCTTCACCTTCAGTTCGCTGGATACCTTGAGGCCTGATGAGCATTACCGGTATGGGCACCGTCCGGCAGATATGGTCAGCCACGCTCCCCAGCCTTTTGGCTAGTTTTCGACCAGAGGTACTCACAGCGGTCATGATTATCAGACCGATATCGTTTTTCTCGACAAAGCTGCAAATATTCTCCTGAGGCTCTCCCACTTCGACTTCTGCAGTCACTTTAACTTCTGTACCCTCGGGCTGACGCCTTACCATATTCTGCCGTACGGTCTTAGCTAACCCGTCCAGATATATTTGGCGCATACGTTCATACTGGTGGAGCTCTCGCCCGCTTACATGAAACAAGATGACCTCAGAACCAAATCTTATAGCTAACTCCTCACCGTAAGGAAGAGCCGCCTCAGCTAATTCCGAACCGTCCAGCGGTATCAATATTCTTTCAAACACAGTACCCTCCTTCCGAGACTCACAGGGGGGCTTCTCAGACAGAGGCGATACTAAACGAACAGATCTTGCCTCAGGATATTTCAGGATATCGATCGATAAGGTTTAGAACGGCGACCGTATTACGTTTCCATGGTCGACTACCGCAGTTTCATATTTAACATTTTATGGAGATTGCTCTAAGATGGCACTGCTATTGACATTATAGTGAATGTTAAATACAATGTCAATGTGATGTTCATAATGAAGTTAGCATTGAATAATGGAGAAACTGGAACTGATAAGAGAGATTACTGAGCTCCAGCGGAAGGTGGACCAGGCGCGGAGGCAATACGAACCTGACGTGTGGATTGGGCTGAAGATTACCATTGCCCAGCTTAAGAGCCTGGTTTTTATTAGCCATCAAGGAACCACTAACTTGAGTAAGCTGGCACGAGTGCTTGGGGTTACTCGAACCAACGTTACTGGGATAGTAGACCGACTGGTGAAAAAGGGGCTAGTGACCCGCACGGGGAGTGACCAGGACGGGCGTATCCTGTTACTTCGAACTACAGACAATGGTGAAGAACTCGTGGCAAAACTGACGGAGAGAAAAAAGGGGTACATGTCCGACGTCCTGGAACATATGAGCGTGGATGAGCTTGCTACGCTGGCTCAGGGACTTGCCTCGTTAGCAAAGGTTGTTGAGACTCGGGAAAGAGGAAACAAAGACATTCCATCGGCACGTAGCGTCGCTACCCAACCATAGATTCTTCTTTAGCTATACCTGGTGCAAATCACATCGTCGTAGCGGGCTTTAATGCCGTCGGGGAAATCATAAGTTGAGCAAAAACATCGGTGCTGACCCGGCGGTCATGAGTACTCACGGGTAGTCCGGCTTGCGACGCTGGGTGCTCGGTAGTGTACCTGAAGATGAAATGTGACTTAACAAGACGATTGACTCTTAAGAGGCATCGTAATAGCAATGGCGGAAGTTGGTTGCAAGCGAGGTGCGTGTTGACAGAGCCTCTTGAGTAGAACTAGACTGAGGCTCCAACCTGTCGCATGACTTAGGAATGATGGAATAGAGGTAAATCCCAATCGTTCTCTATTTAACGCGTGGTTAGGTCAATTTGAAGGGGGGTATTCCATGCCAAAGGGTACAATCAAACGGCTAGTTTCAGACCGAGGGTTTGGCTTCATCCGAACGGCGGAGGGTACAGACATCTTCTTTCACCGCAATGACCTTCAAGGGGTGGATTACGCTTCTCTCAGAGAAGGACAAGAAGTAGAATATGAGGGTGGCAAGGGGCGTGATGGTCGTGCCGCGGCAACCAAGGTCAAGCTTGCACAACCCAAAAGTGAATAGCATCAAGCCCAGCCAGTGGATTTTGAGGGCCAATGACCGAAGAGCACCAGAAGCGACAAGAGCGGGAAAGGGCAGCTATGGTAAAGTACCATGAAACACCTGGCTGGCATTTGTTGCAAGTTTCCAAGTATCCTGCTCCCGGTTGTGGCAAGCCTCTCTACTGTGAAAAACATCAATATGCCTATGGAAAATGGTGGGCTAATGTTGCCATAGGAATTAAACGATAAATTCTCCGGCCAGCGGATTGGGGGAGGGAAAAGGAGTATCATATGGCTAAAGGTAAAATCAAACGACTCATAGACCGAGGGTTTGGCGTTATCCAGACAGCTGATCACAAAGAACTCTTCTTTCATCGCAACGAGCTTCAAGGCGTGGAGTTTGGCATTCTGAGAAAAGGGCAAGAGTTGGAGTTCGAGATAGGTCGGGGGAACGATGGTCGCTTGCAAGCCATCAAGGTCAGGGTTGCACAGCCTAAAGGTGAATAACATCAAGCTCAGCTAACGTATTTAGAGGGGAACAAGCACCTAATCCCCGGGAGAGGATTGAAGCAATGGTAGCCCTGAAACAATATAAGAGAGGTTCACGGCTCGTCAAAGCCCAAGGGCGAGCCAGGCAGAAAAGGGAGAGAAAGGCACGAAAACTAGGGAAAACGTAGACCTGGCTAGGCGTCAGTTTCCCAGCCTGGTGCGAAGGGCACACGTTAACTGCGGTATCAGCACACGACAAATGTATGCAATGGTACCCCGCCGGCCGCTGGATTGTGTATATGGTGTGAAGGCGATTGTGACTGCATCGTTTGAACCTCACGGACTTCCCTGAAGTAAGTACCATTTCCCGCATGCCCAAACGTGTAATCAACTAATTCCTTCTTGTTGAACCTGGCTGATTGTGCAACTTCAATTAAATAAGCCAGCTAGTCGAACCAAGGGTCAAGACCCTGGTTGCACCTTAGCCGAGAAATAATCTCGACCAACAATTGGGTGCCAAATAGCCAATTACTAAGAGTAACCCCGTTACATCAGCGCTCATTTTTTGAGCTTAACCTTAACGTCAGTCTATCCAATACTACGACTTCCACATTCTCACCGACTACTATGTCCTTACCAGCCGATGTCGCTCTCCAGTACTCGCCTTTTACACGGATGAGACCGTTAGGTGTTAGCGGCTTTACCACTTTACCTTCCAGACCAATCATACCCTCAGCACCGGTAGTGACTTTCTTGTGCAAGGCAGGTATAACCAGCTTATGCATAGCAAAAGCAGAGGCCGCAAAGAACAGTACCACAAAAATGATAATGGGCAAAGAAATTGGTATTTTCAAAAGCCAAAGGACCAATAGAATAAATAATGCTACAGCCGCATCATCCGACAGTGATGCGAGAACGATGAGCCAGTCCTTGACAGTTCTTTTCATATGCTAACGTAGAGTCAGGCCTATAAGCAAATTGGATCGCGTCGTATTCCAACGATCAGTATTATAATAATAGTGTCTGAAATTGAACAAGCTGACGTGTGACCTGACATTGGTTCATTGCTAATTTGGTGTTGACAATTACACACCTAGGGTCTAACGTGAAGTCCAGACATCTAAAATAACCCCCGGGGCTAAAAGGGTTTGGAGAATAAGGCACAGAGTTAGTTCAGTCTCCGCTTGGGGGATATTAAAGGAGGTATCCTATGCCAAAGGGCACAATCAGGCAAGCTTATGGACCGTGGTTTTGGGTTTATCAAGACAGAGGATGGGAAAGACCTCTTCTTCCATCGCAGCGAGATTGAGGGAGTGGAATTTTCTAGCCTTAGAGCAGGGCAGGAAGTGGAGTTTGAGATGGGTCAGGACAGTAAAGGTCGTCCGCAGGCAAGTAAGGTGAGACTTACACAACCTAAAAGCGAATAGTATTAAGCCCAACCAGCGGATTTTGGAGACGTATGCTTAAGGGGCAGAATAGACTAAAGGACGCAGAGGAATGGCGACCAAGTTGAGAGCGGATATTCGGAAGTGGGAAGCGGAGAGGAAAACCAAGGTCAAAGGCGCTACTTGGCCTCATATCAGGTGTCTCTGCTGCCCAATCTCATTCTTTGGGTGCGGAAGGGCAAAGAACCTTCTGAGATCGGTCAAGCCCGGCTAGTGGGTTTAGAGAAGGCAATGACCGAAAGGGACCGGAAACGACAAGAGCAGGAAAGGGAGAGAAAGGCACGAAAACTGGGGAAAACCTGAACCAGGTCAGATGTCAGTTTTCCAGCCTTGTGCGAAGGACACGCCTTAACTGTGGTATCAACACACACGATAAAGGCATGCAGTGGTAACCCAACTAGCCGCCGGATTGTGCAGCTCCTAAGTCAGAAGTCCAGAAGAGGTTGAGGAGCAAAGGAGACAAGAGTGGACTTGGAGCATTATAAGGAACCGGAAGAATTTACGTCTGAGAGTGATGGCGAGAAAGGGATGTCTTCAACCGAAGAGCTGATAGAGGAGCCTAATGCCAAAGATTTAGAGTTGGAAGCACCGATAGAGTTTTCGGAAGGCGAAGAGCAGGATGTAGCCGATGACCCCATCCGACTATATCTTCACGAAATTGGCAAGGTGAGCCTCCTTACGGCCCGCGATGAAAGAGATTTGGCCAAGAAGGTAGAATTAGCCGAGCGTCTCAGACAGATTAAGCGAGACCATCCACAGCGAAAACGGAGAGCCCCCTTCAGCAATAGAGATCGTATTGACTATACGAAGGGAAATCGAGCGGGCGGCGCCCATCGTCCGTCTACTCAGGGAACAGCTTGGCTTACCCGTCACCACCAGCTTCGTAAAGAGCATCTCCGAGACCAAATTGCGGGAGAGTATCGACGGCGTTCTAGACCAGCAGATGGTTCAGAACATAGCTCACAAGCTGGATAGATCCATAGACGAAACCGCGCATCTTCTCATAAACCTCTCTTTGGACTGCGATCTGCTGCCAGATGAAATCCTCGATACTATTGATCGACGTGTGTCAGCGGCTGACCTTGAAGGCCTGATGGCGCAGGAAGATTCCATTAACTCAATCAAGGAGCATGAAAAGCAAATCAAAGAGTTCATGGATAATATTGAGCAGGAGTCGGAAAAGGCAGGAAGGCATCTGATTGAAGCTAACCTGCGTCTGGTAGTCAGCGTGGCCAAGAAACACATCGGCCGGGGCATGACTCTACTTGACCTTATTCAGGAAGGAAACATCGGGCTAATCAGAGCCGTTGAGAAATTTGACCTTCACCGGGGTTATAAATTCAGCACCTATGCCACATGGTGGATTCGTCAGGGAATTACCCGGGCCATTGCTGACCAGGCACGCACTATCCGCGTCCCGGTCCACATGGTTGAGGCCATAAGGCAACTACTGAGGGTAAGACGCAATTTGGCCCAGGAGTACGGGCGAGATCCAACCTCTGAGGAAATCGGCAAGAAAATGGAACTGACGGCAGAAAAGGTCAGAGAGATAGTCAAGGTGGCCCAGTTCCCAGTGTCTCTGGAGTCACCCATTGGTGAGGACGGGGATGCTCATCTGGGCGATTTTATCGAAGACCGGAACTCAATCCCGCCGGTTGATACCGCCTCCAAACAGTTGCTCAAGGAACAGATTGGTAAGGTACTGTCCGAGCTTACCCCTCGTGAGCAGCGAGTGCTCATCCTGAGATTCGGTCTTGAGGATGGGCGCAGCCGGACTCTCGAGGAGGTGGGGTTGGAATTCAACGTAACCAGAGAGCGTATTCGTCAGATCGAAGCGAAGGCCCTACGAAAGCTCCGCCACCCCAGCCGCAGTCGTAAGCTGAGAGGCTACCTGGAGTAATGGCCCGATTCGCTTGATCCTCACTTAGAGACTATCCTGTGGGCCACAATGATGGGTTGTTAACCAGCGACCAGGGCATATGTCACAATCACTCAAATTGTTTATGCCACATGACTATCTGAATTAATATAAGATGCTAGTGTATAGTCTCAGCGTTAGCTTTACAATGGGTCACTTTTCTGACAATGTGTTTTAGTCGATAATCATTGTAAAGAGAACCCAGAGACACTACACTAGCTAGTGCTGTTGTTGGGTCTAAATTGCCTGCGGGCGGGTACCCCTGCATATTCCGGAGCAATCCGGCCACGATTCCGGACGAAATCGGCCACCCTTCCGGAGCAAATCGGCCACCCCCGCCGGGCAGGTTAATGTAGCAGGTTAAGAAGGGCGCTGGGTAACGTAAAGCCATAAAATCATCCGAGGAGGTGATTTGATGGCGAACAGGAGGTTACCCGTGCGCAAGATCAAAGAAGTCCTGCGCTTAAAATATAGTTGTAATTTAAGCGAACGGGAGATATCCCGAAGCTGCCAGGTCTCGCGGAGCACTGTAGCCGATTATCTCATGAAGGCTAAGGCGGCCGGGATCAGCTGGCCGGAATCACTGGCGCTGACTGATACCCAGATTGAGGAAAGGCTTTTCCCCGTCAAACGCATACCCAGCTCGGTGAAGCGACCGGAGCCGGATTACCAGTACATCTACGATGAGCTGCGTACCTACCGGAAATTCAATCTAACACTCTCTCAGCTGTGGCTGGAGTACAAGGAAAGCCATCCCGACGGCTACCAGTACAGCCAGTTCTGTGACCTTTACTGGCTCTGGCGAAGCAAGCTGGATTACGTGATGCGCCAGGAGCACCGGGGCGGGGAAAAGGCATTCATCGATTACTCCGATGGACTGTCTATCGTCGACATGGCCACCGGCGAGCTTATCCTTACCCAGTTATTCCTGGCCGTCTGGGGAGCTTCCAACTATACGTATGCCGAAGCGACTCTATCTCAGACACTGCCGGAATGGATCGGCTCCCACAGACGGGCTTTTGAATATTTCGGCTGTGTCCCCCGGGTGCTGGTGCCGGATAATCTCAAGAGCGGCGTCAGCAAGGCCTGCAAATACGAGCCGGAATTAAATCCGACCTATAGCGATATGGCGGAGCACTACGGCTGTGCCGTGCTGCCGGCGCGTCCCCGGAAGCCAAGGGACAAGGCCAAAGTCGAGACTGGCGTGCTCATTGCCCAGAGGTGGATACTGGCGGTACTACGGCATCGCACCTTCTACAGCCTGGCCGAGCTTAATGCCGCTATTAGTGAGTGCCTGGAGCGTCTCAACAATCGCCCCATGCGAAAGCTGAAGAAATCACGCAGAGAGCTGTTTGAGACTCTCGACCGGCCCAATGCCCTGCCGCTGCCTCAGAGACCCTACGAGTATGCCGAATGGTCTAAGGCTAAGGTGCAGCTCAACTACCACATCGAAGTGGACCACCATTACTACAGCGTGCCCTACCAGCTTTTGCATGAGAGATTGGACATCCGGCTGACAGCGACGACTATAGAGGCTTTCCACAAAGGAGAGCGTGTCGCCGCCCATGTCCGGCTTTACACCAAAAATGGCTACACCACCTTACCGGAACACATGCCGCCGTCACACCGCTACTATGCCGAGTGGAACCCGGCCCGTTTTATCCAGTGGGCCGGTAAGACCGGGGAGGCTACCGCCCGGCTGGTAGAAAAGGTACTCTCCACGCGCCCTTACCCGGAGCAGGGCTACAAAGCATGTCTGGGGATTATTAATCTGACACGTGATTACGACCCCCCTCGTGTCGAAGCGGCGGCACGCCGGGCACTCGAGTTTAATTCATGCTCTTACCGGTCGATGAAGGCTATCCTGTCCGCCGGACTCGACCGGCACGATAATGGCGAACAACCCGCTCTACCGGGGCTGCTGCCGCATCAGAATATCAGGGGACAGGAATATTATCAGTGAAAGGGGTAAAACTGTGCTTAATCAACAAACGATGTCTATTCTGTACTCACTCAAACTTACCGGTATGGCCAGAAGCCTTGAGGAAAGGCTGGCTGACCCTCAACAGGCGGCGCTATCCCATGACGACTTCGTGGGGCTGCTGGTACAGGATGAGAAGCTGTACCGGGATAATCTGAGGCTGCGGAGGCTGCTCAAGAAGGCCAAACTCCGCCAGGAAGCCTCCCTGGAGGATATCGACTACGGAGTATCCCGCGGACTCAGCCAGCAGGTAATACTGGAGCTGGCTAATCCCCAATGGATAACCGCCCACCGCAACGTGTTAATCAGCGGTCCAACCGGCGTCGGCAAATCATTTATCGCCTGTGCCCTGGGCAACACCGCCGCCCGGACCGGCTATACAGTGCTCTACATGCGGGCTCCCCGCCTGTTTGAAACACTTCAACAATCACGGGGAGACGGCTCCCATCTCAAAGCCCTGGCCAGACTGAGCCGGGTGCAACTTCTGATCATCGATGACTTCCTGCTTACCCAGCTGACGGATATGGAACGGAGAGATTTGCTGGAGGTAATCGAGGACCGCTACCAGGCAGGAGCCACCATCGTAGCCAGCCAGTGCCCCATCAAAGACTGGCATCCCAACATCGGAGACCCTACCCTGGCCGATGCCATCTGTGACCGGCTCTTGCACAACGCCTACAAAATCGAGATGAGAGGCGATTCCATGCGCACCAGGAGACCGTCCTCTAAAACTGATAGGAAGGAGGCGGTTGAAAGTGACAGAAAACTGAGTTAGACTATGTCCATCCCAGCGCCACTCCCTAACCCATTTTTACAGGGTGGCCGATTTGACCGGACAAGTGGCCGATTTCAGCGGAATACGCATACCCCGCCATATTCTTAGTAACGGCTCGTAACGAGAATCACCTGGGCACACTACGATATAGTTTTCCCCAGCCCTGGGAGGCCTCCCAAGAATAGACTTCGTTAGCGGGGGATTCGGTATGTGGTTCACTTCTGAGAACCAGAGGAACCCCTCCAAGTGTTTGGTAGGGAAAATCCGCCTGGTTGTCGCTAACAACCCCGCGTGCGGGGCTGGATTGGCATTGCTCAAAGGGGCCATGCCCGCTAGATACCCATCCGCGTATCAGCCGCCCCACATTCATAACTTTTCCCTCAAAAATGGAAGGAGCTCCACCTTGGTGAAATAGTACCATCATACCGGTAATTAACAGTCGAAGTGCGTCCCTATATCGGTCGTCGCTCACTATGTCCTGAGCCGCCGCGACCTTGGCTTCTGCCAATTCCCTAGCCAAGCATGCCTGTTCAAAGGTTGCCGTATCCAAGTCCGGAGCCGAAATCACAACTGCAATGCAGTCCTTGGTGGTCACAAGCTATCACTCCAATGCAATAATCAGTAGAACCTATAGCATTTTGGATATTCGGAATTTTACCATCTCCCATGCCGTTGCGCAAGCACCTTTTTCGCAACATCCCGATGAGACGACCAGCGCAGTCAAAGGCAACAAAATAGCGGAATGTTTACTTCAACGAATTGCCTGATTAGCTTGACAGGAATTGAGGTAGGCTCTAACGTTTTGGCATAGTCAATTCGTCCGAAAACGACTTGAAGGGCTACAAATTATGTTACGGTACCCGACTAACCCATCAGGTTGACCGGAGAAAGAATAGGTACTAATATATACATACCATTAAAGCGTTATTCCCTTTGCTTAGGAGGAAGTATGGAAGAGCAAGCCAAACCTAGCTTGGAGAAGGCACTCGCAAGAACGGAAGAGGATGCCACTAACTGTCTCAAGGCTGCACAGTTGGTTACTCTGTCCTTAAGAAAGCTCTGCAACGCTGCGAAGTTGGGAAACCTCAAGGAGCTACGAGTAGTCACGGATGGAATAGAGAAGGTCGAGTTGGCACTTCGGCAGCAGATAGCTACCACCAGAGAAGGCTGGGCCTTTGCGGAAGAAGACTACCTGTCCAGCGGCTCGTTCGTTGCAGAGGTTCTTGCTACCGCAGAACAAAAAGGGGTCCGCATTTTTGAAAGGGATGACAGGCTTTACTGCTATCCTGTCCTTATCCGGGTCCTTCCTAGCGAGTGTGCTGTTCGCATAGACAAAACTACAGAGAAGAGACTACGACCGACCGTACTCGTCAGCCACCTCAAGGAGCTACAGAAGAGGCCACCCCGTTTTCGCCCGGAGACTTTTTTGGAAGCTCTATACGCAGCATATGAGAAGGCAGTGAGCTTAAGGGGAAGTACCTTATTTCCATTTCGGGCACTGTAGTGCCATTGCTGGACCTCTATGAGCTGTTCACTCTACTTGCCGGGACAAACAAAGGAGTATTCCAGGCAGGAGTTTGCGCAGAGACATCTATCTCCTCGACCGAAGCGGCGTTGCTACCACACGAAAGGGAGCTAAAGTCCGGTTCCCTGCCAGCACAGGTACCAAGCTGATAAGTCGCACTCTCAGTGTCATCAACGAGTTCGGTGAAGAGAAAAGATATTACGGGCCTCTCTTTTTTGCAGGCCGGCGAGGAGTAACACATGACTGCCTATATAAAGCCCGAGGAGTGGCTTTCAGATTATCCTGTAAGGAGTATCTCCAGGAATTCGTGCGGCAAGGTGGAGCCGCTGTGAAGTTTGTGGTTCCGCTGGGAGAGACGGAACCGCTTGACCTAGAATCTGCTCTCCACAAGGTAGCCCAGGAAGAAGACTTCCATTTTGCCTTCGTTGATGCTGCAGTCACTAAGATTCACCTGATTGAGCAACTCTTCTACCAGGTAGCTAGGCAGGTAGACTGGGACGGGTTAGCCTATTCATTCTTGCGGCGCTTACTGGAAGCCCACTATAAGTTGCCTGATAACCAACAGGAATTCAACCTCAGGCAAATTGCTCTGCTGAACGGGTATGAAGAACGGGAGATGCGTCCTCTCATCAATAACCGGCTGAGGGATAAGTTATTTGGGACTATGCCATGACACAGGAGTTCCGGATAGCCATGTTAAAGCTGTGCCAGTACCAGCTTGACCCTGCCGAGGTTAGCCAGGACCTCTGCGCCGCTCTTAAGGGCTGGCTAAGAGGAGAGCTACGTCTTATCTCTACCTTAAAGCCGGCGCTGATATTCCGGAAGATTAGCCGCCACAATGCCCGACACATGCTATTTTCCCTCTCACACTGGCTCAAGCTGGCGGGCAAGAATGGACTGGTCCTGATGCTGGATATTTCACGCTATACCGCGGACCGGTCTAAGGAGCCTGATGGTACGCTTATTACAGCACACCGGCAATGCTGGATTGTTACGAGGTGCTCAGGCAATTCATAGACGGGACAGATGAGTGCGAGTATTGCCTGACTGTCGGGCTGGCTCCGCTACGGTTCATAACTGAAGGCGAGAGGCGAAGTCTAGAAGCTTATCAGGCTTTGAAAGTCCGCATCGTGGATGAGGTCCACGACAAGGCCTACGTCAATCCTCTATCATCCTTAATACGGGTCTGTTCATGTTCATATCGAGCGATGCCATCTGGGAGATAGCTAAATGACATCTGAGACGCAGGTACAAAGTCGCCGTGCTATTGAGGCTCTGCGGGCCGGGGTGCCGAACCAGGATGCTGTCCGCGGCACGAGGCAGCTCACAGCCGTCCTTGGAACTGAAATTCAGGCAACAACTGAAGACTGCCGTGGAAGATTTCTCACAGGGTAAGCAAGCCAGTGGCATGCTGGTGACTGGTGGCTTTGGGTTGGTAAATCTCACCTGCTGGAACGCTTCCAGCACCTTGCTATTGATGAAAACTTTGTCTGTAGCAAGGTTGTTATCAGCAAGGAGACTCCACTCTATGACCTAACCAAGCTATACCGCACCGCCGTGGAGTCTGCGGCTATCCCCGGCAGAAGAGGCTCAGCTATGTATAACATAACCTCCGGAATCCGCTTCGACAGCCCAGCCTATGCCGATTTTTACAAGTGGGTGAGCAAGTCTCAGCTAAGTCATCAGTTTGCCGCCACCGTCTATATCTATGAATATGGAAAGGGAGACGATGAAATAAGGGACCGCGTTATCCGTTTCTGGTCTGGCGACCCGATAGGCGTGACCGAGCTTAGAAGATGCCTCAAAGAATTGGGAGAAGCCGCCTCATATAAAATAAGTACGGTGCCCGTTAAGGAACTGGCACTACAACGGTATTCCTTTACTCCACAGCTAATTGTAGCCGCCGGGTACTCCGGGTGGGTACTTCTCATTGACGAAGTGGAGCTGATAGGTCACTACTCTCTGAAACAACGGGCTCGCTCCTACGCTGAGCTTGCACGGTGGCTCGGTAGATTGGAAGGCTTTGGCTTTCCCGGCTTGACCTGCGTTTTGACCATTACGGACGATTTCGAAGCAGCGGTTCTGGACGACCGGGATGATGAGGGAGAAAAGACCAGCCAAATTCAGAGGTGATGGCTATCAAGCTGACACGTTGCTTGCCAGGCAGGCTGAAAAGGGGATGGATTTGATACGCAGAGATAAGACTCGGCTTGCTGAGCCAGATTCCGGCACGCTCCTTGAGACCTTCCAGAAATTACGTTCCGTCTATGCTGCGGCCTACGGCTGGGAGCCACCGGCGGGGAGATCTGGACCTCACCCATCGTACTATGCGCCAGCACGTAAGGCGCTGGATAACCGAGTGGGACCTGAGACGTCTCTATCCTGACTACAAACCTGATATAGAAATCGGTGTACTCAGACAAGATTACACTGAAAACCCTGATTTAGAATCTCCCAGCGAGGA
>CAVVVB010000020.1:0-22806 GCA_963751585.1 uncultured Chloroflexia bacterium | reverse complement strand
CTAGGCTCTCTACCCGGCCTTGCTCCTGGGGATGACGGGACATGGCAAAATGAGACTCGAAGAGGTAATGGGAGCGAAAAGCGATAAAGGCTTGCTGCTCCTGGCGGTTTCGGCCCCGGGAGGACTTTCTGTACCGCCAGAGTGAGATTATCATAGCTGATCCGGGCTGGGACCCCTTGAAACCAGCTGAAGGCCTGGTGCTGCCCTTCGAGAAGGCTTCCTGTCTCTGAGTCGGAAAGGCTTCGACAAATGGTTTACCTGAGTAAGAGAGCTTCATGCACAGCACCTGGACAGGGATGAGCTTATCTCTCATGTAGACAAAAGCCTCTCCCCAGTCACACTGGGCATCTGAGCCGGGGTCAAATTCCAAAGGAATATACATATCGCGGAAGGTCGGTTTGAGCCGGCTGATGTACTGGCGCACGGTGCGCTCACCGCCGGTAAACCGGTGCTCACTCACCAGCCTGGTATATACACGGGAGCGGTGTGCCGCTTTCGGGAGGTTGGTACCTGTCTTATTTAGCCACTGCCCGATAATCGCCTTAAATGGGTCCATGACCGGGCTGGGTCTGGTTTTAGTTAGGTGATACTCCGGCACCGAAGAATCACTGATGGCTTTCTTGACTGTCTTTCTACAATGCCCCCTCTCTCGGCAATCTGCCGGATACTGTGCCTTTGAGTAAAATACAGCCTTCTGATTGTTTCTTTTTCTTCCACCTGAATTATCCTTCCCTCCGGTACCTGGCGTTTCCATCCAGCATACCGGAATTCATATTTTCAGGTGGTCCCCTTTTCGAATGCCGCTCCCTTTTTAAACCGGCTCCCTTTTAGTATGCCACTAACAACATCTTACCAAAGAGGCGTTCACTAACTATCGTTCTCTAAACGCCAGCTCAACCCGGTCGTACCGATAGACAGTCGCCGACTTCAGGATGTCTGCAGATGAGCTTTCTGCTGGCGGACATCAAGAATTCACCGTTGGCCCCGTGGTTGCTGGGACGGGATTGACGAACATATTCTATTGTGCTGTGTTTTTCGGTGACGGCGCTGCAGCACTTGAGACTTGACCATGCTGCTTGAGTCTGCTTGTTTTGTCACTTCAAGAACGATGCTTCTGCTCCTTTCAGGCAGTCTGGTGATTCCGACGCCTGCCAGACACAGACCCGCTGCCCCGTACATCGAGAGGAAAATAACCCCATAACTGGACGATGAAGCCGCCCATGAAAGGCCCCAGAGCCTGCGACAGGCTGCTCGTAGAAAACAGCATAGCCGCGCAGGTAGCTCTCTCTTCGTTCTTCCTGAACAAGAGCATCAGCGACCCCAGGTAAAGACATGACCATGATACAGCCATCAGCATCTGAACAGGGATCATCTGAAGGAAGTTTCTTGCTAAAGCGTAGCCGGCGAAAACAATGGCGGAAGATATCAGGCCGAACACATATAGGCGAGAAGCGGAAAACCTATCCAGAACCATCATAACCAGGAATTGCAGACCGGTATTCGTGCATTGCAGGATAGCTATCGACGACTGAGTTATGCCCAAGTTGACAAGGTAAACTGGGAAAATGAACCAGATCATGTTGACGCCGACGTTGCGCAGAAAAAACGGAACGTACAGCTTGTAGTCGCGCCGGAACATCTCGGGCACGTTCGGTCTGACCGACTTACGGGTTTTCGGTTCGGGGAGCGACCATGAAATGAGGAAAGCAATCCCGCAGCCAATAGCGCTGAGCATAAAGAGCAAGTGGTAATTCTGAACGAAGATCGCAAGTATTCCCCCTGCCAGCCAACCCAGAGCACCCAGAGAAGTGAAGCGGTTGGTCTTGCCTCCCGCTTCAAAGTTGAAGGCCATGACAGACGCGTCGCACATGGCGATACAGAGTCCCAGCAGTGCCCTGACCATGGTCAAGACCCAAGGCGTGCTTGCCAGTAGCTGCCCGGCGTAACTAAGAGCGGCGAGCCCGAGCCCTATCCGAATGAACGTCACCCTGCCTTTCATATCAGAAAGGCGACCGGAAAAGACGGAGGACAGTAAGTATGCAAATCCGAAAGATCCTCCGATGATGCCAATCTCAAGCTTGGAAGCGCCGATCTTGCTCGCAAAAATCGGGAGGAAGATGCCGGAGATCTGCATTGAGAAGCCGGAGAGGAAGGTGATCAGAATCGAGCCGATTGTGGACCACCCGTTCCTGGAGATGTTCTTCATGATGATTGATCCACAGAGCAATTATACCACACTGGTCTTTCCAAACGAAACCAGACGGGCGGCATAAGCGGCAGCGTCGATACACGCTGAAATCCAGCCGACTAATTTAGCATATTGCTGGCCACAAATTGGGTGCTGTTGATTTCTGATGCAGATGTGGTTAGAATTCTATTGAGGGGTCGCAATGTACGAAACGATACTGGTACCGCTGGACGGGTCTAGGGCTGCCGAGATGGTGATTCCGTACGCTGTCGAAATCGCTGCGAATCTTGAAAATGAGATTTTTCTCGTCAGTGTCTCGGAAAATAGCACACCGGAGCTACATGATTCTTACTTGAAAAGTATGGCAACGCAGGTGGAACGTCAACTAAAAGACCATGCGTCGAAAAAAGAGGTTAAAGTACACAGCGAGGTACTTCTCGGTGAGCCAGCGAGGGAAATACTAAATAGCGCATACAAGATAAATGCGAGTCTCATAGCCATGACCAGCCGAGGTTCGTCAAAGCAAGACAAATGGCTGTTAGGAAGTATCGCTGCCAAGGTCCTGAGAGCCACAAACAAGCCCATACTGCTAGTGAGAGCCACTGCCAGCGAAGCCGCTCTTCGGCAGAAAAGGCTGGTGGAGAAAATCCTCGTGCCACTGGACGGTTCCGAGTTAGGTGCGGTGGCGATTCCCTATGCCGAGGTGTTGGCGCAGGCGCTGATGGCGGAACTGGTGTTTTTTCAGGCGACTCCGATGACTGTGACAAGCGGGATCTCTGAGGGGGGCATGCTATACGGCGAGTTGGCTGAGAACATGAGGGCATCAGCCCTGGCTTATCTCGATAGTGTGGCGAAGCCGCTGAAGGAAAGAGGACTGAAGGTATCCGTTGCTGTAGCCCTCGGGTCTCCTGCCGACCAAATAATCGACTATGCGAAGCAAAATGCGGTTGACGTAATTGCGATGTCAACCCATGGACGCACGGGTATTGGGCGATGGGTTTTCGGCAGCGTCACCGACAAAGTTTTGCATGCCGGAGATACCGCAGTCTTGGTAATTCGAGCAAACAAAGCGTAATTTAGTAAACGAATAGGAGGGGAGAAATGATTCAGGGATATATGGGGAAAATGCTATTTGTGGACCTTTCTGCGGGTAAAATTACGGATGAAACACCTGAGGAAAGCCTGTATCGAGACTTTATCGGCGGTTATGGCATTGGCGCCAGAATACTTTACAACCGCCAGAAGGGCGGGGTAGACCCGCTGGGCCCGGAAAATATGCTTGGCTTCGTTACCGGGCCGCTCACCGGCTCGCCCGCCAATACCGGCGCCCGCTATTGCGTGGTCTGCAAGTCGCCCATCACTGGTGGCTGGGGAGACGCTAATTCCGGCGGTATCTTCGGACCAACCCTGAAATTCGCCGGCTATGATGCTGTTTTCGTCACTGGGGTCTCCGACAAGCCGGTCTACCTCCTTATTAATAACGGCAAAGCAGAACTGAGAGACGCCTCCAAACTGTGGGGCGAGGATATTTACGAAACCGAACGGATGCTGCGGGACGAATGGGGCAAAGGGACGGAAGTCGCCTGCATCGGCCCTTCCGGAGAGAGGCTCTCCCTGATTTCCTGCGTTGTTACCGAAAAGGGTGCCGCTGCGGGGCGTTCAGGGGTCGGGGCGGTGATGGGTTCCAAGAAGCTGAAGGCAGTGGCGGTAAAGGGAGACCAGAAAGTGCCCATAGCCGACCTCGCCGCGTGCCAACAAGCTGAAGGCGGAGCATATCATTTCCATGAAGCAGCCCGGGCGGGACGGGCATTCGTTTATAGAGAACTTTCACAAGTACGGCACGAGTGCAATGACGCCCCGTTCTGCTCACAGCGGTGATACGCCGGTAAAGAACTGGGGCGGCGTCGGCGTTGTCGACTTCCCTGACGCAGAAGGCGCTCGCGGGTGACAAGGTTATTGCCAATTTGGACAAGCAGGTGGCCTGCTGGCACTGTCCTATCGGCTGCCAGGCATCGCTGAAGAGCGGCACGGTGAATACGAATACCCGGCCGGCACCCGGCGACCGGAATATGAGACTCTGGGCTCTTTCGGCACGCTTTGCCTTAACAGCAATACGGAATCGATAGCTATGGCGAACCACATCTGCAACAGCTACGGCCTGGACACCATCTCCGCAGGGACGGTCATCGCCTTTGCGATAGAGTGCTACGAGAACGGCATTATTACCAAGAGGGATACCGGCGGCATCGAGCTGACCTGGGGCAATCACCGGGCCATCGTCGATATGACCTGGAAAGTGGCTAAGAGGGAAGGTTTCGGAGATATCCTGGCTGATGGAGTCAAGATAGCTGCTGAGAAAATCGGCAAGGGAGCCGAACAATATGCCGTCCACATCGGCGGAGCGGAACTGGGCATGCACGACCCGAAGCTGCCCGGGGGAATGGGATGCCGGGGTAGCAGCAGCCCGCTACCAGATGGATGCCACTCCCGGACGGCACACGGCTGCTTTCGGTCCCAGCAGTTTCCGGAGATCATGTTGTTAATGCTGCCGGCGTTTGTCTCTTTGGTTCTTTCGGAGGGCGACCTGGAGGTGTCGACTATCTGACGGAGTATCTTGTCTGCCGTTACCGGTTTGAAGCGCTCTGCGGATGATCTGCTGAAGGTTGGCGAGAGGATTGCCAATATCCGGCACGTCTTTAACCTGCGCGAAGGCATCAACCCTTTGAAACTGGCACGTGCATCCCAGGATAATCGGTGAGCCGCCCCAGACGGCGGGGCCGCTGGCCGGTATTACGGCTGATATCGAAGCTCAGGACTACTGGAGCCTGGGCGCATTGGACTGGGACCGGGTAACCACCAAGCCCAGCCGGGCAAAACTGCTTTCGCTGGGGCTTAAGGATGTGGCCGATGAGCTCTGGCCCCCCACCGCCCCTCCCGGACCGCCAAGACGTTAGTTGCAGAGTCAGTATTTTGCGAATCTGCCATGATGCTTTGACTGGAGATTGTCCAGGTTAGACCGCTGGGTGAGAGCGACGTGACATTATGGGATCTTCTCAGCGGTAAGTCGGGCACCAACATGGCCTAACTCCACAACTCCCCGTCTTGAAGCCACTCGTTCAATGTGACACGCTTCTTGGTCCGGCTGCGCGTTGAGCTTCGCCCAGATGGTGACAGCATTGTCCATACCGCACACCGGGCAATTGTATTCTCCCCCAAAAAAGATATACAGTAGTCCGTCCTCACTCCCTAAACACGAGCTCCACGCGGTCGTCCCGGTAGACGGTTGCCCATTTCAGGACGGCCTGTAAGTCAGCTTTCTGCTGGCGGACGTCCAGGCTTTCAAACGTTCCTGGTGCTATGATCTATCTCAAGAATGTGCTAGTGTTATGATTCTATAATCGCTTTACAATCATTTGTAGCTAAATCATAGTAAAGCTTTCTCTGAGATACTACACTAGATTCTACCGCCAGGCATCTATGCTGTATATGGGGTAGACGCCGTGAAAAAGCCACGCCCGCCGAGTTCGAGACAGACTTCCTCTCCGGTCCCACTGACAATAATGCAGTTGTCAAAGGGCGTTTTCCCAAGAGCTGGCACTCGGTAATTATCAGGGAGCGTGTTCCATGGCTTTCCTGAAGTTTCCTCGATGCCTCTGCCGCCGTTAGTCTTGGCATCGTACCACCCGTACTTCCTGTACTCCTATACAGGAATCAAGCTTTGCTTCCAGAGCCATTCGTACACCACGTCCTTGGACTTGAACCCATAGTCGTGAAGGTCCTTGGCCATTCGGGCTGCCATAAGAAAAGTCATTGGCGTGTCACCACGGTTAGCCCACAGACCCGGGTATCAGGTACTCCAGCCAGTTGTGGGGTCCGGGCTTACCCTCCACACCAAGACGGGTAGCCATGCCACCATATCCCCGTCCTGAAGCCCGCTGTATGACGACGGAGCAAACTGACTGCCCTGCAGCATACCGCCGGTTCGCAAACGACCATAACCACACTTTCGTCTCTTCTTATACCCGTGTTCCTCGTTCAGACCTTTCCAGCCCGGCGGTAGACGAATCAGCACTCTCAGCGAAGCACATGCCTCCCCGGTTAAAAGGACTTCCATGCGCATTCATCCGGTTCACTCCCGGTATGGCTCCACCGAGGTTGATTGCCATAAGTTGATACGTGCGTCCGATGGTAGAGTTGGCCGGATTTCCAGGATCCAGCATACCATAGCCAGTGTTCATACCTATCTCTTTGGTAATGGGGCCGCTGGCGCAGACCCACTGGCTCCAGTGGGTGGTAGTGGCAGTAGTGCAGCCTGATTCGGCAATAGCCAGCACAACGGGGAGGTACTCCGGCTTGCAGCCAGCCATCACGGCAATGGTCGCCACCTTTTCAACCGTCGCTGTCCAGTTCATCGGGGGAATTCCACCCCAGTGCCCTTTTCTATTGTCGCCCCTCGCTGTGTCTTCCTGTCGGACTGCAGGCTAACAACTTCATCAGGTCTATGACTTGTGCCTTTTAGCATCTCTGCCACACGTTCTTCGGTGGGAATTATGATGGGAAGACCATCGGTATACATGGCTATCGGGGCCCTCCCGGTCAGGAGAATGGGTTTTGCCCGCTGATAAAAGTCTTGCGCCGCATCCAGAGTGCCCTCGAAAAATACCCTCGGCTGTTCGGGAGGAATGTATCTCCCGCTCTGTTTTTCCGTTTCGCTCAAAGGCCGAGTTAATGCTTGAAGCATGTTATCAAGGAAGACATCGACCCTTTCCGGGCCAGTGCCGCTACGGGGAGCGTCCACGTATCTTATGAGTGGCACCCCGTGGGCCAGTGCTGTCTGCTTGACCATTTCCACCTGGTCTGCAAACTCAATGAGCACCGTCGGGATCCCAGCTTGCTCAAGCTCTGCTGTGTAGGCAGCCTGCCTCCATGCGGCACCGCTTCACCACGCCACACCTTGTATCAACCCGTCAGCGGATTTCATCTCCTCGGCGGTTAGCTCATCCGATCCGGCGGTCGCTCCCTTTTCCCGCCACTCGACATTCGGGTACTCGGCCTTGAGTCGCCTGCTCAAGACTGGCATGATAACAGGGTCAGCTTCTTCGGTGCGAATCCAGATAGTTTTACCTTCAAGTGTGTCCAGGCGGGGCGCCAGAGGTTTCGTGTCTACAGGTTCTTCGACGCCACGGGGGTTAAGACATTTGTACGCCTTGTCTTCTGCCATTTGTCCCCTCCTCCCCGGATTTTTAGAGCAACAAGTTGCTCTGAGCCCGGTAGCCAGAGTGTAGTGGGTCAGCATCGTTCTGTCAAGAGAAAATATGGGCCAACAGAAGAAGGGTAAATTGGAAGGTACCAGGCTGCGCCGAGGCAGTTGAACGTTGCGTACGAACTTTTGAGGATTTCGCTGAGTATGGTCTATGTTCTAGCCCTTGATTACTCGGCACAGCACCGACTTGAAGCCGATAAAAGCAGTGACAGGGTCCACCTCAAGGTCGGAGGTCAGCAGGTTCACGTTGGCTTCGCTCCATCCGTGGGGCACACTGATAACGCCTGGATGGATGTCGTCGGTGAGATTGGCCTTCATTCGGATGCTGCCCCGCGGCGACTCGATGGTCACCATCTCGCCGTCACCAATGCCCAGCTTTCGGCCAGTCTCCGTGTTAATCTCAACCATAGGTTCGGGATAGAGCTTGCGGACAGAAGGTAGGTTGCGATATTGAGTGTGATGATAGATACGATTCCGCGTGCCTGAAATCATTATCAATGGATACTTCTCAGCAAGCTCTGGCTTACTAACAAGGCCTTCGGACGGCTCATGGTAGGTGGGCATCGGGTCATAGCCGAGTCCTTCCATGTATTCCGAGTAGAGTTCGACCTTGCCTGAAGGTGTGTTGAACCCTTTTTTCTCGTATGACCTGTCTTCGGGGTCAGGCTGGAAAGCCACGTGGTGCGGGTTTTCATCGAAATCCGGCAGGCTTACACCCCACGGCCTCAGGAAATGCTCAAAGTACTCATCGGTAGTACTCCAGGGGAAATCGGCGGCATAGCCCATCTTCTTACCCAGTTCGGTCCAGAACTTCCAGTCAGGCCAGCACTCGCCACGCGGCTCGATTACATTCGGAGCCAGCTGGAAGCTCGGCGGGAACGTGCCCAGCTCTTTGAGATGGGGCACCTCAAGGCAGTTGGCTGCCGGCAGGACGATGTCGGCCAATTTGGCTGTCTCGGTCATGAACAGGTCCATTACCACCAGCAGGTCGAGGCTGTTCAATGCCCAGCGCGCTTTGTTAGTATTAGGCATAGTAAGCGCCGGATTAGCACACTGCGTCAGAAAGGCTTTCACTGGGTATGGTTTGCCGGTGAGGATGGCATCCGCCATCGGAACCACGGTGCTTTCGCCGCAGATCTTGGAGAATACCGGATACTGGTAACCGATGGATGCCTCTGGTTCACCCTGGTCGGCATTCCGCTGGTCGATGAGGCGGACAATGGGGAAATTCCCGCCGTCGGCCTGGTAATTGCCGCAGATGGCGATGAGGATAGCCAGCGCCCAGTTAGTCTCGGCTCCGTTGGTACCATGGTCTAGAGCTATGCCCGAGCTGAGGGCGGCCGGCCCGGTGGTAGCATACATGCGGGCAATCTGCCTAATTGTCTCGGCGGGTACCCAGGTGATATCAGCTACCCTCTCGGGAGGGTAGGCCTTGACGTGCTGGGCGAATTTGTCGAAGCCGTGGGTCCATTTCTCGACGAAGTCCCTGTCATAGAGCTTTTCAGCGATAATCACATTCAACATAGAAAGAACAAGCGCGCAATCGGTGCCCGGCCGGATCGGCGTGTAGATATCTGCCTCTTTGACCAGGGGGATAGCCCGGGGGTCGACGACAATGAGCTTGGCACCACGCGCTTTGGCGGTGAGGATTCTTCTTTCCGATGCCCGCGCGCTCTCCGATGGATTATGTCCGATGACCATAATGCAATTGCTGGCTTCCAAGTCGAGGTTTGCGGCTGAGTCTCCGATTCCAAGTGCAATGGTGTGGCCGACACACCGGCTCCAGAAACAGAAACTGTCTCCCGAGGTAAAATTGGGGGTGCCGAAAGCTTTGGCAAAACGTTTGGCAGCCCGCCGGTTCACGTTGCGGACCAGGGCCTGTCCCGTATTCACGACGACGGCCCTGGCGCCGTATTCAGCCTTGATCTTCTCCAGTTTTTCAGCGATGAAGGAAAGGGCTTCGTCCCAGGTTATCTCTTTCCAACCGCTTTCTGTCTTTTTCATCGGCTTGGTCAGGCGCTCATCCGAGTATTCCCATTCCAGAATGCCGTCGACTCGGTCACATAGCCCAGAGGCAACATCAGCTGGGGCAGGCCGTACTTCCACAAGCCGCCCGCCCTCGACGCCCACACTCACTCGGCACCCGGTCGAGTTCATGTTGCAGCTCGTCTGGATAAAATCAGAGGTCGGAACGTCTTTCCCGCGCCTGGCTGTCTTTGGCGGTCTCTTGACCTCACTGTCAGGGGTTGTGAAGTCAGGGGTCATTTGGTCAGATTTTACTCTCGCCATTCGTGATTACCTCCGAGGTTATTGTATCCCAGATTGACTTGTACTTGTTCTCGAGTCAGGCTATAGCGTTTACGACCGCCGATGTTTGTTTCTGCAGCAGGAACTAGGAAAACCTATCAATGTCTTTTTCAAGACTCATTGAGACAACGACACTCGAAAATCTTTATTACCGAGGTACACTACCTCAGGCTCCAGCAACACGACATCTCCAAGAAACATGTCTGTAATATCATTATAGAAGAAATCAATAATACTTCTGTTATTAATTAAGAACTCCATTCATAAACTTGAGTTTGCTTATGATTATATGTAAAATCGTAAGAAGAAACAAGGAGAGAAGAATTTTATTTGTTAGTCAATTATCAATTATTGCGGGATTATGCACTTGACACAAGACTAAAAAGTGGTAAACTAGGGGCATGGGTTTCAACCTCCCTCTTATCGCTCTCATTGTGGCAGTTCTTGGTCTTGCCTTTTTATTCCTTACTTTTGTCTTGGACCGTATCGCCATGAGACAAAGGTCAATGTTGGTTACGTTCTGGATATTGGCAATGCTTTTATTCGCATTAGCTGCATGGATGACTACGTTGATTTTCGGGGGTAATAAGTGGTATTGGGACTCTATAATTGGCGTGTTAGCAATCGCTGGTATTGCGTATGGGATTATGAGAGTTAGACCTAGACCTAGACCTTCAGAGCAGTCGTTTATGAATCACTGGGAAGAACTGGCTGCCGTTGCTGATTGGATAGCTAAAGCTATGCTTAGGCTGCCACAAATGGAAGACCTGCCAGCGTTTGCAGATACGAACTGCCCATCAGAAATTCCGACCGAGTATGACGTCACTGGAGGGATGATTTTTCTGCAACGTAATTATAGATATGATTTTTTAAGCCAACCATCCTTCAATACCGAAGAGGCTACAGTTGACCCACGCTTCTATCCTTATCTACTGGTTCACATGGAGCGGCAATATACTAAATGGCAAGCTAACTGGTTAGGGCTCAGTAAGTCTCTAGTTGATGTGCACCATCTTACATACTTGCTCGCTCAAAAGATCAAAGTCGAGGCGGAGAAGCGGACAGGGCTTAATCACTCGATATCGAGCTTTCAACCTGGTACTCTTTTCGTCAGCTTCCCACAGAGTGTACTTAGATGTGCGCTGAGAGGGAACGTTCCTAACTTTCGACCATCGGGGACTCTTGGTGATGACCCTGACGTTGTTATAGAAAACGGCGGGTTTGTGGCATGGGCCGGTAAAGAAATTACAAAGCAGCATATCCAGGAAGTCTACGAGGCTCTTGCTAAAGAGGTTAGAGAATGGGCAGAATTCAGAAAGGCTGCTGCTGCTTATGAGAAGGTTAACCAAAGTCTGGCATTAGTTAAGCGCAAGCTTGAGGAGTCAGCTTTACGCAAGAGTTTCAGGGGGAGATGTGCAATATGCCCACACTAATTCACTAACTTTTCGTAAGGGAGGTTCTCAGACTTGATTAGCTTCAATAGGGTATCCCTGAATAGGTACGGATTCTCTCGGTTGTTGAACCGCCATTCCAGTTCGTCAAGGTAGGCGTCAAGATGCTTTTTGCTAACCTGATGGTAGGAACCGACAATAGACCGCTTGAGCAAGCTCCAGATGTTCTCAACGGAGTTGGTATGGATATTGCCGTTCACCCATTCCTCGGCGCTATGGTTGACCGTGCTCATGTTTGATACCCTTCTTATCAAGGGCTTTGTAGGCCGGAAGTTCATCGGTATAAATCGCTTCGATTTCAGCAGTATGCTCCTGAATGAACTTCAACAGGGTATCACTATCAGCGTGCTTGATAGCCTCAAGGATAATGTCGCCGTTCCTTTCGACAGCACCTACCGCAAGCACCTTGTTGCCCTTGTAGCCATGCCCTACGTCTTTTTTCTTGCCTCCTACCCACGTCTCGTCAACTTCAACCGTGCCAGACAGCTTCTTGTTCTCGGTCATCATGGCAGCTCTGATTCGGTGACAGAGATACCAGGCCGTCCGGTAAGACTTAATGTCGAGTGTCCGCTTCATCTGATTAGCCGAAATACCTTTCTTAGACTCTACCATCAGGTAAGCTGCCAGGAACCACTTCCACAAAGGAAGATGGGTATCGTGGAAGATAGTGCCAGAAGTAACGGAGAATTGATAACGACATGAATTACAATCATATTGCCCACGTTCTAAGACTCTTGATATGCTCTTTGAGCCACAATGAGGGCAAGCTACGCCATCAGGCCAGCGTAGCTCTTCAAGATAGGCTCGGCTGGCATCTTCATTCTGGTATTTCTCTATCAGACTTACCAGGTTTATCTCTTGTTTTACCTTATTCTTCGTCATTGGAGGTCTCCTTTGCCTAGAAAACCTAAGCGTGCCATTGATTTAACTACCGAGGAAGCCATTAACAGGTTATTCCCCAAAAAAGTAGTAAAAATATTGAAGGAAATAGCTCATGGGAAAGACTCAAAATCAGCTTCATTACCTAAATAATAACACAGATTCAATCTTGTGTCAAGTGCATAATCCCGAATTATTGAGTAATAAGGAGGTATATATTGAAAGCTGCAATTTGTTATGAATTCGGTAAACCTTTGGTGGTGGAGGAGGTAGAGCTTGTGCCACCGGGTGAAGGTGAAGTGAAAGTTCGCCTCGTTGCCACCGCTGTATGCCACAGTGACATCCACTGCATTAGTGGAGAACTCCCCGGGAGATTACCGGGCGTCCCGGGGCATGAATCGGCAGGCTGGGTAGAAGAGGTTGGTTCGAACGTTATCGGGATAAAACCTGGCGACCCCGTCCTGGTATCGACGGTAACGACGGGCTGCGGGCAGTGCTACTATTGCAATATTGGTCTGCGTCATCTCTGTGAAAAGCGTACTCCAATGAAACCTCATCATCGCAACAAGCATGGAGCCCTGATGCTGCCGATGGCCGGCCCGGTGGGAGGATTTGCGGAGTATACGGTGGTATCCGAGACACAGGTTGCTGTAATCCCTAAAGATTTACCTATGGACAGGGCAGCACTTATATCCTGCGGAGTGCTGACGGGGTACGGAGCAGTAGTTAACCGCCTAAAGTCGAGCCGCTGAAGAGTGTCGTTGTCATAGAACCGGAGGCGTCGGCTTGAATGCCATTCAGACGGCCGCTCTTGTAGGGGCTAATCCGATAATAGCGGTAGATATCCTGGATAAAAAGCTGGATTTCGCCAGGAGCTTCGGTGCTACCCACGGTGTTAACTCCGCAACCGAAAAGGATTTAATTGCCAAAATTAGAGAGTTGACCCATGGCCGGGGTGCCGATTATGTTTTTGTTACCGTCGGTAACGTAAAAGCTCTCCGCCAGGGTTTCGATATGGCCGGTTCCGCGGGATGACGGTTATAATCGGCCTGGTACCGATTAAGGACACTATAAGCTTCAACACCTTCGATTTCCTCGGAGGTGAAAAGAGGTACTCACCGCCTGCGGTGGCGGGTCTCCCAGGTTAAGGATAGACGTTCAGAACATCATTGAGCTTTATCGTGAGGGACGCCTTAAACTGGATGAACTGATTACCGCTTATTATCCGTTGGAGAAGATAAACGAGGCTATTGCATCTTCAGCAACGGGTGAAGTATTGCGTAACGTAATAATGTTTGAATAAATTAAAAGTAATAAGGAGGTTACTAAAATGAAAGCTGCCGTTTGTAATGAATTCGGCAAACCTCTGGAAATCGAAGATGTTGAGATAGTCTCCCCCAAGGAGAAACAGGTAAAGGTACGCCTGGTAGCGACTGCCGTCTGCCACAGCGATATCCATGATATCAAGGGTGAACTTCCCGGCCCTCTCCCTTGTGTTGGCGGTCACGAATCGGCTGGTTATGTAGACGAGATAGGGTCCGGTGTAACCAATGTCAAGGTTGGCGATCGCGTAGTCGTTACCCTCATGGCTGCCTGTGGTGGCTGCTATTTCTGCGTGACTGGGCGTCCACACCTTTGCGAGAACAGGTTTGCTAACCGGGGTGATGTTCGTCTGCGTAATAAGGACGGCGTCACCCTGTCACCAAGAGGGGGTGTTGGTGGATTTGCCGAGTACGTGGTTGTTGGTAATAACCAGTTAATTAAAGTGCCCGACGGAATGCCGCTTGATAGCGCTGCCCTGCTGGCATGCGGTGTTATGACCGGCTTTGGTGCCGTAGTGAATCGTGCCCAGGTCAGGCCATTCCAGAGTGTTGCCGTGATAGGTCTGGGCGGCGTAGGAATAAACGCAATTCAAGGCGCTGCTTATTCCGGAGCTTATCCGATTATTGCCATAGATGTTCTGGATTCAAAAATGGAGATGGCTAAGTCCTTCGGGGCTACTCATGGTGTCAATGCTACTTCACAGAAAGCCATCGAGCAAATCAGAGCGCTTACATCAGGCCGTGGTCTGGACTACGCGTTCGTTACCGTGGGCAATGTCGGTACTATCCGCCAGAGTATTTCGATGCTGGGACCTCGCGGCACTTCAGTAATGATAGGTCTCCCTCCGATAAAAGACATGCTTTCTCTCATGCCGATAGAAATGATCGGTGCTGAAAAGACACTGTGCGGTTGTTTCATGGGTTCAACTAATATCCAGGTGGACGTGCCCAACCTGATGAAGCTGTATCAGTCCGGGCAACTCAAGCTGGATGAGTTAATCACTGCTCGGTATCCGCTGGAACAGATAAACGAAGCCATCAGGTCCACGGAAAAGGGAGAGGCTTTGCGTAACGTAATAATGTTCGAGTAAGTTAAAAAATAGCCTGAAAGGTGGAGAATAAAGGAAACAGAAAGACTCTGCCAGCCACAGGGCTGGCAGAAAAGAGGCCCATGGAGAGATAGAGAGCCTCCATCCCGGTTACCCGGGTGCTCAGGACACATACTACGCAGGCAAACTAAAGGCTGCTGGTCGGTCTGACCAGCAGCCTTTCATTGATATCATACCAAAATGGACTTTGTAAAGCTGCCCGAATGACCGTGTGCTCCTGGAAGCATCAGGAGCACTGGTGGTACAACCCCAACGGTTTCACTCCATCAGGTTTTTACCTTGGTCCATGACACTTTTAGTTTGTTCTCTTGATATAAATGATGACCGGCATGGCATTGTTCTCGTTCTGCTGTTGGATAACATTACGCTATCAGAAGGTCAACCAGCTTTCTCACGTTATCGAGATTTTCCAGGTCTTCTATCATCTTTAGGACTTTCTCCGCATTCTCCCTGGTTACGGTACGGGAAAATTCGATATTCATCCAGTATTTAGTGAGCAGCTCTTCCCTGGATATCGGATTCCTGGGATCGCCCCTGGCAATTTCGGTAAACCGGTCGAACTCCCTGCCGTCCTTCATGATTACCTTAACCCTGCCGCTTTCCCTATTTCCTTCCGTCAGTTCCGCCATCGTAATCTTTTTAATAAAATCGCTGATGGCCGTGTCCCGGATGGCCTGCTCGGTAAAATGCTCCGGCCGTGAGCTTCCCCTCACCAGTACGTTGGCCACGTTATACTGGACGCTGAAACCGGCGCTGGCATGCGGGGAACCCATGATTCTGAACGGCTGCCCGATTACATCGTGTGAAGCTCCCGGAGATACATACAGGATAACTTTTTCCATATCGTCGCTGGATATATTATTCTTACTTACCATATCCAGTGCGCAATCAATTGCGGCGTGGTTCATACGGCAGCAGGGGTACGGCTTGAACGTCCCATCACTGTAATATTTTTTGCCCAGGTCTTTCGTGAGAAGCTCAGGGTCCTTGATACCATCGGTAAACATGCTGTAATATCCGCCTTCGGACAGCAGTGCATCCTTAACCCCGTCCAGCCGGCCTGGGCCAGCTGGACACAAAAGATCGCATCCCGTGCCGATGTTCCCTGCGACAGTTTGAAGCCGGTGGCTGTATCGCTGATCATCTTTGAGCGCCTCCCAGGTGGTTCACTATCAGGCCAAAGCATTTCTCATCTGCAAATGATTCAATCGCATCAGTCTTCCTGCTATAGCGGTAGCCCCGAAGGAATTTGCCTGCCCACATGGTCATACCCTCGGCGCGTACCGGAGCCCTTCCCTGCAATTAGTATCCGGGTCGCCATATCATCGCCCACCAGCAGTGAAGTGAGCAGTTCCTTGCCGCTTATGTTCTGCATACCTCTCCAGGGTAAGAGCCGTCATAGTCGTAGTACCGCTGATGTGCCCTGGTATTTGTGCCCGTCCACCACAGGGCTTACCGGTTCGAAATCGAACGAACGGCCATAATACAATTGACCATGGCCGCGTGGCAGCAGGGACTTTATCTCCATGGACCAAAATACTGGCTTCCGACTTCCGCCCCAGCCCCGGACTATACCCAGAAGTTCGGGATTGCCGATATCGTTGGCCCCGCAGACCATGCATCCGACAGCATCGAGCAGGCGGTTTTTGGCATGATTGACGGTATTAAGAGGAATGTCTTCGTATTTTGTTTCAGTATATTAGCAATCATTCTGTCAAGATGGAACCGTGTTCAACATTGCTCATAGATATCCTCCTGTCTCCATTGTCCCAGCAGTTCGGTAAGTTCGGTTATATCTTTTATGTTTTCAAAGTCTGCTACCATATCCTTAATCCGTGATATCGCCGGTTCTTTATATTTTGCGTAAAGCGCACACTTTCTGAACTTGGCTTCCAGTTCTTCGGGTGATTGAGGATTCTGCGGTTCACCTTTGGGATGTTCTACCTTTTGACTGTAGATGCTGCCGTCCTTCATTTTCAGAACGAGTTCCTGGTAACCGAACGGTCCGACAAGATCTTCCCTCTTAATAACGGTGTATTTTGTCCTGCTCATTAGTTCTCTGGTATCCGGGTCCTTAACTGATTCATTTGTAAAGAAATCGAACTCGATATCTCCGTGAATTAATGACCGGCACATACAATATCCCAGACTGAATCTTCCCTGTACATCGGTCTTCGGGAATGGCGGAGAGTCATGCCCTACCAAAAGGAGAACGGAACTCTATCTTCTCTATCTGCCTCCAGTCCACCGTGTGTTTTTCCCTTATCTGTTGTGCGGCATATACACCGAAATGGGCGATATGCGCACAGGGGTAATATTTGAACATCAGCCCTGGATTGACGAGATTCCACGGATTTCCAAGCAAATTTAGCCTTTCTCGCTGTGCTTCTTCCGAAAGAGGTTCTAGATTGCCGGAGAAGGCATTATAATAACCGCCGTGCCCTTCGATAACATCGGTGCCGGTGGCGTCATACCCTTTCTGCGCCAGTATCACTGCTTCGATGCCGTTCCTGGCGGCATTGCCGCCGTGTATGTGTCCCGCATAGAGCCGAAATTCCGTATCAGGCTGCAGGACATCGTGGAGGCGATACCCAGGGCATTATCATTTTGCGCTCGTCAAGTTTTAGCAGTTTGGACAATGCGGTAGTTGCGCCGATCACTCCCAGCGTTCCCGTCCACTCCCAGCCGCGATTACCGACGCCGCTTTTAACGATAAGCAGACCTGTTTTCCCGTAGGCTTCAACACCCAGGCAGTAAGCCGTTATCAGGTCCTTTCCTGTCATATGATATTTTTCGCCGATGGTAAGCAGTCCTGAAAACGTTCCGGTGGTAGGATGCGCCAGTCCTGCACTGGGGAAATCGAGGCAATCATCATAGTCCTGAGTGTGAGCGGAGGTGCCGTTCGTTAGAGCCGCCAGCGCACAACTGGCCTTGTATCGTCCGCCGATGACCGTTGCTTCTTCTGGCGACCGGCTTTCCCTGACCATCTCGCTCATTATCCTGCCGGATGGTTCCTGGCTGCCGGCCATCGCAACTGCGAGGTAATCAAGTATTGCCTGTTTGGCTGTCTTAATAACCTCCTGTGGAATGTCTTCATAGTTAGTCCGGTGGATAAAATTGCATAGCCCTTCTGTAAACATTTCTTTCCTCCTATAATTTATCGAAATAAAAAACTTCGTTAAACCCATTACCGAGTATTCTATGGCGATTAACATACCGAAGTCTAGAAATATACATAATTTTCTTACATGGAATTGCCGGTTGTTGAAACTACCTATAATTATAGTCTGTTACGCTATTCAAAGTTGCCCCACAATCAAGGAAGAGGTTGAAATAGTAGAGTTCAATGTTCCTTCCTCGTTTGAACAAAAGAGAAGCTGAATAGAAGCTATCCTCTTAGTCACTATCCAGCCGCGGCGACAAGACAACGGGAAAATTAATCTGGGGCAGCCCGTAATTAAGAACAAGAAATTTTTAGTCGAGGTAAATGCAACTAGTCTTTAATCACTGTATATATCGAGCAGGCAGATAGCCAGCGACTAGACCCTGAACTGCTATCCTTCTTTAACATCAATATTCAGGCAGACCTGAAACGAGCTATTACTAAGGCAGAATTGCCAACCTTATGTTAAGTTATGCTAGTTCTAACTTCGCTGTCGTGGTTCTTTGAGATTGGTTCCTGTCTACCCTCCAAATGCTTATTCGGTAGCGCCTTTATACCAAGCCAGCAGCCTTCTCTTGCCTATCTTTTCCGTAAGTTCTTGTACATCACCAAAATAGATACAATGGCTAGGACAGACGCCCATACAGGCTGGCTTCAATCCTCGGTCAATTCTATCCACACATAAGTCACATTTCTGGGCGACTCCCTTATCCTTATCAAACTGCATTACTCCAAAAGGGCAAGTCCGAATACAATCGGTACAGCCGATACAAAGTTCTTCATTAATGAGCCACAATGCCGTCCTCCCTTTTATCAATGGCTCCTACCGGGCAGGCATCCTTACAAGGGGGATAGCTACAGTGCAGGCAATGAGCTACCATGTATCTCAGCTGCTGTTTGCCATCTATTTTTCGGGGACTATCGGGATAGACTCTTATCCATCTTGGGCCGACAGATATACTGTGTTCTTGCTTGCAGGCTATCTCACATGCGTTACAGCCAACACAATCCTCAGTATTGACTATCAGGGCTCTTTTTTCTGCCACTAATTCTCCTTTTCAGCAGGGTATATCTTGCAGAGTAAGACTCTCAGATTGGTTGCGCCCATAGCCTTATCATGGCCACTAGGATCATTGTCAGTAAGGATATTGATATTGGAACGCTTCCAGCCGTGGTCTGGTGTCTGAACTTCAGAGAACCACCAGCCATGCTCGGCACTAACTACCCTGGGGTCAATTCCGGTAGTCAGTCTCGCTCGTTGTTTGACTCTACCGCGAGGGCTTTCAATAAAGACCCAATCGCCGTCACTAATCCCATGTTTTTTAGCAGTATCAGGGTGAATTTCAATGGTAGGGTCGGGGTGGACTTCGCGCAGCCAAGGAATCATATGGTACTCAGAGTGGAAGAAGACCGGGGATCTGGCTCCAGTTATCAAGATATAGGGATATTCGTTTATCATCTCTGGCTTGCTTACCGGACTCTCAGGAATTTCACGGTACTGAGGTAACGGGTCATAGCCCCATTCATCTAACGTCGTGGAATAGAGTTCAACCTTCCCGGTAGGAGTAGAGAAGCCTTTCTTTTCATATTTTTTGTATTCCATCTTACCCTGCAGATAGCCCATTTCTTTGAATTTTTGAAACGTAAGACCGGACGGCTCTAAGATATAGTCGAGGTCACTTTCAATATCGTCTCTCCAGTACTTCTCCTGACCCAGCCGCTTGCCCAGTTCACTGAACATCTTGTGGTCTGGCCAGCACTCACCAATCTGAACAATTACCGGCCTGGCAAACGCATAGCCGTGACGGAACAGGTAATCACCAATATCGTCAAACTCAAGCCAGGTAGCTGCCGGCAAGACGATATCCGCCAGCTCGGCAGTAGGGGTAAGAAAGAAATCAGCCACCGAAAGGAACTCAACTTGTTTTAGCGCTGAGTAGACCTCACTGGCATTTTCTCTAGTTACTACCGGATTTGTCCCGTGGAGGAGCATTGCCTTTATCGGGTATGGCTTGCCGGTGACAATGGCATCCCAGACTACCTTCGGAGTCAGTACCGCGATCTTGTTAGCCAGCTTATAGGTAGCGCCGCCTAACCGCTTTTCTCTCTGCTCTGATGGAAGGTCACGATGCTTGGCGAACTCGCCTATAGGCAGTATTGGTGGTGGTACAAAAAAGACATTTCCACCAGGGACATCCAAATTTCCAGTTATTGCCATCAAGTCAGTCAGAATACGATTATTATCGATGCAATTAATAGTCTGCTCAATAGCTACTCCCCACTGGATACAAGCTGGCTTGGTCGGGCATAAAGCCGGGCAGCCTTCTTAATCTTTTCGGCGGGAACCCAGGTAATCTGTTCCACTTTGTCAGGTGGATATTCCTGAACTCGTTCAACAAACTTATCCCATCCATATGTATATTCTTTCACAAATTCTCTGTCATAAAGGCCTTCATTGATTATGACATTAGCCATTCCCAAGCGCCAGAGCGGTATCTGTGCCCGGCCGTAGTTGCAGCCAGATATCTGCCCGTCCTGCTAAATAAGTTAGCCTGGGGTCTATAACAATAAGCTTTGCGCCCTTGGATAAAACACTTGATAGGTTCTCGCCGGTATACTCATCAGGGTTCGTCCAGACCACGTTATTCCCCCATACCATTACACATTTAGGGTAATTTTCGTAGTCACAGATCGGAAGTCTTGCCGCAGGTAATAGAAGTAGCTGCTATCCTTGGGCCATAGCACATATGCCCGGCAGTGAGCACGTTCGGTGTCCCCAGGAGGTTAGCAAAACGATAGAGGAAGCTCTCGTAGTTACGGCCGGTACCATAACCAAGGACGATGGACTCAGCTCCATACCCTGCTTTTACCTGCTCAGTTTGTCAGCAATAGTATCCAGGGCTTCATCCCAAGAAATACGCTGCCATTTGCCTTCCCCTTTTTCCCAGCCCGCTTGAGGGGATATTTGAGTCTATCAGGATGATATACCAGTTGCAGGAAGCCAGCCCTTTACTACACATTGTGCCGTGATTAGTAGGGAAATCAGGGTCGCCCTCAATCTTAATGATGCGGCCGTCTTTTACATGGACCAACACTCCGCAACCTCCGTGACAACCACGGCAATTACTCTTGATTATTTGTTCACCGCCAGATCTTCATGCCAACTCCCTCTTCTCGCCTCATTACCATGCAACTGGAATAGCAAAACTGAGCTAACATAGGCTAGTACCGGAGATTTCGAAAGTCAGCCCATTATAATTTCAAGATTCTTTCTGTCTTCTCCAAATTATCAGTCTTTATCACGGCTATTGCCGTATTTGTGGATGGCTCGGTGTAGGCATAGACGTATTGCAAATTAATTCCGGCTCTCGGCTACCGGCTTAGCCACGGTGTTCAACAGCCCGCCAGGCACATCCGGTATCTCAATGCTTAACATCCAATCCATCCTAACAGTAAAGCCAGCACGTCGTCAGCTCTTCAAGCCCTCCTCGGGGTTACTTAAGATCATGCGTACAATGCCAATTTCAGCAGCATCACTAACTGACAGCGCTCGTATATTGATCCCTCTCCTCTCGAGAGCTTCCAAAATAGCAACCAGCCGGGCAGGCTTGTTCTCCATAAAAACGGAAACCTGTTTTATTCTCACCGTCACATTCCTCCTCTGCATTGTCATATCATCTGTACTAAGTGTTCATAATTCGCTCCGGTCTATCACCCTTTTTGTCTTACCTTCGACACGTGCTATGGTCTTGGGTTCCACAAGTTTTATTCGGGTCGAAATACCCAATACAGACTCCAACTCCGATCGCAGCTTCTTTTCCAGGCTCTCCATTTTCTGCATCTCATCGGAGAAAATATCCTCGGTAACCTCAACCCATATTTCCAAGTCTCTAAATGAAAATGCATGCTGCCTGTCTGCAACGATTAAGTAATGTGGCTCTACTCCCTCAACTTCAAGAAGCACGCTCTCTATTTGTGATGGGTAAACGTTTACCCCCTTTACGATTAGCATATCGTCAGTGCGTCCGGTAACTCTTGACATTCTTGCCTGCGTTCGCCCGCAATTGCAAGGCTCTGGGTTAAGACTGGTGATATCCCCTGTCCGGAATCGAATCACTGGATAAGCTTCCCTGGTAAGGGTTGTTATTACCAGCTCTCCTTCATCGCCATAGGGTAACTGCTCTCCAGTGTCTGGATTGACTATCTCAACTAAGAAGTGGTCTTCCGGTATATGCAATCCACATTGATACGGACACTCCATGGCAACGCCCGGCCCGATGGCCTCTGTCAGGCCGTAATTATCCAGAGCCGGAACACCCAGTCTTTCTTCAATACTTTTTCTCATCTGCTCTGACCACGGTTCCGCGCCGCATAGAGCTAAGCGGAGCTTAGTTTTGCGCAGGTCTACGCCCATTTCCAAGGCGGTCTCGCTGATTATGAGTGCATAAGAAGGAGTACAGGCAAGAACAGTAGTCCCCAGGTCCTGTAGAAGTCTAATCTGGCGCTTGGTGTTTCCGGTACCGGTAGGAATTACTGTAGCTCCCAGACGCTCAATCCCGTAATGAAACCCGATGCCTCCAGTGAATAGGCCGTAGCCCTGAGCATTTTGCAATATATCGTTCCTGGTTACACCAGATGTAGCCAGCCCCCGAGCTATTATCTCTGACCAGGTATCAATATCACCCTTGGTATACAGTGCGATTTTTGGCTTGCCGGTCGTGCCGCTGGAAGCATGCACTCGAACTACCCGCTCCATAGGAACAGCCGACAATCCGAAAGGGTAGTTATCTGTAAAGTCCACCTTGCTGGTAAATGGCAGTCTGGTTAAGTCGCTGAGTGTCTTTATGTCTATCGGGCTTATTTGTCGCGCTTCGAATGCTCGATGGTAGAAAGGAACCTTCTCATCGACCTCTCTGACCTTAGCCCGGAAGCGCTCTAGCTGGAGCTGTTCCAGCTTCTTTCGTGACATTTGCTCATGTTCGGGGTCACGAATCATTTTAAGCACCCCTTCAATGTTATTGATTCACATTTGGCTGTAATTTATAGAAAACATTAATAACAGAGCAGATGAACTTTGAAAGCAAGGTAATATGACTTGCTGGTGATGGTCTAGAACTCAGAGAA
>CAVVVB010000019.1:0-48479 GCA_963751585.1 uncultured Chloroflexia bacterium | reverse complement strand
CGAAAAATCGCCGCATTGAAGCCATCGTCACCAAGGACGGCGCCGTGAACGAGCTTCCGGCGGGCGCGGAAGGCGAAATTGTCCTCGATCGCACGGTGTTTTACGCCGAATCCGGCGGACAAGTTTCCGACATCGGGACGCTCTGGAACAATGAACATACCATGCAGGTCGCGGAAGTGCGCGGCGCGTATTACCCGGTTTCGGGCTTGATTGCGCACCGCGTTTTGGCCAAGGAAAAACTCGTCGTGGGCGATCTGGTCGCGGGCGACGCCGATGCCGAGCGCCGCGAGCGCATCAAGCGCAATCATACGGCGACGCACCTGATGCACGCCGCCCTGCGCAATATTCTCGGCACGCACGTAAAGCAGGCCGGGTCGCTCGTCGAGCCCGCACGATTGCGTTTCGATTTTTCGCATTTTGCCGCGATTGACGCCGCCGAATTGCGCGACATCGAGCAGCAAGTGAACGACGAAATTTTGATGAACAGCGAGATCCAGACCAACGTCACCACATCGACGACGCGCTGGCTTCCGGAGCACTGGCCTTTTTCGGCGACCGCTACCCGGAACAGAGCGTGCGCGTCGTGACCATCCCCGACCCTTCGCGCCGCGCGGTTTTTACAGCAAGGAACTGTGCGGGGGCACGCACGTCCGCCGGACCGGCGATATCGGCCTTTTCAAAATTACCGTGGGAACAATCCGCCGCCGCCGGAGTCCGCCGCATCGAAGCCATCACCGGCTCGGCCGCCCTGTCCGATACCAGCTCGCGCGGCAACTGCTCGGCGAAACTCCACCCGGCCGGGCGCGAACGATAACAATCTGGCTGCCGCCATCGAGCGTATCGAACAATCGCAACACCAGCTCGAAAAGCAGCTGGAAACCCTGAAACGCAAGGCCGCGCTATCGAAGTCGACGATTTGCCGCCTTGGCGCGCACCATTAAGGGCGTTAAAGTGATCTCGGCGGAACTGGAAGGCGTCGACCGCGAAACCATGCGCCAACTGGTGGATCGCCTGCGCCAGAAACTCGGCTCTGGTGTCGTTGTCCTGGGACATCGAGACGGCAAGGTCGCCCTCCTGGCGGGCGTGACAAAGGACCTGACCTCCAAGTTACACGCAGGAAAGATCATACAAAAACGGCCAAGCAAGTCGGCGGATCCGGCGGCGGAAGACCCGACCTGGCCGAGGCTGGCGGAAAAGACACATCCGGACTAAAAACTGCCCTGGACCACGTATACCTCCTGATCGACCAATTGTTATAATTTGCTTAGCGTCAGACCGTTTTGGGCAAGGCCTGCTTTGCCCGTTCGCGGTTTGTGGCCTAACTTGCGGGTGTGGGCTCCCCGATTACGGTGAACGCTTCATACCCGCGAGGGTGAACGTGAAGCGGGGGCCCTCTACGACGTAAGAAGCAGAAACTTGCTGCTTTTTCAGAAGTGAACAGGTGCGAATCGATTCACAAGGTGACCGCTTTAGGTGACCCATGGGGCCCGCCAGACTATGACGCGCACACTATCCAAATCGATACCTATCCTGCTGGGGATCCTGGCCATGTGCACGATTCCCGCACATGCCCAGATCGTTTCCTACATGGATTCCAGCGGGAAAAGGGTCTTCATCAACGCGGACCCGCCGCATGTGGTCACGCAGGCTAAGAAACCCGCGGCAACGGCCCCCGGCTTCACCAGGATCGCGGTTCGCATACCCAACGCCCCGTCTTCTCAGCTCCCGAATTATCGGCTGCGGCTATGGCCAATCGGGAGAAGATTGAGGAGATGATTCGCGAGGTTTCGGCGCGTTACCGCGTGGATCCGGCGCTTGTGCGCGCCGTGATCGAAACGGAATCGAACTGGAATTCGACCGCCATTTCCAGCCGCGGGGCGCTTGGATTGATGCAATTGGTTCCGGGAACCGCGCAGCAATTGGGCGTGAACAACGCGCTCGATCCAAAACAAAATATCGACGGCGGAGTTCGCTATCTTCATGACCTTCTGCAGAGGTATAATGGCGATCTCGACAAGGCCCTGGCCGCTTATAACGCCGGGCCGGGCGCCGTGGATCGTGCTGGTGGAGTTCCGCGGATTCGAGAGACGCGCGAGTACGTTCAAAAAGTGACTGATTCCTATTATCGGCCCGGTACCGACCGCCTCCTTCGGGTTTTCGAGTCGCGGCAAGCAATTTACCGCGCGGTTGAGGCGGACGGACGAGTCGTTTTTACGAACGAATGAGGGAAACCTTGCGGCAGCAAGCCGCCAAAATCCGGCCAAGTTTCCGCGTCGTGTTCGCGTCCCTGATAGTTCTGTCGATTTTTCCCCTCATTGCTTCCAGCGCCGACAACAATAACGCCGCAAAGCGCGAAGCGGTGCAAGCCCAGTTTGACCGCGCGGAAAAAGCCCGGAAGGAACTCAGTCGCATCCCGAAAGTGCGCGCACTCTCAAGGAATACGCCGCCCTGGTCCGCGAGTACAAGCGCGTCTACCTGATCACTCCGCGTGCGACGCCCGTGCCGCAGGCGCTCGATCAGGTCGCCGAGTTGTACCGGACCATGGGCGACCTGTTCGACGAAAAATACTATCAATCGGCCGTCGATTCCTACCAGTTCCTGCTGCGCGAATATCCGACCACGCATTTTCGCGAGGAGGCGTTGCTGGCCATCGCGCATATCGAGCAGGACGACCTGCACGACAACGTCCTGGCGCAAAAAAGCTACGAACAGTTTCTGGCGCTGCACCCGCGATCCTCTCACGCCGCGGAAGTCCGCGCCATCCTGGACACGCTGAAGGCTCCGAGCGACGCCGCTACACCCGCTACGAAGGCCGCGAAAACAAAGGCCCGTGGTGACGCGGAATCTGCCTCGAAGGAATCCTCCGCCGAAAAGGCTCCCAAAAACCTGATGCCAAACAGGATGCCAAGCGAGAAGCAAAAGAAGAATTGTCGTCCGACTCCCCTGACTCCCCGTCGGCAAGCACTTCCGGCGCGCAGGTGTCGCGCATTCGCACCTGGAACGCGGATATGTACACGCGAATCGTGATCGACGTCGGGGCGGAGGTGAAATACCAGGCCGCGCGCATTTCCAATCCAGACCGCATTTACTTCGATATCGAAGGCGCGATTTTCAAGCTGAAGCTGGATTAAAAAACTTGAACCTGGGCATTGAGAGAATAACCTGCCGAGACTGAATACTGCGAATCATGTTGTTCACTTGTTGGCTGTTCAGCGAAGCTTCAGTCGCCCTAAACTGCTCAAGCTTGGGCAGTAAAATAACCATGGAAAGTTCATTGCCGTCATAGGGCAATTCGAGTGCGGACCACTCCTTTGGTGCTGGTGAACAGTCAATAGTTCGCTGGGGATGGTTTCCGTCAGACTCCGCCAGCGCGCCGCAGTCGTTGACAACACCGCCTGCGCGAGGGATAGAAAAGGTCACTCATCGTCATCACCTCCTTCTCCTGTGCCGATCAACTTCGGAACAATGCAGCCTTCTCACCTGTTGGAATCCCGGCAGGATGGGTCATGGCTCAGCCTGCATGAATAGAAGCTATCCAACAGTCGATTACAGGACGAATTTGTCGCTAGCTACGGAAAGCAGGCCAGCCATTCCTATTTCTTCGAGCATCTCCTTGATTGGCTCTTAATATAATCGCTACTGTCCGGACAAGTCACGCGCTCCGCAAAGAATCGGAATCTGCCATAGTTATCCTTAAGCCACTCGAGTGTTCTCTCGAATAGTTGTACCTCAGTCATTGATTCTGCCTCATGGGTTCTTCTATATCTGCAGTTCCCTCAATTTGTCCACAATCCCAGATCATGCCCTCTGTGTCCCGTCCGCAGTACTTTTCCAGGTCCGTCCTGACCTTGTTCTTTTCCTCTTCCGTAGCCTCCAAATAGGTAACTGTATAGAATGCGATACTGGCCGAATTGCCGTCGGAGATATCCATTTCTTCATAGCCTTTTCCGGTCAGCATCGGCATGACCTTCTTGATTGAGGCGCTACCTTTTTGCCCGGGATGATAGTAACAGAAGTCCCGAAAGGGTTGCAGCAGATCTACCAGCCGGCCCCGAATACTGCTTACCCAGTCATTGTATTCGGGGAACGCTGCGGCCAATTCCTTCAGGATACCTTCCTCGAAGCTCTGGTTGTAGACAATGATGCTTCCGGAATCACCCAGTACCTTTTTCAGTTCCGATAGGAACGCCGGCCGCGGGTCATCTTTACCGTTGGCTAAGAAAGAGAAGTGTTCTGCTTTAGCACCATCGCCATTAACAACATGGAGCGAGAACTGGAAGGGGACTGCCTGGTAAGGACGGGTACCGTCAAACAGCGGTACCGCCGGCCCAATGGTCTCAAAATCGAGATAATACAGTGGATATCGCAGGGTGTTTAGAAAACCGGCGATCGCTTCTTTATCAACATGGGGCTGCCCGCTAATCTCACAGGCCTGCTGGATGAGCTGCTTCTGGTTAAGCTTGTAGCTGCCCGGGATATCCTTAATGGTCATGATGCCACTATTGTAAAGGTCGAAGCATTTCTTCCCGCCCCAGTAGAGGTTGAATATATTATCCTCGGGAAGGAAGTCCCAGCACTCAGTCAGTGCACACTCATAAGGGTCACGGCAATGCGGCCCGATCCCAACCTCCGGGCATTTTGCGCTTGAGATAACTTCAAGCATATCGTCGATTCGGTCTTGTATGTTCTTACCGAACTCTTCAACCTGGTCGGTGATGTCTTCAATAGTGAAAAGTCCCTCCGGGTCAATGCCGCCGTTTCGGGTATACTTGTTGTTGATGTAGGCGAGATAACAGCGGTTGATGGATACGCCCTGTGACTGACAACAATGCCTCTGGAAAGCAACGTCATGGATGTTGATGTCCTTTACGGAGGTTGAGCTTTTGACTTCGATAATGTCCCACTCGTCGTTTTCCGCCGGTCTCAGTATATCAACCCGGGAATAAACCTGACCGGATAGTATCCCGGCTTCAAACAAGGTGATCCTTTTCTGGAGTAGATTCCTGGTGTTCTTAATATTATCCATGAAGTTGTCAGTTGGGATACTCGATCCCATCGGGAAAGAGCTTCTTGGCCAACTCACCGACGAGATGTCCCTGGTCAAACACGTATTGTGTGGCTAGGTCAATTTCGGGGAGCCTTTCCCGGGTCATTGACCTCTATCCAGAGCAGTTTTGGGCATTGGAGGCCAACGAGATATTTTGACTTTGACAGGAGTTTATTTGGCATCGGTTTTCCTTCCAAATACTGGAGGTTATTATCCCATTAGATTGTTTTCCCATTATACAACTTGCGAGAAATTCACGCCTAGCCCTCAGGCATGAAATTCAGCGCACCTTTTTATATCCCCATATAGCAGTTGCTTTAAGAGCGCAGGAACTCTGTAGTACAATTATCGATATCCATCACCTGGAGATAAAAACGTAATGCTTGAAACTCATGGCATGACCATTGCCAACCAGGCGGGAGTCACACCCCAGCAAGTAGAGGCTGTCAGGTCCCTGCTTGATGCGGGAGCGACTATTCCATTCATTGCGCGCTATCGCAAGGAGAAAACCGGGTCACTTGACGAGGTGGTGCTTGGCGAAATACGGGACGGCCTGGCACGGCTGGCAGCGCTCGATAGCCGGCGTCAGGCGATCCTGAAATCTCTTGAAGAACAGAATGTACTCACAGCCGAGTTACGCAGTTCTGTCGAATCGGCGGCGACCCTGACCGCATTGGAGGATATTTACCTTCCCTACCGCCCCAAACGGCGCACCCGGGCCACCATGGCTAAAGAAAAAGGGCTTGAGCCTCTCGCCGAGCTGATACTGGCTCAGGAGGTTGCTGATCCGTCTCATGAAGCTCTCGCGTTCGTGAACATGGAAAAAGGTGTCGGTTCGGTTGAGGATGCCCTGGCCGGAGCGCGTGACATCATTGCCGAGTGGGTCAATGAAGACACCCAGGCAAGGCAGATCATACGCAGGCTTTTTTACCGGGAAGGCATCATTCAATCAAGCGTGGTTAAAGGTAAGGAAGGCGAAGGTATCAAATATAGCAATTATTTTGACTGGCAGGAGCCGGTTGCCCGAGTGCCCAGTCACCGGATGCTGGCTATGTTGCGTGGCGAGAACGAGGGGTTCCTGAAACTCAGGATAAGACCGTCTCAAGAAAAAGCGCTGTCATTCCTGCACCGGCGCTTCGTTAAAAGTACCGGTGCCGCCTCGGCACAGGTGGTTCTGGCTGTGGAGGATAGCTATTCGAGGTTACTGGCGCCCTCTATTGAAACTGATATCCGCCAGCAGGCTAAAGAGCGCGCCGATGACGAGGCGCTCCGTGTCTTTGCGCGCAACCTGCGTGAAACGCTCATGGCTCCGCCAATGGGGCCGCGGGCGGTACTGGCCATCGACCCCGGTTATCGGACCGGCTGTAAGGTGGTCTGCCTGGACCCTCAGGGCAAGCTTTTGGCCAATGCCGTTATCTACCTGAACCAGTCGGCGGCGCGGAGTCAGGAAGCCAGCCAGACGATACTCGATCTCATTCAACGATTTCACATTGAAGCTATTGCCATCGGCAACGGCACGGCCAGCCGGGAAACCGAAGAATTCATTCGCGGGCTGAGCTTACCGGACAAAATGCCGGTCGTCATGGTCAATGAAAGCGGCGCATCGATCTATTCCGCATCCGCCGTCGCCCGTGAAGAGTTCCCCGACCAGGATATCACCGTGCGCGGGGCGGTATCCATCGGGCGGCGGCTCCTGGACCCTCTCGCAGAACTGGTAAAGATCGACCCCAAGTCCATCGGGGTGGGGCAATACCAGCATGATGTCGATCAAGGCAGGCTCAAGAGTAATCTCGACGAAACCGTCATGAGCTGTGTAAATGAGGTTGGCGTAAAAGTAAATACTGCCAGTCAACAGCTTCTCACCTATGTTTCGGGCCTTGGCCCCACGCTGGCAAAAAACGTTATCGCCTACAGAAATGAGAACGGCCCGTTTCGCAGCCGCGCAGACCTCAAGAAGGTACCCCGGCTGGGCCCGAAGGCGTTTGAGCTGGCCGCCGGGTTCCTCCGTATTGATAATGCCGAGAATCCCCTCGATGCCAGTGCCGTGCACCCGGAAAGCTATCATATCGTAGACCGCATGGCCAGGGACATGGGCTGCACGGTGGCCGACCTCATGCGCCGCGATGATCTGCGCCGCCGGATTAATCTGGAGAGTTACACCGGGGAAGAGTATGGGCTGCCGACATTGCAGGACATCATGGCAGAGCTGGCCAAGCCGGGGCGTGATCCTCGTGAACAGTTTGAGGCGGTCGCTTTCGCCGCGGACATCAGGACGATTGACCGGCTCACTCCGGGAATGAAGCTGGCCGGAATCGTGACCAATGTGACCAATTTTGGAGCTTTTGTTGACATCGGCGTGCACCAGGATGGACTCGTGCACATTAGCGAACTGTCTGATAAATTTGTAAAAAACCCGGCTGATGTAGTCAGTGTCAATCAAAAGGTTACGGTCACGGTGCTCACGATCGATCCGGAACGTAAACGCATTTCTCTGTCAATGAGGTCGGATGCGTCCCCGCCCGGACAACCCGGGTCAGACACTTAATAACAAAGATTATGTTGGATTGGCACTTATACCTGATTAGATGTCACGATGGAAGTTTGTATACCGGAATTACGACTGATGTTGCTCGCAGGTTTGCGGAGCACCAGGGAAACGGTGATACGGGGGCAAAGTACCTTCGAGGCAGGGGGCCTCTGGTGTTGGTGTTCCAAAAGAAATTAGGGAGTAGAAGCCTGGCACTGGGTGTGGAAAGTAAGGTCAAGAAGCTGTCAAAGGCAAGGAAAGAAGAACTGATAAGAGCCAATACACGTATTGATGAGATAATAAAACAGATCAGTTCGCAATTAACCGTTTGAATCTTCCAGTCTGCTTCACGGCTGATTTTTTCTGATTGGCTTCAGAAGATATTCCAATCCGTTTAGTTTGATTTCATACAGAGCGGACAACAGGACACCGATTTTCCCTGGAGGGAAACCTTTCTGGTGAAACCATACCAGATAAGGTTCAGGCAGATCACAAAGGATGCGATCTTTGTATTTCCCGAAAGGCATTCGTACAGACACCAATTCAACCAACATTTGAGGATTGATAGGGGTGGTGTCCTTATTTTGATCCATTCTTACTTAAATCCCAATACACTACATTAAAAACCGGTGACAGCCTTGCTCACCAGGGCAATGAGGTCATCTATGGCCAGGCGCTCTTTGGTTTTGGCCATGAATCCGCTTTTGTGAGCGAAAGCAATCTCCGGGCGGTCTGAAATCAGGGAAAAATCAACCGGTGTTCCGTCGTAGCGGAAAAGACGCCAGCCCTTATCGCGGCGGTCCAGGGAAATGACGATATCGGGCGGATTTTCATCCAGGCGGCGAAATTCCTCCAGCCCGGCGGATTCCCTCGTCTCCCCGATCATGGCAGGCACCCCCGCAATTACCAGCCTGGAGCTGGTTTTCCAAAAATCAATCTGGCTTTTAAGCATGCGGGCTTCCTCGATGATATGAATGCCAAAAGCCTTAAGCAGGGGGAGGCATGCTTCCGGCCCGGAAGCGAATCTGGCTACCAGCCAGCTTTCCACCGGATTCCGGTTTACGAGGTCATCACCGGCATGATATTTTACGGAGCTTTTTACCGGCCCGAAGCGGTCAACCTCGTCCTTGAAATGCCACCACGGCATGACGGACATGGTCTCCACAAGCCCCAGGTATTCAGCTACCAGGACAAACGCCGCCGGGCAGTCCAGGGACTGGTGATGATCGAAATTATGCTTCTCCGGCTCATGCCGATCGCCGATATCTACCACCCACACATCCGGATCATCCAACTCCGCCGGTGCGGGCTCGCGCCGCTCAATACGGAATTCCGTATCGGCATATACGGCCAGAATCAGACTGATGGCTGTCACCTCATCAAAATGTGCACTGCCAGGATGCGTGATGATCAATTGTGCCTTCATCGCTACCTTCCTATCATATCCTATTGACCTGCCCCCAATAATGATACCACCTATAGAGTTAGAGTTATCCGTATTTTGATTTCAGGAGCAGGCGGGCGGATTGCCCAAGACTGCACATAAGCCTGTAAAGTGCACTAGCACCGTCACATTGCCTATTCTATTTGCTCTGCTTCTCAAGACTCCTGAGATAGTCCAGTAGCATGCAGTCTAACAGATAGTCACGCAGTGCTGGTGTCAGTCGACCTTGATTCTTGAACATTGCGAGGGCCTTGATATACACATCATCCCGATATGTGTCTTCGAGTGTCTCTTCAACCGGATCACTCTCTTCTCTCTTGTTGCTAGGGTGGCGGAAGCGTATATGACCAAAAATACCCTGCCTAGTGTACCAACCATGGCAGTGTGGGCACTGGGCCCTTGTTTTGCTCCATTTAAGGTCTTTGGCGCGCATCAAACCCTCCTAAACATCTTTTACGAATTTACCACCACTCTCTGACAAATACACTGTAAGAGCAGGCCTACGGGTCAGGGCATGACAAGCTATGATATTAGTGTGATCGACCAAAGCTTTCGGCGACATCATGTTGATCTAAGGATTAGAGCTTGTGTGCGAGTGCTCTGTTGAATTATTACCTCTGTTTAACATTCTTGATACTGGCCTGCCTGTCACGGAATCAAGCGCGATAATAATCTGATATCGCCAGCCGGAAGCCTCGTGCACTGAATTGATCCGGAACCCGCGCCTTCTCAATTCATTGAGAAGGCGAAAGACAGTCGAGCGGGAAACACCTAGTTGCTTGGTTAGCGTGCCCGCGCTAGGTCTTTCATGTATCAACAAATCGAGTGCTCTTTCAAGACGCTGTTCAATTTCATTTACTCTTTGGTAGTGCATACTAGTATTTCTTGCCTTCTTCTAGTGAGTTACAAATCTCAGATCCAGATACATCAGTATCATTAAAATGATTCATGTGAATCGTTGTCTGACACATATCTATCCGCAGTTGACCCATTGGGGTCAGTTTGTGACTTGGTAGAGAAACCAGTGAATACGAACATGAAGTAGATGCCTCTACCATTTTGAAGGGAAGTCGAAGGCTAGGCTAAAAGTTCTGTCTATTGTACACTTAGGCCCACCATTGAATCTGAAATAGAACTCATCACAAACTGATTTCGAACCTACTGCTTATGGTGTACACTATGGAATCAAGCGCTATTACTCTAGCTGGCTTTCCAGACATGTTGTTCCACTATTGAATTGCCCAATCAATTAAATGATCCTTGCCATCAAAGATATTTTCCGTATTGAATTTGAATAACAACTTAACTAACTACAGCATAAATAATATAAATTAGTAAAATGCCAGCTACAATCAAATTCGAAAGCATTGCCGTGTTTTCGAAAAAATTCCTTTCTTTGGTAAACGCATGTCTTATCCCGGCAAGTCCGAGAAATAGGAGGCCAACAATCGCGGCGGGCAAGACCCAATCGCCGTTCAGAATAGTAATGATTCCCAATGTCCCTATAGCTATATTGGCAAAACCCAATTCCTGTACGATGATAAATTGTTGGCTGCCCTTGATTCCAAGGATTTTTTCGGCAGTGAATTGCGGATTGATGGCCTGGCGTACACCAGCAGTAAAAAGCCTGACACCTATGGCCCAAAAAACAAACCACTTCCCGACCAAAAGGAGTATGGCCAAAGTGCTATGGAACGCAACAAGTTCGACCAGTATAGAAACGATTGGTAAAACAAACATTAACATGAGTACGATAAAGATGTACATCTATTTGCCTTCAATGATTCAGAATAACACGATGGCCTGCCACGACCCAACTACGTCAGGATAAAGGATGCGTAGGATAATATTGGCCATGTATTTCTATCATATTATCCTCCTGCAAGCAATTGTTGGAACGCTGGAATCAGCTTTTTACTCTCAAACTGCAGTTCGGGAACTGTCCAGACTGGCCCACCATGGCTTGAAATCTTAATGTGCAGCTAATATTTGATTTTCGGTATGCAGGCCGTTCTCGTTCTGGAGTATTTCACGGCGATTTACAAACTGGTGCCATTCCGCAGATAGCTCACCAAGCTAGCTCTTTCACTGCGGCCTTAGCAGCTATGCGCCCGAAGGTTATGCTTGCCGATACCATGGTGTTCGGCAGGTAGGTACCATCAGATCCCCAGAGGCCACCGGTTACCTCACCGGCAGCGTAAAGGTGAGGAATGATTTCGCCATATTGATTTATTACCTGAGCCTTGCCGTTGATCTTTACACCCCCCTTGAAGGAAGATGTGGCGCCCGTGCACCTGTATCCATAGAAGGGAGGAGTACCGATCTTCAGCGGCTTTCCCTCTATGCTACGTAGGGTTCTCCTGTCGAATACGGTGTCGTACCCTAGCGTTTCTATGTCCTTGTTGTATTTATCGATGGTCTGCTTTAGCCCTGCCCAGTCTATACCTAATTCCTTGGCCAACTCTTCAAGTGTGTTAGTTTGAACCGGCTTCGCTTTGTGCATCATGTGATGCACCAGAGTGGTCTTGTAGATATGGTCGTCGATTATGCCGAACCAGGCATGTTCTGGCTGCTTCATCCCCTCCTCAGTAAGTTGGCCGTAAAAACGAAGTCGCAGCGATTCATCGGCGAATCTCTTACCATTCAGATTCACGAATATACCCCCCGCAACTCCGACGGCGTCCATAATGCCGGACTTGGTCTCAACATCCACGGCAAAGGAACCTGATACGGCGCGGCCGAGGTCTCTGGTGGCTGCGCCCAGATCCAGTGACATCTTGAGTCCGTCTCCAAGGTGTCCATGACACATGGTGGGAAGCCAGTCAATGAAATAGGGACCATACTCTTCAACCATGTCACGGTTCCGGCCAAAGCTGCCTGTAGCCAGAATGACCGCCTTCTTGGCTTTAAAATTCTGCTCTTCTTTGTCCTTTACTTTTACTTTGACTCCGATGACTCTGCCGGCCGTGGGGTCAGTGATTAGCCTGGTGGCTCTATGTGAAAACTTTATGTCAATACCCTTCTCCTTGCAGGTCTTTTTCAGAGTGCGGACCATTTCGGCGCCTTTCTTCCAGATGCCTCTTATCCTTGTGTGAGCCGGAGGAGCCATAAGGTCCTTTCCGAAATTCATGCCTATTTTCTGGCACCAGTAATATGTTTCCAGTTGATTGTCGGCGAAGGCTCTCCATATCTCCGGATCGCCTTTGCCGTGTTCTACGCCGTCCTTATAGTACTGCTCGGGTGAGTCTTCGATGCCCAACTCTTTTTGCACATCGGTGCCGGCGAAGGCCGGGCCCACATTGATAAGTCCGAGACTGGGTGCACAGTGCGGCAATATCTCCAGCAGGATCACCTTAGCCCCAGCATCCGTAGCTTCTATGGCTGCCGGCATGCCAGCGGTACCCGCACCCACCACAACTAAGTCCGCTTCGTAGTCCCATTTCTTTGGTACTTCTACTGGATTCATGATAAGACCTCCTTCCCATAAAAACAGATTGTAGGTTTTTGACCGATCGCTTTGCTATTTACGGTCGATTTCCCATTTTGGTTTCTTCATCCCTAGTGGCAAAGTGAACCCAAGTTGACGGACGGAGTGCAGGGTGAACAAATGCCTGGAACGCAAAACGCCTACGGAAACGGTATATCCTTTGTCTCTTTAACCTTACCCAAAGCCTTATCGCGTATTCTCTTCATTAATGGTATTAGTATTCGTATTTCTTCCTCGGATAGGCAGGACATTATTTCGTGGATTGACTCTTTCTTCAATGAGTCCTTGAAGGCTTTTCTACCCTTTTTTGTTAAGGTGATTTCCACTTTTCTTCTTCCATGGTGGTTCAATACTCTGATTACGAGTCCCTGTTCCTCCATTCTGATCAGTAAACTAGAAATCGAATGAGGTTCTCGTACCAGCCACCTTGCTATCTCGGTAGGCGTCGCCTTATTACCTAATCTACTGACGATCTCCAATAAGGCTGCTTGCCTTTCTGTAATAGAATATTCTTCAAGCTCATCATCCCTGGCCCTAGCCAACAAATCACTCGCCTGATTCATTAGTACCCACAATATAAAATCCTGCTCTATTTTTATATGCTCTTCCACAATTTTCTCACGCATATTAAATCAAAATATGAAAAACTACACCTATAGAGCCTTCGCCACTTTTGAACAGGCATCATTGCACATTTGTACATTATTCGCACCTGACAATATAGCATAAATTCAAACAAATAATCTACGTACCGCTCACTCGCACCTATTTCAGCATTTGCCCAATTGGTAAATAGTATTGACAAAACCTCAGAGCTATGTTAGCGTATGCGATGTCTTATACGCCAGCCCTTTAAAATTGCCCTCGGAATACTGGTGGCAAGAAGCAGTAACACCTCGCAAAGATAGTGAACATGCGTTACCATCGACAGGCTGGTTCCAGCGGAGATATTCACAAGCGTCAGGAGGTGATTTTCTATGAAAAGGTTCTTTTTACGTCCGTGGTTGGTTATTTTGTTATTGGCCATAGTTGTGGTGGGTTGTGCTAAAACAACCCTGCCACCAGCCACACCACCAGCACCCCAGCCCGCGCCAGCAAAGACGCTGGATATCGGCATCATGGCTCCATTAACCGGACCGGCAGCAAATCTTGGTACTCACATACAAAACGCCGTACTTCTAGCGATAGATGACCAGAATAAAGGAGTACTGATGGCCGGCGGACAAAACAAGGAAGGCGGTATCACCATCGCTGGCCAGAAATACACGCTCAATGGAATCGTTTTCGACGATAAATTCGACGTTGTCGTTAGCAAAAATATTGCCGAAGACCTGGTATTTAACAAAGGCGTTAAGATCATCGCCGGGCCTTTCCTGGCTGATGCCGTAGGTGCGCAATTAGTAACTGAAAAGAACAAGGTCATGTTCTTTGCTGTGGCCGCTGATGTACCCGGGCTGGCCAGCCCGAGTAAGCCATATACCTTCTTCTGCACCGGCGGGGCACACAGGTTAACGTCCGGTGGTGGCGCGTATATCCAGAAATATTACCCCAACCTGAAAACCGTTGCCAGTGTGAACCCCGATTTGCCCAGCTTACCATCCTGGAAAGGCGCGGCCGATGAGCTGTTCCCACGTTACGGGTTGCAATCTCTGGGTTGGGAAAAGTTCCCCGCCGACACCAAGGACTTCATGCCGGTAATTTCACGGTTACTGGCCATGAAGCCGGATATAGTAGACACAGCCGGCACCGCCGGTGATGTCGGTGGGATGTGTGCGTCCCTCATAAAACAGCTGCGTGAAGCCGGCTTCAATGGACTTATTTGGGCGCGCACTGTTCCGCCCATACCCGTCATGGAAGAGATAGTCCCCCCAAAGTATTTAACCAAGATTGTCACTACCGACATCCTTGTGGACAGCCCCTTGGTGAGCCAGGCCTACAAGGATATGTACCATCGCTATGTAGCCAAGTTCGGAATAGAACCCATCGATGTCGTCGGGGAATTCTACGATGGGGTAAAGGCCTTCTTCGAGTTCCTCGATGGCCAGGATGCCATGGACACTACCGCATGGATGCAGGGTTTCGAGAAATACCGCTGGCAAGGCGTGTGGGGACGAGAAGAATTTTGGGTAGGAAAACCGCTCTGGGGTATTGATCGTACGTTGATGGGCAGTTTCTGGATCTCCGAATATACGGATGGCAAGCCAGAAACTAAGTGGGAAGCCCCGGTTCCTTATGATGTTTTTGGCGGGCAGGAATAGAAGAGCATTTGGCATTTAGAGTATTTCGGAGGGAGACTTTTCTATGAAGAGAGCCTGGTTAAGTCTGGCTTTGCTTGTACTAACGGTGGGCATAGTGTTGGCGGGATGTGGTAAACCAGCTCCACCTTCAGCCCCAACGCCAGCAAAGACTCTGGATATCGGTATTGCCACCCCATTGACCGGGCAAACTTCATTTATAGGCACCACAATACAAAACGCAGTGCTGCTGGCAATTGAAGACCAGAACAACGAGGGCGGGGTCACTATTGGCGGGCAAAAGTATATGCTAAATGCCATTGTCCGTAACACTAAGCAGGATTTGGTTCTTGGTAAAAGCATCGCCGAAGAACTGATATTCGATAGAGGTGTGAAGGTTATCATGGGCCCTTTCATCGCCGATGCCGTAGGTGCGCAGTCAGTTACCGAAAAGAACAAGGTGATAGCGTTTCTTATGCAGCCTACTATAGCCGGAATGATCGGCCCGGACAAACCATATACGTTCTTCTTCGGCCCCTTTCCGGAACAGTTGTACGGCAATACATGTGCTTACATTCAAAAATTCTATCCAGAAGCAAAAACAGTTCTCTCCGTGGCACCGGACTTGCCCAGCTTGCCACTGTTTGTGGCAGCGATAAAATGGGCATTGCCCAAATACGGCTTAGAATGGATAGATATGGATAAGTTTCCACTGGGTACCACAGACCTTATGCCAGTAGTTTCACGGGCGATCGACAAAAAACCTGACATCATAGATGCGTGTTGCACCGGTGGCATGGCAGGCATAGGCACCCTGCTACCAAAGCAGCTGCGTGAAGCCGGCTTTACGGCTCCAATTATTATGCCCATGAGTCCTCCCAAGGGTGCTCTGGAGGATGTCGTACCACAACAATATCTGACGGGGATTGTGATGAATGACTATAACATAGACAGTCCCACAGTCACTGAAGCCTTCCGTACCGAATACAACAGGGCGAAGGAGAAGTACCAGCAAGTCCCCGATGTCTTTCTATTTACAACGTACAACCCGGTGAAGGCTTTCTTTGAGTTTCTCAATACCCAGGATACTATGGATACTACCGCGTGGATGGAGGGCTTTGCCAAGTACCACTGGCAGAATATGTGGGGATTTGAAAGCTATTGGCTGGGCAAAAATGTATGGGGCATGGATCGGCGTGTACTTACCTGTCCTTGGGTCTCTGAGTACAAAGACGGCAAGGTGGCTGCTCAGTTTTCAGCTCCTCTCCCATACGAAATGTTTGCAGAAAAATAGGAGGTTCCTCTTGAAATTAGGAGGTTTTTATATGAAGACATTAAATATCTCCGGCAAAATGAAGGAGCATTTTCAGGAATCAGGAGGTTTTAGATGAAGGGGATTTGGTTAAGTCTGACTTTGATTGTAATGATGTTCGGTATAGTGGCGGCGGGATGCGCTACACAAACCCCAACACCATCCACAACACCGACACCCTCAACCACACCAGCAAAGACGCTGGATATTGGCATAGTCACTCCACTAACCGGAATGCAGGCATATCTGGGCACTCATTTCCAGAACGCAATACTACTGGCGATAGATGACCAGAACGCTGCCGGCGGAGTCATCATTGGCGGGCAGAAGTATATGCTGAATGCCCTGGTCCGCGATGATAAATTCGACGTGGTTGTTTCCAAAAGCGTTACCGAGGAGCTGGTACTTGATAAAGGGGTGAAATGTATTGCCGGGCCTGAAGTAGGCGATGCCGTAGGGGCACAATTAGTCACCGAGAAGAATAAGATCTTATTTCTTGCCGCATTCCCTGCCGTGCCCGGTTTATGTACGCCAACCAAGCCCTATAGTTTCTTCCCCGGTGGTTATCCGGTAAGACAGCTAGTCACTACATCAGCATATACACAAAAATTCTACCCTCAGGCGAAAACCATTATGACTATTGTAGCCGATACACCTGACGGGCAGGGGTGGCTCGACGCTAACAAAGTTGTATTCCCGCAATACGGATTGGAGTCGCTGGGTTATGAAAAGGTCCCGACGACCACAAAGGACTTCATGCCGCTAATTTCACGAGTGCTGGCCAAGAATCCTGACATCATAGATACAAGTTCTACGGGTTCTACTATGGGTGCAGCGAGTCCCCTCCTTATAAAACAGATAAGGGAAGCCGGCTTCAAGGGCATTATTTCATGCCCCACTCTTCCTCCACCTGATGTGATGAGGGAGGTAATACCAAAGGACTATTTATACCGTATTATAACTACCGATATTATTGTGGATAGTCCCATAGTAAGTCAGGGCTACAAGGACATGGATCAGCGGTACGTAAAGAAGTTCGGGATCCCCACCATTGATGTTGTTGGTTCGATGTATGATGGAATAAAGCATTTCTTCGAGTTTCTCAATACCCAGAATACGATAGATACCACCGCATGGATGGAGGGCTTTGCCAAATACCGGTGGCAGAGCCTGTACGGAAACGAAGGTTTTTGGGTGGGAAAGCCGATATATGGAATCGACCGGGTTCTGCTATGGGGCTTCTGGGGTAGCGAGTGGACAGATGGTAAGCCCGAAACCAAATGGGCGGCTCCCATTCCTCTAAATCTGTTCATGGAGAATAAGTAGATTCTTTTACGTTATTGCCAGAGGTAGCAGGCATAAGGAGCAGGCAGAAATCCAGACGACATAGAATTACATAAAAAGAGAGGGGCTCTATAACAAGGGCTGTGACCTATCTGTGGAAAGAGTCCTGACCAGAAATGAAGAAATTGTAGGCGAGACGTAGCTTACATTCATATACCCGTTGCAAGGTTTTTGGCTTGGAGAGGGACTCTCGTCTCTACAAAGACATCAATGTTGTTATGTACGCATTACAAAATCTTATAACGCGCTTTGCCTCTAAATCACCTTAACTCCGGGCTTCCAATTCTTGCTGAGTAATCTGTATCCCTTCTCGGTCACCAGTATAGGACATCCGATAGTGGTACCCCTTTTGAAATCTGGGCTGATAACAGGCGGTTCAAACTCCAGCACCGTGTTCGGTTCAATTACGCGGTTGTTGTTGGGCTGGAAGTCAGGCTGGCCAGGGAATGGACCGAACGGTTCTTCCAGGCTCAAACCCAATCCATGAAAATTGGGAGTCCTCTGCCTGTAGCCTGCCCTCTTTATCGGCGGCAAAAACGCCTCATGCAGTTGCCCCACTGTAATCCCTGGCTTCAAGACATTTAGTGCCGTGTTGACGGACTCTATGGCGACATCGAAAATGTCCTGCCACTCTTTGCTCGGTTTGCCTAATGAAAAAGGCTGGTTAAATTGCGCCTTGTATCCCAAATATCGGACATCAAACTCCGTGTGGATTATGTCACCTTGTTCCAGCGTTCTTTGTCCTACGGCCCATCTCGAGCTGCCCTGGGACCCATGAATCATCTCTTTTCCTGAGTCATAAAGGATCATGGAGCCTGGATCACATCCCTCTTTTAGCAAAGTGCCTACTATCTTAGCCCTTACCTCATAGTCCTTAACACCGGGTTTAGCAGTATTAATAATATCTTGAATGATCTTGTCACCAACTTCAGATCCATATTCGAGGCACCTGATCTCGATGGGACTTTTTATCACGCGGGCTTCTTCCACAATATCCGTAGCATCCTCCAGGTGAGCTTTAGGACAATTGGCCGCGATGGCCACGTAATTGGAATAGGGAAATCCAAGCTCGCCTTCGTACCCGGATATGCCCACCAGTCCTATTCTGGCTCTTTCGAGATGGAGCTCCGCCAAGCGCTCAGATATTCGCTTTGCGTAAAGAGGATGTCCGGTGCGGTTATCCTTAATCCAGGCGGTGGGAAATCCCCCTTGAAAACCAAATATAGTAGGATCATCTTTGAGAGGAAACACCAGATACCCTTCAATGTTTAGATTGGACAGGTATGCCAGATTGGCACTTAAATTACGCTGTCGGCCAAACGCACCCCAAACTACCAGGCATTCCAGCTTCCGTTTTTCCATGGTTTGGCGAATGTTTTTCCACCGCCTATCCCTCTCTTCAATGGTCAAACTGAACATTTCTTCCTCCTCTTGTCCATATTACGGCTGAGATAATTGAAGTTCTTTGAGCTTTTGAACAATGTTTTCTTCTCTTACCAGCGCCTTGCCTATGCCATATTTCTTGTGAAGCCGCAGCGGCACGCAGCAGCATGAGCAACAGTTACACATGGCATAGAAATCATGCTGCCACTTGACGATAGTGTGTATAAGACCTCTATCATGGCATTGCTTTAAGACATCCTTAGCCTCCTGCTTGGATATTACCTTATATTCGTGAGGCCTTTCTTCCATAAATGCATCTCGACTAAGGCCGATAATGATTTCGGCATTTACCAGATTGTCGCAATTCCGAAAAACTGCGCGACAGGTGCACGGTCCCAACGCCAAACCGCTCGAACTGTCCACAATTTCATAGGCCTCCTTGAGGTTGAGCAGATAGGCCATGCTAACGTTTTCACCGTAAGCATTGGCTACTCTCTTGACCAGTCTTCCTATGAAGGGTATCCTGGTCCACTTTGCCTGGAAGATATAATATCTGAGCGCCAGCTCACGATATCTCGCATATAGCTTTAGAGTATGATGCATGTGAACCCCCAGAACGCAGTATTATACAACATCTCTAAGCATCATATTATTCGGACGCCCGAACCAGGCAAATCGCTAAAAATCCCCCTGGATCCCCCTTTTCTAAGGGGGAGAGCCTGTCCCTTTTGCTAAGAGTCTATCTCTTCTCCCTTTCGCTAAAGGGAGAAGGAGAGGGATTTTACCTTTTTCTAAGGAGGAGATACGACCTTTCCCTTTACCGGAAGCACCCAAGACCCTCGTCCTGCTCTCCCGAAGCCATGCGACCTGAGGTGAATTCGCTACATACGCCTGCAGTCATAGGTTAGAGTAAATAGAAAGGTCGGGCATCTGCCTTACAGATGCCCGACCTTGCCGAATTTCAAGCTGAAATGAATTAGCCCTTGCCTATCCTGAACATCTTGGTTCCGCATTTCGGGCAAGTGCCCTGCGTCGCCGGCTTGCTATTCTTCATCTTGATAGCTTTAGGATTGCTCATTTCTCTCTTGGTTCGGCACTTCATACAGTATGCTTGCATTGAATACCTCCCTTTTTGTATTTGAGACTAGGATACAACACATTCGAATCAGTGTCAATCCTTCGCACGAGATCTTTTAGCAATAAGAGCCGGATATTCCGCAGAATGCTCCAGCCCTTCGGAAATCAAACTTATTATAAGCTTCAGCTCTTTCCTATTCTGAACATCTTCGTCCCGCACACAGGACAAACACCCTGAGTCGCCGGCTTCCCGTTCTTCATTCTGATGCTTCGGGCATCCTTCATTTCCCTCTTGGTGCGGCACTTCATGCAGTATGCTTGCATTTCCACCTCCTTTGAAATAAACGATAAACCATCACGAGTGAAATGTCAATAGTACCAAGGTCATTAATTGCTCGAAATTTTAGGTTTTTTGTGTCTTTCTGCCCCACTGTTCCAATCCTTCTGCAGATTTAAGTGGGGAAGAGGGGACTCGAACCCCTACGCCTTGCGGCACATGATCCTAAGTCATGCTCGTCTGCCAATTCCGACACTCCCCCGCAATAGCAAGCACCTCTGCCAACATGTCACCTAGACCTTCAATATGATTCCGACGGGGCAATGATCCGAGCCCGTTACCTCCGTCATTATATAGGCTTTGGAAATCGAAGGTAAGAGGTTTTCCGTTACAAAGAAATAGTCGATTCTCCAGCCTACATTTCTTTCACGAGCTCCTGTTTTCATGTCCCACCAACTATATTGACCCGGTGATTTGTTAAACTGGCGAAAAAGATCAACATAACCGTGCGCCACAAACTTGTCCATCCAATCCCGCTCACTAGGCAGAAATCCGGAGACCTTGGCATTCTCTTTCGGCCTGGCCAGATCAATTTCCTTATGGGCCGTGTTGAAATCTCCACAAACGACCAATCTGGCATCTGCTTCTTTAAGATGATCCACGAAATCAAGAAAGGTATCATAGAAATCCATCTTGTATTTCAGACGCTCTTGGTCTTTCTTACCGTTGGGAAAGTACACATTCAGCAGAATGAACTCGGTATACCTGGTTATTATAACCCTGCCCTCGAGATCCAGTCCCGTTTTGCCAAAGTCATATTCGATGGCCACCGGTTCGATTTTGGTAAAGGTAGCAACTCCAGCATAGCCTTTTTTCTCGGGATAATTCCAGTATGTGTGATAATCGAACGGTTGCTTCAATCTTGCGTCAAGTTGATCAAGATGTACCTTAGTTTCTTGAAGACATAGAATGTCGGGGCTTTCTCTTTCAAGCCACTCCAGAAACCCCCTGCCAGCAATTGCCCTCAATCCGTTGACATTCCAACACAGTATCTTAAGTTCCGCCATGACCGACCCCTTGAGCTGAACTGCAGCCTGTTATTACCAAGTGTAGCCTATGCCATGGCAATCTGGACATGGCTTCCCGTCGCCACTACCCATCACACGCCCACTTCCCTGACAGACGCCGCACAGAGTAGCGTCCCCTGGCACGAGGTTATAGCCCCGCTGGTTACATACCGGACACGCCTCAGGCGCAGCCGAAGGACCGTCAGGGCTCGGTACCATACCCTGGCCTCGACAATAAGCGCAACGCCTTCGCATCATCATTTTTTTTACTCCTTCAATTAAGGGTTTCCTGGAGCCTTCTCGGCTAGAACTCCACGAGCCTGGTCATCTTCCGCCACACCCATCTGTTCGAGCTAAGCGTCCTCAGCTTGTCATATATTATCTTTTCGTCCAAATTCGTGAATTTGGCCACCTGTTCCACCGTAGCACCTTCCGCCATACCTAAATATTCAAGAATGCTGGCTTCCACCCTGTGCCCTACCCTCTTAAGCATGGGTATGGCCTCTTTGCCTGATTGAGTAACCACATACAACTCCATCCTCTTTCCCCCTACAGTCGACTTAAGCTCGATTTTACAACAATAATCAACCTATGTCACTATACCACAGACAGCGCTCTCAACTTGAAAGACCGATTCAAAGGCCAAAGTCAAATACAGTGCTAGCCAAGCAGCACGACAATTCAGAACTATCGCTACACTTTGCCACCCCGCGTGAATCTGGTACTATGTTAACTTAGAAGACTCTCAGGGGAGCGTTTAAGTCCCGGTGGGCTTCGCGGACTTCAAATCCGTCGGGAGGCATCAGAAATGTCTTCGGTGGGTTCGACCCCCATACGCTCCCGCCATCTTTATGCTTAAGATTGCTTATCATTCCTGTATCTAACTTGCTTATCACTTTCTGACTAGCTGGCCTCTTGCCGTGAATGACCTGAGATAGATAACTTTCTGAGACTCCAATCTCTCTAGCAATCTGCCTTAATGACTTCTGCTTGCGTTTCATTGCTTCTTACCTCTCTTAAGTTTTCTTTTCCTTTTGTAGTCCAGGCTCAAGACCACCCAATCATGGCCTAGCTTCTTGCCTTTAATCTCACCTTTAGCGAGCAGACGTCTCACCTGACTGGGGTCGAGACCGATTTTCTGCGCTGCTTCTTTTACGCCATAGATGTTCATCTGTAGCTTCAGTATACACGATACAAGGTATAATGTCAAGTGAGTCTATCATTCAATGACAGCAATTAGAAGAGTTGTCTGTAGATTAGTCTAGAAGTGAAAGAAAGAGCTATGAAATGGTGAGCCTTTTATAAGTCGGAAGTAATGTATTCTATGAATCGCTTCCATTCGCCCTCTACAAGTCGTTTACATCCCAGGTCATATAGAATAAACGCAGGGTGTGGCTGCATAACGTCACGTGTTATGTCTCCAAATCTGATAGACCCTGGTCTTGCTGGATTGATGGTTTCAGAAATGGACAAGTATGCAGCTTTGCAGTCAAGTCGAGCTTTACGCAAGGTCACGCTATCAAAGTTGCTACGAATCTTTGCTATTTTGTCTTTAAGTTCGCTTTGTTTGGCAATTATCCCAATTCTTTTTACTTCTATTACTCCTCTCACGTCTTCTCTAGGGAAAGCTGAGGTGAAGGGGTCTGGTCTTGAGTCATAATTAACTATAATAAGGTCAAACTCAATTGGATTGTCTCTAACAAAGACGTTTGGAAATACTGTTCTGTAGCCCCCTGGAATGTGCTTAGCCATGTAATGAGCCAAGATTCTAGGAATAACATCCCCTTGGAACTTGCCCCAAAAGACGCCACTGTGTTCATGTAAGACCGAGTTTACAGTCTCCCGTATCTCGCGTTGCTCTCTTTCAAAATCCATAGTTAAATGAACTCTATGCGAAGTTTGTTCTTCTTTCTACTGCCAATCTTTACAGACAGGGCAGGTGCCTTTCAATTTGTTTCCCTGGACAAGTGTCTTAAGGGCCTGGATAAATTCATACGGTTTCTCTAAAGCAAAAACAGGTAATCCTTGGGTCTTAATCTCAGGAGTTTCCGTTGATATATGCGATATAAAAGATTTCCGGTCAGAATTGCTATATCGCTCATCGGTAGCCTCTAAATTCATCTGCACTTTGAAACGCAATTGTTCAAGAGTTACACCACGTCCTGAACCTTCATGCATGATAGTGTACTTGAGTATGTCGAATAGGCTTCCCCTAATTGGATTTTCGGTAACTTCTTCCAGACCAGTTAATAATGGTTTAGCAATACCTTTCATTTGCTGGAAGTGCTCTTCCAAGAGCTTTTCGTTGCGCCGCCTACGCCACCTTCTTACCGACCTCTCATTTGGTAAATCTTCGTCTGGGAATTCTTTCTCTAAGGCTTTCAAGGCTTTGGCTGCCGAGCAATCTTGATAGAGTTCTATAGCCCGTTGCTTAATCTTCTCAGGGTATGCCATCGCTATTCCTCAAAAATGTCCAAGAATGTCCAGCCTTGGTATCGTAATGTCCGAGTGATTGGCCGTATTATAAGACTACGGAAACAAAAGGTCACTATCAGATTCGTTCAGGGGCAGAGGCAATAGCCAGTGACGTTCCTGAGATAGCTTATTACATTGAGGAGAAGCTCAGGAAGCAGGCTAAATGCGCTGTTATCGGGAAATGGAAAGTGGCCAAGAGTTTCTTCACTATTCAGCTAGGCATGGCAATAGCTGCCGGTGCTGAGTTTCTTGGCTTCAAGACTGTACCTGCCAACGTATTGTATGTGAACTTTGAGATCTCCGAGGAAATGTTTCAGCAGAGGATTCAAGATATGCACCATTCACTTGATTATGACCTCAGTCGTTTTAAGTATCTCACTATAACTGACCTTAGCCTAGATATGCATACACAAGAACTGGATGACATCTTGACTCAATCAATTGCAGAAGGCTTTCCTGTAGAAGTGCTTGTAATCGACCCAAGGTGGAAAGCTATAAGTAGAGATTCTAATCAAGATGAAGTAATACGAGCCTTCTGTGTAAACCTTGATAAGTTGATAGATAAGTATACGCTCACGGTCATCATAGTTCATCATGAAGGCGTTGCGACTGGGAAAGACAAGGCAGGCAAAGGCAGCACAGCTTTCGATGCCTGGCTAGACGGATGGTTCAAGATAATACCAACGACTGGTCTACCTGGTTGCAAAGAAATAGATATATGGTCGAGAGACAGTGAACGGCAAACGATAGTGGCTCAGTTCGATTATCCTATTCACAAGGTCAAGCCGGAGATTATAGCTGAAAAGAGGGCCAAAACTATCGAGGCCAAGCAATGCATCATAAAATTCCTTGAAGGAGTTGATAAGCCTGAAAGAGAAGTTAGATTCCACATCCTAAGCGCTGGGCATAGCGAATATGCTTTCTGGCGAGCCAGAAAGGAGCTGATAGAGGAAGGTCGAATAACTACTTATAAAGCTCCAGGCCCAGGCAACAGGAAGATGCTTGAGCTAGTCGATGAGCATTCGCCTGATAATGCTGAACTAAAACAAGGAGGTAACCATGAGTGAACATATAAAGCTTGACTATGGGAGGGAGATTAGACAATGGATGGAAGCTCATCCTCCAGAGCCTACTGAATTGAAGTTTTACAGTGTAGAGGAATTATTGGCCTTGCCTAAATCTGAACTGGAAGGTGAACCTAAGCAGGTTCCACAAGACGGCGATTACTATGGCGTAGAGCATAGATTGTTTACCCCAGCAGGCGAGCCTATACTTTCTGTTGCACGGGTCTACATTGCAAAGAGTGCTGAAGAGGCCTTACAGCAATACGTTCATGGGTCTGTCAGCCAATTAACCGGTAAAGGCGTGGAATGTGCGTTTACCAAAAATTGGCAGCAGTATACGTATGAGATGCAGGAAATAGAAGTTTCACAGATAGAAAACGAGCGATGGCTTGCGCACTAAGTTCTTAGAAAATTTGAGGCATAGGTTTGTAGACTGCTCAGTGAATAGCTTGACTAAAATGGCCCACCCCATAAACCATCATATATTCAAATATTTGATGATTTGATTATTTTTTATGAGGGGTAGGATTTAGGTGATTGATTTTGTATTTGGATAATCCAAATTTCCAAATGTAGCTATGCGCCAGAGTCCGCCGAAACACAACCAAACGGTCGAACTTGACGCCACTGGTGCAAATATTCAATGTAAATTCAAAATAGAAGCGTTGCCAATCGGAACTTTGGTGCTGCTGAGTCTTGAGATAGGCAGTAATCATCAGCTACCATAGCGAAATGCTGCCTTTAAGGCAGATCAAATACTAACAATTCGATAGCGCCCAGAAGTCTCATCTCAGCCACTCGCAATGCTGTTGCAGCAGTGGCGTAAGCATTTGCTTGCTTGTTTCGCCGTTCTTCTTCTGACAATGCCTGACCACTCCAACCCGTAGTCAACTCCGAATAGCTACGCATCTCGTCCCCTGCCTCACGAACAAGCTTGAAGACCGCGTCCAGCTCAAGTACAGCCGCATGTACTATGTCATGTATATCCTGTATATTCTTTTTTGGCGTGCCTTCCTCCGCAGTAGCACCACCTACCCAGGCTTGCTACCCATTTGGCAAGGAATTTAAATGCCCCTCAATAGGTCAGCCTCAGCCAAGTAGGTATGCTCAACAAAATAGGCAAGAAGCGTGTGTTTTCGAAAGAAGACCTTATTAACTGGATAAAAGAACACTGACTCACATATCAATAGTTGTCCCGTATCCGTATCTGCCATTGCCCGTCAATCGTTGAATTTTTGCGAGAGCAGCTAATAAAGCATATCAATTACTGGTAGCAGAAGCAACCGTACCCACCATAGCTGGAGCTACGGCTGTGATTTCGACCATCTGCTTACCAGTCCGAATGTAAGTTTAAGCAGAATGCTTATCACTCTAGCTACACATAACGGATTGTTAGTCCACTGCTTTTAAGCCAATTCCATTAGACCTGTTCACTGGAAGGCAATAGGGGGTATTCTGTTTAGCTTTGGGGGGTGTATAATAGCACAACATAACAGGCGTGTGATTGAAGTGAGTAGGAGGAGGTCGTGAAAGGACTGGCTATTTTCCTCTGGGTGATTGCCGGAATCTTTGGCATTCTCATAGTCATTGGAACGTTTGAAACATGGATTAAGTTTTTTGGTGCCGTTGGCGGCTCGCTGTTTAGCGTCTTTTTGTTCCCAATTGCCGTCGCTGGTCAACCGATAGGTGACGGAATTGTGCGACACAATTTTCTTGTGATAATCACCGGTTACATAGGTTACGGCATTACCTACGGCCTGATTATTCTCGGTGCATGGCTCTACGGAAAAGCACAGAAAAGGGAAGGAAAAAGACTATTAGCGAGGGAGTCTAGCAAATCCTATTTGGAGCCAATAGACGAGTAGTAGTCTGCGCACTTAGATGCTAACATATGACTTCTAGTCACGAATTTATCCTGACGGTGATTTATAAAACTTCAAGCTATCCTGGAAAGTAACCGACCGAGCGTATCTCTGAACCATTTCTAAGCTTTTCGATAGCATAATTGCCATCAACCCACAATAGGCGAGTACAGCTTTAACGAGTCCTCAAAGCGGACTGACCTAGTGTATCTCTCCACCATCTGAATAGACTCCCATCTGCCCAGTCTCATTATATGTAGACTATCTACTCCCCTTTTGGCTAGGATTGACGCGAATGTCCTACGGAAAGTGTGAGCATTGCATGGCAATCGTGTCCTTGCTTTAAGCTGCTTTAGCATCTCTTCAATACCATACCAGTTTGTGCCCCAGATACAGCCACCCTTCGGGTCATACTTGTTCAACCAATGCTTCAGATATGTCTCAGTCTTCTTGCCAAATACTGCCAGTGCTTCTTTGTTACCCTTACATCTCACCCTGATTAAGCGATTATCCCAGTCAAAATCCTCACTCTTAATCAAAGCTAGCTCACGTAATCGAAGCCCACTGTCTGTGAACAGAGATATAATGGCTTTGTCTCTAACATTCTCAACCTGGTCTATTAAGTATGTCACCTGCTCGATAGTCAGTGAAGGCAATATCTTCTTTTCTACCTTCGGTGGGTCTACAGATAGCATTGGGTTGTCCTGAAAGGTAAGCTTCAACCCAGATTTAGGAGAATATAGCCATCCGTAGAATGTTCTCAGCGTCCTGAAGTAGGCATGTTTACCACCGTTATTGCACTGTAGAGCATCAAGGAAATCATTTATCTCTTGAGCTTTAACGTCAGTGCGTATCACAACTATCGAACGGTTAAGGTAGCCGTCATAGAACTCAATTGTTCTTTTGGATAATCCTTGTCTTCTGGATGCGAGGAAATTGCTTATCAGTTTGGTGGCTAGTTGGGCAGCTTCAAATCCGTCGGGAGGCATCAGAAATGTCTTCGGTGGGTTCGACCCCCATACGCTCCCGCCATGCAATGGAGGGTATCGTGAAGCTTGTCGGATTTATTCTCGGTCTCATCAGCCTAATCGGCTGGGCTGTGGCCCTGATTCCTCTGTTGGGATGGTTAAATTGGATCTTCATACCCTTGGCTGTTCTCGGCCTTGCTTTTAGTCTTGTAGGAGTTCTTATCCCAGTCCCCCCAGGAGCCTCGGTATTGCCGGGATTATCATGTGCCTAATAGTCATCATACTGAGAGCCATACGGCTGAAAATGGGCTGTGGAATAGTATGATTCGGTTCCACACCCTCTACCTGCCCCATAAATAGTGTTATCCTTAGAATATTTGCCTTAATCACGACAGGACGCGATCCGAAAATGATGCAGACGTATGCCCGGTCAACCACCCTTCCGCTGGTTTAAAGTTCTATAACTTAACTGGGTTGGGTGAAGGGCAATGGGCGCTCAAGTCATCATTTTCTTCAGATCTGCAAATAGAGGTGGGTCTGGCTTATACTTTAGGTTCGAGGTAATCGGATAGCGCATACCCCGCTTATGCGTAGATTCCAGCCCGTTTAACGCATCCTGCACCTTGCCCCAGGGGATGGTAAAGAGCATTTCGAAATCCTGGGTGGCTCCGAATATCCTATCCCCACCGCTGGGTAATACGCAACGTGGATTGGGACTGTCTATCGTAGTGGCGATATCGGCACAATCGACGCGCCCGGTCGCAATAGCATCCACAGCGCTATCTTGACTAACGAATGCCTCTGTCAACCTCATTATCTGTGCCGAGTTCCCATAGATAGCCAGGAGATCCGGCGTGAAGCTAGCCAAGTGGATTGGTGCCACTACGAAGTACTGGTATTTACCGTATTGCAGCATTCTCGGCACTGAAAGGGCGGCCATTCCTTGTGGAGGATGAAGCTCTTCTTTCTTTACGAAACCCAATCCGAGGGCTGCGCCAGCACAAACAATGTCATCCTTTCCCATGGCTACTACCCACCCATATCGCCGTGCCATGGCGACCCCTTGACATGCCATAATCCCATAGCCGAAGTCCCGTGAGGGAACCCTGGCTTTCTCGGGAAGTTTTTCGCCTGGCGCCAAAAACTTAACTGCTACAGGGAAACATTCCGGTCTGATATACAAATTTAACCCTTTTTCGATTTCGCTTAGCTCAATCATCTCTCTCCTTGTCTTAGATTTTTCCCTTCAGTTGGTTTCCGGCCTTGCGACCACTTTAATGTGCCATTCTATACCTGCTCTAACAGACTTTCAAACTCTGTCTATTTCCAATATCTCACCTTTCCGTATAAGAGAACCGCTACCAGAATTGCTCCAATGGCATTCCATAGTATGACGGGGCCTAGCCTCAACCACACGCCGTATGACAACCAGGTGAGGAGTCCCAATAACATCAGTGACGTAAAAAGCACACTTATCTCGCGCGCACTCTTCAGCCGGAAAACCCTGATAATCTGTGGAACCAGGCTGCAAGTAACCAGCGCCCCACCAAAAAGACCCAGCAGTTGTGCTATATCCAATATATGACCTCCTCTAAGGTAATTGGGTAAATTGTAGCACCGCGCCGTGATTCTTTCATTCATTGCTGAAGCTTCAACATAAAAAACAGCAGGGCCGGATCAATGTTCGGCCCTGCGCCCAGGAAGGAGGTTTATGAAAGCTCAAGGCTGGTTCCGTAACCCTGTGCTTGATTATGATTGTATCAGGCAAAAATGAATTTTTGGTGAAGATTATGCGAAAAGTCCGTGAAAAATCGAAAAAACGCAAACCAATATGATGACACGGCCCAACCAATTAGTCAATCGTGATTAATTCGGGCTTTCATAATATGATTAGATTCCAGATAATTTCAAGATTCGTTGGCTGCCGGTTTCTCATACAGCAGGCAACAGCCTACTGAAAGACAGAGGCTGAAGTTATGCGCCAGCCAAATTATTTGACAGTCACGGCCAGCGCAAATGTCCACTGTCCTTTCTCTCCACCCTCCCAAGGACGACTGTAATCCATGGAAATGTTTGCAGCACCTTTCTTCAGCGCTTTGAAAGTCCATGTCTCTTGTCCTGCGGCCCCCACAAGCCCAGTTTGACTCGGCGGAATCACCTTGTGGTCCAACTGCTGCACCACCGTTGGGTCATCGGTCTTCGCCGCCTCTGACCAGCTGAAGCCGGTGCTGGCATTAGAGCATAAGGTCACCGTGAATGTATCTCCAACGGCGACGTCAGCTTGCTTCGTAACATTGTTCTGTGCGGAAAGAGTGTCGCAGGAGACCTCCATAGATTTCAGGGTTGACGCCGAGGCACAATTGACCAGAAGTAGTGATAGAGCCAGCACAGCAAATACCGTCATTATTCTTACTTTCATATTATTACACTCCTTCCATGTTAGTTATTTGCGGCTATTTACGCATTATAACGTAAAGGAAGCCGCTTTGTTTACCCGAAACGAGGGCTACCCATATAACCGCGTTGCTCCCGACACCACATCTTGTCTCAATGGTATATAATAAATGTAAGGAAAAAAGGAGCTATAAGTGCAGCAAGAGTTTCCCTGTCCGAAGTGCGGTGCTCAAATCGCCGTGGGCCAACGCTTCTGCGGCAATTGCGGGGAACGATTTGAGTACAGATGTGGTCGCTGCGGCGCCAGTACCGAAAGCGGCTCCGGTTTCTGCACTAGCTGCGGCTCAAAGCTGCCTAAGGAAAAACCGCCTGCTGAGCCCCCAATTAATAGAATCAACACACTCAACGAAGCAAGGACCGAGGCCAGAAACGTCAAGCACCAGCCCCAGGGCAAAGCTGGTCGCTATTTCATACTGATCGCCGTTATCATCTTCATCGGGGCTATCCTCTTCGTTATCGGTGTAAGTTCGCAGGGTGGAACGTCTAACTTCCTTGGCGGCGGCTTCACTTTCGGGGGCAAAGCACCACCTTCCACCCCCTCTACTACACCTACACCATCACCCAATACACCATCTCCACCAGCACAACCCACCACAAACCCCGAACCCCCGACCGTAAAACCTCCGATAGATTCGCCTCATTTAACATCGAGTCAGGTGATCAATGTAGTAGAGAGGCTTAGCCCTGAATGTCGTCCACCTTCCACCGGGTCCGGCTGAGCCGGTTCCAGCTGTCTTCAGTCTGAGGACACCCAGGCAAATTTCACTGCAGAATATCTTGGCAATGGGATTTGGAACATAGTTAAGACCTGTCCCATAAACCCGCAATATAACGGCTCATGGCACTTCAGCGAGATCACAGGTCAATTAACAAAACAGTAACAGCTATTTGACTACTCGCTCGTCGCCAACACGACGTGTCAGCTTCTTCTCATCCATATACTCCAGGAGCGCCTGGGCATACTTGCGGCTGGTTCCAAGAATATCCCTTACCTCACCGAGCGTGACCTTACCTTTTGACTTGGCATAAGCCAGTACTTTGGCCACCATCTCGTTATAGGCAGAGGCAGAAAAGACAACACCACTGCTTACTCTAACTACCCGTTGCTGTTCGATCAGCAGATTGAGTAAATCTGGTTCCAGAGTAACATCACCGGGCGGAGAATAGGGATTTTGCCCCAGGGCATGGAGGTAGGCATCGATTTTCGCCTGCTGCTGCTGGGTGAGCTTCACACTGTAAGAGGGAATCCTGACCGCCGCTGCATCTTCAGCCAGTATCTTATCATCGAAGAGTCTCTGCCAGACGGGAGAATTTGCCGCCAGGCCAAGCTTGCTAATAAGCTCGCCTTTGGGCATTCCCGGCCGAGCTGGGAACTTCCGATGATAGTCTTCCACTGCGGTCTGAGCCGCTTTAACCAACCTCTCCCAGCCGGAGGTAGTAAAGAACAGGCTTTGCCTGCCGGTCCCCACTACTACCACCCTCCCTTTCTTTGCCAGCTCATCCATAACCCGGCGTGCTTCCTCAGCCACCAGATCACATTGAACCGTAATTTCTTCTAAATTCAAAGGCTGGTTAATTTCGAGCGTGCCAACTACAACATCTTCCGTTTCACCTTCGGCCCGTGTTTTCAGGGCTTGGATGATAGTAGAACGAAACCGGCGATGCCGCGCCGCATGCGGGTTTATGATTTGGCCGCCACCCAAGGTATCCATAGATGAACGTATTATGAAATGGTCACCTTTGATCAGCGCCACCGGCTTGAACAGGGCAAGTTGCGCCCAGGAGATATCTCCTGACTCCAGTTTTTCCTTTTCCAGCAGGTGAACTTTAGCCAACACCTCGGCCGCACCCGAGAAAAAGCTGACGGTGGCGCCATGACGTAGAGGACGCCTCGGTTCCGGAAGCATGCGAAGCCTCACATCTATTCTTGATGCTGGCACCAACCAGCCCGGAGAGGTCACCACATCCCCACGCTCCAATTGAGATAACGCCACTCCGGTCAGGTTGGCAGCAACACGGCTACCGGGAATGGCAGTATCAACTCGACTCTTGTGAGTCTGTAATCCTCGCAATCTGGCCTTCAGCCCTGAGGGAACGATCTCGACTTCCTGCCCTACCGACAATGACCCATCTACCAGCGTTCCAGTAACTACAGTCCCGGAGCCGGCGATAGTAAAGACGCGGTCAATCATGAGCCTTGGCCTTCCTATATCTTTCCTCGGTTTAGCAGTAGCTAGAATTCGGTCGATTGCCGCTACTAGCTCGGGTATTCCCTCGCCGGTCATCGCCGATACCGCCACTATCGGAGCCAAGGCGAGAACCGTCGACTTTATCAGTTCCTCGATCTCGAGCCTAACCAGGCTTAGAAATTCTTCATCGACCAGGTCCTTCTTGGTAATAACTACGATGCCTTTATTTATGTCAAGTAGATCAAGTATAGACAGATGTTCTCTGGTTTGGGGCATTATCCCCTCATCGGCAGCGACAATAAGCAAGGCTAAATCGATACCGCCTACGCCAGCCAGCATGTTCTTCACAAAACGCTCGTGGCCAGGCACATCGACGATACCAACCTCCTGACCGCTAGGCAGCTTCATCCAGGCAAAGCCCAGGTCTATTGTCATACCCCGCTCCTTCTCTTCGGGAAGCCGGTCAGGGTCTATTCCCGTCAGCGCCCGTATCAGCACCGATTTACCGTGGTCTACATGTCCGGCAGTGCCAATAACAAACATTCCTACTTTGCCTCTCGGTAATATTGTTTCGGAGTACAGTGTGATTTCAATATCAGCCAGCCGCCCTAGCCTACACAGAGCGAATTATGACCGCTTCAAGCTGGCAACGGCATCACTGAGCCCCCTCAGCACAACGCCGTCGTCTTCCGGCAGAACCGACCTGGGGTCGAGAAATAGAATCTCGTCGCTGATACGCCCGATGATTGGCGGTTCATTATGTCGCAGACGCTGGGCCAAGCGCCGGACCAGACTGGCTTCGCCACTGCCTTGACCCACGGCCACTAGTCTGGTGGAAAGTGTGCTGCCGGGCAGACTGCCACCCCCAACCATCGTTTCCCCCTCGGTCACCCGCGCTAAATCGCCGATAGTTTTTGCCCACAGTCGGGCACGCCTGTCAATCTCATCCACAGGAGCCGACACCATACGCCACACCGGCACCTTCGTCAAAGCTTCGCCCTTCAAGTAATGAATTAAAGTCGCCGCCAGCCCGGCCAGCCTTATCTTGTCAATCCGCAGCGCCCGGGCCAGGGGATGTTTTCTCAATTTATTAACGAGCAGCTTCCTACCGACAATTATCCCGGCTTGAGGACCACCTACCAGCTTGTCCCCGGAGAATAAAGCCAGACCAACGCCCAGTGCCACGCTCTGCGGCACTATAGGCTCGGAGGTCAATCCGTACGCGGCTGTATCCAGGAAACAACCACTGCCCAGGTCATCCAGTACCAGCAGTCCATGTTTGTCGCCAAGTGTTACCATCTCTTCCAGGGAAACAGCATGAACGAAACCCTCCACCCTGAAATTGCTGGCATGAACACGCAGCAGCGCCGCGGTGCGTGGGGTAATGGCTTGCTCATAATCATCAATATAGGTACAGTTAGTGGTGCCAACCTCCACCAGCTTGGCTCCACTCTGCTTCATTACATCGGGAATCCTGAAGCCGCCGCCTATCTCCACAGCCTGCCCCCGGGAGACAATGACCTCTTTTCTTTTCGCCAGAACGGTGATAGCTAGCAGCACAGCAGCAGCGTTATTGTTAACCACCAGCGCCGCCTCCGCCCCAGACAACTGAGAGAGAAGCTGTTCGACATGAATATCTCTGGAGCCCCTTACGCCACTATCAAGATCAAACTCCAGGTTACAATAGCCCGCAGCCGCTGCCATAGCTGCTACTACTTCCTGGCTTAGCGGCGCCCTACCCAGATTCGTATGAAGCAACACACCGCTGGCGTTGATGACAACACGCAAAGTGGGCCTTGCCAGCACTTGAAGTCTGGTACACACGGAGTCCACCACCTGATCCAGCGAAGGACATAAGTTGCCCTGCGCCACAGCCAGTCGGTCTTGCTCCAGCTGCCGGCGAACCAGGTCTACGATTAAACTATGCGGATAGATTTCACGAAGCCCTTTGACTCGCTCACTGGATATCACCCTATCTACACTGGGTAGGCAGCGAAGCTTACTCTCCATAATGCACCAACTATTCTAACCATACTGAGAACTAGTTTCAAACTTACATGATCATACAGATGTAGGGGCAGACCTTCAGGTCGGCCCACCTATCCTGCAACTCACCATATCGGGCGGGCCTAAAGGCCCGCCCCTACACGGCTGACTATCTATTTTCCACTCTGTAAAATCCCTCTTATTCTCCCCCAATACAATCGGGGGAGAGGGCAATCAAAGAGCAAAGGAGAAAAAACCTCTCTGTCATCGCGAGGAGTCTCGACTTAATCGCGACGACGTGGCGACCTCGATGAGCATTTCTGAGATTGCCACGCCCCGATTGGATCGGGGCTCGCAATGACATGCCGGGCTACAGTATTTTTGCATTTTGATCTGTCATTTTGATCTTTAATATTCGATTTTTGATTTTCGTTGGGGGGATTTCGCCAGGCCGTTGCCTATTCACCAGGCCGATGTTACAATAGCCAAAATGGATAAGGAAAAATCACCGCGCCTGACCGAAAGCGTCAGCGGCGCCGGCTGAGCTTCCAAGCTGGGTCCGGCGGACCTGAACGAAGCGCTCTGCGGCTTGCCTCTGATAGCAGATAAGAACGTGATTCGGGGCATGGAAAGCCTGGATGACGCCGGCGTTTACCGGCTGAGCGATGACCTGGCCATTATCCAGACCATCGACTTCTTCACGCCCATCGTTGATGATCCCTATGACTTCGGCCAGATAGCTGTGGCCAACGCGTTGAGCGATGTCTACGCCATGGGCGGCAAGCCCTTGACCGCTATGAACGTGGTCTGCTTTCCCACCAAAAAACTGGACATATCTGTCCTCAAGGAGATACTCAAAGGCGGCATAGACAAGATGAAGGAAGCCGGAGTGACACTGGTCGGCGGACACAGTATAGACGATAACGAGCTGAAATATGGCCTTTCCGTCACCGGCACGGTACATCCGAAGCAACTGGTCACCAATTCCGGAGCTAAGGCCGGGGACAAACTTGTACTAACCAAGCCTCTGGGGACGGGTATCATTAGCACCGCTCTGAAGGCAGGAAAACCAGGCAGAGAGGCGGTAGCCAAAGCCACGAAATATATGGCGGCTCTGAACAGGCGAGCCTCCGAGCTCATGCAGGAAGCCGGTGTCCACGCCTGCACCGATATTACCGGCTTTGGCTTTATCGGCCATGCCGTCCAGCTGGCCCAAAACAGCCGGGCAGGGATAAAGATCAATTCAGGATCAATTCCCCTGCTGCCGGAAGCCGAGAGGTTCGCCAGGGCGGGGTTTTGCCCCGGCGGTCTGCGCCGAAACATGGACTTTTATGGCAAGATGGTGAAATTCTCCAGCCGTGTGCCCATCTATTTGCGAGACATACTCTTCGACCCGCAAACCTCGGGCGGCTTGCTCATATCGCTGCCACCTGAGGCCGCTGAAGCGCTGATTAAAAAACTGCACCAAGCCGACACGCGGGACGCCGCCATAATCGGAGAAGTAATCGGGAGGCCGATGGGCCGATTAGCCATAGAATGACACAGCACAAGGTCGCTTTATGTTGAAGAGGGACTTGCCAAACCGCGCCCGTGGGGCTATACTTATTGATTAATCGGAGCACACACTGGCTCCGCACGAGGTTTCATTACAGTGACCGGGGGAGACCCTGACTGAACATATAAACAGCTTCAATATAAGAGGCAGCCGAATCAGGTCGAGGCAATTCTATTGCTTTCCAGACCTGAATCGGCATTCTAAACAAAATCTTAATATTTGTCTGTTATGGTTGATAGAAATCAGCGCATGACCCCGAAGAAACAAGTTAAAAACATGGGCAAGATATGCCGGAGGTCAGTACCTCTGGTTTGCCTGTGCCTTCTGCTCATCACCGGCAGCGCTATCGGCTGCGCCGCAAAAACGGCCCAGCCGGCAGTGCAAACACGGCAGGTCACCGTACAGCGCGGCAATTTGGCAACAACCATTTCGGTGGACGGCAACCTAACGATGCCGCAGGCGTACGTTTTGCGCTTCGGGGCACCAGGCAACGTAAAGGACGTGCTGGTAAAAGAGGGTGATTTCGTCAAAGCCGGACAGGTACTTGCCCGGCTGGACGATACCCCGCAGCGGCTCGCCGTCAGGACGTCCAACAACAACGTGCAGACGGTCCTGAGCAACCTCTACGAGACGGTGCCGCGCCTGCCCCAATTCCCCAGCGCAGCTCTGTACTCCGACATTGTCAATGTGACGGGAGCCCCGGTTATAACGATCCCCAATGGTGACCAGACGTATCTAGATAACCCAACTCTGGATTGCCCAACGGTGCCATCAGCAGGGACAACTACGGTAACCACTACCGCCGGACCAACACAACTGCCGGGAAATATGGTACAAACAGTAAGCACCCAGACCCAGACGACAACCAGCTATGTGGGCGGCCGTGGTGGGGGCCCCGTCGTGGTCACAACAGGACCTGGAATACCTACAACAATAGTGCACACAGTCATAACCACTACAACAACCACAACTACCGCGCTCCAGAACCACATAGGTTCGATACTCGGCGCCTACGACTATTATCCCAACGCGGCCGCCTGGACAGCGTTCGCCTGGGCGCAGGACGAGGTCTATACGGCTGATGCACTATCCAAGTTGGGCAACTACACCGCAGCCGCCTCCCAGCTGGACGTGGCGGTGAACGACCTGGAGCTGTGCCTGCAGATATTCGATGACGCCATAAACAACCCGCAGTCCGGTCTGGGCGACATAGTCAAATATATCCCCGAGGACATGGCCAATTTCGACCAGACGACCTTGCAGGTCTTCCTGGACAACGGGCCGGAGGCCACCTACATCCTGGAGCTGCGCGCCTTGATCAACTCCATAAAGCAGAGCCAGGTCAACACAGAGGCCATTGTGGGGATGCTGGCACTGGATAAGCCCGGAGATACCGGCCCGCTGTTCCAGCCTCTGCTGGACCAGCTCAGCGATCTAGGCAAGTCGGTAATAAGCAATATCAATATCATAAAGTCACACAGCTATACCACCATTTACGGCGAGGCTATATGCCTATATCTCTACGGGGCTTCCGCCGACGCACTGAACAAGGCATCGACCGCGCTCAGCCAGTATGGGCTGGACTCTACCCAGCTGAACGGCAGCCTGCTCATAGCGCAGCATACCATGGAAATCTGTAACAGCATACTGGGCACCAACGACTACGTGCTTAAGCACGGCCTTACCCTGCAGGCCGAGCAGCAGTATAAGATACAATTACAGAATGCCCTGGTTAATCTGGAGAATCAGAAAAGCAACTTTGTGAAAACGGTGATACTGGCGCCCTTCGACGGCTATGTAGTAAGCGTGGGCTTTAAGAAGAACGATGTCGTTTCTCAGATCACCTACTCATCGGGCGCCGACATTGAGCTCGTCGATACCACGGCGGTGAGGTTCGAGGGGCTGGTGGATGAAATCGATATTACCAAAGTAAAGACCGGGCAAAAAGCTAACATTGCCGTCGATGCTGTGCCCAACAAGACGTTTACCGGTACGGTATCATTTATCTCGCCCTATGGCACCCCGAATACCAGCGGCGTCGTGCAATTTACCGTATACATACAGCTCGACCCTACCGATGTGGACCTCAAAGGCACCCTGTCCGCCACGGCGGACATTACGGTAGCCAATGCTCAAAATCTATTGCTGGTGACTGTAGCGGCGGTTACCACCACCTCTGCCGGCTCTTTCGTGACGGTGGTCACCGGCGCCAATGGCCAGACGCAGAAACGGCAGGTCACCCTGGGTCAGCAAAACTCGACCCAGGCCGAGGTGTTATCAGGCTTGAAAGAAGGCGATAAGGTGGTGATAGAACAAAAAACGGTGGTGGGCGCGCCGGTATTCACACCTCGACCGGGAGGTGGCGGTGGTTTCGGTGGCGGCGGAGGCGGAGGCGGAGCCAGAGGCGGCGGTGGCGGCGGAGGCAGGTAGCCAGCACGATCACGTTTGAATTTCCGAAGAATGGACAAGTGTAAGATGCATAGGAAATCGATAATGGCAGCGGTGATAATCTCTGGCCTGCTCCTGGCCTGGCTCGGCGGCTGCAAGGGCGCCGCGACGCCCACCGCGGGAAGTTACCAGGTGAAGACGGGAAACCTGGACATCTCGGTATCTTCCGACGGCAACCTGACCATGCCCAACGAATATAACCTGGCTTTTGGCACGCAGGGGCAGGTGGACCAAGTGCTGGTTCAAGAAGGAGACCAGGTCAAGGCGGGCGCCCTGCTAGCCTTGCTGGATAACACCTCTCAGATAAACGAAATCGAAACCGCCCTGTTCAATATACAGACGGCACAGGATGCCATCACCGTAGGCGCCAAAAGCAACGACAGCACGTCAGGATGCGGCTGGCTTCCTTATATGTACCCGGATTTGAGCGTGCTCCGCATGACCGAAGAGGCCAAGAAAGACATTGCCCTGGCGGTCAGCTATTTCGGGCAGGGGGACTACCTGGACGCCGGCTACCAGCTCATCATGACATACTTCGATATCCAGGTATGCGAGGACCTCATCTCAACCAAGCCGGACACGGACGCCTTGGCCGGAGCCAAGCAGAACTCGACTTACTATCCCGAGGCCACCGCCGGCACCAGCAACAGCATATCGCCAACCGATGCCGCGGCGCTTGATTACCTTGAGAAGTACGGCGCCGAGCTGCTCGACATCTCGCAGCATATGAAGACCGGCGACTATGCCGCAGTGACATCGGAATTCGACAAGGCGCAGCAGGAAATGTTTACCGTGTCCCAGTTGGCCAAGAGCACCATATATCTCAGAGGCAGCCAGATGTACGAGTATCCCGATAGCTCCAGCAGCTCTGATTTCCTGCAGGCATCCATTCGCGCCTTACAGGACTTACAGCAGTATAGTTCCCAGAGCGATGCCACGCCGATGGAAGCGGCCAAGAGGCTGAATGTCACCGACCTTGACCTGCTGGTAGCACAGGATATACTGGAGAATCAGACATCGCTCTTTGTCAGCGGGCCCGGCATCAACTGGAAGATATTGCAGCAGTACAACCTGGCCGTGCAAGGCGCCCAGGTAGCCCTGTACGGGGCCAAGCGGGACATCATGAACACAGCCATCATCGCCCCTGCAGACGGGAACGTGGTGGCGGTCGGCCTGAAAAAGGATTACGTCACTTCTCTGCAAGACTATGCCTCCAGGCCGGCGGTGCAGCTGGTCGACACGAGTTACATACGTTTCGAGGGACTGGTCGATGAAATCGATATTATGAAGGTGAAAGTCGGGCAAAAAGCTACCATCGCCGTTGATGCCATACCCGGCAAGACTTTTACCGGGACGGTCTCATTCATTTCGCCTTACGGCACCTTGTCAGGCAATGTGGTAAAATTTACCGTGTTCATCCAGCTTGACTCTAGCGATGTCCAGTTCAGAGGCCAACTGAGTGCTACTGCCACCATCAACATATACTCCGGCAAGAACGTGCTGCTTATCCCCGTATCCATGGTTATTACCACGCGTGCAGGGGGGTCTCTGGTGAGAGTCATCAATGAGGCCACAGGCCAGCCCGAGCCGAGGCCAGTAACACTAGGCCAGAGCAACCTCCAGTACGTCGAAGTGCTGTCGGGATTGAAAGAGGGCGATAAGATCGTGGCGCCAACTGCGACCAGATTGCCCACTACAGGTGCGACCCAGGGATTCGGACCGCCGTCAGGCGGCGGACGACCACCGGGCGGATAGCACCGCATTGGAACATGATTGAATTACATAATTTAACCAAGATATACGAATTAGGCGAGGTGCAGGTCACTGCCTTAGAAAACGTCTCTTTCAGCTGCCAGAAAGGTGAGATAGTTTCCATCATGGGGCCATCAGGTTCCGGCAAATCCACCATGATGAACATACTGGGTTGTCTGGACACGCCCACCAGCGGAAGCTACCTCTTGGACGGAGAAGATATCTCCAGCCTCAAGGACAACGACCTGGCGGTGATAAGAAACAAAAAACTGGGCTTCGTCTTCCAGTCCTACAATCTGTTGCCGAAAATGACGGCAGTAGCCAATGCAGAACTGCCACTAGTTTATAATAACGGCCACCACCGGCGGCAGCGAGCCCTCGCGGCACTGGAATCGGTTGGTATAGCCAACAGGGCCTATCACCATCCGAACGAGATGTCCGGCGGTGAACAACAGAGGGTAGCCATCGCCCGCGCTCTGATCAATAACCCACTGGTTATACTCGCCGACGAACCTACCGGTAACCTGGACACCGCCTCGAGCCACGTGATCATGTCTCTTTTGCAGGAGCAGGCTAAGAGAGGCATTACCATAGTCATCGTCACCCACGAGGAGGATATAGCAACATATACTCAGAGGACCATCTATCTCCGGGACGGAAAGATCATAGAGGAAAAGAAGCGATGAACATCTGGGAGTGCATCAAGACAGCCTGGCAGTCAATATTTGCCAACAAGATGCGGTCGGCACTCACCATGCTGGGCATAGTCATCGGCGTCTTCGCTGTAGTAACGCTGGTGGCGCTGGGACAGGGCTTTCAAGCGAGTATGAAGCAAAATTTTGAGAGCATGGGGGCCAGCGCTCTCTATATAAGCAGTAATACTTCCGCTACCATAGTTCGCCCGCTTACCATGCAAGATGTCGCCGCGCTATCGGACAAGACGGCAGCCCCGGCAATAAGTGTGGTCTCACCTACTCTCAGCAAAGGGGTAACTGTATCCTACGGAAATTACAACGGCCCCTACCAGGCTCTGGGTATCGAACCCATTATTACCCAGATAAGAAACTACACACAGGACGCGGGGAGATTTATAACCGACCAGGATGTCCAGTCAAGAAGCTCGGTGGTGGTGCTGGGCTGGCAGACCGCCCAGGACCTGTTCGGCACCCAGCCACCTGTGGGGAATAGCGTCCGTGTCAGTGGCCAGAAGTTTCAAGTGGTGGGAACCATTGCCAAGCTGGGTGGCTTTGGCGGCGACAGTTATCTGCTGATGCCCATTTCAACCATGCAATCAACGCTGGTGGGCGGTCACGATGTTAGCCAAATTGCAATATTAGCGGCCAGTCCAGACCAGGTGGATACCGCTATTGCCGAAATGACCACCATAATGAGAGCCCAACATTATATCATGAACGGAGCCACCGATGATTTCCAGATCAGAGACATGCGCGAGATTATTAATAGCCTCGAGCAGACGCTGGGTGTGTTCTCAATGATTATGAGCGCCATTGCTGCCATCTCGCTGGTGGTGGGCAGCATAGGCATTATGAACATCATGCTGGTATCGGTAACGGAACGCACCCGGGAAATCGGCATACGCAAAGCTATCGGCGCTAAGAGGCGGGACATTCTAATCCAGTTCCTCATTGAAGCGGCGGCGTTGAGCTTCACCGGGGGCATCCTGGGACTGCTTCTAGGAATAGGTGGGGCCGCACTGGTAGGCCAGGCCACTATCATGACTGGACCGCCCGGGGCACAAACTCCTACCCACATTCACGGTCACGTTTCGGTTGCCATTGCCATACTGGCGCTGGCTGTGTCCATAGGCGTTGGCCTGATAGCGGGCACTTATCCAGCCTACCGGGCCGCCAGGCTAGACCCCATTGAATCACTGCGGCACGAGTAACCCAGGCAACAGGTGCTAATCGCCCAGCGCTTTCTTCAAGTCGGCATAGCTCCGCATAGATGCCACCGTGCTGATGAAGCCCTTAAGGGATGGACTCCTGGACCTCAGTTGCCTGAGGTCATCATAGACCGGACTTACCGAGCCCGGATCATAAGCGTATATCCCACGGAAGGCAAAGTACGCCTGGTTCAGCTTCCTGATGTCGTAGCCATGTGCCACAAAAACCTGCCTTCTTGCCTCCATGAAGCTTTCGGCTTCCGCAATCTTTCCCTGAGAAAGATAAAGGTCTACAGCCTGGCGAGTTTGTCTCATCTCAGCGTCGAAATCGAAGCCCGAAGCGCGGCTTTCAGATTTCACCGATTTCCTGCCCGGATAGTATTTCGCCCAAACCTCATCGCTAATCTCCGTCCTGACCATATCGGCGAAGGTCTCATTCATAGTAGCAATGTCCTGATTTCGCCTGACGCCAATTGAGTCCAACAAGTAGAGAAACCCTAGCGGCTTGAATGCCAGATACTGGTGAAACCATTCCTCCACCACCGTGGGAGTGGCATCGCTTACGTCGGTGACATCGCCAACCATGGTCGGGCAAGTTGCGCCAAAACCCCCAAGATCAACGACCAGCGATGAAACGCCCAGTGCGTCGATGCGGGTCTCCAGGCTTTCCATCTCCGTCCGGCTCATGTCCTGCCGCAACAATATCCTGTCCAAATAGAAGATCTTATCTCGTGGCGATATCACCAGCAGGTGAGGCGGCTTCGTAAACCGGAACAGCAGCGGCGGAAACACGGATATGCCCTTGTCCCGCAGCACGGTCGTTATCTGTCTACGCAACCCTGGTTCCTCACTGGAGTTGCTGTCCTGTGACGGAGAGGATAGCGCTTTCAATTCCCAGGCAGCAAAATTGAAGGCGTAGGCCTCAGCCATCTCCCGCCAATCGCGCTGAACATCGGGCTGGTTCGATGGAGGGAAGCTGGGAATGTGGAACATACTAACCAAAGCCAAGGATACAAGAAAGGGAAATGTCCACCGATGCTTCAATTTCCACATCCTTCAGACGCCCCAAGACCCGAGAAATGAGTAAAATCATTAGGCAAATAGCTGCAATCTATTGTAACACTGCTGACGCCACCAGGCTAAAACCCGTGCTCGTCCAGTACATTAGTGACACTTGCTATTGTCATTACCAAGAGTGAGGCCCCTCATGGGCGCTCGGAACAGAGACTGCTGTCGCTGCTCTTCTTTCTGCAGGTGACACTTTCGCACTGCGACATTGGGTAATGTCCCCGGTGCCATTGCCTCGCCCCGACTTGTCGGGGCTCCTCGCGATGACTGTCTATCCGAACGAGTCCAAAACCATAGCGCGGTCTTGGCTCGACTGCTACACTACCACGAAGTCTCAGACGTCAAAAACGGGAATGCGGGCTTAACCTTCGTCGTGTATCTGCCGTGTTCTAGACAAATAATCGGTTGAACCTTTAGACTATAGTCATGGCACAAAAGAACTTACATCAGGCAGACCTGGTATGCGAACGCAAGGCCAGTATGGGTGGGAAAATAATCACCTATAAAGTCAAGCGAAGCCCAAAGGCAAAGCGTGTCCGTCTGGAGATGAGGCCGCAAACAGGGCTTACCGTGGTTATCCCCCGTTCTTTCGATATTGGGCGACTCAACAGGATTTTGAAATCAAAGGAACGATGGATATTGAGGAACTGGACAAAGTTTAGCCAGTCCAAATCTCCGGCTAGCCGAAAGAAGCTGAGAGTCGGTGATACCGTTCCATACCTTGGCGGAGATTTGGAGCTAGTTAGACGGGAAGACCACGATGGCGCCCGCATTTCAATGCTGGAAAACGGCAAGCTGGTGGTATGCCACAGTCTGTTCGAAGACGGGCTCCTTGAGCCAGCTTTGGAGAGATGGTATCGGGCTGAGGCTGCCAGGGTCATAAATGAGAAGGCGGGTAACCTTAGCTCTCAGATAGGCATTGGCTATAAACGAATCGTCATACGAGGTCAAAGGACACGCTGGGGCAGCTGCTCACACAAGCATAACCTCAGCTTTAACTGGAAACTGATGATGGCACGGAGCCGGTAATCGACTATGTCATCATCCATGAACTTATCCATCTTAAAGAGATGAATCATTCAAAGAGGTTTTGGGAACTGGTGGCTAAATATTGCTGCGGATGGCAAGGGCACAAGAAATGGCTCAAGGAACATGAGGAGGAGCTTACCGCCGGCCCCTGCGGCAGGTAAAAAAGAAGTGACACGATCAGAACTGGTAACCACTCAGAACAGACAGCAACATGGAGAGTTGGATTGGAAAAGGGGGCTGTGCGGCATATGCCCTGCCGGTTGTTGGGTAGAAGTTGGCCTGGCTAATGGTCGACTGGTAGATATAAGGCCGGATAGCAACCACTCGCTGGGAACCATCTGCCTGCGGGGCAAACATGCACCGGAGATAGTGTACTCCGAACACCGTCTCAAATACCCCATGAAGAGGACAGGCGCTAAAGGCTCCTATGAATTCCAGCGCATTACCTGGGACGAAGCCTACGAAGTTATCGTCAACAACCTCAACCGGATAAAGGCAGAATGCGGGCCTGAGTCAGTGGCTATCTACACCGGACGCGGCGCCCAGGAACTCTCATTATGTGACATGTTCCAGCCAAAAGGCGTGGGGGTATCTTCGGCATCAAATGTATTATTCCCCTTTGGCTCACCTAATACCACGGGCGTAGGTGCTCTCTGTTACGTTTCCTTACATCTGATTGCGCCTCACGTCACCATGGGTCGCACGCAAGTCAACATGTTCACCGATATAGAGAACGCGGAGATGGTGGTGGTGTGGGGTACCAACCCGGCCACTGACTCCCCTCCTACAGATATGCAGCGTCTGGAGCTTGCCGCCCGACGGGGCGCAGACGTGGTAGTCATCGACCCACGCCGCACCGAGACTGCGATACGCACTAATGGACAGTGGATTCCCATCCGGCCCGGTACCGACGGCGCTCTGGCCCTGAGCCTGATCCAGGTGATGATAGAAGAGGACTTATGCAATGAAGAATTCGCTGAAAATTGGTGCTACGGCTTAGAGCAACTGACGACATACGTTCAGCACTTCCGCCCCGAAACGACAGCAATTATAACAGGGGTACCGGCGGACACCATACGTGACCTTGCCCGGCGTATCTGCAAAGCCAAAGGCGCTTCAGTATTAATGTACACGGGCCTGGAATTTTCGAACACCGGCGTGCAGTCTGGCCGGGCAATTCTGACACTGTTTGCTCTGGCCGGCCACCTGGATGTACCGGGTGGCATCGGGCTGACTATGCCAGACAACGCTTTTCCGATAAACCGTTCCTGCAATCAGGAAAACCCAAATCTGAATCTGGCCATCGGCCGTGAAGCCTTCCCCATCTACAGTAACTACCGCGGTGAATCTCATGCCATCGCCCTGGTAGACTCTGTTTTGAAAAACGAGCCTTATGCCGTCCGTGCACTGCTAATCCACGGTGCTTCCCTGCTCACCTCGTGGCCACAAACCCCGATTTGGAAACAGGTCATGTCTCAACTTAGATTCGTGGTATGTATCGACCGCCAGCTGACACCCGACGCTGCTTATGCGGATGTGGTTCTGCCAGCCACCACCATGTTTGAAAACTACTCATACATGACTTACGGGCCCCTATTTCGATTGCGCGAGAGAATTATCGAGCCGATGGGAGAGGCACGCAACGACTACCTTATCATGGCCGAGTTGGCCAGACATCTAGGCTACGGCCATCTATTTCCACAAACGGAAGAGGAGATGATTCGCTTTGCTCTGAAAGGCTCCGGCTACAGCCTGGAAGATGTAAAGTCAGCAGGCGGCTGGGTCAGGATCTCAACACCTATGATGGAGTATAAGAAGTGGCAGAAGGGTAGATTGCGACGGGATGGTGGTCTTGGTTTTGAAACGCCAACGGGCAAGTTTGAAATATATTCCACTATCTTCGAGGAATATGGCTACGAACCGTTGCCAAAATACATCGAACCGACTGAAGGACCTCTGGGAAATCCCAAAATAGCAGAGAAATTCCCGCTGGTGTTCAACTCCGGCGCACGGCCACAAACTGATTTCAGGTCGCAGCATCATGGCATCGAAGGTTTGGTAAAGGAGACTCCAGAGCCCATAGTCGAGATCAATACTGAAGATGCCAAAGAGCGAGGAATCAATACTGGCGATTTAGTTAGCGTAACCACCTCAAGAGGTAGCGTACCCTTCAGAGCCAAAGTGACAGGCGACATTATGAAAGGGGCTGTGGAATGTATGTTCGGTGGCGGCACTGTGGTTGGACCGAAAGCCTGGCAGGAATGGAACGTTAACGAGCTTACCGATATCAGCAACTATGACAGAATCTCCGGTTTTCCAGTATATAAGGCACTCCTTTGCGATGTGCAAAGACTCGCGCCGGGCAGCAAGGAAATTCAGCGTTCGCTCATGTCCCAAACTCCGGTTACCCGCTCCGAGTTGCCCATTTCTCAAATACCGAAAGGAAAGCACCAGACCCAAGTATATCTGGACAACAATGCCACCACTAAAGTCGCGGATGAAGTACGAGAGGCGATGATACCTTATCTGTCCACAGCTTATGGCAATCCCTCCAGCATTCATGGCACAGGCCGAGATGCACGAGAAGCCATAGAGATTGCCCGGCGTCAGGTAGCCAAACTAATAAACGCCCAGCCAAAAAGAATTGTTTTTACCGGCGGTGGTTCCGAGGCGGATAATCTGGCCCTGAAAGGTGTGGCATTTGCTGTGCGCAACAAGGGCAATCATATTATTACCACTACTATAGAGCACCCGGCGATACTCAGGACATGCCAGTTTTTGGAAAATCTAGGCTACAGAATTACTTACCTCGACGTGGATGAAAATGGCTGGTTAAATCCTGAAAAGCTGCGTCAAGCCATAACACCTGATACCATTCTCGTCTCCGTTATGATGGCCAACAACGAAGTGGGCACGATTTTACCAATCACGGAACTATGCGCGATCGCACACCAAAATGCGGTGCTGTTCCATACCGACGCCATCCAGGCAGTAGGAAAAATCAGGGTCGATGTGACAGAGCTCGACATAGACATGCTCAGCATCTCAGGACATAAGCTCCATGGCCCCATGGGTGTTGGCGCCGTCTACATCAGAAAAGGAATCGCGCTTGAGCCTCTGATCCATGGCGGCAAACAGGAAAATGGAATACGAGCGGGCACTGAAAATGTGCCCTCTATTGTCGGCTTCGGCAAGGCAGCAGAACTAGCAACATATGCAGTCCGCAGCTATGACCATGTACGTGAGTTGCGGGATAAACTGGAAGAAGGCATCAAGAAGCTCATACCAGAGGCTGTGCTGAACGGCCACCGCGAGCTCAGGCTGCCGAACACACTAAACTTGACCCTGCCGGGTCTGCGTGGCGAGTCTGTTGTCATCGCTCTCAACCACCATGGCGTCTCACTCTCTTCAGGGTCAGCCTGCAAATCGGGCTCAGCAGAGCCAACCCATGTTCTTATCGCCATGGGCAGGACCGAGCAAGAGGCACATTGCTCGGTCAGATTTTCGTTATCACGCTATACGACGGAGAGCGAAATCGACGAGACAATTTCAGCTCTGGCACAAGTTCTGGAAGAAAAGAACACCGTAAGGCTAATGCCCTGTAAGTGAAGTCACGGGGTACCTCAGCAAACCTCCAGCATGGCCAATATATGTTTTAGCTTCCTTCAATTACGAGATATTGGACACTGAACCACTGCTGCCTATCGGTCCAAACACGCTTGCCCTTGAAACCTGCGGCGGCAGCTATGCCGGCAAACTCATCAAGGTTATATTTGTAAGAGCTTTCAGTCCAGATATTCTCACCTTTGGCAAATCGAATAGCAATCTTACCTATATTTACAACTTGTTCTCTTCGGCTCACCAGATGCATCTCGACGCGCCTCTTTTGAGGATTATAGAAAGCATAATGTTGAACCAATGCGGTCGAAAATCAGCATTTAGCTCGCGATTGATGCGTTCCAACAAATTCAAATTGAAAGCAGCGGTTACGCCCTCGCTGTCGTTATAAGCGTCGTGCAACACGGCGGAATCTTTCTTGAGATCCACACCGACAAGCAGTTCACAATCAAACCCGCAGACAAGAGTGATATGCTCCAGGAACTGCTGCGCCTCATGGAACTAAGTGCCGATAGACGAACCCGGGAAATAGACAACCGTTCGTTCGCTCTTCACCTTTGGAGAAGGCAGTTTAAGGCTATTAGTATAATCCGCACAGATTGGAAGTACCTCGACCTGTGGATAACTCAAAGCTAGCTGTTGAGTCACACGCAATAACTGCTCCTGTGAAATGTCAATGGGGACGTATGCCGCAAGGTCTGGCAGGTTGTCCAGAAGAATTTGCACTTTCTTGCAGTCTCCGCTGCCGTACTCGATGAGGAGGACTCGTGGACCCAGAAGCTCCGCCAATTCTCGGATGCAGGATTCCATGATTGCCGCTTCTTCTCGTGGAATATAATATTCATCCAGACGGCAGATTCGTTCGAACAGAAGGGACCCCTTTTTATCGTAAAAATACTTGGCAGGCAA
>CAVVVB010000018.1:0-37062 GCA_963751585.1 uncultured Chloroflexia bacterium | reverse complement strand
CATTTTGTTACCCTGAAATGCGAATCAAATAGAGATGCCTCAAGCCGAAGGTTTCCGAGCAACTGTCTGTTGGAGCATACGCCCAGGATATGATTTTTCCCTAAATGCATAACTCTCTGTTCTTTGGTCAGCAACTTTCTCCCACAGCTTGACTTGGAACGGAAAAGCGGTCATAATCGTAGAGGTCGGTCAAATGGGCGGTCACCAGCGCAAGCCAAGATATACAGCCTACGGCATTACAAAAAAAGGCCATAAATCCTATTTGGTGAGGGGGGAGGAGCTCCCCCTTGGGGAGGACGTGGTGGAAAATGGCCCTGACCCGGTGACCCAACCAGTTGACCGTCCGAGGAGGGAGTAATGGGGCCGATAACTTTTCAGGCCAAAATGGAAGCCCTGGAACTTTATCTTCAGGGGTTTTCCGCAAATCAGATAGTAGACAAAACCGAGATTTCTAAAGGGGCAGTTGTTTCCATTATTAAGGATGCCAGAGAAGGTAAATTTCCTCAACTGGAATTAAAGGACAGAGTGGATGAACTCCATAGCCTATCGGTGAAATTGAGAAAAGGGGAGCTAGACCTTGCCCAGGCGAAATCAGGGTTTACCTTTCTCAAGAGACTATTGGGGATGGGTATTGAGCCAGATCACCCAAGGCTTGGATAGAATTCTGCTCCGAGATAAGCCCTAGTCCTCCGGATGATTTCCTCCCATCGGCGATGGCATTCTTTCAGGTTGAGAAAGAAACGGGCAAGAGCTACGCTGAAATCGCCTCTGAGGTCAAGGAACTGTCTAGTCAGCGAGACAAGCTTGTTGAAGAGGTCGGAGATCTGAGTGCTAAAGAAAGAAGGCCAGAGAACTCGAGATGGCGATAGATGAGAATGAGGGGAAGGCCGCTAGGCTCAGGTCAGAGTTAGCGAATTTGGAAGCTAGATCGAGTTCGCTGAGTCGGCTTATGCAGGGGAGAGCAGACGGGTTCGGAATTCCACTTGATGAGCTTGAGACGAAGCTAGCGGAACTTGTTTCTCTGGAAGAAGAGACAGCCAGCAGGAGAAAGGACAAAAATAGACTGGAAGGGGAAATAGAGGCTCTTGCTGAAAGGCAAGAGAAGCTGTCTAGCCGTTTGGAAAAGGCGTCGGTTGATTTCGAGAAGGATGCGAAACGTATTACAGCGATGGCAGAGGAAATTGTCGAAATAGCTGAGATGAAAGGAGGATTAGAGAAGGATATAGAGCACATGAAATGGGCTAAATCAGTTCTTCCTTTCCTTTCCGACCCGGATAAGGTTGATGATGACGATTTCAGCCTGATATCCATCGTGGTCAACTGCGTAGATAAATGGGTCGAGGAACAACCTGGGTGGCGTCATCGTTACACATTGACTTGGGAAGAGATTAAAAGAGATGTCCAATCGAAGAGAACAAAGTCTCGAGAATCTTCTCAGTGAGCTTCGTGAGATCAAAGAGAGCTTTGAGCGACTTGTCCCCCTGCATAGAGCCGCGCTGGACAGGGTAGCCCTGATGCCCGGTGGAGTTTAACGGCAGATGGTGGGCTTCTCGTGTCGACATGCTAATGGAGAAAGTGACGGTTGAATATCAGAAATATCAGGCCAAAGCCCAAGAGGCTGGCTTCTATGCCACATTAATGGCAGCGGCGATGGGTTCTGCCTTAAAAGCAGTTGGAATGGAGCCGGTACCGCCACCGGGTTCTCTTAGGGTTGGCATATCTCTCTCCGCATTAGGTAAAATAGAGCCAACCTTGCTCGATGATCCTTCAAGGCAATCAGGTCTGCTTTACATAAAGTTAGAGGACTTTGAGGCAATTAGCAAAAGGCTAAAGAGGGAGATAATGAAGGGTATGGTCACACCAAAGAATGAAGACGAAATCCCTCGTCTGATCTTTGCGCTGGCTTCGCAACTACTTGAAAAATCGCATGGGGAATAAGTTGGGGAGCTAAAACGTCAACTAAGGAGGTACAGCAATGAAACATAAACATAACGCGAGAGAGGTGAAGTATAACAAAAAAGGGGAGTGCTTGCTTGGTGACGTTAATTTCGTATCTAAAACCGACTCGCTCAGGTTTGAGGCACGAGAGCTTGCTTGGGAAGCAAGCATTCTGACCACTGAATTACACCCGCCCGCCAATTATATTACTGTGGCACTGAGTCGATGTCGATGACTCGCCGGAATCAGTGTAATGTTATCCAGTCCGGGGTTTTAACGTTGGTGCGGGAGGCAGGTGGCGGCATATAGGGCTTAATATCAAGCACCGGAGTCCCATCGATAGCATCGAGCCCGAGGACATTTAGAACATTGCCGCGTTGTTCCAGCAATTTGACGGTGGTTACGCCTATGGGATTCGGGCGCGCCGGGCTGCAGGTGGCAAACACGCCAACAAGAGGTAAGTTCTTGTTGGCCTTGGGATGTACTTTCCTGGTCAAACGCTGTTCTGGAGTTATCTTGTGCATCCAGTAGACTACGGTGATATGGGAGAATTCGGTTAATCTGCTCAGGGCTTCTTCTAAATTTTGGTCGAGTATTATCTCAGAGGCAATTGTCTCCCAGTCCCTGTCCCTGGGCTCCGTGATGTTGTTTTTCACAAAACCGATAGGTTTTAGATTCATTTTGATTGGCATTTATAATCATGTAGGGGAGGGCGACATGTGCTACGGTGAAATGAGCTATGTTAACGGTGTCATCGTCAACAGTTTCCTGGCAATGTCAGGGAATTTGGCAATGAAAAGCAACTCATCCTCAACAAGCGGCTTTTGAGCGCTTACGTTAGCGTATCTTACCAACTCAAGTATTTTCTCTGCCTCTTCGGGGCTGGTAAACGAAATCTCCAGCTTTTCATCCTCACTTCCTTCTGTCATCCTTTCCTGTATCTGCCTCATCACGTGTCTGAAGCCGGAAATACCTCCGTATTCGCCGGAGCATATTTCTCTGCCGGTTTCTACGGTGACAGGTTCGCCGCGTCCCAGCTCAGCAAAGTCGTATAGCTCGTAGTTTTGCGGGTCCTTAATAACGCCATCGGCGTGGATACCGGAAGCGTGGGCGAAGGCGTTGGCGCCCACTCCGGGCTGGTTTATGGGGATGGGAATGCCGAAAGCGTAGCTGGCAAAGTTGGCGATTTTCCAAGATTTAGATAGGTCAATGGGCGCGCCTAGTTGATACTTGTCAGCAAAACCCTTTGATTTGGTAACAGCCAAGACTGTGGCCACGAGGTCGGCGTTGCCGGCTCTTTCTCCTATGCCGTTGACGGTAGTATTGATGTAAGCATCCTGACCAGCGTCAATTGCCCCCTTAGCTCCGGAGATGGAAGTAGCAACGGCCATTCCGAGGTCACCGTGGCAGTGAATTTCAATGGGCATGGACGTGTTCTCCGCCAGCGCTTTAATGCTCGAATATATAGTGAAGGGATCATCATAGCCTAGAGTATCGCAGTACCTGAATCTTGTGGCACCGTGTAGCTTGGCCTGTGTAGCGAATTTGATTAAATAGTCCAGGTCAGTCCTGGAGGCGTCCTCGGCGTTCACACCGATGGATTCGGCCCCGTGCGAACGTGCGGCATCCAAGGCCTCGACCATCATCTGCGTGATGTTATCTCTTGTCTTTCTGCCTTGAAATTTGCCCTGAATCATCTGGTCAGAGGTCGAAATCGAAATGTTAAGATGCTTTATCTCCGAAATCAACTTGTATGTGGTTACAACATCTTCTACGGTAGCTCTAATCCAACCACCCAGGCGGATCGGCTGCAGAACGCCCATATTGGATAGCTCGATATTAGCTTTGAGATAGTTTGTTTCATGCCTGGTTGTGGGGAAGCCGAACTCTGATTGGAAAACCCCCATCTCATTTAAGTAAATGTTTATGAGGGTCTTTTCCAGCTTAGACAATCCCAGCTTGGCTGTCTGGACGCCGTCTCTGTTTGTAACGTCAATTATATAAATTTTTCCCATAGTTTACTCCAGATTAGCAACGCGTTGGAATGAGGAAAATACTTAATGCAATTTGAAACAGGCCTAGTAGGGTAATAGAAATATTATATAGTATTTAAGGGGTCTTGACAAAACGAAAACAATGTGTTATGTTAAAAGATGTCCCGAGCAATCAAGCTAAGACCGGGGAGGCTGAGGAGCTGACGCAAGGTAGGCGAAGGCCGAAAAGCGTTAGAAGGATGAGGAACCGGAAAGGGCGAGGTTACTCGGGATCTTTATTTCTTGCTCTCCCCTTCAATGACTCCGGGATTTAGAGCACCAATGAACGGCAAGTTCCTGTACTCTCCATGGTAGTCCAAACCGTAACCAACCACAAATTCATCCGGGATTTCGAAGCCGATGTAATCCAGCGGGACATCAACGAGACGGCGTACTCGTTTATCCAGAAGCGTGCAAACGTGCAGGCTAGCCGGATTATGCGATGCCAAATGGGCGAGGACGTAGTTCAGGGTCATGCCGGTGTCGACGATGTCCTCTACCATTAGCACGTCGAGGCCGGCTATGCTGATATCGAGATCCTTGGTAATCTTTACCGCCGATCCATCGTCGGTGCCATAATATGAGATGGCCATGAGATCTATATTAAGCGGCAGCGTGATGTGCTGCATCAGGTCTGAGACGAAACAGATGACACCTTTCAGGATGCCCACCAGGACAAGTCTCCTGCCCACGTAGTCATGCGAAATGCGTTTTGCTAAAGCTTTTACACGTCGCTGAATTTGAGTATGGCTGAACAAGACGTGGTTTATTCCTGCCACTTTTGTCCCTCCCAGGCGTCCGTAACCATATTTTGCCAACAGCCTGAGATAATCGCTCTTGTTTAGAAGCTTAATGTTGATCTCGGGATAAAGACCTCTAAGTAGCCGCAGTTTGCGGTTCTTTTCGGTGATGAGACTCTGTTTGAGGGTAGTCAGCTCGATATAGAGATCCAACTCTGGCAGGTAGAAGTCTGGGGTGAACATTTCTGCGACCTTGCCATCCTGCCAGACCAGCGGGAAACGAACGTGGTTCATAGAGCCATTCGATTCGGTAGAAATCAAGTAATCTGGCAAATTCCTCCTCGCTGGGGTGCCCGAAGCTAGATGGTCTTAATGAAGACGAAGGTAGCTTAGGTGTCTCGGTCAGTCTTCGGCGTTTAGTTACCGTTTCTTCGTGTTCTGATTTTAGTACTTGGTAAATCTCATTTTTTTCCAGGGCGACGGCGATCATATTAGCCGCAGCGGCCAGAAAATCTTTTTCGACGGGGGAGAATTTTCTTGGTTCGGAAGTGTAGATTCGGATCTCTCCGTTTATCTCTCCGTTTTGTAGTATGGGTGCAGCTAATACCGATCTTATCCCCTCCATTTCAGCGGCCTCCGGGTATTGAGTTCGCTCATCCTGTGTGGCATCTAAAATAGTTACAACTTCACCATTTAGTACTTCGGGAAGGCTTTCTCGAGCTTTCAGCGCGCCCTTTCTGATATACAGGTCGCTAAGGCCATAGGCAGCCACGATATCCAGATGTTCCTTTTTGGAATTTAGAAGCATTATGGAACACCCGGCAGCCTTGAGGGCTTTGGCAGTGCTCTTGGCAGCAGAATTAAGGACCTTCTTTAAAGGTATGAGCGAGTTGGAGGCTTTGGCTATTTGTTTGAAAGCTTGAAAGTAGCTATACTCGCGGTTATCCATAACTGCGTCCCTCTCGATCCCCCTTATCCACACTTAGTATAGCCGCAGCTGGGGCAAATGTGGCAGCCTTCCTGATAGATCAGGATGTTACCACATTCAGGGCATTGCCCAGCCCAATTTTTGGCCATCCCAGAGTCTTTGGAGGTACCCGGCTCATTTCCGTTGATATGTTTCTCCAGCACACTGGCTATTGCGTCAGCGCAGGAAAGAACGGCACGACCTTCCTCCCAGGCTACCGATGGGCAACGGATGCCGCGCATGTGTTTTGCTACGGATCTCAGGTCGATACCCGATCTGATGGCCAGCGAGATCAGGCGGCTAGCGGCTTCCAGCTGTGCCGAGGCACAACCACCGGCTTTCCCCAGGCTGGAAAAGAGTTCACAAATCCCTTTGTCATCGAAGTTTACGGTAACATATATGTAACCACACCCGGTGGTTACACGTTCAGTAACGCCTTTGGTAACCTTGGGCCGCGGCCTTGGGGTACGTTTGACTTCGGCTGCCTTTTCCCCTTTCTCGTGATGAGTTGTCAACACCTGGCTGTCGCGGCTTCGGTCGCGGTAAATGGTAATTCCTTTCAATCCCAGTTTGTAGGCGAGCATGTATATCTCGGCCACATCTTCTATTTTGGCTTCGTGCGGCAGATTGACGGTTTTGGAAACGGCACTGTCGGTGTACTTCTGGAAAGCTGCCTGCATCTTAACATGCCATTCTGGCGTAATATCATGGGCGGTGACAAAAACGCTTCTTACCCAGTCTGGTATCGCCTCTACGTCGCCGAGTCTTTTCTCCTCAGCCAGCTGTGCCATGAGTTCGGTTGAATAGAACCCCTCTCTTCTAGCTGCTTCCTCAAAATAAGGATTGACCTCTATGAGTTGTTGGCCATCCAAGATGTGTCGGGTATAACTTAAAGCAAAAAGTGGTTCGATACCGCTGGAGCACCCGGCTATTATGCTCAATGTACCGGTTGGGGCAATTGTGGTTTGTGAGGCATTTCTGGGTCTAAGCCCGTTGTTGGTATCGTAAATGCTGCCCTTGAAGGCGGGAAACAGGCCTCGTTCTTTTCCCAGTTCTACTGATTCTTTGCTTGCCTCTTCAGATACGAAGCGCATGACATTCTCTGCGATTTCCAGAGCCTGATCAGAGTCATACGGGACGCGGAGCTTGACCAGCATGTCAGCAAATCCCATCACGCCCAGCCCTATCTTCCTGGTGGCTTTGGTCATCTTCTCAATTTGAGGCAACGGGAATCTATTTACCTCTATGACGTTATCAAGAAATCGGACACCCAGTTTGACAGTCTGGCCCAGTCTTTCGTAGTCAATTTCAGCTTGGCCATTTTCATTTTTAACCATCTTTGACAGGTTGACCGAACCCAAATTACACGATTCAAACGGAAGTAAAGGCTGTTCACCACAAGGATTTGTGCTCTCTATTTTGCCAAGCTTGGGAGTAGGATTGTACTTATTTATATTGTCGATGAAAATGATGCCAGGGTCACCGGTACGCCATGCCATCTCGGCAATTCTCCTGAAAACCTCTCTGGCGTTGAGTTTGCCGGCAATCTCTTTAGTTCTTGGGTTTACCAGATCATATTCCTCATCCTTTTCGACCGAGTTTAGAAAAGCGTTGGTAACAGCGACCGATAGGTTAAAGTTAGTTAGCGCCGTCTGGTCTTCTTTAGCTGTTATAAAATCGAGAATATCAGGATGGTCGACGCTAAGTATGGCCATGTTGGCCCCTCGGCGCATGCCACCCTGCTTGATAACATCTGTAGCCGTGTCGAAAGCTCGCATGAAAGATACAGGGCCACTGGCGACGCCGCCGGTGGAACCAACCCTGTCTTTGACAGGTCTAAGACGGGAAAAAGAAAATCCGGTGCCGCCGCCGCTTTTATGGATTAGAGCTGTATATTTTACCGCATCGAAAATTGATTCCATGGAATCCTCAACCGGTATAACGAAACAAGCGGAAAGCTGGCCCAGTTCCCGCCCTGCGTTCATCAACGTCGGGGAATTAGGTAGAAATTCCAGTGACGCCATGAGGTCATAGAACTTTTCTTCCCAATCGTAGACATTCGCCTTCTGGTCGAAGATATGTTCAGCCGAAGCGATGTGTTTGGCGACGCGCCGGAACATCTCCTCCGGAGTTTCAATAACCTTTCCCAGGCTATCTTTGTTCAGATACCTCTTTTCCAAGACCGTAAGAGCGTTTTGAGTAAGTTCCATTGATGGCTTGGCCTTTGTCACCGTTCTAGGCTGAGGCTTTACTGCAATCTTAGCCTTCTTAGGCTTTGGCCTAGCTTCAGGTCCTATCTCAGGTTCCGCCCTGGGTACGGTCGTTTCTGCCAGCTTGGTCTTCTCAGCTAATATTTCCTTAACTGCGGCTTCAATTTGGAGGGAAGACGGCAGTTGTTCTTCCTTTGCGGGTACGAGATGTTCCATTCCTGGCAAGGTTGGCCTTGGCTCCAGCCTTTTAATGATCTGGTCAGTGAGTCCCTCGAGCAATTTCCTGTCGGTCATGCCCATAGACTCTGCGGCTGCAAAAATAACCTGTGCGATGCGGTTGTGATTTGTGTTTCGTGACTGATTTTTGGTAGGACGAGCGCACATTTACTTCCGCCCCCTGTGACGTTGTCCCAGAATGGTCAGCTCTTCCTGAGACAAGAGAGGGAGCTGTTCTGCTGGCGGTACCTGTGCTTCAGTGTCCACCAGGGTATCTACAGCTTGTTTCAGCGTGGCGATATCCGTAAATTCCCGATAGACACTGGCAAAACGGATATAGGCGATATGGTCCAGTTCCTGCAGCCTGTCCATTACCATATCGCCTATCGCAGAGCTGGAAACCTCGGTTTTACCGAGGCGATACAGCCCTGCCTCGATATTGTCTACGAGCTTGTCGATTGTGCCCGTTGGCAACGGGCGCTTTTCACAAGCTTTGCGAATACCAGCAAGTAGCTTGTCCCTGTTGAATTCTTCTCGCCTGTCATCCTTTTTGATCACAAAGATATTCCTTGACTGCAGGTGTTCGTAAGTGGTAAAACGAGTTCCACAAGCCAGACATTGACGACGACGTCTGATGCCATCGCCGATGCTTCTGGAATCGATAACCTTTGATTCGCCATCCCCGCAATAAGCACACTTCACCGAGTCACCCCTATGGAATGTGGTACAGGGAAATTTTAACCCCACATATAGTTATTGTCAAGCAAGGTGTGGACATAATGTAAAAATAAAAAAATAACAGAGCGGCAATTTGGGTTGCCGCTCTGTTGGGGAGGGTGGAGGGTTGTTTGGAGGGTTAGCGAGGTACTCTGGGCTGGGGGGCGGGCATCGGTTGATTAGCGGGGTAATGCGATGTGCGACGAAGGAATGAGGGGACATCAAGACTATCTTCAGCAACGCCTCTGAGTAAGCGGCGCAATTCGGCCTCGGTTGGTACTCCTGCGCCGTAATGCGCCGTGAAGCCGGTAGCGATGATGGTAATTTGCACCTCTTCGTCCATTTGTGGGTTGAAGACGACTCCAAAGATGATGTTTGCATCTGGGTCGACTGCCTGAGCGATGACTTCCGCGGCTTCATTACACTCGAATAGGGTGAGGCTGCTTCCACCAGTAACATTGAACAAGACGCCTTTAGAACCATTTATGGAAACGTCGAGTAGTGGGCTGGCTAACGCAGCTTTGGCAGCTTCCACGGCGCGGTTTTGTCCACTGCCTCTGCCTACTGACATCCAGGCAGGTCCGGCGTTTCTCATTATTGATCTGATGTCGGCGAAGTCCAGGTTGATCAATCCAGGGACAGTCACCACTTCGGCAATGGCTTGAACTGCCAAACGAAGAACGTCATCAGCCAGCCTGAAGGCATTGTCTACAGTGGTCTTGGCGTCGCAAAGCTCAATAAGCCGATCGTTGGGTATAATGACCAGTGTATCCACCTTGTCACAAAGCTGTAGTATACCCTCTTCCGCTACTTTGTTTCTTCTGGTGCCCTCAAAACTGAATGGCTTCGTCACGATGCCAATAGTCAGGGCGCCACTTTGTCGAGCTACGTCGGCAACTATCGGAACTCCGCCAGTGCCAGTGCCACCGCCCATCCCGGCAGTGACAAAGACCATATCAGCACCGGAAACCACCTCAGCAATGGTCTGCCGACTCTCCTCAGCAGATCCGGCTCCAACAGTGTGGTCGCCACCAGCACCGAGTCCGCGTGTTAGCTTCTCGCCTAATTGAACACGCACTGGAGCTTCAGACAATGCCAACGCTTGTGCATCGGTGTTCATAGTGATGAATTCCACACCTTTGATCTCTTCGCGTACCATGCGAGTGATAGCGTTGGAGCCGCCACCACCAATACCTATGGCTTTAATTCGAGCGGGTGCATTAGAAAATTGAGATTTTGCCATCTATGTACTCCTTTCCTTTTATTTATTCTTAGACTCCGAAAAACTTCTTCAGTGTCGTCATGAAACCATTCATAACGCCGCTCTTTCCCTTCGCTTCCCAGGCTGGCCTACCATGGTTCCTCGTGCCCCAGAGGAGAAGGCCTACGCCAGTGGAATGGGCGGGGTCATGGAGGATGTCTGTGATGCCATATACGCCCATCGGCTCGCCAATTCTGGATTGAATACGTATTGTTGACTTGGCGAGAGCTTCCAGACCGGCCAGGTTGGAACAGCCGCCGGTAAGGACCAGGCCGGCAGGGGCTAATGAGGCATAGTTGGAATCTGGCATTTCCAAAAGGATGAGCCTCAGCAGTTCTTCCATGCGAACTTTGATGATATTGCACAGCTCGCGATAGGAAACGCTGTGTCCATCTTCAACGGTCAGCGTAGATTCTTGGCTCTTGGTCAGAACCTCTGGATATACGTTCCCATATTTCTTCTTCATGGCCTCGGCGATTTCAAACGGTAAGCCCAGTCCGATAGAAAGGTCGCTGGTAAACTGATACCCGGCAACCGGGATGATGGATGTATGGTATATGCTTCCGTCTTTGAATACGGCGATATCAGTGGTACCGCCACCGATGTCAGCCAGTATGACGCCTACCTCTCTTTCTTCAGGTGTTAGTACTGCCTCACCGCTGGCGAGGGGTTCCAGGATGAGGTCCTGAATCTCTACGCCGACGCTTCTGATACATTTGACCAAATTTTGGACAGAAGATATGGCAGCGGTGATAATGTGTGTTTCCACGTCCAGTCGGAAGCCATGCATACCCACGGGATTCTTTATCCTTTCTTGGCTGTCCAAGGCATAGTTTCGCGGTATAGCATGAAGTATCCTTCTATCATCGGGAAGGGTAACCTGCTGGGCGGAAGACAGCACGCGCCGAAGATCATCGTGTCGGACCAGTCGATCATTTCGCGGTATGGCCACTACACCATGGCTGTTCACCGAACTGATATGTCGGCCTGTGACGCCAACATACGCCGATTCGACTTTCATACCGCTTGCTTGCTCAGCGCGTCTTACCGATTCGCTAACCGATTCTCTAGCTTCTTCCACATTGACTACCATGCCTTTATGCATGCCCTGTGACGGCACGAGACCGACTCCTAACACTTGGATGTTACCTCCGGAGTCCAGCGTGCCAATAATGGTGCATATTTTGGTCGTGCCCACGTCAATAGCTGAAATAATCTTGTTCATGCGGTGTTCTCCTCCTTAGTTAAGAATTCATATACTTGACTGTTTCTCTATATTAAACGCGCTCGGCCACTCTAAGTTTAGCGCTACGGCTGCGAGGGTTGGATCTTTTTTCCGCGACAGATGGTGTGATGACCTTCTTCGATATTATTTTTAGGCTGGGTACGTGTCCACATTGGCAGACGGGAGTATCCGCTGGACAAAGGCATTGTTTGCTTTCACGCAGCATGAATTGCTTGACCAGGCGATCTTCTAACGAATGGTAACTGATGACTACCAGTCTGCCCGTGTTTTCAAGACAATTGACGGCTTGTCTCAATGCGGTGGCTAGATTTTCCAACTCACGATTGACGGCTATGCGCAATGCCATAAAGGTCTTGGTGGCTGGGTGAATCTTGGTTCGACGGCCGCCCACTGCCTTCTCTATTACGCTAGCCAGTTGGCGCGTTCGGCTTATAGGTCGGGCTTTCACGATGTGCCGTGCTATCTGCTTGCTGTGCCACTCTTCGCCGTAAGTCCTGAATGAGCTGGCTCAATTTGTTCTCGGGTAGGATATTGACGATATCGGCCGCGGTTAATTCCTGATGCTGACTATAGCGCATGTCGAGTGGGGCATCGTGCTGGAAACTGAAGCCGCGTTCGGACAGTTCAAGCTGTGTTGAGGACATACCGAGGTCAAATAGAATCCCGTGAACGGGTAGAAAGTCGTTTTCTCTGCAGATAGCCTCGAGGTTCGCGAAATTGTCGTTAACTAATGTTATTGACTGATGATAATCAGCTAGTCTATCTTTGGCTAGATCAATAGCTTCGGGGTCGGCATCAATGCCTAGTAGACGTCCGTCAGGCAGAATCTTCTCCAAAATCGCCATGGCGTGTCCGCCTAAGCCCAAGGTGCAGTCCACATAGCTTCTTCCAGTCTGTACCTTTAACATTTCTATGGTCTCGTGAAGTAGAACTGGTTTATGAACTGGTATAGTCATGGTCGGGCTCATCTTGGCTCCTCAAGACTCTCGATAATCTGCCATAGTTGTTCTTCGGCAGATGTTTTTTCCTGGTTCCATGAGGTTGGATTCCATATTTCTATACAGTTATTGGCGCCGACTACAACGGCGGTATCGCCTATTTCTACACGATTGCGCAATGCGGTAGGCAAAGCCACTCTTCCCTGAGCGTCTACGGAAATACTGAAAGCGCCACCGAACATGGCGCGGTTCATAGTTCTGAATTTACTTGATGGCACAGCTTGGGCTGACAGGGTGTCGGCTACTTTGTGCCATTCGGCAACTGGATAAATGACAATACATTTTTCCAGTCCTTTGGTGAGGACCAGATCATTGCCCAGTTCCGGTCTGAACTTGGGAGGCAGAGGTAATCTACCTTTGCTATCGACTTTATATTCGTATTCGCCTAGAAACATATGTCCCTTCAGCCCAGAGTTATTCAGGCTAGTGCAGGCTCGCTTTCCAGCTGCTTTTCCAGGATTCTTATTTCATTCCAATCTAGCCTGGCCAGTTCTTCGATGTATTCGTGCGTTTGAGGATCTTCAGTTAGCGAGTAGGTGATTAGCCCATTGCTGTCTTGCTGCTCTTGAAGTACGCCCTTTTCAATCAAGGAGTTGATCGCTTCTCTTAAATTGATCTTTGCGGTATCCATGGCGCTGGCAATGGCATATAGGCTGAGTTTTGTCTTGGGGTGCCGTGCCCAAAAGCGGATCAGTTGTAGTTCAAGATTGGTACGGCTATTCTCCCTCAAAAAGTGAAATAGCCTGCTGTTTGCTATTTGATACTGAACACAATCAATTATCATGGCTAATTCTCCTTTTTCCCACTTTCTACCATTATTTACCATTATAAAACACTTATCACCCATTTTGTCAATACCTTTTCCCCTCAATTTTTGAAAAGCGGGCAATTTTTTCTAAGTATTCTGATACGCATATCCCGTCATAGCCCTACAAATAGTGGTATAGACTTACGGCTCTCAATATCTTGTACCGCATCAAAAGGCAAGGCTTTGCTGGATGTAGTACTAAAGTTTGGGGTCATTTTGGAGTTTTGGACTTGGGGCATGGTGTGGTAAAATAGGCAGATGTTAGCTGGCGTACTCGTTATTAGTGATAAAGGTTCCCGTGGCGAGCGGGTGGATAAGAGCGGGCTCGAGGCTCAAAGCCTTGTCAGCCAATTGGGTATTGAAGTAACTAAATACGAGATTGTCCCTGATGAGGCTGAAATCATTTCAGCCAGGCTAAGGGAATGGTCGGATGAAGTTGGTCTCGATCTAATTCTGACCAGTGGAGGCACTGGATTATCTGCCAGAGATGTCACACCTGAAGCAACGCTCTCGATAATTGATAAATCTGTACCCGGCTTGGCCGAAGCAATGAGAATGGAAAATATGAAGAAGAGACCAGAGGCGATACTAAGTCGTGCAGTTGCAGGTAGTCGGGGGAGATGTTTGATTGTGAATCTTCCTGGTAGTCCTCGGGGTGTCAGAGAATGTCTTGGAGTTATCCTCCCTGCTTTGCCCCACGCTCTTGATATTCTCGGTGGTAAAGCGTCGGAATGTGGCCATGAATAGGCTAAATAGATGCATATTAATGTATTAACGTTATTTCCTCAGATGTTTGAGGGTTTGCTAAGCTGCTCTATCATCAACAGGGCTAGAGAACGCGGCTTAGTCGACATTAGTCTACACGATATTCGTGCCTATACTCATGATAAGCATCACACGGTGGATGATTATCCTTATGGTGGTGGGGCTGGGATGGTACTTAAACCGGAGCCGGTCTTTGAAGCCGTTGAAAGCATCAAGGCTGAAGTAGGTTTGGCGTTTGTGCCCACTATCCTGCTTAGTCCGCAGGGTAGACTACTTAACCAGGAGGTCGCTCGTCAAATGGCCGGTTATGACCACCTTATTCTTATTTGTGGACGCTACGAGGGTGTCGATGAGAGAGTAGCTGAATATTTAGCCAGCGATCAAATAAGTATTGGTGACTATGTGCTCAATGGTGGTGAGGTTGCAGCTATGGTAGTGGTGGATTGTGTAGTGAGGATGTTGCCGGGAGTGCTTGGTTCAGAAGAGTCGTTAGCTGAGGATTCGCATATTGGTGGCCTGTTGGAATATCCACAGTACACTCGTCCAGCCCAATTTCGTGATTGGGCAGTACCGTCAGTTTTGCTTTCTGGAGATCATGGCCAGGTAGCTCAGTGGCGACGTCAGCAGAGTCTCTTGCGGACGGCCGAGCGGCGTCCCGGACCTTATGGAAAAGGCCATATTATCTGCGGAAGATAAGAAGTGGCTCAGTAAATGTTTGAAATCAATAGTATAGAAGGGACATAGAATAAATGAATCTCAACTCCATCAGCAAAACCAAAGTCAATCGCAATGTTGCGCAAATGAGCCCCGGTGATACAGTGAAGGTTAGTTTTAAAGTAAAGGAAGCCAATAAGGAGCGTGTTCAGACTCTGTCCGGACTTGTTGTTAGGATTAGAAGGGGAGCCGGCGGTGGCAATTTTACGATCAGACGAGTTACTTCTGGAATTGGCGTGGAGCATACCTTTCCCTTTGCCTCTCCGTTACTTGAGAAAGTTGAGGTGGTGCGGCGTGGAAAGGTTCGCCGGGCGAAACTCTACTACATACGGCGACTTAGTTCTAGAGAAGCACGTCTCAAGGAGAGGCGCGAGAGGATGGCCGAGAAAGCTGCTACTGAGGCAGCTGTAACTGAAGAAGGTGAGATTGAACAGGGTCCAGCCGGAGAAGTTCCCGTTGAAAAGACTGCAGACGAAAGAGCCTAGAGGGTGGAATGAAGTATGCGGAAGTGGCAGTCAATTCGCCAATTGCTCAACGCCGCAGTTTCTGCTATTCAATACCTCAGCAATTGATAATCGATGTGGGACAGGCTGTATTGGTGCCTTTCGGTCCCAAGATTCTTCAAGGCATTGTTGTTAGCTTAAGCGATTCCCCCTCTTTTGAGGCTACCAAGGAAATCAGTTCCTCTCTCACCACCTTCCCTTTGTTGTCGTCGGTGCAAATTGATCTTGCTAGATGGCTGAGCAAGCATTATCTTTCGCCTCTTTTTGATGCCATTGCCTTGATGTTGCCTCCCGGGTTTGAGCGGCGCCTGGTCACCTTCTTGCAGCTTTCGCCGAATGCAGTTGATGTATCGCAATTTAATCCCGAGCAAAGACAATTCATGGACCTTCTTGAGGGTGGGGGCAGGGTTAACGTAAAGGAGGTTGAACGACTATTCGGCAAGAAGGAAGCCGAATTGATTGTTCGGCAGCTTTTGCGACTGAATGCGGTAACAAAAAGCCAAGTGCTGGAAGGAACCAAGATACGACCGAAGATGGTTGCTCATTTGAATTTACTGGTTGGCCCGAATGAAGCTGCAGCAGAAATCGTTCGGTTGAAGAAAGCCAGAGCGCATAAGCAGGCGGCAGTACTTGAATTTCTGATTGAGCGGCCTCACACTCCCCTGGCCGAAGTAAGGAAATCTATTGACTGTCAGGCAGCGCTACTTAGGTCCTTGAAGACACGCGGCTTGATTTCTATAGAAGAGGTCGAAGTTAGACGTGACCCCTTAGCTAATCTCAGGGTCGTTCCTACAGTACCCCCGATATTCACTTCGTCCCAAGAATCAGCGTGGCAACAGATTGAGAAATGCATTGCAGAACGGCGCAACACCAAGTTGCCTTTGGTTTTCCTGCTACACGGTGTTACGGGAAGCGGCAAGACGGAGATTTATCTTCGGGCGTTGGCTGAAGCTGTATCTCAAGGTAAGCGCGGTATTTGTCTGGTTCCAGAAATTGCGCTTACCCCACAGACAATAGAGCGCTTTGCCTGTCGGTTTCCTGGTCGCGTCGCTGTCTTTCATAGTGGCCTGTCTTCCGGTGAACAGTTCGACGAGTGGCGTAAGATAAAAGATGGTGGATGTGATGTAGTAATCGGTTCACGGAGCGCTCTTTTTTCTCCTCAACCTAATCTGGGATTGATTATCATTGATGAAGAGCATGAGTGGACCTATAAGCAATCGGATAAGTCTCCACGGTACCATGCCAGGGATGCGGCTATCAAATTGGCCGAGCTTAGCGGTGCCGTCGTTATCTTGGGCAGTGCTACACCTGACGTGGCGACTTTCTATAAGGCAAAACAGGGTGAGTATGAGCTTGTCGAGATTAAGGAGCGCATTACGCCTCACGGCCCATCACCCTTGCCTGAAGTCGAAGTTGTGGATTTCAGGGAGGAGCTTAAAGCGGGGAACCGAAGTCTTCTTAGCCGGTCTCTCAAGAAAGCAATCGATGAAGCTTTATCACGTGAAGAACAGGTAATCTTGTTCTTGAATCGGCGTGGCACCGCTACTTTTGTGCAATGTTGGGATTGTGGATATGTTTTTGGCTGCCCACGTTGTACAGCAGCTCTCACTTATCATTCGACAACAAGAAGACTGACTTGCCACCATTGCCGATACTCTGATGACATTCCCGTTTGTTGTCCTCAATGTCTTAGCCATAAGATCAAATTCTTCGGCGTTGGCACTCAGAAGGTTGAGGAGGAAGTCAGACGCCTCATTCCAGGAGCTCGTGTACTCCGCTGGGATAGAGATGTGACGTCTAATCGACGTATGCATGGGGAGCTCCTGACCAAGTTTCGATCTCATGAGGCCGACGTGCTTGTCGGCACGCAGATGATAGCCAAGGGCCTAGATCTGCCTGGTGTAACCTTAGCTGGTGTAATAAGCGCTGACACCGGTTTGAATTTACCTGACTTTCGATCTGGCGAACGCACCTTTCAACTCTTATGCCAAGTAGCAGGCAGAGCCGGGCGGGGTGTTGCCCCGGGAAGGGTCATAGTCCAGACATACAGTCCAGAGCACTATGCTGTCCAGGCAGCATCAAAGCACGATTATCTGGCTTTTTATACAAGGGAAATAGACTATCGTCGTAGGTTTGGTTATCCACCGTTTAGTCAGTTAGCTTGTCTTACATTCAGTCATACCAATCAGATTGCATGTTTCGAAGAAGCAAAAAGGTTGAGTCGCTTGCTTGCTGCTGAAATAGATAGAAGAGGCATCCCAGGCTTTCGCGTTATCGGTCCGGCGCCAGCCTTTACGCCTAGAATTAAGGGACATTATCGTTGGCAGCTAGTTCTATGCGGAACTAATCTGGATGATTATCTGGCCGACCTAGCACTCCCTCGAGGATGGAGTTTGGACATTGACCCGGTCGGCATGGTTTAATATTTTGATAAAATGGCAGTTCGTCCTATTCGTGTTTCACCAGACCCCGTATTACGAGGGAAAAGCAAAAAGGTAACCCGCATCGATAAGTCATTGCACCGACTTATTGATGACATGATAGAGACAATGCGGGCAGCTTCCGGCGTTGGTTTGGCTGCGCCACAGATTGGCGTACCTCTCAGAATAGTTGTTATTGGAATTCCGGAAAGTGATGTCCTCGTTCTCATTAATCCTGAGATGATTAAAAGGCAGGGTCAACGCGTTGTGTTAGAAGGCTGTCTGAGTGTTCCGGGATATCAGGGGGAAGTCGAGCGTTCAATTTGGGTTAAAGTTAAAGCACAGGACAGACTGGGGAAGGATATTCGCCTCAAAGGGGAGGAACTCTTGGCCCAGGTTTTGGAGCATGAGTTAGATCATCTTAACGGTATATTGTATTTGGACCGTATCGAAGCACCAGATAAGTTGTGGAAACTCGCACCAGAGGCAGGCCAGGAAGGGTTGTAACCGTTAGACCTTCATGGTATCTTGCCACTCCATTTCGACAACAAATCTACCAGTTAAACCTTCCAATTCCACATTGTAAAAGCCGGGCGTGTTCTTGATTATATTGAAGTCCACTCTCTTACTTTCCCCCGGACCCAGACTGACTTCTTGTACGCTTTCTACGGCCCCTTTCATATTAAGCACAAGACTGTGATCACCGCCGATCTCTCCGTTATTGGTTACAATTACACTGATATTGATACTTTCGCCTTGTCTAACGCGCTCCGGTGATATGACTAAATCGCTAACGGAGAAATTGGCGGGAACAAGAGGTACAACGGTAAATTCGCCGCCTAACCCATCTACTTCAGCGAAGTAATCACCACCGATCTCCTTAATCACGTTAAAACTGATTGCCTGACTTACCCCTGGAGACAAGAGTAATTCAATTATGTTTTCGACCACGCCGTTAATTCGTAATACTACGCTATATTTACCTGACTCTGCCCCGTTATTGGATACCATGATGGTTATGGTTACTGGTTCATTGGCTTTAACGTGGTTGGGTGTTATGGTCAGGTTACTTAGAGAGAAGATGGGCCTCCTGGTATATTGCGGGTATGGGGCACCCATTGGTGCTGGTTCCTGAAATGGTCTAGGCGTGGGAAATGTTTGTGGCCCTTGAAACTGCTCTTGTGTCGGGAATGGTCCCGAAGTGTGTGGCGGCATCGTTGAAGGATATCCAGTCTGATGCATATCGTGGCCCGGCCCTGGCATAGGGCCTGGGATTGGCATTGTACCTGACATATGACCTGGGACTGGCATGGTACCTGACATGGACGGCTGTCCTCGCCTGGCCGCTTTGCCGGCATTAGCGCCCCGCTTCTTCCCTGATGGAAGGACAGTAAGGACTACTACTATCAGAATCAATACGCCTACTATGGCACCAATAATTCCCCACACGTATGTGGGAAAGAGTGACCAGAAAGACCCTCCGGCTCCTTCTACAGTCTCGAACTGTCCGGTCAAACCATCCAATTCGATAGAGTGTTGTCCAATTGCGCCTGCTTTGGCCTTAAAACTTACTGTTTGAGTTTTTCCGGCGGCCAATGTTATATCTTTACTATCAACATTCTCGCCGTCTATCAGTAAAGTTACAGTGTAGGTCTCTTCTGCGGTGCCACCGTTTGTCGCGTCGACGGAGATGGTAATGTCTTCGTTCTCTTTGGGAGACTCAGGTTTGACGGTCAGATTATCCAGGGTTACATTGCCCTGAGCGCCGACTGAGATTGTTACGGTCAGTAAAAGAACGAGTATTAAGATCGGCGGTAACATACGAAGTAGTTTTGGCATGCTCGTCTCCTGTACTCGGCTCGTGTCCAAGTTACCTAATACTGTACGCCAAAACAGGCCATAAATCAATATCGCTATTTTCATATTTACCTGTCGTGTTTCACCCATAATCTCTCGCTGTCGGTTATGAACTCGATAGTCCCTTGTTCGGAAGTAAGGTAAACCTCATCACTTCCTATTCGCTCGGTTAACCTGTCGATAACTTCGCTGTTGGGCAAGCCAAACCTGTTATCGGCAGATGCTGAAATGGCGGCTACTGCGGGATTAACTACAGCTAAGAATTCTGGAGACGTCGAAGTCTTGCTGCCATGGTGTGCCACTTTCAACACCGTGCTCTTCAAATCGGCGCGCTGAGCAATCAGATACCATTCAGCCTCGCGTCCGATGTCAGCAGTCAATAGGAAACTCACCTTATTCCAGCAGAGGCGTATCACTAGGCAATTGTTGTTGATATCATCCGAAGTACCTTGTAGTAGAAGAAGCGGAGGGTGTAGCAACTCCATTTGTATCCCGTCTCCAAGCTCGATTTGTTGCCCGGCACAGGCTATCTGGTGCTCAACGTGTTTCTCGTTAATCATTTTGAGCCATTGCCTGTAAGTAACCGAGTCGTTGCTTGTCGCCGGCTCGATAACGTGGCATACCTTGTAGTCCTGGAGCACTTTCATGAGGCCGGCGATGTGATCGGCTTGTGGCTGGGTTGAAATCATCAAGTCTAAAGTCCTGTCCCAGAAATTAAGTCTCTTGCCCAACTCCAAGCCTATGGCCTGAGGGCTAGGGCCACCATCAATGAGTATGGTCTGGTGGCTAGGCGTCTGGACCAAGATGGCATCTCCTTGTCCTACATCAAGTATACTCACATGAAGCTTGTCGTCGGGCATATTAAGAATAGCCACCCAAACCAGGATAGAAGCAATTAGAAGAGGTAATACGACCCATTTTTTTGGCGGCCTGAGAAGAATGCTGTACACTTGTCTTACCGTGGCTGCTACCTTAAAAGCTGTCGAGCGGAAAAAGTCTTGCAGTTGTCTTCGATAGTTGAAGGCTGCTATGATCGTGGCCAGTAGAGCATAGTAGGTGACTATCTGCCAGATTTGGAGGCTGGTCAAATTGGCGGATGAGAATGGCAACGCATCGAAGGCGGCTACTACGAAAACAAAGTAGCTGAGGAACAACCAGGCTACCCAGCCGAGAATTTGAGCCAATAACGGGGCAAATATTCCAGCACTGGCAACCAATGCTGAGGTAATGATCATGCCAGGCATAGCCAGCAGTGTGAAGAAGGTGGCCGGTAAGCCAACGAAAGAGACAACACCAAAATAGTAGGCTATGATTGGCCAGGTAGCCAGAATTGCAGCCAGAGTTACTGCAAAGCTGTCGGCGACAAAGTTGTATAATGGCGCTGCCTTTTCCCTCCTTGCCTGCAGCGGCCAGTACTGCTTTCCTACCCAAGACCTGAAAATAGGGTGAAATGAAAACGAGCCCTGCCATCGATAAGAAACTTAGCTGGAAACTAGCGTCCCATAGAACCTGGGGCTCAATTCCGACCATTATCGCTGCGGCAAAGGCAAGGGCGGTTAGCGCACTACGCTGTCGCCCAAGATATTCGGCTAGCAGAAATATGCTTCCCATGATGACGCCACGGATTACCGGAGGCTTCATGCCGGTTAGTAGCGTGTAAAGCCAGATGACTAGAAGAGCCAACCAGATGTAGATAGAATACTTCCTGCCAAAAAGCCAGATTCCGGCTGCAGAGACCATGCCGATGACTATGCTTATGTTGAGACCGGAGATGGCGAGTATGTGTGAAGTTCCAGTCCTTGATAAGGCTTGATTTAGAGAGTCCGGAATGTCTCCTCTCAGACCTAGCAAAATTCCCTGGGCTAGCGAGGCTTGTGGTTCCGGCAAGGAACGGGATAGACTCCGGCCAAGATAATTCCTGAGCGAGTAAATCCAGGCCAAGGGTCTAAAGCCCTTGCCCGTATCCAATACTTCTATCTTTGGGTAGTTAATAACTGAGTAAATTCCCTGTCCGGCCAGGTAATTCTTATAGTCGAAATCGGCGAATTGTGTCGGCGTTTCCAGGCGGCCCGTTATCCTCAATATGTCTCCATAGTGGTATTCGCTGTATCTCGGTACGCGTATAAGTGCCTTTCCTGATATCTGCTCTTCTGTACCTTGCATCTGTATTTCGCGGGCAGAAAGCTGCAAGATGGAGGTTGTATTTCCGGTTTCAGGTTCAGTTTGCACCGATCCCACGATGCGGGCTGTCCCCTTGTCGTTGTAGAACTGAAGGTGCTGCTCATTGGCTGTGGGGAGACTTGATTGTAGGCGAAGGCAACCGCCAAATAGGCTCAGCAGACAAAATCCAGCCACGAGCAAGTGTTTCCTCTGCTGTGGCAGGAATGGGATGATGCAGAATGGTATAAGCCCTATGCAAATTAAGGCCCAGGGCAAGGCAATTCTCGAACCCAGATATATACCTGCTATCCAGGCTGCGCTGATATAGATAAGCGTCAAGTGATTTCAGTCCTCTAGAGTTATTAAGTCTCTTATCCTGTCTAATGTGCTGTTGCCAATGCCTTCGATATTGAGTAAGTCCTCGACTCTTCGGAATGACCCATTTTGTTTGCGGTAGTCGACAATGGCCTGAGCTCTGTCTGGCCCAATTCCCGGTAAAGCATCAAGCAGCCATACGTCAGCTCGGTTTAAATTTATCTTTTGGGGCTGAATGTCGTCTGTGGCGTGTGGTACATAAATCTTGATCTTGCCTATATCTGCATCTGACGTTAGTCCGGCGGCTTGAATAAGAGTTTCTGTGGTTTCACCCTGCTTTAGGGGATAAAAGCCCGGATTAGCCACAGCACCGTCAATGTAGATTTCGCCTTTGAACGTAGACGGCATAGCCTGTGATAGAGAAATCTCGACAGGCCTATGGCTGCTTTGCCTGACTGCCAATATTATGCCGCCGACAATCAGACAAATTAGCAGAAAGCCGATGAGGGACAGCCAGTACTTGTCCAGATGACTTGACATAACGGCCTCCTTGTTTCTATCTTATTTATGGCGGGAGTGATAGAATTCTAGCACATATGGTAGAGTCAAAAACGATAACAGTCAATCGTAAGGCTTATCACGATTATCATATTCTGGAGACTATGGAAGCGGGCATTGCCCTTACCGGCACGGAGATAAAGTCGATTCGGGCTGGTGCGGTGAACATCCGTGATGCCTATGCCAAACCTGAAAATAGTGAGCTGTGGCTGTTTAACTCGCATATTGCGGCCTATCAGGCTGGCAGCCACTATAATCACGAGCCGAACCGACCGCGAAAGCTTCTGTTGCACAGGCGACAGATCGATGAACTGGCAGGTATGGTGACCCAGAAAGGTTTGACTATAGTACCGTTGAAATTGTATATTAAGAAAGGAGTCGCGAAGCTCGAATTGGGTGTGGCTAGAGGCAAAAGGCTTCATGATAAGCGTGAGGCTATGGCCCGACGAGAGACGAGTAGAGTGATCGAGCGGGCCCTTAAGAGAAAGGGCTAGAAGTACTTTAAAAACTCAGTTTTGGGGGCGCGTGGCTTCGACAGTGGAAGGCCTACAGGATAGCAAGTCGAGGTGCCATCTACCTCGTAAAACAGGTGGCAAAATACAACTGCCGAAGCAGTTCCAATTGCAGCCTAACTAAGGTTGCACATCCAACCTGACCTCACCCCGATGGGTTGGGATTGGGTGACGAAAAGTCGGGGTGCTTCAACCCTGATGCCGATAAGGGTTGGCTAAGATTTATCGACTGGCCTAGCCAGTACTTGGTCAGCAGAGGCTGGCGCGGCGAGATAAATAATGGCTGACTAAGCTTGTAGCAGGTTCTGGCAACCTTCTTCTGGACGGGGAGTTCAACCCTCCCCCGCCTCCACCAGGAACAGTACCCAATGCCAATTCTGAAAATTGGCGGGTTTGTTGATATAGTTGAATAGTTGGTCTCTTTGATCTAAGATAGGCACTACTGTAGCTACAGGAGGAAGGAAGTGGCAAAAGAGAGTGAGTTACACCGAATAAAAGAAATGCTTTCCAGAGGCCAACTCAGCATACCTGACCCAGTTACAGGCTTTCACCGTTCTCTATATGCGCGTTGTCCTAAGCGCCGTCATGGCTCACCGGTTCACCGCACTGAACGGTCAGGAATAGCAATAACCAGAGTGGTATTTCGCTGTCCCATTTGCGGTGAGGATTTTGATGCAGGCGTTGATAGAATGTTCCTCCGATAGGCATCACTTAATCCAATCCCCGGTTCATCCTAAGGGACCCACTCCAAAAAACTATTTGACTTCCTTCTTCTTGCCGCCTTCAACCTTGTCAGCCTTGGCTTCCTCCTTTTTGCGGCCCTCAACCTTGTCAGTCTTATTTTCCTCCTTCTTGCCGCCCTCAACCTTGTCAGCCTTACCTTCCTCTGATGGACGATTGTCGTTGTTCCGGCTATCGGTAATATAAAACCCAGAGCCTTTGAAAAGTATTAGCGGCGGGGAGAATAGCCCACGGGCCTTGCCCTGGCACCGGGGGCAACAGGGACTCCCTGCATCCTCGTCAAAACGCCTCTTGAGTTCAAAGCGACAGGCACATTTTTCACATTCATACTCATAAATGGGCATCATGCCCTCCAGTGTTTAGAAACTATTTTACCATAGCTGACTGCCCCTAAAAATCAGTCCAGTATTAACTAGCAGTATTCATTTCTATACATCCTTATAGTATTTGTGTTCCACGGTATGCGTTTACCCGGTGCTAGTCAACGCCAGGAAGTCAGTAGTCAGGAATGCTGGCCAGTAGTAGCGAGTACTGAGTTTGAGTACTCGTGAGTACTCGCCCAGTACTCTGCCCCGATGCCGCGACTGCGCTTGTGATCCTTGACAACTTCTTGCAAGAAAGGTATGATATATCATGTATACATGATTAGAAAGGAGATGCATGTATGGAAGTAAAAGAGGGAAAGAAGTTTTACGGCTCGGTTACCGTAACTGAGCGGGGACAGATATCTTTGCCAGCAGAAGCAAGGAAAGATTTTGATATCAAGACCGGTGATAAACTACTGGTCCTTGGTGATTTGGAGAAGGGAATCGCGCTAGCAAAATCGAACTTTGTTTTGCAAATGATGGGAGGCGCCCTGGAAGCTATGGGGAAAATGAAGTCTCTAATTAAAAATGAGTCAAACAGCGAAGAATAGTACGTTTTGGTACAAACGATGAAGGAGTAAGTAAATGGTAAAACGTAGAATAGGAGAAACAGACAGTGGCATCACAGGTGAATTCAATACACAAATGTATGACAGCATGATGCGTAATATGCGCGACAAAGGTTGGATTGAGACGAACCTAATCCTGAAGGAAGGAATCTCCTCAGGGCTGGCTCTTGAAATTGGTCCGGGGCCTGGATATCTTGGGCTGAGTGGCTTAAAAAGACTCAGCGAACCCGACTTAAGGGTCTGGAAATTAGCGGTGATATGATTTCCCTCGCCAGAAAGAATGCAACTGAATATGGATTCTCGGACAGAGTCGAATATTACCAGGGAGACGCTGCGAAGATGCCTTTTGAGGACGGGCATTTTGATGCCGTGTTTACTAACGGCTCGTTGCATGAATGGGCGCATCCTGACAACATATTTAACGAGATCGCCCGCGTTATCAAACCTGGTGGAAAATACTTAGTTAGTGATCTGCGTCGTGATATGATTGCTCCACTTCGCTGGTTCCTTTGGCTAACTGTTAGGCCTAAAGAGATGCGTCCCGGACTTACCACTTCAATCAACGCCTCGTATACTCTTTCTGAAATACAGGCGTCATTAGCGAGGACAAAACTACATGGCTGTAATGTCAGGAAGAACGTCCTAGGGATAGTCATAACTGGCAGGAAACTAGCCTTATGATCTACAACTACCAAATAGGCACTGTGCAACTTCACTGTAGTTAGCAAAGACTCAAGACGTTATATGGATCGCCAATTGTTTCAGGGAGAGACGGAGTCTCCCCCGCCTCCACCAGGAACACGACCCATAGCTAATTCTTGGAAATTGGCGGGTTTGTTGATATAGTTGGAGGAAAATTACAGTAGAAACTTCAGTAATAATACATGCGGTTTTATTTATCACATTGGAATGGGCTAAAGAATTGATAATGCAGTCGAGATAGAATGTATTTAGCTAATATCATATAATATTACCAACTCGTGAGGTTATCTTAGAGGTTACAGCGGGACAGAAGTGATATTATAGTGATGGGAGGCTTGATGGTTGGGCATAACACAAGAAATTTCAGCTAAACCCGGATTCATTTACGTTGTCAAAAAGGGAATATTTTCGGTGGTGGAGGCGGAAGAGAAATTTAAAGAAATACTTGAGTCTATTGCATATAAGAAGGTTGAAAATGTAATCATAGACGCTCGAGAACTCATTGGAAATCCTGAAACTATAGAACGATTTTGCTATGGTAAATTGGTAGCGGATACATTATTGGACTTCGCAAGCCGCGGTGTCTCCCCTAACACAAAGTTAGCGTACATTATGAAAGTCCCATTGCGTGATCCTAAGAGATTTGGCGAAACCGTCGCAGTGAACCGGGGCATGATTTGCAAGACATTCGACAATCTTGAAGATGCCCTCAGTTGGCTTGGGATAGCTCAGTAGAAAGATCTGCCTATTTTTATCAGATAGAAACCTGTACCGTCACTGTCATATAACTAGGTTAAATCCATGCTGACTTCTTTAATCAGGACTGTATTGTGAGTCTCAAAGCTTCTTTTAGTTATTCTGCTCTTATTACATACAATAATTAATACTCTCAACTAGCATAATTGACGATGTTAAAATTTAGATACTCTGGCCACACTGGTTGCTCGCTGCCGAGGAACTGGTCTTCAATGAGGTATCTACAGGGCCACATAGCGATCTGAAGCAAGCCACGGAAATAGCGCGGAAGATGATAACCGATTATGGAATGAGTAAAAAACTAGGCCTGAGAACTTTCGGGCAGTCGACAGTAGCGGGCTATCTAGGTATTGCACCTCCTGAGCAGAAGGATTATAGTGAAGAGACGGCTAAGAAGATCGACGAGGAGGTTTACAAAATAATGGAAGCTGCACACCAGGTCGCCGTCAGGGTATTGCAGGAGAACAAGCCGAGATTAGTCCATCTTGCCGAAAAACTCCTCGTTAAGGAAACACTGGAAGGCGCAGAGTTGGATACAGCGTTCACTGAACCCATTTCCGAAGCCGATGGCCTATCATCGACAACACCTATTTCTTAGCCGCTCTGAGCATTTAGATGAACGTATTCAAAAAGTAGCAAGCGATGAATCGAGGGGTTTGAACAACATGTTCAGAGGTGGCATCCCGATAGGTAAAGCATTCGGCATATCGTTGAGATTGCACTATTCCTGGTTCCTCATTTTTGCCTTGGTAACCTGGTCGCTGGCCGCTGTTTACTTTCCTTCAACGCATCCGTCCTGGAATCTGTCTATGAAAATAGGTGCCGGAATAATTACCAGTGTGCTTTTTTTCGCCTCGGTACTGCTTCATGAATTGATGCATAGCCTGGTTGCCCTGCGTGAAGGCATACAGATTCGTTCTATAACGCTGTTCGTTCTTGGTGGTGTATCCGAGATGACGGGTGAGCCTAAGACACCGCAGGACGAGTTCCGCATGGCGGGTGCTGGTCCATTAAGCAGTCTGGTATTGGGCGGGATATTCTGGGGAATATATTTTGCCTTGAAGGGCAACGTGATTATTGCTGTTCAGTTCATATCGGCTATTTGTTACTGGCTGGGCCTAATCAATGTTCTTCTGGGTGTATTCAACCTCATACCCGGCTTTCCGCTCGATGGCGGCCGTGTGTTCAGGTCGTTGCTCTGGTGGAGAAGCAAGAATCTGCAAAGCGCTACCAAGATCGCGTCAAATATCGGCCGGGCCGTGGGCTTCCTTTTCATCTTGGGCGGCATCTGGTTTATTTTTACTGGTAACTGGATCAACGGCATATGGTTTGCCCTCATAGGCTGGTTTTTGGAAAGCGCCGCCGTTGGCAGTTACCGCCAGTTACTGCTTAGCGATATGCTTAAGGGCCACGTTGTCAGCGAAGTAATGACGCAAGATTGTACAGTAGTGCCACCGGATATTTCGGTTGAGCGTCTGGTGAATGACAATATATTGACCTCAGGTCGGCGTTGTTTTCCTGTCGTCTCAGGCGATCGCGCCGAAGGTTTTATTACATTACATAATATTAAGACAATTCCTCGTCAATCCTGGGCAACGACACCTGCCAGAGAGGCGATGACGCCGCTTGCCGAGGTCAAGACAGTGTCACCGAACGAGGACCTCAATTCAGTGCTACAGATCCTGGTGGAAAATGATATAAACCAGGTTCCAGTTGTTTATGAGAATAAAATTGTGGGGATCGTAGCCCGCGATAATATAATAAACTTTATTAATGTGAGGAACGAACTAAATAGATGATAGCGAGAGGAGCCGGCGCTGCAGGAAGCGAATTCGTCGAAAGAGGTGTTAGTCCTGGTTACGGCTCCGCGCCAGTATCTGCCTAATAGCTCTGCCAGCCTTTTCCTTGCTTTAAGCCGCGCACATAAGCTGCCTGACCTACATGTTCCAGACAGTCTGCCAGGATACTGACCAGACGTACGCCGACCGTAGGCAACGGTTTAAACCATGGCTCATTCAACTTTCGGTCCAGATCGGCTTTTGATAAAGTGCCGCAATATTCCTTTGACCGCTTCGTTACTGCACGAAGGTAATCGAGAAATATCTTGACATCCGGAGATTTGAAAGCTGACACCTGTTCCGGAGTGTGGCCGAAGCCAGTATCTTTTGGATCGGCCTCTAAGTTGAACTTGGAATACCATTTGCCCTTGATCCATAACTGATCCTCACCCAACAAAGACGCTATTTGGGCATCTTCTCCACGAATCAAGTGCCACACCAACCAGCCGATGCTATTTGAGTCCGGGCGCGGTTGCCAGTTAAGGTCATCCTGGTTAAGTCCTGTAAGCACGTGTTCCGTCGAGTCGAGCACACGCCCGTAACTGTCGGCTAACAATTCATGCCACTCCATTCTGTCTATCCTCCTTTTTGGTTAAATAGTTTAACGGGTACCAGGTCAGGATTGTATTTGACTCTGCTTTGGCGCTTATTTGAATTATAGCCATTTCAGGGCTGTTGTCAATGGCTTGAATTGACGTTTTGGATATGATTGCGGGGTCTGGTAGTTTGCTGAGCAAACGATGGCTGTGTTCATCCTTTTGCATGGTGGTTGCGTAAGGTATAATGGGTTCATAGTGAGAGGAAACGATTCAATTCGTAGCTCTGTGCATAGTCCATGAGCAACGACCTGCTAATATGTCGGGAGAAATCGAGCATGAAATCTAAACGGGAAACTTACAATGTCTTGAACCACCACAGGCCAGGGTGTGAGAACTTTCTTAGCGACGTCTTAAACGGGCTGAGTAAGCCACAAAAAGAATTGCCTGCCAAGTATTTTTACGATGAAAAGGGGTCCCTTCTGTTCGAACGAATCTGCCGTCTGGATGAATATTATATTCCACGAGTAGAAGCGGCAATCATGGAATCCTGCATCCGAGAATTGGCGGAGCTTCTGGGTCCACGAGTCCTCCTCATCGAGTACGGCAGCGGAGACTGCAAGAAAGTGCAAATTCTTCTGGACAACCTGCCAGACCTTGCGGCATACGTCCCCATTGACATTTCACAGGAGCAGTTATTGCGTGTGACTCAACAGCTAGCTTTGAGTTATCCACAGGTCGAGGTACTTCCAATCTGTGCGGATTATACTAATAGCCTTAAACTGCCTTCTCCAAAGGTGAAGAGCGAACGAACGGTTGTCTATTTCCCGGGTTTGTCTATCGGCAACTTTAGTCCCATCGAGGCGGAGCATTTCTTGGAGCATATCACTCTTGTCTGCGGTTTTGATTGTGAACTGCTTGTCGGTGTGGATCTCAAGAAAGATTCCGCCGTGTTGCACGACGCTTATAACGACAGCGAGGGCGTAACCGCTGCTTTCAATTTGAATTTGTTGGAACGCATCAATCGCGAGCTAAATGCTGATTTTCGACCGCATTGGTTTGAACATTATGCTTTCTATAATCCTCAAGAGGGGCGCGTCGAGATGCATCTGGTGAGCCGAAGAGAACAAGTTGTAAATATAGGTAAGATTGCTATTCGATTCGCCAAAGGCGAGAATATCTGGACTGAAAGCTCTTACAAATATAACCTTGATGAGTTTGCCGGCATAGCTGCCGCCGCAGGTTTCAAGGGCAAGCGTGTTTGGACCGATAGGCAGCAGTGGTTCAGTGTCCAATATCTCGTAATTGAAGGAAGCTAAAACATATATTGGCCATGCTGGAGGTTTGCTGAGGTACCCCGTGACTTCACTTACAGGGCATTAGCCTTACGGTGTTCTTTTCTTCCAGAACTTGTGCCAGAGCTGAAATTGTCTCGTCGATTTCGCTCTCCGTCGTATAGCGTGATAACGAAAATCTGACCGAGCAATGTGCCTCTTGCTCGGTCCTGCCCATGGCGATAAGAACATGGGTTGGCTCTGCTGAGCCCGATTTGCAGGCTGACCCTGAAGAGAGTGAGACGCCATGGTGGTCGAGAGCGATGACAACAGACTCGCCACGCAGACCCGGCAGGGTCAAGTTTAGTGTGTTCGGCAGCCTGAGCTCGCGGTGGCCGTTCAGCACAGCCTCTGGTATGAGCTTCTTGATGCCTTCTTCCAGTTTATCCCGCAACTCACGTACATGGTCATAGCTGCGGACTGCATATGTTGCTAGTTCTGCTGCCTTGCCGAAGCCGACAATAGAGGGCACATTCTCAGTGCCCGCTCGTATTCCATTTTCCTGTTTGCCGCCATGGATCAGAGGCTCAAGCGCGATTCCTTTTCTGATGTAGACGGCGCCGACACCCATGGGGCCATGGAGCTTATGTCCTGAGATGCTGAGCATGTCTATGTCGAGCTCTGTCACATCGACCCTGATTTTTCCTACTGCCTGGATGGCGTCGGTATGGAACAGCACCGCATTTTGGTGTGCGATCGCGCATAGTTCCGTGATTGGTAAAATCGTGCCCACTTCGTTGTTGGCCATCATAACGGAGACGAGAATGGTATCAGGTGTTATGGCTTGACGCAGCTTTTCAGGATTTAACCAGCCATTTTCATCCACGTCGAGGTAAGTAATTCTGTAGCCTAGATTTTCCAAAAACTGGCATGTCCTGAGTATCGCCGGGTGCTCTATAGTAGTGGTAATAATATGATTGCCCTTGTTGCGCACAGCAAATGCCACACCTTTCAGGGCCAGATTATCCGCCTCGGAACCACCGCCGGTAAAAACAATTCTTTTTGGCTGGGCGTTTATTAGTTTGGCTACCTGACGCCGGGCAATCTCTATGGCTTCTCGTGCATCTCGGCCTGTGCCATGAATGCTGGAGGGATTGCCATAAGCTGTGGACAGATAAGGTATCATCGCCTCTCGTACTTCATCCGCGACTTTAGTGGTGGCATTGTTGTCCAGATATACTCGGGTCTGGTGCTTTCCTTTCGGTATTTGAGAAATGGGCAACTCGGAGCGGGTAACCGGAGTTTGGGACATGAGCGAACGCTGAATTTCCTTGCTGCCCGGCGCGAGTCTTTGCACATCGCAAAGGAGTGCCTTATATACTGGAAAACCGGAGATTCTGTCATAGTTGCTGATATCGGTAAGCTCGTTAACGTTCCATTCCTGCCAGGCTTTCGGTCCAACCACAGTGCCGCCACCGAACATACATTCCACAGCCCCTTTCATAATGTCGCCTGTCACTTTGGCTCTGAAGGGTACGCTACCTCTTGAGGTGGTTACGCTAACTAAATCGCCAGTATTGATTCCTCGCTCTTTGGCATCTTCAGTATTGATCTCGACTATGGGCTCTGGAGTCTCCTTTACCAAACCTTCGATGCCATGATGCTGCGACCTGAAATCAGTTTGTGGCCGTGCGCCGGAGTTGAACACCAGCGGGAATTTCTCTGCTATTTTGGGATTTCCCAGAGGTCCTTCAGTCGGTTCGATGTATTTTGGCAACGGTTCGTAGCCATATTCCTCGAAGATAGTGGAATATATTTCAAACTTGCCCGTTGGCGTTTCAAAACCAAGACCACCATCCCGTCGCAATCTACCCTTCTGCCACTTCTTATACTCCATCATAGGTGTTGAGATCCTGACCCAGCCGCCTGCTGACTTTACATCTTCCAGGCTGTAGCCGGAGCCTTTCAGAGCAAAGCGAATCATCTCCTCTTCCGTTTGTGGAAATAGATGGCCGTAGCCTAGATGTCTGGCCAACTCGGCCATGATAAGGTAGTCGTTGCGTGCCTCTCCCATCGGCTCGATAATTCTCTCGCGCAATCGAAATAGGGGCCCGTAAGTCATGTATGAGTAGTTTTCAAACATGGTGGTGGCTGGCAGAACCACATCCGCATAAGCAGCGTCGGGTGTCAGCTGGCGGTCGATACATACCACGAATCTAAGTTGAGACATGACCTGTTTCCAAATCGGGGTTTGTGGCCACGAGGTGAGCAGGGAAGCACCGTGGATTAGCAGTGCACGGACGGCATAAGGCTCGTTTTTCAAAACAGAGTCTACCAGGGCGATGGCATGAGATTCACCGCGGTAGTTACTGTAGATGGGGAAGGCTTCACGGCCGATGGCCAGATTCAGATTTGGGTTTTCCTGATTGCAGGAACGGTTTATCGGAAAAGCGTTGTCTGGCATAGTCAGCCCGATGCCACCCGGTACATCCAGGTGGCCGGCCAGAGCAAACAGTGTCAGAATTGCCCGGCCAGACTGCACGCCGGTGTTCGAAAATTCCAGGCCCGTGTACATTAATACTGAAGCGCCTTTGGCTTTGCAGATACGCCGGGCAAGGTCACGTATGGTGTCCGCCGGTACCCCTGTTATAATTGCTGTCGTTTCGGGGCGGAAGTGCTGAACGTATGTCGTCAGTTGCTCTAAGCCGTAGCACCAATTTTCAGCGAATTCTTCATTGCATAAGTCCTCTTCTATCATCACCTGGATCAGGCTCAGGGCCAGAGCGCCGTCGGTACCGGGCCGGATGGGAATCCACTGTCCATTAGTGCGTATCGCAGTCTCGGTGCGGCGTGGGTCGATGACTACCACGTCTGCGCCCCGTCGGGCGGCAAGCTCCAGACGCTGCATATCTGTAGGAGGGGAGTCAGTGGCCGGGTTGGTACCCACACCACCACCATCTCCGCGTTCTCTATATCGGTGAACATGTTGACTTGCGTGCGACCCATGGTGACGTGAGGCGCAATCAGATGTAAGGAAACGTAACAGAGAGCACCTACGCCCGTGGTATTAGGTGAGCCAAAGGGGAATAATACATTTGATGCCGAAGATACCCCCACGCCTTTTGGCTGGAACATGTCACATAATGAGAGTTCCTGGGCGCCGCGTCCGGTGTAGATAGCCACTGACTCAGGCCCGCATTCTGCCTTTATCCGGTTGAGGTTGTTGACGATAACTTCGTAGGCTTCGTCCCAGGTAATGCGCTGGAATTCATAGGAGCCTTTAGCGCCTGTCCTCTTCATGGGGTATTTGAGACGGTGTTCGGAGTACACTATCTCCGGTGCATGTTTGCCCCGCAGGCAGATGGTTCCCAGCGAGTGGTTGCTATCCGGCCTTATATCTACCAGTCGACCATTAGCCAGGCCAACTTCTACCCAACAACCGGCAGGGCATATGCCGCACAGCCCCCTTTTCCAATCCAACTCTCCATGTTGCTGTCTGTTCTGAGTGGTTACCAGTTCTGATCGTGTCACTTCTTTTTTACCTGCCGCAGGGGCCGGCGGTAAGCTCCTCCTCATGTTCCTTGAGCCATTTCTTGTGCCCTTGCCATCCGCAGCAATATTTAGCCACCAGTTCCCAAAACCTCTTTGAATGATTCATCTCTTTAAGATGGATAAGTTCATGGATGATGACATAGTCGATTACCGGCTCCGGTGCCATCATCAGTTTCCAGTTAAAGCTGAGGTTATGCTTGTGTGAGCAGCTGCCCCAGCGTGTCCTTTGACCTCGTATGACGATTCGTTTATAGCCAATGCCTATCTGAGAGCTAAGGTTACCCGCCTTCTCATTTATGACCCTGGCAGCCTCAGCCCGATACCATCTCTCCAAAGCTGGCTCAAGGAGCCCGTCTTCGAACAGACTGTGGCATACCACCAGCTTGCCGTCTTCCAGCATTGAAATGCGGGCGCCATCGTGGTCTTCCCGTCTAACCAGCTCCAAATCTCCGCCAAGGTATGGAACGGTATCACCGACTCTCAGCTTCTTTCGGCTAGCCGGAGATTTGGACTGGCTAAACTTTGTCCAGTTCCTCAATATCCATCGTTCCTTTGATTTCAAAATCCTGTTGAGTCGCCCAATATCGAAAGAACGGGGGATAACCACGGTAAGCCCTGTTTGCGGCCTCATCTCCAGACGGACACGCCTTGCCTTTGGGCTTCGCTTGACTTTATAGGTGATTATTTTCCCACCTATGCTGGCCTTGTGTTCGCATATCAGGTCTGCTTTAGACAAGTTCTTTTGTGCCATGACTATAGTCTAAAGGTTCAACCGATTATTTGTCTAGAACACGGCAGATACACGACGAAGGTTAAGCCCGCATTCCCGTTTTTGACGTCTGAGACTTCGTGGTAGTGTAGCAGTCGAGCCAAGACCGCGCTATGGTTTTGGACTCGTTCGGATAGACAGTCATCGCGAGGAGCCCCGACAAGTCGGGGCGAGAAGGGCTCGCAATGACACCGGGGACATTACCCAATGTCGCAGTGCGAAAGTGTCACCTGCAGAAAGAAGAGCAGCGACAGCAGTCTCTGTTCCGAGCGCCCATGAGGGACCTCACTCTTGGTAATGACAATAGCAAGTGTCACTAATGTACTGGACGAGCACAGGTTTTCGCCTGGTGGCGTCAGCAGTGTTACAATAGATTGCAGCTATTTGCCTAATGGTTTTACTCATTTCTCGGTCTTGGGGCGTCTGAAGGATGTGGAAATTGAAGCATCGGTGGACATTTCCCTTTCTTGTATCCTTGGCTTTGATTAGTATGTTCCACATTCCCAGCTTCCCTCCATCGAGCCAGCCCAATATTCAGCGAGATTGGCGACAGATGGCTCAGCCCTACGCCTTCAATTTTGCTGCCTGGGAATTGAAAGCGCTATCCTCTCCGTCACAGGACAGCAACTCCAGTGAGGAACCAGGGTTGCGTAGACAGATAACGACCGTGCTGCGGGACAAGGGCATATCCGTGTTTCCGCCGCTGCTGTTTCGGTTTACGAAGCCGCCTCACCTGCTGGTGATATCGCCACGAGATAAGATCTTCTATTTGGACAGGATATTGTTGCGGCAGGACATGAGCCGGACGGAGATGGAAAGCCTGGAGACCCGCATCGACGCACTGGGCGTTTCATCGCTGGTCGTTGACCTTGGGGGCTTTGGCGCAACTTACCCGACTATGGTTGGCGATGTCACCGACGTAAGCGATGCCATTCCCACGGTGGTGGAGGAATGGTTTCACCAGTATCTGGCATTCAAGCCGCTGGGGTTTCTCTACTTGTTGGACTCAATTGGCCTCAGGCGAAATCAGGACATTGCTACTATGAATGAGACCTTCGCCGATATGGTCAGGACGGAGATTAGCGATGAGGTTTGGGCGAAATACTATCCGGGCAGGAAATCGGTGAAATCTGAAAGCCGCGCTTCGGGCTTCGATTTCGACGCTGAGATGAGACAAACTCGCCAGGCTGTAGACCTTTATCTTTCTCAGGGAAAGATTGCGGAAGCCGAAAGCTTCATGGAGGCAAGAAGGCAGGTTTTTGTGGCACATGGCTACGACATCAGGAAACTAAACCAGGCGTACTTTGCCTTCCGTGGGATATACGCTTATGATCCGGGCTCGGTAAGTCCGGTCTATGATGACCTCAGGCAACTGAGGTCCAGGAGTCCATCCCTTAAGGGCTTCATCAGCACGGTGGCATCTATGCGGAGCTATGCCGACTTGAATAAAGCGCTGGGTGATTAGCCCTTGATATTCTGCCGTTACTCGTGCCGCAGTGATTCAATGGGGTCTAGCCTGGCGGCCCGGTAGGCTGGATAGGTGCCGGCTATCAGGCCAACGCCTATGGACACAGCCAGCGCCAGTATGGCAATGGCAACCGAAACGTGACCGTGAATGTGGGTAGGAGTTTGTGCCCCGGGTGGTCCAGTCATGATAGTGGCCTGGCCTACCAGTGCGGCCCCACCTATTCCTAGAAGTAGTCCCAGGATGCCCCCGGTGAAGCTCAACGCCGCCGCTTCGATGAGGAACTGGATTAGAATGTCCCGCCTCTTAGCGCCGATAGCTTTGCGTATGCCGATTTCCCGGGTGCGTTCCGTTACCGATACCAGCATGATGTTCATAATGCCTATGCTGCCCACCACCAGCGAGATGGCAGCAATGGCGCTCATAATCATTGAGAACGTACCCAGCGTCTGCTCGAGGCTATTAATAATCTCGCGCATGTCTCTGATCTGGAAATCATCGGTGGCTCCGGGCATGATATAATGTTGGGCCCTCATTATGGTGGTCATTTCGGCAATAGCGGTATCCACCTGGTCTGGACTGGCCGCTAATATTGCAATTTGGCTAACATCGTGACCGCCCACCAGCGTTGATTGCATGGTTGAAATGGGCATCAGCAGATAACTGTCGCCGCCAAAGCCACCCAACTTGGCGATAGTTCCCACCACTTGAAACTTCTGGCCACTGACACGGACGCTATTCCCCACAGGCGGCTGGGTGCCGAACAGGTCCTGGGCGGTCTGCCAGCCCAGCACCACCACCGAGCTTCTTGACTGGACATCCTGGTCGGTTATAAATCTCCCCGCGTCCTGTGTGTAGTTTCTTATCTGGGTAATAATGGGTTCGATACCCATAGCCTGGTAGGGGCCGTTGTAATTTCCGTAGGATACAGTAACCCCTTTGCTGAGAGTAGGTGAGACCACTTTTATTGCCGGGGCTGACGTCTTGTCCGATAGCGCGGCGACATCTTCCATGGTAAGCGGGCGAACTATGGTGGCGGCAGGATTACTGCTTATATAGAGAGCGCTGGCCCCCATGTTCTCAAAATTTTGCTCCATTCTCGCTTGATAGCGTTGCCCCAGCGCCACCAGTGTTACTCCAGCGAAGACGCCGATCACAATGCCCAGCATGGTGAGTGCCGACCGCATCTTGTTGGCGAATATTGACTGCCAGGCCGTCTTGATGCCGCTCCCAGATGTTCATCGCTTCTTTTCCTCTATGATCTTTCCGTCCCGGAGATAGATGGCCCTATGAGTATATGCTGCTATATCCTCTTCATGGGTAACCACGACTATGGTGATGCCTCTCTTAGCTTGCTCCTGCAAAAGAGACATGATCACGTCGCTCGAGGCGGTGTCGAGATTGCCGGTGGGCTCGTCGGCGAGTATCACCAGCGGGTTATTGATCAGAGCCCGGGCGATGGCCACCCTCTGTTGTTCACCGCCCGGACATCTCGTTCGGATGGTGATAGGCCCTGTTGGCTATACCAACCGATTCCAGTGCCGCGAGGGCTCGCTG
>CAVVVB010000017.1:0-177901 GCA_963751585.1 uncultured Chloroflexia bacterium | reverse complement strand
AGCCCAGGTGCCGGCGGAGCCGGCGCAGCGGCGAGAGCAGCAGGGAGGCGTCGCGCCGCCCGGCCTCCGGCACGTTGCGCGCGCGGAGCCGGTGCAGGTCGCGCAGGATGCGCCGCGCGGCCTGCGGCGGCGCCGCCAGCACCGTGTGCGCCTCGAGGTCCACGGGTCGGTGATTCGCGGCGACCATCAGCGCGCCGACGATGTTGGTGCCCAGGCCGATGACGAAGGCCATCAGGAAGATGCCGGTGAGCGTGAGCAGCACCGAGGCGACGAAGATCGCCGGGTGCTCGGTGCAGCGTGTGCACGATGTTGTCCTGGCTCTCCAGCTGCAGGAACGCCCACCAGAAGGCGTCGGACAGCCGGCCGCCGTGCAGCGGGTTGCCGGGCTCGGGCGTAGACCAGCAGCGCGGCGGAGACGAAGGACAGCGTGCCGACCGTGAGCAGCAGGACAGGAACTGGCCGAGGCGCTCGCGGCGCGTGACCACGATTCGAGAAGTCGCGCAGCAGATCGGCGGCGTAGCGGACGACCATCACCAGCCGCACCAGCCGCGCGAGCCGCAGCAGGCGGCCCGAGGCGAGCAGGTGGCCCAGCGGCAGGAAGGAACAGACCGCGACGAGGTCGAGCAGCAGCAGCAGCGGCTCGAACGGCCGACGCTCACCCGGCGCGATCGGCTCGCCCGCGCGCAGCCGGCGGCGCAGCGAGCGGCGGCGGGCGGCGAACAGCCGCAGGCGCAGCGCGAACTCCACGCCGAACGCGGGGAGGAAGAGGAAGAGCTGCAGCGCCGGCCGGTCGAACTGCGGCAGCAGCGAGCCGGCGATGAGCAGCACGACCAGCGCCTTGGTCGCGCTCGCCTCAAGCAGCCGCTCGATCCACAGGTTGCCGGCCGACAGACCGGCCGGACGCGGCGGGTCGGCCCTACGCCCCCGGCGCAGCGGCATGGCCGGCATGCGGTTCTCCTGCCGGACGGGCCTCGCGGCGCGCGCGACGGAGCTGCACGCGGTGCCAGGCGAGGAACGCCGCGAGCGCCGCGATGGCGGCGAGGCTGCCGACGAGCAGCACGAGCAGCGCGGTGCGGCCGCCCGAGCGGACGACGAAGGGGCCCAGCGACTCCCAGCCGTCCCCGCCGCTGCGCGCCGGGATCCGGACCTGGCGGAACACGACGTCGACCCCGGCCGCCGCCAGCCCGTCCACGGCGCCGGCCACGAGGCGGCGGACGTCGTCGGCGGCGAGCGGGGGCTGCGCGTCGAGGTGCCGGACGAGCGCGGCGGCGCGGGGCGCCTGCGCGACGGTTTCGCCGCCGAACGCCGCGTCCTCGGCCAGCGGGAAGGTCAGGTGCACCCGCGCCTCGACCACGCCGTTGATCGCCTCCAGGCTCTGCTCCACGTCGCTGGCCAGCGCCGCGGCGATCCGCGCGCGCTCGGCCACCGGCGACGAGACCAGGCCGGAGCCGGAATCGAGCGCGGCGGAACCGGCGCGGGGCGGGCGCGGCAGGCCGTAGGCGGCGAGCACGGTGCGCGCGTAGGCGGCGTCGTCGCCATTGACCTGCACCTCGTACGACGCGGCTCGGCCCTTCTGCGAAGCGGACAGCTCGGCCGGCACGCCGTGGCGATCGAGCGCCGCCGCCGCCCGGTTGGCCTCGGCCTCGTCCCCGCTGCGCAGGACCGTCTCGCTGCAGGCCGGCGCGAGGAGAACGAGCAGCAGCGCCGCGACCGTTCCGCGCGCGCCGCGGACCGGCCCCCCCGCCCCGGGCGGATCACCGCACGACCTCCATGGAGAAGGTCGAGTGCATCTGGCCGTAGGCCTGCTTCTCGAAGTGCACGTTGCCCAGCACGCCCTGGATGCAGTTCTCGAACGACGAGGACTGCCCGGGCGTGCGCGCGGCGACGATGTCGTGGCCGCGGATCAGCATCTCGATGCTCACCTGGCTGGGCATGCCGGGGTTGGCGGCCATCTCCTGCCGGACGCAGCCGAACAGCGCGCTCTGGTGCGCGCGCATCGCGGCCGTGATGTCGGACCCGGTGAGGATCGGCGCGTTGTCGGTGTTGTCCATGTCCAGGCTGCTGCCGGCGTTCCAGGCGCTGTCCCACGACTCGAGTCCGCCGCCGGGGTGGCCGGGCCCGCCGCCGCCGGGCCGGCGATGGCCGCCGTGGCCCTTCTTCTTCGTCGGGTCGGTCGGCGGCGGGGCCTGCGTGTCCAGCGTCGCCGGCGTCATCTTCGCCTGCACGCCGTTGACCTGCGTCGGGCCGCCGCTGGCGATCTTCTGGTCGTCGGCCACCGCCGTCGTCCCGCCGACGTGCGCGCGCAGGCCGTAGTACAGGCCGACCGCCGCGCCGGCCACCGCCACCGCGATGCCCGCCGCGATGGCCACCTTCGCCGCCAGGCCCATCCGCTCGACATTGACCGAGTGCTTGAGCGCCGCCTGCTCGGCCTCCTGCTTCATCCGCAGCTTGTACTTCTTGAGGAACGGCTTGAACGGCTCGACCTGCTTGAGCTTGCACCGTGCGCCGGTCTCGAGGTTGGTCACCGGGTGATCGGCCAGCGCCACGCCCTTGAGGATCATCTTGGCCAGCTCGCGGTCGCGGAACGGGCCGTGGTCGAGCTTGTCCTTCTGGAGCATCCAGCGCTCGACGTCGTCCGCGTCGAGTTGGGAGAGGACGGCGCCGAAGTTGACGGAGGAGGGGCGGCCGACCACCGGCAGGGCCGGGGAGGACGGCGCGGCGTCGGCCGAGCGGAAGCTCTCCTCGATTGGCACGCGGCTGCCGCGGGCCGGCGGGACGGAGCCGGGGGCGCGGCTGGCCGAGGCGGCGGCGCGGAGCAGGGCGCCGGCGCCACCGCTGGCCGGCGCGACCGCGATGTCCACCGCGGCGGGCGCGACCGGCAGCCGCGGCGCGGAGGACCCGGGTGGGCGCGGCGGAGCGGCCGGCATCCCGGCCGGCGTCACGGCGGGCGCGGGCGCGGCGGCCGCGGGACCGAGATCGATCTCCACGTCGAGCCGCAGGTCGTCGTCGGCGGGCTCGATCTCGCCGAGCCGCTGCAGCTCCGCCGACAGCGCGTTCTCGAACGCCTCGGCCGTCGCCGGACGCTGCGCCGGATTGTGCGCCAGCGCGGAGTTGATGAGCTTGCGCACGCTCGCCGGGACGGCGTCGCCGAGCGACGCGGCGCTGGGCACGATGCCCGGCCGCGGCCGGCCCCCCAGCAGCTCGAAGAGGACCACGGCCAGGGAGAAGACGTCGGTGCGGGCGTCGAGCCGCACGCCGCGGCCGCCGCGGTGCAAGACCATTTCTACACAAATGTGGATTGCCTGTTTTACTTCAGGTGTGCATTCCTCACTGAAGGTGGTTATATCCAATGCCTCGATGGCGAAGATGACGATTTGTTGAGGCAAGCGAAGCCCCAGTTTTTTGCCGAACTCAAGGGCAGTAGTTAAATTGACGTCGTGGGGTGAGACGGTTCGGCGGGTGGTGTCGAATGCTTCGGGATCAAGCCGGTAAATTTGCCCGGGTTTCCCATCTAACGTCTGGATGGCATCAATTATGATGGCTCTATCATAACCGACCATTAGGTCTAATAGGCTGAGACCGGCTGTGCCGGTCTCCATAACGGTTATATCTGATCGGTCAAACTTGTTTTTGAGCTCGGTGGCGACCCGAAGTCCTACACCATCATCGCTGAGCAGCGGGTTTCCTATTCCCAGTACCAGTGTCTTCGTATCGCCAACCTCTTGCTGAATATGCAGCAGGTCTTACTGAAAGATCAGATACCTCGGTCCTATTTTAGAGCTTTCTGAACTATCTCCGCCAGGTCCAGAACGTTTACGGTGCCCAGCACGCCCTTGTCTTTGAGGCCGTCTTCAAACATGGTCATGCAGTATGGACAGCAGACGCATATCGCAGCTGGATTCTGCTCGAGCGCTTCTTCAGCTCGGGCCTGGTAGATTTTTCTCGGCGTGCTCTCCTCCATCCACATGCGACCTCCGCCGGCACCGCAGCAGAACGAGTTTTCCCGATGCCGTTTCATTTCCAGGGCTTTGTCCGGTAACGGCCTGGATAGCGTTTCTGGGTGCTTCATATCTTGAGTTGTACCTTCCTAGATAGCATGAATCATGAAACACGATGTTGCCAAGGTCGACGGCAGCGTTCAGTTTTAGCCTGTTCTCCTTGAGTAGTTGGTCAATTAGCTCGGTGTGATGAATTACATCCAGCTGGATATCGTATTGTCGATAGTCGTTCTTGAAGGTGCTGTAGCAGTGAGGGCATTGGGTAATGATCTTCTTGATCCCCTTGTCAGCGAACAGCTTGACGTTGGCCTTTACCATGTTGTCGAAGACGATACTCGTTACCCAATCGGCGCAAGCTGTCTCCACAGCAGAGCTCCTCTCGTGCCCAATATGCCCCAGGATATTCCGGCACGATCCAGTATTGTGGCTATAGCTAGGGTGACTTGCCGGCTGCGAGAATCGAAAGCGCCGTAACAGCCAACGTAAAAGAGATATTCTGTCTTTCCTGCCTCAAAAGGCTTCACTTCAGGTCCGAAGCCCACTTGGCGCGTTCAGCCGGAGCAATGCCCCATGGGTTGCTGCGGTGTTCGATGTTTTCGAAGAAGGCGAGCAATTCCTGAGGGAACTTGGATTTCATCTCTACCAGGTGGCGACGCATGTCGATACTATCTTGGGTACGTGCTCGATGAATACAGGGCAGACTTCCATGCAGGCGCCGCAGGTGGTGCAGGCCCAGATGGCTTCCTCTGCCACGCTGCCTTCCTTGTCTGCCACCGACAAGCGGTAGCGCTGAATCCGGGGCTTCGTGCTTGGCCAGCAGGGTGCCATTGTGCAACAAGTTCACCTTCATATCATGAATTATCAGCCGCGGATTCAGCACCTTGCCGGTGGCGGTGGCGGGACAGATGTCAGTACAACGGCCGCACTCGGTGCAGGAATAGGAATCGAACAGGTCTTTCCAGTTGAACTGGTCGACTGTCCCACGCCGAAGGCGTTACCCTTCTTGAACTCCTCTCGCGGCTGAGTGTTGACCTTGTGAGGCTCCTGAAATAACAGTTGGGTATGGAAGTCAGGATATGCATATGCTTGCTGTACGGCAGGTAGTTGAGGAAGGATAGCAGTGCCAGAGCATGAACCCACCAGAATAGCTCTCTCAGCCTAGCCGAGTCCGTAATGAAATCCGAAATGCGGCATGAAGACATTGGCCACAAAACCGGATACCGGCATGAATGCCGCTGCTATCTCCTGTCCCCGCCTGATATCGAACGGCGATGCAGACCGAAAAAGGCGATCATCAGGATGCCGATAAGGCTGAGTATGATGAAGGCATCACGAGTTCGCGCTTCGATGTATGCTGGCGGAAACGCCAGACGGCGGATTATGGCGACACAGACGGCGAGTAAAGCCAGGATTGATACTATATCGAAAATAAATGACAGCACGTAGTTGGCCGCGTCCGGAAGCCTGGACAAAGTAACATAGTCAGGGAATACACCATTAAACAGAAAGATAGTGTTTGCCAACAGCAGGATTATGAAACACCAGAAGAGCACCACGTGGTTAATGCCGAAAGCGCCGGCCAGCCACTCTCTTCTGGCCGAAGGCATAAAGCAGCATGAACCAGACACGTCTTCCGACTTTCCTGAAGCGGTTATCGGGCTTGCCCAGCATGATAAGGCTGAAAACGCCGGTAACAGCTCCAGCCGAAAAACTGCCAGGGCTGCCAGAAAAATGACTGCGAATATATCGCTATATTAGGTGACAATATTCAACCCCTTTTGCCCGCATCATTTCGTTTTTTCGGCGCGTAAATCATGTATTCGTTTCAGTATAGCACGGCACTACCTGGAAAACATCTCCCACGATGCCGTATGTAGCCACCTCGAAAATAGGCGCGTCCTTATCCCGGTTGATGGCGATGATAACGTCGGAACTCTGCATGCCCACCAGGTGCTGAATAGCGCCGCTGATTCCACAGGCTATATATATTTTGGGTCTGACTGTCTTTCCTGTCTGCCCTACCTGTCGTTCGACGGGTATCCAGCCGGCTTCTACCACAGCTCGTGAACAACCAATGACACCGCCGAGTTCGTCTGCCAGTTTTTGTAGCAGTTCGAAATTCTCTTTGTTAGCCATACCACGCCCACCGGAAACGATAATGTCAGCCGCGGCGATATCTATTTCATCCCCTCTGGTGTCCCTGATTATTTCCAGCACCTTGACGGAAAAATCCTCGCCCTTGAAAGATACCTTCTCGCGCATTATGTTGCCTGTTCGCGAGTCGTCTCGCTGGGGCATGGGCATGACGTGGGGACGGACGGTGGCCATCTGTGGTCGTGTGCGCTCGGTAGTAATGGTGGCCATGATGTTACCGCCGAATGCAGGACGCGTCTGCAGCAAGAAGCCTCGATCATCGATTGATAGGCCGGTGCAATCCGCAGTTAGTCCTGTAGCCAGTTGGGTGGCAACGGCGCCGGCCAGGTCTCTGCCCAAACCGGTAGCCCCGAACAATACGATTTCCGGCTTGTAGGTCTCGACCAGATTGCAGATAGCCTTGTAGTAGGGCTCCGTTCGATAATTGTGAAATATGGAATCGTCCACGAGGTAGGACTTAGTAGCCCCGTAGGCAAAGGACTCCTGGCATAGCTTCTCTACGTGTTCACCTACGACTACAGAGCAGAGTTCCATGCCCCTGTGCTTGGCCAGTTCGCCGCCTATGCCGAGCAGCTCCCAGGCGACGGTAGCTGGCTGGCCTTCGGTTTGTTCTACAAAAACCCAGACGTCATGGTACTGTTTGAGCTTAACCGCAACATCGGGCTCTTCACCCTCTTCAACCTCTGGTTTCTCGGCGACCTTAGCCTTGGCTTCCAGCTCAGCCAGGATTTTCAATTCCTCTGGCGTGAAATACATCTCGATAGCTTCGGCGGGGCAGACATTGACACACTTGCGGCAGCCGATGCATTTCTGCAAATCGATTATCGGCTCGCCTTTGTCGTCCATCTCTATGGCATCTTTAGGGCAGGCAGTCTGGCACCGAGCACCGCAGGCGATGCATTTCCCCGGGATCAGCCTGGCTACGCCTCTTGGTTTCTTAATTTTCTTCTCTTCGGGCATTTGGAACCTTTTTAGGTCACGTGTACAGCAAGTCTCGTTCTACGAGCTTGTTTATGAGCAATTCGGCGGCTTGCTCAGGAGCGTTCAGTCCGTCGCCGATGATTTGTCCTTTGGGTCTTTCCGGGGAGAATATCTTACGTACGGCCGTAGCCGACCCATTGAGGCCTACAGTGGCCTTGTCCAATTGCATCACGTTGTTGTCCCACAGTGGGATTGCAGCATCGGCTGAGGAAAGGCGCATGGGCACCGTGGGGTAACGTGGATGATTGATTTCTCTCAGTACGGAGATCATAGCCGGCATATTGGCTTCCACCATTTCATGTCGTCCTTCGAGCTTACGTCGGCATCTCAACTTTCTGGCCTTGATATCTACTAACTCAATGTGGTCCACCAATGTAAGCTGCGAATAGCCGAGCCGTGTGGCGATACCCGGCCCTACCTGGGCAGTATCTCCATCGATTGTCTGTTTGCCGGTGATGACCGCTGCTACTTCTTCCTGTTCCGCTAGTCTCTTAACGGCCTCCGCCAGCACCAGGCTTGTAGCCAGCGTGTCAGCGCCGCCGAAGGCACGGTCACTGAGCAATATGGCTTGGTCAGCCCCGACCGCCAGCGCCTTTCTCAGCGTAACCTCGGTATTGGGAGGGCCCATAGAGATAACGGCCACGTGGAAACCATACTTGTCCTTCAACCTCAAGCTTTCTTCCAGAGCATGCGTATCGAAAGGATTCATAATGAAAGGGTACGCCCTCTCTGATCAAGGTGCCGGTTACAGGATCAATCTTGACCTGCGTGGATCCGGAACCTGCTTGACGCACGCTATTACTAACATAAGTAGATCTGTTACTCCGCCAGAATCGCCTAGAGACGAGCCTGGACCTTATAAAATCCGAGGCAAGTTGTTATATGGTTTTTGAGTTGTTTTTATTTATATGCCCCGGGTTGACAGCCACACGCCGTCGTATAGCGCTATCTATGCAGTCGGATATTATACATTATTTTTGGGCAGAATCAAACGGAGGGGCTACTTTTGCGATTGCGATAGTGTAGCAATCCAGTGGACACCGCTTTCCGAACTAACGCAGCAAATTGCTGGTTAGGCAAAGCGGGTGCAGATTAACGGTCTAGCCTCTCTATAAGTAGTCCCTTACTATTGCGGATAATTATCTCCATTGGTGCCTTGCCGGCCAGAGCATGGGTGGCGCAGCCGAAGCAAGGGTCATAGGGACGCCAGGCCATTTCAATGCGGTTGAGCAGCCCCTCGGTAATCTCTTTGCCGGGCTTGATGAGCGCCATGGCGGCTTTCTTGACGGACATGTTGATGGCGGCGGCGTTATTCACCGTAGCCACAATCAGATTGGCTTTCTTGATCACGCCTTTTTCATCGGTGATATAGTGATGAGTCAGTGTGCCTCGTGGGGCCTCGACGATGCCTACACCTTCATCCGGGGTAGCTGTGGGAATGGTGCGGATATTGGGGCTGGTGATTTCAGGGTCTTGGCTCAGTTCCAACAACCTTTCCGCGGCATAGAGAAGTTCGATCAGGCGTGCCCAATGGGTGGCCAGGGTATGGTGGACCGGCTTGCCGCCCAGCGTAGAATAGAACTTTCTCATAGGCTTCCTGGGCCAGCGGAGTCGCCATACCATCGGCAGCATTCAGCCGGGCCAGGGAGCGACCCGGAAAACGCCGCTGTCCTTGCCATCCACAAATCCTTTCCAGCCGACCTTCTTGAGATAGGGGAACTTGATATAGGTCCACGGCTCCACGTGTTCGGCAATGTGGTCAAGATATTCTCTCGGGCGCATATTTGGCAAACTCTTTGCCATCGGGGTCAACTACTCTCACCTTGCCGTCATAGAAATTGACCTTGTTGTTCTCATCCACCATGCCCATGTAATAGGTATGGTGGGTATAGGCATCGCTGAGGATCATGTCCACATAGGCTTTGTTCTTGAGGACGATGTCATCGAAGACCTTCAGGGACAGCTTGGCAAACTCCACAGATTCCTTGGCTATCTGCTCTACCTCTTTCCTTTCCTCTTCGTTAAGCCCCTTGCTGATGCCGCCGGGCAGGCCGAAGACAGGGTGCACCGCCCTGCCGCCGAGCATCTGGATGATATGGTGGTTCTGCATGCGGGTCTTGATCACCGCTCCGGCCAGTTCCAGGCCCACTTTGGCAATGACCCCCAGAATATTGCGCTCGGCCACCGGAGCCTCCGGGCCCATGACGAAATCGGGACCGCCAAGGATATAGAAATGGGTGGTATGGTCAGTAACATAGAAGGAGCTGTAGAAAAGCTCGCGGAGTTTCTTGGCCGGGCTGGGCGGGTCAACATGGAACACGGTCATCCAGCGCTTTGGTTGATGCCATGTGGTGGGCTTCAGGGCAAACGCCGCAGATTCTCTGGGTTATCTGGGGCATGTCCTCAGCCAGACGCCCTTCGGCGAACTTCTCAAAGCCCCTCAGCTCCGGAACCTGGAAGTAAGCTATTTTCGACCTCACCGGCATCATTGAGGAATATCTCTATCTTGCCATGACCTTCCAGCCGGGTAATCGGGTCTATGGTTATCTTTTTCATTTTATTCTTGCCCTCCTTAATAGCGAATCAGGCAGGCTGTAGCGGTAGAATGTGCCCACCGGGTCGCGGATATCATCAATGATTTTCTGGATTTCTTCCGGGTCATTGGAATCGATGACCGAAGCTACGGCGCTCAGGAAATGAGCTCCCTGGTCAATGACTCCCTCTACCGGTCCGTAGCAGCCGGTGCAGGGCATATTGGCCTGGGGGCAGGGCGCCCCGCAGCCACCCCGGGTGGCCATGCCGGCACAGAGCAGCCCCTGTTCCAGCAAGGCATATCTCCGGCTCCGGTGATGATTTCAAAGGTCCGATAGAATTTCTTGACCTTTTTCACGTCTCTCTTTCGGGGGCAATCATCGCATACCGCTTTGGCGTTGTGGCTGATGACCGTTCCCTTGGGGGGCAATTTGCCTTCAATCAGGGCTTCCAGCGCCAGCCAGGTTGTCCTCTCTTCCGGGGGACAGCCGGGGATGATGTAGTCCACGTCCACGGTCTGGCCAGGGTTCTTACAGTATCATAGAATTCCGGGATAGTGAGTTCGCCCTCAGGGACCTTGTATTTTGTCTGCGGGATGACTTTGTCTTTGATTATCCGTAGACGGTGTTTCCAGGTAAACACGGTCGAAAATCGTCTGCCGGTTGAACATGTTGGCCAGGCCGGGAATACCGCCTTCATAGGCGCAGGCACCGTAGGCAATCATCACCTTGGATTTTTCGCGGAGCATTTTGGCCATGTGTTCCTGCTCGGAATTTCTGATGCCGCCATTGAACAGGCAGACATCTATGCTCTTTGTCTGGCATGGCTTCAACATCCTTATACTTAACATCGATAGCTACCGGCCAGAAAACAATGTCGGCTGCCTCCACCAACTTTGAGTATCTTATCGCCGATCTGCAGTTGGGCGATTTCGCAGCCACCGCAACTCGCCGCCCAGTACAGAGCCAATTTCAGCTTAGCCATTCCCACCTCCATTGTTGCGGTTGAAAGGTCCAAGCTTCTTCAGTTGCTCGGTCATATCATTGACGATAGAGGCAAAGCGGTCTCCTTCTGAAGCCGAAACCCAGTCCAGTCTCACTCGCTCCTCCTCGATGCCAAATTGCGCCAGCATTTTCTTGAGCAATGGCATCCTGCGAGCTGCCTTTACATTACCTTCCAGGTAATGACATTCGCCGGGATGTCAGCCGCAGACCAGCACACCGTCTGCCCCCGCCTGAAAGCTTTAAGGATAAAGGTTGGCTCTACCCGGCCGCTGCACATGACACGGACTACGCGTACATTTGGGGCATATTTTTTTCGAGATGTGCCTGCCAGGTCAGCCCCTGCGTAGGAACACCAGTTGCACAGAAAGCCGACTATCTTAGGCTCAAAGCTCATATCAACACCCCTTCCATCTGTGCCATAATCTGCTGGCTAGTGAAATGCCGGCTGGTGATAGCCCCGCTGGGGCAGGCAGCCGCACAAGTACCACAGCCTTTGCATAACGCTTCGTTGATAGTAGATACCTTTTTTTCCTCATCAAACGAAATCGCCTGAGTAGGCGCAGAGTGCAATACACGTCTTGCACCCAGAACAGAACTCTTCTTCAACGACTGCCGTGGCTGCCTCGATCTCAACATTGCCCTTGCTTATCATGGCCATAGCACTCGAGCTGCAGCCGCTGATGCCTGGGCTACCGTATCAGGAATATCTTTTGGTCCCTGGCAACAGCCGGCAACAAAAACGCCATCAGTTGTCGTAGCTACCGGGTCAAGCTTCGGATGCTTCTCCATGAAGAAGCCGTCTTTGCTTCGGCTGATGGAAAATAGTCTGGCCACTTCGCTGGCATCGGCACGGGGCTGCAGCGCATTGCTTAGAATAACCATATCCACGGGAATACGCCGTTGACGGCTGATCAAAGTATCTTCGCAGCAGAACAACGAGCTTTCCCTCCTCGTCGGGACTTTCCGGCGATATCGGTAACCTCCGCGGCACGGCCCCGGATGAAGTTTACCCCTTCTTCCTGGAGACGATTATAAAATTCCTCATAGCCTTTGCCGAAACAGCGTAAGTCTATATAGAGCTCGTAGATTTCAGCTTGGTGTATTTTCTCTCGTATCAGGTGGGCAAACTTGAGCGAGTACATGCAGCAGACGCGAGAGCAATATTCGTGATAGTTGAGATCGCGGCTGCCGACGCAGTGTAGTATGGCTATGCTGTGGGCTGGGAGCCGTCTTTAAGCAGTATTTTGCCGCCGGTTGGCCCTGACGCGCTGCTCATTCTCTCGAACTGGATGCCTGTGATGACATTATCATATTTTCCGTAGCCAAGTTGCGATAGCGGCGTTGGGTCAAATGGATCGAAACCGGTGGCCACTATTATGGAGCCCACCTCCAAGTCAACTGTTTTCTCGGTTTGCTCGAAATCGATTGCTTTGGCTTCACAGAATTTATCGCAGGCGCGACATTTTCCTTTGAGGAAGTAGGTGCAGTGATCGCGGTCTATCACTGGTACGTTCGGCACAGCCTGGGGGAACGGCGTATAGATCGCCTTCCTTTTGCCGATGCCGAAATCAAATTCACTATCAATTTTGATGGGACACTTATCCTGACATGTGCCGCAGCCGGTACATTTGGTTTCATCCACGGAGCGTGGCTTTTTTGTTATCCTGACCTTGAAATTGCCCACGTAGCCGGAGACATCAGATACTTCGCTGTAAGTCATCAGCTCGATATTTTTGTGTGACCTCACCGAGGCCATCTTTGGGGTAAGTATTCAGGCCGAACAGTCTAAAGTGGGGAAGGTCTTATCAAGCTGTGCCATATGGCCACCGATGGATGGTTCTTGTTCAACCAAATACACTTTGTGACCTGAGTCGGCGATCTCCAGCGCTGCCTGTATACCGGCGATACCGGCGCCGACCACCAGTGTGTTGGCATTGACGGGGACCTGTTTAGTTTCTAACGGCACGTGATATGAAACCCGTCTTACTGCAGCGCTAAGCAGGGCTTTTGCTTTCTCGGTGGCTTCTTACGCTTATCTTCGTGTACCCAGGAACAATGTTCTCGGATGTTGGCCATCTCGAAAAGGTATGGATTCAGACCGGCGCTGGCTATGGTTCGCCTGAAAGTTTGTTCGTGTAATCGTGGCGAGCATGAAGCTACTACAACGCGATTAAGCCCTAGTTCCTTAATGTCCTTCTTTATCAGGTCCTGGCCGGGGTCTGAACACATGAATTTATAATTACGGGCTATGGCCACCGAAGGAAGGCTTTTGGCAAACTGGGTTACTTGCTCCACGTCGACGGTAGCCGGCGATGTTGGCACCACAATGGCAGATATAGACACCTATTTTAGGCTCCATTTGACCCTCCTTATCATCTTCTGGCCTGCGCGGCTAATACTCTATCCGCTGGGACGATGTTGTACTCCAGGCCCACGGCTTTGCGATCGATTCCAAAGGCTATGCCCATAAGCTGGGTGAAAAATAAAACAGGCAGTTCATATTTGGTCTTGAACTTTTTGTTAACCTGAGCTTTGGTAGACATCTAGGTTTGTCTGGCAGAATGGGCACACAGTGACAATGCACTCGGCGCCGTTTCTTGAAGCGTTATCAAGGAGTTTGTGCATCAGCTCCAGAGCGATGTTTTCCTCTGTGAGGATGAGAGAACCACCGCAGCAGCGAGTCTTGAGTGGAAATGGTACAGCTTGTGCTCCCAGGCTCTGTATCAGATGGTCTAGAGATTGAGGATATTCGCAGTCGTCAAAGCTAGGTGTCGGTCTCACCACTTGGCAGCCATAATAAGGTGCTACTTTTAGCCCGCTAAGGTCAATCTTGACCTTCGATGCTATTTCTTCATGGCTGATATCATTGGCGAAAACATCGAGGATATGTCTCATTCTTACAGTTCCATGGTATTCTAGGCCGCCAGCTGCTAGGGCGTCGCTTATCTTCCTCCTTATCTCGGGATATTTTGTGAAGTGTTGATTCGTCCGGTTTAGAATGAGGTAGCAGTCGCTGCAGGCGGCTACCAGGTCAAGTCCTCTTTTCTCAGCCAATGCTAGGTTGCGGGCGCAGCAGCAAAAAGCAGCAAGTTCGTCGACAACGGTGTACGGCGTAGAACCGCAACAATTCCATTCATCAAGCTCAACGAGTTCGGTATCAAGGACCTTAGCCACGGCTCTGGCAGATGTATCATACATCGGACTGTCGTCGTGCATGCAGCAGCCTGGGAAATAACTATAATGTCTCATGATATGCCTCCCAGTGCCTGGGCCTTGTCTAAGATTGTCTGCAGCTGGCGTTTTGCCTCCGGTTTCAAGTTCTTGCTTTTGATTTGTATACGCTTGTGCTTGAACAAGTTCGAGCGCTACAGGGATCGACTTTAAGGCGCTAAATGGGTTTACCTGAAGATAAAATCGAGTCATACAGCCGAAACGGGGAATGAGGCCGACATTATAGACAGTGTCACTGAAGAGTCTATACAGTATTGGCGTGCGTGTTTGTTTGCTGCTAAGGCCATAGTGCATGGCTAGGGACTCCAGGGCGTGCATTAATCTGTTGACTCAATTCCCCTGGGGCAGCGCACCGTGCAAAGATAGCAAGATAGACAAAGCCACATTGAATTGCTGGATAGGACCTCTTTCCGCATTCCAGCTCGTGCCATGGCGATAAGTTCACGGGGGGTATGATCCATCTTGCTGGCGTTGGGACAGGACCCGGAACAGGTGCCACACTGAATACACAGGCGAACTCCTTCACCACCTGGCAAAGCATAAATTTCGTCCACGAAGCTACCGCTGCCCCTTATGTTTGCCACCATCCTATACCTCCCTTCGCCTAAAACATAGCCCTTGTAAAACTAACGCGGGAAAACTCAAATGGAGTGTTGTTTTTTGCTTTGTTTCGTGACTTTGGTAGACAGGTAGATAAGGTGGTAAACGTTTCCTGAAGTAGTGGAAAGCACATGAGTCGCCACTCTCTCCCGCCTAACAACTCCGACATTAGTTTACCTATCTGCTCGCAGATTGGCTTCCGTTATAGTACCCATTTATGTTGCAGTCAAGGCTTGAAATACTGAAACATCTGTGAGCATTTATGCCTGAGAACCAAAGTGAACGACTAGGCAAAATTATCTTTTTTGATTATAATCTTGGCGCTGGACTGCAATTATTGGGTTATGGGAGGGAGATGATTTGAAAAAGATCAGGATTCTCATTGCAGATGACCATGCATTTGTGCGTGAAGGTACGCGCCGAATTCTGGAACAGGAACCAGACTTGGAAGTAGTTGCTGAAGCCGGCGATGGTGAGGAAGCGGTAAAGTTTGCCTCCGACTTAAAGCCAGATGTCGCTTTGATTGACGTGTCCATGCCGAAGCTAGATGGCATTGAAGCCACCAGGCAGATAAAGGCTTTATGCCCTTCGATAGCGGTACTGGTGCTCAGCGCTTATGACGATGATCAGTTCGTTTTCGGTTTGCTGGAGGCAGGGGCTGCCGGCTACTTGTTAAAGAATGTTCGCGGTCGTGAGATAGTTGATGCCATCAGGGCGGTAGATGCTGGCGAATCTGTGCTTCATCCAGCAGTTGCTCGAAAGGTTCTAAACCGCTTTGCTAGCGTTTCTGCCAATACGCAAGTGAAAAAGCCGTTGGAGCTGCTGACTGGCCGGGAGATGGAAGTGTTGAGGCTGGTAACACGCGGTTCAGGCAACAAAGATATTGCCGAGGATCTTTGCCTGAGCGTACGCACGGTGCAAGGGCATTTAGCAAACATTTTTACTAAGTTACGGGTCAGTTCGCGTACAGAAGCTGTAGTACGAGCTTTACGAGAGGGCTGGGTAACTCTCGATGACGTATCTTGAGAATTTAGGCTCTGATTGGATTTAACGTCGTGCGGCGATTATCGTTTGGGTGGCTGACGAGGGTTGTTTTCAGGCCAGCCTTTTGGGTTCTTGTAGCACTGTTGGTACTAATCACAATTCTGCACTATGCGGAAGTGGTGAAGTATCCAGCATTTGTCGTTGGGCTTCTGTCTGCTATCGGCATAACTCGGCATGCTCTCGATAGAATTCTTTTCCTATTCCCTATCATATTGGCTGGCTATGCCTTTGGTTGGCGGGGAGCTGTCACTGTTTCTTTTATTACGCTGGCAATTATGCTACCTCGTGCCATTTTGGTTTCCCCGGTACCCAAAGACGCCCTTTTAGAGACGGGGGCAGTTTTTATCGTCGGTATTGTACTGGGTTTTGGTTTCGCGCTGCTGCGACGTGAACGTGAACATCGCCTACGGCTGGCGGCTCTGGATCAAATCTCCAGCATGGTTCTCAGTCTCTGGAACTAAAAGAGATTCTAAATAGTAGCGTTGAAAGTATTATGGATGTGATGGCTGTTGATGCTGCGTTGATATTTCTTTTGGACGAGAATAGTGAAGAACTTAGCTTACATGCCTACAGGGGTGTATCAGACACATTCGTCCAAAGCTTGGGCAGTATTAGACTTGGAGAAGGTTTAAATGGGATGGTTGCTCAGACAGGAGAACCCGTGCTTATCGATGATGCCTCGAAAGATCCCAGGCTGACCAAGACAGCGGTAATAGACGAAAAAATACGGTCTCAAATTATCGTACCTCTGAGATCTAAAGGGAAAGTCATGGGTACTCTATCTGTAGCCATGCGCCGCCATCGCCAATTTCGTCGAGATGAAGTCGAGTTGGTTGTTGCTGTCGGCAATCAGATTGGTGTTGCTATAGAGAATGCTCAGCTTTATGAGCGGGAGCGCAAAATTGTAGACCAATTGAGAGAATCCGAGGAAAGGTATCGAGAGCTGTTCCAGAATGCTCATGATGCCATCTGGATCCTATGACATGGATGGAAACATTGTATCGGCCAACCGCGCTACTGCCAGTCTTACTGGATACAGAGTGGATGAGCTACTTAATATGAACGTCAGGTCTTTACTTTCCGAGGAAAGCTTGAACTTGGCCAAAGAGATTCGGGCTAAATTGCTAAATGGAGAACCAGTTCCTCAACCTTACGAGCAAAGGCTAATCACCAGGGAGGGGACTGAGGCCAGTTTGAAGCTTACCACCAATGTGGTTGGGGATGGCAGTGAACCACTAGGTTTCCAACATATTGCTAGAGATGTCACGCAGGAAAAAAGAATGCAAGAGAGCTTACGCTTTTATTTAGGCCAAATCACCATAGCTCAGGAGGAAGAGAGAAAACGCATTGCTAGAGAGCTCCATGACGACACCATTCAAGCGTTGGTTGTGCTGGCTCGACAGCTAGACGACATCGCTTTGGAACCCGGGGTCTCATCCGGAAACGAAATTCGATTAGAGACGTTAAGGGAGCAGGTTAACAATGTGATGGCTGACGTACGACGATTGAGTCAGGACTTGCGTCCTCCTGCGCTGGATCGCCTGGGTCTCGTGCCGGCGTTGGAATGGTTAGCCTCCGATATCCAAAAGCGTTCAGGAATAGAAGTGAAGGTAAAGGCAAATGGCGTTAGCCGACGATTTGTTCCCGAGTTGGAACTGGTGCTTTTTCGCATTGCCCAAGAGGCCTTGAGGAATGTATGGAGACATGCTGAAGCGACAATGGCTGGGGTTAAGCTCGAATTTGTTGGGAAAGAGAAAATAAGAATGGTTATCGAGGATAATGGTAAAGGGTTTGACCCCCCAGTTACGACAGGTGATTTAGTAAAGCAGGGCAGATTGGGCTTGGCCGGAATGCAGGAACGTATTACACTCGTAGGCGGCAGTATGAAAATAGAGTCAAAGCTTGGTCAGGGCACGGTTGTGGTGATTGAAACCTCAGTATGAATGGTTCAAAGAGATATTTTGCATGCGGTTAATAGGTTATTCTGGCTTGCACGGACGTATGAGCAAGACAGGTTGTATTGACTCCTCCACAATTTTTGTAGCCACGCTTTCATAAACCCAGCGACTGATTCCGGTGCGCCCGTGAGTAGTCATGGCTATCAGGTCAACGTTTTCTTGTTGAGCCACTTGCAGAATGTTCTTTGTTGGTTCTCCAACAATGCTTTGTGTCCTCACATTCGCGCCGCTTGGCTGCAGTTCTGCTTCTATACGCTGCAAATAAGCAATACCCTGGCGCTCAATTTCCGCGACCAGTGAGGCCAGATACTCTTCCCAGCTGGGCTTTACATCAGGAGAGCGGTCAGCTATCAATACGGGTGGCTCACCCACACGGATGAGAATAATCTCCTTGTCTCTTCTCACTGTTAAGTCCCTGACATGAGGAATAGCGACCTCTGAGAAGCGTGAGCCGTCAAGGGGAACAAGTACCTTTTTGAATTCAACCTTGGAGACTTTTGGAGCTTTCGACTTGACTAAGAGCACTGGAACGGAAGTGCCGTAAAGCAGCTTCATAGCCGTGCTTCCAAGGAGCCAGCGCCCAATTCCGGAGCGGCCGTGAGTCGAAATGATGATGAGGTCAATTTCGTTTCTGTCGACAAATTTAAGAATTTCGTCTGCCGCATTGCCATGCGCAATAGCTGTAGAGGTTTTCACCCTTTTCGATTTCAATGCTTTCGCGCTGACGTCCAAATAGGCTCTCATAGGGTGGTCCAGATTTTCATTTGAGGTGGCCACGGCGGTGAAAAGAATCAACTCGCCACCTGTATTCAAAGAGATTGCCTCGGAGTATGGAAGCGCTCTTTCCGCCAGGCGGGAACCGTCGAGGGGGACGAGTATCCTTCTATGTACCACAAATTATAGCCCACGGATATCGACCTAGCAATGGCTTTCGCCGATTTCTATTTTGTGGGACAAATGGGCTCATGCTAGAATTGAGCCAGGGCTAGTCCGCAGTATCCCTCATTTACGGCTAGCCTTACAGGTGTTTGTGATGAATTTGTCTCGCCTTTTGCCCTTAATTGAACACATTCCGGGGTACGGGGAGCTAAAGGCCAAGCTGCTTGAGCCACGAGCTGGTGGTGTCAAATTGATCATATCCGATGCCGCTAAATCATTTGTCATTGCCGCTCTTCATGAAGCGTTAAACTTACCCATTTTGGTGATAACTGCTCAACCGGAAAATGCCAAGAAGCTCTGTGACGAGCTTCAGGTTTGGTGCCCCAGTGAGACCTGGTTGCAATCCTTTCCCGAAAGTGATTTCCTGGCCGACGAATATTCTTCACCTGATGCGGCTACTAAGGTGGACAGACTGCGAACGCTTTCGACCCTGGCCCTTTGTAGTAATACGTCAGGAGAAAGGCGAAGCGCTCTGATAGTGAGTTCTGCGTTAGCTTCAGTAAGCAAAAAAATGTCTCGAGACGAATTTGCCGCGTCCTGCGATCTGTTGAAAGTCGGCATGAATGTTGACCCGTTACAGCTCATAGAGAAATGGCAGGGGATCGGGTACGAATACGAAAATATTGTTGAAGTGCCGGGAGCGATGAGCCGCCGTGGCGGGATTATTGATGTCTTTTCTCCGGATAGTGAGTTCCCCGCTAGGATAGAATTCCTGGGCAATCAGGTGGAAAGCATCAGGCTTTTTGATCCGAAGACGCAACGTTCTCTGAGATTGGTGTCCTCTGTAAGCATAGCGCCAGCCAGTGAGAGCAGACGATCTCTGAGCACTGACAACATCATGGATTACCTGCCTGACGATACGCTGCTGATAACAGATAGCCTCGATGAACTCAAGACTGCAATAGACAAACTGAATTGTGAAGCTGAGGAGTTTCATCAGGCTTTGTCGGAGCGGGGCGAGCCGATATCGGATTCTTCGATCCTATCCTGGCCAGAGTTTGCCGCAAAGATCAACGGTATGAGACGCCATTTGGCACTCTGTGCTTGGGATACAGGTGACTCAGATAATGAGCCACGTCAAGTTTTGACTTTTGGGCCGGTGCCAAGCTATGGAGGCAGGCTTGACACTTTTGCCAACGGGCTTAGAGAAATGCTGCAACAAGATCGTCGCGTAGTTGTTGTTAGCCAGCAAACAAATCGTCTTATGGAGCTTCTTCAAGATCAAGATATAGTGGCCGGTTCGGTTCAGCAAATTGAGGAAGTGCCACCGTTGAAATCAGCTACTTTAGTTCTGGGGTCCCTGTCTGAAGGTTGGTATATCAAAGATGTCCTCACGCTGGTTACCGATAGCGAAATATTTGGCTTCGTGAAAAAAAGACGGTTGGCCAGAAAGAACCCAATACGTTACCACTGGTTCGTTTCCGAATTGACGCCGGGAGACTATATTGTTCACATTGACCACGGTATTGCCAGGTTTGTGGGTCTGACCAGGATCTTCAAGGACGGGGTTGACCGCGAATACGTCCTTCTTGAGTATTCCGCCGGTGACCGGCTTTATGTGCCAGTCGATCAGGTGGACCGTATTAGTCGCTATGTTGGCTCAAGTGATCAACCGCCCACCTTGAGTCGGCTGGGAACACAAGAATGGGAACGTACCAAACAGAGAATCAAGGAATCGGTGGCTATTATCGCCAAAGAGATGCTGGAGCTCTACGCGTCGAGAGAGTTAATTCAGGGTTTTGCTTTCTCCCCAGATAGTTTGTGGCAGCAGGAGATGGAGTCTTCTTTTCCCTATGTGGAAACGCCCGACCAGTTAGAGGCCGTTAATGCGGTTAAAAATGATATGGAGAAGCCAAAGCCTATGGACCGCCTCGTTTGCGGAGATGTCGGTTATGGTAAAACGGAGGTGGCGCTTCGAGCCGCATTCAAGGCGGTTATGGGTGGCAAACAGGTGGCCTTGCTGGTGCCGACGACGGTACTAGCACAGCAGCACTTTGATACATTTCGCGAAAGGCTCCAGGCGTTTCCGGTAAGAGTCGAGATGTTGAGCCGCTTCTGCACAGAAAAGGAGCAGGCGGAGACGCTGGGTGGCCTGGCATCAGGCGCTGTAGATATTTGTATCGGTACGCATCGTCTACTGCAGAAGGATGTTGTGTTTAAGGATCTGGGGCTTGTCATAATAGATGAGGAACAACGTTTTGGAGTAGTGCACAAAGAACATCTTAAGAAGCTGAGGCGGGAGGTAGATGTACTGACGTTAAGCGCCACTCCCATTCCGCGTACTCTTCACATGTCGTTAGCCGGCATCAGGGATTTGAGCACCATCGAAACTCCGCCGGAGGAGCGTTTGCCGATAAGGACTCACGTTGGTGGCTACGACGAAACCCTGGTTCGAGAGGTCATATTGCATGAGCTTGAGCGAAACGGCCAGGTGTTTTTCGTTCATAACCGGGTCTACAATATTGCCATGGTTGCCCATAGGTTAAGCAGCCTCGTTCCCGAAGCCAGAATATCCGTGGCGCATGGTCGGATGCCTGAGCATGAGCTGGAGAGAGTGATGACCGAGTTCATTAACCATAAGAGCGATGTCCTGGTTACTACTACTATAATCGAGTCCGGTCTTGATATACCTAACGTCAATACACTTATTGTTGATCAAGCTGATAAGTTTGGGCTGACGCAGCTTTATCAGCTACGTGGCCGCGTGGGACGTGGTACAAGCCATGCACACGCTTACTTCTCTTTTGACAAAAGGAAGCAGCTTACTGAAGAGGCTCGAAAGCGCCTCAAGATCATTGCGGAGGCTACGGAGCTTGGCGCCGGATTTGCTGTCGCTATGAAGGACCTGGAAATCCGGGGGGCTGGAAATTTGTTGGGGGTGGAACAAAGCGGCTATGTAGCTGCCGTCGGTTTTGATCTTTATTGCCAGCTTTTGGCTGAAGCGGTGGATGAGGCCAAAGGGAAACCGAGTGTTCGGGCACCTGAAAAGGAAAGTCAACACCTGGTCCCCACTATCGTATTGTCTCTGGCTGCCTACATCCCGGAAGAATATATTTCCGACCTGAGCACGAGATTGAATTTATATCAACGATTGGTGGCGATAAAACGAATTCAAGAAATAGACGACGTAGCCGAGGAAATGAATGATAGATTCGGACCTTTGCCCGAGCCAGTCAAGAATCTTTTGTACGTAGTGGAAATCAAACAGTTGGCTGCAGCAGCCATGGTTGAATCTATTTCCACAGAGGATAGTAAGATAATTTTGAACTTCAACAGCACAGCGGAGTCTAACAGAGCATCGTTATCGAAAGATTTTGGCCACGGGATAAAGGTGGGCAGCGCACAAATGAAGCTGGACACGAAGGTTGTGGGCAGCAATTGGCCGGAAGTGCTTAAGGATGTACTTCAAAAGGCTGCGGCAAGCACCGCATTTAAGGCCGGAGCCTGAATACTTGACAAACGGCGGGCGGTGTTATAGATTTGCAAAAGCCCCTGAATGAACCGTCTTTGCACGGTGTGCTGAATATATTTACGAAATGGAGGTAGGAAGATCGAGTTTCAGATACATATTGATGGCAAGTTCACCGGCATAATTATTTTAAGATTCAACTTGTTATGAAAGGAGAGCTATGAAAGTGAAGAGAGGTTTATCGGTAATACTTGGGATGTTGTTTATTGTTGGGCTGGTTCTCGCTGGATGTGCTCAGCCGTCTACTGCTCCAGCTCCAGCACCTGCCCCTGCTGCAGCGCCGCCCAAGACGCTGGACATTGGCATTATCACCCCATTGACCGGTCCGTCGGCATTCATTGGCACCGAGATGCAAAATGGGATACTGCTGGCCATTGATGTTCAAAATGAGGCTGGTGGGGTCACTATCGGTGGGCAAAAGTACACGCTGAATCCAATTATCCGTGACAGCAAGATGGATCTTATAGTTGGCAAAAGTCAGGCTGAGGACCTGATATTTAACAGTCATGTGAAGGTGATCGGCGGGCCTTTCGTCGCCGATGCGCTGGGTGCACAGACCGTAACTGAACCCAACAAGGTGATTTCGTTTCTCTTGCTGCCTTTGTATCCCACCATGACCGGTCCGAACAAACCATACAGTTTCTTTTTTGCTCCCCCGTTTGAGGAACTGTACACTGACTTAGCTGCCTACGTGCAGAAATTCTACCCGGACGCCAAAACGGTGCTCTCTATGGGCCCCGATTTGCCTGATCTGCCAATTTTTACCGACGCTGCTCAAAAATCACTGCCTAAATACGGTCTCGAATGGATAGGTGTGGAGAAGTTCCCGTCTACCACTACGGACTTTCAGCCGATAATTACGCGTGTACTGCCAAAAAATGCCGATATTATTGATACCTCCTCCACGCCTGGCTCCATGGGAGCTCTGTGTGCACTTTTGATAAAGCAACTGCGGGAAGCAGGGTTCAAAGGTCTGATCATTATGCCTGGCAATCCCCCGCCCGGTGTGATGGAGGAAGTGGTGCCTAAGCAGTCTCTGAATAAGATCGTTAACCTCGATGTGAATCCCGACAGTCCTATGGCCAGCCAAACTTACCGTGATGTGTACAACAGGGCCAAGCAGAAGTACAATGAGGTCCCCGCTTCATTGCTGATGCAGTGCTATGACATTCCTAAGGCTTTCTTCGAATTTCTCAATACCCAGAACGCCATGGACTCTACCGCCTGGATGGAGGGCTTTGCCAATTTCCACTGGAAAGGAATATGGGGAATTGATAGCTATTGGGTAGGGAAACCGCAGATAGGAATCAATCGTCTCACCCTCCGTGGCGGTTGGACTTCCGAGTACAAAGACGGCGTACTGGACACCAATTTCGACTCTCCCATTCCATATGATACATTTGTAGCGAAGTAGTGCAGTTTTGCATATGTCAAAAGGGCCCCTATATACCGGGGCCCTTTCTGTTTTCAAGCCAGACAGGATTAGTGGCTGTCTAATCCTCTATGTCGTAATCTCCTAGGCAATCAATGAGGTCCTGAACGGTAATGATTTTTTCAATATCTTCATCTTGTATTTCCAGCTTTCGCCCCGGCCTGCTGAATTCCTGTTCTATGGTGGTGATTAGTTCGGCCAAATCGGAGGGGTCGGTGTTCAGGTCATCGATAAAAGACGCCGACGGTACTATCAATTTCTCGTCAACACCTAGCTGTTCTGCGATGACTTTTCTGAGTTTATCGGAGATTCGTCCCATTCTTTTGCTCTAGTTATACAAGCTATACAAGTTTACTCGGCCATCCTTTAGTTTACACTTTCGTACGGTTAGTAACCACTGAGCCTAGAACGCCGTTGACAAACTTTTGAGAGGTGTCACTACCAAAACTCTTAGCCAATTCAACGGCTTCGTTAATTGCTGCTTTGACAGGAACTCTATTATCGAATAAAAGCTCAAAAATGGCAAGGCGGAGAATATTTCTATCTATGGCGGTTATTTGTTCGACGGGGAAGGCTGGTGCGAATTTTCGAATGACATCATCGATATCCTTCTTGTTAGCAAGTATTCCATTGACTAAACTTTCGGCAAACTCGGCAACCTCATGAGGCAGAGCTGCCTTTTTCGATTGGCGAGCCAAGACTTCCCCTGGCTTGTGAGTGGAACAGTCAAGCTCATACAGTGTCTGCAGAGCTACGATTCTTGCTTTTCGCCTGAGTCCAGTCACCATTTACCAGTTCCTAACTTAGCGGATATTCCTAAGTGCTCTTGGGCACACCAATATTCTAGGCTGATTTAGGGCGGGTGCCGTGGCAGCGAGAGCAGCTTTTTGCCACAATAGTTATGGTTGGCGGTGGTATTCAAAGAGAGCTATGTTCAGATGGCTATGACGCGGAACTTAAGCTCTTATTAAGTGCAGCCACCGCATTTACAGTTTGGCGCGTTATCACCCCCTGCGCCATGACATTATTTCATTTACGGTCTGGACGTTGTTGATGTTAAATGTCTGAGCTCCGGGGCTGATTCGCTTGATCAGTTTGGTCAGTGCTTCACCGGGGCCCAGTTCAAAGAAGGTGGTTACACCCCTGCCGATCATTGTCTCAATGGACTGCTGCCATTGAACGGGGCGAACTAGCTGACTGACTAGCTCCTCCTTTATCGCTTCCAGATCTGTCAGAGGTTGGGCGGTAACATTAGCTACAATTGGGACGGACGGCTTGTTGAATGTGAATTCCGATATCGCATTTCTCAACCTGGCTATGGCCGGTTCCATTAGTGTGGAATTGAAGGGCCCGCTCACCTTCAGGGGCAGAGCACGGCGGGCGCCCTTTATCTGGGCTAATCTTCTGGCCTTGTTCAAATTTTCTTGTGAGCCACTGATAGTGACCTGGTCCGGGGCATCAATATAGGCAATCTCGGTACCTGTGGTAAAGCAAAGGTTCTTAACGACTTCAATATCTAACCCCGTCATAGATACCATGCCGCCGCTCGTTCTTTGCCCGGCTTCGTTCATCAATCGTCCTCTTTCGCGAATCAGACGTATTGCGTCGGACAAACTCAGCGCGTCAGCGGCTACCAGCGCACTGTATGTACCCATGTCATGTCCAGCAACGAGAGTAGGTACCGGTGCGCCATCTTTGCTGACCTCTTGAGCAGCTCGTAGACTGGCTACGCTTGTAGCCAAAACCGCGGGCTGGACATTGACGGTTTGTCTTAAATCTTCTTGCGGGCCCTCGAAGCATAAGCGCGAGAGAGAAAAGCCAAGAATCTTGTCAACTTCGTCGAAAACCTCCCTCGCCGAAGCGTAATGGACATAAAGCTCTAACCCCATCCCTACCGAACATGATCCCTGACCGGGAAAGACGTAAGCAACTTTTACTGCCTCGACCATATCACCTCCTTCTAGTTCAAATCTACGCTCGCGTTGACTGTTCTATTAGGTTATTTGCCCACCCATTGAAGGTAGACGCTATGTTCTGGGGCCACCTGATCCTTGGCCAGGCTTCTTAGGGGTCTTAACCTCAATGACCTCTCTGCCTGCATAAGTGCCGCACGTAGGACAAGCATGGTGGGGCAATTTGGGAGTGTGGCACTGAGGGCAATCAACCAATTTGGGAATGGCAAGAGCTAGATGACTACGCCTTTTGCCTTGCCTTGATTTTGGATATTTCTTCTTTGGCAACGCCATTTTTGAGTTAACGCTCCTTCCCTAAACGGATCAATTTTGACCAGCGCTCATCGTATGCTTCGGATGAACATTGACAGGTGCCCTGATTTAGATCGAGTCCGCAGTTGGGACAGATTCCGGCACAGTCCTGGTCGCAAAGTGGCTTGGCGGGTATACTCAGCAAGGCGTATTGGTATACGACTTCGCTCAAGTCTATTTCTTGACTATCGTCAATAGCAATGTAACAAGGCTGATCAGGCGAAGCTAAGCCCTCCGAAATGCCTGTACTTGGCAGAGACTCCTCCGCAAAATCATACTTCACTTGGTAGTCAATAGCTTTGAGACAGCGGCTGCAGATTCCCCTAACATGGGCTGACATAATGCCGCTTACCATAATGCCGCGATCCGTACGAACAAGCTTTACCTCGCCCTTCACGGAGCTTACATCCTCCGTGTCAAGGCTCTCCTCTATTTGATAGGTGCGACTCGATCCTATCGGTTCTTTGAGCAATTGGGCAACATTGATACGCATTCTGTCTATTACCATTTGCAGATTTAGTTCATTATAGGTTGAGATATTTTTAAAGTCAAGCTGATTGCGATTGCGGTTGCCAGGGCAAACTCATTCCAAGTTAGTGAAAATGTAAGTAGAACATACCGGAGTCTTGGAGTATAATGGCTAATTGTTGGGGTGGCTCAAAACGTGACAAACAAGGTTTTGACAAGGGCGGAACTGAAAGCGGCGGTAATCAGGCAAGTAGATCAGGACAGCCACAAACTCTCCGAATTAAGCCTTAAGATCCATGCTAATCCCGAACTTGGTTTTAAGGAGGAGAAGGCGGCCGGATGGTTGGCAGATTATCTCTCAGGAAGTGGCTTTCGTTTGCAGAAAAACCTTGCCGATTTGCCTACCGCTTTCAAAGCTGCATACGGCAATGGCAAGCCTGTAATCGCTCTGCTGGCTGAATACGATGCCCTGCCTGAAATTGGGCATGCCTGCGGGCACAACATAATTGCCACCTCCGCAGTAGGGGCGGCGGTGGCTACCAAATACGTTGTTGAACATTGTGGCGGGACTGTTGCCGTTTTCGGTACACCGGCAGAAGAGCTTTATGGCGGGAAGGCGATCATGCTGAGAGACGGAGCTTTTGAGGGGGTTGATGTGGCTATGATGATCCATCCGGGGGTAAGAGATTCGGTGATTACCGAGGCGCTGGCTTGTGTTACGCTCGACATCGAGTTCTTCGGCAAAGCCGCGCACGCAGCCGCTTTTCCAGAGCAGGGAATAAATGCGCTCGAGGCTATGATTTTGGCGTTCAACGGTGTAAATTCACTGCGTCAGCATGTAAAAGACACATCGCGGATTCATGGCATAATTACGGCTGGTGGCGAGGCGGCCAATATTGTACCGGACCATTGCTCCGGTTCATTTTTGGTTCGTGCGATGGGAAATAACTATCTTGATGAATTAAGGGAGAGAGTTTTGAACTGTTTCCGGGGAGCAGCGATGGCTACGGGTGCCAGATTGGAACATAGATGGGGTGAAGTTTACGCCCCGATGAAGAATAATGCAGCCTTGGCCAAGCTGTTTGCTCAGAACCTGGAATCCTTGGGCCGAAAGGTAGAACTTTTTGAGCCTCGCTTCGGTTTTGGCAGCACCGATATGGGCAATGTCAGCCAGATTATACCTGCTATTCATCCTACCATTGCCATCGCTCCGCCGAATGCGCTGTTGCATTCAGCAGACTTTGCTTTAGCCGCTGCATCAAAGTCAGGACATCAAGGGTTGCTAGATTCGGCTAAGGCCATGGCTATGACCGTAGTCGACCTTCTAAGTGAGCCAGAAGCTTTGGCCATGGTTAAAGAGGAATTTCTAGTCTAATCATCCCAGGTGTATGTCTGTGGATATTCTAAGCAGTAGCTGTTAGCTGGCGAGTGATTTTTTGAAAATTGGCATCCTAGGACTCCGGTTATGCTGGGCAAACTGCGGAGAAAATTATAAAATAACACCGAGATTAAGTGCATTTTGATGCTATGAAGTTGTTTTGCCAATTCTGAGCCCAGAAAAGGAGGTATAGAGTGAAGGTCATTTTTCTGCAAGATGTATCGAAAGGTAAGAGGGGAGAGATAAGGGAAGTTGCGAACGGTTATGCCAGGAACTTTCTTATTCCTAAAGGCCTGGCCCTACCCGCAACGCCTTCAGCTACAAAGGCGGCAGAAGTGCTGTCGGCGGAGAAATCAGAGCACGAAAGCCGCCAGCTTGATGAGCTGAATAGCATGGCTAAGGAGATGGAGGGCAAAGAACTGCATTTTAAGGTTAAAGTAGGAGCCAAAGGCCGCCTTCATGGCGCCATTACCGCGGCTAACGTAGCCGGCGAGATTTCTCGGCTCACAGGTTTTGAGATCGACAAAAAGAGAGTTGAGATGGAGGAGCCTTTCCATAATCTTGGTACTTACGATTTAGTGATTAACCTGGGCATGGGAGCGGAAGCTAAGATCAAAGTAATCATTGAGGAAGAGGCGGCTAAAATTGGTTAGTGAGAATCTACCGCCGCATGATATTGAAGCTGAAAAAGCGGTGCTTGGCTCTTTGCTGATTGATAGCGAGAGCATGTTCAAGATTGCCACGTTTCTGAGGCCAGAGGACTTCTTTATACCTGAAAATCAATCCGTCTATGATGCTTGTTTTAGCCTGTATCAACGCAATGTCGGGATAAATCAGATTACTGTAGCCCATGAGTTGGCGCAGAGAGATAAACTGGAAGAGATCGGCGGGGCTGCCTATTTGAGCCATCTTGTGTCTATGGTGCCGACCTCTCTACACATTGAACATTTTGCGCAAATTGTCTCGAGGGCGGCTGTGATGCGACGACTTATAAGTGCAGGCAGCCAGATTAACGCTCTTGGCTATGAATCTGATACTGAGGTTGATGTTGCTTTGAGCAAAGCAGAGGATATTCTTTTCAAGGTAAGACAGCGGCAGAGCCGTCAGGATTTTGTGCCTATTCGCCAGATTCTCGGTCAGTATTTTGAAGAAACCGGGCAACCATCACTCCCCGGAGAGGAAATTCCGCATATCCTTACCGGCTTCGCTGCCGTAGATGACATTTTAGGGGGCTTGCAACGGTCCGACCTGGTTATCCTGGGTGCCAGGCCAAGCACGGGCAAGACTAGCTTATCTCTAAATATTGCTAGAAATGCGGCTATCAATCAGAAGGCTTGTGTGGCCCTGTTTAGCTTGGAGATGTCCAGACAGGCGGTCGTTCAGCGTCTTTTGGCCAACGAGGCCAACGTGGATTCTAGAAGTGTTCGTTTGGGTACTTATGGCGAGAGAGAGGAAAGAAGGATCATGGAAGCCAGTGGCATACTCTCCGAAGCGCCGATATATATTGATGATTCACCCCAATTACGAGTAGTGGAGATGCGAAGTAAATCAAGGCGGCTTCATTTCGAACGGAGTGTTGATCTGGTTATCGTGGATTATTTGCAACTAATACAGGGAGGCAATAGAATTGAAAGTCGCGTGCAAGAACTAAGTGAAATAACACGCTCACTGAAGGCGCTGGCCCGTGAAATTGACGCACCGGTATTGGCCATTTCTCAACTTAGTCGAGCCGTAGAATGGCGCTCATCGCATAAGCCTCAATTGTCGGACCTCAGAGACAGTGGGAGCATTGAGCAAGATGCTGATGTGGTTCTCTTTATCTCCCGTGACGAAATGTATGTCACAGAAGATGAATGGAAGAAAGACCACGATATCGAGATAGAGCCCTATCCCAAAGATATGGCTGACATCATTATCGCCAAACACCGGAACGGTCCTACGGGAGAGGTCCGTTTGTTGTTCAGGGCGAAGACGGCGAAATTCGAAGACATAGCACAGACTCGGTTAGGTGCGACTTAACGATTATTTGGGCACGAATTATAATGGCTGAGAAACAATTCTCGGGCTTTCCGGCAAGAGCCGAGGTTACTCCGATACCCAACTTGTTCTTCAGTGCGGTGATGCCGGAGATAGACAGTATTGCTGAGCTTAAGGTGATATTGCACATTTTCTGGCTGCTCAGCCGCCGTAAGGGTTATCCCAAATTTGTGACCTATAATGAACTCCTGGCTGACTCAAGCCTTGTGAGTGGCCTCGAAGAGGGCGCTAAACCCAAGAGTGAAGTGCTTCGCGACGCTCTGAATCAGGCTGTGCAACGGGGTATTATGCTTCACTTGATAAGTGATAGAGATGGAAAGCCCGAAGACGTTTATTTCCTTAACGGCGAGGATACTAAAGCGGTGATTAGCAGGATTGAGCAAGGTAAGCTTCCGCAGTTGACTTTGACACCGAGAGCAGTGAAACAGCGCTAACTCCATTGCCGTCGAACATTTTCAGCCTTTACGAACAGAATATCGGGATGCTAACGCCTATCATTGCCGAAAAATTGCAGGAGGCTGAGAAACTTTATCCGACGGAGTGGATTAATAGTGCGTTTGAGGAGGCCGTCGCTTTAGGCAAGCGTAACTGGAGATACATTGCCCGTATTTTGGAACGATGGGCTACGGAAGGCAAAGATAATGGAAAACCTGGGAGAAATCTTAGAAAAGATGACCGAGACAAATACACGGGGCAGATCTACGGACACATGGTCAAACGCTGAATCCATAGAAGAAAGCTCGCCTGGATTGTCTTGCCCGATATGTAAGGGAGCCGGTTTCGTACATCCGTTATCGGCTTCGGGGCGCCCTGATTTCAGTCGAGTCGTGCCCTGTAGCTGCAAGCATGATGATCTGAAAAAGGATAAGCTGGCCCAGCTTCAGAAATTTAGTAATATTGGCGCTTTATCCCGACTAACCTTTGATAACCTTTTGCCGACTGGTCGAAATGATGCAGCCGCGCCGCAGCAGAATTTCGCTCGGGTCTACGAAGCTGCTAAAACCTTTGCCGACGCCCCAAAAGGATGGCTAATCTTGGTTGGTCCGAGCGGGTCTGGTAAGACGCACCTCGCTTGCGCAATAGCTAATTACCGTTTGAACTTAGGACAACCAGTATTCTATATAAGTGCTGCTGACTTGCTAGATCACCTTAGGAGCGCCTTTAGTCCTGGCAGTGAAATTGCCCATGATGAACTGTTTGAGCGTGTAAAAAACGCGCCTCTTTTAATTCTGGATGACTTGAGCACGGCCGCCACCACCACGTGGGCCAAAAGTAAATTGGAGCAGTTGCTCAACCACCGTTTTAATATTCGTCTGCCGACGGTTATCACTACGGATATGCCTGTGGAACAGTTTGAAGAAGGCCTGCGAGGGCATCTAATTGACACTGACCTATGCAACGTATGCGTAATTCAGGGCAAGTCCTCACCAACTTTGGAGCACCTGAGTAGCATAGAGTTGGAGGCGCTAAGCAAGAAATCATTCAGTAATTTCGATTACAAATCGCTGAATCTCTCCAGTGAGGAGCGTCATAGCTTAGAACAGGCCTATCGTAGTGCTGTCAATTTCGCCAAATCTCCTGAAGGCTGGCTGGTTTTACAAGGAGTTAACGGATGTGGCAAAACACATCTGGCCGCGGCTATTGCTAACCATCTGCGCCGGGAAGGCAAATCGGTACTGTTTATTGTGGTTGCTGACCTGCTCGATTATTTACGTTCCACTTTTAGCCCGGAGAGCAAGGTTTCCTATGACCAGTTTTTTGAGAAAATTAAGAAAGCTCCAGTGCTCATTCTTGATGATTTCGGTGAGCAATCGGCCACACCATGGGCACAGGAGAAGCTGTATCAGCTAATAAACTACAGGTATAATGCGAGATTGGCTACGGTGATGACCACTTGCCTCTCTTTAGATGAGATTGAGAGACGCATTAGCTCCCGGATGGTTGACCCTAGCCTCAGCCTATTCTTGAATATCAATGCTCCGGATTACAGGGGTGATATTAGGGCCCCACGGGTTCATGAGGATAAGTCTCAGAAACGATATTCCCGGCGAGGTTATCCCTCTTAGATTCTTGTCGATCAATGGATTTCTTGTTAAAATAACCCGAAATGGCTGCGGAGCAACATGGTTAACTCGCCGGTCCTGGTGCTCAATCAAAATTATCAGCCCCTCAATATATGCAGAGTGCGGAGAGCTATAATTCTGTTGTTTCGAGGCAAGGCTGAGGTTTTGGAGAATGGACGGGGTAACCTCCACTCTGTCGACGGCGTCTTCGATGCCCCTTCGGTGATTAGACTCGTCTATTTTATCCGGCGGCCACGCCAGCAAAGAAAGCTGACCAAGCTTGAAGTCTTCAATCGTGACCAATACAAATGCCAGTATTGTGGTCGGGAGAGTAAGGAACTCACTCTAGATCATGTTGTTCCACGGCGCCGTGGAGGTGAGCATAGCTGGGAGAACGTAGTCAGTGCCTGCATACCCTGCAATCGGCGGAAGGCTGGGCGCACGCCGGTCGAAGCTGCCATGCCGCTTCTTCATATACCTAAACCACCGCACAATGACGGCTTCTATGTACCTTACCAGCACCTCCGTGCGCATACTGAGTGGCAGAAGTACCTGCCTCAGTAATCTAAGACTTGGTCTGATTTTCTCCTGCTGGTTTTTGGCTCCAAGTTATCTGGCACAGAGGCAGTTCCACGGTGGCCCCTGTTTCCAGCTCTACGGTCACCGTCGCCTTTAGCGGATTGCAGGTAACTACTTTAGCATTTCCTAGAGCCGTTTTTACTTCCTGCCGCACGGCGGGCAGTTTTTCTTTCATAGCTCGGTATTGCCCGTATTCGTAGCCCAGACAACATAGAAGGCGACCACACATGCCAGATGTTTTGGTCGGGTTGAGGGCAATATCTTGTTCCTTTGCCATTTTGATAGAAACTGGCTCGAACTCGCTAAGGAACCTGGAACAGCATAATGAAAAACCACATTTACCCATTCCACCGATCAGCTTCGCCTCATCTCTGGCCCCAACCTGCCTTAACTCGACGCGTGTCTTAAGGCTGCGACTTAGTTCACGGACGAGCTCGCGAAAGTCTACCCTTTTCTCGGCGCTGAAAAAAATAGTGAGATGACTTCCGTCCAGGTTATACTGGGCTGAGATTGATTTCATTGGCAAATTGAGTTTCTCGACTAATTCGCGGCACTTGGCTATCGCGGCTTTTGCCTTTTCTAGCTGTCGTGTAACCTTTTCCCTGTCCTCGGCCGATGCTTTGCGTATAACGTGCTTCAACGGTTCAGATACTTCATTAAAGATGACCTGATCTGGCGCAATGACCACTTTGCCGATTTCTTGACCATGGGCGGTCTCAACCACTACCTGGTCATTTACTTCGACAGGTGTACCCGCCGCATCGAAATAATAGACTCTGCCGGCTTGCTGAAAACGAACTCCCACTATTTCTGCCATTATACCGTTATGAGTGAAGGTAGCTGTATATCCTTCAATACTCCCTCTTTCTTCGGCATGTCAAGCATCAATATGTCGAGCACCAAACGCAGATTAGCATTTGCGGCGATTTGTTGCAGCGATTCGTGAAGGGCATCAATGAAGTTCCTGATCTCTGACAAACTGAGCACTTGTGCGCACTTTTCAAATACCGAGACATAGTCGACGTTGGTAGCAGCGTGCTTGCAGTCGCATTTGGTCAACATGATATCGCGCCAACCTACTAGCCAGAGCCTTATTGTCTCTTCAGCAGCCCGCCGGTCGGTAGCAGTCTTTGCCGCATAGCTCAGCCGCTCATCCAGGCCAACAGTTAGCAAAGAAAACATCTCCGTCAATCTTCGATTCCGTTGTGCCAGATAATCTTCGTCAACAGCAACTTTTATTGCCCAACCGAGGCAACCATTGGACAATCTGGCCAAGAGCCTCGCTTTATCGTTGTCGACGCCGTGCATATCCACGAGTATCTTCTCTGTTTCTTCGTCTGATAGCGGCTTTAATTCTATCCGCTGGCAACGAGATATGACCGTCGGCAAGAGCCGTGGTTCTTCAGCGGTCAAAAGGAGTATCAGCACTTGCGGCGGCGGTTCTTCTATGATTTTAAGCAGGCAGTTTGCTGCCTCGCTGGATAAATATTCAGCGCCGTCGATAATGAATACCTTACATTTACCCTCATAAGGCGGCAGGCTAGCGCTACGCTGAAGCTCTCTAATATCATCGATGCTAATCTCAGTTCGTGGTTTTGCCTCTCCGGGTACGTTTATGCTTACGATCTTGATATCGGCATGTTTGCCGTCGGCGATCCGGTGACAGGATTGACATTCACCACAAGGTAATTCATTCCCCTGGCAGTTAACCGCCTTGGCCAGGTCCAGTGCTAAAGTCATTTTTCCTATGTTTGGTGCTCCGACGAAAAGGTAAGCGTGTGCCAGATTACCGGTTCCGATACTATGTTTCAGCAAAGACACAGCCTCAGGTTGACCAATTGTTCGCCACATATTTTTCTAAACCACGTCCAATTTCGTTAAGTCCTCGTATTTTTCGCGTCTGCGGATGAGCCGGGCTTTGCCCTCCTTGACCATTACAATGGCTGGCTTGGGCACCATGTTATAATTGCTTGACATGGGGATGGAATAAGCACCGTTGACAGGCATAGCGATGACATCGCCTGCAGAGACAGGACTTAAACGTACGTCTCTCGCTAAAATGTCGCCCGATTCGCAATACTTACCAGCGATAGTATAAGTAGTTGATTCATCATGATTGGCCTTGTTGGCCACCAAGACTTCATATTTGGCTTCGTAAAGAGCCGGTCGGATATTGTCGCCCATGCCACCGTCTACGCATACATACGTCCTTACTCCGGGAATTTCTTTTATTGAACCAACGGTATACAAAGCTACTGCCGCTTGTGCCACAATAGCTCTTCCGGGTTCTATGACCAGCTTGGGGGGGGCAAATTTGTACTCACCGGCTGCGGTGGTTATAGTGGTGGTGATGGCTTCGGCATAGTCAGTGATGCTCGCTGTAGCTGAATCGGTGGTATATTTGACAGCAAAACCACCACCTGGGCTAAATTCAGCAAGGTGAAAGCCGTACTTCGTCTTCATTTCGCCCGCGAACTTGGCAACTAGGCCTATAGCTATCTGATAGGGAGAGGTATCGGAGATTGGCGAACCAAGGTGAAAGTGAAGCCCCACAAGGTTAAGGTTGGGTGCTGACGTGGCTCTGGCTACTGCCCCGTCGGCCTGTCCGGTGGCTAATGGCAATCCGAACTTACTGTCCAGTATTCCGGTAGTGGTGTGGCGATGAGTGTGTGGGTCGACTCCGGGATTTAGGCGAAGCAGTATATCCTGCTTCACTTTTCTCTTTCCAGCTAATTCATTAAGCAGTTCCAGTTCATCAAGATTATCCACCACGATTCGGCCGATTTTACCATCCAGGGCTAGATTCAACTCCGCAGCCGTCTTATTATTACCGTGAAAGTATATCTTTTCGCGAGGGAAGCCTATTAGCTGTGCTACACTCAGTTCCCCGCCGGAAACAACGTCTAACCCCAGACCTTCCTCCTTGAGTATGGTTGCCAGAGCCCGATTTAGAAAAGCTTTAGAGGCGTATAAAACGAGCGTATTCGAGTATCGCTTGGTGAATTCGGTTTGGAACTCCTGGCACTTGGAACGAATAGTATGCTCGTCGAAAACATAGAGAGGGGTCCCAAATTCCTTAGCCAGGTCAACGCAGTCACAGCCACCAATGTGAAGGTGGCCACTATTATCTGCTTTCCCTGTTATAGGAAACAGGGAAAGCTTACGTAAATCGCTTTGGCTCATTTGAGCAATATCACTCTTATCACGAGACATAATATTATACTATTATGATAGCTGGGCTGTCACATATGAGCTTGTTGCGAAACTCTGATGTTTGAACAAAATTATGGTATGATTGTGTTAACATCTCTTGAAGTAGCTAGATTAAGGCGAGAATAATGACAAACATTCACCCAGTCGATGCTATCCTTTTTATTGGGGCAGGCGCTTCTACTCCTTTGGGATATAAGACCACTGACCAATTCATAACCGAAGTAAGAAATATGTCCTTAGGGAAATCTGAGAAGGAGGTCTTTGATTTTTTTGCGAGATACCCCAATATTACTATTGAGGATATTATCAGGGCTCTCGACCTACGTATAAAGGAGAGCAAAGATCCACTGTTGAAGCAAGAAGCATTTTCACCGCATCGCACCACGCAGGATTCTCTCACTCCAGAAGCTACTCAGAAGTTAGACGAACTGTTTAGCAGCACATATGCCAGCCTTAAGAATAAAATTGTAAGTCAGTTATATATTGCATACGGTGATAAGCCGGAGTTGGATAAAGCATGGGAAATTTATCAAGACTATATTCATGTTATCAGAGAACAGAATGATAATATGGTTCCTATCTTCACGACGAATTATGACAAGGTCATAGAATCCTTAGAAAATATTCCTGGGTCTAGTATTGACCGAGTCGTAAGGGGTTTTAAGGAACTAGGGAAAAATGAACCAAGGAAAGGAACACACCGAAATCCAATTTGGTCTCCTGAGGAAGCGTTTGACCAGGAACCAGGGGTAGACAAATTATTCCTTTTTAAGTTGCACGGGTCGTTGAACTGGAGGAGAGACATCTATCACGAACTTAGGGAGGCAGAAGAGGGGCTTTTTGAACTGCGCGGCTACTGGAGAGAAAATGTGCTTATCCCACCTGGCACTTATGACTTCCAGTATGGCGAGCCCTACCAGTCACTGAGAACATATTTTGAAGGATACTTAGGAAAAGCTCGAACTTGTGTCGTTATCGGCTATAGATTTGATGACCCCACAATTCGAGACATTTTCATAAGGAGTCTAGAGCGAGACCTTCGCCTAATTATCTTGAATCCAGAGGCTGAGAAAATTAAAACTGAGAAATTCCCACAGTTTGACAAAATAAAGGTTATTCCCAAGAAAATTGAGGAAGGGGTAGCAGATCTAAAGGAAGCCTTGAGACTAAGCGAAGCTCCAATAATTGGACCTGAGGTAAAGACTCCCCCGACAGCCCTGTCAGAAGCACGTTAGCATCAAAATGCCCTGACACTTACGCATTGTCTAATCGAGGATACTTGGTTACTCGTAGCACTGTGCAAGGCCTGTGCCTGCACAACAATAACATATTATATTGGCTACAGCCTCATAGGATGTCCAGTAGGTGACTCAGTCATTTTGCCCGGGCCACAGGGCTTTCGATTAGAAATCTTATCCTGCCGTGGTTGACTGTCCCCGAGCCCTTCGGTTATTATGTTAGTCACTATTTTATTTAAGGGGTTGACGTGAACACTGGTGATTTTTTAAACATAGCCACTGCTATATGTCCGGACCGTGATGCCATAGTCTTTGAGGGAAAGAGATGGACCTATTCTCAGATCAGCGAGAGGGTTAACAGGCTGGCTAATGCCTTGATAGTATCTGGAGTGAATAAAGGCGACCGCATAGCTATGCTCCAGGTGAATTGTCCCGAGATCGTTGAGTCGTATTTTGCCACGGTTAAGATGGGTGGCATTTTTGTTCCCTTGAATTTCAGAGCCAAAACAGATGAACTGAGTTACATGTTGGGCAATGCTGAGGCCAAGGTCTTGTTTGTGGGCAAAAGGTATCTGGACATGGCGCGTGACATGCTTTCCAGCTTACCTACGATAAAGAAATGCATCTGTCTGGATGGCAAAGAGGCAGACATGCCTTTCTATAATGATCTGATTAATGAAGCCTCTCCGGATGAAGTTTTCTCCGATGTCGGAGATGAGGATTTTACTATCCTGATGTATACCGCCGGCACTACTGGGCGACCGAAAGGCGTACCCCTGCGACATGATGCCTTTGTCAGTTATGTTCTGGGTAATGTGGAGCCAGCCAGCCCGGATGTAGAGGAAAGAAATCTCCTGACTGTGCCTTTATATCATGTGGCTGGGATACAGGGCATGCTGGCGGCCATTTACGGCGGGCGGACCCTGGTGATGATGCGGCAATTCGAAGTTAAAGAGTGGTTGGAAACCGTTCAGCGGGAGAAGGCTACCCGTGCCATGCTCGTGCCGACGATGCTAAAAATGGTGATAGATTACCCGGATTTTGCCAAATATGATTTGCACAGCTTGCAGGTAGTCACTTACGGCGCAGCCTCCATGCCGTTCGAAGTTATTACCAGGGCCATACGAGTAATGCCGTGGGTGAAGTTCATAAATGCCTTCGGGCAGACTGAAACAGCTTCAACCATAACGGCTTTGGGGCCGGAGGACCATTTAATTGAAGGGACAGACGAAGAGAAGGAGAAGAAACTGAAGAGATTGTCCCAGTCAATTGGCAGGCCATTGCCTGACGTGGAAGTTAAGATTCTAGATGAGCAAGGTAAAGAGCTACCACTGCTTGAAATCGGCGATATTGTGGCTAAAGGCCCTCGAATAATGACCGGCTATTGGCGCGATGAGCAAAAGACAAAACAGGCTTTTACAACCGACGGCTGGTTGATTACAGGCGATAGGGGATGGCGGGATGAAGATGGCTACATATTTCTGGCGGGCCGTGGCGACGATATGATTATCAGAGGCGGCGAGAATATCTCGCCCGAAGAGCTTGAGGATGTGCTTCATTCTCATCCCAAGGTGGAGGAGGCTGCTGTCATCGGTGTTTCTGATCCCGAGTGGGGGCAGGTGCCGAAGGCTGTTGTGGTACTGAAAAAAGGTGAGGTGGCCACTGCCGAGGAGCTAATGGAGTATTGCCGGGCCAAGTTGGCGAGCTTCAAGCGCCCGAGGTCGATTGTTTTCGTTGATTCCTTGCCCCGTAATCCTTTGGGCAAAGTGATAAGAAAAGCGCTCCGTGAGCAGTATGGGCAGCCTTAGTTTTGCAGTTCAGAGACTTTAGAGCTAAAATATTCCAGGAGGTCTAATAGAAGTGGCCAATCAGACAGGCAAAAGATACGTTTGTAAGAAATGTGGTTCCGAGTTTATCGTTACCAAAGGCGGTGATGGGATAATAACCTGCTGCGGGCAGCCAATGGAGCTGAAAAAGTAGTTGATATCCGCTGTTTGCTTTTGAGCCAGACGGGAGAAAAACAGTATTATGAATCAGTTAGGTAAGAGATTTAAATGTCAGACTTGCGGCACTGAAGTGCTATGCACCAAGGGCGGCGAAGGCAAGGTTATCTGTTGTGGCCAAGAGATGCAACCCCAGGAGCCGAGGCCTTTACCTTCATCTGACTAAAATATTACACGAACGGCTGTGAGCTTATGCCGTCGGTAAGATTCATACCAGGCTAATTCCTCGTCAAATTTAGACATTGCCCTTTTTGTATGCTATTTTCCCATCTATTAGGGTAATTTCCACCTCTAATTCTCTTATCTTCTCTTCTGTTATCCCAGTGGGGTCTCCATCAAGCACTACTAGATCAGCGAGTTTGCCTGGCGCTATTGTGCCTTTGATATCTTCTTCGAAGCAGACATGAGCCGCATGCTCAGTGTACATCTTCAATGCCTGCGAAGCCGAGATGCGCTCTTCAGGTAGTATACTTTGCCCCGTTTGCGACAATCGGGAGAATGCTGCATAGATGCCAATCAGTGGATCCGGTGGTACCACCGGGAAATCCGAACTGGCGGCAACTTTCACACCTGCTCTAGTCAGAGAAGCTATAGGATATAAATGTTTGAACTCTGGCTCGGGCACTGTTTTGAGGTACCTGTCTCCGCTGTAGTACACGAAAGCCGGCTGAGTGACAATGACCACACCGAGAGTGGCTAGCTTCTTGGCCATTGTTGAAGTACATACTGAGCAATGTTCTATGCGGTGGCGATGGTCTTGCCGTGGTGACGACTTGAGCGCAGAGCCCAAAGCTGAACAGGCAGCTTCTACCATCGTTTCATTAACGGCGTGAAGAGCAGCTTGAAATCCCGCTTGGTGAATCGCCAGCACCTGCTTATTCAATTCTGCTTGAGGTGGATTAAGCTGCCCCCGAGTTTCATCCAGGATTATTTTTATCGCGCCCAGACGCAGCTGGTCATCACCAGTTCTGGCACGAAGCTTGTGCTCGTGTAGCTGGCTTAGAGCTTCGATCCCCAGCATCATATGAACTCGCGGTTTAAGGTAGCCCCGGTTTTTCCATTGCCGGAACATTTCCCAGCGGCGGAAATCGTTGTGTGGAGAGGCATCCTGAAACGAGGTTATGCCTAGGGATAGAAGTTTCTCGTTTGCCAGTCTCATTCCCTGTTGCAGTTCGCTGTCCGCTATAGGCGGTATTGCCCTTGAAAGTAGCGCGTTCATGCCGTAGAGCAAACCGTTCGGCTCACCGCTTTCCAGATCTCGTTCAATCATGCCACCAGGTGGCTCAGGAGTTTCTGTAGTGATGCCGGCGAGTGCCAGAGCCCGGCTATTTAAGACGTGGGCGTGTCCCGAACGGTGGGTCAGTTTTACCGGATGGCTGGTTGTGGCTTCATCCAAGTCCCATCGTGTAGGGTGACGCTTCTCAGCTAAATAGAACTCGTTGTACCCACCAGCTCTTATCCAGCTTCCTGCTGGCAAATTCTGTGCCGATTTACGGATGCGGTCCTTAATGTCAGAGATGGAACGCACTGTAATGTCAGAGATGGAACGCACTGTAGTCGGGGAGAGGTCAAGGGTAAGCAGGCTTTCGGCAAAAGCGACAAAGTGACAATGTGCATCGTTGAAACCGGGAAGGATCGTTTTACCGTGGCAGTCTATTATTTGAGTTCTGGCACCTTTGAAATCGTTGAGAGTGTCGTTGGTGGATACGCTTAATATTTTGCCGTTCTTTATAGCAACCAGCTGGCTATTGGTATCGTTTGAGCATAAAGTGACCACGTTAGCGTTGTAAAGGATAAGGTCGGCGGTTAAAGCGCCCATGGCTAAATCCTACTTGAGTTCAGCCAGAATGGCAATGATTTTGGGAATTATATAGGTTGCCAGATCACGTCTCGAACCGCCGCAAAGAATGGTTATCAATTTGCCATCACAGAAAGCATCGGCGGTTGATTTTACTATCTTGGCGATTTCAATATGGCAGTCCTTGGTCAGACCCTTGTCGCCGTATTCTCCACTGGTGGCGTCGTAGCCAAATTCCCAGAATAAAAGCTGTGGGCTGAAGGCCTTTACCAGAGGTACAAACCCATCCTGAAGATTTTGAATGTAATTTTCGTCGCTGGTGCCATAGGGAATGGCAATATCGACATTGTTGTTAGTATCACGATAATTTTGGAAACAGAAGCAGATATGGAGTACGTCTTTATCATGTAGAAAGATATCTCTGGTACCATCGGCATGATGACTGTCAGTATCAACTATGGCGAATTTCTTTATCCCCTTTTCTCTCAGTTTGGCTATTGCCAGAGCGGCACCATTGAAGTAACACATGCCGCCGTAAAAGTCTCTGCCGGCATGATGGTCGCCAAACCCGGTGAAGGCGAAGGCATTATCCAGATTCCCCTGATAAATTTCTTCCGCAGCTTGAACCGTTACTCCAACTGAGTAAGAAGCTGCCTCAAAATCGCCGGTAGTCTTTACCGATTCTATCATTCTTTTTGAATGCACTTTTAACAATAGTTTCTCACTGACAGGTTTTACATAGTTGGCACCGTTAGTTTGGTAAATACCGTCGTAGTAATGAACATTTTCGGAATCCAAGATTCCAGCTAGCGCCATGGGAAAATCAGCCAGTCTTTGCCCCTGAAAGTAAGGCAGAAAGATTCCAGTCATTTTGGCTTCAGACATTGTCTGTCTAATGAGATCGAGATTATTGGCTGCGGCGCACTCTTTCCAACCACGAGTTAAGTCCATTGTAAAATGCCAGCGATTTTTCATCAGTATTTTGTGGTTGCATGAGACGGGCTTCAGAAGGATGGTACAATTGCTCCTCGCCGCATGGGTTCATGGCGAGTAGAGTTTCACTGAAGCCATCCCACTTATTGTTCACAGGCAGACCTAGCTTTTGTAATGCTGGGTCTATGGTAGCATCAACCAGAACGAGATTGCCTTGTATGTCTACCTTGCAGGCCAGGTGGTAGCTCATCGGCATTGTTCTAGCTAAATCACGCAGCTCGGGTGGGTAGAGCGCTTCGAAATCACCCCATAGAAAAGGATAGACTACGTATAGTACTTCAAGCCCTATCTTTTGGAACATGTTACACAGCAAGAAATGTTTAGGGGTGCATGAACCTCTATTGAGCTTAACTATGTCTACAAATCGTTCAGGGTCATTGAGTTCAGGGAGCACAGCATAAGGTATGTCTCTTATCCTGTAAAAAATGGTTATTCTGGCATCTTCGGCACTCATGCCATGTGTCCATTCGAGTAACTTTCGGCTGATTATATCGGTGGTCATAGCTCGTGGGGCTTAGATTAGCCTATTTGCCGCTTCATATCAAGGTGAACTTGCAGTACCAGGCAGTATTTATAGACAGTAGTCACCGCTCGACGCTTTGCAGTGCATAGAATGCAAATTTCAGGCGATTATAGCCTAACTGAGCACCTCGGGAAATTGCTGCTATACGTGACTAAATTCTGTGCACTACCAAAGGGGCATATCTGAACATAACGTCAATTTGTTTGGCATGACGGCCAGTTAATAATAGTTCGTAATTATCCCTTGACAACATGGGCTTCTTGTGCTATACTGTAGCTAAATAAGGGGTGATTACGATGAAACAAAAAACTAGACAAAAGAAGTTTACCACCAAAGACTTTGAAAGGTATTTTCCCAGTGATGATGCTTGCCTCGAATGGATCAAGAATCTTCGTTACCCGAACGGTATCGATTGTCTTGTATGCAAGAAGATTACGAAGCATCATAAGGTAGCCAAACGTCCAGTTTATGAATGTGGTCGCTGTGGGCATCAAGTTAGCCCACTGGCTAAGACTATATTCCATAAGACTACGACACCCCTTAGAATATGGTTTGATGCTATCCATGAAATATCTACGACACGAACTGGCTTCTCCGCTATGGCACTTCAGCGCAAACATGGCGTGACCTACAAAACAGCTTGGCGTATGTTCAAACAGATTCGAACACTTCTTGACGAAAGCAATAGCATATTCACCAACGAGGTTGAGGTTGATGAAACTTACATTGGCGGAAAGAGACCTGGTCCCCGGGGGCGTGGGGCCGAAGGCAAGACCGCCGTTATCGGGATTGCTCAAAGGCACGGCAAGGTTATTAGCCAAGTTGTCGCTGATACCAAGCGTTCTACCGTAATGCCCTTGATTACCAAGAATGTTGCCAAGAAAACCATCATCTACACGGACGAATACCCCGTTTATGATGCCATTGATAGACTTGGCTATAAGCATGAAGAGGTCAACCATTCTAGCGGTCAATATGTGAATGGCAATGCACACACTAACACCATCGAGGGCTTTTGGTCTCTTACCAAACGTGGCATAAGCGGTTGTTATCATGCGGTTAGTCCGAAATATCTTCAATCGTATCTGAATGAGTATCAGTTTCGCTACAATCATCGCTTAGAACAATGTCCGATGTTTCTATCGATTCTGAATCAGATTCGATAGGTTGTGCCGCTTTGCCAAGTAGCGCAAAGAATTGTTCTTCAGTTATATCACGTTTGATTATTTTACGTTTTGGCATAGTTCAAAGGTAATCTCATCTGTTTTTTTGTCGTGAGCTAGTTTGTAGACCTTGTTGTCAAATTGTTTCTGTAGAGTTGGGTCTGCGGTAATAGATATTTGTAGACAAACTATTCCAGGCCAATCCCCATATAACAAGGAACTCTTTACAGTATTTCCTACTACGTGTTGTACGTGGTACAAAGATAATTCATGTGTATCCTTATCAATAACCAAAAATTGTTCAGCTACAACAATGACCCCCGTGTCCGATTTATTGAGTATGGCCTTCTCTCCATGCCCTTTCCAATACATTCGATAAGGCCCAGAGGTTTGCCATCTGGCATCTTTACCCAATACTATTCTAAATTCAGCGTGGAAAGTACCCACCCCGCCTTCATTTGTAACTTCTAAAGTAGCGACTTGCCCACGAGCAAAAGGTTCCACCCCTATGGATGGTTTCTTATCCTCCGACCTTTCTATCCTCTTAGATAAATCCCATATAGTCCAAATAGCAAAACCAATAAATACAACCCCAGATATAATAGCAAGCCAATTAACTTCTGGAACATTCGGAATATGCTTGATGATGTAATCATTAACAGGCTGATATAGAATAGGAACCCAAGAAATTGTGTTGACTACCCATGATGCTAACATAGCTAACACCCTGTTAAGTGGGAATGGTCTGTGCTTTTTGGGCATATCCCTATTCTATCAAAAGCGTATTGACAAATCCTATACGAAATCTCATTATAGGCATGGGTAGCACGGCAAAACACCAACTTGAGGGCGATTAGCTTTCTACGAACTTGGGCTAATGCCCAAGAAAGGAGGTGTTTTACGTGGCCAAAACTGAAAAAGGCAAGAAGTTTGTGCCTGTCAAGCCATACGTTAGAACTGACGATGGCAAAAAAGTTAAGGTAAAGCGGCATGACCGCTCGACCCCTAACTAGACAGGGGAATCTTCGCCGTGCTACCCTACATGACGTTAGGGGATACTTACGTAATAGTTAATGGTAAGTCTGCCCGCAGCTGCTACAGCCAGGAGCGTGGCGTCGCCTGACGGTAAACGGTCAGGTAGAACACATCGGGCTACCTGCGTTTGGTCATTTCATGTGGTGTCCGTCGGTTTACGCTGCCGTCTTAACAGCACCAGGAAAATAACCACAGCGACCACTATGACTCCCATGGCGGTCAACTGCGCCTGCTTTAGCCCAAGGAATACGACCACGTTATCTCGCCACGCAAACACGATTATTTGACTTAAAGAATAGCCAAGGATGTAGACGAAGAATAATATGCCTGGCTTCACTTTCTTCCGTAGCCACCAGAGAAGACCGAAGAGCAGTACGTTTATAAATGCCTCATATGCAGCCGCAGGCTGGTAGGCTATATCGTGTCGAGGCGCGAACGAGTTAGGATTGGCGTATACCACTCCCCAGGGAAGATTGGTGGCATAACCAATAACATCCCCGTTAATGAAGTTGCCGATGCGGCCAAAGAACTGACCTACGACAGCGAAGAGTGCCGCGAAATCCAGAAGTTTCAAGATTGACATTTTAAAGCGCCAGCCTGCTACCAGCAGTACAATGACTACGGCGAAGATGGCCCCATAGAAAGCCATCCCACCTTCCCAGAACGCCAGGATGCGCCAGGGCTCCGAAAGGTACGGCCCCAGGGGCTGTTGGATTACATAGTATAGTCTGGCACCGACAAGGCCGGCAAGAACACCCCAATAAAGTATCTTCTCAAGCTGACCCTGAGTGAATCCTTTGGACCTGGCATAAGGCCACGCTATCAGTAAACCCACCGCGATGCCCACGACATACATCAAGCCATACCAGCGGATGGATATGGGTCCGACAGAAAATACGACTGGATTAACATCAACAACCATCATCGATTCACTCTTGAAAGTGACCTGTGGTAAGAATATAAGGCCGAGACTGAAGATATAGTAATCCTGTGACCGACTTACTTAAGAAAAAGCTATTTTGTGCGGCAAGCGACCTTAGATTGCGCTACATTCATACCGCGCTTAATGTACATAGCCGATGTCATTTTTTGGATGCAACCCCGACCCAGCATACATGCAATCGACTATTCGCTGGCTTCTCTTTCTTCCTCGATGCGGACGCCAAAGCAGATGCCGCCTCCAGCTTTCTTAAGGCTATTTACTGTGCTATCAAATCTAGTTTTGCATGCTTCGCCACAGAAATAGTAGGTCTTGGTCTTATAGGTTGTAGTAAATCTTGTCTTTTTCTCATCCACCTCCATTCCACATACTGGGTCTCTAGCCATCTCACACCTCCAAATATAATCAAATGCTACTCTCAGGCTTAACTTTATTCATACAACAAAGTATAGATTATTCCCAGAGTCAGGACAATGGTAGCAAATTGCACATTTCATCGAATTGTTGGGGAACAAGAGGCTAAAGTCATTTTTTAGCAGAGGTCTTCCAGCTTTTGAGGTACCTACGGCCAATTCGTTACTTTTAAGAATATCCTAGGATGCTGGCTCTGTGCTGCTTGGAGATTGCAGACCGGTTGCCCGCTGAAGATAACGTTTCCATCGGGCGTTTACCCACTTCTGTATTTGATTCACTTGCTCCTGGGTAATGTTTTTAAACCGTCCCTGTTCGGCTAAGTATTCTTCTATTGTTTTCAGTTCGCCTTTTTGGGCAAGGCGATCGCTGGCCGAAGTGAATCGAAAATTGCCGTCTTCGATCTCATAAAGCACATTAAGTCCTGTCTCGACCGCAAGCTGGCCGATTCTGATGGTATCACTGTAGGGGAATTGCCATCCGGGCGGGCACGGAGTGAATACATGGATAAACCTGGTGCCGTTTTTTGCTTTCGCCTTCCTGACTTTTTCATAAAGGTCCAACGGGTAAGAGGCGTTGGCAGTGGCAATATAAGGCAGATGATGCGCTTCCATTATGGCAGTTATGTCTTTTGGGTTCTGCTGTTTGCCCGATATAGGCGTCGTACCTGTAATAGCACCTACCGGTGTGGATCCCGAACGCTGGTTGCCAGTGTTCATATAGCCTTCGTTATCGTAGCAGATGTAGATGAAGTCCTCCTGTCTTTCAGCAGCACCACTCAAAGATTGAATACCTATATCATGTGTACCGCCATCACCAGCCATGGCCAATACGGTTAATCCTGTCCTGCCTGTAGCTCTTAGCCCGGCGGCGAGCCCGGTGGCAGAGGCCGCAGCGGAGGCAAAGGGCGTGTTTACACACGGGACATTAACCGCTGTTATGGGGTACATGCCGTGCAGCACGGTAAGGCAACTGGCTGGCACTGTTACGATGACTTGACCGTCTAGTGCCTTTAAAATATGCCGATAGGCGAGAGAAAGGGCGCAGCCCGGGCATGTGCGGTTTCCTGGCAATACATATTCCAACTCGGTCAGATTGACTGCCGTAGACTTCAATGTAACACTCCGGCTAAATGTGACATATCCATTCAGGATATTCGGTATTTATAGTTTCTGTTTTGAGCGATGGTAGCGATTTTCTCACCGCCTCTGCCAGTTCTCTAGCTTTGACGTCGCGGCCACCTAACCCTACTATGAAGTTGCGGATTACCGCCCTTGCATGATGTCCGTATAGGGCTGACTTGATCTCTGAACAGGCGGCTCCCTCGGAGCCGTAGCTTATGTTTTTGTCGAAAACCACAATCAAGCGAGCCTTACCCAGTGCTCTTTCCAGTTCGACTTTGGGAAACGGCCTGAATACCCTTAAGCCAATGACACCAACATGTTCACCTTCTTCCCGAAGCATATCTGCTGCAACCAGTGCCTCCATCGCCAGACTACCCATAGCTACGATAACTACGTCGGCATCTTCGACGTTATCTTTCCAGAAAGTGTTCGCATAATGTCGTCCAAATAGTTCGCCGAATTCCTGTCCCACCTTGACTATGGTTTCTAACGAGTTTTGCAGAGACTCCTGCAGGAGATATCTCAACTCCATGTATCCATGGCACAGCACACCCTGTGTGTTGATTCTAGGATCTGCCAGAGTCACCAGGTTGTAGTTCTTAGGGTTAGCGGGGTCGAGCGTAGTATGCGGTTTATACTGGGGCAGAAACCTGTCTACGTGCTCCTGTAATGGTATTTCAACGGGCATTTCAGTGTGAGATAGGAGGTAACCATCGAAGCAGACCATGACGGGTATATACACTGTTTCCGCGATCTTATAAGCCTGGATAATCGAATCGATAATTTCCTGGTTGTTTCGGGCGTATATCTGTATCCAGCCGGTATCTCGTTGAGATATAGAGTCCTGCTGGTCGTTAAGTACGTTCCATGGCGCTCCCATGGCGCGGTTGACGCAGGCGAGTACTACAGGAAGACGTGCTCCAGCTGCCCAGTGTAGCATTTCATGCATGTAGGCCAATCCGTGTGCGCTGGTGGCGGTGAAGGTTCTGGCTCCCACCAAAGAGGCCGAGGTGCACACAGCCATCGCGCTGTGTTCACTCTCAACGGCCACGTATTCAGCCTTGAGGTCGCCTTTCTCAACAAATTCGGAAAGTGATTCGGTGACAGGCGTTTGTGGGGTAATTGGATAGGCAGCGATGACCTGGACACGGCTGAGTTTGGCTCCTTCAGCGGCAGCTTGATTACCATCCAGTAATCGGATATCGGCTTTGTTATCTTTCTGCGGCAACATTGCTTAATCCCATGGTTCTGTAGAAAGCTTTATCATCACACCATAGCTATGGCTTTTGCCGGACAAACCTGCATACATATTCCACACCCTTTACAGTATTCTAAGTCTATCTGGATTGGGATGGTTTTCTTGATGATGGCATCTGGACAATAGAGCCAACAAATGAAACATGATGGCTTCTTTTGCCTGGTGTGGATGCACCGGCTATGATCTATCACCGGTGTCAGACTGCGCCACTCGCCTGTCTTGCCGGCTTCGCCGACACCAGGTTCTGACTCATCGCAAATATGTTTGCAATCCCTGGTTCCCATGGCCTCACGCTATCTTAAACTTTGTAGTTCGGTTATCTCGTAAGTCTTGGTAATGGCGGCGATATTAATGCCAGTTGCGTTATTGGGAAATCTTTCTTTTATCGTTTTTTCTAGGCTGCTCATGTTCACTATTTGGGTAGCACGGACAAAGGCGCCTAATATTGCAGTATTTGCCATAGGGAGTCCACCGACCATCAGCCCCAGTTCCCGGCATACCCCGGTGGCGTCGGCACAGGCGACGTTCAAGTCACGCTTGATGTCTAGGTCCTTAGGATGCTGCGTGCAATTCACTATTAGCCATCCTCCATCCACCAGGCCGCTGGTTACTTCTGGGTGTTTCAGCAATGTGATGTCTAATACCACGACGACATCTGGCTTTTCGACCTGAGATACGACGACTATCGGATTTAATGAAATCCTGGTTGAGGCAGTTACTGGAACACCCCTTCTCTCGGCGCCAAACGATGGTGCTGCTGTTACGCCGTGGAAGCCCGTAAGATAGGCTGCACGAGCAATTATCTTGGCGGCTGTTATAGCTCCTTGTCCGCCTCGGCCGTGCCATCTAATCTCATAGCGCTTCGTTGTCACAGAAGATTTTCGGAGTCTATTGGTCAATTGTTGTGAAACTCAAGGTGACCCAGAGATATATATGGTATCTCTCATTGCTGAGTGTGTCAAATAGACGGAAGCGATTTTGTTCAAAAATCCAACAGCCGGGCGAGGCCGTAGCGCCGGGAAAAGGCAATGTCGGCCTTCGGCGTCCATGGCGCTCTTATTCAGCAGAATTTGTTTGATGCCGGACGATAGTTACTTTATGACTTCAGCTGCTCGCGAAGTTTCTCGTAGTAGTCCAGGCATTGAGGGTTGGCTAAGGCGTCTCGGTTCATGACCGGTCTGCCATGTATTATATTTGTGACAGCGCCTTCAACTTTCTTCATGTTGAGGGTGTATGGAATATCAGACACCTGAATGATTTTAGCGGGAACGTGTCGTGGGGAAGCATTGTCGCGCAGTGTCTTTCGAATTTTGTTTATTAAATCTTCTGTCAAAGTATGCCCTTCAGCCAGCTTGACGAAGAGAATAATACGCTGGTCTCCTTCGAAGTTCTGCCCTATGGCAACGCTGTCAGCTATCTCATCCAATTTTTCCACCTGATTGTAAATCTCCGCGGTGCCAATGCGTACTCCAGAAGGCTTTAGCACGGAGTCGGAACGACCGAAGAAGGTAAACCCACCTGTCTCACTGTGCCTAACGACGTAATCACCGTGACGCCATATACCTGGATAGACTTCGAAATAAGCCTCCCTATATTTTTTGCCGTCAGGATCGTTCCAGAAATAGAGGGGCATGGGGGGAGCCGCAGCTTCGCAGACCAGTTCTCCCTCACGGTCGGATACCGGTTTGCCGATTTCGTCATATACATTTATTTTCATACCCAACGCGGCCTTCTGCAATTCAGCCGCATATACAGGACTGATGGGATTGCCCGTGCAGAAACAACCATTGATGTCTGTGCCGCCGGCACTGGAATTAAACCACAAGTCTTTTTTGATATCCTGATAAACATACTCAAATCCTTCGGCTGAAAGAGGTGAGCCGGTTTGCCATATTTGTTGTAGGGATGACAGATCGTAATCTTTGCCCGGTTTCATCTTCTCGCCCCTGAGAAAATTGATATAGCTGGCGCTGCAGCCGAACATACTTATCTTCTCATCCTGGATCATTTTCCACATGGCGCCGGAATCGGGATAGCTCGGATTCCCGTCATACAGAACTAGAGTATTTCCAGTTGCTAGGGAGCTTAGCATCCAATTCCACATCATCCAGCTGCAGGTTGTGATAAAGAATTGTACGTCTTCTCTCTTTAAGTCGGTATGAATAACCAATTCCTTTAGCTGATTAATCAGTATGCCTCCGGCTCCTTGCACCATACATTTGGGCTTACCAGTTGTTCCGGAGGAAAACATAATATACACTGGGTGATCGGCTGGTAATTGTTCAAACTGAATTTCGAGTCCTTTTTCCTTGGCCAGAAAGTCGACATAGTGTGTTGAATTAGGAATATGGCTGATGTCGGCTTTTTGTCCTGTATAAGAAGATACTATGACTTTCTCAATAGATGGTATCCCTTTGACGATGTCAGCCGCGTTCGATAGTGAATTGAACGCCTTGCCCTTATAGAAATATCCGTCAACTGTGAATAATACTTTGGGTTGAATCTGTCCCAAACGGTCAATAGCTGCTTCTGGGCCGATATCAGTGGCGCAAGAAGCCCACGTAGCCCCTATACTTGTGCTAGCAAGCATAGCAATAGCTGTTTCCATCATATTGGGCATATATGCTACCACCCTGTCACCCGGGCGAATTCCCATATTTCGGAGGGATTTTGTTAAGCGTGCCACGCTGTCGTAAAGCTCAGCATAGCTCATTTTGGCTGTTCTTTGGGTTTCCCCTCTGAAGATAAAGGCTGTATGGTTATCCCGATATCTCAGTAAGTTCTCGGCAAAGTTCAATTTGGCGCCGGGAAACCATTTGGCGCCTGGCATTTTGTGCACGTCATCAATGACAGTGTCATATTTTTTGGAGGCCTTGATCCCAACAAAGTCCCATACAGCCGCCCAGAAATCAGGTATTTTGCTTACTGACCAGGAATACAATTCGTCATAGTTGGCGATCTTCTGAGAATAGCGCTTATTGACATATTCTATGAACCGAACAATATTCGATTTCCTTTTCCGTTCCTCTGACGGTTTCCAGAGCAGCTTTGACATAGTGTTCTCCTTTTCTTCATTATGTGACTACGGACAAGAGTGCTAAAGAGGTACCTATTTCAAGTTGTAGCGAGGTATTCAAGTCTCTGGCAGCCTGTATATTATCCTTCTTGACTAAAGATAAATCAAGGTTGAGTTTAACTCATTGATATTTCCAGTTGTTATTGTCTCAGGATCATACTCAGACCGAAAGGTTGAGCTTGAACATTATCGAACCGCCCTGAAGCATCCCTCCTCTTAAGCCGTGGGTATTTTGTCGTAATTGACGGTAGCGACAGGCATAGGTACAATGCTATGGATAAACGATGTTTGAAGCTCTGAGTGAAAAACTGAGCAAGATATTCAGTAGCCTGGGCAGCAAGGGAAGACTCAGTGAGAAAGACATTGATGAAGCTCTGCGCCAGATACGTCTGGCCCTCTTGGAAGCCGACGTAAATTTCAAGGTAGTAAAGAGTTTCCTGGCGAATGTCAGAGAGCGGGCTCTAACGGCCCAGGTAATGGAGAGTCTTACGCCAGCTCAGCAAATCATCAAGATAGTTGACCAGGAGCTTATAAGTACTCTGGGGAAAGAGCGTAGTAACCTTGCGGTGGCTAGTCATCCTCCTTCAATCGTGATGTTGGTAGGATTGCAGGGCTCAGGAAAGACTACCACGGCGGCTAAGCTGGCTCTGCACCTTAGAAGCAATGGCCAGCGTCCTTTATTGGTGGCTGCCGATACCCGCCGACCGGCTGCGATTGAACAGTTAGTGATACTTGGTAAACAGTTAGACATACCGGTTTATAGTGAGGCTGTTACAGAGGTACCGTTGGATATATGTCGCCGAGCTGTGACGCGGGCGCAGGAGATCGCAGCCACATGGGTGATCATTGATACTCAAGGCCGTCTCCATATCGATGAGGCGATGATGAAGGAGTTGGCTCAATTGAAGGCCGAAGTTCAGCCCACGGAAGTACTATTAGTGGTTGATGCCATGACAGGTCAAGACGCCGTGAATACGGCTGAAGAGTTTAACAGGAACGTCGGGCTATCCGGGCTGGTACTCACGAAAATGGATGGGGATGCTCGTGGTGGTGCTGCGCTGTCTATTAAGTTTGTCACCGGGGTGCCGGTGAAATTCATCGGTACGGGAGAGAAGGCTAGTGCCCTGGAACCTTTTTATCCGGACCGCCTGGCGTCTCGTATTCTCGGCATGGGGGATGTGCTTACTCTGATCGAGAAGGCGGAGCAGGCTTTTGATGAGAAATATACCAAGCAACTTGAGAAGAAGATGCGCGCCGCTGAGTTCAATTTTGAGGACTTTTTATTACAGCTGCGCCAGCTCAAAAAGATGGGATCTCTACCTCAATTATTCGAAATGTTGCCCGGTTTTTCAAAACTTGCTACCGGTCTCCAGCAGGGGGTTGGGGAAAGCCAGATGAAGAAGATCGAGGCTGTCATATTATCCATGACTTTGGAGGAGCGACAAAACCCTGCCATTATTGATGGTAGTCGACGGAGACGGATTGCGAAAGGTAGCGGAACGGAAACTAGAGACGTCAATCAGTTGCTAAATCAATTCCGCCAGATGCAAAGATTGACCAAAATGGCAGCGCAGGGGAAATTGCCTAAGAATCTGATGGGTATGATGGGCCGATGACCATATTTTATTTTGCCACTTTAGTTGTTCCGGTAATAGTAAGCTGATGGTTCGTTATCTGGACATCATTTATATCCACGGGGAAGTCAGCAAGCTCCAAGCTGACCAAGATGTCCAAGATCTGTTCGACTCTTCCTTTCGTAGACTTAGGCAAGGGTAGCCTGCCCAGATCAAACTCAGATAGAACCACCTTGGGTTTACTATCTACAATCTCGAACCGCCCCATGGCAGCTGTCTTTGCGTCGCCCATAGGCGACGCAAACTCAACGTAAGTCAAAAAATAACCGTCGCCAAAGTTGATTAGTATCTTCTTTAGTGGCAATTCGCCATCGGCCAGCATTTGAACCAGTTTAGAATTGACCTCTTTCTCGGTGATGACCAGGCTCACTTTCTCTTTTTGTCCCTTGCCGACCGCCTCCTTTATTTGTTCCTGGAGGGAATCGAACTTTTTGTCAAAACTCTGAGCCTCGTCGGCACCTACAGCAATCGGTGCGATCCTTTCCTGTATTTGTGGGGAAAGCGAGTACAAGTAGTAGCCGACGATTAGTGCAATGATTACCAGGATCCCGATTATGCCAATGAACATAATCAGTCCTCTAATTATTCTCATTCGGTTCCTCCTAGCAGCGGGACGATTATATACTGGTTTATTCCAGATAGTCCTTGAGTTTGCGGCTTCGGCTGGGATGTCGGAGTTTTCGCAGCGCCTTGGCCTCTATTTGCCGGATCCGCTCTCTGGTCACATTGAATTCCTGGCCCACTTCCTCTAAGGTGCGGGCACGGCCATCCTCTAAGCCGAATCTGAGTAATACAACTCTTCTTTCCCTATCAGTCAGTTCGGACAGTATCTTGTTCAGTTGTGCTTTAAGTAATTCTTGCGAAGCAGCGTCAGCTGGTGGCAAGCTAGCGCGGTCTTCGATGAAATCGCCGAGGTGACTGTCTTCCTCTTCGCCGATGGGCATCTCTAAGGATATTGGCATTTGAGACAGCTTCAATATTTCTCTGACCCGGTCTGAAGATATTTCCATGCCCTTGCCGATTTCCTCGTAACTTGGTTCACGCCCGTACTCTTGAGCTAAGCGCCTGTTTACTTTAAGCAGCCTATTGATGGTTTCTACCATATGCACCGGTATCCGAATAGTACGGGCTTGGTCAGCTATAGCTCGAGTGATCGCCTGTCTAATCCACCATGTAGCATACGTGCTAAATTTATAACCTTTTCTGTATTCAAATTTCTCTACTGCGCGAACCAGGCCGATATTTCCTTCCTGAATTAGATCAAGGAGTGGCATTCCGTGGCCGACATATTTCTTGGCAACACTGACTACCAATCGTAGATTTGCTTCCGTAAGATGTTTTTCTGATTTCTTTGCTGTTCTCCTAACCTTGTTGAAATGTGCCTTAAATTGCTGACTAGAGGAGCTAAGTTGAGCAAGGAATTCGGGATTTAACGGCTCTGCAATCTGGGATTCCAATTGTTTCCAAGTGGTCTTCTCGCCTATCAAATTGGGCACCTCTGGTGGTAGTAGCCGGCTGACTATGGAAAACTCTATCCAGCTCTGTTCAATTTCTGGTGCACTTCTGTGAGTAGCCTTAGCGATAGTTTCAACCATCTCTTGGTTAATCATGCTGTCAATTGCTGCCCGCAGTCGAGGCTCCCGAATTCTCTTAACGAAACTATCTGCAGGGGGTAGTTTGAGTTGTTTGCCAAGAGCCGCGATCACTGTCTGAGATGCCATCAAAAAGCGAAGCAGATAGACTACGACGTCAATTGTTGGCGGGTACCTACCATGGTGCCGAAAGTAAAGCTGTTCAATCTTATCCAGATATTTGGCCTCTTCGATTTTGCTGGCTAATGACTTTTCGTCGTCGGCAGTAAGTAGCGGGACTTTGCCAATTTCGTGAAGATACATACGCACCGGATCATCAATTGCCTCGTGTTCAACGCGATCCATCTCAAGAATAAGAAGGGACTTATCTTCCTTGTCTTCCTTGGCCCAATCTTCGAGTTCGGCTGGCTCCTGGCTTTCCCAAGGGAAGGTTCCTTGAGCACTAGCTTCTTCAGGTTCGTATTTTCCTGCAGCATCCCAACCATCATCCTTCGGCGGCATTATTTCGTCTTGCCCGTCGAGCATTTTCTGAGGGTTTAGTCGACTCTTGCCTTTACTTGGGAAGTAGGAGAGAAGTTCCTCATCCCTCTTTGAGGTCATGATAGATTTCTCCTGGGTAGCCGTCGACGATGGTCTTGTTTCATAAAGATGTCTCTAAGCTGCTCACTTACTTCCAAGCCTTGTTCTTCTAACTTGGTCAGCTGTGCCGTCGTTCCGCCTACTTCGGCTTCTGTAGCTAGAAGTTCCTGTTTTCGGACTTCCAAATTCTTCAGTCTCATCTCCTGCAATCGACTAATACATCGTCTTAGGTCTTCACAGCGTGCGGTTTCGCTTTCCTTGAGCGGCGGAGGTAAGTTCTTGGCTGTGAGACTTCCCATATATTCCTGAAGAGTACTATCAAGGCTGTTTCTAAGGCAGTCAAGGTTATCATTTTGCTGCCACTTTGTAAACAGTTCTCGATTTTCTGTATTCTCGAAGTAATCGGCCGATAGTTCTTGACTTTCCGCCTTGAGTTCCGGATATTGGAGCAATAAGGCCAGGCAATATTGTTCCAGGGGACTGGATGAAGCGAATATAGGCGCTACAGGTGTGAAACCTCGGAGGATTTTGCTGGCTTTCGTTTCCGCTCGGTGGCTCTAAATCTCTTCACTGCAGCACCTATACATTCTCATCAATCTTTAGCATCCGGGCGAGCCTTTCTATATAAACGCTTTGTCGTATTTATCTTTCATCTGGGAAAGCAACGGTAGAAGTTTCTCTACGGCCATAGACTTACCAGTGTCATTTGACAAGTCAAATTTATGAGTGACTTTTTCGAAAATAAAATCAATCATAGGTTTAGCATTCTTTGTTAACTCTTGCCATTGAGAAGCATTTTCCATAATTACCTGATCCGGATCCTTACCTTGAGGTAGAACGAAGACCTTTACTTCAAAATCTTGAGCATAATCAAACATCATTGACGCCGGATTGTATCCAAACGACGAGTAATCCTTAAATGGAACTGATAGGATCTTATCAACCATCTCACCGCTCCGGAGATAGCCTCTTCCCCAGCAGCATCGGCATCAAGCGCCAGTATTAGATTTCTGGTTAACTTTTGAGGATAGTTAGCTGTTTATCGGTCATTGCCGTCCCCATGGAAGCAACTACGTTATCATATTCGTGCTGGTGGGCTGTGATCGCATCCATGTAGCCTTCGACGATCACTGCCTGGTTTTTCTTAACGATGGCTGTCTTGGCACGGTCAATGCCGTAAAGACTGCGGCTCTTATCGAAAATTGGTGTTTGAGGAGAGTTTAGATACTTTGGCAGCGAATCGTCTAACGCTCTTCCACCGAAGCCGGCAATCTTTCCTTCAAGGTTCCGAATGGGGAATATCAAGCGATTGCGAAATCGATCATAACTGCTTCTCTCATCTCGCTCCACCAGTAGACCAGCAAGGGACAAATCTGCATCGCTGTATCCCTTGTTCTTCAAATACTGTTTTAGGGCATCCCAGCCTGCCGGGCTGAAACCTAATTGGAAATCTTCGATGGTATTCAGGGATAGACCTCGTCCGGTTGCATAATCTCTTGCCGTCTTTCCATCCGGTGTGTTCAAAAGCACATCGTGGTAATATTGGGCAGCCGCTTCATTGATTTCAAATAACTTTTGCCTCTCCTGATTTCGGGCCTCTTTTTCGGGTCTTGCCTTTGCAGTTAACATAACTCCTGCCTTATCGGCTAGAAGGTGCAACGCTTGTGTAAAGTCGACGCCATCCTTCCTCATGACGAAAGAAAAAATATCGCCGCCTGTGCCACATGCACCGAAACAATGCCAGCTTTGCCTCTCAGGAAATACGAAGAAGGAGGGGGTCTTTTCGGAATGAAACGGGCATAATGCCTTATAGTTGCGCCCCGATTTCTGTAGTTTAGTGTATTCAGAGACAACTTGGACAATATCCAATCTCTGTTTTATATCATCGATTATGCTCATTTTACGTCAGCTATTTGCTTGCGCTCCAGGCGGGAGTTGACCTCTTCTTTAGTTGTGAGACTTCTCTCGCCATCCGTATTGCATACTGGTCGGTCATTCCAGCAATGTAGTCCGTTACCTTCCGTTCTTCGTTGTCATCTCGCAAAGCATATTCCGCAGGCAAGTTCTCCTGGTGTGACAAAAAGAATGAATATAACAGATGTATGGCCCTTCTCGCTTTTGCCGTATCTTTACTAGCCGGACTGGGATTATACACTTTGTCAAAAAGAAACTCACGCAGGTTGTTGGTCTCTCTTAAGACCTCCGGGTTCATACCTATGTCTGGCTTATTCAAATTGGCGTTGGCTAGCGATGCAGAGGAATAGTCAACGATATCGCAGACCATTACGTTGATTCGTTGAGAAGTCGTGTCACCAAGAACTTTGATTGCAGAGGCTGGCAGTGAATCTTCAGTGATTACGCCAGCTCTTATAGCGTCAGCGATATCGTGATTGACATACGCAACAGTGTCAGCTATTTTAACGACTTGGCCTTCGACAGTTCCAACCTCTGTCCATCCTTTGCCAAGTATCTCTGTTCCGCTTTTAGAATGATTCAATATGCCATCTCTTACTTCCCATGTTAGGTTCAGCCCTTGCCCATCTTTTTCGAGGAGGTCCACTACTCTCAGGCTTTGTTCATTATGTTTGAAGCCGCCTGGACAGAGCTCATTGAGCACCTGCTCACCCACATGGCCAAACGGGGTATGGCCCAAGTCATGTCCTAAAGCAATAGCCTCAGTCAAGTCCTCATTCAGATTAAGTGCTCGAGCTATAGTTCGGGCAATTTGAGATACTTCTAATGTATGAGTCAACCTTGTCACATAATGGTCACCCAAAGGGGCGATGAATACCTGAGTTTTATGCTTAAGTCGGCGAAATGCATTCGAATAAATGATTCGGTCGCGATCCCTTTGGAAAGCTGTGCGCATGGGACAAGGGGCTTCCCATTTCAATCTGCCCCGGCTAAATTGGCTTTTTGATGCGTAGGGGGAGAGTCTGCTTTCGGATTCTTCTATGCGTTCCCGAATATTCAGACATGTCATCGAAGGCCTGGCCTCTATTTCCCTGTCACAATTTTACGAGCGGCTAAGCTTCGATTCTGCTGCGGCAATGATGCGCCGTGTTTCATCAATCATGTCAGGGCTTACCGAAACTGAAGTTATGCCCCATTTTACCAAATTTTCTGTAAGTTCCGGGTATACTGAGGGCGCTTGTCCGCAAATGGAAGCGGTGACACCTTTGCTGACCGCAGCTTTGATAATCTTTTCTATGGCCATCAGCACTGCCTCGTTTCTTTCGTCAAATTGCGGCGCCAATTTGGGATTGTCTCTATCTATTCCAAGAATCAATTGTGTTAAGTCGTTAGAGCCAATGGAAATACCATCAATCCCGAGATCCAAGAACTTGTCTATAAGGAAGACATTTGAAGGCACTTCAACCATCATCCACAGCTGAAAGTTGGAGAACTGATATAAGCCCTCCGCCGCTAAAAACCTTTTTATTCTGGCCATCTCATCTACAAAACGGACGAAGGGAATCATCACGTAGAGGTTATCGTAATACTGGCATACTTTTTTAATGGCGTCTATTTCGAGTCGGAAAACTTCTGTTTCTCTTGTATATCTGGAACATCCTCGATATCCAAGCATCGGGTTCTCTTCAAATTCCTCATACCTGTCTCCACCGCGCAAATTTCTGTATTCATTGGTTTTGAAGTCTGAAGTCCGATAAACTACCGGCCGAGGGTGAAAAGCTTTGGTAAATGCAGTAATGCCTTTGGCTAGCGTTTCCATGAATTGTTCGCCTTTTCCCTCATGCAACATATATCTTGGATGCCCGCCGATTTGCGCCATCATAAATTCAGCCCTGAGCAAGCCAACTCCGTCTACATGCCTCGCGGCTACGGTATTAGCCAGTTCGGGTTCAGCCAGATTTACATAGACTCTGGTTTTTGTCTTGATTCGTTCTTGAGTGATAACCACGGGGGCAGCTGTTGTCGGTTCGGCTACTCTGCCGGCATAGACCTGTCCGCGGAAACCGTCCACAGTGATTTCCTGACCGTCCGTCAAAGTTTTTGTCGCTACCTCCGTGCCCACTACGCAAGGGATGCCAAGCTCGCGGCTGACGATAGCTGCGTGGGCGGTTCGCCCACCGCGATTAGTAACTATAGCCACTGCTCGCTTCATGGCTGGCACGAAATCCGGTGTGGTCATTTCGGCTACGAGAATATCGCCATTTTTCACTGTGTCTATCTGTGAGGCGTCCGGAACAATTCTCACGAAGCCAACCGCTATTCCTGGGCTGGCTGCAACGCCATTTAGAATTGCGGCCTCTTCGATTTTTGGAAGAGTCCTAGTATCTGTCTTTTCTTTCAGCGTAGTTACTGGCCGTGTTTGGAGGATGAAAAGTTGTCTTGCCTGTCTTGCCCATTCGATATCCTGTGGAGATTGATATAAGTCCTCGATCACTTTGCCCAGTTTAGCTAAAGCGATTATTTCGGTGTCATTGAGCTTCTGCAAGGTTTGTTTTGATGGTGAAACAGAGATTCTAGCAGTCCCTTCGAGTTCAGTTGGTGCCAGCTTTGAATTACGCACCAATTGCCATTCTTGCTTGCTTATCTTCTTGTCCAGGATCTTGAGTTCTTCTTTGTCTAACAAATACTGATCGGGAGTAACGTCGCCGGAGACAATTGCCTCGCCCAATCCATAGATTGCTTCGATAAGAATCTTTGTTTTGTCGCTGGTCAATGGTTCCACTGTGAACAGCACCCCTGAAGTCTCTGACTGAACCATTGCTTGTACGGGTACAGCTATGCCTATTTTGAGATGGTCGAAGCCCTGCTGTTCCCGGTAAAATATCGCCCTTGGTTCAAATAGGGAAGCCCAACAGCCTTGTACAGCTGCTACTACCCCATCCTCACCCTGAACGTTTAGAAAAGTGCGTTGTTGCCCAGCAAAAGAAGCTTCGGGTAAATCCTCGGCCGTGGCTGAAGAACGAACTGCTACCAACCCACCGCCGAGTTTCCGATAAGCGCTTTTAATCTTGCTAGCCATATCGGCTGGCATGGGCAAACTGGAAATACTCTGCTTAATCAGACTCGCTGTCTCTTGTAGCTTTTTACTATCATTAACGTCCAAGTCCGCCAGGTATTGCCGGATTTCATTTGTAAGCTTGGTGGCTTCCAAAAACTTGAAATAGGCATCGGCTGTGACGATGAAGCCTGGCGGCACTGGTATTCGCGCATTGACCATCTCACCGAGGTTTGCTCCTTTGCCGCCTACCAGGGGAATGTCATTCTTGGTGACCTGGTCAAACCAAGCGATAATCTTTGTCCCTTGTTTCATATCTCTCCTCGTCGTTTGGTTATCTCAGTGGGAGTCATTATTATAACATCTGATATTGGGATGTTGAAAGCGACGGTATCATTTGTGGCAAACTTCATCGAGAAGTGAGATTCTCCTATGCACGTATCCTAAACATTAAACAGGAAGGTTATTATATCTCCGTCCCGTACGATGTAATTTTTACCTTCGAGTCTGAGCAGGCCCTGTTTTCGAGCTTCAGCCAGGCTGCCGCATCTCTCCAACTCGTGGAAACTCACAACTTCAGCCCTTATGAACCCCTTTTCAATGTCAGAATGGATCTTTCCTGCTGCTTTTAAGGCAGTTGTCCCTTGAGGGACAGTCCAGACTTTTAACTCATCGGAGACAGTTGTGAAGAAAGAGAGTAGTCCTAAGAGTCGATGGGAGAGTCTAATGATTCGTTCAACTGCCGGCTCAGCCAGTGCCAATGCAGCACGAAATTCTGCAGCTTCGGCATCGCTGAGTTGAGCCAGCTCCATTTCCAGCTTACCGCACAGCGCCACTATATCAAAATGGGCATCAGGATAGGCCGAGCGAAGTTCAGCTTCAAGTACAGCTGCCTGCATTAGCTGGCTCTCTCCGATGTTGAGAACCAACAGCATGGGTTTTGCAGTAAGAAATTGGTAATTGGACAGGCTTCTAGTTTCATCTACAGTAAGACCTTGTTGCCATATTGGTATATCTTGTTCCAGCCCCGCCTTGATCTTCAGAAGGAGTGTCTGCTCTTTAACAAAAATGCCACGTTCCGATGGCTTAGCGCCTTTCAGAGATTCTTCGAGTCGTTTCAGCCTTCTTTCAATAATAGTTAAATCGGAGAAGACAAGCTCTAAGTTCATGTTAGCTATATCGCGTTTTGGGTTAACATCTCCGTCTATATGTGGTACGTTCTCGTCTGAAAAGGCTCGGACTACATGAAGCAGAGCATCAGCGTTGCTTAGATAGTTCAGAAAGTGGCCACTTATTCCTTCACCCTTGCCGAAACTCTTAGTTGTACCGACAATATCGGTATATTTGACCTCGGCCTGTATTATCTTTTTGGGATGAAATATCTTATCCAGAACCTGCAATCTTGGTTCCGGCACCTTTGATACACCAATGCTTGGACTAATGGTAGCTGGCGCATGGACTAAATTCTCGGCTTTCCCTTTAGTCACAGCATTGAAGATGGTTGTTTTTCCGCTCTTGGGCAGTCCAATGATGCAGATTTCCAAAGATAGACTCCTTTGTGCAATCAAGAATATAAGCCACAGATAACAAAAATGCAAGGAATACATAAAGTCACGGGCAGTTTGCTGCCATTCCAATTGATATGCTATAATGGCCGCACCTTTTGAATTCCGAGGTAATATGAATGCCCAATTATGAACTGGTGATTATAATAACTCCCGAGGTGGTCGATGAGGATGTACCTGATCTATTAACTAAGATCAGCGAGTTAGTTGCTAAGATGGAAGGCAGTGTTGATGAGATAAACCAGTGGGGTAGAAGAAAGCTGGCCTATCCCATAAAGAGGTCTACTGAAGGGAATTACGTGTTGGCTAAGCTTAAGATGAAGCCAGCTTTGACCAAAGAGCTAGAAGCTAATCTCCAGCTTTCTGGGAAGATTTTGCGCCACCTTTTGATAAGATCAGGCGACTAGTGTGGGGTAAGGAGGTAGACCATGGTGAGTCTAAACAAAGTTATGCTTATTGGTAACGTAGGGACTGATCCGGAGATGCGCTTCACGCCGTCCGGTAACCCGGTAACTTCGTTCCGCGTTGCAACCAGCAGAGCTTATACGACGTCTGAGGGGGAACGAAAACAAGACACGGAATGGTTTACCGTGGTTGCCTGGAGGAAACAGGCTGAGAGCTGTAATCAGTTTTTGACCAAAGGGCAACGAGTTTATGTCGAAGGTAGTCTGCGGACTCGTTCCTGGGAAGGTCGGGATGGTCAAAAACGTGTCACGGTTGAAGTGATAGCTAACAGGGTGCTGTTTCTTGATAGACAGGCCGTAGCTCCTCTCCCTGGCGAAGAAACTCCAACGGAGGGTGCGGAAGAGGAGGTGGCGCCTGAGGATTTGCCCTTTTAGTAGTTAGAGTCTTGGAAGGAGGCATAGATTAAGTTATGGAGGAAGGCGAGGGGATAAGAGAAACCAGAGAAAAAGGACGCAGATTTGTTTTTAAGCCGAAGGTTTGCGCCTTCTGTGCTGATAAGAGCGAAATAGATTATAAAGATATCGCCAGATTGAGGCGTTATGTATCTGATAGAGCCAGGATTATGCCTCGTCGTCGGACTGGTGCCTGTGCCAAACATCAACGACGCTTGGCGCTAGCCATAAAGAGGGCTCGTTACCTGGCTTTGTTGCCTTATACCCCGGATCATACCCATGCCCGCCCCGTGGCTGCACCCGTGAGCGAATCCTAGCTATTGCCGGAGGGACGTATAGAATGCCCAAGAGGACTTATCAACCCAAAAAGATTTCGCGAACGCGTAAGCATGGCTTTAAAGCCAGGGCTGCAACCCGAGGGGGACGGAAGGTATTGAAGTCGCGGCGGCTCAAGGGGCGCTGGCGATTGACACCAGTTTAGCAGTATGACTGAAAGATGGGCTTTGACCAAAAGAGCCCAATATTTGACCGTCTATAAGTCGGGTAAGGCCTGGGTAGACAATCTCGTAGTGGTGAAGGTATTGTCTAATGATGTGGGGGTTAGCCGGTTTGGGTTTTCAGTAGCCAAAGATGTTGGCAAAGCGGTGGTGCGTAACCGGGTACGACGTCTTCTCAAAGAGATTACTAGAATACAAACTGTACGACCGGGGTGGGACATAGTGTTTATCGCCCGGCCCGCTGCTTCATCGGCTGATTACTACCGGCTTAGACAATCGATAGAAAGGTTGCTGTTAAAGGCTGACTTGATAGATAAGAATGAAACGGTTTGTGTTGGAATCAATTAAGCTGTATCAGTCTACGATATCGCGAGTTACCCCGCCGGCTTGTCGATTTACTCCTACTTGCTCTCACTATGCTTATGAGGCAATTGAACGGTACGGAGTGGCCAGAGGATGCCGCCTAACAGTTAGGCGTTTGGCCCGGTGCAATCCGTGGGCTAGCGGTGGCTATGATCCTGTACCTTAAGGCTTCTGGATTCTATCTCTAATGGTGAATGCGGTGGCTGTCTTCTTCAAAACCCGAACTAAGAAATTAAGCCTAATTCTTTCTTTAATTGTATTGGGCCTGTTTGCTCTTGGTTGTAGTAGTGGTCCAGGCTACCAGGAATGGTCTGGAGTTGCCAGTCAAAATGGCACTCTTTACTTCGGGACGATGGATGGTAGAGTGTTTGCCATAAATCCTTCGGCGCGAAGCCAGGGTGCAGCTTTCCCCGGTGAGGGCGAGTGGGTGTTTACCAAGTTTCCTGCCGTGGGAACTCCGGGTGCGATATGCGGTCCGGCCTGTGCGCCTGCCGGGCCGCGGCTAAGCGTTTATACCACACCGGTGGTGGTGGGAGATCTGGTATGTGTCGGCACCTATACTGGCGGAGGTGGCAAACTAGTAGCCATAAATAGGCTGGCTCCGGGTTATACGGACAACGCACCGTTGAGGTCAAAGGGCGAGTGGATTTATCCGAGCGATGTTAAATCCATAGGTGCCATTGTCGGCAGCCCCGTAGCGGTGAATAATAATCTTTATGTCGGTAGCTCGGATGGTAAGCTTTATGCATTAGACGTGGTTTACGGAGAAAAGAATTGGGAATTTGACACCAAAGGAAAGATATGGACGTCTCCCGATGTTGGAGATGGAGTTGTATACATTAGTAACTATGCTAAACAGCTTTATGCGGTTAAAGACGGTAAGGAATTGTGGCGGAAGGACTATTCCTCGGTTATTGCCTCATCACCCGTAGTATCTGGCGGCACCATTTTCTTTGGCACATTTGACCATTATCTATATGCTGTTAACAGCACGGATGGTGCCGTGAGGTGGAAATTTGGGGCGGGTAACTGGTTCTGGGCCTCTCCGGTAATTCAAAATGAGGTGGTTTTTGCTGGTTGCCTTGATCATAAGGTCTATGCACTCAATGTAAACACCGGTGAAGAGGTTTGGCAGTTTACTGCGGATGATCAGATCGTTGCCACGCCGGTGCTGGCAGATGGTCTCCTAGTGGTCGCATCAAATTCCGGGACGGTGTATATGCTACAGACAGACAGCGGGAAGCCGAAATATGATGCCGTATCTGTCGGTGGGCCGGTGATTGCACCTCTCCATTCCGAAGGCAGCATGATTTATGTTCATAGCAGCAATCGCTCTGTTTATTGCTTAGACGCGCAGAGTGGCAAAAAGCTGTGGGAATTCTCCTATTCTAATATAAAGTAGAGCTAATTATGAACCCGTGGGATGTCATCGCTTTACAGCCGGTACTCAACAGCTTAGTTGCTCTGTCAAACTTGCTTGGGGGCAACTTCGGTTGGTCGATTATTGTGCTTACGATTGTCGTGCGGTTGATATTATTTCCACTTACCGTGCGGCAAACCAAATCGACCAAGGCTATGCAAATGCTTCAGCCAAAAATGCAAGAGCTTCAGAAGAAGTACGCCAAAAACCAGCAGAAGCTGCAGCAGGAGACGATGAAGCTATATAAGGAGGCTGGAGTTAGTCCATTAGGTTGTTTGTGGCCCCTTATCATCCAGTTTCCGATCTGGATTGCACTGTATCAGTCCATTCAGCTGGCATTAGCAGCTTCTCCCGGTGCCTTGCTTAGCCTGTCGCAGCATCTCTATTCGTGGCCGATTGTGAACCAGGCTATACCACTGAATGAGAATTTTTTGTTTTTAAAGCTGTCCCAACCCGGCTCCGCAAACCTTATTCTGCCTATATTGGTTGGTGGCACAATGTGGGTGCAGCAGAAGATGGTCACGCCACCGGCCACTGACCCTCGGCAGCGGTCTATGACTAATATGACCACATTAATGATGCCGCTGCTGTTTGGGTTGTTTACCTTAAACTTCCCCACTGGCTTGGCGCTATACTGGGTGGTTTCAAACGTAATAGGCATCATAATCCAGTACTTCGTCAGTGGTGGGTGGGGGTACTTAAGAACTCCCTCGGCTCCTAAGCCGGTACCAGCGCAAAAGCTAACGCAGCCTCAGAGATTGTTACCGCCCGCTGAGGGACAATCTAAAATAACGCAGGGGGCAGCGGCTGAGTCTGAAACGATAAGGAAGGGGACCGAAGAGAAGAAGAGAGGGCTTTTTGGAAGATGAAAGAATTGGAAATAACTGCCAAAACGGTTGATGAAGCAATCCGGTTAGCATTAGAACAGTTGGGCGTCACCAAAGACCAGGTGGAGGTCACAGTTTTGAAAAAGGGCAGAGCCGGTGTTTTGGGGATGGGCGCCGAGGAAGCTAGTATCAAGGTTAGACTGTTAACAGAGCCTGTTGATGAAGCCAATGCTAATGAAGCCGACATTGTTGAAGTAGGTCGGGAGGTATTAGAGGCTTTGATCAAGTCCATGGGTATAGCTGGCAATGTTACAGTGGACCAATCAACTGCCGGTGAAGCACCAGCAACCCTGAATATTGAGGGTGATGACCTTGGTGTCTTGATTGGTCGGCGTGGTCAGACTCTATCTTCTCTGCAGTATGTTTTAAGATTGATAGTTGCTGAGAAATTAAAGAGGTGGGTTCCGATAAATGTGGATGTTGCAAGTTACAAGAAGCGCCGCTACGAATCCCTGCGGAGCTTGGCCTTGCGTTTGGCGGAGCAAGTGAAAAGGAACAGACGTCTGATAACTCTTGAGCCTATGCCCGCAGATGAACGCCGGATTATCCATTTGGCCCTAACCGATCATCCGGATGTCACTACCCAGAGCACAGGTGAAGGCGAAATGCGCAAGGTAGTCATTTTATTGAAGAAGCACTAGGTATGTTTCGACCCGTAATCAGTAAAGTCAATTTCCCACAGTTAGAATCATCCATCCTCAATTTCTGGAAAGAGCAGAATATCTTCCAAAAAAGCCTCGACAGCCGGCTTGGCGCGTTACAGTTTACCCTGTATGAGGGACCACCAACGGCCAACGGAAGCCCGGGAATACACCATGTGCTTTCCCGAGTGTTTAAAGACATCATTCCTAGATACAAGACGATGAAGGGTTTCTACGTTCCACGCAAGGGAGGCTGGGATACTCATGGACTTCCAGTAGAATTAGAGATAGAGAAGAAGCTAGGTTTTTCCGGAAAAGCTCAGATCGAAGACTACGGAGTGGCTAAATTTAATGCTCTATGTCGGGAGAGCGTGTTCAGCTATTTGAAGGAATGGGAAGCCATGACCGAGCGCATCGGCTTCTGGGTTGATTTGGAGCACTCCTATAAGACTCTCGACAATACCTATATTGAATCTTGCTGGTGGGCACTGAAACAACTGTGGGCCAAAGGACCTGATTTATCAAGGCTATAGAGTTACCCCGCATTGTCCCAGGTGCGGTACCTCCCTCAGCTCTCACGAAGTCGCCCTTGGCTATAGAGATGATGCTGAGGATCCATCAGTTTACATAAAGTTTAGACTGGATATAAGTTCACTGCGTGAAGGAACAAAGCTACATTCTTTTCTGTGGCCCACTCGCAACGAGAATAAGCCTGTCTTTCTCCTGGCCTGGACGACGACACCATGGACATTGCCGGGCAATACGGCGTTAGCAGTAGCCCCGGAAGCTAAATACAGCGTGATGGAAGGGGAGAGCGATTATCTCATTTTGGCGTCGGCTCTGGTGGATAAAGTCAAACTTGGAGGTTATAAAGAGGTGGCTACTGTAGCTGGTGCAGACCTTGCTCGGCTTGAATATGAGCCGTTGTTCAATCCGCACCAGTTTGGGGTGGAAAGAAGAAGTTTTCAGACGTTCTATGTCGGCGAACCACAGATTGCGAGACATGATCTCGTCTTACAAGAGCCGCCTAAACTAATGGAGGCTGAAGGCATAAAATCAGGTCTGACATATCGTGTGATCGCTGCCGATTTTGTCTCTATGGAGGAAGGCACTGGCATTGTTCATATTGCTCCGGCCTTTGGTGAGGTCGACTTTGAAGCAGGAGAAAATAACGATCTCGACTTTGTCCAGCCTGTAGACTTGAATGGCAAAGTGACCGGCACCTTCGACTTTGCTGGAAAGTTTGTCAAGGAAGCTGACCCTCTTATTCTGGAAGATCTGAAATCAAGGGGCTTGCTGTACCACAGCGGGCGCATTGTCCACACTTACCCCTTTTGTTGGCGTTGCGAAGCCCCTCTTCTATACTACGCAAAAAGGACCTGGTATATCAGAACCTCTGTTAAGAAAGAGGCGCTTATATCTGGGAACGCTGAGATCAACTGGTATCCGGATTATATAAAGTACGGTCGTTTTGGCAATTGGTTGGAGAATAACGTTGACTGGGCCTTTTCCAGGGAGCGTTACTGGGGAACGCCACTCAATATCTGGGGTTGTTCGGGATGTGGCAGCTGCGAATGCGTCGGTAGTCTCGATGAATTGAAGGCCAAACCGAACCTTGAAGGTCTGGTTGAACCGTTAGATTTGCATCGTCCCTTTGTTGATGACATTGCCTTTTCTTGTTCCAAGTGTGGTGGTACGATGAGGCGGCACCCCGAGGTAATCGATTGTTGGTTTGACTCGGGATCCATGCCTTTTGCTCAATGGCACTATCCTTTCGAAAATGTAGATGTCTTTAAACAGAGTTTCCCGGCCGATTATATCTGTGAGGCTATTGACCAGACCCGTGGCTGGTTCTACAGTTTGCATGCCATATCTACTCTCCTTTATGGTCGCCCATGCTTCAAGAATGTTATATGTCTGGGGCACATACTGGACGCCGATGGCGAAAAGATGAGCAAAGCCAGGGGGAACGTGGTCGATCCAGGGTCAGTGCTTGATACTTATGGCGCGGATGCCCTGCGATGGTATTTATTTACAGCCGCTCCGGCTGGAAATGTGCGACGATTCTCCAGAGACGCTGTGGAGGAGGTAGTTCGCAATTTCCTACTCACTTTGTGGAATACTTATTCATTTTTCGTTATCTATGCTAACATCGACCGTTTTGATCCTATGACAGAAGGCTCACGGTCACTTTCCGATTTAGATAGATGGATTCTTTCCAGGCTCAACCAACTTGTGACTGATGTAGACCACGCTTTAGCCAATTATGATCCCACTTCAGGCGGGCGCAAGCTGGAGGCTTTTGTTGATGAGCTTTCAAACTGGTACGTAAGGCGGAGCCGTCGTCGTTTCTGGAAGAGCCAGAGCGATGCCGATAAATTGGCTGCCTATTCTACGCTATATCATTGTCTTGTTACATTGTCTAAGCTTCTAGCTCCGTTCACACCCTTTGTTGCCGAGGAGCTTTATCAGAATCTTGTATGCTCTGTTGATTCGAAGGCCGTGCAAAGCGTACATTTGGCCGATTTTCCTGTGGCTGATATGAGTGTGGTAGATGAGGAGCTTGTCAAAGCTACGAGTCTAGCCATGATTGCTTGCAGCCTTGGTCGCGCCGCTCGAGCCAAAGCTGGTGTAAAAGTGCGCCAGCCTTTATCCCAGGCGATAGTCAAAGTGAAATCAGGTGAAGAAAAGAAATCATTGCAGAAACTTGTTGACCAGGTATTGGAGGAACTTAACGTTAAGAACGTGAACTTTGTGGAGGGCGAAGCGGTCGGCGATAAACCAGGCTATGCTTCGGTTTCCGAGGGGGACTACTGGGTGGCAGTAGCTACTGAATTGTCGCCAGAACTCGAGGCTGAAGGGATCGCCCGGGAAATAGTGCGGCGTCTGCAGACTATGCGCCGCTCAGGTGGTTTGGATATCGCCGACCATATCATTACGTACTACCAGGGTGAGGATTCAATAAAGACGATTATGACCAAATTTGCGGACTATATTAACCAAGAAACATTATCCCATGAGTTGGTTCCAGCTATACCTGACAAAGTAGATTATACCGAAAAGTTCCGCATTTCAGGTCACGAGATCTCACTAGGAATAACTAAAGCCGCTTAAGTCCCGTCTACTAAAGATCGTTGTATTAACTTCCTGGCACGGGGCTTTGGATCAGGCTGGCGGTGGTTGTCTTGGTCTCATTGCCTCGAACGAGGGTTATAACCACACTTTCTCCAATATTGCAGTCATGTATGGCGTTGATTAGCTCATCTGCTGTGGTCATGTCTTTGTCCTTAAATCGAGTAATTACGTCAAGCTGTTGCAGGCCGGCATCAGCCGCTGGGCTGCCCGGCTTTACAAAGGCTACGACAACTCCCTTGCTGACAGATAAACCGTTTGCCATAGCAACGTACTGGTCAACTGTCTGGAGAGTGACTCCGAGCCAGGGGCGAGTAACATAGCCTTGTTTGATCAACTGTTCGATGATTGGTATGGCGGTTTTTGTGCTAATGGCGTAGCCCATTCCTTCAACGCCGACATCAGCAATTTTGGCACTGGTTATGCCGATCACCTCCCCCTGCATATCTACTAAAGGCCCTCCACTATTGCCCGGATTAATAGCTGCCGAGGTTTCAATAAGATCATCCAGTGTCTGGCCCTGTTCTATATCTAAAGATACCCTTAAGCCGCTTACAGTGCCTTCTTTGGCTCTTATTCCTTCGCCCAGAGGGTTGCCGATAGCTACTACCCAGTCTCCGACCCTGAGTTGCGCCGAGTCGCCCACCGTAGCCGATGGTATGTCAGCGGCATCTATTTTCATTACTGCCAGGTCCGTCAACTGGTCCGTATGTACGTTCTTTGGATCAATCTCGAAAGTTCTACCGTCACTCAATTCCACCGTTATCTTTTTGGCTCCTTCAACCACGTGGTTATTGGTCACGATAATGCCGTTCTTGTCTATGATCCAGCCGGAGCCAGCCCCCTTTTCTGTAAGTGGTCTGCGGAAGATGTCCAGAGTCACCACTTCGGTATTTATGGTTACCACTGACGGGTAAACCTTTTGTACCACGTCGGCTATACTAGGCAGCGTCGGGGCGTCAACAGCAGACTTCGGCGGCGACCAACCTGTGTCTATTGGTGGACCGGGGGTTTGAGCTGGGGGTGTTCCATTCTCCTGTGGTGTTGCTGGACCAACGGGTACTAATAGGCAACCAGCCATGCCCATCATTAAAGCAAATAATAAGATACCAGTTATCAAATACTTCATACGTGGCCTTTCTGAGGTTCAGATTGCATTAATTCTAGCACAAGGCTTTTTCTCGGACAAAAATGGGCTTGATTCTGGGGTCTCAATTTGGCCATAATGTGTGTTGGCTGATAGAGAATGTTAGCCACTAATGCATCACGGGGCTAAATAAATCAGTAAAGCGGAGTCATTGAAATGGAAGTTCAAATTCTGGGTGCTCACAGTTCGGAAGCCGAGGGTCTACGCATGTCATCTATTCTGATAGATGGTATTCTGGCGTTGGATGCCGGTGGGCTTACGGCAAGCCTATCATTACCTAAGCAACAAAAGGTGCGAGCAGTTCTCTTGACCCACCACCATTTCGACCATACCCGAGATTTGGTAACACTTGGAGCTAACGGCGCCACGTTCAGTAATTCGGTTGATATCTATGCCTTGAAACATACCATCGATATGGTTAACTTTTGTCTTCTTGATGGCAAAATGCATGCGGACTTTTCTAAATGGCCATCCCAGGATAAGCCTTTTCTGCAAATGAAGACTCTAGAGCCTATGCAAAGGCTGCATATCCATGGCTATGATGTTCTGCCGGTAACCGTGCAACATGCGGTACCCTCTGTTGGGTATCAGATTTCGTCTGGAGATAGCGAAAGGCTATTTTATACGGGCGACACAGGTCCTGGTTTGGTAGATTGCTGGCAATATGTCTCACCTCAGTTGCTTTTGATTGAGGTCTCCGGGCTCAACAGGTCTCAGGACTTTCTCAAAAGTGTGGGACATCTATCGGCCCAGCTTCTTAAAGAGGAGTTGGTCCATTTCCGTCAGGTGAAGGGTTATTTGCCTCGTGTGGTAGTCATCCATATCCCGCCCCGCTTCCATAAAGAGGTCCAGCAAGAGGTTGAAGAGGTTAGTGGAGAACTGGGAATAGGAATAGATGTAGGTTATGAGGGTATGAAAATCACCCTCTAGGGCTGTAAGTCCGAGAAATGATTTAAGTCCTCAAGTACAAATTTTGAGGATCAAGATCGTACTTATCAGAGATTCTAGGCGCACAAAGACCGAAGTCCCCCGGCCGGTGCCATAAGGCACAGGCAGGGGAACTTAAGCAGTCCTGTTCTGGAAGCTATTTCTCTATGTATTCTACCTTGGGTAAGTGAGTCAAGGCTTCCTTGACCTTTTCCGCCGGATAATCGTAGTCTTGAAGCTTTCCACTGAGAAACTCGTCGTATGCCGCCATATCAAAGTGTCCATGCCCACTTATGGCTATAAGTATGGTCTTGCTTTCGCCAGATTTCTTGCACGCCAAGGCTTCATCTATGGCCACACGTATGCCGTGGTTCGGCTCCGGAGCGGGGATAATGCCCTCGGTTCTAGCAAACTGCACGCCGGCTTGGAATGTTGCCACCTGAGGTACCGCCTTAGCTTCTACGAATCCAAGCTGATGGAGATGGCTAATTATGGGTGCCATACCATGGTATCGCAGCCCGCCGGCATGGATGCCAGGTGGTATAAATGTATGTCCTAGAGTATACATTTTGGCTATCGGTGCCATGCCCGCCACATCACCGTAGTCCCAGGCGTAGACGCCCTTGGTAATGCTGGGACAAGCTGCTGGCTCAACATTGATGATGCGGAGGTTCGGCTTTTTGCCTTGTATCTTATCCTTGACGAAGGGCAAGTACATTCCGGCGAAGTTGCTGCCGCCGCCGACGCAGCCGACAATAATGTCAGGATACAGGCCTACCTTCTCCATCTGTTTCTTAGCTTCTTGGCCTAGTACGGTCTGGTGAAGCAGGACTGAGTTTATGACGCTACCAATAGAGTAGTAGCTATCTTCGCGGCCAAAAGCGTCTTCTATAGCTTCGCTGATAGCAATGCCCAGACTGCCCGGAGAATCCGGGTTTTCAGCCAGAATCTTGCGTCCTATTTCGGTATCTTTGCTCGGACTGGGTACACACTTGGCTCCCCATGTCTCCATCAGGATACGGCGGTATGGCTTCTGGTTGTAGCTTACTTTGACCATATAGACCTTGCATTCCAGGCCGAAGAAAGCGCAGCCCATCGCCAGCGCGCTGCCCCACTGACCGGCTCCGGTTTCGGTAGCGAAGCGCTTGATGCCGTCTTTTTTAGCATAGTAGGCCTGGGCTGTGGCGGTATTTAGCTTATGGCTGCCAGCCGGGCTTACGCCTTCATACTTGTAGAAAATTTTGGCTGGCGTGTCCAGGGCTTTTTCTAAGCGGTAGGCTCGAATTACTGGAGTAGGTCGCCATAGCTTGTAGATATCCTGCACCTCTTCTGGAATTTCTATGTACCGTTCCTTGCTGAATTCCTGGTCCTGCAACCCTTTGGGAAAGAGCGGTGGGGGCAGGGGAGTAGGTTGCCCGGTTCCAGGGTGCAGTTCAGGTGGCAGCGGCTTGGGCAGGTCAGGCAGAACATTGTACCATGATGTGGGCATTTCCTTTTCACTTAGTATGATTTTGGTTTCTTTCATTTTTTCCTCCTGTCAAAAATTTAACTCAACGAATGACTATCGTTCAGGTTAATCTGACTTATATTTGGCCCTCGCGGGCCACATCATAGTTATTATTGTCATTTTGTGACCTCCTCTGTAAGTTAGAAATAAAAAGCCTCTCGCCGAAGGGGCGAAAGGCTTAAGCTTCGCGGTGCCACCCTTGTTGGTCCTTTCAGACCATCTTATCCAAGCACGGCTCTGTTTCGAGCGATACTCTGGGTTATGATAACGCTACCCTTTGCGTCAAGGCCTACTTGTATCAGTTAAAACTGAAAACCGTCGGTTTGCGGCTCCCAGGTCCATTCAACCTTCGCATTGGCGTCAGCTTTCACCTGTCCTGACTCTCTGTAGCTTCTGCTAAAAGGCCTACTAGTCCTGTTCTCAGCCTTTGCCTTATTTAATTAGCTAAAATTCTAAATGGCTTTCTTAGATTTGTCAAGTATTGGTAGTACCACTATAAAATTGTAAACTATTTGTAAGCATCGAGCAATTTATGCTTGCATGATACCATGATTAGTGTTATAATGCAAGCATAAACAATTTGGAGGATTAGATGATTGATACAAAGAAGAGCGGAAAAACACGGGGTGGAAGAGCTAGGGCTGAGAAGCTGTCGCCGGAAGAGCGTAGCAAGATAGCGAAGAGGGCAGCTATCATACGCTGGCAAGAAGAGCTACCCAACGCTATATGCGGATCGCCAGATAAACCTTTGAATATCGCCGATATAGAACTGCAATGTTATGTTCTTGAAGATGGAACAAGGGTATTAACTCAAGCAGAGTTTTTGGAGGCTCTTGGTCGCCATCGCAAAGCTAATGTTAGAAGAGAGGGCCAAGAAGAGCGGATACCTGCAATCCTACAAGGCAAGACGATAAGGCAATTTATTACCCCGGAGATTCTAGAGAAGAGCCGCCCAATAACATTTCGCACTCCACACGGAACGCGTGCCAGTGGTTACAGGGCCGAGATATTACCTGTGGTCTGTGAAATCTATCTGAAAGCGCGCGATGCGGGGGTATTACCTCGCAATCAACGACACGTAGCAAAACAGGCCGACATACTTGTCAGGGGTCTGGCTAATGTAGGTATCATAGCATTAATTGACGAAGTCACTGGCTATCAGGATTTAAGAGCCAGAGATGCCCTGACTAGGATACTAGAGGCTTTTATCGCCAAAGAATTGCAACCGTGGATACAAACCTTCCCGGATGATTTTTATAGACACATTTTCAGATTGAGGGGATTAAGTTATCCCAATGATACGGTTAAACGTCCCCAATATTTCGGATGGCTTACTAACGATATTGTCTACAAACGGTTAGCACCTGGTGTGCTAGACGAATTGAAACGAGTAACTCCATGGTCGGAAAGCGGGCAGTTAAAGCACAAGTATTTTCAGAGATTGACCTCGAACGTGGGGTATCCAAAGCTACGCGAGCATCTTGGTTCCGTGGTAACCATGATGAAACTGAGTAATGAATGGAGCGAGTTTATGGGAAAACTAGATAATATCCATCCTAGATTTGGTAGCCAACTACCTCTTCCATTCCAATATAATGCTAAAACCGATGATGGGAAGGGACTATAGGGGTTTAGGCCCTCTTCCATCGTTTATTCGCGGCTCTTCTCGCTATATCTCTGCGTTGCTCAGGTGTTAATCGCTCTGCTCGTGACTTCCCCCCCTTCAAGCCACCAAGCCTACCTAGTGCCACAGCATGTGGATTCTTTTCTTTGGCGGGCTCTTCCAGCTCAGAAGTCGATTGCCCAACAATAAAAGCAGCTAACTCATTGATATCTTTTGGTGTCTTTTTCTTACTTGACCGCTTAGGCATAATTTAAGTATGCCACGGTGAACCCTAGATGTCAACTGGCCTGTCTGTTTCTTCCAGTGATAATTGAGAAATGTGTAAATGGTCTGCGAGGTCACTAAACGGAATACAAAAACTCCAGTCTGTTACCTGATTTAGCCTTCTTGCCCCACCTGGCAAGAGTGAACCGCTACGAGTCATAAACGCCACATTGACAATTCTCTTACCATAATCCTTAACCACCTTAGCGGCTGGCACATAGTCCTGGTCGCCGGTCACTATTATTGCTAAGTCATAAATATCCTTCAGTGTAACCATGTCGGTTGCTAACTTCACGTCTACGGCCTTTTCCTTGCCGAGTGAATTATCAAAAAGCGTATACGTAATAGCTCCGGCCCTACGGAACTCAATGGCTTTATGTCTCAAAGATATGCCGTTCTGCATGGCAACCCATCCATTAAAACGTTCTTGCATTATATCTTGGCGTCGCTTTAACTCATTGACAGTTTGTGTTGCATAATCAAGTAGGCCATTCTTAGGAAGTTTGGTTATCTTATCTTTGTAGGGCCTATGATATGACAGCACATTGCACAACGTTTCAAGTTCTTGCTTTGCCCTTTCTGGGTCGGTTTCAGTGTATCTTGTTGGATCGGGGAAATAATAGGGGAAGAAATCTAGTGATTCAACAACATACCAATACGTTCTAATGCGTTCTCCACCATCGTGTACCTTCCCTACAATCCAATCGAAAAATCCCGCCCAGTCCGCTGATTTCGGAAGGTAGTCTTCCTTCCGGAATTGTGAAAATAGATCAACTATAGAATGGCGGAAGTTTTCCCCATCAACAAAGACACACGCACGCATCATTCGCCCAAATGAAATGCGGCAGACATGCAGTCTGCCGCCAGTAATATCTCCGCTCAGGACGCACCCAAGCGTGTTTTATTATAACACCACTGTCAAGACCTTGTCAATAATGGTTCTCTTGCAGCATGATGTAGTTTAGGATTTAAAATGTTATCCTGTAGTTTGAGGGGAGCTACAGGATGAAAAAACAATGGACTTCAAAGGAAATTGAGGAGTGGCTTATGAATGAATCGAATAAATGCTCACTCAATAAATCAACTGAGTGTACATTGTCCGTATGTAATGCTCCTAAGTTGAGTAAATCTGTTGGTGCCGTAGGTTTAGAGAAGCAGATTTATACCGAGCCTCAGCTTATCGCTTGTAAATGGTGTGGTAGCACAGACATAATGAAGCGTGGTGTGCGCAAAGGTGTCCAAAATTATATCTGCAAGGCTTGTGGACGTGTGTTCATTGCCAAAGATGCGCCTTACCACATGCAAACACCCATAGAGCAAATAGGCGCAACACTCAATATGTTCTATGATGGCATGTCATTATCGGCTATCGCTATTCACTTAAAGGAAACTTACAATAACCCCGTTAATGCTTCTACAATTTACCGGTGGCTTATCCGATATACCTTTATTGCTCTTACTATCTTAGAGCCATTAACACCAAACGTATCCGATACGTGGATTGTAGATGAGACTGTTCTTAAGGTAGGTGGTCATAACCTTTGGTTTTGGGATATTATCGATGAGAGCACGAGGTTTTTACTTGCCTCTCACCTATCTAAGTCCAGAACTACACTTGATGCTGCTACTATAATGCGTAGAGCATGGCAAAGAGCAGATAAAGCGCCCAAGTTCATCATATCAGATCATCTTGCAGCCTATATTGACGGGATTGAATTGGTGTTTGGTGCGGAGGCCAAACATATACAGTCATGGGGAATGACTGAGGACATAAACACCAATATCATTGAGCGATTTCACGGCACATTAAAAGACCGCACTAAAGTATTGCGTGGCTTTAAGTCCCGTGAAACCGCTGAACATATCCTTGACGGTTTTCTAATTCACTATGACTTCTTTAGACCACACATGACTTTGCGCGACCGCACACCTGCGGAAGTGGCAGGCATTAAATCACCATTCAAGAATTGGACTGATGTGGTAAAGCAGAATAAGACTACTATCCCAAAGATTAGTTTAAGGCAAAAAACGCCATTTGGATTTTAAGGAGGCATAAGTATGGGGTTAATAAGTAAAAATAGCTCTATATGGGAAGATGTAGCCATATTATTTACATATGGTTATGCGTGCTATCTAAAAGATAGCTTAACTTCTCCTAGAAGTTCCCAAGAAAGTAAAAGCAGCACCAGCGACTGTGCCAAACAAGAAAGTGGCAGCTTGAGCATTAAGCTTGTCAAAGAAAGTAAGCCCAGAAACAGGGATAACGATAATAGCCAGAATAATAATTATAGCTATCAAAGCCCATTTCGAAGTCCATTTTGCGATGCTAAGATTTGCCTCAATTTGAACTTTTGTTCTCGCTGTAACCTCAGCCATTTGCGTTCTGATAAGTTCGGGGATTTCTGTAATAGCCTTGGCGATTTCAGGATTGTCCCAAAATTTACTTTCCTCTCTTTGTTCTGGAAATTGTCCCGACTCTTTAGACGTAGTCATAGGAGCATTATATCATGAGGCTACATCAAAATGCAAGAGAACCACAATAATAACCATAACCATTACTAATTAACTTTATGTCCAAACTAGACCACTACCCAAGTATTATGCTTGTTTGACTTCTACTTTGAGGTGAGATAGGCGTTTATGGAGTCGGCGGCACGCTTTCCAGCTCCCATAGCACTGATAACTGTGGCGGAGCCGGTCACGACATCCCCTCCGGCCCAAACTCTGTCCTTTTCCGTTTTGCCAGTGACTTCATCTGCCACCACTGCGCCGTCGGTCCTCGTATCCAATCCCTTTGTGGTTGATGGAATCAGTGGGTTGGGAGTTGTGCCAAGAGCCACAACGGCAACATCTACCTCCATAGTGAACTCGCTACCCTCTTTTACAATAGGACGCCGCCGACCGCTGGCATCGGGCTCCCCAAGCTCCATCTCGTAACACTCCACGGCGGTTATCCAGCCCTGGTCATTGCCCATAAAGCGCTTCGGATTGGTCAGAAACTTAAAGATAATACCTTCTTCCTCCGCATTTTCCACTTCCTCATGCCGTGCTGGCATTTCAACCCGAGACCTACGGTAGATTATATAGACTTTATCAGCTCCAAGCCGTAGAGCACACCGAGCAGCATCCATAGCTACGTTACCGCCGCCAACCACTGCCACTTTCTTGCCTATTTTTATCGGCGTATCATATTCGGGGAAGAGGTATGATTTCATCAGATTCACGCGGGTAAGAAATTCATTGGCTGAATAAACGCCATTGAAGTTCTCGCCGGGTATATTAAGAAGCATAGGCAGTCCGGCTCCGGTGCCGAGGAAGATGGCATCATAACCATTCTCTAACAACTCGTCCACCGTGGCCAATTTGCCCATGACCGAATCCAACCTGATATCTACCCCTAATGATTTGACATAATCTGCCTCTCCTTGGACGATAGCTTTGGGTAACCTGAACTCGGGAATGCCGTACATCAATACTCCGCCGGCAACATGAAGTGATTCAAAAATCGTTATCTGATGGCCAAGTTTAGCTAAATCAGCAGCACAGGTTAGTCCGGCAGGGCCCGAGCCGATGATCCCTACTCGTTTACCCGTTGGTCGCGGCGGTTTAGGAGAAGAAGGTGACTTCGGCACCATGTTGTCGCTCCCAATCGGCTACATAACGTTCGAGTCGGCCAATGGCAATCGGAGCGGCCTTCTTGGCAACGTGCAGACCTCCTCACATTGGGTCTCCTGTGGACAAACGCGGCCGCAGATACCTGGCAAGGCATTTTTACTCTTCAAAACTTCCACCGCCCGTTGCATATCGTTCTCACGTAATGCCTTTATGAAATCAGGAATGTCCACGTTTACCGGGCAACCTTTAATGCAGTTACGTTTGACGCATTGAATACAGCGATTTGCTTCCTGGAGCGCCATATCATGCGTATAGCCGAGTGCCACCTCGTTAAAATTTCTTGCCCTCGTCTTCGGTTCTTGACGAGGCATGTCCACTCTATTCAAATCAATCTTCGTCTTTGCTTTGTCTTCCATAATATTCTCCGAATCAAACACATTGACAATGATGGGACTTCCACAGTTCCAGCGACTGCTTCTCTTCGTCGCAATAGACCCGCTGGCGAGCCATCACCAAATCCCAATCAACTTTGTGCCCATCGAATTCCGGGCCGTGCACGCAGGCGAACCTGGTGACACCGCCTACGGAAACACGACATGAGCCACACATCCCGGTACCATCAACCATAACTGTGTTGAGACTGACAACGGTGGGCACCCCAAAAGGCTTGGTAGTCAGAGAACAGAACCTCATCATAATTGCCGGGCCGATAGCAATAACGCGCCTGACGTCGCCACCTTTCTCCAGTATCTCTTTCAAAGGCTCGGTGACTACTCCCTTTCGGGCGTACGACCCGTCGTCAGTCGTGACTATGAGCTCATGGCTTACGCTACGCAATCGGTCTTCCCAAAAAAGCAGCTCTTTATTTCGAGCGCCCATTATGGTGATGACTTTGTTTCCAGCTTGCTTTAGTGCGCGAGCTATCGGATAAACGGGAGCCACGCCGACACCACCGCCGACACAAACCACTTTACCGAAATTTTCTATTTCGGAAGGGCAGACCCAAAGGGCCGATCAGGTTCAATATGTGTGCGCCGGCATTTAGGCTGGATAGTTTGTACGTAGTAGTCCCCACTTGCATCGCCACAAGACTGACCGTTCCCTTCTTTGCGTCCCAGTCAGCTAACGTTAACGGAATGCGCTCACCGACCTCATCAACACGTACGATAACAAATTGTCCCGCTTTAGCCTTTTCAGCTACTAACGGCGCCTCAATTTCCATGAGGTCGACAACAGGGACAGAGCTTCTCTTTGGTCACGATTTTGTACATCAATCCCTCCGGAAGTTAAATCGACTGGGCAAGATCTATTAGGTTAACTTCGAAAATTGTCTTTGGCAGTGGTGGCTGTTGGGCCAGCCACTAAGCGGGATACAGCAAATCTAAGATCGCAGCCCATGCACCTCTTAGCCTCTTCATTTCCTATCTCATCACTGAAACCGAGTTCTACTTGACTGAATTTTCCAACAACTTTTGCTGGCACCTCTATGGGCATTTTTTGCCTCTTTCTTTGGGCGAAGTTGTCTATTCGGCCTACCCTTGGAATATCTTCCATAACAGGCGCCAGGATTTCTCTTATGTCGCCGCTGCCGCCCAAATATCGATCAATAGATATGGCTGCTTTTCTTCCATCAGCCACAGACTCAATGAACGACGATTCTATATTCAACGCACCCCCAGCAGACAAAAACACCTTCATGAGTTGTGGTTTCTTCGCTTATTTCAAGGCTGGCCTGCTTTGGCGCTTTCTGTCATGCCTGCGATATCAAGAAAGACGGCATTATAATCTTCTTTAAGTAACTTATCAACTGACTCGACTTTAGATTGAGTCTTGATCTTGATTCCCAACTTGCTTAGGCTTTCTATTTCGGCATCGAGCACCTTACGAGGCAATACGTATTCTGGTATGGCGGTTCGCATTCTACCACCGAGTTCACTGGAACTCTCGAATAGAGTTACGGCATGTCTGCCCTTCTTGGCTAAGTAATAAGCTGCTGTGAGGGCTGCGGCACCTGAACCTATCACAGCTACCTTCTTACCTGAGGTAGCGGTATTTTTCGGTTCCTGCAAAGCTCCAGCTCTCTCGCGAACGTTCAACCGCAAACCGCTCTAAGGCTCTAATAGCGACAGACTCGTCAAGGTCGCCTCGACGGCAAGCGCCTTGGCTTTCACATGGATGCTCACAAATAAGGCTACAGACTGCTGCGAAAGGAACACTTTCACGGATGACGGCCACAGCTTCGGCATATTTTTTGTCCCTAATGAAGCGTATGAAGCGCGGCACATCTACTCTGGCCGGGCAAGAATGTTGGCAACGAATAGTGGCTGCTTTACGGTCTGTCCAGCGCGTCCACTCATCGCCGCGATCCATCAATGCTCCCACCGGACAGACTTCTACGCAGGCACCACAAAAAGTACATCCGGACTCAATGAGGCGTTTCCCGAATGAACCGCCGATATAAGTCTGTGCTCCGCGCTGGTTGAACGCGATAGCTTCGAAGCCTAATATCTCCTGGTCGACTCGTATACAGCGACCACAAAGGATGCACAGATTATTGTCCCTCACAATAAACGGGTTATCTCGTTCTACTGGAAATCCTTTAGACGTATACGGGTAAGGCATTCCCTCGAGCCCAACAAGATCTGAAACCTTTTGTAATTCACAGCGATAGTTCTTGGGACAAGTAACGCAGCGTTCGGTTACTGAGACATTCCGAAGGCATATGTCAAATGGATGACAACGTTCTTTTCTCCAGCATGTCAGGCAGGCGTGCTGGTGCCTGGCCAGCAAGATTTCCAGAATTTTGCGACGCAGATTGTTGACTTCGGGTGTGTTATTGTTAATTACCATGCCCTCTGCTGCTGGCTCGCTGCAGGCAGTAACCGTGCCTCGTCTGCCTTCTATTTGTACCTGACACAGGCGACAGGCACCAAAGGGCAGCTTTATGTCTCGCAGCGCACATAAATTAGGAATGTAAATTCCCGCCTCCAGTGCTGCTTCCAGAATCCTTTTTCCCTTGCTGGTTTTGACCTGTACGCCGTCTATAGTTAAAGTAATAGTTTCTTGTTGTCTCATGATTTATCCGATGCGCCTATCGGTACTGGCTCTTTGGGTGTGGCGATCTGTTCGCCTGTCACCTTGACTACGGCACTGAAGCGCTCGGGACATTTCTCCAGGCAGGTCGCGCATTTGATGCATTTCTCCTGGTCGATGACGTGAACCAGCCGTTTGCCCCCGCTGATTGCTTCCACAGGGCATGCACGTAAGCAAATACCGCAGCCCTGGCATTTCTCGGGCAAGATGTAGAAGTTTATCAGCGCCTTACATACTAGCGCCGGACATTTCTTATCGATGACATGAGCTTCCCACTCGTCTCGAAAATAACGAATACTTGAAAGAACTGGGTTGGGAGCCGAGGTGCCAAGCCCACATAGAGAGCCGTTTTTGATTGTCTCGCCCATGTCATGTATCTGTTGAAAATCTTCTGCCTCTCCGTCGCCCTGCGTAATTTTTTCCAGGATTTTGCTCATCAGAGGCAGCCCTTCCCGGCAGGGTACGCACTTGCCACAAGATTCATCGCGACAGAAGGCGATAAAGTATCTAGCCACGTCTACCATGCAAGTATCTTTGTCCATAACAACCATGCCACCGGAGCCCATAATAGAGCCAGCTTTGGTGAGGGACTCGAAATCGACGGGGGTATCGAGCAAACTTTCTGGTAGGCATCCACCAGACGGACCGCCCGTTTGTATGGCCTTAAAGGGTTTGTTCTCCGGGATACCGCCTCCAATTTCGTAGATTATCTGGCGTAGGGTCATGCCCATCGGTACTTCAATCAAACCCGGGTGGCCTATTTTACCTGTGAGAGCGAATGTCTTGGTGCCCTTACTGGTTTCTGTGCCGTGGCCGGCATACCAGCTGGCGCCATTCACGACTATTGGAGGCACATTGGCGAAGGTCTCTACGTTATTTAGAGAGGTAGGTAATCCCCACAGCCCGGATTCCACCGATCTGGGCGGTCTTACCCTCGGCATTCCCCGTTTTCCTTCTATTGAGTACATTAGGGCGCTGCCTTCACCGCAGACGAAAGCGCCTGCACCTTGCATTATTTCAATGTTGAAGCCAAATTCGCTGCCCAGTATGTTGTCGCCCAGAAGCCCAAGCTTCTTAGCTTGGTCGATGGCGGTATGAAGTCGCCTGACTGCCAGAGGGTATTCTGCTCGAACGTAGATATATCCGTTAGGTGTCCCGACAGCATGACCGGCTATAGCCATACCTTCCAGTACGGAATGAGGATCACCCTCGAGAACCGAGCGGTCCATGAAAGCTCCAGGATCTCCTTCGTCGGCATTACAGACCACATACTTTGGTGTTGCCTTACTGCGGCGGGCCTCATCCCATTTTCTCCAGGCAGGGAAGCCGGCTCCGCCTCGTCCCCGCAGCCCTGACTCTTCCACTTCCTTGATCACCTCTTCTGGCTGCATTTTCAGTACCTTATTAAGACCGCTGTAGCCATCTCTGGCAATATAGTGATCGATATTCTCGGGATTGATGTGGCCACAGTTGCGGGTAGCTATTCTAACCTGCGGCTTCAGCATTGGGTGTTCGAAAAATCTGGGCAGGTCTGCAATCGTGGTCTCATCAAAGGAGCCCAATGCCAGGTCAGCTCGAGGATCATCGTTGACTAGATAAGCCTCGATTAGTTCGATTGCTTTCTCGGGAGTAACTCGACTGTAGCAGATTCGGGGACGTCCGGCCTTCACGATGTCAACCAGTGGCTCTAAATAGCACAGGCCGATACAGCCTACTGGCATGATGTTGGCCTTGATGTTTCGTCGTGCTAACTCGTCCTGCAGGGCTTTCACTACCGCATTAGCGCCGGCTGCTATGCCACAGGTAGCCAAGCCAACCAGAATTAGCGGCGTGTCACTTTTCCACAAATTCTCCCATTGCGCAATCGCTTTGCTACGTAGGTCAACAAAATCCATGCTATCTCCTAAACCCGCCTAACGTAATTTATCAAGTAATTCCTTGGCTTTGGCCGTCGTTAAATTGCCGTAAACGTCCTCGTCGAATACGATGACAGGGGCCAGTGCGCAGGAACCAAAACATCGGGCTGTTTCCAGACTGAACTTACCATCAGACGTGGTCTTGCCAGTTTCCACGCTAAGTTCTCGCTCTAGCGATTCAACCAGGCTGGAAGCCCCGCGCACGTGGCAAGCCGTCCCGAGGCACACTTTTATAATATGTTGGCCTGGCTGAACAAAGCGAAATTGGGAGTAGAAGCTGGCTACGCCGTATACAACATTCGATGATACATTAGCCAGTTGGCCGATTTCTTCGATTGCCACTTCGGGCAAGTAGCCAAACTTTTCCTGCACAGTCTGCAGGGCTGGTATCAGAATGACCTGTCGACCCCGAAGCGGGTCAAGCATATCGTGTATTTGCTTTCTCAACTCTGGTGACATGGTCCTTTTGCTGTCGCGTATCTTCGAGAGTGCAGGTTATTTCCTTTTAATCCGTTCAATTCTTACGGCGCATACTTTGAACTCCGGAGTTTTGGCTACTGGATCTAACGCAGCGTTAGTCAATAGGTTCGCTGCGCTCTCGGCGAAGTGGAAAGTCATATATACTACTTTCGGTGGTGATTGCTCAGTTACTCTGGCCTTGGCTATTAACTCGCCTCGGCGCGATACCACCTTGACCTTTTGCCCATCCTTAATCTTTAGGGGAGAAGCGTCTATCGGGCTTATCTCTACTACACCTTCCGGTTCAAGTGTATTGAGCCCAGCAACCTTACGTGTCATGGTACCCGTGTGATAGTGATACAGGCTGCGTCCCGTTGTCAAGATTAGCGGAAATTCCTCATCAGGCAGTTCTGTCGGAGGCTTGTACTGGAGCGGTGTGAACCTACCTAGTCCGCAGGCGAATCTACCGACATGCAATATAGGCGTTCCGGGATGGTCCTTAGTTGGGCAAGGCCATTGCAGTCCACATTCTTCAAGACGTTCGTACGTAACACCTCCGTAGCTGGGGGTCAACATAGCGATCTCGTTCATCACCTCAGAAGGATGCTCGAAGTCGAAATTCTGGGCTCCCATTCTGGTGGCTAACTGGCAGATAATCCACCAGTCTGATTTGGAATCACCTATAGGTTCTATTGCTTGCCTAACTCGTTGTATGCGCCGTTCTGTATTTGTGAAGGTGCCGTCTTTCTCGGCAAAACTGGTGGCCGGTAAAACAACATCAGCCATCCTAGCCGTTTCGGTAAGAAAGATGTCTTGAACTACCAAGAACTCAAGGTTGCCTAATGCCTTTTGCGTGTGGTTGGCATCGGCATCGCTCAGTATCGGATTTTCGCCCATCACGTAAATTGCTTTGATCTCCCTCTGGTAAGCCGCGTCAAGCATCTCTGTCAGCGTTAATCCCGGAGTGGGGCTCAGATCGCATCTCCAGGCGACCTCAAATTTCTTTTGGATAGCGGGATTGTCAACCCTTTGGTAGCCGGTGTAAACGTTCGGCAAGGCGCCCATGTCACAGGCGCCCTGGACATTATTCTGTCCTCGTAGTGGACTTATGCCGGTTGATGGCTTCCCAATATTGCCGGTCAGCATAGCCAGATTGGCAACGGCGAACACATTATCTGTGCCATGGCTATGCTGGGTAATGCCCATAGCATAGACGATGGTTGCGGGTTTACACGTGGCGAATAGCCGGGCTGCATCGGCTAGGGTGTTACGTGGCACACCCGTGACATTCTCAACAAAATCGAGGTCGAAACCCTTCAATGATTCCCTGAAAGTATCGAAATTGTCACAACATTCTGCGACAAAGCTTAAATCGGCTAGCTGTTCCTCGAGGATAACTTTCATCATGCCCATGAGGAGGGCAACGTCACTGCCCGGAATGTGTCTTATCCAGATATCGGCGTAGCGACAAAGGTCAATCTCTCGGGGATTAGCCACTATAAGTCTCCCGCCGTTGCGGACCGCTTTCTTTATCGCTAGCGAAATGACCGGATGACCCGAGCTGGTGTTGCTGCCAATGACCAAGACGCAAGCAGCATCGTTTATTTCGTTGATGGAATTGGTCATGGCACCGCTGCCGAAACTGGCGGCCAGACCGGCCACCGTGGGGGAATGTCAGAGACGGGCGCAGTGGTCTACGTTATTAGTCTGCATCACCGCACGTGTGAATTTCTGCGCAAGGTAGTTTTCCTCATTGGTGCATTTGGCTGAGGCGACAAAGGCGAATTGGTTTCCTTTGTATTTTTCCAGCTTGGCTGCTATTAAATCTATGGCTTCGTCCCAGCCTGCCTTGGCCAGTTCACCGTTCTTCCGTATTAAAGGTGTGGTGAGCCGTTCAGGATGATGGACAAACTCGGCAATGCCAAAACGGCCTTTAACACAGGCCTGTCCCTGGTTCACCGTGTTTTCTAGAACAGGTACCGAGCGGACGATTTTTCCTCCGTTTAATTCCAGACTGAGTTGACAGCCGACGCCACAGTATGGGCAAGTTGTGACTATTGAGCGTTCAGGCACCCCCAGCCACTTGCTGGGTCGGTCCATTAGGGCGCCGGTGGGACAGATATCGACGCAGGCCCCGCAAAATTGACATTCTGAATCTTCCAATGTCTTGCCGAAAGCGGTGCCAACCAAAGCCTGACTGCCTCGGTAAGTGAAGGCAATTGCTCCGGCTCCTCTTACCTCCTGACATACACGGACACATCGCCCGCAGAGTATACATAGATTGTAATCACGATCGAAGAAAGGACTATCCTGGTAAACTGGCAACTCTTTGCGTATTGGCGGCAGCGTAATTTCCTTGACTCCGATGCGAGAGGAAACCTCTTGTAACTCGCAACGCAAATTCTTGGGGCAAGTAAGGCATTGTTGGGGATGTTCCGCCAGAATAAGTTCAAAAACATTGCGCCTTAACTCCTGAAGCTGTGGAGTATTGGTCCTTACTACCATCCCCTCAGCTACGGGGGTAGTGCAGGAAGTAGGAAATCCACGTAAGTTTTCAATCTCTACGATGCACAGACGGCAACCCCCATAGGGAGTAAGGCTAGGATGGTAACACAAGGTTGGAATATAGATACCTGACTGCCGGGCGGCTTCGAGCACAGTAACGCCTTCCTTTACGCTAATGCGCTTTCCGTCTATGGTCAGTTTGGCAACTCTGGTCTCTTCACTGATGACCATACTTCGTTCCCGTCAGGAAGATGCCTCAACAGGTACTGGTTGCTGCGGGACTTTTATCTGTTCGCCCGATGTCTTAGATATGGCAGCAAAGCGTGGTGGGCATAAGTCCGCACATGTTCCGCATTTAATACATTTACTCTGGTCGATGACATGAACTAGTCGTTTGCCTCCACCGATTGCTTCTACTGGGCAAGCACGGAGGCAGATACCGCAGCCTTGACATTTGTCAGGCAAAACGTAAAAAGAAATCAAATTTTTGCACACCAGGGCAGGGCAACGCTTCTCGTTAATGTGAGTTTCATATTCCTTGTGAAAATAACGGATTGTGGTCAGCACGGGGTTGGGGGCAGTCTGGCCTAAGCCGCACAGTGAACCTTGCTTCACCGTAGTGGCTATCCGCTCAAGTTGTTCTATATCTCCGGTTTTGCCTTCACCTCGGGTGATGCGCTCCAGAATGCCCAGCATTTGCCGTGTACCAACTCTACAGGGTGTACATTTGCCGCATGATTCAGCCTGCGTGAAAGTGAGAAAGTACCGTGTCAGGTCAACCATGCAAGTATCTTCATCAGCAACAATCATGCCGCCAGAGCCCATGATTGAGCCGGCAGCGGCCAACGATTCATAGTCAACAGGCGAATCCAGCATTGACGGCGGTAGACATCCTCCTGAGGGGCCTCCGGTCTGTACGGCTTTGAACTCCTTGCCTTTGAGAATACCACCGCCTATCTCGTAGATTATTTGACGCAAAGTGATGCCCAAGGGGACTTCGATAAGCCCGGTGCGCTCTATCTTCCCTACCAGGGCGAAAGTCTTTGTACCCTTACTTTTCTCGGAGCCATTCAGGGCATACCATTCGCTGCCCTTTTGTAAGATACGTGCCGTATTTGCCCAAGTTTCTACGTTGTTGATATTTGTCGGCTTGCCCCATAATCCCGCTATCGCTGGAAACGGAGGGCGTGCACGAGGCATTCCCCGCTTACCTTCTATCGAGGCCATCAAAGCTGTTTCTTCTCCGCAAACGAAAGCTCCTGCTCCCTCCTTAACCTTTATATGAAGATCGAAGCCAGAGCCAAGTATATTGTCTCCGATAAATCCATATTCTTCCATTTGCCGTAAAGCTAGTCGCAGTCGTTCCAGAGCCAACGGATATTCGGCGCGACAGTAGATATACCCCTGGCTTGCCCCTATGGCGTACGCACCGATAGCCATTCCCTCGAGCACTGAATGGGGGTCACCTTCCAGTAGCGAGCGGTTCATGAAAGCGCCCGGGTCTCCTTCATCAGCATTACAGATAATGTATTTTTCCTTTCCTGGTGCCTTCCGGCAAAAATCCCATTTCTGTCCTGTCGAGAAACCGGCGCCGCCTCTGCCGCGCAAGCCTGATTTCTTGATCTCTTCAATTATTGCTTCCGGTGACATCTGCAACGCCTTGACCAAGCCGCTGTAGCCACCGTTCGCGATGTAGTGGTTTATGTTCTCGGGATCGATAAAACCGCAGTTGTGCAGGATAACTCGTACCTGTGGTTTGAGCACTGGCAGTTCGAACAAGTTGGCAATACCATCAGCTTTTCCATCACCAACGTAACCTAGAGCCAAGTCAGCTCGAGGGTTGCCATTTACCAAATAGCCTTTGACAATCTGGATGGCATTCTCAGGCGTTAGATTGCCATAGATGATCTGTGGGTGTCCCGGCTTAATTATGCCGACCATAGGCTCAGCAAAACAAAGACCCATGCAGCCAACCTGGATTACGGAGGCTTCGATATTTTCATTTGCTAGTTCTTCATTAATAGCCTTGAGGACATCCATAGCCCCGGCTGCATTACCACAGGTGCCGGCACCTACCAGAAGTCGCGGCTTATCGCTTGATTGCAGCGCCTCCCACTCTACGATTGCTTTTTTTTGGATACTCTCAAAAGTCATGATGCCTATGCTTTATCTATATTTGTTTAGAGTCTCTTTTGACTTGGCAACTGTCATCCGGCCATAGACATCTTTGTCTATGACCAGCACCGGAGCCAAGGCACAGGAACCGAAGCAAGCTACCCTCTCCAAACTGAATTTATAATCTTCTGTCGTGCCTGCCGAGTCGACACTAAGTTCTCTCTTAATTTCATCCAGAATTTTCTCGCCCCCGCGTACGTGGCAAGCGGTGCCTAAACAGACTTTTACAGTGTGCTGGCCACGTCGGCTGAAATAGAACTGGGCATAAAAAGAAGCAACCCCAAAAACCTCGCTCTCTGACATTCGAGAAGCTTTAGCTATTTCGGCGATTGCTTTTTCCGAAAGGTAACCGAATTTTTCTTGGACTTTTTGCAATATTGGAATTAGTGCTCCTCTTTCCCCCTTATATTCGGCTGCTATCTTAGCCAATTCATCCGACATCTGTGTTTCCCTACCTAGCTAACCAAAGCAGAAGTTTAGCAAAAAAAGCACCTTCGGTCAATTTCCGCTTAGCTCAATTCAAGCTTAGCCCTTAAATAGGGAAAGTCTGGAGCGAGATACTAGCAAAGTTGTTATACTTTTTGGCTATATCTAAATGAGTACACAGCTAGAAGTCCCTAGACAAAAACGCATAATGGGCCTGAACAGGAACGTATTCTTTCTAGGCCTTGTGAGCTTCCTGAACGACATCAGCAGTGAAATGATTTTCACGCTTCTTCCTTTATTCCTTGCCAACATTTTGGGCGTAGCTACTGTTGTCATTGGTCTTGTTGAGGGGATAGCCGAGAGTACGGCCTCTTTGCTCAGAATACTAAGTGGTTGGCTTAGCGATAGGTCGGGCAAGCGTAAATCTCTAGCAATCATAGGATATGGGCTATCTACGGTGGCTAAACCTTTTATGTATATAGCCACGGCGTGGGGAGTGGTACTCGGTGTGAGATTTGCCGATAGATTTGGCAAAGGAATACGGACTGCACCAAGGGATGCTCTGGTTGCCGATTCTGTATCGCCTGGCGAAAGAGGGCGGAGCTTTGGATTCCATCGTGCTATGGATACCTCTGGGGCTGCGCTCGGGATTATTGCCGCAGCTGCGGTCGTTTTCTTCCTACAAAGAGGTACATTGGATCTGGCCAGGAATACTTATCAATGGCTTGTGTTGATTGGCATCATACCAGCGGTGTTCGCGTTATTCATCTTTTTCTTTGTTCGCGAAACCAAGAAAGAGCTGAGGAAACAGAATCGATCCGGGCGTGCTGATGAGCGTTCTGAAGGTAGCAAGGCTGGCTTTGACACTCGCTTCAAAATCTTTCTCGGCATAATGTTTTTGTTCACGTTAGGTAATTCTAGCGACGCTTTTCTTGTTCTGCGGGCACAAAACCTGGGCCATCCAGTATTCTATATACTTTTGATGCTGGTCTTGTTCAACATTGTCTACTCAGTAGTGTCGGTTCCCGCGGGAGTAGTCTCGGACAAGCTAGGCAGGCGACGACTCATCGTCCTGGGCTGGCTGGTCTATGCTCTCAGTTATCTTGGTTTTGGCTTGGTTTCAGCTTCGTGGTCTATATGGCTGCTTTTTGCTCTTTATGGGGTTTATTACGGGTTTACCGAGGGGGTAGCTCGAGCCTTTGTCGCTGATTTGGTTCCAGTGGAACGACGGGGCACGGCTTACGGTCTTTTTCACGGCATCGTTGGTATTGCTCTTTTGCCAGCCAGCGTGATTGCTGGCTGGCTGTGGCAAGCTATTAGTCCGGCGGCGCCATTTTACTTTGGAGCCAGCCTAGCATTTCTGGCAATGATTGGGCTGTTAGTGCTGGTGCGTGAGTGATTTTACTGCAGAATCAGATTGTCTATGAGTCTGATTTTGCCGATTCGGACTGCCAGAGAAACTAATGCGGGTTGGTCGGTCTTTGACATCTCCTCCAATGTATGTGTGTCAGCAATGCTGATGTACTCAATACTGGCCAGCGGTTCCTTCTTGATTAGTGAATCCATCTTTTGACGTATGGTGTCAGCATTTCTCTCGCCTTGCTGCTGCAAGTTCTGAGCCAGGGTGAGAGCCTTAAACAAGACAGTAGCCGCTTGGCGCTCGTGGGGATTCAAGTAAATATTGCGACTGCTCATGGCAACCCCATCACTTTCCCGAACAGTAGGCACTACTACGACTTCTAGATTCATACCTAGGTCAGCCACCATCTTCTTTATTACCAGCGCTTGCTGCGCATCTTTCTGGCCGAAATAAGCGCGTGTGGGCTCGACGATATTGAAAAGTTTGGCAACCACAGTAGTCACTCCCTTGAAATGCCCCGGACGGCACTGGCCTTCGAGTCGTTCCGTGATCTGTCCCACCTCTATCCAGCTGCTGAAACCATCCGGGTACATTTCTGTGACGGAAGGCATGAATACGATGTCGGTTTTCTCTTTTTCCAGTAATGCGAGGTCCCGCTCCGTGTCTCTGGGATAAGTTTCAAAGTCTTCAGTTGGACCAAACTGGGTGGGATTGACAAAGATACTGGCTACCACAATCGAGGTCTCGGCTCTAGCTTGTTTGACTAATACCAGGTGCCCGTCGTGAAGGTAGCCCATAGTGGGCACAAAACCTACCGAGCCGAGGCTTTTTAACCTCAAGGCTTTCATCTCGGCTACGGTCTTAGCTATGCGCATGCGTGTTCAAGCCCGCGCTAGTTGTTCCAGTAATCTCTCATCCATCCTGGAGCTATGCTCCTCTGTTGGGAAGCTACCTGTTTTGACCTCGGCGATATAGTCAGCGAGAGCAGCCCTGATAGTGACAGCTAGCTTGGCATACTGTTTAGCATGTTTCGGCACAAAGTCAGAAAATATGCCCAATAGATCGCTGATCACCTGCACCTGACCGTCACAATCAGGTCCAGCGCCTATGCCAATAGTAGGAATACTCAACTTCTGGGTGATCAACTTGGCAAGTGGCGCTGGCACAAGTTCCAGAACAATGGCAAAGGCCCCGGCTTGTTCGAGTGCTTGAGCATCTTGTAGCAATCGCGCTGCCGCCTCGGGCGTCTTTCCCTGAGTCTTGTAGCCGCCGAGTTGATTGATAGATTGCGGCGTAAGTCCGATGTGTCCCATTACCGGTATTCCGCATTCTACAATCCGCCTAACCGTTTCGGCGACTGTCAATCCACCTTCTAGCTTAACTGCTTGCGCACCTGCTTCCTGAATAAATCGTGCTGCATTACGCAACGTATCAGAAATATTTGTATGATAGGTCATAAAAGGCATGTCGCCTACCACCAGTGCCCGTTTGGTGCCTCTGACCACAGCCTTGGTATGATGAATCATTTCATCCATAGTTACGGGAATGGTTGATTCATAGCCGAGCATCACCATGCCTAGGCTGTCACCTACCAAAATCAGTGGTACGCCGGCTTCGTCCACCAATTTAGCGGTGGAATAGTCATAGGCGGTAAGCATGGGGATATTCTCTTTCTTGGTTTTCATCTCCTTTATTTCATTAATACTCACCCGCATTTTTAACTCTCCTCGTGTCTAACGAACGGATAATCGTTTACACTGTCGACAGCAGATCTCTTGTCCAGTTTTTGTCAGCCTTGATATCGATAATATGGTTTTCCGAATTGACATATACCAGTGTGGGGGCAGCTGTAGTAGCTTCGTCATCGTTTAGTATTTGATAGGACAGAATGATGACTATGTCACCTTTGGCCACTAATCTGGCGGCAGCACCGTTAAGGCAGATTTCCCCTGATCCCCTTTCGCCTTCGAGCACATAGGTGTGAAATCTAGCACCGTTGTTGACGTTCAAGATGTTTACCTGCTCGTAGGGGAATAAATCGGCTGCCTCAACCAAATCCTTGTCGACGGTTATGCTGCCTTCGTAGCCCACATTACATCCGGTCACCCGGGCTCGGTGGATTTTGCTTTTGAGCATAGTTCTCATTTCTGCCTCCTTATTTTGTCTATTTCAATAAAGCTTGCAGCTGTTTTGCTCTTTTGGAGTCGATTTTTCCCTTAGCCAGGGAAATAGGTATAGTCTGCTGCCCCAGCTCCTTGTAGACATGAAGTAGTGCCGGAGCTTGGCTCTCTAGTGATTCCAGATGCCTGCTTATGGTGCCCAGATCACCCCGGGCGATCGGGCCGGTCAAACAGTTAGGTAAGCCGATGTTTTCAATATTGCCTAATGTACCGCGTAAGAGGGGCATAAGTGCTTTGGTTGATTGTGTCGTTGATACGCCGAAAGTCTGCCACAAGTCCGTGGCCAACTTGACTACAGTTACCAGATAGTTGCAGGCAAAGACCGCTGCCACGTGGTAAAGCACTTTATCGCCCGCCTTGAGGACCACCCAGTCGCCCTTTAAGGATATCGCCATCTCCTTAAGTATCGATAACAATGGCTCTTCAGCTTCGATGGCAAATGTAGAACCGGGCATATTCTCTATAGCCTGGTCAACGCTGGCAAAAGTCTGTAATGGATGAAAGCAGCCGGTATAGGCTCCTTGCTGGTTTGCTGATTCCAGAATATCAACCGAATGTGCTCCGCTGCAGTGAATCACGCTTTGCCCGCGACGCCATTGTATTGCATCGACAACGTTTGAAATAGCATCGTCTGGAGTGGTGATAAACACAAGTTGAGCTACATTGGCTAGCTCTTGAGGCGAATTGTAAACTCCACAGTTAGTTATTCGCCTAGCCAGCGTTTTTGCGGAGGTCAAGCTTCGACTTGATACAGCCATAATCGTGTATCCGTGCTGAGCCAGCCTTACCGCCAGCGCGGTGCCGGTTGTCCCGGCACCTATGAAGCCTATAGTTGCGGCCTTTTCGTGTTTCATTTAAGGTCTCTAACTGCTGGTATCCCGGCTAATGTTTCGGCTTGTTGAACTGCTCTGACAATGGCATAGGACATCGCTTCGGCCGCCATGGTGCCTAACACGTTGAGGTCACCTGTCCTACTACCTAACGACAGCGCAAAGATAGTATCGCCATCATACATAGTGTGGCTTGGATTAATAGCCCGAGCCAGGCCATCGTGAGCCATCTGCGCCAGCTTATTCACCTGTTCCTTATTCAAGCTGGCATTGGTAGCTACCACGCCTAGTGTCGTGTTTTGTGGCAGCGGGCTATGTGCTCTATAACTTCGATTCTGGCCTAGTAGTTCGGCAGTATTGAGAAAACCTTTGCCGTCTTGATTGCGAGCACCTGCTATGATTTTGCCGGTTTTATGGTCAATTACATCGCCGATGGCGTTGACCACGGCAAGCGCTGCGACGACCAGACCGCCAGCTAGATTGTAGCTAGCCGTACCCAAACCGCTTTTGACTGCTCGCCCTAGTCCCAGAATTTTTCCTACCGTAGCGCCAGTCCCGGCACCGACGCAGCCTTCGGCTACCTCCTTATCGGTAGCTGCCAGGCAAGCTTTGTAGCCTTCCTCAATTCCGGGTCTGACCTTGGCATCGCCTATATTCAAGTCGAAGATGATAGCCGCGGGTACGATGGGGACTTTGGCTACCAGAGTTTCGTAACCAAAGCCATGTTCCTCGAGGTATCGCATCACTCCTCCCGCAGCATCTAGCCCGAACGCGGTACCACCGCTAAGCAGAATAGCATGCGCTTTATCCACGAGGTTCATGGGGCGGAGGGCGTCAGTTTCTCTGGTACCCGGGGCCGAACCTCTAACGTCAACTCCAGCTACCGCCCCGGTCTCGCACAGAACGACAGAACATCCGGTAGCGGCATCTTTGTTGGTATAATGCCCTACCTTTATCCCCGGCACATCGGTTATGGCGTTAAACATCGTCCCCATAAAGAAAGAGCCTTCTCAGCATCGCCGAGAAGGCTTAATAAACTCATGGCTATTTCCCGTCTCGGTCATCGCTGATCCAAGCGGACTTTATTCTGTTCCGTAATACTGCTCACCGCCTTCTATAAGGTCGATGGCACTCATATAATATGAAATTTCTGCCGAAATGTCAACAGAGGAAGATTCCTCGAACCGATTGCCTCATAGCTTAAGCTTACGCTGCCAAACCGAATACCTAGAATCGTATTCTCGGTATGTCAGATTCCCGGCAGGTGTTTGCTAACGACCAGAAGAATATTTCTCCTTTGGGTATCCGAAATAGGATCAGTCTGGGGTCATCAGGGGTTTCTATTCCCGCCTCTTTTAGAAACGGTCTAGCTTTTAGACATGCGGCCTTAATAGCTTTGTCATCAAGGAATTCGACTTTGCCTGTCAGCCTCATGGTCATCTTCTCAGTCGGATCACTGGCGGCGTCGTGTTGAAAGGCTTTCGGAATGACAAAACATACCTCCACGTTAGGGTTGCGCTTCAGTTGTTTATAGAAGGCTTTGGGAGATTCCGTCTGGAAATAAAAGCCAGTGTTATCAGCGCGCCACACTTCTACAAACCTTACCCGTGGCTGGTCTCCTTCTAGCGTCGCGATGGCGCACGCATTGTTCTTATTGGCGAATTTGATACAATCCTGCAAATCCATTATTTTTACTCTCCTTCCTCCTTTATTATTGTGTTTAAACTAGTTCCATGGCATAGCTTACAGGTTGATTTCGCGCATTGGAATCTGCAAGTCCGTATTAACGGATTATAGCACTACGTTTTTCTCCTGGTCAATGAACAGCTATTTGACTTGGCGGTTAGCTGGCACTATAATTTGTCCGAATTTGGGCATTCAAGGCAGAGGAGCAGAGTTGCTGCTTCGGAGCAGCTACAATTGTGTACTGGATTCTGCGGTATCGGCCGAGGGGGTGGTATATGCGGGCATGAGTCTAGAAGTTGAGGAAGGCTTTCATTTTTTGAGGAGGTAATTTGATTATGAAGAAAGTTTTGCTAGGTGTGATTGGGGTAGTGCTGGTGATCGGCGTAGCGCTGGTGGGATGTGCCAAGCCTGCACCCTCAACTACCGGCCCGGCTCCTGCGCCGGAAGCCAAGGTATTTACTGTCGGAGTTGCCACTCCGCTGACTGGACCTGCGGCCCATCTTGGTACCAACATGCAAAACTCAGTATTGATTGCGGTTGAAGACCAGAATAAACAGGGCGGACTTACCATCGCTGGGCAAAAATATACGATAAATGCGCTTGTTCGTGACACTAAAGGAGACCTTTTGGTTGGCAAGTCTATTGCTGAAGAGATGGTATTTAACGACGGGGCAAAGGTTATCGCCGGGCCTTTCCTCGGTGATTCGATCGGCATACAATCGGTGACCGAGCCGAATAAGATCATTATGTTCGGCGTTACGCCTATGGTACCAAGTATGACGGGTGCGAATAAGCCCTATACATTCTTTTACAGCGGGCCTATCCCGCAAATGTTCAATAACGGAGCTTCCTACATTGCCAAATATTACCCCAACGCCAAGACAGTTGTCACCATGGCGCCTGATGAGGCCCAGGCGCCTCAGTTTCTGGCAGCCGCTCAGCAGATGTGTAAAGTCTACGGCTTCACTTGGCTGGATTGGGAGAAGTTCCCCTTTGAGACCAAGGACTTCGGGCCTTTCATCTCCCGTGTGCTGGTCAAGAACCCTGATATCATAGATACTAGCTTCACGGCAGGGGACCTGGGGACGCTGGCCGCTCTCCTGGTTAAGCAGTTGCGCGAAGCCGGCTTCAAGGGAATTATCTGGATGCCGACACCGCCACCCCCGGGCTCAGTTGAAGAGGTAGTGCCGCTAAAGTATCAGGTTGACATAGTAACTAACGATGTAAACCCGGAGTCTCAAATAGTTAGCGCAGCCTATCGTGACCTGTATAATAGGTATTTGCAGAAATTCGGGTCTCCGCCGGTTGACATCGTGGCGCAACTATATAATGTCATTAAGCCCTTCTTCGAATTTTTGAATACGCAGAACGCTATGGACACAACGGCGTGGATGGAAGGCTTTGCGCAGTACAAGTGGCAGGGAATATATGGGAAACAGGCCATGTGGATAGGAAAGCCGATATACGGAATCGATAGGATGTCCTACCGAGCCGATTGGGCCTCCATCTATAAGGATGGAAAGATGGAGACCGTCTGGGAGGCGCCCATCCCCGAAGGCGTTTTTGCCGGACGATAAGACCTTCTATGGACTGTTGGCACAAAGGCATTTGAACGGGAAGTTCAATCTCGTCAAATTGAAGTCAGTTTAGCTAAGGAGGCAGACTATGGGTAGCGAGCTTACAGCAACCATGGCTGCCTCATTCCGGTGTTACGTCGCCTGTTCTCAGATCGTTATTGCATCGTTTTTGAAAAATTGCCAGAGAATTCGTTATTTGGCTTTAGGGTCTTGACAAAATAGAAAATGCCACTCTATAATACAGCCTATCCTACGGGATAAAAATTAAAAGGAGGAGTTATGAGAAGAGGTATACTGTTTGTAGTGCTTGGGCTGATCGTAGTTTTAACTATGGCGATTGCCTGCGCGGCGCCAGCCCCAGCACCAGCCCCAGCACCAGCCCCAGCACCAGCCCCAGCACCAGCGCCAGCACCAACCCCAGCCCCGGCACCACCCCCAACGCCGCCAGCAGCGACAGCACCCGCGGGCAGCGTTACGTGGGATAATGCCGGAACGCTGATCGGTAAGAGCGGAACCGTATGCGGTCCCGTTGCCGATACCATGATAAAACCCGTGCCCCCCGGTGAGGATATAATTGAAATGGGTGCTCCGATGATGATGGCTGTTCTGATTACGCAAGAGAATGCTAAAAAGTGGCCTAGCGATCCTAAAACATTTTACAAAGCCGGCCAAAACATCTGTGTCACCGGTGATGTTACCAAGAACAGCTTCACTGGCGGTCCTCAGATCTATGCCTCTGACCCATCGCAAATCGTGGTACAACCATAGGATAGTTAGTAGGAATTGTCGTAAATTCGTCTTATCTATTAACTGGTGGTTTGTCAAGGGGTACACCCCGACAGCATGAAACTCAGGTTTTGGAAGTTCGGGGTGTGCCTCTTTTATTTTAAGTACCCTGAATTCCCTTATGGTGAAATGTCTGGTCCTGGGAATTTATTGACTGGGCTACAAGTATTGTAGCCAGGCCTCCTCCGGGTTTGTTAGAGTTGCCTTGTGCAAAGTAGCTTTTTGTGAGTCCGCTATTGTTCCTGTTCCTCATTCTTCCCCATTTGTGAAATCATAGAAATGGCAACCCCCCTCTGGAGAGGATAATTATGGTGCAAATTGCATTAGTCAAATGATCCAGACCTGCAAGCTTTTGACAATGTGACACGGAAATACTAAAATACTGCGACTTTTGCGTGAAATGAATGCATACGTAGAAAGGAGGTCTCAAAGATGGTTGTCGACCAAGGTACATGGAAACTCACTGTAGATGCCAAGAGATGCACCGGTTGCCGCATGTGCGAACAAGCCTGCACCTTCTTTCATGAAGGTGAATTCAACCCCAGGAGAGCCAGAATCAAAGTCGTGGTCAGATCCAGAGAAGGGATAAACGCGCCGCTAGTTTGCACTCAGTGCAAGACTTGTCTCGACGCCTGCAATCGAGGTGCCCTCGCCTGGGATGAGAAGGCTGGGATTGTTAGGGTTAACATAGAAAAATGCAATGCCTGTGGTCTTTGCGCCAAGGCTTGTCCGCAAGGCGCCATTATCATGGACCCTATTTCCAAAACGGCTAAGATCTGCGATCTGTGTAACGGTGATCCTGAATGTGCTAAATGGTGTTTCGAGAAGGTGCTCAAGTTTGAACGAGTTCCAGAGCCTGTGGCGGCTCCGGCTGCACCACCTCACGGAGGTCCACCGCATTGAACATAACGAGACAATAAACTAGTAGGAGGCATGAACATGACTGAATGGTATGGCTGGATGGGGAATAATCTCAGGATCGACCTTTCCAAGGGAAAGGTCACCAAAGAGCCCCTGAAAGAAGATGTACTTTATGACTTTGTGGGGGGTAGGGGTCTTAATGCCAAGATACTTTATGATGAAACCGGTCCTGAAACTGACCCGTTGGGACCGGACAACCGGTTCATTATTGGCACCGGCCCTACGAGTGGTACCATGCCCTTGGGTAGCGGGCGTTATACGTTGACATGCAAGTCTCCGCTAACGGGCCATCTGGGTGACGGTAGTGGTGGTGGGTCTCTTGCCGCCGAGGTGAAATTCGCCGGATATGACCATGTCATTGTCCAGGGCAGGGCAAAGAAACCCGTTTATATCTGGGTACACGATGACGAAGTGGAAATAAGAGATGCGCAGCATCTGTGGGGAACCGATATATGGGAGTTCGAGGCAAAGATAAAGCAAGAACTCGGCGATAAAGATGTGCAGCCTTTGGCGATCGGGCCGGCTGGAGAGAGCCTTGTCAAGTATGCCTGCCCGGTTCCTCCTGATGAGAGAGTAGCCGGCCAGTGTGGTATGGGCGCCGTGATGGGGTCGAAGAACCTTAAGGCAATTGTTTTCAGAGGCTCCAAGTCTGTAAAAGTAGCCAACTTGAAGAAATACACAGAAATGATCCGGAGCTGGTATGAAGATATGCCGAAAGGACCTTTGTCAGGTACTCATCATGAATTTGGCAGCCCGTATTTGATCGGTACATTCAATCAAATCCATGTCCTGCCCATTAATAATGCCCAGGAGCTGCATAGAAACGACGAGGAGCTCAGGGACTTCTTCGTGCAGAATTGGCTGCCTAAGTATAAGATTAGGGATATTAGCTGTTTCGCTTGTCCCCATGGCTGTCAGAAATTCATGGAAATTACTGATGGGCCCTTTGCCGGAGAGCGAGGCTCCCGCCCCGAATTTGCTTTTGCCGCCGTGACTACATTGCTGGGTGTCTTTGACGTGGGGTTTGGCCTTCTAGCCACCAATCTGGCCAATAAATGGGGCATGGATCTGATGGAGCTTGGCCATAGCATGTCGATGGCGTTTGAATGCTATCAGAGGGGCATTCTGACCAGAAAAGACACCGGTGGTCTGAGACTTGAGTGGGGTAACAAAGAAGTAATTCTGGAGCTAATACGACAAATAGCCTACAGGGAAGGGTTCGGTGCTATTCTGGCCGACGGGACGCTAAATGCTGCCCGTAAGATCGGTAAGGGGGCCGAGAAATATGTTCATCATATCAAAGGAAAGTCCCATCCCGACCGCATTGCTTCTTACATGCCCACTGTTATGGGCTTTGCTTTTTCGACGCGCGGCTTTTGCCATCTGCGTTCGTCGGTTTTCCCCCACGTAAAGCCGGAGCCGGGGCCGCCCAAATTCTGGGACTATGATCCTAAGTACGCTAAGTGGTGCACAGATAGGGAGCATAGCAATACAGCCGCCGACTGTACGGAGATATGCAAGTTCCTGACTGATTTTGAGATTATGGAGCCAGGGAAAGGTGGCGTCGCCAGGATGGCGGAGCTGCTGTCGGCGCTCACTGGCTTCGATTTCAGCGAGCAACGATTACATGATGTTGCGGACAGGGTCTACAATTTGGAAAGGGCCTACTTGGTAAAGCACGGCATCAGACGCAAAGATGACAATCCGCCGCAATATTTTTTGGACACTCCAGTACCGAGTGGAGCTGATGCCGGCAAGACCATTGACCTGGAAAAATTCGAGGTTCTGAAGGATGCCTGGTATGATCTGCGAGGATCGGATAGGAAAACTGGAGCTCCCAGAAAGGACACCCTCGAGAAACTGGGGCTGAAATATGTGGCTGACCAGTTGGAAAAGACCGGAGTCTACCAGGAGTGAAAATAAGATAACTGAATCTGTGAGAGACTTGGAATGGTCTAGCACGGTTCTCGTTATCTGAGGGAAAATTATCTAGCCGGCAGTGATAAGTAAAGGCTTTTGGGATTTACAGTCCCAAAAGCCTTTCTGCATTTAGATGATAAATTTTTTCCTTGTCATCATTGCTTAGTGGCAATGACTCCATGAAATTCACGGCTTCGTTGTTCAATTCGTAGGGATAGTCTACAGCAAACAATATCCTGTCTACTCCCACAGCCATCTGAGCACATAGCATCGCTGGCTGCCAAAACATACCGCTGATTGAAACGTAGAAGTTGTTCTTGAAGTATTGGCTCGGCTCTTTTTGGCACTTGGTGCCGGATGGGTCGGCGGTGCGCATGCCTCTTTTCACAACTAGCCAGAAGTTGTCTATTCGCCATAGCCAATAGGGAATCGCCTCCCCTAAATGTCCGAGTATGATCTTCAGGTTGGGATATCTATCGAAGATGCCAGCGCAGATGAGGCGCATGGCGTGCAAGCCAGTCTCAGCACCAAATCCCCACATGGCACTGGCCAGTGCCGGGTAAGTTAGATATGGCTTTATCATATCAGGCGAAGGCTGTCTGGGATGCAGATAAATGGGGACACCCAGCTTCTCTGCTGTTTCTAAGATGACCCAGAATTTCTGATCATCAAGATACTCGCCGTTTATGTGGGAGTTTATTATTGCTCCTTTGAATCCAAGGTCTCGCACAGCCCGTCGCAATTCCTTAGCGGCTGCATCGGGATTCTGCGGTGCTATGGCGGCAAGCCCGGCAAATCTGTTCGGGTTTCTTTTTATGACCCCGGCAAGTTCGTTATTGATTTGCTCGGCCAAAGTCGTGCCCTCAGAAGGATCCAGTGCCTCGAGTCCCGGAGCTGATAAGGAAAGCACCTGCATGTCGATGCCGGCCTCATCCATGAGTCGCAACCTCATGTTGCTAAGATCGAGCAGTGCTTTCTTCAGTTCTGGATTCATGGGCATACTGAAGGATGACGACCAGTAGACGCGTTCGATCTTGCCGGGTTCGATGACTTCCCACCTTGCTCCTTCTTTTTTGGAGACAAGGTACTCTACAAAGCCCTGGGTAAGGAAGTGCTCCTCAACAGCGATTTTCTTCATGGTCACCTCCGTTAATAACGTCGGTCGGTCGTTAAAGCGGATCCGACGCGCCTACGACGGCCCTCTAACAAATTGTTATCCTAACCGCCGCCAATAATAGGCAGAAATGAGACGGTGTCATTATCCTTTAGAACGGTGTCGAGAGACGCTGTTTTGAGATTGACGATTACGAGCATCATCTCCTCGTCCAAGCGGAGGCCAGGATGCTTTCGTCTGACGTATTCAAGCGCATCGCTCACCTTTGCGCCTACGGTCACAGGCATTTCCATCCTGTCGGCGCTTGTCACCGCGCGCTGCATTCCTAAGAACTCAATTGAAACTGCCATCTTTCGAATCCGGGTTTTTGCACCTGTAACAGTTTTAACTCACCGTCATACACTAAATTCGCCTAGCAGATGCTCAACTTGTTTGTCCAGTAGTCCGAATTTTTCCACTGTCTCACGCTTTGGTATGCCTTCGGATGTGAAGCCCTTCTTTTCGTAGACGATACTGCAAAGCTGCTGGTAGGCTTCCATCCTTTTTTCAATAAGAAGTGAATGTCGTTCTTGGAGGGTAGCTGGGATTTTACCGTTATGAATATGCTGCCCCAACCATTCGTCATAATAATCGGCGCGTGCTTGATATTCGTTAAGATAGGCGGGGCCAATGGCTCTCAGTGGGACCTGATCGTGTATCCGAGTTCCTTTACCCTGCCTCAAGTTGATCAACTTTTGAAGTATGTACAGCCTCTCCGAATCATTCAGAATGCCTTCAAGATTCTTATTACTACCCGTTGTGGCGTTGAGATAGGAGACATAATAGGCTAATGTGGGCAGATTCTTCGCCGGCTCATTTGTGTTAGCTGCCTCTGGGTTTCGTACGTCGATCCACGGCAATTTACAGAGGCCGGTTGCATTGAACCATGTTCGGATGAGTGGGAACCATTTTAGCGCATTGGCCTTTTGCTCCAAGGTCGGCAATTCTTTGTGCACCTGGTCGATGAAGATTAGCCAGGCTTCGTCATGTTGAGGGCCTTTGAGAGCCAGGCCATATCCGGCCTGTTGAGCCAGTGACTCCTTGGTAATATACATAGAGAACTCGAGGCCTTTAACTTCCATGCCAAATTTATTTAACTCGGTCATGACCGCTTCTTCCGAAGTTTTGTTTCGGCTGGCACACTTCTGAGAAACCCATCGCTTGCCTCTGGCTACACCCTGGCCAGCAATCTTACTGAAGCCCTTGCCGCTGGCTATTTCATGCAGCAGTCTATCAGCCGCTTGCATGTTGCCGAACGTCAATTCGTAACCTGTATCGTTAGAACTCAGAAATCCGCGTTGGAAACACTCCATAAAGAACCCGATTGTCACACCGGTTGAAATAGTGTCAAGGCCGTATTCATCACAATACCAATTGTATTCTATGACAAAGTGCGGGTCGAAGATGCCCATACAGGCTACGGCGGCCACCGTTTCGTACTCAGGCCCGTCAACGTTAACCACGCGCCCCGCCATTGGCCCCCCTTTGAGTTTGATGCTTTCCGCGCTCTTGGCACACGCAAGATTGCATCCATAGTAGCAACCGTCAGGCATCTTCTTTGCAAAGTACTTGTTAAGGAAAATATCTGAGAATAGCTTCGAAGATTCGGGGCTCTGGCCATATTGGTAGTTATTAATGGGGAAGAGATGAAACTTATCCATATACTGTGACAAACCCGTGGTTCCCCATGCGGCTAGTTGTAGTTGCTTGGAGTCGCATTCTGAGATAACTGCCTTTAGTTGGGAACCTGCCACCCGCACAGCTTCCTTATCCATAGCGTTGTTGCCGTTTGCTTTTGGTAGGCTGGAGCGTACCACAATGCCACGGAGACCTTTGTATCGCATAACTGTTCCGGTGCCGCCTCTACCTGCCTGCTTTGAACGGATGCGATTTCGCTTAACATCGAAGAACAGGCTGTTAACAATACCAAACCTGGCATTGATCGCACCTTTGCCTGCAGTTACGGCGGCAAGAGAATTGGAATATGTTCCCCCGCTAATATCTTTCAGCAGTTGCTGGCCAAAAGAAATTGCGCCATCGTCAATTTCTTGATCATAAGCCGGGGCAGCAGCGATGCTAATTGTCTTTTTGTCGCCGTCAACGATAATAACCACCTCTTCTTTGGATATTCCGAAAACGGCAAGGGCATCAAAACCCGCAAGTTTCAAAAGAGGCCCAAAATGACCGCCGATATTTGAATCGATGAACGTATCTGTCAAAGGGGAAATGGTGCCAACTATGAATTTACCTGTTCCTGGGAATGCGGGCTCGTTTCCCAACGGCCCGCTAGCCATTACCAGAATATTATCCGGGCTATCATAATGGGTATCCCGCGATGTACCGTCCCAAATGATCTTTAGAGCGTAACCACGCCCGCCGACGTATTTTTCCTTAAAATCAGCTGCTAACTGCCGAATCGCTATTGTTCGCGTCGTCAAGTCGATATTGAGTATACGGTCAGTATAACCACCGATGACCTTTTCAGGTGTATATTTGATTTGAGCCAATGTTTTCATATGTACTCCAGTTCCCTGCTAACTGGTTACTGACCTCGGGCAATATGCATGCCCTCACCATCGCGAACTTCGATTAGGATAGCTATACAAAACTTGTTAGTATGCGGACAAGAACTTTCAGCTACGCGAGGTGCTATTATAGCTTTTTATGAGTCTTCCAGCAAAAAGAGGACAAAGAACAACGTGGGTCAAACCACTCTATTCATTTGAAAATGCTCTTACTTTCAGTCAGAGTCAAGTTGACAGCCGTTGTGGAGGCGGCTAAAATCCAATCATAGGCGGCCAAAGTCTTTGAATATTAAGACAACTGAAAACAGGATAATCTAGTAAAGTAGAAAGATATGCGTATTATTCTTTATTCGGGCAAGGGTGGTGTTGGCAAGACCAGTGTATCCGCAGCTACTGCGCTTCGTTGTGCAGAGTTAGGTTACCGAACCCTAGTGATGAGCACCGATGCAGCGCACAGCCTCTCGGATTGCTTTGACTTACCGATAGGTTCAGAACCCAGTGCCCTTACGACTAACTTGTGGGGACAGGAGACTAATCTCAATTCTGCTATCGAAAAGCAGTGGGCAACAATTCACAAGTGGCTTTCAGCGCTTTTGGCATGGCGTGGACTGCAAGATGTTATAGCTGAGGAAATAGCTATTTTGCCAGGCATGGAGGAGCTGGCCAACCTCCTTTATATAGTTAAGTATGCTGAGGAGGGCGAATTTGACACCATCGTGGTCGATTGTGCCCCGACTGGAGAGACGCTCCGCCTGCTCAGTTTTCCAGAGATACTTAACTGGTGGGTGGAGAAGCTATTTCCGGTTCAGCGCGAAGCGGCTAAGATTGTTCGACCTGTTCTCAAGCCTTTCCTGCACATACCTATACCCGATGAGCAGGTTTTCGATTCGATTCAAGAACTATTTCCGCAGCTAAAACAAATGCGGACAATTCTCACAGACTTTGACAAAACGTCGATGCGGTTGGTTCTAAACCCGGAAAAGATGGTCATTAAAGAGACACAGCGCACCTTCACTTACTTGAATCTTTACGGCTATTTTACCGATCTCATTGTCTGTAACCGGTTTATCCCGCAGGCTGTGACCGATCGCTATTTCGACTATTGGAAGGAGAACCAGGTGCACTACTATGACGATATTGTGGAGCGTTTTGCCCCACTGCCGGTAATTACAGTCCCTCTGATGGAACGAGAGGTTATGGGGTTAGATATGCTGCAGGTTATGGCACACAAGCTGTACGGCGACAAAGACCCAACTGTCTTTTTCTACCGTGGGAAGATCCAGTCTATAGAAAAAGAAGATAGCTACTATATTCTTAGCTTTGACCTGCCCTACGCGACCAAGGAAGAGGTATCCCTGATGCGGAATAGGGATGAACTAATAATCCACGTGGGCTCTTACAGGCGAAACATTATTTTGCCTCGAACACTGGCAGGCTTGTCGGTAAAGGGAGCAAAGTTAGAGAATAGAAGATTGGTTATTAGGTTCCACAGCGAAGATGCTCTAGCCAACGAGCCAAATGTAAAATCTTAATGTGGAGGTTAAGCCATGATCGGTGGAATGATCGAATGGGAGCACCGCCCCGGGGAAGAATTTGTCCTACGCTTCAAACCTCCTTCCGGCACCGCAGTATCAGACGAGGCTAGGGGTCATGTCAAGGCAGCTCGCAAAGAAATACTCATGGCTCTCAGAAGCCTTATTGATGCTGCTATTGAACGATCGGAAGAGACAGAAAAAAAGGGCCCTACCAAAATAGAGGTTGAGTAATAAATACCCCAATCCGGATATTGAAACTTCAAATCGGTATATAAATGGTAGTTGGGCCAGCTGCAGAATGCGCCGGCATGGGATAGCTCCCCTAGAACAGCTTGCTGGTTTGCATTGCCCCGAATAGAAGATAAATTGATGAGGCACTTGCATTGAGCACATAAACTTTTGCGAAGAATTTGTCGTTCTATTAGTTAAAGAAAGGGGGTGACTAATGCAAGCCTACTGTATGAAATGCCGCACCAAGAAAGAGATGAGTAATCAGAGGCCCGTTAAAATGAAAAATGGTAAGCCGGCCACGCAGGGGATTTGTCCGAGCTGTGGAACTAAAATGTTCCGAATAGGCAAGAGCTAGTTATCTGAATAACTGGGAACCTGAAGCTGGGTATTTTTTTAAAGGGATACCCAGCTTCTGATTTGTAAACCGTGGATGATGAAACAAATCATAGTAAGGTTGATGTAGGGAATTGGCAGTAAATACCGAATATTGCCTATTTGTCCCCTACAAACATTTCATAAGGAATTGGAGCGGAGAATTCAGTTACGAGTTTCCCGTCTTTGTATTCAGAGACCCAGGGATATATGAATACGCGCCGATCTATACCCCAGACCTTCTTGCCAACCCAGTAATTCTCGAAGCCATAAATCCCCTGCCAGTGATATTTGGCGAAGTCCTCCATCCACGCGGTACTGTCCATGGTAGCCTGGCCGTCAAGAAGCTTGAATAAAGCCCTCACCGGGTTATAGAAGAAAAACAGTGGAGTTTCCGGGTCTTCTTGATATTTCTGCTTGGCCTCGTTGTATACCGCACGGAAGGCGTCACTGACTATTGGACTGTTTTGGTCGGGATAGTTAATGATGATCTTGGTCAAATATTGCTGAGGTACTACCTCTTCAGTCTCACGCCTGGACGGAGGTAGAGGAACCATGATAGGCCCCTTGAAGCCCTCCTGTCGGAGCTGCTTTATGGAAAGGCTACCTATGCCGGCCATGCCGCCGGTGCAGCAGATGTCTATGATGTCAGGGTTCTTGGCCAGCGCTCGCGAGATCACCGGCGTCAGGTCTTGGGTACTCACTGGGAATTTTTCCGTGCCCAGCCACTTTAGGCCATATTGTGGCAATACGGATTCTATTGCCGTCACAAACGATGGCAGGCTGGGGAGGTCCGGTGTTATGGAAAGCACAGTCTTTTCCTCCGGGTAGAATTTTTGGACGTAGGCAGCCGGATTGACATAAGACTGCTCAATGATAGGGGTGCAGAAAAAGGAATATGGCTTGTCTGGACCGGACATTCCGGCTACGGTAGGAAGCGCCAAGAACGCTATAACCTTATTGGGTTCGGTAACTCTCTGTGCACCTATAGCATCCGAAATGAATGGGCCCACAATGATCTTTATCCTTTTGTCGAAAATGAGCTCTTCGGCGATACTCTTGCCAAGAACCAGGTCCTGCTTGGTGTCGCGGATAACTGGATTCAGCATGTACTTTTGGCCGGCAATAGTAACGCCGCCCTGGGCATTCTGATCATCTATTGCTAACAGCGCGGCATTCCTAATGTGGGAGCCCACGAATGCCATCGTTCCAGTCAATGGCGTGGCTACACCTATGTCCAGCGTCTTAGGTGTTTCTGAGGTGGGGACAGGTGATGGAACTGCCGACGGTTTAGCACATCCCATGGCCAGCACTACTGCTATCAGTGTGATCGCGGCCGAACTTAATAGGAGTCTCTTCATCAAGAATCACCTCGTGAGTATTTCAATCGCCCGCCGAAATCGAAAAATCGCTTCCTATCTCATGGCTGTGTCGCCCATTGGCCACTTTACCTGCGACAGCGGCGGTTCCACGGGTCTTATTATGGGAGCGTCGGGAATTATGGGTAACAATATGTGAGACGGGTGATTTGCGTCGTGGTAGACCGTATTCTTTGCCGGAATTGGCAACATCTCCCAGGTATATTCAGTGTGGAGCGGCGTTAAATATTCGATGTCGTGACTTGCTATCTGTATCCATATCTTATGGCCCTTCTTAAAAGTATGGAATATGGGTATTATCTCTACTTGGTACTCGTATATCTTGTTCGGCTCAGGACGTGCCGGATTCCGGAATGGGTGGAAGGGCTGGCCTGGAGCCGACCTGGCTTGATCCACCTCCTGGTATGAGGCCTTCAGAACGCCTGTAGTAAGGGGCGTTACCTGCTCGTCGGGTGCCACATCGCACACTTTGACGAACCAGGCGGTGTCAGTTGTGGTGGATGATCCGTACAGTGTAGCGCTGAGCGGGCCCCAGACACGTGTGTCCTTTTCCAGCGGCGTCGTTGAGAACGCGAGAACCGGCCGGCGAGTAAATACCAACTGCATACACTCTGGAGTAGCATAACTGTCGGGTGCCTCTTGTTGAGGCGACTCGAGGCTCAACAGACCGTATGGCGGTTTGGTGGCCGGACCGGTGGTGTTTGCGCGCAAATAAAACTTGGTCCACTCCGTCCTGGCTAATGGGTATTCGTTTTCATAGCGCCATTCTCCCGTAGCACTATCGCATATAGCCACCGGAGGCTCTTTCATGATGCCTGTATCTATGCCCTTTAGCCAATGATCGTACCATCTTGAAATGTATTCGTTGAGAGGCTTACTTCGTATCAAGAATACGTTGGCGAAGAAACCGAGAGCTGGTAACACTAATAGCTTATTAGGTGACTTGATCAGCTTGTGTCCCCAGAGCTGTGATTTTGAATGGACTTCGCTACCGGCTGCGGCTATGTTCAACACAGGAATCTTTATCTTGTCTGCCTTGGTGTACCCGCTCCTCTCCCAATAAAACGGCCCGTCATCAGGATGGCTACCAATCTCGGCGAACAGATTGGTAGGTGGCAGTTTTCCCTCCACCGGCCCCGGCCACAGGCACTGTAGCGTGGTGTCAGCGCCCCACATGCCCAAGAACCCAAGTTTTATCAGGCCTCCTTCGTGGCGTGACCTATAATCGTCCATGGAGGCGTCATATGGTGCTATAGCTTTGAGGTGGGGAGGCTGTTCGCCGGCGATGAGCCATTGCATTCGGCCGAAGTAGGAGTCGCCAAGCATGCCGACGTTACCGTTACACCATGGCTGCCTGGCTATCCATTCTATCAGCTCAGCCCCGTCTAACTGCTCAGTGCGATCATACCAGTTGTACTGGCCCTGAGAGAGTCCACTGCCTCTTGCCTGGGCAACAACGTGTACGTATTCCCTGGCTACAAAAAAGAAAGTCGACCCGGCTTCTATGGAGTGTGATAGTTCCGGCGGCCATGGTTGTGCCGCCTTGATATAAGCCGATGTCGACAGGAGTGCTGGGTAGCGGCCTGCCTTCTCGGGACGATATACGTCGACGGCAATCTTAATGCCGTCCCTCATGGGCACACGGACGTTCTCTTCAAACCTGACGCCGGGAGGCAGTATAGATTCAACGGGGTTCTGACTCTGGCTCATCTCTGTCGACCCTCCTTCTCTCAATTTTAGTCACAAACTGACTAAGCTTTCGACTTTGGCCCCCTAATCTTCTTCTTTTGGCAAGCGTATGCCACCTATGCCCATTTTCCAGGGATGGGATATTGGAAGCTAAGTGGTAAAACCCCCTACTGTCCCAAAAGGAAATCGGGAAGAGGAGCCGCAAACTGAATGGCTACCTTACCGTCTTTGTACTCAGATACCCAGGGGCACTGCCATACGCGCCGGTCAATGCCCCACAGGTTCTTTCCCAGCCAGTAGTTCTCGAAGCCGTACATGTTCTGCCAGCGGTATTGGGCAAAGTTCTCCATCCATGTAGTATCGTCTATGGTAGACTGGGTGTTCAGAAACTCGAAGAAAGCCTTGGTCACATTATAAGTGTTGAATAGCAACATATCAGGTACTCCCCCGAACTTCTGTTTCGCCCCATCGTACACAGCGCGGAACTGCGGAGTGACTGAACTGCTATTTATGTCATAGTCGTTCATGATAACCCCGGTCAGGGACTTGGCCGGTACGACCTCCTCGAGAGCGCCCTTGGCAGGGCTCATAGGCATTATAACTGGGCCGGTAAAGCCAATCTCACGCGCTAATTTTGGCAGTAGCGGGCCCATGCCTGCCATGCCACCGGCGCAGGAGGCGTCGAAGATGTCCGGTTTTTTGGCTAACTCCCGGGCAATCACCGGCGTGAGGTCCGTAGTATTCAGTGGAAACTTATCCATGCCCATCCACTCCTGGCCGTAGTGGGGCAATACCTCTTTGATAGCGGTCTCGAATATCGGCAAGCTGGGTATGTCAGGCGATACGGACAGAACCTTTTTTAAGTCCGGATAGTATTTCTGGGTGTAAGCGGATGTATTGTTGTAGAATTGCTCGGGCGAACCACCGAAGAAAAAGGTATATGGCTTGTCTGGTCCCGTCATGCTCATTAGGGTGGGCTGCATAAGAAAGGCTATTACCTTGTTCTTTTCGGTGACTGGCTGCGCACCTATGGCGTCAGAAACGAAAGGCCCCATAATAACCTTGACACCTTTGGTGAATATCAGCTCCTCGGCAATGCTCTTGCCCAATACCAGATCTTGCTTAGTATCGCGGACGACTGGATTAAGTTTATAATTTTGCCCGCCGATGGTGACTCCACCCTCGTTATTCTGGTCGTCTATTGACAGAAGTATGGCATTTTGTATGGTGGTACCGACGAAAGACATTGGTCCGGTTAATGGCGTGGCTACACCGATATCCAGCGTCTTCGCTGCCGCAGGGGTAGGCGCAGTCGTTGGGGTAGAGCTAGGAGTCTGGCTGGCACAGCCCACTGCCGCCACAACTACCATCAACCCAACCAAAATCAAAGTTATCAGCGTTCTTTTCATCAAAAATTTACCTCCTTCAACATCTTAATGCCTCCTACATAGCATATGCATTTTCAGGAAACACTCACATAGCAAGTCCTCCTCTACTTACCTCCGTTAACTTATATGCAACAACTTTTTGGCGTTGCCTTCAAAAATCGTCTGTTTGTCTGTACCGCTTATGTTCATCCTCTTTACAGCATTTATCGACTCTCCTATCGAAGAGTGTCCAAAAGCGGTTCCGTAAGGCATACCCGAACTGTAAACCATGTGCTCAGCTCCGAAGAATGCATAGGTGCATTCGAGCGCAGCGGTGGTATAACTCATCTCAGTGTCGGAATAGAACATGCGCAGATATTCAACGGGAGCCTTGGCGAGTTTATTCAGATTAGAATTCGGCACGGTTCTCTTGTGGAGGCCAAGTAGACTCCCGACTCTATCTGCATAATAGGCAATTCCACCCGCGGTTAGATGTGCGTAGAACTTAAGGTTAGGATGTTTATCCAGAACTCCAGAGCATACCAGTCTAATAATGGCCACCATCATATCATATGGCCAGCCTATGGCAGCGGATATGTTGTATTTTGACTCATTTTCGGTGGCATAATCTGCGAACGTCGGGGGCCTGGAGGGGTGTATCCAGATGGGTACGTCATACTGAGCGGCTTTGTCATAGATAGGCATGAATTCGGGAGCGTCCAACGCCTTGCCGTTTATGTTGGAACATACCATTATCCCCTTAAAGCCCAGGTTCCTTATGGCTCTATCCATTTCCTTTAGCGCGGCTTCGATATTATTCATGGGCAAATTAGCCGCTCCGGCGATGAACCGATCCGGGTACTTGGCAATTATTTCAGCAATGGCATCATTTCCAATGCGCGCCAGCTCCGGCGATTCCTTTGGATTGGCAATCTCCTCGGGAAACCATTGACAGGTGAGTACTTGCACGTATTCGCGGCCGTAATGCTCCATGAACTCAAGGCGCAGGTCCACATTTGTCAGCGAAGGGGCGTATTCCTTTGATGCCACGCGAGGGTCGTCCGCCGGCAGATACTTTCGCATCGCATCGCGGTATTTTACGGGACAGATGTGCGTGAACATGTCGATTATCATAATTCTAATCTCCGCTTACTGTAGGCTTTGAATATTTGGAACACCGCATCTCATTTTCGTCTGCACTCGGGGAATGTGGACAATATTATAATCCATATTTGAACGTTGTCAAATGAAGCAGCCATGTTTGTGACTAAGGCAAGTTCTCAGTGCTAGCGCTGGCTCTTGGCGTGCTTGATTATATTGAAAAATAGAACGCTGCCACTGAGTATCTCTTGCCAAAGACTGATATCAGCGATTCGTGCGGAGCGATTCTGAAATTGCCAGGTCAGAATCGCTGCTACCCGTCACATCAACTCTGGCCAGCGGTCGCAGCAAACCTCTTCCCCTCTCGCTGCTCAAATTCCTCCTGGATTTGCTTATCAGAGAGATTGTTGAATTGGTCGAGCCGTTCAAATTGCCAGGCATATCCCCCTTTTATCGATTCGAGCTCGCGACAAAAGTCCTCGTAGCTGCTTAAGTTCTTTTCGGAAACGTTGCCCTCTTTGACGGCCTTGGCAGCCACTTCACCCGCCTTTGCTCCGGAGGTGATGGCGAAGTCTATCCCTCCTAGCCCCCTGGCCGCGTCGCCGACAAGGATCAATCCGGCTTTGGTCTTTTTCGTAGTGTGTATCCCCGACATGGGCATGGGATGTGACCAGCCGGTCATTCTGAGTACTGAGCAGTTCTTGAGCTTCTTGGACAGAAACCCACTTTCCAGTCTTGATTTTCTCGAGGTCCTCCATGTTGGAGATGTCGGTGTAGCAGGTTACGCCGTCCAGCGGGGCTATAGTGACCCAACCTCGTTCACAGAAGGAACCGAGGTGAAGTTCCAGTATGCCCGGGTCAAATTTGACTCCGCTTAAGTGCCATTTAATACCTGATAAGATTTGAAGGTTTTCTTTGGCGAGCCCTTCCCATTTTGGAATGCCTTTGAACAGCGCCCGTATGCCGTCACCGGCTATGACGATCTTGCCATGAACTTCCGGCATGGCCTTTGAGTTTGTTGTCACCCCTGTGACAACCCCGTCCTGGTGCAGGATGCCCGTCACACGCGTGTTCACCACGACTTCCGCACCGGCTTCTGTTGCCTGTTTGGCTAATTCAAGGTCGAACAAATTCCTTTCCAGTATGTACGCGGGCTTGCCGAACGAGAATTCGGCTGTTTTGCCATCGGGTGCAATCATACGCCGCGATGCTATCTTTGCCAGCACTACACGCTTATTCATTCCTTCTATTAGTTCTTCAATAAGGCTGCTCGAGGGAGGCTGTAATCCGACGCAGTGCTCTGGAATGCCTATCTGGGGATGTTCCTCAAGAAGTATGGTTCTGGCACCTGCCTTGGCAGTTATCTTTGCTGCCGATGAGCCGGCAGGTCCACCGCCCACAACGACCACGTCGTACCTATTATTTTGACTCACTTTTCGCCTCCTTATTTACTGGTGCCGCGATTCTACAATGATAACCCCCCTTTGTCAACGCATCGGTTGAGCGTTTCAGCGGTTCTCTTGGTCTCCGGAGTGTCAGGTTGGAAATGACCTCTCTGAGCGCTGCTTTTCCCGCGCGCCATTTCAGCGACAGGTATCTTCACTTGAAGACGCCCTCCTGCAATAGCTCAACAAAGTCGCCGTCGGACATCCCGAGGAGCTTTGTACATACATACTCGGTATGTTCACCGAAGCATGGAGATGTCCTAACTTGCGCTTTGGTTTTAAGCAACTTGAAGGGAGGGGTCGGGTGGCCAAATACCCCGAGAACCGGGTGTTTCAGTGGTATCAAGAATTCTCTCTCCTTGAGTTGGGGATCGTTTTCCAGTATGTCCCGGGCATTTTCGACCACGCCCGCGGCTACACCGGCTGCTTGCATCAGGTGCATGATTTCTTCAGCTGAACGGTTCCTGGTCCAATCCGCCACGAACTTCTCTAGTTCGTCTTCGTTCTGTTTCCTTAAGTCGAGAGTGGCGAATTTCCTATCTCGCGTCCAGGGCGGGTCTCCCACCACATGGCAAAAAGATTCCCACTCCTCATTGGTGAAAACAGCAATGGCACACCAGCGATCATCTCCGATGCAAGGAAAGACACCGTGCGGCGAAGCATCAGGTATGTGGTTGCCCGTACGGGTCTGTAACCGTCCGTTTGCCTGCAAATCCAGCAGGGCTGGACTGTTCTTGTACGCGCAGACCTCAAGCATGGTGGCATCTATGTACTGTCCTTTACCTGTCCTGCGCTTGTAATCTAGAGCTGCGACAATGGCTGAGGCAGCAAAAATCGGAAGGACGATATCACCGTAAGGGCAACAGGTTGTCATCATCGGTTCCCTGTCCGGCCAGCCGGTAAGATGAATATGTCCTGATAAGGTCATGCCGGTTCCATCCATGCCCCATTCTTGGGAGAGCGGGCCGGTTTGCCCGTATACACTGCTTCCAACCATAATGATATCGGGCTTTATCTTTCTGACGTGTTCGTAGCTCAAGCCCAGCTTACTCATTGTCCCCGGGGTGAAGTTCTCGTTGACCACGTCAGCCCAGCGGACAAGCCTGTCTATGACCTCTCGGGCTCTAGGATGCTTCAAATTCAGCGTCATACTATATTTCGACGTATTGAGAAAGGTGAACATGGGCTTGTCATCTGGGTTGGCCGCTGTAGATACGGATACATGCCGGTCACCCCTCATAACATCGGGACGAGCGATACTCTCGATACGAACAACTTGGGCGCCATGGTCGGCCAGATGTCTCCCGGTCAAGGCGCCGACTATGATCCAGCCAAAATCCAGAACGTTTACCCCAGCTAACGCCTGCTTCGCCATATTTTCCCCATTTCGGTGTTTATCATTCAAATGACGCCCGTTTTCTTCAATTCAGCGATTTCCTTACTAGTTAAGCCCAATTCCTTGACGTAGAATTCGGTGCTGGCTTGACCGATATTGGGAGCCGGATGCCTCGCATAGTTTTCCGTTTCGCTGCAAAGAAAGAAGTGCCTGGGATACTTGAGTGTAATCCCCAGGTCCGGATGTTCCAGGCCCGTCCAAAAGTTCCTCGCATTAAGCTGAGGGTTGGAAAGGACATCGGCGGGATCGCTGGCAATGACTGCGTTTATCCCCCTCCTTAATCCCTCCTCGGATATCTCTTTCTTGGTGCGCCGCAGGAAAAACTTGCCGATTGTTTCCTGAAAAGCATCATGCATTTGCTGAGTCATTGTGGATCTGTCCAGTTCCTCCCAGTTTGTTACCTGGCTCAGAGGGTTTTCCATCCCTTCGTCATCAATCCATTTGGACAGGGCTCGATTGGCTGGCGCGCCTATGGGCCCACCGTTGAACATCCAGTATACGTATCCGTCTTTACACGGCCAGATATGCCTGAAGGGACGGAAACCGATCTGTCCCATTGGCCCACCGCGTTTTACCAGACGCTTATCCCACTGCCACGGTAACAGGCACAGGATAGCGCGGCTGGCAGCAACTTCCTGAATCGAAACATCGACCTGCTGTCCCTCGCCGGTAGCCTCCCGAGAGTAATGGCTTATTAATGTTCCGAGAGCGGCCGCCGCTCCGGCATGGAAATATATAGTGCCGATGGCTTCTTTCACCGGTGGGCGGTCTGGGTGTCCCGTGTTGTCCAATACTCCGCTCATAGCGGAATCTACGATCTCACAGCCTTTGTAGCCGCTATAAGGGCCTTTCTGGCCAAAGTGGGTAATAGAGGTCACGATAATTCTCTTATTCACGCGGCTTAAGGCCTCGTAACCGATCCCGAGGCCATCCATGTAGCCTGGAAGGAACGATTCCAGTATGAAATCAGCTTTGGCCACGAGTTTTTTGAATAGCTCTCGCCCCCGTTCCTTCTCCAGATCAAGAGTAATACTCTTTTTGTCGGTATTGAAAGCAAACCAGTGAAGGCTTTTCTCCGGCGCGGGGTCATCATGATAGAAGGGGGGTATATTTCGTGTTGGCTCTCCACCGGGTTTCTCAATCTTTATTACATCGACTCCCAGAGATGCCAAGATCTGCCCGCAGGCAAATCCTTTATCGTCTGTTAGATCAAGAGCCCGAAAACCGTTCAGCAGGCTGTTCAACATGGCAATTATCTTTTTTCAGCTCCGAGCATTTTAAAGGATGGAATTCGCGAGTTGATATTGTTTTGGGTTGGTAGAAAATCTACAATACTATTGTTATCTCTGTCAAATGAATTAAGTTTGTCACGATCCTTGCTCTTTGTTCGTAACCGGTCGGTTGACAAATCTTTGTGCCAGAGTTGTGAAAGCTATGAAGTGATACGAATATCTTTTCATTTATCCATTGCTCAACAACTTGTAGAAGTGGCGAAGATTTTGGTAATATCATTGCGTTTTCCAGAAATTTGGAGATAAGCGGCAATCTGAGGATTACTTTGCTAAGAACATAGAGAAAATACGCGGAGGGAGAATAGATGGCACAAGAAGAGATGATCAAGCAAATAATGAAACAGCAGTTTGGCATCAGCGATGAGGATTTTCAAAGTCATATGAGTCACGCCCAGAACCGCAAGCTTGCCGAGCGCATCCCGGAGCTCATGAAGTACAGGATAATTGCCGAAGTTATTGAGTCCAAATACTGCGGCGCGGGATTAAAAGTCGGCCAGAAATATGTCTTTAATACGTTTCCGGCCGTACTGATAGCTGAGGAGTCAGACTGTCCCCTGTGTGTCAGAGCTCTTGGCCCTATTGCCAACCTTATAGTCGGGTTTTGGGATAGAATGGTGGAGGGCCTGGATCCTAACGGAGGTATGTGGTCTGGGGCCGAATGTCTTGACCCGGGTATCAAGCGTGGCGGGCTGGGGCACGTCGTATTTAAGGTTTACGCAAAGAAAATCCAATAAATACAGTGCGCGGCAATATCCCCCTGGACCTAGCCAAAATAGCTGATTAACATATGGGGCAACAGGCCGAGCCGATCCATTCGTGCTTTTAACCAAATACCTCGTGGAACGTCTCACTGGGTGGGTGTGGCAAAAATGCCAGGGGGAATAGGTGCCTCCCAAACAGTCTCCATCTTTCCATCTTTATAAATGGAAGCCCAATCAGGCCGGTAAGCCTCCCTGTCGATTCCGTAAATCGGCTTTCCTATCCATTCGGCCTCTTTCCCATAGATGCCCTGCCAGTGGTATTGCGCGAAGCCTTCCATCCACGCGGTGGTGTCCATTGTATTCTGCGTATTCAAGAATTCGAAGAAAGGCTTGAGAACGTTGTAAAGTTGCGAAACAACATCAATTGGTGGGGAACCGAATTTTTGTAGGTACCTGTTATACAGGTCACGATAGGCAGCACTCACGATCGGAGACGCTGGGTTTACATCATTAGTTACAATCCCGTCCTGGTACTTTAAGGGCACGACCTCTTCAATTGCACCTGGTGGGGGAGGAGCTGCCATCCAAATAATTCCCTTGAATCCGGCTTCACGTAACTGCTTTACCAAGAGGGCAGCCAATGCCCCAAGATCGCCTCCCGTGAAGTTGGTATCTATGATGTCAGGGTTCTTTGCCAGCACACGGGAAATAAAAGGCATAAAGTCCTTGGTTTCAAAAGGAAACTTCTCAACGCCCAACCAATTAAGGCCGTAGATTTTACATATCACCTGAACCGCATCCAAAAATGAGGGCAACTGAGCTTCATCAGGAGCCATGGTAACAACCGTTTTGGCATTAGGGTAATACTTGGCAATGTAAGAAGCGCCGTTGTTAAACATCTGAGGATGAGGCCCACCGAAAAAGAAAGTATATGGCTTATTTGGACCTGTCATGCTTAGTATCAAGGGAGCAACGGCGAACAATATTATTTTATTTGGCTCAGTTACCGATTGTACACCTATGGCATCACCCAGAAAAGGTCCCGCGATGGCTTTTACGCCGTTGTTGAATACCATCTCCTCGGTAATAGACTTGCCGACCAGAAGGTCTCCTTTGGTGTCACGGGCAAGGGGATTTAACGTGTATTTTTCGCCGGCGATGGTGACTCCGCCTTGCTTATTCTGGTCGTCTATAGCAATTAACGCGGCATTTTGCATATTGTTACCAAGCATAGCGGCGGGCCCGGTTAGCGGAGTAGCAACTCCGATATTCAAAGTCTTGGCTGCTGGGGCAGGAGTTGGGACTGTGGACGCTGCCGGTTTAGCGCAGCCTACAAGAACTATGCTGGTTAAAAGGACTATCGTTATCACACCCAGTAAAACTCTGTTCATCAACAAATTCCTCCTTAAAACAAGATCAGGGGTTCCGCTATTGCTCTACCCACAGTTCTAGAGGAAGAGGCGCCTCCCACTTGGTATCGAGTTGGCCATTTGTCCATTCCGAGACCCAGCGGGATCCAAGAAGGATGCGGTTAATTCCATATAGTGGCTTGCCTACCCAAAACGCTTCCTTGCCCCATATTCCCTGCCAGTGGTAGTTCGCAAATCCCTCCATCCATGCCGTGGTGTCCAGGGTATTCTGAGTGTTGAGAAACTGGAAAAAACTCTTGACCGGGTCGTATGCCATGGCAATCACTGGAGCCGGAGTCTGGTTGTATTCCTTCTCATACCGCTTGCCCAAATCCCGGTAGGCCTGTGCTACTATAGGACTGTCCAGATTTATGGAAAGATCGACAATCTTGTTTAATTGTTCTTTCGGAATCACCTCCTGAAATACGCCTGGGGGAGGAGGAGCAGGTACCCAAATAATGCCGTTGAAGCCCGCCTGCCGCAACTGCTTTATTAAGGAAGCGCACAGGCCTCCCATATCGCCCCCCACGTTGCTGGTATCTACGATATCCGGTTTCTTCTCAAGCACACGTGAAATTATTGGAGTGAAGTCGGTCGTGGTTATGGGGCACCTCTCATAACCCAGCCAGTTTAAGCCGTATCGTTCTCCCATGGATTTTGCGGCATCGGCGAAGACCGGAAGGTCGGCTACGTCAACTATGATGGAGACAATAGTTTTGGCTTCGGGGTAGAATTTCTGCGTATACGCGCTTGTCAGGAGCATTTCTGAAAGCGGGCCTTGACCGTAGAAGAAAGAATATGGCTTATTTGGGCCAACTATCCCTTTAATTATGGCGACAAGAAAGAAGGCTATGACCTTGTTCGGTTCGGTAACAGTTTGAACACCTATTGCATCCCCCATAAAAGGCCCGCCAATGGCTATCACTTTCTTGTCAAATACTAGCTCCTCTGCAATACTTTTGGAGACAACAAGATCGGCCTTGCTGTCACGAACGATGCCATTTAGCACATATTTCTGCCCGCCGATGGTAACGCCGCCCTGCTGATTTTGGTCATCGATGGCCATCAGTATCCCGTTCTTCATGTTGGTACCAAGATCTGCCATCGGTCCGGTTAAAGGACTTACCACTCCGATATTTAGTGTCTGTTGTGCTGCGGGTGCAGACGGTGTCGGTGTTGATGGTGGGGGAGTTACGGCAGGTCCGGCGCAACCACCCACAAGTACAGCTGTCAGGATTGCCGCGGTAATCGTTGCGATCGCTATTTTCCTCATCTTGCCTCCTTCATTACAGTTCATCATTGAGTGCCAGCAGCGAATTTATGTAGTAGAATAACCTTTCGTTAGAAGAAATGCAAAGGATGTGACGTCAGGTCGATGCTATGCAGGTGCATCTGGTTGACTTTCTCGAACCGCGATGATAATGGGAATCTGCAATCTTTGTCACGTCTCACCTCCAGGGAACGGTCAGTCTTCATCTAAGACCTCCCACCATTTGGATGGGATCTCTCCCCTCCATTACGCAGGTACGATAATACCACACTGATGAACACCGCAAGGAAGCCGAGTCCGAAGGCGTATTCGACATAGAACAAGGTACCCGGCCATAAAGGAGGTGGTTCCCGGGTGAGGCCCAACGGGGTGGCGATGCGTAAGCTTTCACGCCAAGCAGTCATAATCGCCCAATCGCTCCCCCCAGCACCTCTGGGAGGGTAATATGGATCAAGATTAAAAAACAAGCCCACGATGGCGAATACAATTATTATCTCCCAATAGTTTACAAACGTGAGAATAATGTTTCTCGGTGCACTAGCTACAAAAGGAGTAACAAAATAGCGATTCCACCACGCCTGGATAATATCAACAAACCTCCATATCGCAAGCAAAAGGATTAGGCAGATGAAACCGTTATACAGCCAACAATTGCCGGTAAAAGAGCGCCAATGGTAGAAGATCAATATGAAAGCTATGCTGGCGATAAACCAACAAGAAACATAGTGATCGACCAAAATGCGTGATTGCCTCCGGCCCTTCTTCATATGCACCCACAAGTGCAATATTGATATGCACTCTAGGCGACGAAATATACAGTTAAGGATAGGAATAACGAAACCTTTATTATTGCTGATGTCCTTACACATGATATTTGACTCGTGCGATCGATGCGGAAATAAGCAGGACTTCTAAAACCTACCTTTAGAACGTATGCTCAGAAAAAGCAGGAACTCTAGAGGTCAAAAAAGCGGGAGACGGGACTCGAACCCGCGACAGCCTGCTTGGAAGGCAAGCTGAATATTTTTACTTGTCCCAGATTCATTTCCTAGTTAAAGCCCGAAGCTAACTGTTAACTAGGCAGGAGGTCTTTAATTACTCCTCTTGAAAAATATTATCGCATTAATAGTAAGAATTTGCAAAAAGTGTGAGGTGACCGTGACTTTGTGATAACGGTCTGGCATCTAAAAGCTGGTGATTTTTCATCGGTTAAACCAACGGCGGCAAATAGATTTTCATGCGAGAGTCTGGAATAGCCTTTTTACCCAATTGCTCCAGTCCACTTACCAACGAGCCTAATTTAGCTAAAGGTATCCCCATAAACATCATATCGTCACCTATATCTGAAGCAGCGCGGCAGCCATAGCACCCCAGAGATATGTTTATATCGCCTGTTGTATAAGGGTACAGCGTAGCTTCTATGCATTGTGAGTTATAACCACTTACCTTGAACTCAAAACGCTTACCCGTATAAAAAGAAGATGCCATACATAACCACATCATGCTTTCCGGCGGAGCCACAACCACTACAACATCCGGTTTTATAACAGCCTTTTCCAGTGGTGATACAAGCGTGGCCTTTACCGATTTTTCAGGCAGATGAGGACGCTCGGCAATCATCTGGCGCGCCGCTTCAATAGACGCCAGTTTGCCAAACTTGATATATATTTCCCCAGTGGCAAGCTTGGGAGAAGCACTGGTTAGTCCCAGGATATACATACCATCGGGGCAGGCATGAACTTGAGGCGGCATCAGCAAAGTCTTGCCCCGGCGAGCCATCATCAATGCCTGGCAATAGCGCAACCGGCTGCGTGGCAGCGGAACGTTGGGTAGTGCTGTGTCTTTGGATATAAGGGTAACGGCAACAGGACTCCAACGCAAGCCCAATATATCCACAAGTAATTTCGAAAGCTTGCCATAGCTTTCACGCTCCTCGTTATCCAGAGGGGTAGCAGGAGCTCCGGTACTGATGCTGTCCAGGCATTCCCTCTCTGAAATCGCATCCGTCAGTAGTATCGCCCCCTGCGGACATTGCCCTGCGCAGGTGTTACAGGCGCAGCAATCGTCAATACGTGCAGCGGAACTGACCTTGTGTCCGTTTATTTCCGAAAGCTCAAAAACAGATGTCGGGCAAAAGTCCGCGCAAGTACCGCAGCCCCTGCATCGTTCTATGTCTATTTCAATCTTGACCATCAATTGTGCCTCTTGGGTCGTGTTCTTCATTTGGCGGAGTATGTACAACAAGCCCCCGCTCTTGTATCCATGCGAGCGTGCGCGCGGGGACGAACTTACCAGGTGAAAAAAGGCTAGCATACTTCAGCGCGTTTATTAGTGCAATAGTATGTGCTAGATCTTCCATGGTATCCACATCAGCCTGGGTTTCAAGCACTGATGTAGGTATCTGTCGCTCTGCAGCTGTCTTGATTATGGCTTCCAGAGCCGGTACACCCTGCATATTGTAGAATACACCGGCAAAATCCATTGGTGCGGCTGCCGTTAATCCAACCAGCGATACACCGGCTGCCTGGCAGGGGGCAATTACCATTGCGCCTCTTTCCGACCCTGTTCCCATATAATCAAGCCATTGGAACGCGTTATGTATAAATTCAGGCGATATAGTAGGCAAATCACCGCCGATACATACAACTGAATGGTATCCTTGCCGGAATAATTGCTGGTAGTGGTTATTGAAATGCTCATTAAAATTCTGCCCGTTATCAACTATATAGCGAATATTGGCCTCATTTGAGCACTCTTCCTGGAAGATCTTCTCGAGTCTGGGTTTTTCGCTTTCAGGCGAACACGAGACGCAAAAGTCATATTTATCCATCCTGTTTTCATCAGCCGCCGTCTTACGGCATAGCTCCAGTGCGCGAAACGCAGCAGCCGCAACGTCAAGCATTGTTGCCCTGTAAAAATCGGCCGCTTCCTCGTCACTAAGTGAGCCTCCGTACTTCCGAGTTAGACGCGTCTTGGTCGTTCCCGGCTGGGGCGATTTGGTAAATAATGATAATGCGTGGTTTCTCATTACTTTCGTTTCATCTCAGGTTAGCAAGTCTCGACGGCTGGCGAAAGGAGGAACATAAGCAGCATCCGTCGAGAACTGGAATGTTCCCAGCCGTCCGGTTTTGATACCCAGTTCTACTGGAGCATAGGTAGTGCTGACATTTGTCAACATGAATCCTGTAAGCTTCCCTTATCCCGTCTTGGACTTGATTTCAGACAGAAATTGAGTCTTTCCCTCTCTTAGTAATCTGGAAATCACCCGTGACGACGTATAGAAATCTCGGTAAGCTTTAATCAGATATTCCTGCACGTCCTGTGGAAAAAGGACAGGGTTCTTTATGTTTGCTTTTCCATACGAGATATCCGACCAGCCTTCAATCAAAAGCAGATCATCCCTTCTTGCACGTTCATAAAGAGCACTGCCGGGGAAAGCTGATGCTATAAAGAATTCCACAAAATCTAAATCCAGTTCGCACGCAAATCTGATGGTCCTTTCGATATCCTCTCTGGTTTCCTCTGGGAAGCCAAGAATGAAAAACCCCCATGTTTGTATCCCCGCTTCTCTCGTATATCGTACAGCTTCCTCTATTTGCTTAAGGTTTTCCCCCTTCCGCATACAGTCCAGTATTCGCTGAGAGCCGGATTCGATCCCATAGAAAATGCATCCGCAACCGGCATCTGCCATAGTGGCGAGCAAACATGGATTGACTGTATCTGCCCGGCTGCTGCACGACCAGCGTACTTTCATACCGCGCTCAAGGATCCCGCTGCAAATGGCTTCAACACGTCTATTATCCAGTGTGAACAGATCGTCGACAAATTCAAATGAATTCATTTCATATTTTGATACTATCTGTTCTATTTCATTCAATATACTCTCAGCACTCCTAGCTCGATATCTGCGGCCCGCGATAAACGGCGTAGCACAGAACGCACATTTGAAGGGACAGCCGCGGCTAGAGACGATCGAAGCAGTCCTGTGCGGGTGCCCTCCGGAGGCATAATACTCCATGGGAAGGAGATGCCTGGCCGGAAGCGGCAAGGCATCCAAATCAGGGAGAGAAATTCTCGATGGCGTTTTTCTTATCTTGTTCTCCCACCTATAGGCAATTCCTTTAACGCGAGCCAATTCATCCATTCCATTCTCTAAGGCACAAGTAAGTTCAACTACGGTTTCTTCACTCTCGCCAATACATACGGCATCTAATTGAGAGCATTCCTGCAACGTCTCAAACGGCAGATAAGAAGCATGGATACCACCCATGACAGTGAACGCCCGGGGATATAATTCCTTGCCTATGCTGACAGCGTTAAAGCCGTCATATATAGTCGTTGTTGTAGCAGTAACCCCGATTATTTCCGGCTCTAAATCTGAAAGGCTTCTTTTCAACCCTTCGTCGTCAAGCCCCAACGCCTGCGCGTCTATTATCTTAACGTCGTGGTTTTCCTGTTCCAGAACCGCAGCGAGATAAGCTAATCCCATATTGGGTGCGGTGCAGCTAAAGAACTCTCCTCCAGGGAAAGTGCTCGCTTTAACCGTTCTGGGATTGATTAATACTATATTCATTTTCGCAACGGTCTGGAACGTATATCATGGGTTGTGGATTGCACACTTTTCGTTCAGGGCATAGCTTGCATTCGTCTCGTTGTTCATCGGATACAGCATGCCAGCCAGTCTTGTTGAATCCGATGGCGACATAGAACGGGATTGCCTCACCGCGTGCAGCAACAATAGTAGGTTTATCATCTGGCATAATTTTCTTGAGTATATGCTTGCCCAGTCTCTTTCTCCGGTACTTTTCGGCTACGACAAGTGGCCTTAGCATTACGATATCACCATGGTCCTCCAACCTTGCGCAACCGGCAATAATTGGTCCTTCAAGTGCGATCGTATAGGACCTAATTGGCTCGACGTAACGCATGTTAGCTTTTGCGAGAAGTTCAACAAGAGCGGAATGGTCGCTTTTTCTTGCCTTGCGTAACACTAGCATCCTCTTGCCTCGTCAACCTTGTAGATTTTACATTGTAGAGTGCGATACGTCCATTGCCCCAGTATCGGGTCACACGACTCAATATCTGAACCAGTCAATACATTGGCATTAGATTCCCACAGGCCACCCAGGGCCGGCTCTGTAGGCAGCAATTCAGGATACCACCATCCAAATTCGATACATACCAGCCCTGGTAGCATGTTTGCAAGCCCGACAACCTGTTTGATACGCCCCTTTGGTGTCTCTATCCATACATGGTCCCCTTCCTGCACTCCGAACCGGGTTGCGGTTATCTTATCCATTTCCGCAATGGGATTTGGATGTATCCTTCTAAATTTTTGTATATTTCGGAACTCGGTAGCGTAATATGGTTGGTGCCTCACCCCTGTTACCAGAGTAAGAGGATAGTCAGAGGTGTTGTTTTGAGCAGGAGTAAAATAGGGCAGAGGGTTGTATCCAAGCTGTTCCAGCAGAATGGAACGGAGTTCTATTTTCCCGCTCGGCGTGGCAAACCCTTCCCTTTCGTATTTATAATAAGAGTTATTGGGCGAATAAATACCTGTGCCGCAAAATTCTTCCCATGTTAACCCGGCACGGGAGAAGACTTCATCGAACGCTTCCTCCGCCGTCTTCCATAGCCAGTACTCTGTTTGCCCACAGCGCTGTCCAAGCTCATACCAGAAGGAATAATCTGTCATTCTTTCATACATCGGAGCAATAGCACGGCTGCCGCCATACGCTATGTTGGAAATCCCTCCATCCATCTGAATCATACTTTGTTCAAGACTTCCTGCGCTTGGAAGTACGTAATCAGCAAGCATAGCGGTAGGCGTTAAAAACTGATCCAGTACTACAATAAGATCGAGGCTTTTAAGCGCCTGGTAGACCATATTGGTGTTAGCCTGGGTAAGTAGTGGATTACTTGCCATAACTATAAGAGCTTTTATAGGATATGGATTCCCAGTCAACATGGCTTGCCAGGCAAGAAAGGGGTGCGCCGACGTTAAATAACGGACGGGTAACCTTTTCCCATGCAACAGAGTGTAGCGAGTAAGTGCCTTATAGCCATCATATGTGAGGAGTGGGAATACGTTCTGACATAGTTGTTTCTTTGTGCACGATGCGGGCAGGGTGCTGCTCATCTCCAACTCAGCTTCTGATATAAAGTCAGGCTGCTCACAAAGGTGACAGGCTCCAGGCTTATCTACATTGCCAGTAATAGCCCGTAGGATTGCCAGAGCACGTAAAGCCTGAGTACAATTACACCCGCTCTGGTCGATACCCAGACCGCTGAATATCGTTGCCGGTCTGTTCTCAGCAAAAAGACGGGCTATTTCGATTATAATTTGGCTGTGGATACCGGTAATAGAAGATACGCTATTGGGGGAGTATCCGGCCACATTGTTTTTAAGCTCTTCGAATCCGGAGCACCATTTGTTAACAAATCCTTTATCATAAAGTTCCTCTTTTATAATAACGTTTATCAGTGCCAGTGCCAGTGCCACATCTGTTCCCGGTCTGGCAGGTAACCACGTACTCGCTTTTGCAGCAGTCTTTGTATAACGCGGGTCAATCACGATAAGAGGCTTGCCGGACTGGCTGTATCTAAATATTGTTTCCCAGAACAGGGAGTTATCAGACTCGGCGGGATTGATCCCCCATAGGATTACGCAGTTGGTTCTGTCGGGGTCCAGCTCAGGCTTGATAGGCCACCCATATGTGAGACTATGTACCCAGATTGCTGGATTCCAGCAAATATGCCCGATACCGATGTTATTGGGGCTGCCGAATAAGTTCATAAAACGGTGCATTGGCCAGTATATGGAATGGGGAGCCCCAATGCAGGTAGCCAGAGTTTCAGCACCATACTGCTTCTTGAGGTCTTGCACTCTGCCCGCGATGTCATCTAGCGCTTCGTCCCAGCTCACCCTTTGCCATTTGCCCGAGCCTCGTTCACCCACGCGTTTAACTGGATAATTTATACGATCAGGATGATCTAGGATAGCACTCGTTTCGTGAAAGCGAGCGCATTTTTTCATAATTGAAGCATTATAAGGGAACCGCGTACTATCGGGCTCAAGCCTGACTAGATTACCATCTTCACTGCAGTAAGCCAGGATGCCACATAGGTACCCGCATAAGGTGCAATTAGACCTGCGTGCAATCAATGGCAGACGGTCTCCTTTGGCCCAGTGGATATAACCTTCGGCCTGAGGTGGCAGTTAAGTGGTACGCACAAAATGGTATGGAGCGCCCATCCCTGACGGTGACTGCCAGGTTGCATTCCCGCAGCCGTTTCACATCTAGCGTCCAGGCATCCATATAGCTCATGATGAGTACACCAAGCCCTTGGGGGGTGTTATTCTCATGATGCATATTTGCAAATACGTCGGCGAATACCGAACCTTGCGGGCTACTTTCATTGAAATATTTTGTGTAGTCAGTTTCGGTTATGTTACTTGTAAGCGTGGTATAGTTTTCGCCCTCTCCGATAAGATAAGTTGAACAGGCACAGAGGGGATGTATGCAGCTTAAGGGCCAGAAGTTGCGCGCTGCGATCTTACCGCCAGTTTGCTCCTCTATCATGGCTACGATATCACCAAGCGAAAGGCGTTGCTGCATTTCCACATCAAATCGGCCAGACAGAAAGGCGGGCTGAATCGCCAGACCACTAATCACGTCCATATTGTTCATGCAAAAATCAATGAGACCGCCCATCTGGCCGTCGTTTATCTCCTTTATAATAGTCGGTGCCAGAATGACCTTCATATCTTCCAGGCGGCAATTTTCAATCGCCTGCAGTTTGCAATCGAATAGGCCTTCTCCCCTTAAGATACGGGTTACCTCAGGCGTGATGCCATCAAACTGCAGATAGATATTGGTAAGGCCAGCCTCTTTCAGCGTACACAGGAAGTCACGGTCTCTCCCAATGACTAAGCCGTTGGTGTTGATCTCGACAGTGCTGAACCCGGTTTGACGGGCAAGCCTGATGATATCGGGTAGATCAGCGCGCACTGTCGGCTCACCTCCTGTTATCTGCAGGGAGGCATGTCCTCCATCGTAGCGCTGGACGGTTTGTAGCATATCATATATAGTCTCCAGCGAAGGATCGGGGAGACTATCGCTCGCCGACATAAAGCAGACTCGGCAGGATTGGTTACAACGCCAGGTCACCTCGATTTCAGCCAGTGTGATGCCTCTCTTGTGGTTCGGGCATAGCCCGCAATCTCGCGGACAACCATCTGAGCATTCGGTCTGCGGCGTACGTGATTTCGATGGAAAGGCAAAGTTGGTAAACCACAGGTAATGATTCGCATCCGGCCAGAGATAAACATCACAGTGGCCATGCTCGGGGCACGTTTTGCCCATGTAGACGCTGCCACCATTCTCATAAATGGTTGCGGGTATGGTCTTCAGGCAATGTGGACATACGCTCTCTGTTTGATCAATAACAGGGCCGGCTGGAACTAGAGAGGCCATTTCATTTTTCCTTTCTGCATTCGTCGAGCATTTGCGAGTTTCGAAGCCGAAAGTCGTTATAGACCCCCCACTCACCCTCCCACATAGCCTGCAACTTATTCTGATATTCTGCATGGTCTATAAACTGATCGAATACAAGCTCAAGAATAAATCGCACGTCGCCCTGCACCGCTTTCTGAGACAAGGTGTGCCAACATGCCATGCAATATGTGGCGCAGATATCAGCGCCTGTATTTTTAAATTCCTCCAATCTTCTTTTTGACCGTTTGTCATGCAACTCCTTATCCACCATTGACACCACACCTCCAGAGCCACAGCACAAACTGTTCTTCCCGTGGTGTTCCATTTCCGTAATCTCATAATCACCCAGTAACTGACGTGCCCACTTGCCCATCTCACCATACCGGCTTGGACAGGAATCGTGAATAGTAATTTTTTTGCCTTTTGCAGACGGAACACGTAAACCGGATTTAGCCATTAGTTCCAGCATAGAGACCACTTCTATGTCTTTTTTCAGTTCACTGGCAATTAAGTGATGGAAACAATTCGGACAAGCCACCACCACTCTTCTGGCACCGGTCTCTTTTACCTTTTGCCAGAATGACCTTTCATATCTTTTAGCCCTCTCCGTTAGCCCCATTTCCAACAGAGGCATACCACAGCACATCAATATAACACCGGCTTTATCTCCTCCTTGCTCGTCTAACCAGTCGATGGTGGTATATACCAATTGAGGTGCTTCGTTAGCCAGTGAGCAACCCGGCATAAACAGGGTGTAGCATTTTTCTTTAATCAGGTTGTCGAAGTTTAACTGATATGTGTCGCGAAAAATGGTAATGGCATTCCAGTCATGATCCACCCACATGATACGGTAGACCTCAGTATCCGTCATACCAGTGTCCACCATAACCCTGCGGGCAGCGATAACCATTTGCGGTATATCAAGGCTTTTAGGGCAGGAATTAACACATAGACCGCATAATGAACACCTTAGTAGAAATCTGCGTATATCCTCATCTACTTGCCCGCCCAGAACCTGTCTGGCAACATCGCCCGGAGCTGTGGGGGCTATCTCTTGCAAGACCTCACAAGCTTGACTGCATAATAATTCGCACCCGGCGCATTCTGCAGCTACGTTACCCAACGTATCATAGGTTTGTTTGTCCACTTGTGGTTTCATATTGTTTACCAGTCTTAATACCGCTACTGTCCTTACTGTGCACAATTTGACACTGAGCCATAATGTGACACCGAGAGCAAATACCCATCCTGTAATAGGATAGTCTACTTAGCATCAGGCCAAGGTCCCTGTACAGCTAGATCCCGTGCCAGCTGTACAAGCATAGCAATGTTCGGCCACTACGATTTCGAACCCGTTCTTAATGACATCTTCGATTCCATTAACATCCGCAGCATATCCTGACTCATTTCTGATAGGTAACCCGAGTGCCAAGTTAAAATCACAATTATATAATATGCCTCGCCAGTCTACACTTATCAGGGTCCGGCACATAATATCCTTTACGACATTGGGGTTGAAGTTATCGGACAGAAGTGAGATATATTTGTTTGCCTCCCGATTTGTTTCAAGATGTTTTTTAAACCTTCCGATGGGGGCATTTGTGATAGTAAACAACTTGTTGAACCGGAGTCCATAGTGTTGAAAAAGTTCCTCTTTGTAAGCCTCTTCTAGTTCTTTTTGGGAACCTGGTAAATAGGCTTCCAGTGGATTATAGGCTAAGTTTAACTCGAGAGAGTCTCCATAGCCCAAATCGTTTAGTGTTCTGAGTGATTTAACACATTTTTCGAAAACTCCCTCACCCCTCTGCACATCAACGTTTTTTTTCGTGTAACAAGGCATTGAAGCGATAACAATAATCCTGTTATCTCTATACCATCGTGGAATCCAATCCTTCCCTTCCTCCAACAACACCGTCAGATTAGTTCTGACCATCACCCGCGAAGCATATTGGCGAACCTCTTCAACTAAGAATTTGAAATCAGGACAGAGCTCTGGGGATCCACCTGTGATATCGATTGTGATATCCGAGTGATTATGCAAGAACCTGATTATGTTCTTCATAACCTCCTTGGACATAACATAATTGCCTGCAGGACCTGCATCAACGTGACAATGCCGACAGGATTGGTTGCAGACATTCCCCAAATTAACTTGCAAGGTTTCAAGCTTATCAAAAAATAATAATTCTGAGCTGACCTCCTCTATCCTGTCTTTAAAATCTATGACCACTATTATCTCCTCTTAATTTGGGCTGTTTCCTGACGTTCCTTCCAGCTGGAAAGGAATTTTTCATCACCCTTTGGTAGCCAGTAACGGAATTCTTCCTCTCCTGGTAACATTATCCGATCTTGTGTATAAACGACAAGGAACCGGAGGATAGCTCCGCCTGCAAGAACAAATAAGGCTGCTGTTATGACTGTAGCCGGAACCCGCAAGCCATATAACAATATCGGCACAAGAATTCCGGCAATTACGGCTCCTACCCAAAAAATCAATGCCCTGCTTCCGCTTAGCCAACTTGCTGCCGGACCTGAAGCGCGAACGGTTACGGATGCACGCATCATAAAGACATAGACGAACAGGATGATTCCCTCGAGTAACCAAAAAACCAATGTTGGCAACTCCAAGAAGAGGCGTGATATCTGCAGCCTGGCTTGTACTTCCTCCCCAAGGCCAGATACTCACGATGAGTATCTGTGCTGCAAGCCCGGTGGAAAGACTAAGAATAAGAAAAAGAACAGGCAAAGCCGGACCGTTCCAGAAAGGGCGTGATTTCATGGTACCGAGAAAAACTCCAGTGTATAGAGCGACCCCAATACCTAATATCAGACAAATCCAGGCGAAAGCGTGACGCAGCCCTGCCAGACCGTACCATGGCAATAATGTCAGCCAGCAAGAACTATAAACTAGACCAGCTATCATCAGCAGTGTAAGCATCCATGCACCAAAAGTCATTTCAGATAGCTTTTTTGTCACCATCACACGCCAGAAGCGTAAGGGCCTGCCCAGTTCAAAAACGAGCAACCCCGAAGCAAGGGCAATGATTACCGCGGCGATGAAAGGACCCATCGCGAAGATGCCCCCCAGACCCCAAAATATATCAGCCACAGCAGAGACAATCGCGATACCACCTCCCAGTCCTCCAAGAAATATATAGCTGCTAATCGGCCAAGTCCAGGTCATTTCTTTTTTCATCTCGATCTCCCTAGGGTTGAATATAATATACATGGGGATCTGTGCCTAACTCGGGCATCAATTGTATGGCGTTATCAGCGTTTACAAGACGATATATCTCGCTGTCACGATCACTGATATCACCAAATATGCGTGCCCGTTGATGGCAGGTGCTCACGCAATAGGGCTCTGTGCCATTCCCGATGATATCGGCGCAGAAGGTACACTTTTGTACTATCCCCAGCTCCTTATTCTGCGTTCGTGCACCGTAGGGACAGGCCATAATGCAGGCGCCGCAACCAATGCATTTGTCTGGGTCCACCATCACGATTCCGTCTTCACGCTGTGAAGATGCACCCGTGGGGCAGCAATGTACGCAGGGCGGATCATCACAGTGAAAACAAGGACGTGGAAGGTGATAATAACTCAAAGTAGGGAAAGTCCCCTTTGGCCCGACGGTTGTCACAATGTTCCAGAGCATGCCGAGCGGTAGATCATTACCTAGCTGGCAGGCGACCGTGCAGGCCTGACAGCCCACGCATCGCCTTAGGTCGATAACCATTGCCCACCTAGTCATGGGGCAAGTCCTCCTTTTCCACTTTATAGACCTTGCAAAGCAGGCCGCGGGTTGCCCAGCTACCGCTCATAGGATCACAGTGTTTGGGATCCCCTGAAGTCAAAACGTTACAATTGGATTGCCATATATCGTAGAGCCGCGGCTCTTTCGCCTCCCGTTCAGGGAACCACCAGCCACGCTCAACGAAGATAGTCCGCGGGTGAATTGTCTCGGTTAGTTCAGCTATCTGCATGATCCTTCCCCGTTGAGTTTCGATCCAGGCCCAATCACCCTTCTTAATACCCAGGTCTCTCGCTGTTTTTGGATTTATCTGCATGCGAGGCTGCGGGTGAAGATAACGTAATGGCTTTATATTTAAGTGTTCGGAATGATAGTATGGCATGACACCTGATCCGGCTATGAGTACTAGGGGGAATTCTTTGGCCAGTTCAGGGTCATCAGCTTCATTTTCAGCCGGGCCCACATATCTGGGCATCGGGTCATAGCCAAGTTGTTCCAGCGTCTTCGAGTAGAGTTCCACCAGACCCGAAGGAGTGCCGAATCCTATTTTGCCGTACTTGTAGTATTCTCTGGGCGGGAAGGAAAACCGTACCTTCTCCACGTATTCATCGTAACTGCTTACATTGTGGCCCAGCGGGTAAATACGGTAGTACTTTGCCTCTTCTAAGGTTTCCCAGGGCCAGAACTCAGATTGTCCCAGCCGATCCGCTAATCCTTTCCAGAACTGGTAGTCGGTCTTACGCTCGTAGGTCGGTTGTATCGCACGCTGCGAACAAATAGAAAAATCACTGCAGCCGTACGTGTTTGTTATAGTGGGGCGCTCTAGCCAGTCCGCAGTAGGCAATACATAATCTGCGAGCATTGCTGTTGGTGTTATCCAGTAATCTTTAACAACTAATAGCTCAAACTCCATCAAGGCCTTATATACCTTTCTTGTGTCTGGATAGGCTGAAAGGGTGTTGTTCGCAAGCACCAATAAGGCTCGCGGCTTATAGGGCTCCCCGGTAATCATTGCATCGAAAACAGAGGGAGCATGTGCCAGGCACATCCATTCAGCAGGCGGTGGTTTCCCCCAGAATCTTTTGGCAATCGCCGCAATTTTGTTGTATCCTGGCCAGGAGCACATCATGTAACGGTCAGAGCCAATCTGCTTCTCCCACTGCTCCTCAGTCATGTATTCGTTAGCCTCCATCTCGGCGTCGGTAATCATAACTGGATCTGGTCCAGCCAGCATGTCCCCGCCGGGACAGTCGAGATTCCCGGTAACCGCTCGCAGCAAAGCCCGCGCATGCATAGCTGCTCCTCCGGGAGGCCCGATTTCATCCACCGCAACCCCCCACTGTATATTGCCCGGCTTGCAGGTTGCATACATGCGCGCACCAGCCCTTATCTTTTCCGCATCAATCCAGGTGATCGGTTCTGCCCACTCCGGTGTGTAAGGCTTTACATGCTCTATAAGCTTTTCCCAGCCGTAACAGCAGTTTTCAACAAAGTGCTGATCGTACAACCCTTCGGAGATAATGACATTGAGCCAGGAAAGTGCCAGTGCTGCGTCAGTGCCGGGCCGCAACGGCAACCACAGATCTGCTTTCGCCGCCGTTTCAGTCATCCTTGGATCTACTACGATTATCTTGGTGCCGTTGCTCTCTCTCACGTCCATCCACCCGCGTATCTCTGGCATATAGACTCCGGCTGGGTTATGCCCCCACAACACAACACATTTACTTTTGGGTAGGTCAACGTCGAAAGGGCACCAGCCGTAAATTGCTGTCTCAATCATGAAGGTTGGAATCCAGCAGACAGACGATACCTTGAAAACGTTCGGACTTCCAAACAAGTTCATAAAACGACGGCGGGCCCAGTCATGAGTACGCTGTGTGCCTCCTGCACTGCACACGTATTCTGCACCTGACTCTTTGCGGATTTGCTCTAACTTATTGGAAATTGCGTCAAGCGCTTGTTCCCAGCTGATCCGCTCCCAGTTTCCTTCACCACGTTCGCCAGCACGCTTAAGGGGATAATTCACACGTGCCGGATGATCGTGATGCTTTAGCCAGACGTTGGCCCGCGGGCACATCCCACCCCGACTGGGATGGTCTGGGTCTCCTTCAACCTTTGTAATTTTGTCGCCCTTCACGTGTACCAACATGCCGCACTGCTGATGGCAGAAATAGCACACCGATTTCTTTATTTGCGTCCCTTGTTCTTCCATGTTTTTCCTCCAGACTTGCCAGTGTCAGGACGACTCCGTCTTCATCTGAACCGGAGGCTCAATCTTCATTGTTACTATTCGGTCGTGCTCTTGATGCCCGACTGCAAAGCGCAAACCGTCATAAGCCAGATGGACCTGTTTTTGGTACGGTTTAAGAGCTTCTTCAAGTTCTTGGTTTGTAACCGGCGTGTCATAGTGCATCGACAGGTGGGTTAAATAAAGGTTTCGTACCTCAAGCTCCCGTCCGACTGCAATTGCTTCGTCGAATGATAGGTGCTGCCCGGGATACCAGTTACGTCCCCAAAAGGTCGCGTCCAGTACGAGATAATCTATGCCGTGCAAGCATTCCCGCGTTTTTGCAGGAAGTGATCCTGTGTCGGGTATGTAAGCAATAGACGTACCATTGTTCTCGATGAGGAAACCCAGTGTACCCGGTGAGTGCGCTGCCTCCAGCGCTGTAAGATGCACCCCTCCAAATGTAGCGACTTGGCCCGGCTCAATTAGTTTCACGTCCAGACATTCAGCAACTGAGCCAAAAATTGTTTGCAGTTGCGTCCATGTCTCATAACTCATTACGGCAGGCAAGGCTTTGTTGCGGTGCCACCGTACATAGAACTCGAGGTCACCCAAGCCTCCTATGTGGTCATAGTGGGAATGGGTCAGCGCAAGATGATCTATCTTCTTGATGCCTTCACGCGACAGTTGCGTGGATAGTTCCGGTGGTGCATCAACGAGGAGGTCCTCTTCTCCGGTCAGAACTATCGCACAGCGCGTACGTCTAAAGCGCGACTCACTGTGTGCCTCTTGGCAGGCTCTGCATCCGCAATAGAACGCAGGTACACCACAAGCAGCGCCTGTCCCCAAGAACACGAATTCGCCCAATTCATTTCCCGTATTATAATTATACTTAATATATTCTAAAGGATGCGCATTTTCGAAAAGGCCAGTTTTTGGCTAAGAAATACCGCAGCCAACTACCTCACTTCTTGTCAGGAGGCGCAGGTGGTGTGGGGGCTTGTTTCGGCGGTTGGCGGCGTGTTTCCTGCCTGGCCAGGAGGTACAGGTGGAGCAGGTGGTTGTTTGGGTGGCGGTGGGGGGCTCCTGGTGGGCGAGGTGGTGCACCTCCTGCTTGCCCGGGTGGGGGGGGCAGGGCCGAAAGCTTAGCGCCGCATTCTACGCAAACCGTAGCCCCAGGCTCGTTGGCTTTGCCACATTTTGGGCACTTATTTACTCTTGTTCCTGCAGTAGGGGGTCTGAAACACATTCATGGACCTCCAAATATTCGATTCACAGATGTTGATAACAACTAAGACATTTAGGCATACAATATTAGACTGACATTTGCTGAGCGTGAGCCCTTTCTCAATGCACAATCACCATCTTAGCGTTCAGGCCAAGAATCTCAGGAAGACTAGCTGTTGAACAGGGCTTTAATCCTTTTGGTAGAATAATGGACCGCCTAAAGGTAATTTATTCTTAAGAAATGAGGCGTTAATAAACAGCGCAATCGCTACGTACGCGTAAAAAGCACCGACCAAGCCAAGTATGGGACCCAGCCACAACTTCATGTGAATTGGACTCAAGAACCCCAGGCTAACGCATCCAAGGCCGCCCCAGAATACGAAGAGTAAGATAAATGACGGGAACAAAGACCACATCAATCCACCACTAACGAAAGAGACCACTAACATAAGAACGGCTGCGAACAGACTCACAAATCCTTCCACGTGCATCCAGTCAACTTGGACTCCACTCACTTGAGCATAGTACCCTAGCAGGAAGCTAAACGCGTATCCCAGGCCGAGAAAACCGCCGAATATGCCATTCAGAAACATTCCGAACGGATCGTTGTCCTTAATGGAGTATACCAGCAACATTAGCCAAACCACTGAAAATGCTGCAAGAAAACATCCGATGACGGGTCGTGCGGTCGCCAGGCTTGTCCATCCCATGGTCATTGGGAACATAAGTCCGAGAATCATGGCACTCACGAGCGAGACAGAGAGCGAAGCTCTAAGTGCCGTGTTTTGTGGTGGGCCCACATATTCTTTTTCCATCCTGGAAATAACCTCCTCCTTATATTATTCAGATCTTCTTTCGAGAGAATTGATGGCATGCCCTAATGAGGCGCAAACAGCACCTGTTTTGGCTTATCAGCCATCTTTTTGGCCAGTTCTTCTACTGTCCCGAAACTCATTACGCCGGCCTGGCAGTGCTGGACACAACTGGGCTGCTTGCCTTTAGCCACCCGCTTGCCGCACAGGTTGCACTGGTCTGTGGGAACAGGGACATAGTCGTACTCCCACTTATCACCCTTGATTGGCCATGGACCTATCTGCGTTACCTTGATTCCCCACTGACCAAGCGGAATATCATTCTCTTGGCTGCAGGCAAATTCACATGTAAGGCACCCGGTGCAATACTTATAATCAATCAGAAGCCCATGTTTAGCCATCTTACATCTCTCCTTCTTTTACTTTGTAGATCTTGCAGATTAGCGACTTGTAGTTGCCACCAAATCCGCTCTTACCCGGCAAGAACGGCACCAATTGATTAACGTTTGACTTCCACACGCCAAACAGGTTAGGTTCTGCACCATCCTCTTCCGGGAACCACCAGCCGTGATCGGCATTTACCAGCCACTTGGGAACTTCGTACGTAATAGCGGCCTTTTGTCGGCATTTCCCCATGCGGTTCTCGATCCACACCCAGTCACCATCCTTGATTCCGTATTTTGCCGCCGTCTCCGGATGTATCTCTATCTCCGGCTGGGGATGGGTAGCCCGTAAGCTGGCAATTTGCCGGTGCTCGGAGTGGAAGGAACCCCAGTTTCGGGCGCCAGTGGTTAGGATCAGTGGGTATTCCTTCATTAGCTCGGGGGTGCTGACAGGACCTTCCGTTGGCTCTTCAAAGTACGGTAATGGATCGAGGCCAAACTCCTCCATTTTGGTGGAGCGGAGCTCAATACGCCCTGTATCTGTATTGAACCCTGGCTCGCCGTCGTCCCGCAAACGCCCCGTTTCATACTTCCGGTATGCAAACGGGTGTAGCACCTGATGTTTCTCTCTCAGCTCCTTGAAAGTCCAGCCAGACCCTTTCACTATCTCATCCCATACCTGCTCCTCATTATCCCAGGGCCAGGCCTCAGGATTAAGGCGCCTGCCTAATAACCGGTTGATCTCCAGATCTGATTTGCATTCCCCTGTTTGGGTTACCTTATTAATTGTTTGTACCGAATACCATACTGCTCGGTGCCCGTCTCGTTCAGGATAGGCCGCGGCAGGAAGCACGATATCGGCAAAAGCAGTAGCTGTTGGCGTCATGAATAGATCAACAACCACCACAAATTCCAGCCTGCTGAGCCCTTTATACATCTTCTTCGGGTCAGCCGACATGCATGCTATCGGGTTATTGGTCTGGAACCAACAAGCCTTTAATGGATATGGTTTGTCGGTAAGCATCGTTTCCAGCAGCTCATCAGGGTTTGCCAGCGGGAGACCAAATTCCAACAACGGGTATTTGTCCATTCCTATTCGTTTTCCGAACTGCTTTGGGGGAAGGAGTTCGAAACCCCAGCCGAAATAACTGGTGACGCCACAAGGCGGTTCCACTATCAGGTTGCCGCCGGGCACATCTATATTCCCGGTTATGTCCCATAGTGCCGTCACACCCTGAGAGGCCGGTAATGCTTCTCTAGTCATGTCTATAGCAAGTCCCCATACGATCATTGCCGGCTTTGACTTGGCGTACAGCCTTGCCGCTTCTACTATCTTCTCTTTGGGTATCCAGGTAATCTCCGCTACCTTCTCCACGGGATACTCGGCAGCCCTCTTTGCCAGGTCGTCAAATCCATAAGTCCATTTGTCAACAAATTCCTTATCATAGAGAACCTTCCTGGATGATTATATTCAGCATGCCCAGCGCCAGGGCGGAGTCGGTGCCCGGTCGGATCTGCAACCATAGATCAGCTCTTGAGGCAAACCATGTCATACGTGGGTCAACCACAATTAGCTTCGAGCCCCTCTTCATCAATTCTACGTACCAGTGGCCAAGGTTGCCATCTGAATTGGATACTATAGGATTGTGTCCCCACATGAGTATGCATTCTGGAACCTTATAGCCTGGGTCGTCATATCGGCCGGGTAGATATTGAGAGGAATCGGCCATTGTAGCGCCACCGTGGGTGGCTATCTGTAATGATATGCGCGGTATATAGCAGGCATTTCCTGAGAGCCCCATACATACATAGTTAGGGCTGCCGAATGAGTAGCAAAGTCGTTCTATATATGGAGCTATATCTCTGCCAGTTCCCTGAGCAAATACCACTGCTTCTGCACCGTACTCTGCCTTTATCTTGTTGAACTTTTCCGCAATGGTGTCTAACGCTTCATCCCAGCTGATCCGTTTCCACTTATTCGATCCTTTTTTGCCTACCCTTTTCATAGGATACTTGAGACGGTCAGGGTGGTTAACCACATCTTTTAATGCCAGGCAGCGAAGGCACAGCCGACCCTGGCTGTAGTTATTGTCTGGGTCGCCCTCAACCTTAACCAGTTTGCCCTCTTTGTTTGTATAGAGCAATACTCCACAGCCCTCGTGACATCCGGGACCGGTAAATGAAGCCCCCCTGGTCACGGTGAGGCCATCTTCTTCCCATCTCCATGGTCGTTCCTTCCATATCCAGTTTTTCCCTTTTACTTCTTCGTATGTTCCCTTTTGTTTCAGTTCATCCATTGTAATTTTTCCTCCCTTCGATTAATTCTTGTCACGTAGTTGGCAATCTCCCAATCCATAATCAACGCTATTGCATGTGAACGATGTCATAAATCAAACAGCAATCTTTTTAACTTGCTCTATTACCGTTTTTAAATTCTCATCGGAGAGTGGTGCTGCCAGCCTGAATCGAAGCACTCCCTGTCTATCTATTACGAAGACATAACTGACATTCCGTTTTATGAGCCCTAGCGCCTTTTGTGGACTACCATCCCAATCAATTAAAGGTATCGGATCCGCTTTTCTCATCTCTCCCTTTATCGTGTTCTTGTCAACAAATATGGGTAATCTGCCAACGAAAGCTAGAGGCTTAAACATGACATCCTTCATTCCGCTACACTCTTTCATCAAAGCAGCGACCCATTGTTCACACTGTTCCGCCGCTGGCTGTCCACCTCCCGAGAAAACTACCACCTTACCTTTGAGGTCCGACAGAGTGATTTTCTTGTCGTCGATATCAGACAAAACAACAGATGAAACGTCTACTTGGATTTGTTCTCCTTCCAATTTCTTAAACCTCCTAATTTTATTTCTCAGGAATTATACCAATTACAAAAGCCTATTTCCCAAACTGCCTGGCTCTACAGATCTACCGGTCTACCGGCGTCCTCTTTTCGAGTAATAGCCTCCATTATTTATTCGGGTTCTTAATCAGAAATTAATGAAAACGCGGTGTGGAAGCCCTCGTGAATGGCGTCATAGCTAGTCCCCACTTTGACGCAGTCACCGATAGCATAAACTTCCAATTCCGGTATCTTGCAGAGATTGTCCCAGAGGTTCCGGTCAGGTGTAAAGCCTATGGCAATAACTACCGTATCACCCGCAATCTTCTCTTTCTTTAAACCACGAAGGGTAACAATTCCATCATCGACGACTTCAGTAAGCACATGTTCGCATTTAAGCTGAAATGATAATTGCATAAGTATTTCAAAGAAGGCGCCCTTTAATGTATTAGACATTCCTGCAGCCAGGCTCATCATATCTAGTGCCTCTACAATGGTCACTTCCTTGCCTTGTTTGGCCAGAAAGAGGGCTACTTCACAGCCCACCGTCCCACCACCGACTACTATTACGTTATCTTTGGTCTCGGCGCCACGCAGAACGTCAAGAGCAGCGACAACAATCGGTTTTTTGATACCAGGGACATCAGGTATTATCGGTTGTGAACCATTAGCTACTATTACGGCATCGTACTTGCCATTCTTGATCTTGGTGACCGTAGCTTCCTCCTTCAGAACTTTGACCCCGGTCTTTTCCAACTGGGTAATTTGGTAATTGGTGAGGCGTTTGAGGTCCGGCTTGAAATCAGGGATAGCAGCTTCAAGAAGCAAACCGCCCAGCTCTCTCTTTTCATAGAGAGTGACATCGTGTCCTTTCAAGGCGGCTACTCTGGCGGCTTCCATACCGCCAGGACCACCACCAACTATGGCAACTTTCTTCCTCCGTTTGGCCTGGGGAATCGTGCCAAGTTCAGCTTCTCTGGTGGCAGCGGCATTAACCGTGCAGGTGATATAACCCACCATGACACCCCGGTCGACGCATTCCATGCAGCGGATACAGGGACAAATATCTTCGACATGCCCTTCCTGGGCTTTCTTCGGCCAGTACGGATCAGCAAGAAGCGGTCTGGCCAGACCGACGAAATCTCCCTTACCTTCCTCGAGTATCTTTTCCGCCAGTTCAGGGTCACCCAGAGAACCAGAACAAATTACCGGTATACTGACTGCTTCCTTAATCCTTTGGGATGCCCATGCCTGATAGGCCATGTCGTTATATATGGTTGGTGTTTCCTTATGCGCGACCTCGTGCGTGCCGCCGGTCACATGAATATAATTAGCGCCAAGCGCTTCCAGTTCCTGAGCCACGGTAATAGTCTCTTCTATGGGTATCGGATTTGCCCAGTCATAGTCCGTGCCGCTCAATCTAACTCCCAGTGGGTAGTTAGGGCCTACCTTCTTGCGCATATTCTCGAAGACCTGCAGGACAAACCGCTTTCTATTCTCAAAATGGCCGCCATACCAGTCGGGACGCTGATTCCAGGGGGAGAGGAAATTGGTAATCAGATAACCGCTTGAGCCGTGCAGCTCACAGGCATCGAAACCAACTTCTTTGGCTCTCAAAGCGGCAACGCCGAAGTCCTCAATACACTGCTGAATCTCTTCGATGGTCATCTCATCCGGTATAGCGCCTCCTTTACCCTGTTGTCCGGCGCCACCGTATTTATAGATATCGGGCCAGGCACGGCGATAGGCTGATTTATAAGGCTTACGGGCCGGGAAATTCGACCGTCCAGCATGTGCTATCTGGACGGTCGCTCTGGCTCCTCCATCCTTTATGACATTGGCTAACCACTGTAATCCGGCCTGTTGTTTAGAATTACTGATGCCAAGTTGCCCATCGCTGGCTTTGCTAGCATCTTCGTCAATATAGCAATATTCGACAATGATCATACCGGCACCGCCACGAGCCAACTCCTTATAATGGTCTATAAGCCTCTGGGTGACAGAACCGTCACTAAGGGCCAGGTTTAGGTCCATGGGAGCTCGTATGACACGATTCTTGATCCACAAATTCCCAATATAACCTGGAGTAAAAAGCCTGGTAAATCTTGCATCAGCTGGTTTTCTAATGAGCACCGATAAAATCCCCCTTTCTACTGTTATGGCTCAATGTTTCGAGCCCCCAATGTTCGGCTGTGTAACTTTGCGATAAACGGCGCTACTCTATATGAGCGTTGTTCAAGTTAAGCGGCTAACTTCTTAACTTGCCCCATTACTGTCTTTAAACTCTCATCAGAGAGCGGTGCTGCCAGCCTGAATCGAAGCACTCCCTGTTTATCTATTACGAAGGCATGGCTGACATTCTTTTTTATGAGCCCTAGTGTCTTTTGCGGACCATCATCCCAAGCAATTAAAGGTGTCTGCACCATTTTTTTGAATTCTCCCTTTATCATGCCCTTGGGAATAAATGGGGGTAATTTCCCAACAAAAGCTATAGGCGCATATTTAACATCCTTCATTGTGCTACATTCTCCTACCAAAGCCTGGAGCCATTCTTCCGATTGTTTTGCCGCTGCGTTTGCACCTCCCGTCAAAAGTACCACCTTACCTTTGAAGTCCCCCAAAGTGATTCTCTTGTCATCGATATCAGACAAGATAACAGATGAAACATCTACCTGGATTTGTTCTCCCTCCATTTATTTTCAACCTCCTTATTTTTTATCCACTTACGCGCACCAATTTCAACGACCCTATATTTAATCACAAGTTTAACAAACAGAGTACTGGTGGACACATTGCACTCTGGTTACAGTTTGGTTACAGTTTGGTTACAGTTTGGTTACAGTTTGGTAAAACAGTAGCTCAGATAGCATGAGGCGATATAGCAATCCGATCAGGGCCATATTAATGCACGAAAAAAGAGGAGAGATTGAAGTTGATAGTGGCTTTTATTAAGATGTGCTTCGTATAGGATTATAGAATACCATTTAGATGTTAATCTGACTTGGCAAATAAGTAGCCCAAGCCATGCTTTGTCAGGATTAGCTTCGGATGATCTTGGTCTTCCTCAATCTTTTGCCGAAGTCGTCTTATATAAACCTTTATACCGGAGATGGCATCAGGATAATTAGTGCCCCATAACTCTTGTGCTAGTATCTCATGGCTCGCTACGGTACCCGCCCTTTTCATTAGTTGCTGCAGGATAACACTTTCCGAATGAGTAAGACTTATCTCCCGCCCCTTAAATTTTACAACACGTTCCATCGGGTAAAAACAAAGCGACCCGGAGACAATTGGGGTATTTTCTTCGATCGTATATTTTCTTCTGGTTAGGGCTCTTATTCGGGATAATAGCTCGAATTGACGAAATGGTTTTACAATATACTCATCGGCGCCCAACTCAAGACCTCTAACGACGTCCGCTTCTTCTCCTCTTACTGTCAGTACGATTACGGGAATAGAAGAGAAATTACGGATATCCTTTAGAACCTCAAACCCGCTAATATCAGGCAAGCCCAGATCAAGAATGATAATATCGGGCTGCTTTCCTATTGCCAACTCTATCCCTTTTCTTCCGCTGTCTGTAGACATAATTGTTGATCCTGGCCAGCGTATCTGAATGGCTAAAGAAACGGCTTCAACAACTTCTTGATTGTCCTCTACGATGAGTATTTTGTTGAAATCATCCATGCGTCTCTCCGCTTCCGTGTTCTACCTCAGTAGCCAAAGGTATCGAAAAAATGAAGGTGCTGCCCTCCCCTTTTTGGCTTTTCACCCATATCTGTCCCTGGTGCAGCTCAATCAGTCTCTTTGATAGGGCCAGGCCTAATCCGAGCCCGCTAAGTTTCTCCCGATCACTATCGGTTCGATAATAAGGTTGGAATAACCTCTCCTGTTCTTCCCCAGTCATACCTCTGCCTTCATCCTCAATCTCGAATACAATGGAGGCGCCTTCTGCCCTTGCTCTTACAGTTAATCTACCTTCGTCCGAATTAAATTTTAGGGCATTGCTGATAAGATTCAAAAGAATCTGCCTAATCCTCTCCCTATCCGCCCAAATACGAGGTAATGATCTGGGAATATCCAGAATGATAGATTGCCCCCTCTTGCTGGCTTCTGGGGTCATACCCTCAGCCACCTCACGGATTAACTTTAATGGATTTAATGACTTACATGTAACCTTGAGTATACCGACTTCACCTTTGGCTAGGTCAAGGAGCTCATCAATCCTAGTATTAAGACTTAAACCACCTCTATATATGTTTTTAGCCAACTTTAGCTCCAGTTTATCCTGAAGCCGCGTGGTCAGTATCTCACTGGAACTAACTATGCCAGTAAGAGGTGTCTTTAGCTCATGCACCAATGCCCTGGTGAAATCGGCCCTCTGACTAATCATATCTCTTTGCTGTCGCAGCATACTCTCCAGCTGTTCATTCGCCGATGATAATTGAAGGGTGCGCTTTTTCACCAGTTCCTCAAGACGCTCGCTATATTTGCTCAGTTGTTCATCCATTTGCTTGCGTTCAGTTATGTCTTTCACTACACTACGGCTGGCAACAACTTTGCCATATGAGTCTATTACTGGACTAACCGAGAGAAGACCGTAGACCTGATGCTTGTCCTTCCTTAAATAAACCATTTCTTCACTCTCAGTTGATTGACCCTGTTTGAATCGCTCTAAGAGGAGCCGTGCTTTTGGTCTCGACCCCTCAGCGTAAATATCTAAGACCTCCATGCCCTTAAGCTCTTCCGCAGAATAGCCTAACCAATTTTGAGCCGCCTTGTTGCTTTCTATAATCAAGCCGTCATTGTTTACTGAGAAATAAGTTACCGGCGCATTATCATACAGGTCCCTATACTTCAGTTCCGATTCTATTAGAAATTTTTCTGCCTCCTTGCGTTCGGTAATGTTTCTGATAAACGTAATTATTTGCCCATTTCCCATATCGAGATAACTAGAACTAATCTCAACATCAATTATCCTGCCATCCTTGCACTTATGCCTACGCTCGAATAATTGGTTGTACCCCTGCTTATTTAGTTTATGGATACGCCGAGTAGTATCTTCAGTAATTTCGATAGCTTCGAAGTCCGGTATGGACATCTCTAGCAGTTCTTTGGCAGTGTACCCTATCATCTTGCAGTAGGCATCATTGACTTCAAGTAGCTTCCCCTGCAGGTCGTGCGTCCAAAAACCGTCGACAGCTGCTTGCATAATTGCTCGGTGCTGTTGTTCCCAGTTCTCTCCCTTGGTAATGTCACGGTTGATACTAATATGGGCTACTATTTGACCTTCGTTGTCATAATACGGGGCAATTTTGCATCCGCATATGAATGTGCTACCATCCCTCTTCTTTTTCAAAATTGACCCCAACCAGACCTCACCTTTCTTAACTATCGTGTAAATATCCTTCTGGATTTCTGCTGAAATCGGTTCTGCATTCAGCATCGCTAACGTATTTCCGATTAGTTCCTTTTCAGAATAACCATATAAGTCCTGGACAGCGTTGTTCACATAGACAATCTTGAAGTTGGTATCAGTAACGATAATGGCATCCAATGCCATTTCTGCAATCGAGCTAAGTAATTGCAGTTGTTTATCGGTTTGCTTGCGCTCAAATATATTTGTAGTTTCCATGCCAATGGCTCTTTATCGTGTCTTTCTGTGGCATATTATTCAACTTTGATTATACATCTTATAACTTGACTCTGGTCCTCATATACTAGTCCCCATGTTGCTGACGATCTTGATTGTTCTCTCCTTCCTTGTTTGTTGTCTTGCTTCGTTTATTCACCTAGTCTCCCAGGCATCACTATTTCATTCCGCAAAATATGCGACCCAAAAGAGAAGCCCAACACATGGGAGCGATTTTCACTATTCCATCGTCACTAGCCGGATACCGAATTTATGCCTGGCTCCTCACAGGCCCTCTAAAAACGTACGGCTCTGGATAGCACTTTTCAACTTTTCCTTACAATATTGCCAGTCCTCTCTCTCGCCGTCTTAGCTTAATTAAAGGGTGATTTTTTAGAGGCAGCAGTATATTTACGTTGTCATTTTTTGGCCTCAAGACCTTGTTGCCGCCCAGAGTTATAACTGAAATCAATAATAAACTCGTTCCCTAAATCACTATGGTAATTTCAGCAGTCTTTTGGCATTGGTCTCAAAGATCTTTGTTTTGTCTGCATCGCTGATGTTCATATTCCTTACGTAATCAATGATCTTACTTGGACTTGAATTTGGAAAGGGATAATCGGTGGCAAATAGCATGTGGTCGGCACCATAGAATTGAGTGGGAATTTCTATTATCGCCGACCCGGGCATGCTAGATGTATCAGGGTAGAACATCTTAAAATACGCAATTGTAGGCTTGCTGAGCTTCGCATAAATTTTTGGATCACCCAGCGTGAATAGACCGGGTTGGCCGGCGTTGGGTATCCTCGAATTGAAGAACGGTATCATCGAGCCACCGTGATGAACAATAAACTTCAGGTTGGGATATTTTTCCAGAATGCCGCTTAAGGCCAACCGATGCATAGCTAGTGTTTCCTCAAAATCCCAATCCCACGTGAGAAATGCCAGCAATTCTGATGTGGTTTCTGTCCTATAATCCGGGTAGCTCGGGTCTCTCCACGGGTGAATCCAGATGGGTAAATCATACTTAAGCATCTTTTCATAAAGCGGTATGAATTCCGGTGAGTCCAAGGGCTTATCGTTTGTCGGCGTGTATATCTGTACGCCTTTAAAGCCCAAGACGTTTATGCACCTGTCCGCCTCTTTCAAAGCGGCGTCCATATTATTCATTGGTAGACAGCCTATCGCCCCGGCAAACTTATCCGGATACTGTTTGACCAGCCCTGCCATTTCGTCGTTTGCCATCTGTGCCAGGGTTACCGCTTTTTGTGGGTCAGCGACTGCCTCAACAGGTAGCACCAAAGATATTACCTGTTTATAGCCCGGGATATCAGTGTCTTTGAATCTTGCATCCATATCATACAGCTGTGGAAAGATTTGGAACATGATATTGAAAAAATAATCTTTGGGCAGTTGCGCCTTGAGAGCTTCCATATACTTCGATGGTAGAACGTGACAGAAGACATCGATTACGGATGCTGGTGCGGCAGACAGTGCCGGTGTGGATGCGGGTGCTGGTGTCGGGGCTGGTGTTGGTGCAGGGGCTGGGGCCGGAGCTGGAGCGGCGCAACCGCCGAGAATCAAACCGACCAGCAGTACAATAAACAACAAGACTGAAAATAGCTTCTTCATAATAATTCCTCCTTCTCAATTCATGGGCAAAGGTCACAGCGTAGTTTAACGTCAATAAATTATGTTATGTATCACCTCCTTGAGCCTCTTGCTTAAGCAGATATCATATCATTGTGGTACTAGCGCCCTTACCTTGTAATCTCAGCTTCTCCGCCAAATATTAACTTATAGGAACCCAGGTCATTTCAGGTTGAGCAGCCCTATTCTAATGTCTTTTTTTGGTTTGTCAACATTTTTTTTGGGTGGGTGGGGGGGGGAATTCACTTAGGGCGGAAGTTAGAAAAGAGGACTATCAGGGCGATTACCAGAGCCGCGTCGATGGCGGTAAATGCCCAGGCCTACGCTGGGGGTTCTGGAGCCGGTGCTGGTGTTGAATCAGAATCATCTCTGCTTTGCTTCAGTGGAAATGCCATAAAGGAACAATCGCCTCTTCTGTGTGATTTAGTCAATATTCAGAACCGTGACTTAGCTGTGATCTCATTGTGACTATCTTGTGACTTTTCATGTTAATAAGGCAGGTTGACTAGTTTTTGAATTTTACGTTTGATTCAGAAGTTTCTTACGACATCCTGCTTTTATGGCAGGGTGTCTAGACATGAAAAAATCTGCCGCTGAAGGCAGATTTTGAAGCTAATTGGAGCGGGAGACGGGACTCGAACCCGCGACAGCCTGCTTGGAAGGCAGGAACTCTACCACTGAGTTACTCCCGCAAAAACAGCTTCATTCTAGCCCAAAATTTCGCACTGGTCAACGAAGGTTACCGCTTTGAGATATTAATGTGCCCTCTAATCTTGGTGGTGCCATGGGAGGCGTTTGCCCTCTGGTGTATATCGGTAGAATCCCTTTCCGACCTTACGGCCTAAGCGGCCCTCTTTGACCAGTTGTTCTATGATGTCGGAACGAGGTACCAGGTTTCCTGCTCCCAAAGCTTTCATCGTTTGCCCTATGAGAGCCCAGGTGTCAATTCCGGCGTTATCGGCGATTTCAAAGGGACCGGCATTCCAACCGTAGCCCAATCGCATACCTATATCCACGTCTTCAACAGTTGTTATGCCTTCAGCGACCAGGTCGACCGCCTCGCGAAAGGCAGCAGCGAAGATCCGGTTCATTACGAAACCCGGCACATCTCTCTCCACTCGAACCGGTATTTTGCCCAGCGATTTCACAAACGCTAAGCCTTGTTCGAATATTGTCGCGGAGGTCTTTTCACCTTTAGTCACTTCAACTAAGCTCATCAGAGGGACAGGTCCGAAAAAGTGAAGGCCCAGAACTCTCTCCGGATGCTGCGTTGCTTGAGCCAGGCGAGTGATGGGAATGGCGGACGTGTTGGAGGCCAGTGGAGTATTTGGTGAAGCAAGCCGGTCGGCTTCTCGAAAGATTTGCGTCCTTGAGTGACTCTATTTCCGGGGAGGCTTCAATGACCCATGACACTTTGGCGGCGCAGCTAAAGTCATGCTCGGGTTTTATGCGATTCAAGATAATATCTGTGGGTTCTTTGAGCACCCCTTTACCGTTCAATTTGTCCAGCGACCACTTCGTATCAGTCATGGCTTTATCTAAAGCTGCGGCTTTAACGTCCATCAAGTGTACTTGCCAGCCTGCCTGAGCGCATACCTGCCCAATGCCACAGCCCATGTAGCCCGCACCTATGACTAAGATGCTTGCCATTTTAAGCTCCTTTTCCGGTCTGTTGCCTGATTGTCGCAAATGGCATTGCTTGAATTCTACTGATAGAACAGCACTGAAATCAACGTGAAGGTAGATGACTCGGCACCTCTGGTGTTCTATGACCGGGCCGCCGGCTCAGAACTTCATATACCATCCATCCTACGACTATCAGGTATTCGGTTGCCACCAACCAAAGGTTCTCCGTATAAGGTATGGTTCGATATGCCGCGTAGGTGAGCATTATAAGTAAGGACCAAGCTATCGCGTATTTATACCGGGTGAATACGGAAAACATTATTAGCAGCGTTAAATACCAGGGGTGAACGGTGGTGGCAAAAAGTAGATATGCCGTTGCACAGAACAACATGCTGCCAAATAACGATTTCCAGTCAGTTTCCTTTTCTGTAAAAGCTATGGCAATGATAGCAAAGAAGGCTAGGATTGAAAGAACGATGCCGGAAACGGCAATCATATTGTACCCGGTGATCAGAAAACCGATCCATCTTGCTATGTAATAGATACTGGCGTTAAATTCAAATACCCGGAAGTATAGAGATACACTGGAGAGGAAATTTGAGACGGAATGGACACTCAGGAAAGGTGAAAATAATATTACCAGCGTTGCAAAAACTATGCCGAAATACCTTAAGCTTCTGTTCCACCCCAGCCGTTTTATGAGTAGTGGCAGGAAGAGAAGCGGCACCAACTTGGTGCCAACAGCTGCCGCAAAGCTAAGGGCGGAATATGTCTGGTGCTCATTTGCTAACAGGTAAACCGCCAATAAGAGAAAGAATATCATCGTGGCGTCAAAATGCAGATTCCCGGTGAGTTCGATAATGGTGAGTGGATTCAACGCATATAAAAGTACCAGGCCCGTTGTCTTCCGGAATTTTTGCGCTAATCGGTAGAGCAGAGCGATAGTGCCGAACTCGGCAAGTAGTATGAAAATGCGTGTTGTGATGATATTTCCCAGTATGTTGCCGCCGAACAATCTTGCCGCGAATCCGAATATGAACTGACAGACAGGTGGATAAACTGTGTAATAGTTTGGCGAATTGAGCTGGCTGAAAAGGGACAGGCTGATTCCAGGAACCGTCTGGGAGGCGTGAATGAACGTAGAAGGCATTACCAGGTAGGGATTAAAGCCATGGGCGACAAACAGACCGTCCCAGATGAATCTGAAATAATCATCTGTCAGATTGGGAGTCATGAAGAGCAAGGACAGTCGAAACAGCAGAGCGGCGCCAATGGCCACCTTAACACGGTTTTCAAATATTTTGGCGTAGACTGCGAAGATATAAAGCCCGAATAGAAGAAAGTATATAGTTATAAGCTGAATAAAGTTGGTTCGTACCGTAAAATAGCCTATCCAGATGTAGCCGGCTAAGGACAGTAGAAGTACGGCCAGTTGGACGGTCCTGGTTTTAGTCATCTGTTCTTTTTGTGGTAGCCCCGGAGTGGAGGAACGAATAGCCGCAGACAGCGCCGAAACCTAGTGAGAGCATAATATGAAATGGCAACAGCCCATAATCGTTCAAATAGAAGGCAGAGCAGACTCCGCCGAGAAAATAGAGCGCCAGGATGCCTTCGAGGAAACTTACCAAGTTGACACCGCTCACTAGGTATCTTTTCCCCTTCCAACTGTCAGAACTGCTCACGATGTTAAATTTTGACGTTCTTACGAATGAACTTTTCTTGCCCAAATAGCCTTCAAGAATAGCTATCGAATTATGCAGCGACAAACCCATCGAGAAAGAAAGAAACGAAAAGAACTTTTTGAGAAAGGAGAGGAACGAAGTTTTTCGTCTTATGGCGGCAGAAATCCAGTAAAAGAATGCCAATGATACCAGACTCAAGAGAGAAAAAGAGGCGTACAAATATATATCCGAGTACTGCGGGTAACTCTTTTTGACGAAAAACAGGGGAATACTTAGCAGCGACAAAATAAGGATGCATAAGAACACGGAACTGTTGGTCAGGTGAAATAAGGCGTGAATCTTGGTCAGGACGGGGAGCTCTTTGGATTGAAGGACAGAACGAAGATTTTTGCGGGCGCATTCGGCGGCTCCTTTGGTCCATCGGAACTGTTGCGTCTTCAGGGCATTCATATTGACGGGCAATTCAGCGGGGGTACCAACTTCTTGTAGATATTTGAATTTCCAGCCTTTGAGCTGCGCTCGGTAACTGAGATCGAGGTCTTCCGTTAGTGTATCCGAGTGCCAGTTGCCGGCATCTAATATGCAGCTTTTTCGCCATACTCCGGCCGTTCCGTTGAAGTTAATGAAATAGCCGCCGGCGTCACGACCATGCTGCTCAACGTTAAAGTGAGCATCCAGCGCAAAGGCCTGGAGACGTGTGAGCAAAGAATAGTCTTCATTAACGTGGTCCCATCTTGTTTGTACTACTCCGATGTTTTTATCTAGAAAGTAGGGTATGGTCCTTAGCAGAAAATCGGGCGCCGGCAAAAAATCGGCATCGAAGATGGCAATAAGCTCTCCTCTGGCGGACAATAGACCGTGTGCTAGTGCTCCAGCCTTGAATCCGGTTCGATCGCGTCGCCTTATATGGTGGATGTTGACCCCACTCATTTTGAGCTCGTCCAGTTTGTTTGAAATAAGCTTGCTGGTCTCGTCTGTCGAGTCGTCCAAAAGTTGAATTTCAAACCTGTCTTTGGGGTATGTTAAAGAGGCGACTGAATCGATGGCTCTTCCCACGACATAAAGCTCATTGAAAATGGGCAGCTGCACGGTAACAAACGGCCACTCAGCTTCGTTTGTTGCCATAGAGTGGTGCTTAATACCGGCGGAATTCGCATTTCGTCTACGTTTAAGGCATAGATAGGCCAAGTTGGCCTGGGTCAGGCTGTACACGAATATAAAGAACAGTGAGACAAAATAAATTGTAAGTGCCAGGCCGATTAAGATTTCTCTTGCTATCATCAGCATAGACTCACAGGTATGTGAATATGGTGCGCAGTATTTCGTATCCTGCCAATAGGCTACCCCGGATCGTTCCAGATATTTTAGATTTGCCATGTCTAGCCCTGTAACTAACGGGGACTTCACAAATGCGGAGGTTCTGCTTTACTGATTTCAATTGCATTTCAACTGGCCATGAGTAGCCTTGGCTTTTCATGTCCAGTGCTATCAATTTATCAAACTTTATGGCCCGAAACGGGCCCAGGTCTGTGAACTTGGCGTGGTAAAATAACCTTATCAATGTGATTGCTATCCAGTTTCCGAGAATCTGGTGAGAGGGCATCGCTCCCTTTTCCATTTTGCCCAGGGTTCTGGAGCCACATACCAAATCATAGTTCTGTTCAATTATTGGGTCTATCAGGTTGACCATTTCTTCGGGGTAATCGGAGTGATCGCCATCCAGAAAAACCAGGATATGCGGTGTTTTGGACTTGGCCTTGAAATAGTCTATCCCTTTAAGGCAAGCAAACCCATAGCCCTGTCTTGGTTCGTCCAACACCGTGGCGCCGGCGTTTTTGGCATTTTCGGAAGTATTGTCAGCGGAGTTATTATTTACCACTACAGCCTCGGCCAGCAAATTCTGGGGAATATCGGCCAGAACTTTGGCGATCGAATCAGCCTCGTTGTAGGCTGGTATGATCGCTCCGATCTCCAGCGGGCCGTTGTCGATTTTCCAGCTTTTCATCTTCTTATCACGTAGATGCACGAGTAAAACCGAGTTGCAGGTTCTTCCGGTTGCTGTACTCAAATGTGTCTCTCCTTAGTCTTCAATAATTTCATAGTTTCGACACACGGATGAACCTTATATTAGCTAATGGCCCAGGTTGTACGTGTTACAACTCAACAATAGAGGTATGCCTTGATTCTGTCAAGGCGGGCTGAAGTATTCTAGGCCTTGTAGAAAGATTGCGCAGATTAAGCCCGGTCCACTTTTCGGGTTTGATCGCCCTGGTGGTACGTCAGGGGTGGGCCGTCACCATGAGCTTGGAGATCAGCTCCTCCAAGACTTTGACGTCGCTGTGTTCAGTGTCTTTGGCGCTATAGATAAGGGTGACTTCACCATGTTTCGCATCATGGGCTATGTCTTCGAGTAGTTTCTTTTTTGCTGGAGACGATAGCTCTTCGATGTATCGCTTTCTGAATTCATTCCATTTCTCCGGATCATGTCCGTACCACTTGCGTAACTGGGTACTCGGAGCTACATCTTTCAGCCATTCGTCTATGCCGGCGTCGACTTTGCTTACGCCTCTGGGCCATAGTCTGTCTATCAATATCCTCTTGCCATCAGTAGCTACATTTTTTTCATAGGCTCTTTTGATTTTCAACATATTGTCACCTCCTGCCGTAGAAGAAGCTGACTTGTCTATTTGGTGGCTGGCCTGTTCCGCAGTTTTTGTGAAGATGTTTCCAGCTGTTGCTCTAGCTGTTTTATTCGTGCTTCTAAATCTTTCATCCGTTGCAATCCTGACGGAACTGATACCGATTCAGAAGCCTTCATTGGAGATATAGGTTCATAATCATCCTGACGAACATTAATATTTATAAGATCACTGCGGTCGTAAATGCCGGTCGGATTTACCAGTGCGCGTTTCTTGTATACCAAAGAAAGGTCAACTTCGCCGTAAACTATAGTTTCGCGATCATGAACAGGGCCAGCAATGTAGTCGCCAAAGGGACTGACCACTGCACTTCCCCCGCAAAATCCTGGCGGAATGCTGAATCTGCTGTTTTTGTAAAAGTTTTGGGGGCGGTCCTTTTCTGGCATGTAGGCTGATGACATGACACCAAAAACGCTGCCGCTAGAGCATACTCCACGGCCGTCAACGTCGATCGCTGTCTGAAGTCCTGCCTCTCCAGGCCACAATGAACAGTGAACTTCCATTCCCTGCATTATCCAGTTGTAGAGCAACGCGTGCTGGGTATGCTCTCCACATATCGAGCCGCCGATATTGCCTATCTCAGTCTTGAATATTGTACTGAGATTATCTCCTCCGCCACCTGGAGTATGAAAAAAGCGTTCCTGCAGAGTGTTGCATATCTTATGGTGAGTACCCATAATCTTACCCGCTGCGCTGAGATACAAAATGGAATTATACATTCTGCCGGGATATTTCTTGCTTCGCTCGTTTATGCCCATGGCAACGTAGGCATTGGCTCTCTTTGCGGCAGCACACAGAGCTTCCGTTTCTTTGCTGGGCACTTCAATGGAACTGGCAAGGTACTTTGCCCATATTTCGTTAAACATAAATTCTTCAACGAGGTCAAGCGACCAGTAGGGGAAACAGGGCAGGAAGCACTCCGGGAATACAATGAGCCTGGCCTCGTTTCTACCGGCTTCCTCAATGAGGCCTACTGCCTTATCAAGTGTCGCCTCCAAGTCAAACCACAGCGGCGCATCTTTGACCACCGACCCCGCCTGAATAGCTGCGACTTTGTATCGTGGGTATTCGCGGTGCCCGGATGTGGCCGTTTCTGTATTCGTTGAAATCTTGTCCATGTAACCTCCTTTAATTCATGTAAGGCACATATTTGATGTCATTTTAACATAGCCAATTATGCAATAGAATCGTTTTAGACCAAACCATTCTATCCCGATAAATGACGGCGCTTTCACGACAGTAATTCTCACGTAGTTCTCACTGTAGAGTTATTTGACACTATTTATAGGGTGAAATACAATCGTAGGTGAAATCTCTTTCAACCAATCCGATAAAATGCCTTTTCAACGCCAGAACGGAGTGGCTAGAGACATAAGGAGGCTAATATTAATGAATCGTATGTTTCCGAAGTTATTCGAACGAGGACAAATAGGAACACTGGAACTCCCTAACCGGATTATCAAGGCGGCGACGCATACTCATCTGGCCACTGCTGATGGGGCGGTCACCGATACAATGTTGCGATTTTACGAAGAGGTAGCTCGAGGCGGCACCGGCCTGGTGACTGTGCAGATGTGCGAAGTATCCAATAAGGAAAAGACTCTTCTGCTCGGTCTATATAACGATATTTCGATCCCCGGGCTGTCGACAATTGTACAAGCAATACAAGATAATGGCGCTAAAGCTGGAGTACAGCTCGTTCACGTAGGCTGGCACGCTGTTGTGCCGCCTATAAAATGTGTTTCCCTGGGTGGATCTATAGACGAACTTGATGCCATCAGGCGGCGGGGTTCGCCCATGCCTGAGGAATACACCGTGACTGAGATTCAAGAGCTTGTTTCAGCTTACGGTGATGCTGCCAGACGAGCGCAGATGGCTGGCTTCGACCTGGTGGAAGTACATGCCGCTCATGGACATGGAATAACCCAGTTTCTGTCTCCGCGCACTAACCAGAGGAGGGATTGGTATGGAGGGTCACCAGAGAATCGGATGAGGTTTTTGATTGAAACTATAGCAGACATAAGGAGAAAAGTAGGAAAATATTTTCCACTGAGTGTGAGGCTAAGCGGAACGGAGTACTATCCCGATGGCATAAAGATTGAAGAAACTCTCGGGGTAGCTAAAACGCTCGAAAAAGTCGGGGTAGATGTTATTCACGTGTCCGGCGGTGTAGCTCTTAGCCCGGCAGGGCATCATACCACCGCAACTATGGCTATGCCAACAGGAAATAATGTCTGGGCGGCTGAGGCCGTCAAAAAAGTTGTCCGTATCCCCGTGGTCGCGTCAGGATCTATAACTACACCGGAGCTGGCCGAAGATATTTTGGAAAAGGGCAAAGCGGATTTTATAGCACTTGCCAGACCTTTGTTTGCCGACCCCTATTGGCCGAAAAAGGCTAAAGAAGGCAGGCCCGAAGATATAACACCGTGCATCCGCTGCAATGATGGCTGCCAGGAAAGGACAGACCACCGCGCACGACAACTCATGTGCACAGTGAATGTAACGTTCGGTAAAGAGACGAGACTGCCTATTATTCCAGCCGAACATCCTAAAAAGGTGGCGATAATAGGCGGTGGTCCTGCCGGAATGGAAGCGGCTAGAATATGTACGTTGCGCGGTCATAAGGTTACTCTTTATGAAAAACGAAAATTAGGCGGTGCTTTGATCGAGGCTTCGGTCCCGGAATTCAAAGCCGACCTTAGGCGGCTTCTAAAATACTATGTTACCCAGATGGAGAAGCTCAATGTCCAGGTGATCAATAAAGAGGCTAAGACAAATATCATCACCGGCGGTAAGTTCGGTGCCGTAATCGTCGCAGTAGGTGCAGTCACCTTGAAACCGGAAATTCCGGGTATCGATAAACCAATTGTTACCGATGTACTGGAAGTGCTCCGTGGGAAGGCGCGGCTTGGCAAACTGGTTTACATAGTAGGAGGTGGCGTTATTGCAGTGGAGGTCGGCTTGTTTCTGGCTGAGCAGGGTAAGGAAGTCACCTTTTCTACCCGGCAGAACGAACTCATGACCAACGTAGTTTATTTCGACCGACTCGTGTACCAGGAAATGTTGGCTAAATACAAGGTAACAGTTTTGACCTGCAGACGTTTGGAATCCATACTTGACAGGGGTGCAATTGTAATTGATACCAACGGCAACAGACAAGAAATACCAGCTGACAGCGTGGTGCTTGCCAGTGGTTTTGCTCCTCAAACAGCTCTAAGAGAAAAGCTGGAAAAGGAGGTAGGTCTTCAGGTTTATGCTGCCGGGGACTGCACTGATCCGGGACGGGTTTTCGACGCCGTTCACCAAGGGTACTTAGCTGCCAATAAGATCTGAAAAGACGGATTTGTCGCCTGTCATCCACTTGCTTCCAAGACTGCTTCCGCAATGTTGACAATCGCGGAGTGTGGGGTATAATGGAAGTTGATATCCTACTAAGTCAGGCCAAAGTTCATTATATTCAACATAACTGGGATATCAATTACATTCCGCGGTAGTTCGGTGATGTAAGCAGCAATTAAAACGGTACTTGTATCAACCGAATCGAAAGGGGGTGAAGAAGGAGAAGATAAGAGATAATCACCATGAGAACGCGTTGCGAAAATGTCACATCTAAGGAGGTAATACGAGTGAGAGTGAATAGGTTTTTGGTTATTGCGTTAGTATTGGCGTTGGTAGTTGGCATGCTCTTTGTGGCGTGCGCTCCTTCGGCGCCCCAAACCGGGCCAAAAGAGATACTGTTGGGCCTCGCCAGTCCATTGACTGGCCTATATGGGGCCTTTGGCACAGAAGGTTCCTGGGGGCTGCAAGCAGCCATCGATGACATAAACAAAGTAGGTGGGGTACAGGTAAACGACCTGGGTCGAAAACTTCCCCTAAAAGTAATTATCCTTGATAATCAAAGTGATCCTCAAAGGGCAGCCAGTCTTTGCGAGAGCCTCATTTTGCAGGACAAAGTCAACATGCTGGTGAACCCTTATTCCCCACCGCCGATGCACCCTGGCGTAGCCACGGTGGCTCAGCGATATAAGGTTCCGTATGTCTGTGGGACTGCTGTGTTGGAACCTTGGCTGGGTATGCGTTCGGCAGCTTCACCAGCCTGGACATATACCTGGGCGACGGCCCAAGCAATAGTTCCCCAGTCTTTGCCTCCTGATCAGCAGAATACACCGGGATTATCCATATTGGGCACTTGGTTCGATGCCCTGAATCAAGTCGCCAGTCAGACCAATAAGAAGGTGGCGATTTCTGCCAGTGATGATCCGGATGGTGCCGGCTGGTACGCTGGATTTGGTCAGGCACTGCAAGCCAATGGATATACGGTTATAGGTTTAGACAAGAAGTTGGGTCTTTTCCCACCTGAAACCACTGACTTTTCGTCGATAATAAACGAGTGGAAGGATGCTGGTGCCGAGGTACTCTGGGCTAATGCTCCTGGGCCTCTCTTCGGCGCATTATACAAACAGGCCCGGGCTTCAGGTTTTAAACCGAAGATGGTGGCTGCGTCCCGAGCGGCCCTTTTCTATACCGACGTGGTTGCCTGGGGTGGAGACCTTCCCAATGGCGTTTGTTGTGAAATGCCCTGGACCCCGGCCATAAAGCAATATGCTGGCGTCGCCGGCACAACCCCTCAGTCTCTTAATGATAGGTGGGTCAAAGAGAAGGGAATTCCCCCGAGCTTTGGCATAGGCTGGGGCTATTCAACGCCTCAAATCGTCGCTGACGCTATTCAGAGAGCCGGCTCACTTGACGGAGAGAAGATTAATAGCGCTCTGAGTGCTACCGACCTGCTGACTATGTTCCAGCGCGTCAAGTATGACCCTCAAACACAGACCAGTCCCTTGCTGATAGTGATGGTCCAATGGTTCCCGAGTAATACAGCACTTAAGTGGGAACAGAAGATAATCTTTTCTAAGGTTCCCGACTGGATGCCTGCCCAGGCTCAGATGGTGTTTCCTATTCCTTGATTCGGCGTCCTATAGAGGCAGTATAGCGAGAACAAGTTTGACGCTTTGGTAACAGCAGTGGCTTAACGCAATTAGAGAAGGGAGTTCATGGCCCTATAAAACATGGCAATCGGGCCATGAACTCTTCTTACTACGACTGCTGTTTGCGGAGTGATTAAATGCCTGATCTAAGCGTTAACATAGCTGGCCTCGACTTCAAAAATCCTGTCATAGTAGCGGCGATTGCGCCGTGTGCTCCTTGGAGTCATTGGCCGCCTGAGAAGGATGCTCCTGAGATCCAGATGAAATTGTGGCGAAGGTTTTATGAGAGTGGTGTAGCTGGGATCTGTACTGGCCTTATTTTCCCTGGTGATGTTGACGCAACATTGGACCGTGGAGGTGGCAGATTTTGGGCTGCACGTATAAGAGGTTTTGCCGAGAGGGAGGGTTTTGTATCTGCGGCGACTATACCAGACGCTGCGCTCTCCCAACCAAACAGCCTTGAGGCCATAAGAAGAGCCAGGAAGGAATTTAAGGATGTACGCATAATAGCAAATATTGTTGCCAATGACTTTGAGGCCTCGCCTAAGCTCGCAGTGGAGTGCCAACAAGCTGGAGCAGATATGTTGGAGCTCAATTTTGGTTCTGCTATGCTGTTTGATAGCGTGGCGTTGGCGCGTCAAGGTATTGAGCTAAAGGAAGATCTTCCTGGCGGCATCACCATTGGACTTGTTCCGGAGCTCGCCGTAAGGATCGCCAAAAGCGTTAAACAAAAGGTCAAAATCCCTGTAGCTGTCAAGCTGACGCCAGAACTATCGTTCTTTCACCTGATGAGGGCAGTCCAGATATACAAGGAAGCCAACATTGACGCGTTTACAGCCAATCACAGTTTCATGACTGTGGTGCCTCCCGATATTTATAATGGCGGCAAGACGACATTTCCGCATATGGATACGACAACCTGGTGGACAACAAACGGGCCCTGGCACCGATTTGCCATGTATAGAAATGTTGCCATGATTGGGAAGTATTTCCGTGATATGGATGTAATGGCCTGTGGCGGGCTGGTTAATCCTGAACACTGCATTGAAATAATGATGTTGGGGGCGAGGGGCCTCCAACTATCCGCGGGGTTGTTCTGGAACGGCATAAGCTATGCCGGCCGGGTCATCCGGTTTCTAAATAGTTATATGGATGAACAAGGATATAAGACGATAGGCGATTTCGTTGGTTTGGGACAGAGATATGTCGTAGAAATGTCTGAAGCCCAAAAGGAACTGAAGTCGCAGGTTGGCAAATTGATAGCCCATATAGATCGAGACAGGTGCATTGGGTTATCGACCTGTAAGGCTTGCCTCGATAACTGGTGTTTCGCCACATATGTTGAAAATGAGCAGCCTATGGTAGACGTAGAGCTTTGTGGTGGCTGCAATCTCTGTGTCTTGAGATGTCCGCATGGGGCCAGGAGTCTGGAGCGTGTGGAGAAGACGATCTAAGTTCGAAATCCATCGTAGCTGAATAGGGGAAAAGGCGACTTCTGTCGCAGACGTAATCGACAAGATAAGGTTTCTTGATGCCGATGGCACAGTGGCTTGGTTTATTCGTCGGCGCGATCGATAATCACGGGTGGATCATAAATAATTCAAAGGGGGTATAAATAAATATGAGTCCTAGCAAAGAGAAGCTTGATCTGTCGAGCCTTTCTTATTCTACCGGTCTGACTCTAAAAACGGTAAAAGAGATGCTAGAAGCCGGTGTGATGGAAGCAGAGAAGTTGGGTGCCTCGATGTCGGTAGCGATTTCCGATATCGGAGGAAATTTACTAGCCTTCCATCGTATGGATAATGCTCCTCTGCTGTCCATTCAGATTTCTATGGATAAATCATTTACGGCGGTATTTGGGAAGATGCCAACCGTATTCTGGAAGGGTGAATATGTAAGCGGAGAATTGGTGCCGCTGTTTTTCCATAAGCGGTGGATTACGTTTCAGGGTGGGTTTCCGCTTATCAAGGGAAACAAGATTTTTGGCGGCATAGGCGCCAGTGGTGGACGACTGGAGGATGTTTTAGTAGCTAGAGCCGCGATGAAGGCCGGTGGTTTCGATATCAGAGATGCGGATGAAATCGTTAAACTGCAGAGAAAGAGCGTGCGGAAGCCGCGATAGCTGTCTGAACCAGGCCATTGGGATAGAACTTGTAGAAGAATAGAGCTGCTGTTGACATGTGGTCGCTGTACTAGTCGGTAAAATCAATACTAAGAACCGCCAGGAGGTAAATATGAGCGCAAATAAGATGACAGATGCTGAATGGAACAAACTCGTCGACGATCTCGTCGCGCGGGAAAATAAGAACATAGGAAAGATCACCGTGCCGGCTCCCCCACATGTGCTGAATAGAGAAGAATATGATTTTCGGATAATTCATAAACTGGTCACAGAGGACTTGATCAGACAGCATGCCGATGCCGTGGGCGACGCTAATCCACTATGGCGTGATCCGGGCTATGCTTTGGGTACCCGATGGGGAGGTATTATTGCGCCACCTACGTTTGAAGCCTGTATTGCATATGGTTTTTCGGGAATGCATTTGCGGCTGCCAGGTTCGAATATCTTTGGAGCCGGTAACAAGCACAACTATTTCAAGGCAATACGACCCGGGGATGAATTCAGAATAGTTGATAAATATCTCGGCCTACAAGAGAGAGTACAGAAGAACAGGCCGTATCGTTTTTTTCTTCAGACTATGGAAAGGTCATACATAAATCAGAGAGACGAGGTTGCCGCGGTTGCTGCAGGCAGAATGATGGTTACCGCGTATCCACCCTCTCAGGTAGACAATCAGGAACAACTCTATGCTGACATAAAGCGGCACCATTTTACCAAACAAGAGTTGGATATAATTCACCGGGCCTATGATGACGAACTTGAAGGAAAGAATAGACGCGGCAAGGAAGTGCTCTATTGGGAGGATGTGGTGGAGGGTGCCGAGCTCAAGCCGGTTATTAAGGGGCCGCTGGATATATGTGATTGCTGCGCCCGCACGGTTGCCAACACATATACGTTGGCCTTTGCCATAAAGTGGGCAGCTATGAGAGAACATCTGGACCATCATCCCATAGACCCTGAGACAGGGGAGTACCGTTTCCGGCGTGACTGGCACTATGACGATAACCTGGCTCGACTAATGGGTATGCCTTACGCCTTTGCTGACGGGTACCAGAACGAGATGATACTATCTCACATAATCACCAATTGGATGGGGGATGATGGATTTGTGAAGATGCTTGATTACAGAAACAAACGCATAAACATACTTGGTGACGCAACCTGGCTTAAGGGTAAGATTGTAAAGAAATATGTTTTGGATGGCGAACATCTGGTAGATCTCGAAGTTTGGGGCGAGAACCAGAGCGGCGTCGTCCACACGACTGCTCAGGCTACCGTGAAATTGCTTTCCCTGGGCGATTAATACAGCCACTGGCTGCATTTGACATAATGTGTCAAATCGCAAACTGTTCAGTAGGCTGGTTGCTGAACATCTCGAGATTTGATTCTTGGGTCGGTATCTGAATAGCACATTGACTTGGCGACCTTTTCGAATATGATAGGAGCTATGGCATGGCTAAAGAAGACACAGCGCTGAAGAACCTGCGTGTGCTCGAAGTCGCTGACGAACGCGGAGTTTATTGTGGGAAGCTCTTGGTGGGCATGGGTGCACAAATAATAAAGGTGGAGAAGCCGGGAGGGGATACTACCAGGGGAGTGGGGCCATTTTTTCACGATGACCCTGATCCCGAGAAGAGTATTCATTTTGCTTATCACAACACTGGTAAAAAGAGTATCACCCTTAATATAGAAACTAAAGACGGACAAGAAGTCTTCAAGAGACTGATTAAGAATTGCGACGTTCTGGTGGAGACCTTTACCGTGGGTTATATGGATCGCCTGGGCCTCAGCTATGCTGCTTTGAAGGAACTTAATCCGGGGCTGGTCATGACCTCTATCACTCCTTTTGGACAGACCGGGCCACACAAGGACTATGCAGCTTCATCTGAGATCGTCCCGCTGGCAATGGGAGGCCTCCTGTTTACCACAGGGGAACCCTCGACTCCACCTGTCCAGATTGGTCATTTCCTGGTAAGTTACGCGGTAGGTATCTATGCAACCCTCGGGATACTAGCAGCCGTCCACAATCGCAGGTTCACCGGGCTAGGTGAGCACGTTGATATTTCCATGCAGGAATGCGTGGCCTCATGGCTGGAGACGGCTTATACCCGGTACCAGTATCGCCACGGTGAAATAGCTACTCGTTATGGTAGTCAACTTCCACTAATAGTGCCGAGTGGTTTGTACCCCTGCAAAGATGGTTACGTCTATATTATTGGCCCTGGTCGCTGGAGCGTTATAGTCAGTTGGCTGATAAGTGAAGGCTTAGATGCCGGAGACCTGGTTGATCCCAAATACGACACCATGGACGGGATATTATTGGTTGAGCATCGTGATAGGGTTGACCGTCTGATAAGCGAAATGACGATGAAGCACACCAAGCTCGAGCTAATGACTCAAGGGCAGGAAATGGGAGTTCCAGTTACGATTGTGGGCAACGCTAAAGATGTTTATGAAGACGAACATCTTAGGGCGCGCGAGTATTTCGTAGAATTGGAACATCCGGTACTTGGTAAACTCAAATATCCGGGGGCTCCTTATAGAATGAATGAATCCCCCTGGCAGATTGGAGGCCCGGCGCCGTTGGTTGGCCAGCATAATGATGAAATATACAGCAACCTGGGCTTTTCCCGCCAAGAACTTATTAGGCTTAAGGCAGCCAAGGTAATCTAGAGGGAGGATTGTAATGGCTAGGCTTCCGCTGGAAGATATACGAATTATCGATTTCACCTGGGTTCTGGCAGGTTCACATGCTACCAGGTTACTCGCTGATCTAGGCGCACAGGTGATCAAAGTAGAATCGAAGGCGAAGTTGGACGGCTGGAGAATAGGTTTTGGTCTATTGCGTGAGGGGGTCAATAGCCCATTGGAAGAGGGTAGTGGGATATTTCAGCAGGAGAATCGCAACAAAACCGGGCTTTGTTTGAATGTTACTGTGCCCCAAGGAAAGGAGATTTTTGAGAGATTTGTCAGGATAGGCGATGTGGTCACTGCTAATCTTACCCCGAGGGGATTTGTAAAAATGGGGTTGGAGTGGGAAAAACTGAGTAAGATTAATCCTCGCATTATTGTGGTCAGCATGCCGGGGTTGGGCAATTGGGGCCCACACAGCGGGTACAAGACTTTTGGCCCCAATTTGCAAGCTCTGTCCGGCATGACCGGCCTTACCGGTTTTCCCGGTCAACAGCCTGTGGGTGTTGGTACGCCGTGGGCCGACTATCTCGCTGGCATGACCATGGCTACCGCCATTTTGGCCGCTATAGAATATCGCCAAGATAGCGGCAAAGGCCAATTCATCGATATCAGTCAGCAAGAAGCATGCACGTCTGTCCTTGGAAGCTACCTCTTAGACTGGGAGGCAAACAAGAAAATGCGGGAGAATCAGGGTAATCATCATCCCGCTGGCCAGGCCGTACCCCATAGTTGTTATAAGTGTAAAGGCGAGGAAAGATGGTGTGTGATTTCGATAGCATCTGGCAAGGAGTGGAAGCGGTTTTGTGACGTGATGGGAAATCCAGAATTTACAAAGGATACCAGATTTGCCACCGCTTCTGGTCGGATGAACAATCAGGACGAGCTCGACAAACTAGTTGAAGCCTGGACGCTTAACTACTCTCCCGAAGAGGTCACGCAAATGATGCAGAATGCCGGGGTGTCGGCAGCTACCGTGCAGAATGTAGAAGATGTCTTGAGGAGTGATGCTCACCTGTGGGAAAGAGGTTTTCTGGTAGATTTAAGACTTCCACATCCTGAGAGAAAACCGCCGAGCATCGTTATACCGGGAGTAATTACTAAGTTTGCGGAAGCAGCACTTGCTGTACGTCATCCAGCCCCGGGGCGGCTAGGCGAAGATAATGTGCGAGTCTTGAAAGAAATCTTGGGTATGACCCAGGAGGAGATTGACCAGGCTGCAGCAGGCGGAGCGTTTGAATAGAGTAGTGTTGGTAAAACCAGCATATTGGCTGCCGAGCCAGGATTCGAACCTGGGCAAAAGGATTCAAAGTCCTCTGTGCTACCACTACACAACTCGGCAGTACTTAACGTGGTGCCGAAGGTCGGATTCGAACCGACACGAGAGTTGCCCCTCAACAGTTTTTGAGACTGCCGCGTCTACCATTCCGCCACTTCGGCTAGGGCCCATTATCGGGCTCTCGCTTCAAATATTGCGATTCTACCATTGTTAATTGGATCGTGCAACAATCCATTAGGATGGAGCGAGGGTCAACTTCGCGTCTGATGTTGTTTAGGGATGTGGTGGTTTTGGGGGAACATGGAAAATCTTAACGATTCTTTCACCCAGCCATATTATGCCGTCACCTATTCCATCAAGGGCGCTATCAATCAAATCTGTTGATCCGTCATCGGCAGGATGTTTCTCTGCTTTTGGCCTGGCCTTTTGGTTTGATGGTCGCTTATGCCTGGTATATGTTTCTGGCGGGGTCAGGCCCAGTTTGGCTCTGGCTTCAATATTGCTGGTCCTCGTTTCAAAAACATCGAGATCGCCTACTTTGCTTTCGATGGCTTTCTCGAGGGCAGTCTTAACGGCAGTCATCTTCACTATGGCGTCGTCACATATTTTGGAGAAGTCATCGTTCAATACATACTTGGCTTCTATGGCAGCTATGTCAGCTTTAAGTTTTACCAGGTTCGATAGGAGTAGTTCAGTTTTTTCTTTTGCGGCGTGGTTGGCCTTTAGCTCTTCAAAGACGTCGTCAGTTGTTAACCTTAGGCCTTTCTCGGCAGGATCTGTTCCAGGTTTGACGTGAGTTGTCGTACTAGCCTCGATCACGGCAAATCATTCTTCGAAATATCGGTTGCTCACCTTGGGTTGACCTCTGCGTTTCTTCCAGGTTTCGGTGTAGACTTTTTGGCGGTCAGCGGTAAGGTCTTTCACTGTCTCGGAAACGCCAGCTGCTTTGTCCTTCAGCAGCTCCCTAGTTTCTTTTCCGGGCTGAGGCGCAAGAAGAAAGCCGAGAGCTACACCGATGGCCGCTCCTAAGATAAGTCCCAAGGCAAATCCAGGTCCTGAATCTCTATTGCTCATCTTTTTCCACCGGTTTCTCTTTAGTCGCCTAAAAGTAATTATACCAGATAGGAGTGGATTTGAGTACCGAGTATAGATTTCCCAAACAGGTGTTCCATTTACGATTTGCGTATGTTAGAATGGAGTTACCTAGCACAACGAGGTATGTTGTAGCCTAGTTATGAGCGCCGCTTTTAGTATCATAATCGCATATCTCCTTGGTTCGATCCCCTTTGCTTACATCGTTGGTAAGATGAGGGGATTGGACGTGCGCAAAGTGGGTGACCGCAATGTTGGCGCATCTAATGTGTTTCGTCACGGAGGTCTGGTTGCCGGCATAGCTACCCTAGTTGGAGATATAGGAAAGGGGGCACTGGCTATAGTCGTGGCTAAGCTACTTGGCGCACAAGAGGCAGTGCTGTTCGCCGTGGGGGTGGCCGCTGTTATCGGGCACAATTGGCCAGTGTTTTTGCATTTTCGCGGAGGGCGAGGTCTGGCGGTGGTAATAGGAGTTCTACTCGCTCTTCTGCCCAGAGAGATGTTGATTTCAGCAGTCATAAGTATTATCGTGCTTTATGGTACCAGGAGCACCATCTGGTTCGGTGTAGCGCTATTTATTCCTCTGTTGCTTCTCATCTGGCTTTTCCACGAACGTATTTCATTATTGATTTATTCTGCGGCCTTGCCTTGCCTGTCCGGTTTGACGCACTGGTTGACCACCCGACATTTGCGGCCTGAAGAACAGAAGGAAGCGACCTCGTTCTGGGTGGCTCGTAAAGCCGGCCGTGGAAACAAATGAATTAGCCAGAGGTGGGAGTTCAAATTGGAGTGCCGAGGCCCAGAATCGAACTGGGGACACGCGGATTTTCAGTCCGCTGCTCTACCGCCTGAGCTACCTCGGCGCGAACGCCATTGTAGGTTTTTTACATTGCAGCTGTCAAGACGATTGGAGGAGTCATGTCTGCCCGCCAGGTCTTGTCAGGGGGATACCAGCAGCACATAAAGGGCAGTTGTCGGGGGAGTAGGTTATGGTGGCAGCGCGCAAACAGCTAAACAAGGGGACACCGAATTCTATTTTGTGCTCTGATCTGTCAACAAGCACACCGATCCCCACGATGGCAGCACCGAGCTTCTTAACGGCCTCTACCACTTCGGTTATGGAGCTACCAGTAGTTAGAATGTCGTCCACGATCAGGACGCGGTCGCGGGGATTCACGGAAAACCCGCGTCGAAACACCCTTGCCTCTCCTTCTTTCTCAGCGAATACGCCCTTTATGCCCAGTTGTCTAGCGACTTCGAAGGCGAGGATAATGCCGCCGGTGGTGGGGCCGGCTACTACCTGGATCCTGTCTTTTCTGAAGTGACTGGCAATGAGGCTGCAGAGCTTCCCGGTGTAACGCGGGTCTTGCAAGATACGGAACTTTTCCCAATAGACGGGTGAGTGCAGCCCTGAAGTTAGCAGAAAATGTCCCTCAAGTATGGCGCCGGCATCTTTGAAGAGCTGCATTATCTCGTCGGACATAATGCTCTCGCCACAAAGCTAGATTGACTAACCTTGCCTGTGGGTGTATCTACCTTGAGATCATAATGTTTTATCAGTCCCCATCTATACGGGGGCCAGTATGTGACCCAGGCTTTGCCAATGATGTTTTGCCTGGGCGCTGTCCAGCCTCTACGTGAATCGGCGCTGTTATTGCGATCGTCGCCCATAACGAAGTAGTGATCAGCGGGGATCTTCTGCGGTAACAATAGCGAGTGGAATGGCTCCAGGATGTAGGGTTCGACTAGCGGAGTACCGTTGACGAGCACTTTGTTGTCTGTGATCTCTACGGTATCACCCGGTATGCCAATCACTCGTTTGATGAGGTCTGTGTCGGGATTCTGTGGTGAGCGAAATACGATTACATCGCCACGTTTGGGCGTATTAAAGAAATAAGCTGCTTTATTGACCAGGATATAGTCGCCTTCCTCAACGCCGGGCAGCATAGAGGGGCCATACACTTTGAAGCTTCCCACCGTGACGCGGAACAGGGCAAAGACTGCTAAGGCTATAAGGATGGGTACAATGAAATCACGGAAGAATCTCATGGGCTTGTTATTGGCAAACTCATGTTATTATAGTATATGCTAGTTTTTTACGCTATGGTTGGCTAAACTTGTATGTAGGTTTATCGTTATACATAATATCTAGTTGCTTTTATAGCATGAGATGGGGTAGGGAAACGAGTGTAGTTTGGTATGAATGTAAGAAAGAGAAAAGGAGGCTTTAATGAGAAAAGTCTGGTTGTTGTTATCCGGTCTGGTATTAGCTGCAGTTCTAATAGGGGCCGGTGGTTGTGCATATGGTGGAGTTGATCGAGTTTCACAGTCGACTGGTTTACCGTATGGGGCAGCGGCAAGCTCTGGTGGTGCACCTGTCATGGTCTCAAGTCAGCAACAGGTCGGTTTGTGGGTGACCGGAGACGGTAAGTCGACGGCAGCCCCGGACATAGTGGTACTGAGTCTGGGCATAGAAGCTCAAGCTAAGAGTGTGGCACAAGCACAGAGTGATGCGGCTAACGCGATGGATAAGGTTATGAAAGCGCTAAAGGCTAATGGCGTGGCCGACAAGGATATTCAGACCCAACAGTTTAGCATCGCTCCGGTGCGGCAATGGATCGAGGATCAGAACAAAGAGATAATAATCGGCTATAGAGTGACCAACATAGTGATTGCCAAGATAAGGCAAGTGGACAAGGCGGGTCCGGTCATTGATGCTGTAGCCCAGGCTGGCGGCGATTTGACCAGGATTGATAGCATTGATTTTTCAATTGATGATCCGACGCCTTATTACAAGGAAGCGCGCACCAAGGCGGTGAAGGACGCCATGGCGAGAGCAGATCAGATGTCTCAGGAGTCCGGTGTCAAGTTGGGCAAATTGCTGTACATGTCTGAGAGTACTCCGTATGTGCCACCGGTAATAATGAGGGACTTTGCCACCAAGGCTGCAGGTATGGCACCGGCGCCGGCACCGACCCCCGTCAGCCCCGGAGAGCTAGAAGTTCAAGTTTCCGTCCAGATGGTTTATTCGATTGAGTAGCGGGTTGGTTTAGGCCTCGCGCGCCTTGTTCAGTATCTTCCGGGAACTTAGAAGGTAAAGGATTGGCTTTATGAATATGGTCTTGGAGTGGTGAGTGGTCTTCGTTGTTTTGCCTGTGCGCTTAGATGGCAAGTCGGGCTGCTGAGACTTGACATTGTGCTCGATGAACAATATCATAGTTTAAAACAAGGAAGGCGTTGACGCTACCAGGAGGTCTGAGATGGCGAACGAAAAATTGGTACCGAGGCCGTATTCGAACGAGGAGTTCCTCTCTTTCGACCGCCTAAGGCGAGCAGTTACGAGTCGGGTGCTGGATATGGCGGAACGTATTATGGGTGAGGAATTTCCGCTTAGTCCGGACAGAATATCTGAATTGACGACTGAGGAGTGGAAGCGGGCAAAGGACGCACTCATGAATTCCCCAGGTGCTCGGGAGGCGTTCCGGAAGTACCTGGAGGGCACGGTGGGTGCTAAAGTTGATAGTTTAATAAAATCTGATAAGTCTGAACTGTCGGCTATGGGGGTAGCCGAGAAGAGCCTGTAACGGCAAATACTCGGCTAGTTCAATTGGAAGTCTAAGATATAGGAATGATGATCTTTCTGGTTTGGATGGTGAAATTGTATGCCTGAAAAGAAAATGCCAGGTATAGACCAAGAACAATTTAAGAGACGTTTAGAGATGCTGGATAAGCGGCTGGATAACATTGATTCGGTAGTCACGGCTTTGGTAGAGCGTGTCATGAGACAGCCGGTCACCATGGAAGTTAGCTGTCCCAAATGTAGTAGTGTTGTCCAGATTCAACTGACTAGCAGCCTAAAATCCGGTGTCAAAACACACACTCCGTAGCTGACGTTAGCTATTGAGTGGGTCACCTTTCAGGATTGGGCCTAGGAATCGTCCATTTAGCGAGTTATTACCGCAGCCTGTTGTCAGAAGTCACGTTCAAAGTATCGCCAGGTAATTCGCAAGCTCGTAGTCTGTTACATGCGTGCGGTACCTATCCCATTCAACTTTTTTGTTGTGGATGAAACTGTTGAAGGCGTGTTCACCCAGAGCTTCCCTCACTAATTGACTTTTCTCCGTGAGGAGTATGGCTTCATATAGGCTGCCGGGAAGCGTTTTTATCTTCTTTTGTTCACGTTCTTGCTGGCCCATTTCAAAGACGTTATGCTCTGTGGGGGCTGGCAATCTGTAACTCTTTTCAATTCCTTCTAGCCCGGCAGTGAGCAACACGCTGAAAGTGAGATATGGGTTGCATGCCGGGTCAGGAGACCTCAGTTCTATTCTGGTGGCGGTTTCCCTTCCCAGGTTTATATTCAGGAACTCTAATCAGGTCAGCCCGGTTTCTTCGTGCCCACGTTATGTAGCAAGGGGCTTCATAGCCGGGGATTATGCGCTTGTAAGAGTTTACCCACTGATTGCAGATTGAAGTAATCTCGGGGGCGTGCTTCAGCAAGCCGGCCGTGAAGCACCTTCCTACTTCTGACAAATGGAATGGGGCGTCCTTGTCGAAGAATGCGTTCTTGCTACCTTTGAATAGCGACATGTGGACGTGCATGCCGCTGCCGTTCACGCCTAATACCGGTTTGGGCATGAAGGTGGCATATACCCCCTGTCGCTGTGCTACCTGTTTCACCACCAGTCTGTAGGTCATGACACTGTCAGCCATGGTGAGCGCATCGGTATAACGTAGGTCTATTTCATGTTGGCTGGGGGCCACTTCGTGGTGGCTATATTCAACATCGATGCCCATGTCTTCGAGAAAGAGAATGGTTTCTCTCCTCATGTCCGTGGCGGCGTCTGGGGGCGTAAGGTCAAAATAGCCGCCCATGTCTAAGAACTCCGTGCACTCAGAATTCTTGAAGTAGAAATATTCTAACTCCGGTCCCACGTAGAAAGTGTACCCGAGATCGGCAGCACGTTTCAGATTCTTTTTCAGTATAAATCTGGGATCGCCATCAAATGGTTGTCCACCGGGCCAATAGACGTCACAGAACATTCTGGCCACACCTTGTTCTTTGGGGCGCCAGGGTATGAGCTGGTAAGTGTTTGGGTCGGGTAGGGCAATCATATCGCTCTCGTCAATGCGGGCAAAACCCTGTATAGAAGAGCCATCGAAGCCCATGCCATCGGTTAGCGCCTCTTCAAGTTGTTCAACCGTGATGGAAAAACTCTTCAGAAATCCCAGGATGTCCGTAAACCACAGTCGTATGAACTTAATGTTCTGATCCCTTGTTCTTTTGAGTACGTATTCTTTGGCGTCATCTTCCTTTTTCGCCATGATATTCCTCCAGTAGTTGCAATTTCCAGATACGCTATGCCTCTAGCCTTTGAAAGTATAGAGGAGTTGACCTCTTTGTTCAAGGTGAGGCAAGCTTGACTGGCTGTGAAGGGCACTGATAAAATGCCTCAATCAAGGGCGGTTAGCTCAGTGGTTAGAGCGCTGCGTTGACATCGCAGAGGTCACCGGTTCAAGTCCAGTACCGCCCACCATGTTGTACAATAGGCAGAACCGCAATCTGTTCCTGCATCGTGCCCCCTTTGAAATTGGAATTGTGTAGGTCAAGCATGCCTCGCTCCCTGTGATCTTAACCTCTCTGACAAAGCTCTTGATAAACGACTTTCTTTCCATGATCGAACCGTCGCTTAGTAAACTTCTAAGATCATCGACGTAGCGCTTTACGATTTGTAGATCGGTAAGCTCGACTTTCCGGTCCTTTAACTGCCACTCAAGTTCCCATCTCCTATTTTGCAGGTTATCTCGTCGTTCCCTGAGTTGTTTTATACGTGGTACTATGTCTGTGTCTTAATCTTCCGGTCTCGATCGCGTCCTACAATCTGTCCAGACATTTATCTACTTTGTTGTTTGAATCTTATTATGGGGTGGTTGACATATAGTACCACACTGTGGTACTATATGCAGTTTTTGAGGTGACTGAGTAAGGCGCGCAATGGACAGCGAGGAATTCGCGAAGATCAGACATTATTTAGGCAAGACCCAAAACCAGTTGGCGCGATTACTCTGTGTTTCTCCCAAAGCTATACAGAGCTTTGAGCAAGGGTGGAGGAAGGTGCCGGCAAATGCTGAGCGGCAATTGCTATTTCTTGTGTCCTGTAAGAGGTCCATAGATGAGAAGACTCGCCCGTGTTGGGAGATACGTAACTGCCCCGTTGAGCGTAGAGACAGATGCGCTGCCTGGGAATTCAGAGCCGGGTATTTTTGCTGGTTTATTACCGGGACCTCTTGTGAGGGTGAGGTATATGAGAATTGGGAAGAAAAGATAAAACTATGCCGTCGCTGCGAAGTCTACGATTCGATGTTATCTGGATACAGCTTCGCGACTTGATTTTAGAGGTGTCGAAAGTTCAAGTAGCCTAGCGGGTTAGCCATGAAGAATATCTACCTGCATCAATCATATGGAGTAAGGAGGTGAAAAGGACAAGAATACAGTGCAACGCAATATTCATCCACCAGTTAAGTCGAAGTCTGGCAAGATCTAGCAAGAATAGCGCAATGGTGAAAGGAGGTAAAGAAATTTGGCACGCACGAATCGAATAATATCATTGGTGATATCTATACTGGGTCTGGTGGCTATTGTTATTGGTGCAGTGTTTATTTTCGAGGGGGTGAGCAAGAACAATCTGATCGTAGTAAGGATGAACGTTGAGAAGGTCACTCTGGCCGTTGACCCGAACAATCCGAACCAGCTTTCGCACATTCAAAATGCTGCCGACGCGCAAAAGGCCGCTGATACCATCGCCGAGCATCGACGAGGCATAGCCCCGTCGTACCAAGAGCTGCTGGGCAACGGCAAGTTCGACCCAACCAACCCCAAGGATCTGACCTACGCGCAGGTAATGAATCTCGAGAACTATCTATATACGGCTGTTACTGCCTTCGGTCTAGTTCAGGTCGTCCTGGCGGCAGGTGCCTTCATGATAGTCACAGGAGTGGCTTTGGGTCTAACCGGGCTGGTCCTCTTCAGAATTCCTGCAAAAGCACCGTAATCAGACTGGCCATTGACTCGCCGGTAGGTAATAGAAGGCTTCGGACTAAAAGTGAGCCGGTCTATGTGTCAGAGCACCGCAAGCGCGGTGCTCTGACAGCAGCCGGCTGCAGACAAGATTCGAGATTGAGAAAGGGGGCAATATGGTCACCATAGAGGTACTGAAAGGCTTTGAGTTCTTTAAAGGGTTAGGCGATAGCGAGCTGTCGAAGATAGCAGGGCTTTGCCGTGTGCACACCATGCAGGAAGGCGATCAACCCTTCGTGGAAGGGACGAGGGCTAGAGACCTGCATCTTTGCCGTAGTGGCAAGGTAGACATCACCATCTGGCTTCGGGAACCGTGGAATACAAGTGTGGCTGTTCACCGGGTCGAGCCGGGAGAACTGTTTGGATGGTCTGCCTTGGTTGCGCCTTATACCTATACTGCTTCGGCCGTGTGTGTGGAACCTGGCGAGGAAATCCGTGTGGAAGGCCATGATTTACTGGGCATGATGGATATGAACCCTGCCATCGGATACAAAATCATGACTAATCTTGATGCGGAGATCAGTGCCAGGCTTATGCAAACAAGGCAGAGGTTAAGCATTGAATGGCTGACTGCCGGGCTGCCGGTGGGTGCTACGTCCACCTCTAGTATCTGGGCTGAAAACGGGAAGAGATAGAAGAGATAGTGACTCGGTCTTGAGGATAGCCGCCGCGGTACACGATTGCCTGAAAAGTGTAATGAAATGAAAATTACCTCAGGCTAAACGGTAGACAGAAAGTTCTGTGTATTGTACGCTTAGGCCCACCATGTAATCAGTTTACATAAAGTTGATCCCTACCTTGTTGAGCTGATAGAATTACTCTTAGGTCCCGACGGTCGGAGGCGGCTGATGCTGAGGCAGATGAGTAACGACGAGCTCTTTCAGCTCTATGACAAAGGCCTCATTTTACGGTTGCGCAATGCCAAGAATCTCACTGATACCAGGAAGATTCTAGCCCGGTTCAGAGACCATCTGGGCGACTATCCTCCGTCTGCAGAGTTGGCCAAGTCATTTCTCTCCCGGTATGTCGATAAGAAGCCGCGCACTCTGTACCGTTATGCCCAGATGGTACGGGGTGTCCATGGAGTGGTACGGAGAGCCGATCAACGATTTGAAACTGAGGATACCTAAGTCGCTGCCGCCGTATACCGAGGACAGTGAGATCGATAAGCTGTTTTTGGCCATCGAAAGCAAGGCGACTCATAAAGGGTGCATTATCAGGGACAGGCCTCTCGTGGAACTGGCGCTTAAAAGCGGCATGCGTCGCGGTGAGCTGGCCAATCTTGAGGTCAGGGATATCCGCGCTGATTTCCTCGTCGTGCGGAGGGGCAAATATGAGAAGGATAGGGCAATTCCGCTATCTACGAAGCTGGCAATGAGATTAAGCAACTATGTTAAAGATAAAAAGCCTAGCGATAAGGTATTTAACCTGAAGGGTCCTACCATCACGATGAAGGTAAAGAAATTCGCCAGGAAAGCCGGACTTGATGATCTCCACGCCCATGCGTTGCGGCACAAGTTTGCCACCGATTTGCTGGAGCGCAGCGTTGATATCAGGTCTGTACAGCAGCTGCTGGGCCATGAGAATTTATCCACGACGCAGGTGTACCTCGCGGTTACCGATAAGCGATTGAGAGATGCAGTCAATCTCCTGGACGAGAGCAAAAGCGACAAGACTCTTAAGCTGCCGGAAAAGCAGGAAGGTAGCGCGACGATAGTTACGGTCAAGGCGGTCTACAGATCGGGTGATCCAGGCTCAAGGCAACCAGACTATTTAACCTACTTTTCGCATTTTGTGGTATCAAACGAAGGAAAAGATCCTGCTGTCGAACTCGAGGTTGCCTTTCTCGACGGCGTCAAGAAATTGCTGGAGGGTCGCCGCGAGACCGGTTTGATGATAGGTGAGCGGATAACATGGCGGCCCGACGTGAACAGACCCGACGGTCAGTACTACGTGGTCTGCCAGTATAAGATGCCGGCATCGGCTACTCAGTCTGTGCGCTGGAATCAAACGTGGTTGCCGTTTGAGTTAACACAATCTGGCAGGCCAGGGGAGGTCTTTGTAGCGCGGGGCAGCTGACTTTCCAGACGAATATTGCACAGAATGAGAAGATGGCTATTTTTTAGATAAGAACCCGGGTAGGTTGGAGTTTCGACAATTACGCGACGTGGTCGTGTCTGTAATTTATGAGCCTCTGGCTTTTTGACCCGGTAGAGCCTCCACCTTGTCACAACCCGTCTTGGCCGATCCCCAGACGGCTTGTCAGGCTTAACACCTATTTTGGACGATGCCAATCTATTTTGTGCCTAGCTATGCCGAGCAAACCAACCTGCTCCTCGACCTTCTTCAATCTCAGGTCGTAATCCTCCAGAAAGTGATCCAGTTTTTCAGTGAAGAGTTGACTCATTACCAGGGCTTTCTCAGCAGCTTCCTTGGCCATGGCACATCCGCTCTGATGCCTGCTCTGCGGCCGTGGATGCCGAACAGATGGCCTGCCAAACCACTCGTTCTGGCGAACTCCTTTCCACATTCAGGACATGATAGCCACGAAACTGGTCTAGCACCCCTTCAGAGCCCTATCAAGCCCTTCTGCAGCCGTTGCATAGGGTTGCGCAAGGGTTCTGAGAACGATCGGAAAATGGAATACTACTATTAATCTTGCGTTCACGTTCTATTCATGACCAGTTCATATAGAAGTGTTAAACTGAGTCCAGGAGTTGCGTTAAGAAAAGACGATGTAGAAGAACTTCAGGGAAAACAAGGTTCTTTTATATTGAAACAGGAGAATTCTGACGAATGACAGTGCGAGGTTCTTTTTATGGGTTCTCGTTGGTTCATTATAATTGAAATTGCTACCTCAATTAGCAACCTAGGGAGAGACAGGTGGATAGGGTACCAGAACCAGTGAAGCACAATAACAAGAATAAAGTAAAAGGTTTTTGTGTTTTAAGTTGTCATTTAATCGTTAAAATATTAGGAATAGATTAAGGATATGGAAATGAACACTTACAAGCATAACAGGAAAAGAGTAATTGCTTCGACTTTTATCTTTCTGGTATTGGTCCTGATTATGGCGCTGGGCCTGGCTCAGGCGGCTCTGGCCGATACACCACCGGGGGTACCACAGCAATTTTATGGCACGGTTACCAACAACGGTGGCATGGTAGGGGCTGGATATACCGTATCGGCCCAAGTCGGCGGTGCATCGGTGGCGTCAACCACCACAGATGCGCAGGGCACATATGGGGTGAGTTCAGTATTTTACGTACCATCCAGCCAGGGCTCTACCATAAATTTTTCTGTCGATGGGGTAATGGTTGGGCAAACTGCTATCTTCTTCTCTGGCTCGACAACCAGGCTGGACTTGACTGTTACCGGCGCCCCGCCACCAGGTACCACTAGTGGCTCAACAATCCTCAGCACCGTCACTGCGTCGCTCCCCGGCGGGACAGTCGACAGCGCTTATTCGGCAACTCTGCAGGCCAGTGGTGGCACCGTGCCTTACACTTGGTCGATCTCGTCCGGCAGCCTGCCGGCTGGCCTGACGCTCAACACCGGCAGCGGCGTCATCTCAGGGACACCGACCGCCACTGAAACCGCCAGCTTCACGGTGCAAGTTAACGACAGCGCATCTCATGTCGCAACGCAAAGCCTATCAATTCAGACAAATGCGGCGCCTGCATCTTCAGCGGTGTCATCACCGCCTGCGTTTCCATCGTTTCCATCATCTTCATCGGTGTCATCCTCAAGCACAGTCACCATACCGTTAAATATATTAGGGACAGCAAAGTCGATTCAGGTAGGCAGCGGAGGGATGCTGGTAAGCCCAGCCCTAGTCACCAGCGACGATGGAAAAGTTCAGTTTAATTTCGCAGCCCATACCATCACCAACATTCAGGGCCAATCTCTCACCGTAACCGCCGAGACATCGCCGCCGGCACCACCTTCAGATGCCAAACTGGTCAGCGCCTACGATTTCAGCCCAAATGGCAGCACCTTCAGCCCGGACATATCTTTAACCTTGAAATATGATGCGGCAAGCCTGCCCGAGGGTGTCACCGAATCAAACCTGCAAATCGCCTTCTGGAACGGAACCGCGTGGTCCGATTTGCCATCCACAGTAGATACACAGAACCAAACCGTTTCGACACAAGTGAGCCATTTCACCATCTTCGCTATTTTGGGTAGTATCGGTACTGGTCAGGCAGCAGCACCAGCCGGCTTCTCAATAAGCACGTCTACGACGGGGCAGACAGGCTCGACAGGCCTGGGCAACCGGAGCACGTCGGCGACAAGGCAGACGGGCTCGACAGGGCCGGGCAACCGGAGCACGTCGGCGACAGGGCAGACGGGCTCGACAGGCAATGGTAACCTACTTATTGTCGCCCTCGTCGTCGGTGTCATAATACTTATAATCATCGTGGCCGTAATCATGCGAAATGCGGCTCGTCGTAGATATTATTAGTCCGCAAAAAATATATTTGGGCGAGGCTAAAGACGCACAGCTAAGAGACGGAAATAGATAGAGGGCGTAATGACAATGGGTAAAAGCAACAAGATACTGGGTGAGAATGCTGGTACTGCGGCAAGAACTCGATGCTTTTCGGAAAGAAATCGAACCTCGGTATGGAGTCGAGCTAAAGTGATAGGTTGTATCTGGACGTCGTGCGGGTGATCTTGGAGGAACAACACCGGGGCGCCCAAAGACGCAGTTTCCAAAACTTCAAGAAATGGCGGCCTAATCGTGCACCATGCATACTCAACATCCAACTATCCCAGAAAATGCGTGTTTGTCATGGTACATTTAGCCAGAAAGTAAAGCGATCCAAATCTGGAGGCTTTGGCTCAATCCCGATTTAGCGTAAACCTTCTTCGTTTACAATGACTAACCTGAGCAAACTAGCTGACTTAACCGGTAGGGGCTCCAGTCGCGTACCGAAAACCGGGTGATTTAACTCTTTTTCTTAACAGTTTCTTAAAAGTTTCCATGCATAATACAAGGTTAGATGCTTCAAGATTTGTGGAATTCCCAATAAGCGGTCCACATCACATGAGGGAATGCCACCCATCGGGCAGGTGGACCCAGCATTAGAACATGATTGAATTAGATAATTTAACCAAGACATACGAATTAGGCGAGGTGCAGGTCGCTGCCTTAAATGACGTCTCATTGCGCTGCGAGAAAGGTGAGATAGTTTCCATTATGGGGCCGTCAGGTTCGGGCAAGTCCACCATGATGAACATACTGGGTTGCCTGGACACGCCCACCAGCGGAAGCTACCGCCTGGAGGAGCAGGATATATCCAGCCTCAAGGACAACGACCTGGCGATGATAAGAAACAAGAAACTGGGCTTCGTTTTCCAGTCCTACAACCTCCTGCCGAAAACGACAGCCGTAGCTAACGTGGAATTGCCTCTGATTTATAGTAATGGTCATAACCGGCGACAGCGAGCCCTCGAGGCACTGGAATCGGTTGGTATAGCCAACAGGGCCTATCACCATCCGAACGAGATGTCCGGCGGTGAACAACAGAGGGTGGCCATCGCCCGGGCTCTGATCAATAACCCGCTGGTGATACTCGCCGACGAGCCCACCGGTAATCTCGACACCGCCTCGAGCCACGTGATCATGTCTCTTTTGCAGGAGCAAGCTAAGAGAGGCATCACCATAGTCGTGGTTACCCATGAAGAGGATATAGCAACATATACTCAGAGGACCATCTATCTCCGGGACGGAAAGATCATAGAGGAAAAGAAGCGATGAACATCTGGGAGTGCATCAAGACGGCCTGGCAGTCAATATTTGCCAACAAGATGCGGTCGGCACTCACCATGCTGGGCATTGTGATCGGCGTCTTCGCTGTAGTAACACTGGTGGCGCTGGGGCAAGGCTATCAAGCTAGTATGGAGCAAAATTTTGAGAACATGGGGGCCAGCGCTCTCTATATAAGCAGTAATCCTGCCGCCACCATAGTTCGCCCGCTTACCATGGAAGATGTCGCCGCGCTATCGGACAAGACGGCAGCCCCGGCAATAAAAGTGGTCTCACCTACTCTCAGCAAAGGGGTTACTGTATCCTACGGAAATTACAACGGCCCCTACCAGGCTATGGGTATCGAACCCATTATTACCCAGATAAGAAACTACACACAGGACGCGGGGAGGTTCATAACCGACCAGGATGTCCAGTCAAGAAGCTCGGTGGTGGTGCTGGGCTGGCAGACCGCCCAGGACCTGTTCGGCACCCGGCCACCTGTGGGGAATAGCGTCCGTGTCAGTGGCCAGAAGTTTCAAGTGGTGGGAACTATCGCCAAGTTGGGTGGCTTTGGCGGCGACAGTTATCTGCTGATGCCCATTTCAACCATGCAATCAACGCTGGTGGGCGGTCACGATGTTAGCCAAATTGCAATATTAGCGGCCAGTCCAGACCAGGTGGATACCGCTATTGCCGAAATGACCACCATAATGAGAGCCCAACATTATATCATGCCCGGAGCCACCGATGATTTCCAGATCAGAGACATGCGCGAGATTATTAATAGCCTCGAGCAGACGCTGGGTACGTTCTCAATGATTATGAGCGCCATTGCTGCCATCTCGCTGGTGGTGGGCAGCATAGGCATTATGAACATCATGCTGGTATCGGTAACGGAACGCACCCGGGAAATCGGCATACGCAAAGCTATCGGCGCCAAGAGGCGGGACATTCTAATCCAGTTCCTCATCGAAGCGGCGGCGTTGAGCTTCACCGGGGGCATCCTGGGGCTACTTCTAGGCATGGGTGGAACCGCACTAGCGGGCCAGG